>NZ_JAJPGQ010000008.1:0-2569 GCF_054189285.1 Streptomyces sp. MAI_2237 | reverse complement strand
GGGGATCCGCCCTGCTGCCGACCATGTTCGCCATCGGGCTGCTGATCGCGTTCGCGCGTGACGAGCCCGCTGCGCGGGCGGCGCTTCCTTGCGGCAACCCCGCTTTGGTAGAAAAGCGGCGGGAGGCGCCGTGCGGGACCGGGGGCCTCGGAGATGGAACACGATGCGACCGGCGTGCCTCGGCGGCGCGTTGTCCGGAGAGCGGTGAATTTCGGTGCATGTCGTACTCGCCGGTGGGGGGACCGCCGGCCACATCGAGCCCGCGCTCGCCCTCGCGGACGCCCTGCGCAGGCAGGACCCGACCGTGGGGATCACGGCCCTGGGCACGGAGCGCGGCCTGGAGACCAAGCTCGTACCACAGCGGGGCTACGAGCTGGCGCTGATCCCCGCCGTACCCCTGCCGCGCAAGCCCACCCCCGAGCTGATCACCCGTTCCGGGCCGGGCTGCGCGGCACGATCAAGGCGACCGAGCAGATCCTCGAGCGCACCAAGGCGGACGCCGTGTCGGCTTCGGCGGTACGTCGCGCTGCCCGGCTACCTCGCCGCCAAGCGCCTCGGCGTGCCGATCGTGATCCACGAGGCCAACGCCCGCCCCGGCCTGGCCAACAAGATCGGTCCCCGGTACGCCGCCCAGGTGGCCGTCGCCACCCCGGACAGCAAGCTGCGCAACTCCCGCTACATCGGGATCCCGCTGCGCCACACCATCGCCACCCTGGACCGGGCCGCGGCCCCGGCCCGAGGCTCGGCACATGTTCGGCCTCGACCCCAACCTGCCCACCCTGCTGGTCTCCGGCGGCTCGCAGGGCGCCCGCCGCCTCAACGAGGTCGTCCAGCAGGTCGCGCCGTGGCTGCAGCAGGCCGGCATCCAGATCCTGCACGCGGTCGGCCCGAAGAACGAACTGCCGCAGGTGCAGCAGATGCCAGGGATGCCCCCCTACATCCCGGTAAGTTACCTGGACCGGATGGACCTCGCGTACGCCGCTGCCGACATGATGCTCTGCCGCGCGGGCGCGATGACCGTCGCCGAACTCTCCGCCGTCGGGCTCCCGGCCCGCCTACGTCCCGCTGCCCATCGGCAAAACGGCGAACAGCGGCTGAACGCCCAGCCGGTGGGTCCGGCCACGCTCCCTGCCCTTCGCTCATGCGGTCCTAGTGCTGTGCACGGTGGGCGGCGATCGCCTCGTACACCATGCCGACGAGCAGGTCGTCGGCGTCCCGGCGGCCGAACTCGGCCGCGGCGCGGGACATCTCGTACAAGCCGGTGCGGTCGGCGAGCACGGGCAGGACGTTCGCCCGCACCCAGTCGGGCGTCAGGCTCCGCGTCGTCGACCAGCAGTCCACCGCCGGGCCTTGACCACCGGCTGGGCGTTCAGCCGCTGTCGCCGTTGCCGATGGGCAGCGGACGTAGGCGGCCGGGAGCCCGACGGCGGAGATTCGGCGACGGTCATCGCGCCCGCGCGGCAGAGCATCATGTCGGCAGCGGCCGTACGCGAGGGTCCATCCGGTCCAGGTAACTTACCGGGATGTAGGGGGCATCCCTGGCATCTGCTGCACCTGCGGCAGTTCGTTCTTCGGGCCGACCGCGTGCAGGATCTGGATGCCGGCCTGCTGCAGCCACGGCGCGACCTGCTGGACGACCTCGTTGAGGCGGCGGGCGCCCTGCGAGCCGCCGGAGACCAGCAGGGTGGGCAGGTTGGGGTCGAGGCCGAACATGTGCCGAGCCTCGGGCCCGGCCGCGGCCCGGTCCAGGGTGGCGATGGTGTGGCGCAGCGGGATCCCGATGTAGCGGGAGTTGCGCAGCTTGCTGTCCGGGGTGGCGACGGCCACCTGGGCGGCGTACCGGGACCCGATCTTGTTGGCCAGGCCGGGGCGGGCGTTGGCCTCGTGGATCACGATCGGCACGCCGAGGCGCTTGGCGGCGAGGTAGCCGGGCAGCGCGACGTACCCGCCGAAGCCGACCACGGCGTCCGCCTTGGTGCGCTCGAGGATCTGCTCGGTCGCCTTGATCGTGCCGCGCAGCCGGCCCGGAACGGTGATCAGCTCGGGGTGGGCTTGCGCGGCAGGGGTACGGCGGGGATCAGCGCCAGCTCGTAGCCCCGCTGTGGTACGAGCTTGGTCTCCAGGCCGCGCTCCGTGCCCAGGGCCGTGATCCCCACGGTCGGGTCCTGCCTGCGCAGGGCGTCCGCGAGGGCGAGCGCGGGCTCGATGTGGCCGGCGTCCCCCCACCGGCGAGTACGACATGCACCGAAATTCACCGCTCTCCGGACGAACGCGCCGCCGAGGCACGCCGTCGCATCGTGTTCCATCTCCGAGGGGCCCCCCGGTCCCGCACGGCGCCTCCCGCCCGCTTTCTACCAAAGCGGGGTTGCCGCAAGGAAAGCGCCGCCCGCGCAGCGGGCTCGTCACGCGCGAACGCGATCAGCAGCCCGATGGCGAACATGGTCGGCAGCAGGGCGGATCCCCCGTAGGAGAACAGCGGGAGGGGGACTCCGGCGATCGGCAGCAGGCCGAGCACCGCACCGATGTTGATCACCGCCTGAGCGGTGATCCAGGTGGTCACGCCTCCCGC
>NZ_JAJPGQ010000007.1:0-1697 GCF_054189285.1 Streptomyces sp. MAI_2237 | reverse complement strand
GCCACCGCCCCCATCGGGTCCCAGCCCTCCGGCAGCCCCAGAACCTTCCGCACCACGTCCCGGCAGAACATCGTCGACGACACCCACGCCGACCCCAGCCGTTCCCCGGCGAGCGCGACCAGGAGGTTCTGCACCCCGGCGCCCGCGGCGACCACGAACATCTCCCGCTCGGCCCCGTCCCGTCGCGCGTCCCCGTACGTGTGCGACCCGTCCATCACCAGGCACGGCACGACCAGATACGGCGCGTTGCGCAGCACGTCGCCGCGCCGTACCCGCTTGGCGATGGACTCCTCGCTCTTGCCGTCGCGCCGCAGATCGGCGATCCACGCCTCGCGCATGGCGTCCAGCAGCCGGACCCGCGACTCCTCGGACTCCAGCAGCACGAACCTCCACGGCGTCGTGTGATGCGGCGCCGGCGCGGTGACCGCCAGCGCGACCGCCCGCCGCACCGCCCCGGGGTCGACGGGCTCGTCGGTGAACGCCCGTACGGTACGGCGCTGGGCCACCGCCTCCCGTACCGCCTCGGAGGTCCCCAGCCGGAACATGTCGTCGCGCGCACCGCGCACCATGGCCCGCGCCCCCTCCCCGTCCTCGTCGGCCACGACGTGCGGCAGCCCGCGCACGACGGCGACCGGGCGGCCGGCCGCCTTGCCCTTGACCAGGTCGCCGGCGGCGGCCAGTTCGTCGGCCGTGGCCACGACGGTCGCGCCCAGCGGATTGCCGTGGGCGTCGGTGCCCCCGCGCAGATCGTCGAGCACCCGCACCCCGGCGGCGCCGATCGCGACGTCGGTGAGGCCCGAGCGCCACGGTCGTCCGAAGGTGTCGGTGACGACGACGCCCACGCGCACGCCGAGGGCGTCCCGCAGGGGCCGTCGCGGATCGCGCGGCGGAGGCGTCCGGGTCCTCGGGCAGCAACAGCACGGTGCCGGCGGGGTGCGGGTGCTCGACGATCTGCGCGGGGGCACCGACGCCCACGGCAATCCGCTGGGCGCGACCGTCGTGGCCACGGCCGACGAACTGGCCGCCGCCGGCGACCTGGTCAAGGGCAAGGCGGCCGGCCGCCCGGTCGCCGTCGTGCGCGGGCTGCCGCACGTCGTGGCCGACGAGGACGGGGAGGGGGCGCGGGCCATGGTGCGCGGTGCGCGCGACGACATGTTCCGGCTGGGGACCTCCGAGGCGGTACGGGAGGCGGTGGCCCAGCGCCGTACCGTACGGGCGTTCACCGACGAGCCCGTCGACCCCGGGGCGGTGCGGCGGGCGGTCGCGCTGGCGGTCACCGCGCCGGCGCCGCATCACACGACGCCGTGGAGGTTCGTGCTGCTGGAGTCCGAGGAGTCGCGGGTCCGGCTGCTGGACGCCATGCGCGAGGCGTGGATCGCCGATCTGCGGCGCGACGGCAAGAGCGAGGAGTCCATCGCCAAGCGGGTACGGCGCGGCGACGTGCTGCGCAACGCGCCGTATCTGGTCGTGCCGTGCCTGGTGATGGACGGGTCGCACACGTACGGGGACGCGCGACGGGACGGGGCCGAGCGGGAGATGTTCGTGGTCGCCGCGGGCGCCGGGGTGCAGAACCTCCTGGTCGCGCTCGCCGGGGAACGGCTGGGGTCGGCGTGGGTGTCGTCGACGATGTTCTGCCGGGACGTGGTGCGGAAGGTTCTGGGGCTGCCGGAGGGCTGGGACCCGATGGGGGCGGTGGC
>NZ_JAJPGQ010000006.1:0-1152 GCF_054189285.1 Streptomyces sp. MAI_2237 | reverse complement strand
CGACCTCGGAGTGGACGCCGTACGCGGGGCGGGAGTCTTGACTGGTCACGGTGCGCCTTTCGGAGCGGAGCGGGTCACAGGCTGATCCAGCCGAGGGCCAGGGCGAGGACGCCCAGCGCGGCGCCGGCGGCCGAGACGCCCAGGACGACGAGTTCGGGGCGGGGAGAAGAGGCGTCTGCCCTGTTCGCCGGCGGGCCTTGACGAACAGGGCGGTGGCCGGGGCGTAGATGATGAAGGACACGAGGAGGTACTTCAGGCCGGCGGCGTAGAGGAGGAACGCGGTGTAGACCGTCGCGAGGACGGCCACCACCAGCCGGCCCCGGCGTCCGCCGCGGGCGATCCGGACGGCGAAGGCGGCCCGCCAGCAGGAACGGGATGAGGGTCAGCGCACTGGTCAGGTCGAGCGCGAAGTTGAAGGCGTCGTCGGAGAACAGCGTGACGACGAGGACGATCTGGCTGAGCACCGTGGTCATCACCAGGGCGGGGACGGGCACATCGGCCGGCGTGGCGCGCTTCAGAAAGCGCGGCATGTCGTCGTCCTTCGCGGGCGACGAACAGCACCTCGGCGGCCATCAACGTCCAGGCGAGATAGGCGCCCAGCACCGACACGATCAGTCCGACGCTGACGAAGGACGACGACATGGCCGCGCTTTCTGAAGGCGCGCCACGCCGGCCGATGTGCCCGTCGCCCGCCCTGGTGATGACCACGGTGCTCAGCCAGATCGTCCTCGTCGTCACGCTGTTCTCCGACGACGGCCTTCAACTTCGCGCTCGACCTGACCAGTGCGCTGACCCTCATCCCGTTCCTGCTGGCGGCCGCCTTCGCCGTCCGGATCGCCCGCGGCGGACGCCGGGGCCGGCTGGTGGTGGCCGTCCTCGGCGACGGTCTACACCGCGTTCCTCCTCTACGCCGCCGGCCTGAAGTACCGTCCTCGTGTCCTTCATCATCTACGCCCCGGCCACCGCCCTGTTCGTCAAGGCCCGCCGGGAACAGGGCAGACGCCTCTTCTCCCCGCCCGAACTCGTCGTCCTGGGGCGTCTCGGGCCGCCGGCGCCGCGCTGGGCGTCCTCGCCCTGGCCCTCGGCTGGATCAGGCCTGTGACCCGCTCCGCTCCGAAAGGCGCACCGTGACCAGTCAAGACTCCCGCCCCG
>NZ_JAJPGQ010000009.1:0-1569712 GCF_054189285.1 Streptomyces sp. MAI_2237 | reverse complement strand
CCGCCCTGCGCGACGACGACTACGTCTTCGCCACCTACCGCGGCCACCACCACGCCCTGGCCCGCGGCGCCACTCCCGAGGAGTGCCTCGCCGAACTCATGAGCCGGGCGACCGGGTTGTGCCGGGCCAAGGGCGGCTCCATGCACCTCACCAAGGCGTCCGTGAACATGCTCGGCTCCTACGCCATCGTCGGCGCCCACCTGCCCATGGCGGTCGGCGCCGCCTGGTCGGCCCGGCTGCGCGGCACCGGGCAGCTCGCGGTGGCCTTCTTCGGCGACGGCGCCACCAACATCGGCGCCTTCCACGAGGCGCTGAACCTGGCCGCCGTATGGAAACTGCCCGTGCTCTTCGTCTGCGAGAACAACCTGTACATGGAGTACACGCCGATCGCCGACGTCACGGCGGTCGCCCGCCCGGCCGCCGACCGGGCGCCCGCCTACGGCGTCCCCGGCGAGGTCGTCGACGGCAACGACGTCGTCGCCGTGCGCGAGACGGTGGCCGCCCTCGCCGAGCGGGCCCGTGCGGGAGGCGGACCCGCGATCATCGAGGCCGAGACCTACCGGCACTTCGGGCACAGCCGCGCCGACCCGGCGGCCTACCGCCCGGCCGAGGAGGTCGAACGCTGGCTCAAGCACGACCCGTTGGACCTCGCCCGGGGACGGCTGGCCGAACTCGGGGTGGAGGAGGAGACGGTCACCGCCGCCGACGACCGCGCCCGGGCCGCCGTACAGGAGGCGGTGGAGGCGGCGAAGAACGCGCCGCCGCCCGATCCGCGCGAGGCGCTCACCGACGTGTGGGCGGACGGAGGTGCGGCATGGCGGACGTGATCACCTATCGCGAGGCGGTCGCCGAGGGCATCGCGCGCGAGATGCGGCGCGATGCGGCCGTGGTGTGCCTCGGGGAGGACATCGGCGAGGCCGGCGGGGTGTTCAAGACGACCGTGGGGCTGCTGAAGGAGTTCGGGCCCGAGCGGGTGTGGGACACGCCGATCTCCGAACAGGCCATCGTGGGCGCGGCGATGGGGGCCGCCATGACCGGCATGCGGCCGGTCGCGGAGATCATGTTCTCCGACTTTTTGGCCTGTTGTTGGGACTACCTCGCCAACGAGATACCCAAGGTGCGTTACATGACGGGCGGTCAGGTCACCGTGCCCCTCGTCGTACGCACCGCCAACGGCGGCGGGCTCGGTTTCGGCGCCCAGCACTCGCAGGCCACCGAGAACTGGGCCCTGACCGTGCCCGGGCTGAAGATCGCCGCGCCGGCCACCCCCGCCGACGTGATCGGCATGATGGCGGCGGCGATCCGCAGCGACGACCCGGTCGTGTTCTTCGAACACAAGGGGCTGCTGGCGAGCAAGGGTGCCCCGCCGCCGGCGGACCACGTCGTCGAGCTGGGCCGGGCCGCCGTCGTCCGCGAGGGCGCCGACGTCACCCTGGTGGCCCTCGCCTCGATGGTGCCGGTGGCGCAGGAGGCGGCCGCCCGGCTCGCCGAGGAGGGCGTCGACGCCGAGGTCGTCGATCTGCGCAGCCTGATCCCGCTCGACACCGCGACCGTGCTCGCCTCACTCGCGAAGACCTCGCGCCTGGTCACCGTGGAGGAGAACCCGTACCAGGGCGGCTGGGGCGCCACCGTCGTCTCGGTCGTCGCCGACGAGGGATTCGACCTGCTCGACGCGCCCGTGCGCCGGATCGCGGGGGAGTGCGTCCCGCTGCCCTTCGCCGACGCGCTGGAGGAGCAGGTCATCCCCACCACCGAGAAGGTCGTGGCGGCGGTCCGCGGCCTCGCCGCGTACTGAACACCCCATGGGAGGAAGCGCGATGACCGATCGGATACTCCTTCGCGCCGGGCACGTCGTCTCGATGGACCCGGACATCGGGGACCTGCCGCGGGGTGACGTCCTCATCGAGGACGGGACGATCACGGCCGTGCGGCCGGAGATCAGCGCCGACGCCGAGGTGCTCGACATGACCGGCCGCATCGTGATGCCCGGCTTCGTCGACACCCACCGCCACACCTGGGAGGCCTCGATCCGCGGCGTCGCCCCCGACGCCACCCTCGACGACTACTTCGTCGACATCCTCGACACCTTCGCCCCGCTGTACACGCCGGAGGACGTCTACGCGGCCAACCTCGCCGGCGCCCTGGAATGCCTGAACGCGGGCATCACCACCCTGGTCGACTGGTCCCACATCAACAACACGCCCGAACACCCGGACGCGGCGATCCAGGCTCTCGCCGAGACCGGCATCCGCGCCCAGTACGCCTACGGCAGCGCCAACACCTCGCTCGCCGACTACTGGTTCGAGAGCAAGATCGCCATTCCCGGCGACGACGTACGCCGTGTCCGTGGGACGTACTTCTCCTCCGACGACGGCCTGCTCACCATGGGCCTGGCCACCCGCGGCCCCGGTTTCTGCGTCAACGACGTCGTCACCTCCGAATGGGCCCTCGCCCGCGAACTGGGCATCCCGATCACCGTGCACGTGGCGATGGGCCGGCTCGCCGGCCGCTTCGGCATGGTCAAGCAGCTGAAGGACATGGGCCTGCTCGGCCCGGACACCACCTACATCCACTGCTGCTACCTCCACGAGGACGAGTGGCGGATGGTCGCCGACAGCGGCGGTACGGTGTCCATCGCGCCGCAGGTGGAGACGCAGATGGGGCACGGCTGGCCGCCCGTGATGCAGGCGGTCGAGCACGGCCTGCGGCCCTCCTTGAGCATCGACGTCGTCACCACCGTGCCCGGCGACATGTTCACCCAGATCCGCGCGGCCTTCGGCGCCGAGCGCGCCCGGGTCAACGCCGACTGCTGGCAGGCCAACATGCCCGTGCCGGAGACGATGCTGACGGCTCGCCGGATGCTGGAGATGGCGACGCTCAACGGCGCGCACGTCGCGGGACTGGAACACCGCACCGGTTCCCTGACCCCCGGCAAGCGCGCCGACGTCGTCGCCTTCGACGCCACCGCGCTGAACATGACCCCCGTGCACGACGCGGCGGCCGCGGTGACGCTGTGCGCCGACGTCTCCAACGTCGAGACGGTCCTCGTCGACGGGGTGATCCGCAAGCGGGACGGGAAGCTGACGGCCGACGTGTCCCGGGCCCGGCGCCTGGTCGAGGAGTCCCGGGACCGGCTGCTGGCCGCGAAGGAGGCGAAGGCGAGGGCATGACACGGCACTTGGTGCGCCGGGCCGCCGACCTGCCCGAGTCGCCGTACGACCGGCTCGGCTACCGCAGACGGACCCTGGTCGGCGAGGACGACGGCAGTGTGCACACCGGCTTCGGCGTCTGCGAACTGCGGCCCGACGGCCGGGTCCCCGCCCACGTGCACTCCTACGAGGAGAGCTTCCACGTCCTCGGCGGGAGCGTCGTCCTCGACGTTCCGGAGGGCGCCCTCCTGCTGGTGGAGGGCGACTACGGCCTCCTGCCGACCGGCGTCCCGCACGCCTGGCGCGGCACCGTGGACAGACCCGCACGCTGGGCGGACATGCTGGCGCCGGTCCCGCGGGCGCGCTACGGCCACGACACCCAGGAGGTGCCGGAACTGCCCGCGCGCGACCCCGTCCGCATCGACGTCCGCGACCCCCGCACCCGCTCCTTCGGCCACTTCGAGCCCGCCCAGATGAACCCGGACCGGCAGTCCCAGGACCTCCTCCCGGTCTCGGCGAGCATGCGCACCGCACTGCTCGTCTACAGCGGCATCACGGTCAAGATGATGGTCGACGGCGACCTGGGCGCCGTCGCCTCGACGATGTTCATGGTGCGGTACGCGCCCGACGGCGTCGCCGGCACCCACGACCACCCCTTCGAGGAGACGTACTACTTCCTGGAGGGGGAGGCCGAGGCGGTGTTCGACGGCGAGACCTACCGCCTCGGACCCGGCGACTGCGCCTGGGCGGGCGCCGGCTGTGTGCACGGGTTCTCCAACGCCGGTACGGGAGAGCTGCGTTGGCTGGAGACACAGGCGCCGCAGCCGCCGACACGGCACTCCTACCGGTTCACCCGCGACTGGGACTACCTGAGAAAGGCCCTGGGATCATGAGCAGTGTCCTGGTCGTCGGCGGCACATCGGGCATCGGCCGCGAGTTCGCCCGGGTCCGGGCCGAGCGGGGCGACGAGGTCGTCCTCACCGGGCGCGACCCCGACCGCGCCGACGCCGTCGCCAAGGAGGTGGGCGCCCGCGGCCTCGCCCTCGACCTGTCCCGCCCCCGGGACATCGCGGTGGCCCTGGCCGACGTCGGACAGGTCGACCACCTGGTCCTCGCGGGCGTCTCCCGTGACGAGAACCGCGCCACCGACTACGACATCTCCGCCGCCCTGCGCCTGGTCACCCTCAAGCTGGTCGGTTACACCGAGGTCGTGCACGTCCTGCGCCCGCGCATGACCGACGACTCCGCGATCGTGATCTTCGGCGGTCAGGCCAAGGAGCGGCCCTATCCGGGGGCCACGACGGTGGCCACGGTCAACGCCGGTGTACGGGGCCTGGTGAACACCCTCGCCGTGGAGCTCGCGCCGGTCCGGGTCAACGCCGTCCACCCCGGTGTCGTCGGCGACAGCCCCTACTGGCGGGCCAAGCCGGAGGAGGTGCTGGCCGGACTGCGCGCCCGCACCCCGACCGGACGCCTCGCCACCATGGCCGACGTGGTGGACGCGGTGGACTTCCTGCTGCGCAACAGGTCGGTGAACGCGGTGGAGTTGAGCGTGGACGGAGGCTGGCTGCTGGGCTAAGGCGCCGGGAGGGCGGGGGCGCGGTCAGGCAGCGCGGCGCAGGCTGTCCTCGGTGACGTTCTTGTCGAGCGCGGCTCGCACCAACCCGGCCGCCAGTGCCGCCGGTTCGGTGTCACCGGCGAGCCGCACAAGGCGGTCGGGGTCCGTCGGCAGACCCAGGCGGGCGGCGCCGTCGAGAGCCTTGCGGTCCAGGTACGGGGCCACCTCCGGCCACACGCGCTGCACCTCGCGCAGGAAGATGTCGGCCCCGGCCGGGCCCAGCCCCGGGAATTCCCGCAGCAGACGGCGCAGTTCACCGACGTCGCCGTCCGCCGCCTTCCGCATGCGGCGCAGGTCCCCGCCCCACCGATCGATCAACAGCTCGGCTCCGTCGCCGAGTTGGGTGGCGGTGCGCTCGTCGTAGCGCCGGTAGCCGCCGCGGCCCAGCGCGTCGACCCGCCGCTGCCAGTCCGCCCCGGCCACCCGGCGCGGATCGCGCAGCCCGGCGTCGTACAGCTCCCGGGCGGTGTCGACGGCGATGGACCCGCGGATGCGGGCGCTCAGCAGCAGGGCCAGGACCAGCAGCCGGTACAGCGGCTGCGGGGTGTCCCGGAGCGTGATGCCCGCCTCCTCGGCGAACGTCCGCCCGTGGGCCCGCACGAGTTCCCGCACCACGTCCCGCTGCCCGCTCATGGCACACGCCTCACGGCTTGAGCGGGTCGTGGCCGATCGTCATCAGCAGATGCCGGCGACGGGTGTCCTCGGCCGCGGGCTCGTTCTCCAGGTCGGTCTGTTCCTCCACCGTGTCGACGACCTCGTGCATGACCTGGATGTCGTCGTCGGTGAGGTCGGTGCGCCGCTTCTGCAGGATCGCCAGGACGTGCTGTCCGGTCGGCGTGCCCGCGTGTTCGGGCAGCGGCTCCGTCTGCTCGTCGGCGTCGCTCACCCGCAGCCAGGCCGCCAGTTCCTGCGAGGTCATGTTCACCACGCGGTGGAAGTCCTCCCACAGCGCGTCGAATTCGAGGGCGTCGGTCATCGCGTGGCCCCTTTCGGTGCGTACGTGTCCCGGCCGCGGGCCGGTCGGTCCGTCGGCGGCCGGTCAGCCCTCGCGCGGGAAGTTCTCGGCCTCGAACATCCACCGCTGCTTCTCCAGATCGGCGGTGATCGCGATCAGCAGGTCCTGGGTGACCGGGTCCGGCTCGTCGGTCGCGGCGATGCGCTCGCGCAGCCGCCCGATCGCCGCCTCCAGCGCCTCCACCATCACCCGCACGACGTCGGTGTCGCGCACCCAGCCCGCCTCGGGGCCGGGCAGCCCGAAGTCGGCCGCGATCGTCGTCGGCCGGCCGTCCGGCGGCACACCGAGCGCGGCGGCGCGCTCCGCGACGGTGTCGGCGAAGTCACGGGCGCTGGTCACGACCTCGTCGAGCTGCAGGTGGATCGAGCGGAAACGCGGGCCCACGATGTTCCAGTGCGCCTGCTTCCCGATCAGGGAGAGCCCGAGAAGATCCACGAGGGTGTCCTGGAGTGCTTCCCCGGTCACCTTGCGCGCCGGTTCGGAAAGCGTGCTCTTCACCACGGCCATGGAGTGCTCCTCCTCGTGTCGTCGATGTCGTCAGGAAGCCGTGCCGCGTACGTCCTCGCAGGTCGCAGCGCGCATCGGCTCCTCGACCGGGTGCCCGGCCATATCCCGTGCAAACACCACGTACCGCGTCCGGATCAGCCTCCGAGGCCGCCGAGCACCCCGTCGAGGAACCGCGTCAGATCCGCGAACACCTCGTCCCTGTCGGTCTCGTGGAAGACCTCGTGCCGGGCGCCGCGGTAGATCCGCTCGGTGTGACGGCCCGCGCTCAGTTCCTCGACCCCGACGCGGCTCCCGGCGAGCGGCACGAGCCGGTCGTCGTCGCCGTGCAGCCACAGCAGGGGCAGCCCGCCGAGGTCGCCGGCGCCGGCCACGGTCTCCAGCATGCGGGCGAACGCCTCGACCGTCGGCCGCTTCATCGGCCCGTGCCACACCAGGGGATCCGCGGCGTACGCCGCCCCGACCGCCGGATCCCGGGACAGCGCGGCCGGACTGATCGGCGTGTCCGGGATCTCGTCGAGGGCGAGCAGCCGCCCGGGCAGTTCCCAGGCGCCGATCACGGGCCCCGAGAGCACCAGCGCGGCGAGTTCGCCGCCGTGCCGCTGGGCGTAACGGGCCGCGATCAGCCCGCCCATGGAGTGCCCGACGACCACGACCGGCACACCGGGGTACGCCCCTCGCGCCAGCTCCGCCACGGTGTGCAGGTCGCCGACGACCTCCTCGAAGTCCTCGATCAGCACCCGCTCGCCCGCCGACCTGCCGTGCCCCAGGTGATCCGGCCCGAACACGGCCGCCCCGTGCCCCACCAGCACCCCCGCCAGCTCCTCGTACCGCCCGATGTGCTCCCCGTACCCGTGCGCGACGAGGGCGACGTAGCGGGGCCGCACCCTGGGCCACTCACGGACCCGGACGTCCCCTCGCCATCCCGTCACCACGTGCTCGCGTACGTCGACCATGTCTTCCTCCGCTCTCCAGCCGACCGCCTCCCCTGCGGGGGCCTGGGGGCGGCAGCCCCCCCGAGGGTCACCCACCGAGACGGTGCTTACAAGGACCGGTTGTCTGCACATAGCATCGGTTCCCGCATGAACACGATGACGCTCTGGCACATCACCGGCTGGGAGTTCGCCGCCCTGGCCTTCGCGGCCCTCCTCGTCGGCTTCTCCAAGACCGCCGTGAGCGGGGCCAACACGGTCAGCCTGGCCATCTTCGCCGCGGTCCTGCCCGCCCGCGCCTCCACCGGCGTCCTCCTGCCGGTCCTGATCGCCGGCGACGTCCTCGCCGTCGTCACCTACCGCCGGCACGCGCACTGGCCCACCCTGTGGCGCCTGTTCCCGGCGGTCGCCGCGGGCGTGGTGGTCGGCACGCTGTTCCTGATGTGGGCCGACGACGGCATCGTGCGGACGTCGATCGGCGCGATCCTGCTGCTGATGGCGGGCGTGACGATCTGGCGCCGGCGCACCGCCGAGGCGGAGGAGGAGCCGGACTCGGTGACCAGCCGCGCCGGGCGGGCGAAGGCCCGTTCCTACGGTGTCCTCGGCGGTTTCACCACCATGGTCGCCAACGCGGGCGGTCCGGTGATGTCGCTGTATCTGCTGTCCGCGGGCTTCCGCAAGCTGGGTTTCCTCGGCACCTCGGCGTTCTTCTTCCTGATCGTCAACGTCTCCAAGGTGCCCTTCAGCGCGGGCCTCGGCCTGATCGACGGACGTTCGCTGCTCCTCGACGCCGCGCTCGCGGTGTTCGTCGTACCCGGTGCGCTGTTGGGCAAATGGGCGGTGCACCGGATCAACCAGAAGCTCTTCGAGCAGTTGGTCATCGCCGCCACGATCGTGGGCGGCCTGCAGCTCCTGCTGCGCTGAAATCGCTCCGCCGCAGCCGGGAATGCGACGAGGGGGTACCGCGTTACACCGCATGTGATTGACATGCTCGGATCAAAGATCCGTGGCGTGGGCGAAGGGAGGACCCCATGGCACGCAGCAAGGCGCGCCCCGTCGTCACGCTGAGGTCGACGGCCGGAACCGGCGTCACCTACGTGACCCGCAAGAACCGCCAGAGCCAGCCCGACCGGATGGTTCTGCGCAAGTACGACCCGGTCGCCGGACGGCACGTCGAGTTCCGCGAGACCCGCTGAACGACGACCGCCCGCCCCAGGCCGCTCCCAAGGAGGGAAACCCCGTGAAGCCCCGCATTCATCCCGACTCCCGGCTCGTCGTCTTCCGTGACCGCGCCGCGGACGTCGCGTTCCTGACCCGCTCCACCGCCGACTCGCCGCGCACGATCGCGTGGCAGGACGGCAACACCTACCCGCTGATCGACGTCGAGATCTCCTCGGCCAGCCACCCCTTCTACACCGGCAACCAGCGGGTCCTGGACACCGCGGGCCGAGTGGAGCGCTTCGAGCGCCGCTACGGCCCTACGAGGAAGGCAGCACGATGAAGGTGCGCAAGTCCCTGCGCTCGCTGAAGGCCAGGCCCGGCGCCCAGGTCGTCCGCAGGCGCGGCACGGTCTTCGTGATCAACAAGAAGGACCCCCGTTTCAAGGCCCGCCAGGGCTGACGGAGGCACAGCACGCGCAGGGCGGCCCCGCCTCGGGGCCGCCCTGCGCGTCGTTCCTCACGGTGCTCCACCGGCTCCCCCCCGACCGCGCACCGGAAGGAACGACGAGAGGGGCCGGGCACGGGATCGTGACGCCGGCCACCCGTCGCGCGCCGTCCCCGCTCCGGTGGAAGCCCACCGTGCCCGGCCGAAGACGGGTGGTCTCCGACTCCGCTCGCATGTGCCCCAGTCTTGTCGTGCCCCGGTACGCAATCAGCCACGAAAACCACCGTTCGAGGCGGAGTTGCGGCAAGACCCCCCGACTTCGGCGGCGTACGCGGCAACATCTAGCCGGTACCTCCTGACGAGGCGAAGGCGGGGGCCGGTGACCGAACAACTGCGCGTCCTGGTGGCGGCAGCCCTCGGCAGGATCGTGGAGCCGGTCCTGCGCGAGGGCCTGGGACAGGCCCAGGTGGTGCTCGCCGACTCCCCGGCCGCCGTCCGCAGAGCCGTCGACGGACGGCCGCGCTACGACGTCGTCCTGGCCGACCTGCTGTGGAACGACTTCCGCCTGGAGCGCGCTTTCGACGGCCTCGACGTGCTGGACACGCTGCAGGAGCTCCAGCGCGGAGCGCCCGCGGTGATCGCGGTCCAGGGCCACGGCGGGGAACGCGACCTGCTGGAGGAGGCGGTCGACCGCCCCGACGTGCTCGGCGTGGTGCACAAGTCCTGCGGGCCCGGCGACCTCATCGAGGCCGTCCGTACGGCCGCCGCGGGCCGCTGCCTGCCGCCCGCGCGCTTCCCCACCGGCGTCGACGGGGCGCGGCCGAGTGTGCACAGCCACTTCAGCGCCGGGCGGCGCGGTGCCACGAGCGCCCGTCTGGCCGGCGCCATCGCCGCCGGCCGTGCCACCGACTACCGCACCCTCAGCGAAGCCGCCCGGGTCCCGCTGAACACGGCGAACAAACTCGTGAACTACCTCGGCCCGCTCATCACCGGCCGCGGCGAGCACCCGCCGCAACTGCCGCTGAACTGCCAGGCGGTCTTCCGCTGGTGCGGTCGCCACGAGCTGTACATCCTCAGCTGGTGCCGCCGCTACGGCCACCGGGACCTCGCCGGGACAGCGGCGGCACCGGCCTGACGGCGGCCGGCGGTGTCGACGACCGGTCCGGCGGGGGAGGGGCGACCGGGGTGCCGCTGGTCACGCGCTCCCGGCTCCACCGCGAGGCCGTCGGGACGCCGGTCGCCGGGCCCGGCGGCGGGCCTCGTACGCTCGGTCCATGTCCCCGCACGTCCTGATCCTCGGTGGCACCGCCGAGGCCCGTGAACTCGCCGCCGCTCTCGTGGCCCGCCCCGGTCTGCGCGTCACCACCTCCCTCGCCGGTCGGGTGTCGCGGCCGGGGGCGCTGGCGGGGGACGTACGCGTCGGAGGATTCGGCGGTGCCGAGGGGCTGGCGGACTGGCTGCGCGAGCAGCGCGTGGACGCGCTGGTCGACGCCACCCACCCCTTCGCCGGTGCCATCACGGCCAACGCGGCACGCGCGGCCGCGGCGACGGGGGTCCGGGCCGTCGTCCTGCGCCGCCCCGGCTGGCGGCCCGGCCCCGAGGACCGCTGGCACACGGTCAGCTCCCTGAGCGCGGCGGCGGAGCTGCTGCCGCGCTTCGGACCCCGGGTCTTCCTCACCACCGGACGTATGGGACTGTCCCACTTCGCCCACCTGGCGGACCGTCACTTCGTGGTGCGCTCGGTCGATCCCCCCGAACCCCCCGTGCCCCCGCACACCGAAGTGCTGCTGGCCCGCGGCCCGTTCACCGTGACCGATGAGCTGACGCTGCTGCGCGCCCACCTGATCGACGTCCTCGTGACCAAGGACAGCGGGTCGCAGGCGACGGCCGCCAAGCTGGCGGCGGCCCGCCGGCTCCGCCTGCCCGTGGTGATGGTGGCCCGCCCGCCGCTGCCCGACGGGGTGAGCGTGGTGGCGGACGTCACGGGGGCACTGGACTGGCTGGGGCTCGACACGACACGGTGACGCAGGCGCCCGCCTTCGGCGAAGGAGCCTGGACGACTACCTCTCCTCGGGGTGGCGCCGCAGCAGATACGTGTCCATGATCCAGCCCTTGCGCTCGCGCGCCTCCGCCCGCAGCCGCTCGATGCGCGGAGCGGCCTCGGCGATCGGACCGGAGACGAGGATCTCGTCCGGGGTGCCGATGTACGCGCCCCAGTAGATGTCGATGTCCTGGTCCGCGTACTGCCGGAAGGCCTGGTGGGCGTCGAGCATCACCACCACGTCGTCCACGCCCTCCGGGAAGCCCTCGGCGAGCCGCCGCCCGGTGGTGATCTGGACCGGGCGGGCGACCCGGTTCAGGCCCGTGCGGTGCCGGGCGACGAGCGCCGAGACACTGCTGACGCCCGGCACGACGTCGTACTCGAAGGCCACCGCGCCCCGCTCCAGGACCTCTTCCAGGACGGCGATCGTGCTGTCGTAGAGCGCCGGGTCGCCCCAGACCAGGAACGCCCCGCTCTGCTCCTCGCCCACTTCGTCGGCGATCAGCCGCTCGTAGATGCCGGCCCGGGCGCTGCGCCAGTCCCCGACGGCGGGGGAGTAGGCCGCGCCGCCCGCCCGCCGGTCCCGCTCCGGATCGCGGGCCTCGACGATCCGGTACGGCGCCCCCTCGGGCATGTGCGTGTCGAGCATGTCCCGGCGGAGCTGCGTGAGGTCGCTCTTCACCTCGCCCTTGTCCAGGACGAAGAACACGTCCGTGCTCCGCAGCGCCTTGACCGCCTGAAGGGTGAGCTGGTCGGGGTCGCCCGCGCCGATACCGATCACATGAATCTTTCGCACCCCCCGAGTCTGCCGCACGCCACCGACAGCCCCGACACCGCGTCCGGACAGGGGAAGGGACCGCTCTCGGTGCGCAGGTGAGCCTCCTCCTAGCCCCGCAGCCGTGGCGCCCGCCGCGCCGCGTCGACGCTCTCCCCGCCCCGCTCCACGGCCTCCGCCAGCTCCCGCGCCCAGGCGGCCAGCCCCGCCAGATCCATCCCGTACGGCCGGCGGCGCTCCGTGTCCGCCTCCCAGGCCGACACGGCGGCCGCGCCCCGCCGCAGCAGCCGGGCACCGCCCGTGGCGTTCCCGCGGGCCGCATGGGTGAGGCCGACGGCGAGCTGGGCGAGGCCGCGCCACAGTTCCCGTTCCTCGGCGGGGCCCGACTTCCAGGCGTCCTCGAACACCTCGTGCGCGTGGAAGGGCTTGCCCGCGGCCAGCAGCGCCTGCGCCTCGGCGACGGTCTCCTCCGGAGTACGTACGACCCCCTCGGGCTGCCGGTCCACACCGGCCGCGCCGTACGGCAGCGGCCGCCCCAGGCCGTCCCGCGGCCGGGCGTTGCGCGCCCGCCCCTCGCCGTCGCGGTCCCGCGCGTCCACCGGCCGTCCTGAGGATGTGCTGCCCATACGCCGATTGTCGCGCGCCCGGTGCCCCCTTTCGGCGCCGCCCCCCGCGTGGGGTAAAGTGCTGTTCGCGCGATCACGCGGTTCACCGCGGGAAGCGCACCGGGACGTGGCGCAGCTTGGTAGCGCACTTGACTGGGGGTCAAGGGGTCGCAGGTTCAAATCCTGTCGTCCCGACGGTCACGATGTCTCAGGACATCGAAAGCCCCCGAACCCATGGGTTCGGGGGCTTCGTCGTGTGCGTGGACCGGGCGCCGGTGGCGGGCTCGGCCGGGCACCACCGCGCGGGTGGTGCCCGGCCCCTGAGGCCCTGTCAGCCGGTGTGCGGCAGGCTAGCCGCGCCGCCCCGCCGAGTCCTGGCCGACCGCGTCCCGGCTGTCACCGGAGACCTGCGCCGCGTCGGGGTGCCCGACGCCGGCCGCCGCCGGACGCGCGCGGTCCGCATGACCGGGCCACCACGCCGCGTGCCCGATGAGGGCGGTGAGGCTCGGCGTGAAGAACATCGCCATCACGAAGGCGGCGACGGCGATGCCGAAGGAGACCGCGAAGCCCATCTCGGTGAGCAGCGCGTTGCCCGCCAGCATCATCGTGGCGAAGGTGGCCGCCAGGATGAAGCCGGCCGCGGCCACGGTGGGACCGGCGTGCCGGAGCGCCATGCCGGCCGCCTCGCGCGGTTCGCGGCCCTCGCGGGCCTCCTCCCGCAACCGGGCGATCATCAGGATGTTGTAGTCCGTGCCGATGGCGACCACGAAGAGGTACATGATCACCGGGAGCATGAACATCAGCCCCGACTTGCCCTGCGCCTCCTGGAAGATCCACACGGTGGCACCGAGCGTGGCACCGAAGCCGAGGCCGACGGAGGCGATCAGGTACCAGGGGGCGACCACGCTGCGCAGCAGCAGCCCCAGGATCACCATGATCAGCAGGGCGGCGACGGGGAAGACCGTCCGGTAGTCGTGACTCACCGCCGTGTCGATGTCCTTGTAGATCGAGGACATACCGCCGACCAGGGCCCGCGTGCCCTCCGGTGCGTCGGCGTGCGCGACGTCGCGCACCTTGCCCACGGCGCTCAGCGCCTTGTCCGTGGAGGCCTCGTACTTGAGCGTGACGGTGAAGTCCGCGGTGGTGCCTGCCTTGTTCAGCTGCGTCATCCGGGCGTTCGCGACGCCGTCCACGGCACCGAGCTTCTGGGCGTACGCGGCGAAGGTGCCCTTGTCCAGCGGCTTGCCGTCGGTGCTGGAGAGATAGACGTCGGTCGGGGCGGCCGCGCCCGCCGAGTACGCCTTCTGCATCTCGTCCTGGACGACCATGGACTCCTTGGTCTTGGGCATGGAGCCCGCGGCCAGGTCGAAGGTCGCGTTGAAGCCGAGCGTGCCGAGCGACAGTGCGACCAGGACGAGACCGGAGACCGCGGCGACCAGTGCCGGGCGGCGCTCCACCCCGCGCCCCAGCGCGGCGAACCGGGCGTTCTCCGGTTCGCGCTGCCAGGACTTCGACGGCCAGAACACCTTGGGCCCGATCAGCGAGACCACCGCCGGGATCAGGGTCAGGGCGGCGATCAGGGTGACGGTGACCGCGATGGCGAGCGCCGGGCCCATCTGCTTGAGGAAGCCCAGCGTCGACAGCACCAGCGCGAAGAAGGCGATGATGACCGCGCCGGCGGCCGAGGCGATCGCCTCACCGACCCGCGCGACCGCGTTGATCATGGCCTGCTTCGGTTCGTCGCCGGCCCGCAGCCGTTCGCGATAGCGGAACATCAGGAACAGGAAGTAGTCCGTGCCCACGCCGAACAGCACGACGATCAGGATCGACGAGATGGAGCTGTTGGCCTGGAGGTCGAACAGCTTGGTGGCGTAGGCGATCAGCCCGTTGGCGATGGCGGACACCAGGCCGATCAGGAACAGCGGCAGCACGGCCAGGATCGGCGCCCGGAAGATGATCAGCAGCGTCACCAGGATGATCACGAAGGTGCCGATGCCGATCAGTGCCTCGCCGCGCTTGGACGAGTCCTGCTGGTCGAGCGCCTGCGCGGCGGAGCCGCCCAGCCTGACCTCCAGGTCGGTTCCCTTGACCAGTTGCTTGACGTCGTCGCGCAGCACCTTGGCCGCGTCGGCCTGTTTGGGCTGGCCGGCGTTCTTGCTGTCCATCTGGACCAGGGTCATGGTGTACCGGCCGTCCTGGGACGGCCGGCCGGGGACGACCTTCTGCACCTGGTCGATGTGCTTGTCGCCCAGTTCCCTGGTGATCCGGACGACGTCCTGCTGGTCGGCGGCGGTCAGCTTGCCGCCGTCGGTGCGCTGGTACAACGCGATCGCGGACGGGGTGAAGGCGCTGGGGAACGCCTTCGCCTGGAGGTCCGCGGCCTTGATGGATTCGTAACTCTTGGGCAGAAAGCTGCTCTCGTCACTGCTGGACGGCAGGCCCGGAGCGGTGGCGACGATCGCCACCGCGGCGATCAGCCATGCCACGATCGTCCAGACGGGATGTCGGACGACGACGTTGCCAATACGTCGGAACATGCGGGAGGGTCCTCCTGGTCAGGAAGATCACCGCAGCCCGGGGAGCGGACCCTGGCATCGGCGACCTCGGCCGGCCCTCGGGGCACTCCTCCCGTCGGGACGGCCGAATGGTTGTCTCAGGTGCCAAGCCTAGTGATGCTCATGACCAAGAGCGTCAGGCGCCCTCCCCGATTCGAGCGGACATCGAGGGCCGCCCCTCAGAGGTGGCTCGCGCGCCGGACGGTGAGGATGGCGATGTCGTCCTGCCTGCGCTCGTCGCCGGCGAAGGCGAGGGCGTCCTCGTGCAGGGCGCGGGGCAGTTCGGTGGGGGAGAGGCCGAGGTGCTTGGGCAGCCGTTCGTCGAGCGGGTAGAAGGTGCCGTCGTCGGTCCGTGTCTCCGTCAGCCCGTCGGTGGTCAGCAACAGGGTGGAACCCGCCCGGAAGTCGAACCAGTCCACCACGGCCGGCTCCGCGGAGAGTTCGGCCAGGCCGAGGGGGACGCCCGTGTCGAGCGCCGGTGAGGTGACGAGGCCGTCGTGCATCAGCAGGGGCGGCACGTGCCCGCAGTTGACCGCCTGCGCCTCGTCGTGCGCGTCGATGCCGAGGATCAGGGCGGTGACGAACCGCTCGTCCTCGCCGGTCTGCTCGGCGTAGGAGTTGTGGCGTACGACGGCGGCGTCCAGGGCGTCCACGAGCGCGGTGAGGGTCGGTTCGCGATGGGCGGCCTCGCGGAAGGCGCCGATGACGGCGAAGGCGGCGCCGACGGCGGCCAGGCCCTTGCCCTGCACATCGCCGATCAGCACCCGGGTGCCGAAGGGTGAGGCGACGACGTCGTAGATGTCCCCGCCCACGAGGCGGTCCTCCTGCACGGGTTCGTAGACGCCGTTGACCAGGACGTCGTCGGTGACCAGGGGCAGGGGGTGCAGGATGTGCCGCTGCATGGCGGCGGCGGTGGAGCGCAGCCGCAGCATCTCGCGCTCGCGTCCGACGCGGCGGTGGCAGGCGTAGACCGAGAACCCGCCCAGGGCGAGGGTGAACAGGACGAGCAGCACACGGTCGAGCCAGTGACCGTCGAGGGGGGCCCGCAGCACCACCGTGGCGGTGACCACCAGGGCGGTCCAGCCGGCGACGAACGCCGTCTGCACCACGGTGCACAGCGCCGAGGCCGTGCCCGGAAGGAACACCAGCAGCCCGAGCAGCCACACCTCGGACCCGGACAGGTTGCTGAGCACCTCCACCAGCACCGTCACCGCCACCACACCGGCGACCACGTCGACGGTGCCGGGCGGCTCGATGGCATCGACGGCCTCGGCGGATCTCTTGCGACGGCTACCGGTCATGGGGGCTCCCGGGCGAATGGCGATCTCTTCGTACGTTAGGTCAGGTCGGGCGGAATTCACCCGCTGGGCGGAAGCCGTCAGGCCGGACCGTGCGGCCCCTGCCGCTCCGAGCCCTGCCGGCGTGGCCGCCCGGGCGGCCACGCCGGCTTTCGTGCAGGGCAGGGCGTGCTCCACCGGGAGCCGGGTGCGTACCACGCACGCCGGCGGCGGGGACATCGCGCTGCACCCCGTGCGAAACGCCCACCGCGACTGCCGTGCGCGGTCCCCCGGTACTCCGCAGTGGCGGCGTCCGGGCTCTCGACCGGACAGCGGTCGGACGCGGGGCGGGCACCTCCGCCGACTCCGGGCCCATCGCGGCGGGCCCCGGCGGTGAGCCGGCCTTCGCCGGGGATGATCACGGGCGGCCGGCCGCTGACCGTCACTCCGGGAAACCGGGGAGTGCTCTTCACCGATAGCAGGTCGTGGGTGATGGGGGGCGGCCTCTCCGGCGCGGCAGGCACCCGGCGCGCGCGGTTCGGCCTCGCCACCGCGTCCGACCGGTAGGCGGTCGCCGTGACCGTCCGGCCCGCGTCGTCCGGCCCGTCTCCGTCGGCGGCCCGCAGCTCTCGGTGCGGGCCGTCCGGTCTGTCATGGGGAGGCCTGCTCCCCTGCGTCCCGCGTGAACCGGTCGAGCAGGGCGTCCAGCCCGACGGCCAGTCCTTCGGCTCCGCCCCGTTCGGTGAGCGCCGGGGCGGTCCGCCGCAGTCCCGGCAGGTCCTGGGGCGGCATGCGGTGCAGGCCGAGGCGGAACGCCGGGTCCTCCTCGTCGGGGTTGTCGACCATCGGCCGCAGCTCGACGGACACGTACCCGAGCAGCCAGGCGGTGAAGGCCCGGAAGAGGCCGGCCGTACCGGCGTCGTCGAGGCCCGCCCGCCGCAGCAGGTCGAGTACCCGCTCGTGGTCCTTCAGTACGGCAAGCGGGCGGCGGGCCAGTGGCACCGCCAGCATGCGCGTGGTGAGCAACGGGACCACGTGGGGATGCGCCATGCACACCTCGTACGTGACGCGGACGACGCGGTGGAGTTCGGAGCGCCATGGGGCGGCATCGGCGTCCGCGTCACGACCGGCGTCCAGTCGTTCCGCCAGCTCCAGGTACAGAGCCTCCACCAGCCCGTCCAGCAGGGCGTCCTTGCCGGCCGCGTACCGGTACAGGGCCATCGCCTCCACGCCGAGCTCGGCGCCCAGCCGCCGCATGCTCAGTGCCGACAGGCCCTCCCGGTCCACCAGTTCCAGCGCGCTGGCCAGCACGCGTTCCCGGCTCAGCCGGCCGTACCGGCCGCGGTCGCTGGCCCGCCTGGCCGGATCGGACCCGGTGGATCTGACCATCGTCCTGTTCTCCTCACCGCCCGGCCAACACCTCGCGGCGAGCGTACGACGTAAATGTCCGTACCGTCACACGCGCGGGCCCGGAATGATCGCCCGAGATGCCACGGTCGTCCGTGCGGGCTAGGCTCATGGGTCGAGGCAGGTTGCCCCCGATCCGTGAACCGGACTTCGCAGGCCTCACCGCCGGGCAGGAATCGCTGTGAACGGACCCGCTGTACTCCAGATCGACACCTCCGCCGGGCTCGTGCACGTGACGACTCCGGTGCCACGGGAGACCTGGTGGATGCTCGCCCACGAGGATGCGGCGACCAACGTCACCCAGACTCCGGCGTGGCTCGACTGCGTGTGCGCGACGGGTCGGTTCCGGGACGCCAGCCGGTTGTACGAGTTCGAGAGCGGCGGCCGGTTCGTGCTTCCCCTGGTGACCAGGCACCGGCGGCCGACCTCGCTGACGGTGCAGGAGTCCTGGCCGGGAGAGTGGGGCATCGGCGGGCCGGTCTCCTCCGGGGTGGTGGGCCCACGGGAGGCCCGGGCGGTCTTCGACGACCTGGCTCGGCTACCGGCCCTGCGGGTCGGTGTGCGATTGCGCCCCGAGGACTCGGAGGTGTGGTCACGCGCCGTACCCGCGGCCTTCCAGGAAGACCGCCACACGGTTCATGTGCTCGACCTCGAGGGCGGGTTCGGCACGGTCTGGGAACGACGCTTCCACCAGAGCGTTCGGCGCGGTGTGCGCGTGGCCGAACGCTCGGACGTCGACGTGGAGGTGGACCGTACCGGTCGGCTGGTTCCGGAGTTCTACCAGTTGTTCGAGCAGTCGATCGTGCGCTGGGCCGCGCGGCAGAACGAGCCGCTGGCGCTCGCCCGGTGGCGCAGAAAGCGAGCGTTTCCGAGGGAACGGCTGGAAGCAGTCGCCGACCTGCTCGGAGAGTCCTGCGCGATCTGGATGGCTCGCCGCGCCGGGGAGCCCGCCGCGGCGATCGTCGTCCTGCGTTACGGTCACCACGCCAAGCTGTGGCACGCGGCCATGAACCGGGACCTGGCCCATCCTGTCCGGGCCAATCACCTGCTGCACCGGCTGGCGGTCGACGACGCGTGCGCGGCCGGCTGCCTCCGATATGACTTCGGCGGGTCCCGGCAAGGGGTATCGCTCGCCACCTTCAAGGAGGGCTTCGGCGCGGAGCCCTTCAGCTCACCCCGGTACTACCGGGAACGACTCCCCGTCTCCGCGGTCGACCGCGGACTCAGGTCGGCCGCCAAGCGCGTGATCCGCTTCAAGGAAGGGTGATCCCGCCACCTCGCCCGCGCCGTGGTCACTCGACGGCCGGCTGACGGGTGTTGACGGCCCTGAGCGCGATCCGGCGCAGTACGGAATTCCCCGCCACCATCGCTCGCACCTTCTGCCCCGACGTCATCTGGGCGTGCCGCAGCGCGGCCGGCAGGGTGCCCACGGTCACCCACCCTTCGCCCAGAGCCAGGGTGCCCGTCTTCATCTCCTGCTTGTAGCGCTCGTCACCCTTTCCGAGGTCGAGGTGCTCGATGCCCCTCGCCGCCGCGGCCTCGGCCATGCGCAGCAGAAGAAGGATGCCCGGCGAGAAGCGCGCCGCCTCGGCGTCGTAGGCGGGGAACCAGTACTGGAGCATGCGCCCGGAACGCAGCCCGAAGTGCATGGCCACGGGTCGGTCGCCCGCGTACAGCGTGGACAGCGTGCCGGTGCAGGTGGCCGACCTGGTGCGCATGAGCCCGCGCAGCAGCGCCACGACCGAGGGTTTGGCGAAGAGGTCCACCTGACCCTTCGCCCGGTACTGCGCCGACTTCCAGCGCATGAGCGTGTCGAGGCGTTCGGGCGCGGCCTCTTCGAACACCAGCGATATCTCACCCAGGCTGCGCGTCAGCCGGCGTTCCTTCGCCTCCAGTTGTTTCATCCGGGCCGGTGACCTGCCGCGCAGATCCCCGGCGTAGGCCTCGTAGCCGGACGTCAGGTCGATGACCGGTGACCCGGACCTGCGCACCACACCGCTGTCGAAGGGCCTCTGGCCGGTGGTGAGATGGTCGTACCGCCAAAGGCGCAGTCCACAACCCCGCAGCAGCGCCCGGACGTCCCAGTCCAGTCCCGGCGCGTGCACCAGTCCCTGCACGTCGGACAGGCCGCTGCCGATGGGCAGCCCGAGTCCCAGCCGGTGGTGCTCGTACGGGAAGTACCCCACCGGCACGGACCCCTCCGAGAGCACGGCGACGCGGGCTGTGGCCCGGTGCCGGCCGACGGCCAGGGTGAACTGCGGCGACAGGAAGGGACTGGCGAGGGCCGGAGTGGCTTGCTGCAGAGCCTTCCACGCGGCGATGTCCGCGGCGCCGAGGCGGTCCGGGGTGAGCACGGTCACCGTCATGGTGTGGCTCCTCTCTGCAACTTCGCGATCACCGAGGCGTAGTCCTCGAGTGAGGATCCGGGAGTGCCGTCGTACAGGTTGTGGTCGAAGGCCCACATCAGTCCCGTGAGCCCGCAGGACTTCAGCTGGCGCGCGGCATCGTTCATGACGCCCGGGTAGTAGGCGGCCACATGCGGTCCCGCGCTCTCCCCGCTGATGACGAAGCCCTCGCGCGCGGCGATCCGGGAGATCCACCGCACCGACGACCACGTTCGCACCCGGGCCTCGGAGCCACGGGTGAGGGCGTCCGGCGTGACGGCGCCGTCCGCGGGCCGGCAGACGTTGTTCCTGGGCGCACCCGAACCGTCCACCAGCGCGGTGGAGACCAGTTGTACGGTGCGCCGGTGCTCGATCAGGCCGATGGTGCGGAAGAAGCCGGCGCCGCGGCTGATGAGCCCCGCGTCGGCCGTCGCGCCGAGGTGAGCGCGGACGGCCGCGGACAGGTCGCTCGGATAGAACCCGCCTCCGGGGATCAGCACCAGCAGCAGCCCGTGGTAGCCCAGGGCTTCATACTGTCTGGTCTGCCAGTTCACCGCGTCGGCGAGCGCCGCGACGTACCAGTCGTACCACCGGGATACCCGGCCGGCGGTGAAGGGGGCCCCGCGGTAGGTGGTCTGCCCGGGCCGCCAGCCCGGGTAGGGGTTCGGCGGCACGGTCGCGGGCCGGCCGGGATCCGCCCCACTCGCCTGCGCGTGCCGGTCGAAGGCCCAGTACGACACCGCGCCCCCGCTGCTCGAGGCCGGTGGCGGGTAGGTGAACTCCCCGGTGCCGTTCACGCCGATGCGCAGCGCCCAGAAGTTGCCCAGACCGATCTCCTGGTTCAGCCGTCGCAGGTAGCCCTCCACCGCGTTGCGGATCTCCTGGCTGAACACCAGGTTCGGGGTGGAGGTGAAGCGCGCGCCGCCCTGGTCGGTGAAGGCGTCCTCCGGATACCTGCCGCTCAGCCAGGACGGTGGGTTGTTGAGCCCGACGCCCGCTTCCACATGCAGTCCCGCGTCCCGGAACATCCGCAGCTTCCGCTTGATCGCGGCGACGTAGTGCTGGTCCACCTGCCCCGGGGCCGGTTCGAACCGGTCCCAGTACACCGACATATGGGCCATACGCATGCCTCGTGCCTTGTCCGCCCCGGCGGTGCGCGGGCTCGTCTGCAGGGTGCCGAAGAAGAACCGCTGGTGGGGGTCGCCGGGGTCGCCGAGACGGATGAAGGAGACCACCGCGGCCACGACGGCGACGACCACCGCGTAGACGACCCACCGGCGCGCCCGCGAGCGTCCGGTCGCGCCGCCGTACCCGCTGCGGTCCGTCATGCCAGCAACTCCTCGTACAGACTCGAGTACTGCGCCGCGAACTGAGCCACCCCGAAACGCTCCTCGACCGTCACGCGGCCCCGCCGCGCCAGGTCCTGCCAACACCGGGGCCGGTCCAGCAGCTGCCGCAACAGACGGCCGGTCCGCTCGCAGTCGCCCGGAGCGGCCGTCAGCACGGTGCCGCGCAGGGACTCGAACTGCGGCAGCTCGCTCAGCACGACGGGGCGCCCCGTGGCGAGAGCCTGGAGCACGGTGAGCGGAACGTCCGCCTTGCCGCCGAGCGCCCGGGGCACGTAGAGGAGGACGTCCGCGGATGCCAGGAGGGCATGCATGTCCGAGCCGCTGCCGAGCACTTCGGTGTCCGCGAGGCCCTGGCGGGCGGCCTGGGCACGCAGATTCCCCTCCAGGGTGCGGGTGTCCTGGCCCGGCCGGTCGCGCAGCGCGAGAACCAGCCGGAAACGGGCTCCCGCGCGAGCCGCCACCGCGGCCGAGGCGATCGCCTCCTCGGCACCGCCTCCCGTGTCGTGATGACCGGTGACCAGCACGGTCGGCCTGTCCGTGAACGGCCGGGGCCGGAGGGGCCACTCGTCCAGCCGGACGACGGGCCGGATGACCCGTACCTGGCCGAAGCCGGCGGTGCGCATCTGCGCCGCGGTGACCTCGGACAGCGCCACGGTCGGCCCGAGTGGGCGGGACCGTGCGAGAAGCGCGGGGTTCATGACGCCGGGGACGGTGTGCAGGACCGGTGTGTCGCCGACAAGCCGGTCCCAGAGACGGGAAAAGAGGGGAAAGCTGCTGCCGATGGTCATCACGGCGTGCACGAGGTCGCACCGCCGGGTGAGGGCACACCCGGCCGCCGCAGCCTGGACCCGCACCGGCAGACGGGGGATACCGTCACGGGACAGCAGGGGAACGGACCGCCCCGGCAGATCCCGCACCGTCTCGTCGAGCCCGGGCCACCTGCGGAACCACAGATAGCGGACCTGGGGGATGCCCTGGGCGAGGGCCATCGCGAGATCGGTGTCACCTCCCCGCCCCCCGTCGACCGGGCCGCTGGTGAGGAGCAGGACACGAGGCCGACTGCGGTCACCGGCCATGGTCGGCCCCCGTCCGCAGGTCGTGGGCGGACGCCCGGAACCGGAGATACTCCTTGTCGGGCAGTGGCAGCTTGTACAGCGCGAGCGTGCCGTAGGAGCGTCCGTGGAAGGTGAACACCAGCCGGCCCTCGGCCGCCAGGTGCCGGGCCGTGCGGGCATCCATCGTGCCGTACCCCTGATCGATCACCTTCCAGGGGACGACCAGATAACGGGCGTACGCCCGGGTCCGGGCCTCGGGTGTGACCCAGTCGCCCATTTCGTACCTGTCCCGCAGCGCCCACGACGAGATACCGCCGCTGGCGCCGCCATCGGCCGCGATCACCGCGCTGCCCACGGGCACGTGCTTGCGCATGTAGCCGCGCAACTGGGCGTATCCGTCGTCGCGTCCGGTGTGCACCTTGGCGTAGGAGGCGCCGGAGAAGGCGATGGTCGCCGTCAGGAAGCCGACGAGGCTCACGAGCAGGACCCTGCGCACCACCCGGCGGCCGTCGCGCCGCCGGAAGCGCTCGATGCCCACTCCGAGCGCGGCGCCCAGCACCACCACGGTGGGCACGATGAGCAGATAGAGCGCCTGTTCCTCGAGTGTCCCCTGGGCGAGCGCGAAGGCCAGGGTGAGTCCGGCGCACAGGTGGAACAGGGCCAGCATCCTGAGCACGGGGTCCTTCCGGCGCAGCAAGATCACCAGGGCGACAGGGCCGAGCAGAAGCAGCGCGTAGGTGGAGGCGAACGTCGTCACCTGGTCGATGAGCCGGCTGGTCAGCGAGGGAGTCCCCGCGGCGTGGAACCCGGACTCCTGGACGATCCCGAGCAGGCGGGCCGCACCGTGGCTCTTGTCGTACCAGAACGGTGTGAAGTGACCGTAGAGTCCGACGAGGGCCACATACAGTCCGTACGGCACGACGGTGGCCGCGAGCGTGGTGAGCAGCAGTCTTCTGGGAGGCCCCCAGCCGAGGATCAGCGCGAGGACCAGGGGCAGCACGCTGATGAGCGCCGAGTGGTCCTTCGTCAGCAGTGCCAACCCGAAGAGCAGACCGGCCGCCACGGCCCGCAGCCGGGGCCGGCCGGGCAGCGGCTCGCGGGCCAGGGACAGCAGGACCAGGTATCCGGCCAGCACGAACAGCACCGTCTGGGTGTCCAGCATCACCCGGTCGTTCTGCCGGATGACGTACGGGTCCAGGGCGAACAGCAGGGCGGCCACGACACCGGCGGCGCGGGACCCGGCCTTGCTGACCAGCAGCAGTATCAGGACCGCTGTCACGGCTCCGAGGAGGACGTTCACCAACCGGGCCTGGTACAGGCCGGTGACGAGGTCGGGGCTGATGCCGACGAGCTTGCCCCAGCCCGCCTCGACGTAGAAGTAGCCGGGCGGATGCAGGAAGAACAGGCCCTCGGAGGTGCGGGGGAAACCGCCGTGCGCGGCGCTGACGCCGAGCTGACGGTAGATCAGTTCGTCGACGAAGAGGTCCGCGGAACGGCCCACGTTCACCAGCCGCAGCACCGCGGCCAGCAGGAAGACGCCGACTGCCAGGACACCCGTCGGCACGGCACGGCGCGTCGTCGGCGGCGTGGTCCGCACAGGGCGTGCCTCGAGGGTGGTCATGAGGAGGTCTCGCTGAACAGGTAGAGCTCGGGGCCGAGTGGGACGCGGCCGCCGGGGAACATGGCCCGGGACTGTGTGCGGTAGCCGAGGATCGCGGCGGACTTGGCGCCCAGTCCCGTGGTCCAGGTGACTTCTTCGCGCAGGCCGTTGCGGCGTACGAAGTCGGTGTCCATTGCCTCGTGCCGGATGTAGGGGAAGTCGCCGTAGTAGACGACGTGGTGTCGGCTCGTCTCGGCTGCCGTCCTGACCAGCAGATGGTCGACGTGCCCGCCGATCGCGAGCGGCGCGAGCAGCAAGGGCCGGGCTCCGCCGGACGGTTCCGGGGCGGCGAGCGACCTGACGGTGCGGGTGAGGGTGCGCAACAGGTCGCCGTCGTAGGGCGAGATGCGGCCGGCGGCGAGATGCCGACGGTAGGTGGGATAGACGTGGTCGCGCTCGGGCAGCAGCCGGTTCAAACCGTGTGCGGCCTCCCTCCCGCGAAGGGTCTTGCGGCGGAAGAGCCCCTCCGTGAGGCCCATGTGCTGCCAGGTGATGCCCATGGCCGTGAGCACATCCCGGTCCTCGCCGCGGCGAGCGGCGTACAGCTCCTCGGCGTCACGCATCCCGGACAGATGCAGGAAACGGCGAGCGGACAGGGTGTACGGCGGCGGGGCCCCCGTCGTGAACAGCGTGACGACGGTGACGGGCGCATGTTGCCGGGTGTGCGCCATCAGAGCCCCGCACGACAGCACCGCGTCGTCGAGGTGAGGTGAGAGCACCACCAGGGGCACACCCTTGTCCACCAAGGTGGAGAACGGATCAGCAGTCATGGACGATCACCTCCCGCGGTGAGGACTCCGTGCGGCGGCGGACGACTCGAGTGCGTCGCGCACCGTGGCCAGGTACCGGTCGGTCATCGCCTCCCACGTGTACTGCCGTGCCGCCAGGGACGCCTGACGCCCCAGCGCACGGCGGAGGTCCGCGTCCGCGGCGAGCCGGCCGATCTCCTCGGCCATCCGGTCGACGTCGAAGCAGGGAACGCCGATGTTCCCCTTGCCCTCCATCCAGGCCAGGGAGGGCAGGTCGAAGTGGAGCACCGGCTTGCCGTGGACCATGCTCTCGAGTGCGACGAGCCCGAACGCCTCGGTGCGCGAGGGCATGACCATGAACGCGCTCTCCCTGAGCAGTTGCTCTTTGCGTTCCGAGGCGACGAAGCCGAGGCGGCGGACGTTGGCGCCCGTGTGGGCGAGCAGCGACTCCAGCCTGCGTTCCTCGGCCGCCGTGCCGTGTCCGGCGATGATCAGCGGCAGGGCCGGGGCAGCCGCCGCGTACGCCGTCAGCAGCAGGTCGAGGCCCTTGAGCTTCACGTCGAGCCGGCCCAGGAAGAGGATGCTCCCGCCGCTGCCGAACTCGTCCTCCTCGACGTGCCGCTGGTCCACACCGTTCTCGATCAGGTGTACCGCCGCCTTCGGACTGTGGCGCCGGGCTTCCGCGGCGTCCGACTGATTGATGACGACCAGGTCCCGGTGGCGGCGCAGGGCCCAGTGCTCGATGGGGAAGACGGGGAGGTGGTACTTCCGCCAGGTGGCGTCGCTGCACCGGCACTGGTTGATCCCGATGACGGGCTTCCTGGCGAACAGGGGCAGCAGACCCGTCGTGAACGGGGGAGTGAAGTTCTCCAGCCACACGTCGTGCGGGATCCTTCGGGCGACGAGGGGAAGCACCGCCTGGAACAGCAACTGGGCGGCCCGTGGACCGGCCTTGCAGACAGGCACGAAGCGGTACCGCAGCCCCTCGCGCACCTGTGTTCCGCCGTGGGCGGCCGCGGTGACGACGGTGACGTCGAAATCCTGGGCCAGGCGGCGGGCCACATGATCGATCACGACCGACCCGCCGCCCCGGTAGTCGGTGCTCTGGACGGTGTCGAAGGCTGAGACGACCACCCGCGCTCGCGGGCGTGGCACGGGCCCGTCGGAGGCGTCGGCGCGGGGCTGCTCACGCGACGTGTTCCCGCGCGCCACCATGAGCCGGAAGGCGGCGTCCGCGGCGAGGGCCGGCGTGGTGGCGCGCGCGTCGAGACCGACAACGTCGGCCGAGACGGGCGCCCAGCGGCGGTAGCGTTCCTGCCAGTGCCGTCCCGGGTCCCTCCCGTCCGCGGCGTCGCCCGCCGGCTCCTCGCCGGCATGACTCTCGAGGAGCAGCGTCAGGTCGTACGCGCCGGCCAGGCGGCGGAAGAGCGCAGCCGTCCGGGAGCCTGCCGGGGGATCGAACTTGGCCAGGGAGTCGAGCGGTCCCCGGTCGGTGAGGATCACGCAGGGACGGCGCAGTGCCAGCCGGCGCACGGCGGCCCGCACCCGCGCGCCGGCCAGCCGCAGGGCGGTCTCGGACGCGTCGATGCGGGCGTGAACGGCGTCGAACCAGGTTCCGCGCTGCGACGACGGGCCCGTAGGGCGTCCGGACCGGGGCCGTCCGGGGAAGCGGCGGCACACCACGCAGCCGTAGCAGTAGGTCCTCGTGACCGTGCAGCCCTCCTGCCGTAGCGTGGCCACGACCCGGCCCACCAGAGTGGTCTTGCCGGAATCGTCGGGGCCGGACACCGCCACCAGCAGTCGGCCGGGGATCGGCGGGCGCGGTGAGGAGTGTTGTGGGCCGGTCATGAGGTCCCCGCCTTTCGGGTCTTGGTGACGTACAGCGGGATCCTGAGCGCGGCCTCTCGTACGGCGCCTTCGATGCGCCCCTCGCGCAGCAGACGGGGGGTGTGCTCCACCGCCACGTGAAGCGAGGTCCTGGCCGGCAGGGGCACGGGCAGGGCGACGAACTCACCCCGGTCGAGCCGTCCGACGGCTTCCATGGCGGTGGCCAGGGCCTGGCCGTGGGCGGTGCCCCAGCCTTCCCGGACCGACTCCCGCCAGGCCTCGGCCATCACGTCCGGCTGCAACAGCGGCCTGATGGCAAGGAGCTCCGACAGCTCGAAGGACAGATTCTGGAAGAGCGCGTGGGCCAGCCAGATGCGCAGCCGGTCGGCGGGGCGGGGTTCCAGCCAGGGCCGGTCGTCCGCGGCCAGCGCGCGGGCGAAGAGCCGGTCGTTGGACATCACCGGGACGCCGAACCAGCACACGGACGCGTGCAGGTGGGCGGCCGGTCCGCTGGGCGGCCAAAGGAGCACCTTGGTCGAACGCTCCAGCCAGTACCGCTCACGGCGCACGGACCAGCCGGACAGGGCCTCGGCCGCCGCTGCCCACCGGCCGTCGGGGACCACCAGATCGAAGTCGCCGCCCACGTGCTCGCCCGGCCCGTCCGCCTTGATCAGGACGCTCGGGATCCCGGCGGCCAGCAGCCGCTCGGTCGCCTCGCGCAGACTGCTGCGGAAGGACGCGTCGCGTTCCTCCACCTCGGCCACGGTCTCGGCCAGTTGCCGCGGATAGCACCGGGCGAGCAGGGCTTCGGTGTTGCTGTCCCGGGCGACCGCCAGCGCGCGGCGCAGTTCGTCCTCGTCCGCGGCCCTGACGTCATGGCGCCACACGGCGTCGAGGAGGAGCCGAGCGCCGGCGGTATCCCCGCGGGGGCGTACGGCACCGCGGCGTGGGCCGTCCCCACCAGGACCACGGTCGGCGCCCGCGCTCTCACGGTCCGCGCCCGCGGCCTGTGCCGGTGTGTCCTCCCGGGGTGCCGAATCCTCCGACCGGCCGTGCGCGGTGGCCGTCGCCCGGTGACGAAGGAAGCGCACGGCCGCCATGATTCCGGTGGCCGTCGCGGCGACCAGCCACGCCGCGGGAACCGGACGCAGTGCCACGAGCACGCAGGTGACGACGAGCGGCTCGACCAGCGGCAGTTGTGCGAACACCCCGAACCCCTGCCTGCGCACCAGCAGACGCACCAGCAGCAGCAGCGCCGCCACAGCGCCGCAACAACCGCCGATCGCCATTCCGAGTACTCCTCCGGCCCGCCAGCCGATCATCAGGCCCGCGACGAACAGCAGCACTCCGACGGCCTGACGGGACTGGCAGGACTGGTCGTTGACCGCCTGGAAGAAAGTGGAGACGAGGTTGATGCCGCCGATGGCGAACCCCGACACCGCGGTGAACATGACGAGCCTGCTCAACATGCCGTAGTTCGCCGGGAAGATGACGTCGAGCACTCCCGGCGGTGTGGTGGCGTAGACGGCCGCGAGCGGGAAGGCGACGATGAGATACATCCGCATGGCGTTCGCGGCCAGCGGTGTTCCCATGCGACGCCGGGACAGCGCGGGGAAGAACGCCACGGAGACGGCGCTGGCCAGGAAGAGCGGCGCCCGGCCCATCATCACGCTCACCTGATAGCTCGCGGTGGCCGCCGCGCCGGCCGGAAGCAGCGTGACCAGGACCAGGTCGACGGTGGCCATCAGCGCCACCAGGCTCTGCACGGTGCCCAGTTCGACCGCCCGGCGCCACAGGTCACGGTTGGCCCGTGCCTGGGCCCACCGCCCGCGTCCGCGGGTCATCCGGTAAGGCCACCAGATCAGGAGGGGGAGCGCCGCGATCCCGAACGCGGCCAGGGCGCCGGTGGCACCGAGCCCCAGCACCGACACGAGGAACAGGCCGACGACGACCTTCAGGACCGCCTCACCGGTGAGAACGCCTGCCAGGGTGCGCATCCGTTCGGTGCCCTGGAGCCAGCCACCGCTGACCCGTGTGACGTAGATCAGCAAAGTGACGACGCCGAGCGCGGCGACGGTGGTCGCGCCGGCGAACCGTGAGGCCACCAGGGCGACGACACCGCCGGCCACCACGCCGCCGGTCACCGCGATCACGACGGAGAACCTGACGGCATCGGCGCGATCGGTCTGCGAACGCGCGCGTGCCAGGGCCTGAGCCAGCACCCAGGGGATGGCGACGAGAGCGATGGTCGCCGCGCACAGCACCAGTCCCTGTCCCGCGGCAAAGGTCGCGAAGTCGTCCACGGCCAGCGACCGGGTCAGCAGCAGGGCGTAACCGTAGTTGAGGGCTCCGATGGTCAGCCACGCGGCGGTGATCCAGCGGGCTCCCTGCACGGCTGTGACATCGTCCGGCCGTGCGGCCGTTCGGGGAGCGGAGACGCGTATGGAGGTCATGGCGCGGTGCGGTCACTTTCGCTGTGGGTGCCGTCTGAGGTCCGGCCGGTTCCCACCAGGACGTCCCGGCGGCTGGCCAGGGTGAGTTCGCTGGGCCGTACGTTCAGGCGGCGAAGGGCTCTCGCGGCGCGGACCTCGTCGCAGCCGTGCAGGAGCACCCGGAAGGTGCCGTCGCCGCACCGGTTCCAGGCGTCGGTCAGCCGCAGGGCGTGGCGCAGGAGCTGCTCCATCGCGTTACCGTCCGTCACCCGGAAGCTGCCGATGACGCAGAGATCGCTCGGCCGGCGGCGCGAGCGCCGGTGACGCCGGGTCCGCGCCATCTCCTCCAGGACCACTGCGGCAAGTCGCTCCGCGGTGCTCTCCCAGGAGAAGGTCTCGGCCCACGACCGGCACCGCCGAGCCGTCCGCTGCCGCACGTCCGCGTCGGTGAGCTCGGCCAGCGCGTCCGCGACTGCGCCGGCCAGGTCCGAGTCGGGTGGCAGAAGCCATCCGGTGCGACCGGGCTGGACCGCGTCGCGCAGACCCGGCACATCGAAGGCGACGGCGGGAGTACCGACCGCGTTGGCCTCGATGACGGTGAGACCCCAGCCCTCGGCGACGGACGGGACGACGGTGAGCCATGCCCGGGAGAGCAACTCCCACTTGCGCTCGTCGCTCACCCGGCCGTGGAACGCCACCGCGTCCGAGACGCCGAGCCGCTGTGCGAGGTGCCGCAGATGGGGAAGTTCGCTGCCGTCTCCGGCGATGTCGAGACGTATGCCGGGCATCTTGTGCATCAGCGCGGGCATGGCGTGGACCAGCAGGTCCAGTCGCTTCTGGGGTACGAGCCTGCTCACGACCGCGATGGCCGGCGTCCGGCTGCGCGCAACGCGGGGGGACCCGTCGGACGCGCTGAACGCACCGGCGAGCGAGCTGCCGTTGGGCACGATGTAGACCGGGTTGCGGAAGCCGAGTTCACGCCGGATCCCCTCCAGAGTGGACGGAGAGACCACGACGACCGGCCGCCCGTGGTAAACGCGACGGCTGACCTGCTTCTCCAGGAGCCTGCCGACGACGTTCAGCGGCCTGGGCAGAAGCATGTCGAACTGGCTCTGGTGGACGTGGTGCACGACGCACAGGTCGGCGGTCCAGCGCGGCGTGAACAGCGGCGAGAAGAAGGGGATGCCGTTCTGGCAGTCGATGACGGCGTCGTAGGCGTGCCGGTGGCGCAGCAGGTGCCGGGCGGCCGCCGTGTAGACACCGTAGGTGCCGCCGCCGCGCACAATCCGTATGCCGTCGGACATCGAGCCGGGTTCGGAACCGGGGTGGCGGGCGGTGAACACCGTGACGTGGGCCCCGGCCTCGCTGAAACGGCGGGCGGTCTCCCAGCAGAACGCCTCGGCGCCGCCGGCCTGCGGGTGGGAGGGATCGCGCCAGTTGAGGAAGAGTATGTCGGCTCGGTCGAGTTCGTTCAGTGCAGTCATGGCGGTCACCGCGCTATCGATATCCGGATCAGGTCGGCCATGGAGCGCAGCCCGTCGCGGCGGGCCGAGAACGTCGATCCCGGGACGTCGCACCAGGTGACCGGCACTTCTGTGACTCGGTGTCCGTGGCGCGCGAAGCGGGCGAGGATCTCCACGTCGAAGGCGAACCCGTCGACCTGGCAGCCACTGACGACCTCGCGGATGAGGGGGCCGTCGAAGAACTTGAAGCCGCACTGCGTGTCGGCGATGTCGGGGAGGGACATGCGGGCCAGTCGCCGGAAGACCCAGCCGCCGCAGCGGCGCAGCGTGGACTGCTCGATCTCGTAGGACGCGCCCGGAGCGCGGCGGGAGGCTATGACCGCCGCGTGACCCTCCTCGAGCAGCGCCATCACGGGGTCGAGCGTCTCGATGGGGGTGGCGCAGTCGGCGTCGGCGAATCCCACGTAGCGGGCCGACGAGGTGGAGATGCCCCGGCGTACGGCAGCTCCCTTGCCGTGGTCGCTGCAGCCGATGGCGTACACCGGGACGGGCGCGTGGGCGAAACGCTCCACGACGTCGTGCGTTCCGTCGGCGCTGTCGTTGTCCACGACCACGATCGCGGAGGCCCAGGACCTCTCGGAGAGGTGGTCGACCGTGGCCTCGATGGTGGAGGGCAGACGGCGTTCCTCGTTGAATGCCGGGAAGATCAGCTCCAGGTCCACCGGGGGGCGGATGAGTGCGGAAGTCATCGCGCAGCGCCGCCTTCCGGGGTGTGCCGCCGCTCTGCGGCGGTCGGTTCGGGAGCGCCGCGCGGGTGAGGGGTCCCCGAGTCGCGGGTGCGACGCCGGCCGGTGGACCGCGAGTCGGTGAGACAGCGGCTGCCGGAGCCCTGGGGGGAAGGGGCGCGTACGGGGCGCGGCGACCGGCGTGCCGGCCGGTCTGTTGCGCGACGCAGGGGGTGGAGGGCGGAAGTGGTCGGGTTTCGACTCGGAGGTACATACACGTCGAAATCCGTCTCTATGAGAAGATTACGCTGTATACATACACATTCAGCTGAACCCGCCACTAAGTCAAGGCGAGCCGCGCCCAAGTTCGGTTGACGCGGCAGAGCAGGGAAGGGAGGGTGTACGTATATGACGTAAATTTACGCAGGACCCGACTTTCCCGGTGGTGGTCGTGATGCGAAAGGGGACTCCTGTCCCAGGCCCGCGACGACCGCACGGCGCGACACCCGTCATGACCCTGCCCCAGCCGTGTGCGCGCCCCGTGCGAGCCGACGAGTCCGGCTCCCTCGGTGCCCGGCCGGTGACCGACCCGTCGCGGTCCGACTTCCGGACGCATCGTTCCTGGTGGGAGCCGCTGCTGCCGCGGCACTGCCAAGGACGCGCCGACCATGAGCGGCTCCCGTCATGAATACGCCCATCGAGGACTACGCCCTGCTCAGCGACCTGGAAACCGCCGCCATGGTCGGCAAGGACGGGTCGATCGACTGGCTGTGCCTGCCCCGGTTCGACTCGCCCGCGTGTTTCGCCGCGCTCGTGGGAACGCGGGACAACGGCTTCTGGCGGGTGGCTCCCGTCGCCGGACGCCGTTGCACCCGCCGGGCGTACCGGCGGGACACGCTGATCCTGGAGTCGGAGTGGCACAGCGCGGCCGGCGCCGTGCGGGTCATCGACTTCATGCCGCCGCGCACGCACTCACCGTGCGTGATCCGCGTCGTGGAGGGTCTGCGGGGTTCGGTGACCATGCGCAGTGACCTGCGCGTGCGGTTCCACCAGGGCCGCGTCCTGCCGTGGGTCCGGGCCGTCGGATCGGGCACCTTCGCGGTCGCCGGACCGGACGCCGTCTGGCTGCACGCGGACGGGCCGGTGAACATGCCGGGCGACGAGCGCGAGACGGTGCACGACTTCGTCGTCCCGGCGGGCCGGAGGCTGGCCCTGACGCTGGTCTGGTCGCCGTCGCACCTGACCGAGCCGCCGCCGCAGCTGTCCGTCCCGGCGGAGACCGCGCTGAAGGAGACCAGTGACTACTGGCGGCGCTGGAGCGCCCGGTGCCGCTATGAGGGGCCGTGGCGGGACGCGGTGGTGCGTTCCTTGATCACCCTCAAGGCGCTCACCTACGCGCCCACGGGCGGCATCATCGCCGCACCCACCACCTCGCTCCCCGGCCGCGTGGGCGGAGAACGCAACTGGGACTACCGCTACTGCTGGCTGCGTGACTCCACCCTGACCCTGTCGTGCCTGCTGCGCAGCGGTTACCGGGAGGAGTCCACGGCCTGGCTGGACTGGCTGGTACGGGCGGTCGCCGGTGACCCCGACCATCTGCAGACGGTGTACGGCGTCGAGGGCCAACGGCTCCTGACAGAGACCGAGGCGCCGTGGCTGACCGGCTACGAGGATTCCCGGCCGGTCCGCTTCGGGAACTCGGCGACGAGCCACTTCCAGTTGGACGTGTACGGCGAGGTCATGGACACGCTCTGGCTCTCGCTCCGGGCCGGAATCCCCATGCCCGCTCACCTGTGGGACCTGGTCGAGGTGCTCATGGGTCACCTCGAACGGCACTGGCGGCGGCCGGACCAGGGGCTGTGGCAGGTGCGGGGGCCGCAGAGGCAATTCGTGCACTCCAAGGTCATGGTCTGGGTGGCCGCCGACCGTGCTCTGCGCATGGGGGCGCTGCTCGGCAGAAACGGATCCTCGGCCATGTGGCGGGCCATGCGCGACGACGTTCGCCGCGATGTCTGCCGCAGGGGATGGGACGCGCGGCAGCGGTCCTTCGTGCAGTCCTACGGTTCGCCGGCCCTCGACGCCTCCGCACTGCTCATCCCGCGCCTCGGCTTCCTGCCCGCCACGGACGAACGGGTGCGCGGCACCGTACGCGCCATGCGGCAACTGACCCACGGGGGGTTCCTGCGGCGGTACGACTCCGGCGGCGCCGTGCGCGGGCCGGACGGTATCCGTGGCTCCGAGGGCGCCTTCGTGTCGTGTTCCCTGTGGTACGCCCAATGCCTCGCCGCGACCGGGCATCCGCAGCAGGCCCGCGTCGCCTTCGAACGCCTTCTCGCCGTCCGCAACGACGTCGGTCTGCTCGCCGAGCAGTGGGACCCGGACGCGGGACGTCAACTGGGCAACGCGCCGACGGCGTTCAGTCACGCAGCTGTGGTGGAGACCGCGTTCGCCCTGTCGCCGAGGCCCTCCAGCACGCGGCCCCGCGGCCCGGCGACATCGGACCGACGCAGGTGAGACCGGCCCCGCAGGGTCTGGCAGGGCGCCTCACGTTGCTCCCGCGGCTCCCCACCGGCACAGCGCGGCCACAGCCTCCTCCGGCCTCATCGGCGGCGCCAGCAGGAACCCCTGCCCGTACCGGCAGCCCAGCGTGGCCGACGGTGTAGACAGACCAGCAGCGCGGCGGCGAGCACCGGCCATGAACGACGCGCCTGAGTCCTTCAGCCCTTCTTCTCGGGTCGCCGAGGGGAACTCGTGTAGCCGCGGGGGTTGAGCTGCTGGAACCGCCAGGCGTCCCGGCATATGTCGTCGAGGTTCCGTGTGGCACGCCAGCCCCAGGCCTGCGCCGCGCGGCTCGCGTCGGCGACGAGTTCGGCCACGTCACCCGGGCGGCGTGGTGCGGCCTCGTACGGGACGGGGTAGCCGCACGCCCCGGAGAAAGCGCTGACGACCTCAAGGACCGTGTTGCCCCGGCCCGTGCCCACGTTGAACACGTGCATGCCGGGCGCGTCGGCGAGGTGGTCGAGTGCGACACGGTGTGCCTCGACGGTGTCCATGACATGCGTGTAGTCGCGCACCGTCGTCCCGTCGCGCGTGGGGTAGTCGGTGCCGAAAACGTGAAGCCGTTCCTGGCCGCCGATCGCCACCTGGGCCAGGGACGGGATCAGGCTCTCGGGTGCGGCGCGCGGATCCTCGCCGAGCAGGCCGCTGGGATGGGCGCCTGCCGGGTTGCAGTAGCGCAGGCACAGCACCGTGTACTCGGGCCGGCGGCGGCAGACGTCGGCGAGGATCTGCTCGCAGGCCGACTTGGAGGCCGCGTACGGGCTGGCGGGCCGGGCGGGAGTGGCCTCGTCGAGCGGACCGGGGCCGGCGTGGCCGTAGATCGCGGAGGTGGAGGAGAAGATCAGTCGGTGGACTCCGTGCTCGTGCATGGTGTGCAGCAGCGCGGTCGTGCCGCCGACGTTGGTGTCGTAGTACTCGACGGGCGTCATCAGGGACCGGCTCGCCGACTTGGCGGCGGCCAGGTGCACCACCGCGTCCACGGAGTGACGGGCGAAGACCGATGACAAAGCGTGGCGGTCCCGGATGTCGAGTTCGTAGACGGCGCCGGCGAAGCGGCCGGCGATCCGCTCCACCCTCGAAAGGACCTGCGGCGTGCTGTTCGAGTAGTCGTCGACGACGATCAACTCGTAGCCGTGATCCAGCAGGTTGACGCACGTGTGACTGCCGATGAAGCCCGCCCCACCGGTGACCAGGACTGTTGACGGTGCACTCATGGGCGCTCGACCCCTCATCGCCAGCGTACATTTACGGCGTATGCTTACGACAGTGCTCCTGCTGTCGCCTCACGTCAAGCACGATGGGTCCACGCACCCTGGTGCCGGAGTCTCCCGTCAGGGCCTCACCAGCAACTGGAAGTCGAAGGCGTACCGCGACGCCCGGTAGATGTGGGTTCCGTATTCCACCGGACGCCCCGTGTCGTCGTACGCCGTGCGCTGCATGGTCAGGACGGCCGCCCCCTCCGGTTCGTCGAGGCGGGAGGCCTCGTCGGCCGTGGCGGAGCGGGCGCCGATGGTCTGGCGGGCGCTGTGCAGGGTGATGCCGGCGGTGCGCATCATGCGGTACAGGCCGGTCGCCTCCAGGCGTTCGGAGTCGAGGTCGAGGAGCGTCGCCGGCAGGTAGTTGCACAGCAGCGCCACCGGCTGGCCGTGGGTGAGGCGCAGCCGCTCCAGGACGATCACCTCGCCGCCCTCGGCGATGCCGAGCGCGGCCGCCACCTCCGGGGCGGCCGGCCGGCGCTCGTTGCGCACCACCTGGGTGGTCGGGCCCTGGCCGGCCGCTTCCAGGTCGTCGTAGAGGCTGGAGAGCTCCAGCGGACGCTTGACCTGGCTGTGGACGACCTGGGTGCCCACGCCGCGGCGGCGCACCAGCAGGCCCTTGTCGACCAGGGACTGGATGGCCTGGCGGACCGTGGGTCTGGACAGGCCCAGGCGGGTCGAGAGGTCGATCTCGTTGCCCAGGAGGTTTCCCGGGGCGAGGACCCCGTGCTCGATGGCCGCCTCCAGCTGCTGGGCGAGCTGGTAGTACAGCGGCACCGGACTGCCCCGGTCCAGGGCGAAGTCCAGGGAGTCGAGCGCGGGGGTGTTCGCGGCACGGGTCGCGCCACGGGTCTTCGCCATGGACGTACCTCCCTCCGATTGGAGTTGACGGGCTGTCAGGAGTGGCTGGGGAAACCGAGGTTGATGCCCGCGTCGGCCGGGTCGGGCCAGCGCGTGGTGATCACCTTGCCCTGGGTGTAGAAGGCGATGCCGTCGTTGCCGTAGATGTGCAGGTCGCCGAAGAGGGAGTCCTTCCAGCCGCCGAAGGAGTGGTAGCCGACGGGGACCGGGATCGGGACGTTCACGCCGACCATGCCCGCCTTGACCTCCAGCTGGAAGCGGCGGGCGGCGCCGCCGTCCCGGGTGAAGATCGCGGTGCCGTTGCCCCAGCGGGAGTCGTTGATCAGCTTGATCGCCTCGTCGTACGACTCCGCACGGACCACCGCCAGGACCGGGCCGAAGATCTCGTCCCGGTAGGCGTCCGCCGTCAGCGGCACCTTGTCGAGCAGCGAGACGCCGAGGAAGAAGCCGTCCTCGTGGCCCTCGACCGTGTAGCCGGTGCCGTCGACCACGACCTCCGCGCCCTGCTCGGCCGCCGACGCCACGTACGAGGCGACCTTGTCGCGATGCTCGCGCGTGATCAGCGGGCCCATCTCGGAGGCCGGGTCGTCGCCGGGACCGATCCTCAGGTTCTTCGCCCGCTCGGCGATCCTGGCGACCAGTTCGTCGCCGGTGTCGCCGACGGCGACCACGACCGACACCGCCATGCAGCGCTCGCCCGCCGAGCCGTAGGCCGCGTTGATCGCCTGGTCGGCCGCGAAGTCCAGGTCGGCGTCCGGGAGGACCAGCATGTGGTTCTTGGCGCCGCCCAGGGCCTGCACGCGCTTGCCGTGCTCGACCGCCTTCAGCTGGATGTACTTCGCGATCGGCGTCGAGCCGACGAAGGACACGGCCTCGACGTCCGGGTGCTCCAGCAGGCGGTCCACGGCCACCTTGTCGCCCTGTACGACGTTCAGCACACCGTCCGGCAGGCCCGCCTCGGCGGCCAGTTCCGCCAGTCGGAAGGAGGCCGAGGGGTCCTTCTCGCTCGGCTTGAGCACGAAGGTGTTGCCGCAGGCGATGGCGAGGGGGAACATCCACATCGGCACCATCGCGGGGAAGTTGAACGGCGTGATGCCGGCGACGACGCCGAGCGGCTGCCGGATCGAGGCGACGTCGACGCGGGTGGAGACCTGCGTCGACAGCTCGCCCTTCAGCTGCACGCTGATCCCGCAGGCCAGCTCCACGATCTCCATGCCGCGCGCCACCTCGCCGAGCGCGTCGCTGTGCACCTTGCCGTGCTCGGCGGTGATCAGCGCGGCGATCTCGTCGCGGTGGGCGTCCAGCAGCTCGCGGTACTTGAACAGCACCGCCGTGCGCTTGGCCAGCGAGGAGGTGCCCCAGGTCTCGAAGGCGGCCTTGGCCGCGGCCACGGCGGCGTCCACCTCGTCGACGCCGGCGAACCCGACCTGCTTCTCCTGCGCGCCGGTCGCCGGGTTGTACACGGCGCCGTAGCGGCCGGAGGCGGACTCGACGGGCTTGCCGCCGATCCAGTGGGTGATGGTCTTCATGGTGCGGGGGCCTTTCAGCAAAGGGGGATCAGAGGTGGCTCAGAGGTGGTGGCGGCGGTCGGTGACCTGGCGGTCGTACTCCTCGCGGGCCCGTACGGCGGCCTCGCGGGTGGCCGTCTCGGCGACCGGGACGTCCCACCAGGCCTCGGCCGGGGGAGCGGCCGGGCCGGCGGTGTCGGTCTCGACGTAGACACAGGTCGGGCGGTCGGAGGCGCGGGCCGCGGCGAGCGCCTCGCGCAGTTCGCGGACCGTCTTGGCACGCAGGACGTCCATGCCGAGGCTGCCCGCGTTGGCGGCCAGGTCGACGGGGAGCGGGGCGCCGGAGAAGGTGCCGTCGGCGGCCCGGTAGCGGTACGCCGTGCCGAAGCGCTCGCCCCCGACCGTCTCGGACAGGCCGCCGATGGAGGCGTAGCCGTGGTTCTGGATGAGGACGAGGTTGACCGGCAGGCCCTCCTGGACGGCGGTGACGATCTCGGTCGGCATCATCAGATAGGTGCCGTCGCCGACCAGGGACCACACCGGAGTGCCGGGCGCGGCCTGCTGGACGCCGATGCCGGCCGGGATCTCGTAGCCCATGCAGGAGTAGCCGTACTCCAGGTGGTACTGGCGGGGGCTGCGGGCCCGCCAGAGCTTGTGCAGATCGCCGGGGAGCGAGCCGGCCGCGTTGATCACGACGTCGTCGTCGCCGACGACCGCGTCCAGGGCGCCGAGGACCTGGGTCTGGGTGGGGACGGCGTGCTCGTCGGCGGCCGTGTAAGCGGCGTCGACGACCCGCTCCCAGCGTTCCTTGCCTTCACGAACCGCCGCCTCGTGAACCGGGTTCACACGGTGACCCGCGAGCGCCTCGGTCAACGCTGTGAGTCCGGCGCGCGCGTCGCACACCAGCGTCCGCGCCGACAGCTTGTGCGCGTCGAACGCCGTGATGTTGAGGTTGACGAACCGTACGTCCGGGTTCTGGAAGAGCGTGCCGGACGCGGTCGTGAAGTCCGTGTAGCGGGTGCCGACGCCGATCACCAGGTCGGCCGTGCGCGCGATGTCGTCGCTGACCGCCGTGCCGGTGTGGCCGATGCCGCCGAGGTCGGCCGGGTGGTCGAAGCGCAGCGAGCCCTTGCCCGCCTGGGTCGAGGCGACCGGGATGCCGGTGGCCTCCACCAGCGCCTTCAGCGCGTCCTCGGCCTCGCTGTGGTGGACGCCGCCGCCCGCGACGATCAGCGGGCGCTCGGCGGCCCGGATCGCCGCCACCGCCTCCGTCAGCTCGTAGGGGTCGGGCGCGGGGCGCCGTACGTGCCACACGCGCTCGGCGAAGAACTCCTCCGGCCAGTCGTGGGCCTCGGCCTGGACGTCCTGGGGGAGGGCGAGGGTGACCGCGCCGGTCTCGGCCGGGTCCGCGAGCACCCGCATGGCGTTCAGCGCCGACGGGATCAGGGCCTCGGGACGCGTGATCCGGTCGAAGTACCGCGACACCGGGCGCAGGGTGTCGTTCACGGACACGTCCGCCTCGGTGGGGTGCTCCAGCTGCTGCAGCAGCGGGTCAGGGGCGTGCGAGGCGAAGTAGTCGCCGGGCAGCAGCAGGACCGGCAGCCGGTTGATGGTGGCCAGGGCGGCGCCGGTGACCAGGTTGGTGGCGCCGGGCCCGATGGACGTCGTCACCGCCTGCGCGGAGAGCCGGTTGAGCTGGCGGGCGTACCCGACGGCCGCGTGCACCATGGACTGCTCGTTGCGGCCCTGGTGGAAGGGCATGACCTCGTCGCCCGACTCCAGCAGGGCCTGGCCGATCCCGGCGACGTTGCCGTGCCCGAAGATGCCCCAGGTGCCCGCGATCAACCGGTGGCGCACGCCGTCGCGCTCGGTGTACTGCGCGGACAGGAAGCGCACCAGGGCCTGGGCGACGGTCAGGCGGCGGGTGTTGCTCATCAGGACTTCTCCGGGGCCGTGTAGAGGGGGAGGCGGGCGTCGACCGGTTGGTCGGGCCAACTGTCGCGGACCCAGGCGTGATCGGGGTGGTCACAGATCAGCCAGGCCCGCTCGGGCTCGGGGCCCGCCATGACGTTGAGGTAGTACATGTGGTGGCCGGGCACCGCCATGGAGGGCCCGTGCCAGCCGTCGGGGATCAGCACCACGTCTCCGTCGCGCACTTCGGCCAGGACGTCGGTGTTGCGGCCGTGGCCCGAGGGGGACACCCGCTGGTAGCCGAGGCCGGGGACGCCGTCGTGGGCGGCGAACTCGAAGTAGTAGATCTCCTCCAGGACCGATTCCTCGCCGGGGCGGTGCTCGTCGTGCTTGTGCGGCGGGAACGACGACCAGTTGCCGCCCGGCGTGATGACCTCGACCGCGATGAGCTTGTCGCACTCGAAGACGCTTGCCGCACCGAAGTTGTTGACCTGGCGCGAGGAGTTGCCGGTGCCGCGCAGCTCCACCGGCACCGCGGAGGCCGGCCCGTAGCGGGCGGGCAGCCTGCGGGTGCAGCGCGCCCCGGTGAGCGCGAACCGTCCGCCGCCGGCCGACGACACCGTCGTACGGGCGTCGCGCGGCGCGTAGGCGAAGTCGCTGACCGCGCTGAACACGTTCTCGCGGCCGGTGAGTTCGAAGGTGTCGTGGCCGAAGTCGTCGGCGACGGCGACCGTGCAGGCGCCGCCGAGCGGCAGCACGATCCATTCGCTCTCGCCGGTGTCGAAGGTGTGCGTGCCGCCCGGCGGCAGCTCCAGCACGCGCAGGCTCGCATGGCCCCAGCCGGCCTTCTCGGGCGTGACGTCGACGGCGTACGGGCCGCCGAGGGCCTTGCCCGCGGGCAGGTGGTACGTCATGGGGCGCTCCTTCCTGTCACAGCACTGCTCGGTGTCACGGCGGTGTTCCTCCGTCTCACAGCAGACCGACGGCCGTGTCCACCGCGGTCTCCACGCTGCCCTCGGCCGGATAGAGCAGCGAGCGGCCCACGACCATGCCCTGCACGGTGGGCAGCCGCAGGGCCTTGCGCCAGCGCTCGTAGGCGCCTTCCTGGTCCTCGCCCACCTCACCGCCCAGCAGGACCGCCGGCAGCGTCGAGGTCTCCAGGACCTCGCCCATGGCGTCGGGGTCGTCGGTGACCGGCAGCTTCAGCCAGGTGTAGGCGGAGGTGCCGCCCAGGCCCGCGGCGACGGCTATCGACCTGGTGACGGCCTCGGCGGACAGGTCGTTGCGCACCTGGCCGTCGATCCGGCGGGAGACGAACGGCTCGACGAAGACGGGCAGCCGGTGCTCGGCGCACTCGTCGACCGCGCGGGCCGTGGCCTCCAGGGTGTCGAGCGAGCCCGCGTCCGTGTAGTCGATGCGGGTGAGGGTCTTGCCTGCGTCGAAGCGGGAGCGGGCGATGTCCCGGGCGCGGTAGCCGGTGAAGCGGTCGTCCAGCTCGAAGGAGGCGCCCGCCAGGCCGCCGCGGTTCATCGAGCACATGACGACCTTGTTCTCCAGCGCCCCGAGCAGCAGCAGGTCCTCCAGGACGTCCGCGGTGCCCAGCACCCCGTCCACGCCCGGCCGGGACAGCGCGACGCACAGGCGCTCCAGCAGGTCGGCGCGGTCGGCCATGGCGAGCCGGCGGCCGCCGACGCCGAGCGCGCCGCGCGCCGGGTGGTCGGCGGCCACGATCATCAGACGGCCGCCGGCGCCCAGGAGCGGGCGGCGCGCACGCCGGGCCGCGGCTTCGGCGACGGCTTCGGGGCGCTCGGCGCGGACCGAGACGAGGTCGGAAATGCGGAGGGGCGACAAAGGGGCTCCGTTCAGGAAGTGGCGCGGGACAGGAGGTCGTCGACCTCGGCCTCGGTGGGCATCGCGGAGGAGCAGGCGAGACGCGAGGCGACGAGGGCTCCGGCGGCGTTGGCGTACCGCATGATTTCGGCCAAATCCCAGCCGGACAGCAGGCCGTGCACCAGGGCGCCGCCGAAGGCGTCGCCCGCGCCGAGGCCGTTGGCCACCTCGACCGGGACCGGCGGGACCTCGGCGCTGGTGCCGTCGCGGTGCACGGCGAGCACGCCCTTGGGGCCCTGCTTGACGACCGCGAGCTCGACGCCCGCCGCGAGCAGCGCCTCGGCGCAGGCCCGGGGCTCGCGGACGCCGGTGGCGATCTCGCACTCGTCGAGGTTGCCGACCGCGACGGTCGCGTGCCGCAGGGCCTCCGTGTAGTACGGGCGGGCCTCCTCCGGGTCCCGCCAGAACATGGGGCGCCAGTCGAGGTCGAAGACGGTGGTGCCGGCGCGGTCGCGGGCCTTGAGGGCGGCGAGCGTCGCGGAGCGGCTGGGTTCCTGGCTCAGACCGGTGCCGGTGATCCAGAAGACCCGGGCCGCCCGGATGGCGAAGTAGTCCAGACTCTCGGAGTGTATCTCCAGGTCAGGGGCCTTAGGCTGCCGGTAGAAGTACAGAGGGAAGTCGTCCGGAGGGAAGATCTCGCAGAACGTCACCGGAGTCGGGTACGCGGCGACGGGCGTGACCCAGCGGTCGTCGACGCCGAACTCCTTGAGCGCCTGGTGCAGATAGGCGCCGAAGGGGTCGTCCCCGGTGCGGGTGATCACCGCGGTGTTCCGGCCGAGCCGGGCCGCGGCGACGGCCACGTTCGCGGCCGAACCGCCCAGGAACTTGCCGAAGGTCTCCACCTGGGCCAGGGAGACGCCGGACTGGAGAGGGTAGAGGTCGACGCCGATGCGGCCCATGGTGATCAAGTCGAAGGGCGGGGCTGACTCGGCCATGCGTGATGCTCCTCGGGCTGGGGTGCGGATCCCAGTGGGGCTGCCGCCTCCCAGGTGTAGGCCGCCACCGGTGGCCGTGTCAATACTTTGTACTTACATTCGGACCTGAGTGTGAAATGATGTCTTAACAAAGTATTGACAGCGGGCGCGGGCGGGGGTTTGATCCCGTCCCAGCGCAACAGGCCGCGTTTGCCGTGAACGACTCGGACATGCCAAGATCCCGGGCCCTGGATCATCGATGATCCTTTTTCTCCCTTTCCCCCGCGAAGCACAGTGAGGTGCCAGGAAAGATGGACCGTTCTTCTCACCCCCGCTCCCGCAGACTCTTCCCCGTAGTCGCGGTGGCAGCGGCGGCTGCCCTGACCCTCGCCGGCTGCTCCAGCAGCTCCGGGGGCAAGAAGTCCGAGGAAGGCGGCGCCAACGCGTCCGCCGGCAAGGCCACCACGCCCCGCATGACGGTCGCGCTGGTCACGCACCAGTCGCCCGGCGACACCTTCTGGGACATCGTCCGCAAGGGTGCCGAGGCCGCCGCCGCCAAGGACAACATCAAGCTGGTGTACTCGGCCGACCCGAACGCGGGCAACCAGTCCAACCTGGTGCAGAACGCGATCGACCAGAAGGTCGACGGCATCGCCGTCACCCTCGCCAAGCCCGACGCCCTCAAGACCGTCATCGGCAAGGCGAAGTCGGCCAACATACCGGTCGTGGGCCTCAACTCCGGTCTGAGCGACTGGAAGAAGCTCGGCCTGATGGAGTTCTTCGGCCAGGACGAGACGGTGGCCGGCGAGGCCTTCGGCAAGAAGCTGAACGACCTCGGCGCCAAGCACACCGTCTGTGTCATCCAGGAGCAGGGCAACATCGGCCTGACCCAGCGCTGCGACGGCGTGAAGAAGACCTTCTCCGGCAAGACCGACGTCCTCTACGTCAACGGCACGGACATGCCGTCGGTGAAGTCGACGATCACCGCCAAGCTCAAGCAGGACTCCTCCATCGACTACGTCGCGACCCTCGGCGCCCCCTTCGCGCTGACCGCGGTCCAGTCGGTCTCGGACGCCGGCAGCAAGGCGAAGATCGCCACCTTCGACCTGAACAAGGACCTGACGACGGCCATCAGCAAGGGCACGATCCAGTTCGCGGTGGACCAGCAGCCGTACCTGCAGGGCTACTTGGCGGTCGACTCGCTGTGGCTGTACAAGAACAACGGCAACTACAGCGGCGGCGGTGAGCAGCCCGTGCTGACCGGCCCGGCCTTCGTCGACAAGACCAACGTCGAGCAGGTCGCCAAGTACGCCGCCAACGGAACCCGGTGATGAGCATGACCCAGCACGCCGAGCCGGCGGTGGAGACACCGCCGGCCCCCGGCCCCAAGGAAACCGACGGGCGCACCGCCCAACGGTCGCTGGCCCTCAGGCTGTTGGCCCGCCCCGAGGTCGGCGTCTTCCTCGGCGCCGCCGCGGTCTACGTGTTCTTCCTGATCGCCGCCCCGCCGGTGCGGGACGGCGGCTCGATGGCGACGGTCCTGTACCAGTCGTCCACCATCGGCATCATGACGCTGCCCGTCGCACTGCTGATGATCGGCGGCGAGTTCGACCTGTCGGCGGGCGTCGCGGTCATCACCTCCGCGCTGACCGCGAGCATGCTCGCCTACCAGCTGACCGTGAACGTGTGGGTCGGCGTCGTCGCCGCGCTCGTGGTGTCCCTCGCGATCGGCTTCTTCAACGGCTGGATGGTCGTCAAGACCGGCCTGCCGAGCTTCCTGGTCACCCTGGGCACCTTCCTGATCCTGCAGGGCGCCAACCTCGCCGTCACCAAGCTGGTCACCACCAACGTCGCCACCGACGACATCAGCAACATGGACGGGTTCGACCAGGCGCGGAAGATCTTCGCGTCGTCGTTCGACATCGGCGGCGTCCAGGTGAAGATCACCGTGTTCTACTGGCTGGTCTTCGCAGCGCTGGCGACCTGGGTGCTGCTGCGCACCAAGTACGGCAACTGGATCTTCGCCGTCGGCGGCAACAAGGACTCCGCCCGCGCGGTGGGCGTGCCCGTCACGTTCACGAAGATCTCCCTGTTCATGCTGGTCGGGCTGGGCGCCTGGTTCGTCGGCATGCACCAGCTGTTCACGTTCAACACCGTGCAGTCCGGTGAGGGCGTGGGCATCGAGCTGATCTACATCTCCGCGGCCGTGATCGGCGGCTGTCTGCTGACCGGCGGCTACGGCTCGGCGATCGGCCCGGTCTTCGGCGCGTTCATGTTCGGCATGGTCCAGCAGGGCATCGTCTACGCCGGCTGGAACCCCGACTGGTTCAAGGCCTTCCTGGGCGTGATGCTGCTCGGCGCCGTCCTGATCAATCTGTGGGTCCGCCAGTCGGCGACCAGGAGGTGACCCGATGACGAAGAACGAATCGACCACGCACGGAGCGATCCTCCCCGACACCCCCGCCCAGGACGAGGACGCCCCGATCGTCGAACTGCGCGGCGCCGGCAAGTCCTACGGCAACATCCGTGCCCTGCACGGCGTGAGCCTGACCGTGCACCCGGGCAAGGTGACCTGCGTGCTCGGCGACAACGGCGCCGGCAAGTCCACCCTGATCAAAATCATCTCCGGCCTGCACCAGCACACCGAGGGCGACTTCCTCGTCGACGGCCGCCCGGTGCGCTTCTCCACCCCCCGCGAGGCCCTCGACAAGGGCATCGCCACCGTCTACCAGGACCTGGCCGTCGTCCCGCTGATGCCGGTGTGGCGCAACTTCTTCCTCGGCTCCGAGATGACCAAGGGCCCCTGGCCCCTGCGCCGCCTCGACATCGAGACCATGAAGAAGACCGCGGACGCCGAACTGCGCAACATGGGCATCGTCCTGGACGACCTCGAACAGCCCATCGGCACCCTCTCCGGCGGCCAGCGCCAGTGCGTGGCCATCGCCCGCGCCGTCTACTTCGGCGCCCGCGTCCTCATCCTTGACGAGCCGACGGCCGCCCTGGGCGTCAAGCAGTCCGGTGTAGTCCTCAAGTACATCGCCGCCGCCCGCGACAAGGGCCTGGGGGTCATCTTCATCACCCACAACCCCCACCACGCCTACATGGTCGGCGACCACTTCAGCGTGCTGCGCCTGGGCACCATGGAACTCAACGCCTCCCGCGACGAGGTCAGCCTCGACGAACTGACCAACCACATGGCCGGAGGCGCCGAACTCGCCGCCCTCAAGCACGAACTGGCCCAGGTCCGCGGCGTCGACGTCGACGAACTCCCCGAAGAGACCGACCTCACCGCACCCGTCGGCACCTCGGAAGGGGCCTCCTGACATGGCCGGCGCCCTCGACCGCATCCGTGTCGGTTCGGCCCCCGACTCGTGGGGCGTGTGGTTCCCGGACGACCCGCGGCAGGTGCCCTGGGAACGCTTCCTGGACGAGGTCGCCGAGGCCGGTTACTCATGGATCGAGCTGGGTCCGTACGGCTATCTGCCGACCGACCCGGCCCGGCTCACCGAGGAGGTCGCCCAGCGCGACCTGAAGGTGTCCGCGGGCACGGTCTTCACCGGCCTGCACCGCGGCCCCGCGGTCTGGGACTCCACGTGGGAGCACGTCAGCCAGGTGGCCGCGCTCACCCGGGCGACGGGCGCGCGGCACCTGGTCGTCATCCCGTCCTTCTGGCGCGACGACAAGACCGCCGAGATCCTGGAACCGCCGGAGCTGACCGGCGAGCAGTGGGCGTACCTGACCAAGGGCATGGAACGGCTCGGCCACGAGGTCAAGGAGACGTACGGCCTCGACATCGTGGTGCACCCGCACGCCGACACCCACATCGACACCGAGGACCACGTCGAGCGCTTCCTCGACTCCACCGACACCGAACTGGTCAACCTCTGCCTGGACACCGGGCACTACGCCTACTGCGGCGGCGACAGCGTCAAGCTGATCGAGACCTACGGCGAGCGGATCGGCTACCTGCACCTCAAGCAGGTCGACCCGGAGATCCTGGCCGGCGTACGGGCCGACGGCACCCCCTTCGGGCCCGCCGTCGCACAGGGCGTCATGTGCGAACCACCGTCCGGAGTACCGGAGTTGGGACCGGTCCTGGAAGCCGCTCAGCGGCTCGGCGTGGAACTGTTCGCGATCGTCGAACAGGACATGTACCCCTGTGAGCCGGACCGGCCACTGCCCATCGCGGTGCGCACCCGCGCCTTCCTGAGGTCCTGCGGCGCCTGACTCCCTGGAGGGGGACGACCATGGCTCAGCCCGCAACGCTGCACGTCGCCGTCGTCGGCACCGGAAAGATGGGCGCCGACCATGTCCGCCGCATCCAGGAGGTCATCAGCGGCGCCCGCGTCACCGCCGTCGTGGACGTGGACGCCGAACGCGCCAAGGCCGTCGCCGCCCGCGTCGAGGGATGCACCGCCTACACCGACCCGGCGGCCGCGATGGCGGCGACGGACGTCGACGCCGTCCTCATCGCCTCTCCCGGGCCCGCTCACGAGGCGGCCCTGCTGACGGCGTTCGAGCACGACCTGCCCGTGCTGTGCGAGAAGCCGCTCACCCCGGACGCGGCCTCCGCGCTGCGGGTCATGGAGGCCGAGCAGCGGCTCGGCCGGCGCCGGGTCCAGGTCGGCTTCATGCGGCGGTACGACGCCGAGTACATGAAGCTCAAGTCCCTCCTGCGGACGGGCCAGTTGGGCAGGCCCCTGATGCTGCACAACCGGCACCGCAACGTCGCCTCACCGCCCGGCTGGCGCAGCGAGATGCTGATCAACGACTCCGTCGTGCACGAGATGGACATCACCCGCTGGCTGCTGGGCCACGAGATCACCGCCGTCACCGTGCTGCGTCCCACGCCGTCCGTGAACGCGCCCGACCGGATGCAGGACCCGCAGTTCGTGGTCTTCGAGACCGACGGCGGCGCGATCGTCGACGTCGAGATCTTCGTCAACTGCGGCTTCGGCTACCAGGTCCAGGCCGAGGTGGTCTGCGAACGCGGCACCGCCCGCATCGGCGACGGCCACGCCATGGTCACCCACATGGCCGGCCGCTGGGGCGGCACCATCGCCCAGGACTTCGTGGAACGCTTCGCCGACGCCTACGACCGCGAGGTCCAGGCGTGGGTCGACGCCACCCGCCGCGGCGAGGTCACCGGCCCCAGCGTGTGGGACGGCTACGCGGTGGCCGCGGTGTGCGAGGCGGGCGTCCGCGCGCTGGAGGAGGGCGGCCGGGTGGAGGTCGAACTGGTGGAACGGCCGCCCCTCTACGACGTCAGCTGAGCGCCCGCGAGAACACCACCCGCGGCTGTCCCGGCCCGTTGTACTCCTCCACCACGCGCACGTCGAAGCCCAGGCTGCGGTGGAAGGCGACCGACCCCTCGTTGCTGACGGTCGTGATCGCCTTCAGCCGCACCGCGCCCTGCCGCCCGGCGGCCTCGGTGAAGGCGCCGTACAGTGCGCGTCCCAGACCGGCGCCGCGGGCGTCGTCCCGCGTCGCGACCAGGTGCACATAGCCGGTGCCGTCCGGGGTGACGAAGCCGATGAGATAGCCGAGGACGCCGTCGTCGGAGCGGGCGACCAGACAGGTCTCGCCGAACTCGTGCACCAGCGGCAGCAGATGCAGCGCCCGCAGGTCGCGCTCGCCCCAGTACCGGTGGTGGTCGGCGAGGACCTGCCGGATGTCCGTGACCCGCGCGGGGACGATCCGGTGGGCCACGTCAGTTCCCGACGACGCTGCGCGGCCGCGGCGGGAGGCCCGCCGCGCGGTAGGACGCGTCGACCAGCGTCATCGTGGCCACCGCGTCGTCCGCGTCCAGCGGCACCGGCGTGCCCTCGCGCACCCGCGCCGAGAACGCCTCCAGCTGGTAGGCGTACGACGACCGGGTGCCCAGGTGCTCCGTGCGCTCGCCGTCCGCCGTGCGCACCACGACGCGGTCGTCGAGGTGGGGCAGGACGAAGTTCGGGGCGCTCGCCTCGCCCTTCGTGCCGATGATCCGGCAGCTCATCTCCAGCCCGTCGTACGCCATGTGGCAGCGCGCGGAGCCGGTGGCGCCGCCGGGGAAGGCGAGTTCGGCGTCCAGCCACTCGTCGACCCCGGGCGCACCCGCCCGTTCCCCGCCCCGGGCGGAGACCAGGCTCGGGGCGCCGCCCGCCCACGGGGCCAGCATCCGCTGGGCGTGCAGGCTGTAGCAGCCCAGGTCCATCACGGCGCCGCCGGCCAGCGACAGCGACCAGCGCGGGTCGCCGTCCTCGGGCGCGGGGATCGCCACCAGCGTCTCCACCCGCCGCAGGTCGCCCAGCTCCCCGCTCTCCAGGAGCTCGTGCAGGCGCCGGGTGACGGGGTGGAACAGGTAGTGGAAGCCCTCCATGAACACCGTGCCGGACTTCGCCGCCGCCTCCCGGACCTCCGCGGCCTCCTCGGCGTTGCTCGCCGAGGGCTTCTCCGTCAGGACGTGCTTGCCGGCCGCGAGGGCGGCCAGGTTCCACGGCCCGTGCAGACCGTTGGCGAGCGGGTTGTAGACCACCTCGACCTCGGGGTCGGCGAGCAGGTCGGCGTAGGAGCCGGCGACGCGCTCCACACCGTGCCGGGCGGCGAAGGCCTCGGCGCGGGACCGGTCGCGGGCGGCCACCGCCACGAGACGGTGACCGGCGGCGCGGGCCGGGTCGACGAGGGCGCGTTCGGTGATCCGCGCGGCGCCCAGTACTCCGATGCGCAGGGGTTCCCGGACCGGTTCACTCATGATGTTTCCGTTCTCCTTGATCCATCCGTCACTGCGGGATCAGTCTGCCCTCGACCGGCGGGAAGTGGCGACGGGCGAGGTCCTGCGCGTGGGCGACGGCGCACTCGATCAGCTCGAAGGCGGGCAGCCCGCCGACGTGGTAGGTGCGGTTGCGGCCCTGCAGCGCGTCGAGCCGGTCCAGGGCGCCGTCCGCCAGGTCGGCACTGCCGAAGTGCGGCATGAACGCCCACGCGTGCCGCCCGTGCACCTCCGCCAGCCGTCCGCCGAGCCGCGCGACGTCGTCCCGCAAGCATGCGGCGACGTCCTCGGGGCGGCCGTAGGAGTAGAAGGTCCGCACCTCGCTGCCGGGGTAGCGGTGGTGGTACGAGACGCAGTGGCCGGTCGCCGAGCGGCTCGCGGTGTGGCCGTCGAGGAAGTAGAAGGCGTCCTGCGGGAGGCCGGGCGCGCCGGCCACGGTGGTGTGGTACGCCTGGGAACGGACCCGTGCGGCCAGGTCCCGCTCGTCCTCGCGGGCGTCCAGCACCGGCAGGATCCGGTCCAGGGGGACGGCGAGCACCAGCTCGTCGGCGTCCACGCGCCCGGAGTCGGTGTCCACCCGCACCCCGTCCGCATGCCGCTCCACCGACCGCACCCGGACCCCGCACCGCACGTCCTTCAGCTCCTCGGCGACCCGCTGCCACAGACCGCCGAACCCGCCGACCACGGTGAACGCGCCCGCGTGGCCCAGCAGTTCGGGCAGGGGCGACAACAGCCCCGTCATCTCCGCGTACTTGACGAAGTACAGCGCCGGCACGTCGTCGTCGAGGTAGCCGTACCCGGCCGCCGTGTATCCGGTGCCGAAGGACTCGGCCATCGGCTCCAGGCCGTGTGCGGCGATCCACTCGCCGACCGGTGCGGCGAGCGCGCGCGCCGAGTGGGCGAGCCCCGGGTCGGCGATGTGCGGGAACTCCCGCTCGCGCAGCGCCCGGTAGCGCCCGAAGGCCTCGTCGCGCAGGAACGCCATGGTCTGCCGGCTCGCGGTGCCCGCCTCGACGTCGAGGACGCGGTAGCGGCTGGTGCGTTCCGTCTCCAGGTCCAGCTCGGTCACCAACCGCGCCGTCCGCGCGTAGCGGCTGGTGCAGATGTGGCCGCCCAGGTCGTAGGTGAGCCCGTCGACGGTGACGCTCCGGCACTTGCCGGCCACGGTGTCCTGTTCCTCCAGGACGGTCACCCGGTGCCCGGCACGCTCCAGTTCGCGGGCCGTCGCGAGGCCGCTCGGTCCGGCACCCACGACCACCACACTGCGGGGCCGGCTGGGAAGTTCGTACGGCGGGGATGTCGGCTTGTGGCCGGCGTTCATGGTCGTCGCTCCTCGGTAGGCGGGACGTGATCGCATCCCTTGTTCATACGTGGAGAGACGTGAAGGTGTTCCGGGCACCTGAGGCCGGCCGGCGCCCGGAACACGGCAATCGGGCCGCGTCGGTCAGCCGGCGCGGACCTCGGCGATCGTCACCGGGCGGTGCTCGTGCAGGGACAGCGTGCAGGCGTCGGCGATCCAGCCGGCCTCCAGGGCGTCCGCGATCGTGCACGGCGAGGGGATCTTCCCGGCCACGACCTCGGTGAACGCGGTCAGTTCGGCGCGGTAGGCCGCGGTGAAGCGGTCCATGAAGAAGTCGTGGGGGGTGCCCGCCGGGAACGTCACGCCGGGCTCGACCGACCGCAGCGGCAGCTTGTCCTCCAGGCCGACGGCGATGGAGTCCGTGAAGCCGTGAATCTCCATACGGACGTCGTAACCCCGGGCGTTGTGGCGGGAGTTGGAGACCACCGCGATGGTGCCGTCGTCGAGGGTGAGGATCGCGCCCGTGGTGTCGGCGTCGCCCGCCTCCTTGATGTAGTCGGCGCCGCGGTTGCCGCCGACCGCGTACACCTCGACCACCTCGCGGCCGGTCACCCAGCGGATGATGTCGAAGTCGTGCACCGAGCAGTCGCGGAAGATGCCGCCCGAGGCGGCGATGTACGCGGCCGGCGGCGGCGCCGGGTCCAGCGTCGTCGAGCGCACGGTGTGCAGCTTGCCCAGCTCGCCGCTCCGCACGGCCGCGCGGGCGGCGACGAAACCGGCGTCGAAGCGGCGGTTGTAGCCGATCTGGATCGGCACGTCGCTGCCCTCGACCGCTTTGAGGACCTCCACGCCCTCGGCCATGGTCCGGGCGACGGGCTTCTCGCAGAAGACGGGGACGCCGGCCTCGACGCCGGCCAGGATCAGCCCCGGGTGGGCGTCGGTCGCGGCAGCGACGACGATGCCGTCCACGCCGGCGGCCAGCAGGGCCTCCGGCGAGTCCACGACCTCGCCGCCGAACCGGTCGGCGGCGCTCTTGGCGGCGTCCGCGAACGGGTCGGTGAGGACGAGCGAGTCGACCGCGTCGAGCCCGGAGAGGGTCTCGGCGTGGAAGGCGCCGATGCGGCCGAGGCCGAGGATTCCGATGCGCATGGGGGTGCAGCTCCTTGAGGGTGTTGCGGTGAGCGGTGGAGAAGAGGTCAGTCGAGGCCGCCGAGGACGTTCTGGTCCCAGTCGATCACCGATCCGGTCACCACGCCGGACCGGTCCGACAGCAGGAAGACGACGAAGTCGGCGATCTCGTCCGGCTGGCCCAGCTTGCCCATCGGCAGCCTGGCCGCGGCCTGCTCGCGCCAGTCGTCACCGGCGCCGTGGAACGCCTTCTGGGTGGCGTCCTCGCCCTCGGTGGCGGTCCAGCCGATGTTCAGGCCGTTGATGCGGACCCGGTCGAAGCGGTGGGCGTGCGCGGCGTTGCGGGTCAGGCCGATCAGACCGGCCTTGGCGGCGACGTAGGGGGCGAGGAAGGGCTGCCCGCCGTGCGCCGAGGAAGTGATGATGTTGACGACCGTGCCGGGCGCCTCGCGGGCGACCATGTCCGCGACGGCCGCCTGCATCGCGAAGAACGGCGCCTTGAGATTGATCGCGATGTGCTGGTCGAACAGCTCGGGCGTGGTGTCGAGCAGCGTGCCCCGGGAGGTGAGCCCCGCGGAGTTCACCAGGCAGTCGATCCGGCCGTAAGCCGCGACGACGTCACCGACCGCAGCCTTGGCCTGCCCGGCGTCCGCGAGGTCGGCGCGCACGAACATCGCCTTGCCGCCGGCCGCCGTCAGCTCGGCCACCAGCGCCTCGCCCGGCTCCGGCCGCCGCCCGGTGACGGCTACGACCGCCCCCTCGCGGACCGCGGCCCGCGCGATGGCGGCACCCACGCCCTGGCTGCCGCCGTTGACGAGGACGATCTTGTCGTCGAGAAGTCCCATGGATCTTCGATGCCCTTTCAGCTCGCGCGCCGTTCACCGGCCACGCGCAGGTGGTCCCGCAGGATCCGCGCGGGCCGGGCCTCGCGCAGCGCCTGGCGCACCAGGTCCGCCTGCGAGGGCGGGGCCAGGCCGTCGACCGGCGGGTCGCTGTCGAGATTGGTGGGGAACGGGTAGCCCTCGGCGCACGCGGCGATCACGTTCTCCAGCCACCACTCCTCGGCGCCCTCCGTCCTGCGCCGCAGCAGCACCGGGTAGACCGCGTTCGTCACCGCCTCCCGGTCCACGGTCTCCATGGCCCGGCCGAACGCCGAGGACACCTGGAGCAGGTTGGCCATGCGCCGCACGTCGGTGGTGCGGTTCGTCCCGGCGGCGTGGAACAGCGCCGGGTTGAAGAAGACGGCGTCGCCCTTGGCGAGCGGCAGCTGGACGTGATGCTCCTTGAAGTACGCCTGGAACTCCGGCCGCCGCCACGCCAGGTAACCCGGCTCGTAGCCCTGCGAGTACGGCAGGTACAGCGTCGGCCCCGACTCCACGGGCATGTCGCAGTGCGCCACCGCGCCCTGCAGGGTGAGCACGGGGGAGAGCCGGTGCACGTGCGCCGGGTAGGCCGCGGCGGCCTCGTCGGAGAGGAAGCCGAGGTGGTAGTCGCGGTGCACGGTCTGCGCCAGACCGCCCGGGTTGACCACGTTGACCTGCGAGGTGACCTGGTAGCCGGGGCCGAGCCAGGCCTCGCAGACCAGGGCGAGGACGGGGTTGGCGTAGTAGTCCGCGAACGCCGCCGGGTCGTAGAGCGCCGCCTTCTCCAGCGCGTTCCACACCCGCTCGTTCGCGCCGGGCTTGGCGAAGTGGTCGCCCGCCTTCGCGCCGGACGCGTCCTGCTCGCGGATCAGTGCCTCGAACACCTCGGTGAGCCGGTCGACGACCGCGGGCTCGGGGTACGCGCCCCGCAGCACCACGACGCCGGGCCCGTCGGTGAGCGCGCGGACGAGCTCCTCCTGGACGCCGCGGCGGTCCTCGGTGCCGCGGACGCGCTCGGCGTCGTAGAGGAGGACGTTGTGGTCGACCGAGGAGGCGTGCGGGTAGTCGGCGGGATCGGTGGTCCGCTCGACGAGGGTGCGGAAGGCGTCGAGGTCGCAGTCCTGCTCGGACAGCCAGGCACGGCGGTGTACGGCGGTGAAGGACATCTGCGTCCTCTCGGTGACAGGGGCGACTCAGCGCTGCCATTCTTGTCAGTACAAACCCGTCGAACAACCGGCACGCGGCCATCAAAAACCCCTCAAGGAGCCACCGCATGGGTCACCCGTTCCCGATCCGGGAGATCGCACGTCAGGCGGGGCTCAGCGAGGCCACCGTGGACCGGGTGCTCAACGGCAGGGGAGGGGTGCGCGAGAGCACGGCGCGGGAGGTCCAGCAGGCCATAGCGGACCTGGACCGCCAGCGCACCCAGGTCCGGCTGGTGGGGCGGACCTTCATGATCGACATAGTGATGCAGACGCCCGAGCGGTTCTCCACCGCCGTGCGCGCCGCCCTGGAGACGGAGCTGCCGTCCCTGCACCCGGCCGTCGTGCGCTCCCGCTTCCACTTCCGGGAGACCGGACCGGTGGCCGAGCTCACGGGCATCCTGGACCGCATCGGCCGGCGCGGCTCGCAGGGCGTGGTCCTCAAGGCGCCGGACGTCCCGGAGATCACCGCCGCCGTCGCCCGCCTCGCCGAGGCGGGCATCCCCGTCGTCACCCTGTTCACCGACCTGCCCGCCACCGCCCGCCTCGGCTACGTCGGCATCGACAACCGTGCCGCCGGCGCGACCGCCGCGTACCTGATGGGCCAGTGGCTCGGCGACCGGCCGGGCAATGTGCTCACCAGCCTCAGCAGCGGCTTCTTCCGCAACGAGGAGGAACGCGAGATGGGCTTCCGCAGCGCCATGCGCGCCCGTCACCCCGAGCGCACGCTCGTGGAGATCGCCGAGGGCCAGGGCCTGGACGCCACCCAGTACGACCTCGTACGCGCCGCCCTGGAGCGCGACCCCGGCATCCGCGCCGTCTACTCCATCGGGGGCGGCAACATCGCCACCCTGCGCGCCTTCGAGGACCTCGGCCGCGAGTGCGCGGTGTTCGTCGCGCACGACCTCGACCACGACAACACCCGCCTGCTGCGCGAGCACCGCCTCTCCGCCGTCCTCCATCACGACCTGCGCCAGGACATGCGGGAAGCCTGCCACATCGTGATGCGCGCCCACGGCGCCCTGCCACCCGCGGGACCTGTGCTGCCGTCCGCGATCCAGGTGGTCACCCCCTACAACATGCCTCCGCAGGCGACGAGTTGAGAGGCACGGGAGTGACGAGGACGGAAGAGATCGAGATCGAGGGCGTCCGCATGCTCGCCGCCCTGACCCCGGGCGACGGCATCGGACTGCTGGCGCTGCACGGCAGCAACGAGGGCGGTACGGCCGAACTGGCGTGGTCGGTCGCCGAGTTGTGCGGCGCCACCAGCCTGGTCTTCACCCAGCCGGGCGTGCCCGAGCCGGTGCACGTGCGCTCCCCGCGGATGGCGGTCGAACACTGCGCGCTGCTGCGGGAGTTCCTGACCCGGGTGGAGCTCACGGTCTCCCTGCACGGACACAACCGGACCGCGACACCCCGCTCGGTCTTCGTCGGCGGCGGCAACCGGCCGGCGGCGCTTCTGCTCGCCGGTGGACTCGACGCCCTGCGGCCGGAGTTCGACCCGGTCATCGACCTCGACGAGATCCCCGTGGCCCTGCGCGGCCTGCACCCCAGGAACCCGGTCAACATGACCCGTCGCGGCGGTGTCCAGGTCGAACTCCCGCTCACGGCCCGGACCGGCGGGCGGGCCTGGGCGCCGGGAGTCCCGGACACCCCACCGCGCGCCGTCGTCGACGCCCTGGCGAAAGGTGTGGCGTCCCTGGCGGCTATGCCGGGACGCTGACCCAGGCGCCGCTCTCCGCCGACTCGGTCATCGCCTCCAGTACGGCGGCGCTGCGCACGGCGTCCGGGAGCGTGGCCCCGTACGGCCTGCCCTCCGCGATCGAGCGCAGGAAGCGGTGGGCCTCGATCACCTTCAGGTCGTCGTAGCCCATGGCGTTGGCGGCGCCGGGCTGGAAGACGCCGTACTCGCCGGCGCCCGGGCCGACGTAGACGGTGCTGACGGGCTGGTCCTGGAAGGTGGCGCCGCGGCTGACGCCCAGCTCGTTCATGCGCCGGAAGTCCCAGAACACCGCGCCCCTGGTGCCGTGCACCTCGAAACCGTAGTTGTTCTGCTCGCCGACCGAGACCCGGCAGGCTTCCAGCACTCCGCGGGCGCCGGAGGCGAAGCGCAGCAGGCAGTTGACGTAGTCCTCGTTCTCGACCTGGCCCATCTCGCCGCCGGTGGCCCGGGTGTGACCGGCGGTGGCGCCGGTGGGCCGGGCCCGCTCCGGGATGAACACGGCCGTGTCCGCCGTCAGCGACTCGATGTCACCGAGCAGGAAACGGGCCAGGTCGGCGCCGTGCGAGGCCAGGTCGCCCAGGACCCCGCTGCCGCCTCGTTCCTTCTCGTACCGCCAGGTCAGGGCGCCCTCGGGGTGGGCGGCGTAGTCGCTGAAGAGGCGGACGCGGACGTGGGTGACCGTGCCGAGCTCGTCCGAGGCGATCAGCTCGCGGGCGGCCTCCACGGCGGGGGCGTTGCGGTAGTTGAAGCCGACCGCACCCTGCACCCCCGCCCGCGCCACCGCGTCGGCCACGGCCCGGGCGTCCGCCGCGCTCAGGCCGACCGGCTTCTCGATCCAGATGTGCTTGCCGGCCTCAGCCATGGCCACGCCGATCTCACGGTGCAGGAAGTTCGGGGCGGTGATGGAGACGGCCCGCACCCGCGGGTCCCGGGCGACCTCGCGCCAGGCGCGGGTGGCGGAGTCGAAGCCGAACTGCGCGGCGGCCTCCTCGGCCCGGCCGGGCACGTCCTCGGCGACCGTGACCAGCCGCGGGCGCAGGCCCAGGCTCGGGTAGTGGTGCGGGACGCGGGCGTACGCCTGGGTGTGCACCCGGCCCATCCAGCCGAACCCGACGACGGCGACACCCAGCGAATCCACCATGACAACCCCTCTTTGGACCGGTCCACAACCTGTCCAGGCCACACTGAAGGGGCGCTTCCGCCGGTGTCAACCCTCATCCACCCCTTTGACAAGCCCGAGCGGCTCATGGAACGGTCCACAACATGAAACCGCCGACGATCCGCGACGTGGCCGTACAGGCCGGTGTCTCCAAGTCGCTGGTCTCGCTCGTGCTGCGCGGCTCCGAGCAGGTGCGGCCCGAGAAGCGGGAGGCCGTGCTGCGGGCGGTACGGGAGCTCGGCTACCGGCCGAACGCCGCCGCGCGCAGCCTCAGCGAACAGCGCACCCGCACGGTCGGCGTGCTCCTGGACGACCTGCGCAACCCCTGGTTCGTCGAACTCCTCGACGGCCTCAACTCGCTGCTGCACGCGGCCGGTCTGCACATGCTGCTGGCCGACGCCCGCCTCAACCGGCGCACCGGCCAGGACCTCACGGGCCCCTTCCTGGACCTCGGGGTCGACGGGCTCGTGGTCGTCGGCACGCTGCCCGACCTCGCCGCGCTCGGCGCCGTCGCCGAACGCATCCCGGTCGTCGTCGCGGGCGCCCGCGAGGCGGCACCGGCGGGTGTGGACGTCGTCGCGGGCGACGACGAACTCGGCGCGCGGCTGGTCACCGAGCACCTCATCGGCCTCGGCCACCGCCGCATCGCGCACATCGCGGGCTACGGCGCCGTCGGCGAGCTGCGCCGGCGCAGCTTCGAGGCAGCCATGCGCGAGCACGGTCTCGCGGACCTGGCGATGGTGGAGCCGAGCGACATGACGGAGGAGGGCGGCTACCGCACCACGGTCCGGCTGCTCAGCAGGCCGGGGCGGCCCACCGCCGTGTTCGCCGTGAACGACATCGCCTCGGTCGGCGCGCTCTCGGCGGCCGAGGAACTCGGCCTGCGCGTCCCGCACGACGTGTCCGTCGTGGGCTATGACAACACGAGTATCAGCCGGCTCCGCCACGTTTGGCTGACCACGGTTGACGGCGTCGGCCACGAGGTCGGCCGCCGAGCCGCCCGCTGCCTCCTGGACCGCTTCGAGCGGCCCGGGGGAGCGGGCCGACTCCACCTGGCCGCACCGGCGTTGGAGATCCGCGGCACGACGGCCGCGCCGCTCACAGCGTGATGGCGTAGGCCTTGCGCAGCGTCTCGTGCACCGTCCACGTCGTACGGTCGCCCGCGCGCAGCACCGCCATGTCGCCGGGCCCGACCTCCAGCGTCGGCCCGCCCTCCACCTCGACGGTGGCCGACCCGCTGACCACGACGAACAGCTCGTCCGCCTCGGTGTCGGTGACGACGCCCGGCGTGATCTGCCAGATCCCGCGGATCTGCCGGCCGTCCGCCGACTCCCAGAGGACCTTCCCGGTCACCTCGGGCGCACCGGAGACGATCTGTCCCGGGTCGAGCGGCTCGGGCTCGAGCTCGGCGTCGGGGACGTGCACTGCGAAGCTGTGGGTCATGGGCCGAGCGTAGCCAGGGCGGCGGCCCGCCGGGCCTGGACAGAGTGTGGGGGATCGGCCCAGCTGAGAGGACACTTCGTCGCGACCGGGCACGACCGCCGGGCCGCGGGGGCGCGGCTCCTGGGCCGCGGTGGCATGGCTCCCGGGCCGCAAGGGCCGGCCCGTCCCGGGCGCCTGCGCCACGGTCCGCCCCCGCGCGCCTCGGCCCTCGGGGCGCCCTGACCTCCGGCCCTCGGTCCGCCCTGGACGTCCGGCGCCCGGCCCGCCTTCGACGCTCAGCGCCTGGCTTGGCCTTGACGCCCGGTGCCCGGCCTGCCCCTGGGTCTCCGTCGCTCAGCTCGATCCCAACCTCCGCCCCGTGGCTCGCCCTCGGCCTCCGGCGCTCGGCTCGACCCCGACCTCCGCCCTCTGGGTAGTCCTCGGCCCGTCCCGACCTCCGGCGCTCGGCCTTCGACACCCAGCGCCCGGCCTTCCCCTGACGCCCAGCGCCCGGCCTGCGCCTGGACCTCCGGTGCTCGGCCCGTCCCTGACCTCCGCGCATGGCGCCCCGCCCCCGGCGCTCCGCCCGCCCCGACCTCCTGCATAGCCGTCGACGCCCCTGGTGCCACTCGCGCCCCGCCCCCCGGCGCTCTCCGACGGCATACCTGCCTCCGCCCCCGACGCCCACCCCGCCGGTGACGCTCGGCCCGCCCGGCACCCGGTCCGCCCCGACACCCAGCCCGCCCCCGACGCCCGGCCCGCCCATGACACCCGGCCCGTCCCGCCGCCGGCGCCCCCCGGCATCTGCCCCACCCCCGGCATCCGCCGCCCCACCCCCGGCGCCCGGCCGCAAGGCGGTGCGCCGGTCTGTGTCGTTGTGCTTCCGCCGGTGCGATCATCAGGTACCGGCCTACTCGATCACCGCATACGCGCGCCCGGACTGTCGTAGGGTCTCGTCCCGTGGGAACGGACATCGACGGCGCCATCGAAAGCCGCTCGGCCGACGGGCGTTGGTACATCGAGGCGGATCTGCTGGACTTCCGGCCGCCGCGGGACTACGACGCCTGGGAGTGCCTGTTCGGCGTGCGCGGGACGGGAGACGTCGACCGCCCGCTCTTCGCCGACCGGGGCCTGCCCCACGACGTCAGCGATCCCGTGCGGGAGGCCGCCGTCGGCGACTACCAGCACAATCACACCTACGCCACCTGGACCGAGGTCGCCACGGCCGACTGGGACGCGCCCCTCGCCGCCGGCCTCGCCTGGAACCGGGCGATCAGGGCGGCGCCGGAGGGCGAGGAGGTCGTACGGGTGACGCCCGGCCTGCGGGAGGCAGCCGCGCGCACCTTCGGCGGGGACCTGCTGCTCGCGCCGCCCGAGTGGCCGCCCGGGGGCCAGGTGCGGGTGGGCGACGCGGTGTACCGGCCCGTGACGCTCACCGCGCGGATGCTCGCCCCGCCGGACGAGGGATGCTGGGCACAGGTGTGGAGCGCGATGCGGGAGCTCGCGGGCCGGCACGGCGACGAGCAGGTACGGCTCGTCGTCTGGTTCGGCTGACCGGCTCACCGGGGAAGGAAGCGACAGATGACCACCGACGCCACGAGCACCACCGTCACGGACGAGGCGGTGAACAGCCTGGCCGGCACCGCCGACCCGCGCCTGCGTGAGCTGCTCACCGGCCTGATCCGGCATCTGCACGCCTTCGCGCGCGAGACCCGGCTGACCCAGGAGGAATGGGAGCGGGCGATCGCGTTCCTGACCGCGACCGGGCAGACCTGCACGGACACCCGGCAGGAGTTCATCCTCCTGTCCGACGTGCTCGGCCTGTCGATGCTGGTGGAGACGATCAACGGCGACCGCGCGCCGGGCGCCACCGAGTCGACGGTCCTCGGCCCGTTCCACATGACCGAGTCCCCGGCGCGTCAACTCGGCGCGAACATCGACCTGGTGGGCGGCGGCGAGCCCTGCGTGGTCAGCGGCCGCGTCGTGTCCGGTGACGGAACCCCCCTGCCGGGCGCGGTGATCGACGTGTGGCAGGCCGACGGCAACGGCTTCTACGACGTCCAGCGCCCCGACCTGCAGCCGCCGGGCAACGGCCGCGGACTGTTCACGGCCGACGCCGAGGGCCGCTTCCGGTTCCGCACCTGTGTGCCCAGCCCGTACCCGATCCCCACCGACGGGCCCGTCGGGGACCTGCTCCGGGCGACCGGCCGTCACCCCTACCGACCGGCCCACATCCACTTCATCGCCTCGGCGGACGGGCACGCGCCGGTCACCACGCACATCTTCGTCGCGGGCAGCGACTACCTCGACTCGGACGCGGTGTTCGCCGTCAAACCGAGCCTGGTGCAGGACTTCGCACTCACCGACGACCCTTCCCTGGCACGGGAGTTCGGCCTCCCGAACCCCTTCCGGCACGCCCGCTTCGACCTCGTACTGGAACGATCGTGAAGGACGCCCTCGACTTCACGCACGAGTCCCGGCAGGCCCGGGTCGTGTTCCGGCCCGGCGCCGCCACGAACGCGACCGCCGGGGAGGCCGCCGCACTCGGCCTGCGCCGCCTGCTCGTCGTCTGTGGCAGCCGCGGTACGGCCACCGCCCGGGCGGTCGCCGACTCGCTGGGCCCCGCGTGCGTGGGCCTGCACGACGGCGCCCGTATGCACGTGCCCGTCGAGGTCGCCGACCGGGCCGTGGAGGTGGCCCGCGCGGCCGGCGCGGACGGCCTGGTCGCGGTCGGCGGCGGCTCGTCGATCGGCCTCGGCAAGGCCGTCGCGCTGCGCACCGGCCTGCCGCTGATCGCCGTGCCCTCCACCTACTCCGGCTCGGAGATGACCCCGGTGTGGGGCCTGACCGAGCACGGCGCCAAGCGCACCGGCCGCGACCCCGCCGTCCTGCCGCGCAGTGTCGTCTACGACCCCGAACTCACCCTCTCCCTGCCGGTACCGCTCTCCGTCACCAGCGGCGTCAACGCCATCGCCCACGCCGTCGAGGCCCTGTACGCCCCCGACGGCTCACCACTGACCGCGCTGATGGCCGAGGAGGGGATACGGGCCATGGCGGCCGCCCTGCCCGCGGTTGCCGAGGCCCCGGACTCCCTGGAGGCCCGCGGGCGCGCCCTGTACGGCGCCTGGCTGTGCGGCTCCTGCCTCGGCGCCACCACCATGGGCCTGCACCACAAGCTCTGCCACGTCCTCGGCGGCACCTTCGGCCTGCCGCACGCCGAGACCCACACGGTCGTCCTGCCCTACGCCCTCGCCTACAACGCCCCCGCGGTCCCGGACGCGGCCGCCGCCGTGGCCCGCGCCCTGGACACCCACGACGCCCCCCGCGCCCTGCGGTCCCTGGCCGGACGCCTCGGCGCCCCGCGCACCCTCGCCGAACTCGGCCTCGACGAAGCCGACTTGACGGTGGCCGCCGCACAGACCGCGGGCCAGGCCTACGCCAACCCCCGCGCGATCACCACCGACGGCGCGCTCGCCGTGCTGCGGGCGGCGTACGAGGGTGCCGAGCCGGAGTTCCCCGGGGCCTGAGCCGACGGCCGCGATCGACGACGGCGTCCGGCCCCCACCGCGAGCACGCCCCGGGACGCTCGGCGATGACCTCGCCCTGCGCCCCCGATGTGGTGCCGACTGCGCCCGCAATACGGCGGACAAAATTGTTGACAATCTTGTCTGGCTAGATTTAGGTTCGACAGGCACTCACTCAGGGAGGGCAACGATGCCGAAAGAAGCCCGTCCGAGCACCGGAGAGCAGGCCAAGCAGCATGCGCTCGCGCAGCTGCGGCAGGCGATCCTGCACGGCGAGATGGCACCGGCGCAGCGGCTGGTGGAGAACGAACTCGCCGAGCAGTTCGGTGTGACACGGGCGAGCATCCGGGCGGCACTCATCGATCTGGAGGCCCAGGGCCTCGTCGAGCGGATCCGCAACCGCGGCTCGCGGGTGCGGGTGGTGACCGTCGAGGAGGCGGTCGCCATCACCGAGTGCCGCATGGTCCTCGAAGGGCTGTGCGCGGCGAAGGCGGCCACCCTGGCGAGCGACGAGCAGCTCGCCGAGCTGACCGAGCTGGGCACGGCGATGACCAAGGCCGTGGCCGACGGTGAGCCGGTGACCTACTCCGAGCTCAACCAGGAACTGCACGCCAAGGTGCGCGAGTTCTCCGGCCAGCGCACCGCCGTGGACCTGCTGGAGCGGCTCAACGCCCAACTGGTGCGCCATCGCTTCCAGTTGGCGCTCAGGCCGGGACGCCCGCAGCACTCCCTGAACGAGCACCTGGCGATGATCGAGGCGATCAGGACCAGGGACCCGCAGGCGGCCGAGGCGGCCGTCCGCGCCCACCTCACCAGCGTCATCGAGGCGTTGCGCGACTGACGTACGCGCGCCGGACGCGGGGGAGGCGGGCGCCCACCTGTCCGACAAGGAGATAGCAGCAATGACTCAGGCCAACGCGCCCGCCACCCCACGGTCCACCCTCGTGGTCACCGCGCACGCCGGGGACTTCGTGTGGCGGGCGGGCGGCGCCATCGCCCTGGCCGCCTCCCGGGGGGAGAAGATCACCATCGCCTGCCTCACCTTCGGCGAGCGCGGCGAGTCCGCCAAGGCCTGGCGCGAGGGCAGGAAGCTGGAGGAGATCAAGGCGATACGCCGGGAGGAGGCGGAGAAGGCCGCCGCCACCCTCGGCGCCGAGGTCCGCTTCTTCGACGCCGGCGACTACCCGCTCGTCGCCACCGCCGAGTTGACCGACCGGCTCGTCGCCCTCTACCGCGCCACCCAGCCCGACGTGGTGCTCACCCACCCGGCCGAGGACCCGTACAACGGCGACCACCCGGCCGCCCACCGCATGGCCCTGGAGGCCCGCGTCCTCGCGCAGGCCATCGGCTACCCGGGCGAGGGCGAGATCATCGGCGCCCCGCCGGTGTTCTACTTCGAGCCGCACCAGCCCGAGATGAGCGGCTTCAGGCCCGAGGTCCTCCTCGACATCACCGAGGTCTGGGACACCAAGCGCAGGGCGATGGAGTGCCTCGGCGCCCAGCAGCACCTGTGGGACTACTACACCGACCTCGCCGTCCGCCGCGGCGTCCAGCTCAAGCGCAACGCCGGCCCCAACCTGGGCCTGGCCCACAAGACCATGGCCGAGGCGTACATGCGCCCCTACCCGCAGATCGCGAAGGAGCTGGCGTGAGCGGCGTCATCGTCACCAACCCGCCCAAGGCGCAGGCCGAGGACGTCGAGGCGCTGGCCGGCTACGGTGTGGCCACCGTGAGCGAGGCGATGGGCCGCACCGGCCTGCTCGGCCCGGAGATCCGCCCCGTCCAGCAGGGCGTACGCGTCGCAGGCACCGCCGTCACCGTGCTGAGCTGGCCCGGCGACAACCTCATGATCCACGCGGCCGTGGAGCAGTGCGGCGAGGGCGACGTCCTCGTCGTCACCACCACCTCCCCGTGCACGGACGGACTGTTCGGCGAACTGTTCGCGACGGCGCTGAAGCAGCGCGGCGTACGCGGTGTCGTCCTCAACACCGGCATCCGCGACACCCAGGAACTGCGGGACATGGGCTTCGCCGCCTGGTCTCGCGCCGTCTCCGCGCAGGGCACCGTGAAGGCCACCGGCGGCTCGGTCAACGTGCCGATCGCCGTCGACGGCCAGGTCATCCGCCCCGGCGACGTGATCCTCGCCGACGACGACGGCGTCGTGGTCGTCCCGCGCGAGCGCGCCCGCGAGGCGGCCGAGCGGTCCGCGGCCCGCGAGGCCAAGGAGGCCGCCACCCGTGCCGCCTTCCTCGACGGCCAACTCGGCCTCGACCGCTACGGGTTGAGGGACACCCTCAAGCGCCTGGGCGTCGAGTACCGGACGTACGAGGAGTACGCGGGAGACGGCTCGTGACCGGGCCCGCGGAGGTGCGCTGCATGCTGATGCGCGGCGGCACCTCCAAGGGCGCCTACTTCCTGGCCGAGGACCTGCCCGCCGACCCGGCAGCCCGCGACGAACTCCTGCTGCGCGTCATGGGCAGCCCGGACGAACGGCAGATCGACGGGCTGGGCGGCGCCCACCCGCTCACCAGCAAGGTGGCCGTGATCTCGCCCTCCGCCGACCCGGACGCCGACGTCGACTACCTCTTCCTCCAAATCGACGTCGAGCGGCCCGAGGTGAGCGACCGTCAGAACTGTGGCAACATCCTCGCCGGCGTCGGCCCGTTCGCCGTGGAGCGCGGACTGGTCCCGGCGGGGGAGAAGGAGACGTCCGTCCGCATCCGCATGGTCAACTCCGGTGACCGCGCGACGGCCACCTTCCCCACCCCGCACGGCCGCGTCGACTACACCGGGGACGCCGAGATCTCGGGCGTGCCCGGGACGGCCGCGCCCGTGGTCGTCGAATTCCCGCCCGGCGCAGGGAAGTTGCTGCCTACCGGCGCCGTCCGCGACGTCATCGACGGCGTGCCCGTCACCTGCGTGGACAACGGCATGCCCACGGTGCTCGTCGAAGCCGCCTCGCTCGGCGTCACCGGCTACGAGACGCCCAAGGACCTGGAGGAGAACCTCGCGCTCGCCGACCGGCTCCGCGCGATCCGCCTCCGGGCGGGCCGGCTGATGGGGCTCGGCGACGTCTCCGACACGACCGTGCCCAAGCTGACGCTGCTGGCCCCGCCCCGCAAGGGCGGCGCGGTGACCACCCGGACCTTCATCCCGGTCCGCTGTCACACCTCGATCGGCGTCCTGGGCGCCGCGGGTGTCGCCGCCGGCCTGCGGATCGAGGGCGGCGTGGGCGCGGATCTCGCCGCGCTCGACGGGGGCGGCGACCGCGTCCGCATCGAACACCCCACGGGCTTCACGGACATCGAGAGCGGCCTCACCACGGGCGCCGACGGCCTGCCCGTCGCCCGCCGCACCGCCGTCGTCCGCACGGCCCGCAAGATCTTCGACGGCACCGTGTTCCCCCGGGCCGCCGAGACGGCACCGATCCCCCCGCACCCCCATGGAGGTCAACGATGACTCCGCCGCTCGGCGACATCGCCCACATCGGCCACGCCCAGCTCTTCACCCCCGACCTGGACGCCAGCGTCGCCTTCTTCACCGACTACCTCGGCCTCACGGTCAACGGCCAGGACGGCGACACGGTCTACCTGCGGACCTTCGACGACTACGAGCACCACAGCCTGGTCCTCACCGCCCGCGAGCGGCCCGGCCTCGGCCGGCTCGCCCTGCGCACCTCCAGCGAGGAGGGCCTGCACCGCCGTGTCAGGGCGATCGAGGAGGCGGGCGGCACGGGCACCTGGACCGAGGACGAACCCGGCCTCGGCAAGCTGTACGTGACGACCGACCCGGACGGCCACGAGCACGCCCTGTACTGGGAGAGCGAGCACTACCGGGCCCCCGGGGAACTGCGGCCGGCGCTGAAGAACCAGCCACAGGCCAAGCCCAACAAGGGAGTCGGGGTCCGCCGCCTGGACCACGTCAACTTCCTCGCCGCCGACGTGCTCGCCAACGCCGAGTTCCAGCAACACCTCCTCGGCGCCCGGCCCACGGAGCAGATCCGGCTCGACTCGGGCCGCGTCGCGGCGCGTTGGCTGACGTACACGAACAAGTCGTACGACGTCGTCTACACCGAGGACTGGACCGGCTCGGCCGGGCGGCTGCACCACATCGCCTTCGCGACCGACACCCGCGAGGACATCCTGCGCGCCGCCGATCTCGCCGTCGACAGCGGTGTGTTCATCGAGACGGGCCCGCACAAGCACGCCATCCAGCAGACGTTCTTCCTCTACGTCTACGAGCCGGGCGGCAACCGCATCGAGCTGTGCAACCCGCTCACCCGGCTCGTCCTGGCCCCGGACTGGCCGCTGATCACCTGGACCGAGGAGGAGCGCAAGAAAGGACAGGCCTGGGGGCTGAAGACCATCGAGTCGTTCCACACGCACGGGACGCCGCCGGTCGCCTGAACCGGAGCGCGGGCGGGAGCCACCTCCAGATCGTCGATGAGATTGTTAACAAAAGTGTTGACTCTCTGGGGGTGGCTCCTTAGCGTCTGGTGCACCACGTACGAGAGGTAACCAACGATGTCTTCCTCCCCCTCCCCAACCGCCCGCGGCAGCAGACTGGCCCTCCTGGTCGTCGGACTGTGCTGGCTTGCCGTGCTCTTCGACGGCCTCGACATGTTCATCTACGGCTCCGTGCTGCCGCACCTGCTGGAGACGAAGACCTTCGGCCTCACCCCGGACCAGGCCGGCGACCTCGGCTCCTACGCCACCTTCGGCATGCTGATCGGCGCGCTGACCGCGGGCACGGTCGCGGACCGGATCGGCCGCAAGAAGCTGATGATCGGCTGCGTGACGCTGTTCTCGCTCGCCTCCGGCATCTGCGCGGTCTCCGGCAGTGTCGCGGTCTTCGGCCTCGGCCGGACCCTGGCCGGAGTCGGTCTCGGCGGACTGCTGCCGACCGCGATCAGCATGGTCTCTGACTACGCCCCCCGCGGCCGCGGCGCTCTCGTCATCGGCCTGCTGATGACGGCCCACCACGCGGGCGGCATCCTCTCGGCCTACGTGGCCAAGTGGCTGGTGGAGCCGGTCGGCTGGCGGGCGGCCTTCTGGGTCTGCGTGGCCCCGCTGCTCTTCGCCCCGGTGCTGGTCAAGCTGCTGCCCGAGTCGCTGAGCTTCCTGCGCGCCAAGGGCCGCGACGAGGAGGCCGCCGCACTCGCCGCTCGCTACGACGTCGAGCTGCCCGCCACGACCGGCAGGAAGACGGCCGCCGACCGCTGGGACGCGCTGCTCGGCCTCTTCCGCGGCGGCGAATGGGTCCAGACCCTGCTGTACTGGCTGGCCTCCTTCGGCGGACTGCTCCTCGTGTACGGCGTCGCCACCTGGCTGCCCACCCTGATGCGCACCCAGGGCTACGAGCTCACCAACGCGCTGACCTTCGTCGTCGTCTTCAACCTCGGCGGCATCGTCGGCATGCTGGTCGCCGGCCGCGCGGCCGACCGGTTCGGCGCCCCGCGCATCTCCGCGATCTGGTTCGCGCTCACGGCCGCCGGCGTCTACCTGCTCAGCGTCCACATGTCGATGGGCGTCACCACGCTGGTCGTCTTCCTCACCGGCGTCTTCCTCAACAGCGCCCAGACGATGATCTACGCGACCGTCTCCATCCGCTCCACCCCGGACAACCGCGCCACCGCCGTCGGCTGGACCTCCGGCATGGGCCGCTTCGGCGCCGTCTTCGGCCCATGGCTCGGCGGCCAGCTGCTGGCCGCGGGCAACGGCGAGTGGGGCTTCACCGCCTTCGCCCTGGCCGGCCTCTCCTCCATGGTCTTCATCGGCATCGCCGCCCTGCGCACCCCGCGGACGGCCGCGCCGAGCGACACCGAGCAGAAGCTGGTCACCGCGCACTGAACGACGCCACCCGCCCGGTCGGCCGACAGAACGAGGACGGGCGCCGGCCCCGCGACGACGCGGGGCCGGCGCCCGGCGTTCCCGGGGCAGCGGATGCGAGGTGCCGCGCGTGGGGTCACGCTCGTTGTATGGGCGACCGTTGGGATGTCCGGCGTGCGGGTCCCGAGGGGGCCGCGCACCGGGTGATGATGATTCCGGGTGGGATGTGCTCGACCGAGTTCTACGCCGACGTCATGGCCGAGCCCGTGCTCGCCGACGTGGGCCTGGTGGCGGTGACGCAGCCCGGGATGGCCGGGACAGAGGCGCCCGAGGACGTGTCGATGGAGCACTACGCGGAGCTGATGGCACGCTTCGCGACCGACACCGGTTGCGATGTGGTCGTGGGCCACAGCCTCGGCGCGAACGTGGCGCTGGAGATGGCGGCGGCCGGGCTGTTCAAGGGCCCCCTGGTGCTGCTGTCGCCCACCTTCTCGCGCAAGGACGAGGCGTCGTTCCTGGCGGTGATGGACGCACTCGGGCGGGTGCCCGGCCTCGGCACGGTGGCCTGGTCGGGGATGCTCAAGGTCGTGCCGACCGCCATGAAACGCGAACTGCCCAAGGAGCGCGCGGAGGTACTGGCGGCGGCGATGCGCGGCAACGACCCCGCGGCCTGCCGCAGGATCGTCCACGCCTACTACGAGTACCTGGGCCGCCACCCCTCACTGGTCGCCCGGCTGTGCGAGGCGGTCGTACCCGCCTGGGTCGTGCGGGGCGACCACGACGAGATCGGCCTGACCGACGCCGAGCGGGAGGGTCTGGAAGCCTGCCCGCACGTCCGCACGGTCACGGTGCCCGACGCCGGGCACATGCTGCTGGTCCAGCAGCCGGCACGGGTCGCCGACGTGATCGCGGAAGCGGTCGCCGCTGTCTGACCCGGGCGACCGCTCAGAGGTCGACGACCAGATCCGGTACGGCGACGCCGACGGGCCCGCTGAAACCCTCCCTGGCCGCCTCCAGCGCCGTCGCCCGATCGGTGCCGGGCCACAAATGGGTCAGCAACAGCCTTGCCGCGCCCGCCTGTCGGGCGTACCGACCGGCCAGCTCCGCGGTGAGCAGGAAGCGGGCGTCCTCCTCCGGCACCCGGCGCGGATAGGTAGCCTCCGACACCAGCAGGTCCGCGCCCCGGGCCAGCCGCGGGACCTCGGCGCTGGGACCGGTGTCGCCGGTGTAGACGAGCACGCCGTCGGGCGTGGTGAGCCGGATTCCGGCGTTGGGCACGAAGTGCGGCAGCAGCACGGTGTCCGCCGTGAACGGGCCGATGCCGAAGCGGTCTCCCGGACTGAACTCGTGCAGGCGCAGGGCCTGCGCCAGCATGCCCGGCCGGTCGAGGGCGAGGACGGCGTCCAGCGCTTTGTGCGGCGCGTACACGTCGAGCGGGGGCGCCGGATCGTCCCGCAACGCCCGTGCCCGCAACAGCGGGTTGAGGTCGGCGCAGTGGTCGGGGTGTCCGTGGCTGACGAGCACCGCGTCGACCGCGCCCACGTCGAGACGCGTCAACAGGCGTGGCAGCGTGGCGTATCCGGGGTCGATCAGCAGCCGGAAGCCCGCGTGCTCGACCAGATAGCCGCTGCACGCCTGCCGCGCGGTGGGCCAGGCCCCGCAGCCGCCGAGAACGGTGAGTCGCATGCGACGGACCCTACGCCGGCGCCCCTTGAGGGGCGCGGGGAACTGCGCGACCAGCCACGAACCACCCCCACTCGCTCATGGCGTCCAGCACCGACCGCCTAGGCGCCCGCGCCCCGCCCCCTGCCCCGCACCCCGTCGAGCGCGATGGCCAGCACCCGGTCCCGCTGGGCGTCGTCGTCGAAGGCCGTCGCCGTGATCCCGGCGACCATCCGCAGCAGGTCGGTGAAGTCCATGTCCTTACGGGCCTCACCGGCCGCCTGCGCCCGCTCGAACAGCGGTCCGCCCGCCGCGTACATCGAGTCCCGGCAGGCCTGGAAGATCTCCGACTCGTCGTTCAGGGCCTCGCGCACGGCTCGCTTGGTCACCATGTAGCCGGTGAACCGCCGCAGCCAGGCCGTCAGCGCCTCCCAGGGCTCCAGTTCACCGACCTCCCGGGCGACCCGGACCAGTTCGTTGACCTCGTCCGCGTAGACGCTCTCGAAGAGATCGCGCCGGGTCGGGAAGTTCCGGTACAACGTGCCGATGCCCACGCCCGCACGGCGGGCGATGTCCTCCAGGGACGCCTCGGCGCCGTGCGCCGCGAAGGCCTCGCGGGCCGCGGTCAGCAGCGCGTCGTAGTTGCGGGCGGCGTCCTTCCGGTGCGGCCGCCGGGACGCCACGATCTCGCCGATGGGGAACGTCACGGATGCCTCCCGAGCACGATCAATACGGAGGAGTGCCTCCGCTACTTGAAGCGGAGGAGGGCCTCCGCTAGAGTGGAGGCGTACCTCCACTTTAGCAGTGCGAGGTGCGTCCACCACCTTTCCGCGACCGCTCACCGCGGCCGTCGGCGTGCCCGTGCCGCCCGAGCGGCGCTCCAGGCCCGTACGACCGCGACCCGAGGCCGCGCCCCGTTCGGAGAGGCCCCTCATGCCCCGCACGTCCACCCGTCTCACCTTCTCGGTCCTCGCGACCGGCGCCGGTGTGTTCGCCATGCTGCAGTCGCTGATCGCGCCTGCCCTGCCCACGGTCCAGCACGCGCTGCACACCTCCCAGTCCACGGCGACCTGGGTGATGACGGCCTATCTCCTGTCCGCCTCCGTGTTCACCCCGATACTCGGCCGCGTCGGCGACCTGATCGGCAAGAAGCGCACCCTCGTCGCCGTCCTGTTCGTCGTGCTGCTCGGCTGCCTGCTCGCCGCGCTCGCCCCGACCATCGGCGTCCTGATCGTCGCCCGGGTCGTGCAGGGCGTCGGCGGCGCCCTGTTCCCGCTCTCCTTCGGCATCATCCGTGACGAGTTCGCCCCGTCCAGGGTCCCCGGCAGCATCTCCAACCTCTCCGCGGTGATCGCCGCGGGCGGCGGCGTCGGCATCGTCGCGGCCGGCCCGATCGTCTCCGCGCTCGACTACCGCTGGCTGTTCTGGATCCCCGTCGGCGTCGTCGCCGCCACCGTGCTCATCGCCCTGCGCTACGTCCCCGAGTCGGCCAACCGCGCCGAGGGCAGCGTCGGCTGGCTGGGCGCGGGCCTGTTGTCGGCGTGGCTGGTGGCGCTGCTGCTGCCGCTGAGCCAGGCGGCCAAGTGGGGCTGGGGCTCGGGGAAGGTGATCGGCCTGTTCGCCGCCGCGGCCGTCCTGTTCACGGTGTGGCTGCTGGCCGAGGCCCGCTCGCGCACCCCGCTGATCGACCTGCGCGTGATGCGGCTGCCGGCGGTGTGGACCACCAACACCGCGGCCCTGCTGTTCGGCGCCGGCATGTACGCCCTGTGGTCCTTCCTGCCGGGCTTCGTCCAGACCCCGGAATCCGCCGGATACGGCTTCGGCGCGAGCGTGACCGCCTCCGGACTGCTGATGCTCCCGATGCTCGTCGCGATGTTCGCCTCCGGCATCCTCAGCGGCCGCCTGGAGCCCCTGATCGGCGCGAAGCCGCTGCTGACGACGGGTGCCGCGCTCGGCGCCCTCGCCCTGGGGCTCCTCGCCCTCTGGCACGCCGCCCAGTGGCAGGTCGCCGTCGTGTCGGGTGTGTTCGGCCTCGGCATCGGCCTGGCCTTCGCCTCCATGGCCAACCTCATCGTCGGCAGCGTCCCGGCCGACCAGACCGGTGCCGCGACCGGCATGAACGCCAACATCCGCACCATCGGCGGCTCCATCGGCGCCGCGCTCACCGGCGTCCTGGTCACCGGCCGGCTCCAGCCCTCAGGTCTGCCGTACGAGTCCGGCTACACCCACGGCTTCGCCCTGCTGGCGGTGCTGTGCCTGGCCGCGGCGCTGGCGGCGCTGCTGGTCCCGGCGGCTCGCTCCGGACGCCTGACCGGCCCGACGCGGGCGGGCGACGACCCGACGTCCGCACAGCCGCAGGCCGTGGCGTCGGCCACCCGCGGCTGAGGCGACCGGCCGGCCCGGCGACCACCGGGCCGGCCCCCGCAGCCGGGCCGACGCACACACCGGTACCCGTACGGTAAGGTTGACCTGCGCGATCACGCGGTCCACCGCGAAGCGCGCACCGGGACGTGGCGCAGCTTGGTAGCGCACTTGACTGGGGGTCAAGGGGTCGCAGGTTCAAATCCTGTCGTCCCGACGGTGCGAAGGGGCCTTCACAGGCGGACAGCCTGTGAAGGCCCCTTCGTCGTACGAGCGGGAGAAGCGCACCGGTCGGGGTCCTCACGGACCGCCGTCGGGGGTGAATCCGCCGGAGGCGAGGGCCGGATCATTCGCAGCACGTGTGGCGCAACCGCGGGTCATTGGGCGCTTGCGGCGGGACGGACGACGATTTCGTTGACGTCGACCTGCGGAGGCTGGGAGAGGGCGTAGGCAATGGCCTCCGCGATGGCCGAGGCGGGCAGTGCCACGGCGCGGTAGGTCGTCATGGCCTCCCGGGCGGCCGGGTCGGAGATGCCGTCGGCGAGTTCGGACTCGGTCACGCCCGGGGAGACGAGGGTGACCCGGATGTTCCCGGTGGACTCCTGGCGCAGTCCTTCGGAGATCGCGCGGACGGCGAATTTGGTGGCGCAGTAGACGGCGGCGGTGGGAGAGACCTCGTATGCGCCGACGGAGGCGATGTTCACGAAGTGTCCGCTGCCCTGAGCGCGCATCGTGGGCAGGGCGGCGGCGATACCGTGCAGGACTCCCCGCACGTTGACGTCGATCATGCGGTCCCACTCGTCGGTCTTCAGCGCTTCCAGCGGCGAGAGGGGCATCACTCCGGCGTTGTTGACCACCACGTCCACTCGGCCGTAGCGCTCGCGGGCGGCGGACACGAAGGACCGGACATCATCGGCATCCGTGACGTCCAGCCGCTGAAACGCTGCGGTGCCGCCTGTGGTGGTGATCTCCCTGGTCAGCGCATCGAGACGATCCGTGCGCCGCGCTCCGAGGAGCAAACGGTGGCCGTCGGTGGCAAGTCGGCGGGCGGTCGCCTCGCCGATCCCGCTGCTCGCTCCGGTGACTGCCACGACCTTGGCTGCGTCTGTCATGCCTGCTTTTCCTCTCGGTGGAGCACGAGGTGCTCGTGGTGGAGCACGCCTTCGCGGATGTCGCCCGTCGCGTGGAACCCGGAGTCGTCGACGTAGTCGATGTGGCTGCCGGACACCGTGTATCGGCCCGTGTACGCGCTGCGCCGGTCACCGCGGGCCTCGTCGTACCGGCCGTCCGCCGGCAACTCCTGGCGGATGTGACCGTCCGCGGTCACCCACATGCCGACCACGTCGGCAGGGCCCTCCTCCGTGTTCCCTCTCATGACGGAGTCCCTTCGTCCACGAGTGCCGGTCGGTCCTGCCCGACCGAGTCTTGACAGGTCGGAGACCGCCGACCAGGACGTGTGCTGCCTGGGTGCACCGCACCCAGGCAGCACACCGCACCTGCGCCCTAGCCTGAGGACATGACCGACAACCACCTGGGAGAGTTCCTCCGCGCACGCAGGGCGGGCCTACGGCCGCAGGACGTCGGCATGGCGAGCTACGGCGTGCGCAGGGTCACCGGACTGCGCCGTGAAGAGGTCGCGGTCCTGGCCGGAGTGAACGCGGATTACTACACCCGTCTGGAACAGGGGCGCGAGCGCCACCCTTCGGCCCAGGTACTCGACGCGCTCGGCCGCGCTCTGCGACTGGACCCCCACGCCCACGCACACCTGCACCAGCTGGCCGGGGCAGCGCCGAGCAACCGGTTCACTCACACCTCGGACCGCGTCAGTCCGGCCCTTCGCCGGCTGATGGACGGCTACCCGGGCGCCCCGGCGTTCGCCATCAACCGGACCTTGGACATCTTGGCGGACAACGCCCTGGCCGAGGCCCTGCACTCACCCTTCGAACGGGCGGACAATCTGGCCCGCATGACCTTCCTCGACCCGGCCGGCCGGCAGTTCTACACCCGGTGGAGCCACACCGCGCAGGCCACCGTGAGCCACCTGCGTCAGGCGGCCGGCCTCGACCCGGACAACCCACGGCTGCGGGAACTGGTCCGCGCCCTCGGCGAGCACAGCGCGGACTTCACCCGCTTGTGGAACACCCACGCCGTGCGGGGCAAGACCCAGGACGCCAAGCACTTCCTCCACCCGGACGTCGGACCCCTGACGCTCACCTACCAGTCCTTCGACGTATGCGACGCTCCGGGCCAGCAACTTGTCATCTACCAGGCCGAACCCGGCAGCCCCAGCGCCCAGGCCCTCAACCTGCTCGGCTCCATCCATGCCACCTCGCATCAGGACGCCCTGTAGCCGGAAGAGACGGCCGGTGTCTGCGGAGCAAGCGCCTCAGCCGACGCTCGCTTCCGGACACCCTTTTTGAGTAAGCCCCGGAACGCCGGGATCCCGCTCGATCAATCCGATGGGCCGGGATCCCGTGGCCCTCGCCCGCCGGCCAGGGCCCTCACGGACTCAGCTCTGCCGCGCCGGCCAGTCGGCGAAGCGGGTCGCGCCGAGGTGCGCGCCCGGGCCCGGCAGCAGCGTGTCCTCCTGCAGCGCGGCGCCCCAGTAGCGGGCCTGCGGGTCCGTGACGATCTCGCGGGGGTCGTTCAGCGCGGTGAGGCCCATGCGGAAGAACCCCTCCAGCCGGAAGGCCTCGGGGCCGCCGGTCTCCACCACGCCGCCCACCGCGTCGCCCACCGCGTCGCCCACCGCGGTACGGCCGACGGCCGCGGCGACGTCGTCGCGGGCGGAAAACGCGTGGACCGGGCGGGGGCCTTCGCGGGACACTCCCATTCCTGGCCTGCACGTACTCGCGCGAGGGCGTCGCCGCGAGCTGTGCGAGGGCGCCCGCACGAACGACGTTCCTCGCCGCGCCACGCGCAGGCCCACCGCCGTACGACGACGGGATCGGGATGGGATCAGCTGACGCACGCGCGGGTTCGCCGCGCAGGGGCTCCGCGCTCCTCGCACTTCGCTACTACGGACGACAACTGGCCCGGTTACGGCGGCTGACGGCACCCGCCATGCTGCTGCCGGCCCTCGGGAACATCGGCCTCAACTACATCGCGCCGCTCATCGTGGCCAAGCTCGTCGCCCGCATCGCCGGCGGCGACGGCGCCGGTCTCGGCGCGACCCTGCCGTACGTCATCGGCTTCGCCGGCGTCATGCTGCTGGCGGAGGGCCTGTGGCGCATCGGTCTGCACTGCCTGAACCGCCTCGACGCCCTCGGCGTCGAGGCGCTGTACGTCCTGGGCATGGACGAGCTGTTCGCCAAGGACGCCACGTTCTTCCACGACAACTTCGCCGGATCGCTGACCAAGCGGGTGCTGAGCTTCGCCTCCCGCTTCGAGGACTTCATCGACACCCTCACCTTCAACGTCGTGGGCAGCCTGGTGCCGTTGCTCTTCGGATCGGTGGTGCTGTGGCGCTACGAACCGCTGCTCGTGATCGGGCTGCTGGCGATGATCGCGCTGACGGCCCTGCTGGTGGCCCCGCTCATCCGGCGCCGTCAGGCCCTCGTCGACCAGCGCGAGGAGGCGATCGCCCGGGTGTCGGGCCATGTCGCCGACAGCCTGATGAACATGGACACGGTCCGGGCGTTCGCCGCCGAGGAGCGCGAGGCCGCCGAGCACCGCTCGCGGGTCGCGCACTCGCGGCGCCTGATGCTGCGGTCGTGGGACTACGGCAACCTCCGCATCGACACGCTGGTCGCGCCGATGTCCGTGCTGACCAACGTCCTCGGGCTGGTGCTCGCCGTCGCTCTCGGCGGCGGCGAGCACGGGGTGGAGGCGATCGTGGTCGCCTTCACCTACTACGCCAACGCCACCAAGATCATGTTCGACTTCAACCAGATCTATCGCCGTCTGGAGAGCTCCATGACGGAGGCGGCGCAGTTCACCGAGCTGCTGCTGGTGCCGTCGACCGTCCTCGACCCGGCGGCCCCCGAGCCGCTGCGCGACGGCCCCGCCGACGTCCGCTTCGAGCGGGTGACCTTCGCCCACGGGGGAGGGGCGCCGCTCTTCGACGGCCTCGACCTGGCCGTGCCCAGCGGCGCGAAGATCGGCCTCGTCGGCCGGTCCGGCGGGGGCAAGACCACCCTGACCCGGCTGCTGCTGCGGATGACGGACATCGACGGCGGCCGGATCCTCATCGGCGGCCAGGACATCAGCCGGATGCGCCAGGCCGACCTGCGCGGCCTCATCGCCTACGTCCCCCAGGACCCGGCTATGTTCCACCGCACCCTGCGCGACAACATCGCCTTCGCCCGGCCGGACGCCACCGACGCCGAGATCCGCCGGGCGGCCGAGGCGGCGCACGTCACGGAGTTCGCCGACGCGCTGCCGCACGGCTTCGACACCATGGTCGGCGAGCGCGGCATCAAACTGTCCGGCGGGCAGCGCCAACGCGTCGCCCTGGCCCGGGCGATCCTGCGCGACGCGCCCATCCTGCTGCTCGACGAGGCGACCAGCGCGCTGGACTCCGAGAGCGAGATCCTCGTGCAGGAAGCGCTGTGGCGGCTCATGGAGGGGCGTACGGCCCTGGTGGTGGCGCACCGGCTGAGCACGGTCGCGGGCATGGACCGGCTCGTGGTCCTCGACCGCGGCCGGATCGTCGAACAGGGCACGCACCAGGAGCTGCTCGCGGCCGAGGGCGCCTACGCGAAACTGTGGTCGCACCAGTCGGGCGGCTTCCTCGACGACAACGCGCCCGCGGACGCCCCGCTGCCGGACGGCCGGGTCACCGGCAGCGTCGCCGGCGCCGACCTGCACTGACCCCGGCGCACCGTGGGCGGCCCCGCCCACGGTGCGCCACGTGTACCGGCGGCCGTCAGCGGGAGGCCCGGCGGCGGCGTGCCACCACCACGGCGCCCGCGCCGACGGCGACGGCCGCCGCGGCCGCGCCCGCGACGGGCAGCACCGCGCCGGAACCGGTGCTCGCCAGGTCCCCGCCGGAACCGGACTGCGTCGAGGTGCCGCTCGTGGCCGAGCCGCCCCCGGCGGCGGAACCGCCGCCCGTCGAACCGGAACCGCCGGAGGACGAGGTGCCGCCGCCGGACGTCGACGAGCCGGAACTGCCCGTGGAACCGGAACCGCCCGTGGAACCGGAACCGCCCGTCGAGCCGCCGCCGGTGACGTGCAGCGTGATGTCGGCCCTGTCGTTCGTGGTGCGGTCGTCGAACGGCCGGGACGGGCCGGCGAGGGACACCGAGCCCTTGGCGCCGGACACCGCCTTGTCGATGCGCAGCTTGAAGGCGTAGTTCTCGCCCTGGCCCTCGTTCTCCCAGGACTGGCTGGTGCCGCACTCGTAGCCGCCGGTGGCCACCTTGTCGCAGAAGCCGTAGGTCTTGACGACCGTCGTACCGGCCGGGACCTCGATCCTCACCTTGGTGACCGAGATGTTCCCGTCCCGCAGGACCCAGGCCGGCCCGGCGTTGGTGAACCTCACCGTCAGGCCGACGGTGTCGCCGATCCGGCCCTCGAGAGCGGCGCCGGTGACCTGGAAGTCGGCGGTGTTCTCGGCCGTGACCTTCACGTCCGCCGCGTCCCAGTCGGGGTGCTCGCTGTGGCCCGGCCGGGCCGCCGGCTTCTCGTCGGGCCGCTCGACGAGCCGGACCGCGGGGCCGGTGCCGCGGACGGGTTCGGCGGCGCCGTCGGTGGGGGCGGGGTCGTCGGTGGCCACGACCACCCTCAGCCGGTCGTAGAGGGCCCGGTCGAGGGCCTTGAGGGTCAGCGCCTTCTCCGGCGCGTAGACCACGCCGGGCTTCACCGTCTGGTCGAACTCGCAGACCGCCTCGGACTTGCTGGGCTCCTCGTCGAAGGAGACCACCTCGTAGCGAAGGCAGTTGGAGGGCAGCTCGGTGTGGCTCAGACCGCGGGTGACGGAGTACGACAGATAGACCTTGCCGACCGGGGCGCCGCTGTTGGTGAACGAGGCCGGTACGTCGAAGCCGGCGCCGGGCCGCACACCGCTGACCGGCGCGACGGGGCTCAGAGTCAGGACGGCCCCGGAGCCGTCGACGGCCGCGACCGGCGTGACGCCCAGGGCGGTCAGGGCGACGGCGCCGAGGGTGCCGGCGGCCAGTCGGAGCGGGCGGAGGCCGGGGGAGCTCTGAAGCATGGGGGGGTCCTCGGTGCAGCATCGATGGCGGGTGAACGAACGTGGTGGGAAAGCGAGTTCCGCAACAACAGACCACCTCCGCACCCGGATGGTTGCACCGGGAAAACCGTATGGAATACTAGGTAGACCGACCTACCTAATCCCTCGGTTGGAGTGACCTCATGGACGACACGGCCACCCCGGCGGCGGGCCCGCGGAAGCGGCCCGGCAGCGCCCGCAGCCGGCTGCTCGCCGCCGCCGCGCGCCGCTTCTACGCGGACGGTGTCGCGGCGACCGGGATCGACACCATCACGGCCGAGGCCGGCGTGGCCAAGATGAGCCTGTACAACAACTTCTCCTCCAAGGCCGACCTGGTGCTGGCCTACCTCGACGAGCGCCACGAGGAATGGCTCGGCCTGTACCGGCAGCGGCTGGCGCGGGTTCGGGACCCGCGCGGCGGCGTCCTGGCCGTCTTCGACGCGTACGCCGATCACGCCGCCTTCGCCTACGAACGCGGCTTCCGCGGGTGCGGGCTGCTGAACGCGGCCGCCGAACTGCCCGCCGGGCACGAGGGGCGGGACCTGGTGCGCCGGCACAAGGAGGAGGTCGAGGCCCTGCTCGCCGGACACCTCGCGGAACTGCTGCCCGACCGGCCGCAGAGGGCCCGCGTCCTGGCCGAGCAGCTGTCCTTCCTGCTGGAGGGCGCCATGGCGCGCGCCGGCCTGGAGGGCGCGGGCACCCGGGTCGCGCACGCCCGGGCCATGGCCGCCGGCCTGCTGGACCGGCTGTGACGCGGCCGGCCGGACCCGGGCCCGGTTCGGCGGGCATCGGCGCGCTGTGCGTGCTCATGGCCTCGGTGCTGTGGGGGACCACCGGCACCGCGGCGACCTTCGCTCCGGGCGTGGGGCCCCTCGCCATCGGGGCCGCGGCCATGGGCCTGGGCGGCCTGCTCCAGGCCCTTCGGGCCGCGCCGTTGATCGCCCGGGAGACGGCGGGGCTGCGCGCGCACCGCGGCGTGGTCGTGACCGGGGCGCTCTCGGTGAGCGCCTATCCGCTGGCCTTCTACAGCTCCATGCACCTGGCCGGCGTCGCCGCCGGAACGGTCGTCTCCATCGGCTCGGCCCCGCTCGCCTCGGCCCTCGTCGAGCGAGTCGCGGACGGCCGCCGCCTCACCCGCCGCTGGACGGCCGGAGCCGCCCTGGGGCTGACCGGCACCGTGCTGCTGTGCCTGGCACAGACGGCCGGGGCCGCCTCCGGTTCGACGGGCCACTCCACGCGGTCGACCGTGCCCGGCGTGGCGCTCGGCCTGGTCGCCGGCCTCACCTACGCCCTGTACTCCTGGGCCGCCCACCGCCTGATCAGCCGCGGCATCCCCTCGGGCGCCGCCATGGGCACGGTCTTCGGCCTGGGCGGCCTGCTGCTCCTGCCCGTGCTCCTGGTGACCGGCGCCCCGCTGCTGGCGTCCTGGTCCAACGCGGCGGTCGGCGCCTACATGGCCCTGATCCCGATGTTCCTCGGCTACCTGCTGTTCGGCTGGGGTCTGACCCACGTCCCGGCGAGCACCGCGACCACCCTCTCGCTGCTGGAACCCGCCGTCGCGGCCGTGCTCGCCGTCCTGGTCGTCGGTGAACGCCTGCCCCTGCTCGGCTGGGCCGGCATCGCCCTGGTCGTCGGCTGCCTCGCGGTCCTCACCACACCCTCCCGCCGCCCCGCGCCGAAGCCTCGGGCCACCACCACACCCACGACCGAGCCCGAACAGGCGTACCCGACCTGACCCCGGGTCGCCGCCGCGGCCTCTCCACCGCCGTCGGTAAGAACTCGGCATGAGAGAGGTGAGACGGTGGGCGATCGCCGGGCGGGGCGCGTTCGGGCCGGTCATGGGCGGCGTAAAGTCCCTCGGCGAGTCCGGTCGTCGCCAGGCCGGTGTGCCGTGGAGAGAGGGACGTCATGGGGAGTCTGCCGGAGCTGACCCCGGGACGCCTGTTCACCTCGTGGCAGTGGGACCTGCCCGCGCTGCTGCTCGTCGTCCTCCTCGGCGGTCTGTACGGCTGGGGCGTCCTGCGGTTGCGGCGCCGGGGCGAGCCATGGCCCGTGGCGCGCGGCGCCGCCTTCGGACTGCTCGGCCTGGGCGCCCTGGTCGTGGCCACCATGTCGGCCCTCGCCGTCTACGACCGCGTGCTGTTCTGGCCGGCCGCGGTGCAGAACATCCTCCTCGACCTGATCGCACCGCTCGGCCTGGCGCTGGGCGACCCGCTGCGGCTCGCCCTGCGGGCTCTGCCCCAACCCGCCGCCGGACGCGTCCGCCGGGCCATGACCGGGCGGCTCGTACGGCTGCTCACCTTCCCGCTGGTCAGTACCGTCCTGGTCCTGGCCACCGAGCTGACCGTCTACTTCACCCCCTACTTCGAGACCGCGCTGCGCGTGGGCTGGCTGCACCAGGTGATGTACCTGCACCTGCTGCTCGCCGGCTGCCTGTTCGTCGTCCCGGTGCTCACCCGCGAGGAGGCGCTGCCGCGCTGGTGCACCCACCCGGTGCGGGCGGCGCTGGTGTTCCTCGACGGCATCGTCGACGCCGTACCGGGCATCGTGGTGATGACCCACGGCACCCTGATCGCCGGCGCCTGGTACCTGCACCACGCCCCGGCCTGGTCGCCGGACGTCCAGCACGACCAGCAGGTCGGCGGCGGCGCGATGATCGGCATCGCCGAGCTGGTGGCGCTGCCCTTCCTGCTCGCGATCCTGGTCCAGTGGGCCCGCACCGAGCGCGCGGAGACGGTCGTACTGGACCGCCGCCTGGCGACGGAACTGGTACCGGCCGGCCCGGTCGAGGGATCGGCGCAGCAGTCCGATCTCGTGCGCCCGTGGTGGGAGACGGAGGACAGCGCCGTCGCGCAGCGCATCCGGCAGCAGCGACCGGGTTCCTGACCCGGCCCCGGCTCAGCGCGGCTCGCCCCGGTACGTACCGAAGTACCAGCGGTTTCCCTCGGGATCGCGGGCGGCGAAGTCGCGGGAGCCGTAGTCCGTGACATGCAGGTCGGTGATGATGTCGGCGCCCGCGGCCTTGGCGCGGGCGTGTACGGCGTCCGGGTCGGCGGTGACGACGTAGGCACTGAAGTGGCCGGGCGGCGTCGGGCCGTCGCCCGCGTCCGGGCCCTTGCGCACGGAGCCCAGCATGACACCGCCGCCCTCGGGCCAGCTGACCTGCGCGTGCTGCACCAGATCCCCGTCGCCGTACACCACGGTCTCCTCGAAGCCGAAGGCGTCGACGAGGAACCGGATCAGGGCACGGGCGTCATGGGCGCGCAGGGTGGGCCAGACCTGCGGGGCGGGCGGCTGCTCGGCGGGACCGGGGGTGCTGGTCATGGGATGCGCCTCTCTCGTGGGTCGGTGGTCGACCCCCTCAGCGTCACCCGGGCGGATGGTGCCCGGCTTGGATGTTTCGGAACTCCTGCGCCAGCCAGGTGCTGGGCGGGCAGGAGGCCAGCGCGGCGAACTCCCGGTCGAGGTGGGACTGGTCCGCGTAGCCGCAGTCGGCGGCCAGACCCGCCAGATCGGGCGGCCCCGGCCGGGCAGCGAGGCGGCGCCGGGCCCGGTCGAAGCGGACGACCCGGGCGGCGGCCTTCGGCGTGAGGCCGATCTCGGTGCGGAACAGCGTGCGCAGATGACGGTCGCTGAAGCCGGTCCCGGCGGCGAGTTCGTCGACCCGCAGCCGGCCCCCGGAGCCGAGCAGCCGCCGCCAGGCGTCCGCGACCGCGGCGGGCGCCCGCACGTCCCGGCCGCCGGCGAGCCGGTCCAGCAGCCAGTCGTCGACGACCGCGAAGCGGGCCGTCCAGTCGGGAGCCTCGCGCAGCCGGTCGTGGACCTCGCGCACGCCCGCGCCCAGCACGTCGTCGGCGTGGGCGTCGACCCCGGCCAGCGCCCCGGCGGGCAGCCCCAGCAGGACGCGGGCGCCGAGCGGACTGACCGCCACCTGGATGCCGGACTGCCGGCCGGGCATCTCGATCAGCGCGGGGGCGACGTGCAGGCCGCCCAGCAGGGTGGGGTAGTCGCCGGGGCGGGCGGCCGGGTCGGGGTGGGCGGCCACGGTGAGCGGTTCGTCCAGGGTGAGGATCAGCGTCAGCCACGGGGACGGCAGGCCGCGGTGCCGGGTGGCCGGCACGCCGCGCTGGCGATAGCCGGAGTACCAGCCGACCAGCCCGCGCAACGGCGGCGCGGGAGCCGCCCGCACCGCCTCGTCCACGACCTCCGCAGCCATACGGCCATCCTCCCGCGCCCGTCCGGTCGCAGCAGCCCGAATGCCACCAGAGGCCGGACATGGGTCAGCAGCCCGAATGCCACGAGAGGCCGGACATGGGTCGGAGGCACATCTCCCTCCCCCGAAGGTGATGTGCCTCCGACCTTCCCCCGGCGCCGGACTGTGGGTCCAGCCGACCGCGTGGGCGGTCCGTGCCGTCACCAGCACATGACCGCTGTCTCCCCCGAACCCCACGCGGAGTACTGACGCACCCGGACGTAGTAGCGGCGGCCCCTGACGAGCCGCGCCCGGACGGTCGCGTTGTGCGGCGCGCCACCGTCGTCGTGGCCGGCGAGGTAACGGGGTTCCCCGTCCCGCTCCTCGAAGACCACGACCACGCTGTCGCTCACCCCGAAGGTGCCCACCGTGTACGGGCGGGTCTGCGGCGGCTCGATCGTGAAGTCGGCCTGTTCGCCCGGGCCCAGGGCTAGCGGCACGGACCGGAAGGGCACCAGCGCCGGCGGCCGCCCCCGGTCCGCCGGCGGATACCAGCGCAGGACGAACTCCTTGTCGGCCACGGAGAGCGTGCCGGGCGGGGTGAGACCCCCGCGGAACTGCTCGGGCTCCAGGATCAGCCCGCCCGGGAACGGATACTCCATGATCGAATGCGGGTCCCAGACGGTGCCGTTGACCTCGTCCGGGTCGAGCTTGCGCAGGATGTTGTGGAAGGTCGTGTCCCGGCCCCAGAAGTTCGGCGGACCGGCCAGGTCGGCATAGACGGCCTCGTCGTCCCAGGTGATCCCCGCGTACGGGCTCTGGTGCTCGTGCAGCATGCCCAGCGCGTGCCCGATCTGGTGCAGGGCCGTCCCGCGCTCACCGGGCGCGGTCAGGTCCCAGCCGAAGTTCATGGTGCGTTCGTTCTGCCCGGCCCGCAGCGCGTCCCGGCCCACCGCCGACCAGGAGCCGTCGCCCGGCTGGAAGCCGATCCGCAGCTCGGCCTCCGAACGGTCGCCGACCTCGACGAACGACAGGCCGATGCCCAGGTCCCGCCACTCGCGGAAGCAGTCGCGCACCACGTCGCGCTGCTCCTGGCCGCCGCCCCACGACACCCGCCGCATCGAACCGGTCCCGGGGACGGCGATGACCGAGGCGTCGGCGTCGCCGTCGAAGAACCAGTAGTGCAGCACCGTGCCGTTGACCCAGATCCGGTTGCCCGCGACCAGCGCACCGCGCCGCTCGGCGGTCAGCCCCGGCGCCGGAGCGGGGGCCGACTGCTGCGCGAGGCTGCAGTAGCGTCCGGTCATGCGCACAGACTGCCGTGCGCGGGTCACAGGCGCCTGAGTCGAGGGCTACTCAAGTCACCCTGTATCAGGCGTGAGTACTCGCGCTCCTACTCACGTGACGACATTCGAACGGGACGCCAAGACCCTTGAACTGCCCTGGCAGTTCACCGGCCGCGAGGACGAACTGGAGCTCATCCGCCGGTCCCTCACCGCGGGCCACCACGGCATCGTGGTCACCGGCCCGGCGGGCTGCGGCAAGACGCGGCTGGTGACGGAGGCCCTGCGCGGCGGCGACCGCGCCCGCGCCGCCGGGACACCGGAGACCCGGCACATCCCGTTCGCCGCCTTCGCACACCTGCTGCCCGAGTCGGTCTCCCTGCACCGCGCCGTCCAACTGCTCTCCGGGGTGCGCCTGTTGCTCGTCGACGACGCCCACCTCCTCGACGACTCCTCGGCCGCCCTCGTTCACCAGCTGGCCGTGCACGGCCGCACCCGCCTCGTCGTCGTCACGGCGGACGGCGCCCCGTGCCCGGCTGCCGTCTCCCGGCTGTGGACCGGTGAACTCCTGCCGCGTCTGGCCCTGGGGCCGCTGCCCCGCGAGGACATGGAACAGCTCCTCGCGGCCGGCGTCGGCGGGGCCGTGGAGCCGCTCACCCTGCGCCGGATGCTGCACCTCGCCCAGGGCGATCTGCGGCTGCTGCGCGACCTGGTGGACGCGGTGCGCGAGCGAGCGCCGCACGCGCGCGTGAAGGACACCGACGCCTGGATGTGGCGCGGCCCCGTCCCGGTGACCGCGGCGATCCGCGAACGCACCGCCGGCGCCCTGGCCCGTGTCTGCCGGGAGGAGCGCGCGACGCTCGAACGGCTCGCCTTCTCCGACCCCTTGCCGCTGCCCATGGACGACCTCGACCTGCGGGCCCTGGAGGTGCTGGAGGCCGACGGCCTGGTCACGGTCGACGACCGCGGCGGCGCCCGCCTCGCCCACCCCCTGCACGGCCCGGTGCTGCGGGCCGCGGCCGGCCGGCTGCGGGCGAGGCGGCTGGCCCGTACCCCCGAACAGTGCGGGCAGGCGCTCGCCGCCGAGACGGCCGCGCTCACCGCGCGGATCGAACAGACCGACGTACGCGTGCTGCCGGCCCCGGTGGGGGAGTGGCTGGTGCACGAGGGCGCGCCCCTGCCGGCCGCGGACGCGGCCGTGCGCGCCCGCGTCTCGCGGCTTCGGGGGGAGCTGCGGGAGGCGGCGGCCTGGGCGAGGGAGGGACTGCGGCAGGCGCCGGGGGACGCCGGCTGCCGCAGCGAACTCGCCCTGGCCGCCGCGCAGTCCGGCGACACGGCCACCGCGCAGGAGGCGGTGGCGGGCCGGCCGGAGCTCCAGGAGCCGGCCGCGTGGCTGGCCGCGGCCCGCGGCGACGTGGAGGATGCGGCGCTGGAGGCCTTCGACGGGCGGGACGCGTACGCCCTCTACGACGCCGTACGCCTCGGCGCCCCCGACAAGGTCGCCGGACGCCTCCCGGAGGGCGGTCTGTTCGCCCGGCACGCCGACGCGCTCGCCCGGGGCGACGGACCGGAACTGGTCCGGGTGGCCGAGGCGCTGGAGGAGCGCGGTTTCCAGCTGTTCGCGGCCGAGGCGCACGCCCAGGCCGTACGGGCGCACCGCGACCCGAGCGCCGCCCGCGTCGCACGCACGCGTGCCGCCGCCCTCGCCCGCCGCTGCCAGGGCGCCCGCACCCCGGCCCTGTCCGGCCTGGTCCTCGGTGAACTCACCGCCCGCCAGCGGCAGATCGTCGCCCTCGCCGCCGCCGGTCTGAGCAACCGGCAGATCGCCGAACAGCTCACGCTGTCCATCCGGACCGTGGGCAACCACCTCTACAGCGCCTACGCCCGCCTCGGCGCGAGCGACCGGGAGGCGCTGGTGTGGCTCGTGGACCAGCCGGAGGCCCGGTCGGCCTGAGCCACCCCCATGGACCGGCGGTCTGACCCCCAGGATTCGGGGGAGGGGTCAGGCCGCCACCCCATGCCCGGACCTCGCGTGCCTCGCGGATGTCACAGGCCGGCGCGCCGTCTCGTCGTAGGGAGTGCACACGACGTCGTCGCGAGGAGAGGCAGGCATGACCAGGACCGAGGAGTTCCAGGAGCTGCGGCCGCCGCTGTTCTCGATCGCCTACCGCATCCTGGGCAGTGTGAGCGAGGCCGAGGACGCCGTCCAGGAGGCCTGGCTGCGCTTCGAGGGCGCGCCGGCCGAGCCCCGCTCGGTCAGGGCCTACCTGTCGGCCACGGTCACCCGCATCTCGATCGACGTGCTGCGCTCGGCCCGCGTCCGGCGGGAGCAGTACGTCGGCCCGTGGCTCCCGGAGCCGCTGCTCGCCGACCCCTACGAGGACCCGGCGCGCGCCGCGGAGCTGGCCGACTCCGTGTCGACGGCCGCCCTGTTGCTGCTGGAGCGGCTCAGCCCGCTGGAGCGGGCGGTGTTCGTCCTGCGCGAGGTGTTCGACTTCGGCTACCTCGACATCGCGTCGGCGGTGGGCCGCTCGGAGGCCGCCTGCCGCCGGCTGGTGGTACGGGCCCGGCGCCACATGGCCGCCGGCCGGCCCCGCTTCGACGCCGACCGCAAGGAGCGTCAGGAGCTGGCGGAGCGGTTCTTCGACGCCCTGCGCGAGGGCGACGTCGCCGGCCTGCGGGACCTGCTCGCCGCCGACGTGGCGATGGTCGGCGACGGCGGTGGCAAGGCGCCGCAGCTGGCCAGGGCGGTCATGGGCGCCGACCAGGTGGCCCGGCTGCTCGCCTCCGTCCTGCCCCGCATGGCCCGGATCGACGTGTCCTTCGAGCCGCACGAGCTCAACGGCCGGCCGGGCGCGGTCTTCCGCGACCGGGACGGCAGGGTGCTGCACACCCTGGCCCTCGACGTCCTCGACGGCCGGATCCAGACCATCCGCCTGGTCATCAACCCCGACAAACTCACCCACCTGGGCCCGGTGGCGGACGCCTGGGAGATCTCCCGCGAGCTCAAGCGGGCACCCAGGGGGTGAACCCGCCCGCTTTCAGGCCGCGCCGAAGGCCGTGAAGGCCCAGCCGGTCGCCTGGTGCAGGGCGTCGTTCGGCAGGGCGGCACGCGCGTCGCGCAGGGCCTCCGCCAGGGACAGGCCCGCGCTGAGCCCCTTGTGCAGTGCCAGCATCAGCGGGACCACCGCGTGGTCGTTGACGGGCGCGCTGCTCGCCACCACCCCTGCCGTGCCCAGCGGCAGCAGCGCGGTGACCAGGCCCAGCAGCTCGTCCGCGCCGACCGAGGCGAACCGGGCCGTGTCGCAGCTGGACAGGATGATCCGGTACGGGCTGCGGTCCAGGCGTTCGAAGTCGTGCACGATCAGCGGCCCGTCCGCCATCCGCAGCGAGGAGAACAGCGGACTGTCGGCGCGGAAGGTGCCGTGCGCGGCGATGTGGGCCAGCGTGGCCCCGTCCAGCTCCTCCAGCACCCGCGGCACGCGCGCGTGCTCGTGCTCCAGCAGGACCGGTCTGCCGTACCGGCCGACGAGTTCGGGCACCTCCGCACCGCCGGTGGCCAGGCCCGGACCACGCACCAGCACATGACGACCGCCCGGCGGCGGCTCCGTCTCACGCGCCCGCAGCCAGCTGCCCGCCGACGGCGACACGCTCAGCACCCGCTCGCGCAGCGCCGGCAGCAGCGCCCAGGGCACCCGGTGCAGCCGCCCCGGCGGTACGACGACCACCGGCCCCGAGCCCAGGTGCGCCGCGGCCGGCCCCAGCAGCAGCTCCTGAAGGCGACGGCCCATCTCCTCCACCAGCGGAAGGCGGGCCTCCGCCCCGGGGTGGGCCAGGCGCCGCAGCCCGGCCTGGACGTGCTCCGCCTCCACCTCGGCGTCGGCCAGCAGCCCGGCCTCGAAGCGCCGTACCCGCCCGTCCCCGCACAGCAGCACCTGCACCCGCCCGTCCAGCACGGCCAGCTCCACCAGCCGCGTCCCGCCCAGCCCGGCCAGCAGCCGGGCGGGGTCGAAGCGGCGCTCGTCGCCGGACGCGTCACCGCGCATGTGCAGGGTGCGGGAGCGGATCTCCCGCTCCAGGCGCCGCTGCTCGCGCTCCAGAGCGGGGATGGGGCGGCCGCCGCTGCGGGCCTCCTCCGCGCGGGCCGCGATCTCCCGGAAGGCGGTCAGGCTGCCGAGCAGCGCCGGGTCGGCCGGGGGCCGGGTGGGCGGCGTGGACAGCACGGTCGCCCGCCAGCGCTCACTCCACGTCAGCAGCCGCCTCGGCGCGCCCGAGTCGAGGCTGACCCGCTGGGCCAGCGCGGCCAGCTCGGCGCCCTGCGCGGTGGCCCGGGCCCGCAGCTCCGAGGCGCCCAGGGTGGTGCGGTGGTCGTCGAGCACGTCGAGTCCGCGCCGGCACGCCTCCAGCACGCCACGGCCGGAACCGGCGGCCCGCGCCCGCAGCGCCTGTGCCGCCCAGCCCGTCATCCGCGCCAGCGGCGGCCCGCTGTGCCGGCTGCGGGCCGCGACGGCCAGATGCCGCTCGGCGTCCGCCCGCCAGCCCAGCCCCAGCGCGATCCGGCCCGCCAGCAGTGACGCCTCAGGGGCGGCCGGCGCACCGAAGGCGGCGAGCCGGTCGGCGACCGCGCCCGCGTCCGCGACCAGCCGCCCCGAACCGCGCCCGGCCGCCAGTCGCGCCTCGATCAGCACCAGCTTGGCGTGCACCTCCCACCAGGCGCGCCGCTGCCCGGCGAACAGCCGCACCGCCAGCGCGGCACGGGCGACCGCGGTGGGCGCGTCCCCCGCCAGCCTCGCCGCCCGCGCCGCGACCAGCAGCAGTTCCGCCTTGCGCGTCGACTGCCCGCCGATCCGGTCCAGCGTCCCGATCGCCGCGTCCGCCTCGGCCAGCGCCTCCGGCACCAGACCCGCGGCCATCAGCACCTCGCAGCGCCGGATGTAGAGCATGAACGACGGCGTGCCGAGCTTGAGGTAGCGCTCCTCGGCCTCGTCCAGCAGCCGCAGCGCGGCCGGCACGTCCCCCTGCCGGAACGCGGCCAGCCCCCGGCTCTCGACGACGTCGGCCTTGTCGTGGTCCTGCCCGGTGGTGTCCCACAGCGCCTCCGCGGACGCGAAGTCGGCGTCCGCCCGCTCCACCGCGCCGAGCGCCAGATGCACGGTCGCCCGCAGGGTCAGCGCCCGCGCCGTCCAGATGACGTCGTCGGCCTGCCGCAGCACGGGAATGGCACGCCGTACGTCCTCCAGGGCCTCGCGATGCCGGCCCAGCACCCAGGAGGCGTACGCCCGCCGGAACAGCACGCGCGCGCGGGTGTGCCCGCTGCTGACGGCGACACCCCGCTCCAGCGCCTCCAGGCCCTGCCGGGTGCGCCCCGCGTGGATCAGGGCCACGCCCAGCGCGGCCAGCACGTCCGCCTCACGCTCGGGGTCCTGGGCGCGCGCGGCCAGGTCGCGGGCGCGGCGCAAGTGGCGCAGCGCGATCCTGAGGTCGCCCCAGTCCCGCTGCCAGATGCCGATCGCCTGGTGCGCCACGGAGGCGCGCCACGGTGACGGGTCGGACTCCAGCACGTCCTGAGCCCGCGCCAGAGCCTCGTTCGGGGCGGCGAACACCATCGGCAGCAGTTCGAGCACCGAGTCGCTTCCCGCTGTCACTCTGAGGATGGTAACGGCCCTGGTGGCGCCCCACACCCGTTTGGCGCTGTATCAGGCGACGCCTCTGTGACTCTGAACTGTTGACAGCTGCCTCGAGGGGGAGGACACGCCATGGCACCACAGCGATTCCACGAGCAGTTCGACCAGATCCAGCGCTCCATGCCCGATGTACCGCTGGCCCTGGGACCCGACGACTCCGCGGAGTTCGTCTACGAGAAAGGCGTGGTCCTCGCCCGTGACGGCGAAGAGGCCCGGCTCGTCGAGGACACCGTCCGCAGCCACTTCACCGAGGCGACCGGCCTGAGCGGCGACCAGGTGCGCCGGGGCAGCCCGGAGACCAACCGCTCGGGCATCACCCGCATCCAGGTCGGCGACCCCGGGCACGGTGACAGGCGCGGCGACCGGGCCGTCGCCCACGCCCTGCGCGCCCTGCGCGGGCACGAGGCCCGCGCCGGACGCCGCTTGGTCAGCCGCAACCACGTGGTGTCGCTCGCCGTGAACTCCTGTCCTGGTGACGAGCCCGTGCCCGCCCCGCTCACCCAGGGCACCAATCCCGCTCCCGCCGAGGGCGGCCACGACGCCGACACGGTGGTCGACGTCCTCGTCGTCGACAACGGCCTCACCCACGACTACTCCCTGGTGCCGCTGCTCGCCCATGTCCAGGGCGACCTGCACGGCACGGAGACCGACGCCCAGGGGAACCTGCTGCAGTACGTCGGGCACGGCACGTTCATCGCCGGGCTCGTCGCCGCCGTCGCCCCGCGGACGAACATCACCGTCCGCAACACCCTCAACGACGCCGGCGCCGTCCTGGAGGACGAGTTCGGGCAGCGCCTCTTCGACGCGGTCGACCGCGACGGCTGGCCGGCGATCCTCAGCCTTTCCGCGGGCACCGCCAACGGCCGTGACGACGGCCTGCTCGGCGTCGCCGCCTTCATGGAGGAACTGCGCGAGCAGGACACGTTGCTGGTCGCGGCGGCCGGCAACAACTCCAGCGCCAGTCCCTTCTGGCCCGCCGCCTACGCCGGCCTGCCCGAGTACGCGCACGCGGTGCTGTCGGTCGGCGCGCTGCGCACCGACGGCGAGTTCGGCGCCTGCTTCTCCAACTACGGCTCCTGGGTGAAGGTCTACGCCCCCGGGGAACGGCTCACCAGCACGCTGACCGGCTTCGACGCGCCGGTGCCGTACGTCTACCAGCACTCCACCTACGACGCGTGCAGGTACCACTTCACCTACGCGTGCACCTGCCAGTCCCCGCGCCACACCGGGGTACTGAGCGAGGCCGGTACGCCGACCTCGGGCAAGGCCGACCAGGTGATGTTCGAGGGCTACGCGCACTGGAGCGGCACCTCTTTCGCCACGCCGGTCGCGGCCGCGATGATCGCGGCCTTCATGACGGCCGACAAGGAGTCCGACGCACGCGCCGCCCGGAAGCAGCTGCTCTCCGGTGACACGGCGTACGCGGAGGTGCGCGGGGCGCACGTGCCGGCGCTGCTCCCGGCCGGCTGGCGTCCGTCGCCGGTCACGCAGCTGGCGCCTCCGGCATGAGGTGCGGAACGGTCCCCTCCACGGCGTACGATGACAGGCCGTACACGAGGAGTGGGGCCGTGGACCGAGCACATGTCGGCGCGTTGGTCCAGACCGCCGTCGACGGCGACGCGGCGGCCTGGAAGGCGCTCGTGGAGGGGCTGAGCCCACTGGTGTGGTCGGTGGTGCGCGCGCACCGGCTCTCCGACGCCGACGCGCACGAGGTCTACCAGACGGTGTGGTTCCGCTTCGCCCAGCACCTGGGGCGCATCCGCGAGCCCGACAAGGCCGGCTCATGGCTGGCGAGCACCGCGCGGCACGAGTGCCTGAAGGTGCTCAAGAGCCTGCGGCGGCTGACGCCGACGGACGATCCGCAGGTGCTGGACCGGATCAGCGAGGACCGTACGCCGGAGCAGTCCTTCCTCGACCTGGAGGAGGCCGCCGCGGAGTCGGAGCGGATCAGGCGCCTGTGGCAGGAGTTCGAGGAACTCGGCGAGCGGTGCAGGCAGTTGCTGCGCGTCCTGATGGCCACGCCGCCGCCCAGCTACCAGGAGGTGTCCGTGGCCCTCGGGATCGCCGTGGGCAGCATCGGACCGCTGCGCCAGCGCTGCCTTCGGCGCCTGCGGGCGCGGCTCGAGGCACGGGGAGCGGTGTGAGCGGCATGGACGACGACGTGAACGGCACGCACGGCATGGACGACATGGACGGCGAGGTGCCCCTCGACGGCGAGGACTTCGACCTCGACCTGCTGGAGGAGGAGCTCCGCCGGACCGCGGCCGTCCTCGACCCCGTCCCGGCCGAGCTGCGGCGGATGGCCGTGGAGGCGTTCGCCCTGCACGACCTCGAGGCCCGGCTGGCCGAGCTGACCTTCGACTCGGTGGTCGACGCCATCCCGGTCCGGGGGGCGGTCGACGCGCCGCGGATGCTGACGTTCCACGCGGGCGGCGTGACCGTCGACGTGGAGCTGACCGCGCACGGGCTGATGGGACAGGTGCTGCCGCCCCAGCAGGCCCGGATCGAGGTGCTCACCGGCCCGCACCCGGGCGAGCCCCTGGCGACCGACGACATGGGACGCTTCACCCACGACCGGCCCCCCGGCGGCCCGTTCGCCCTGCGGCTGCGGACCGACGAGGGAGTGCTCGTCACGGACTGGCTGACGGTCTGACCAGGCGTGCCCGGGGCCTTCGCCGGCCGGCCCGAGGTCAGCCGGCGGTGACGGTGTCGGGTCCGGTGACGGCGTCGACGAGCGTCGCCAGCGCCGTCGCCAGCCGGCCGAGCCCCGGTCCGGCCGGCCCGCCCGGCTCGGTCATGTAGGTGTCCCGCCGGATCTCCACCATCAGCGCACCGACCCGCGCGTCGGAGCCGTGGAACCGAAGCGGCACGTACGTCCCGGCGAACGGACTGTCCAGCCCGGTCCGCCCGCAGGACGCGAACGCCTCCCGTGCCGCCCGCAGCAGCGCGGGCGGCGTGTGGAAGGAGTCGGTGCCCAGGCAGACCGGCGGACGGGGGCCCTCGCCGTGCAGCTCGTACGGCAGGGCCGCGGTCGGATAGGAGTGCACGTCGACGATCACGGCGCGGCCCGTCGCGGCGAGCCGGCCGGCCACCGCGTCCGTCATGGCGCGCGCGTACGGACGGAAGTAGCGGTCGATCAGCGGCCGCGGGTCGGTGTCCGCGGGCCGCAGCTCCTGCCGGTGCGTCGTCCGCGTGTACACCGCGCCCATCCCGACGTCGAGCATCTCCTCCCGCTCGTCGGGGAACCGCTCGGGGTCGACGACCAGCCGCGACAGCCGGTTGACGAACCGCCACGGGGTGATCCCGGCCGATCGCGCGGCCGCCTCGGCGAGCTCGGCCGTGTGCGCGTCGGTGATGTGGTCCAGCTCCCGCTCCAGCTCCGCGTCGTCGAGCACGATGCCCGCGCGCGCCTCGGCGGGGATCGTGCGCGCTGAGTGCGGCACATGGAGGATCACCGGGGAGTCGGGCGCGCCGGGAAGGAGCTCGAAGGACGGCGCGTCGGCGTGCGGCATGGACTGCTCCCTGCGGTTCGGTGTCACGTACGAGGAGTCATCGTCGCCCGCCGAACTCCCATTCGTGCACCTCGACGGCCGCGTACCGGTCCACGCTGAGGACGGCCCGGGCGGCCTGCGGGTCCGGCGCCCGCAGCAGGGCCGCCGTCCCCAGCCAGGTCTCGCCGTCGTCGGACAGCAGCGGCCCGTACGCCACCAACTCGTCCCTGTCGGAGGGCGGTTCGAGGTCGACGCCCTCTCCCGCTCCGAGGCCGAGCACCAGGTACCGGTTGCCGCCGCTGCGCCCGCCGGGGAAATCCCCCATGGTGCGTCCCAGCAGATTGCGCCACCGGCGCAGCAGCACGTCCCGGTAGACGCCCGCCTGGTGGTTGGGCTCGTCGAAGGCGAACGCGCGGGCGGCGGCCGTGTCCGGCAGCTCCACGATGTGCACGCTGCCCGTGGGCGTGTCGCCGCCGGCCGCGAAGGTCGGCCCCCGGGCGATCAGCTCGGCCGCGTAGCGGTCCATGTAGGACCAGTGCGCCTCCAGCAACTCCTCGCGCAGGGAGGCGGAGCCGGGCCGGTCACGGTGGTAGCAGAAGAACTCCATGCCCGCAGAGTCTGCCCAGGTCCGTTGGCCGCCGCCACGCGATGTCCACGGTGCACGGCGATGCCCCGGGGCCCGGGGCCGCTGTCGGGCCTCTCGCGAGAACGCCTCGAGGCCGCGAACGCCGACGTCCCGGCAGGCGGGGTGCCTGCCGGGACGTCGGCTCGAAAAGACCCCGGAGCGTCAGCTCAGGGACGCCAGCGCCTCGTTCCAGGTGGCCGACGGGCGCATGACCGCCGCCGCCTTGGCCGGGTCGGGCTGGTAGTAGCCGCCGATGTCGGCCGGCTGGCCCTGGACGGCGTTCAGCTCCTCGACGATCTTCTGCTCGTTCGCGGCGAGCGTCTCGGCGAGCGGGGCGAAGACCTTGGCCAGGTCCGCGTCGTCGCTCTGCCGGGCCAGCTCCTGCGCCCAGTACAGGGACAGGTAGAAGTGGCTGCCGCGGTTGTCGATGCCGCCGACGCGACGGGTCGGGGACTTGTCCTCGTTGAGGAAGGTCGCCGTGGCGCGGTCGAGGGCGTCGGCGAGGACCTTGGCCTTCGGGTTGTCCGCGACGCTCGCGTACTGCTCCAGCGACGGCACCAGCGCGAAGAACTCGCCCAGGGAGTCCCAGCGCAGGTAGTTCTCCTTGACCAGCTGCTGGACGTGCTTCGGCGCGGAGCCGCCGGCGCCCGTCTCGAACAGGCCGCCGCCCGCCATCAGCGGGACGACCGACAGCATCTTGGCGCTGGTGCCCAGCTCCAGGATGGGGAACAGGTCGGTCAGGTAGTCGCGCAGCACGTTGCCGGTGACGGAGATGGTGTCCTCGCCGCGGCGGATGCGCTCCACCGACAGCTTCGTCGCCTCGACCGGGTTCAGGACGCGGATGTCCAGACCCTCGGTGTCGTGCTCCGCCAGGTAGGTGTTGACCTTGGCGATCAGGTTGGCGTCGTGCGCGCGGGTCTCGTCGAGCCAGAACACCGCCGGGTCGCCGGTGGCGCGGGCGCGGGTGACGGCCAGCTTCACCCAGTCCTTGATGGGGGCGTCCTTGGTCTGGCAGGCGCGGAAGATGTCGCCGGCGGAGACCGTCTGTTCGATGACCACGTTGCCGGACTGGTCGACGAGGCGGACCGTGCCGGTGACGGGGATCTCGAAGGTCTTGTCGTGGGAGCCGTACTCCTCGGCCTTCTGCGCCATCAGGCCGACGTTCGGGACCGAGCCCATGGTGGAGGGGTCGTAGGCCCCGTTGGCCCGGCAGTCCTCGATCACGGCCTGGTAGACGCCCGCGTAGGAGGAGTCCGGAAGGACGGCGAGGGTGTCGGCCTCCTGGCCGTCCGGGCCCCACATGTGGCCGGAGGTGCGGATCATGGCCGGCATCGAGGCGTCGACGATGACGTCGGACGGCACGTGCAGGTTGGTGATGCCCTTGTCGGAGTCGACCATCGCCAGTGCCGGGCCCTCGGCGAGCTCGGCGTCGAAGGAGGCCTTGATCTCGGCGCCCTCGGGCAGACCCTCCAGGCCCTTGTAGATGCCGCCCAGACCGTCGTTCGGGGTCAGGCCGGCGGCGGCGAGCGTCTCGCCGTACTTCGCGAACGTCTTCGGGAAGAACGCACGTACCACGTGACCGAAGATGATCGGGTCGGAGACCTTCATCATCGTGGCCTTCAGGTGCACGGAGAACAGCACGCCCTGCGCCTTGGCCTCGGCGACCTGCGCGGTCAGGAACTCGCGCAGCGCGGCGACGCGCATGACGGAGGCGTCGACGACCTCGCCCTCGAGGACCGGCACGGACTCGCGCAGCACGGTCGTGGAGCCGTCGTCGCCGACCAGCTCGATGCGCAGCGCGCCGGCCTCGGAGATGACGGCGGACTTCTCGGTGGAGCGGAAGTCGTTCTCGCCCATGGTCGCGACGTTCGTCTTGGACTCGGCGGTCCAGGCGCCCATGCGGTGCGGGTGGGTCTTGGCGTAGTTCTTGACCGAGGCGGGGGCGCGGCGGTCGGAGTTGCCCTCACGCAGGACCGGGTTCACGGCGGAGCCCTTGACCTTGTCGTAGCGGGCCTGGATCTCCCGCTCCTCGTCGGTCTTGGGGTCGTCCGGGTAGTTCGGCAGCGCGTAGCCCTGCGCCTGCAGCTCGGCGACGGCGGCCTTGAGCTGCGGGATCGACGCCGAGATGTTCGGCAGCTTGATGATGTTGGCCGCGGGCGTCTTGGCCAGCTCACCCAGCTCGTGCAGGGCGTCCGGGATGCGCTGGTCCTCGGTCAGGTACTCCGGGAACACCGCGATGATGCGGCCCGCCAGTGAGATGTCCCGCGTCTCCACGGAGACACCCGCCTGCGAGGCGTACGCCTGGACCACCGGCAGGAAGGAATACGTCGCCAGGGCCGGGGCCTCGTCAGTGTGCGTATAGATGATGGTCGAGTCAGTCACCGGGTGCTCCGCTCCACGTCTGCAACATTGCTCGACATCAAGATATCTCGGACTCGGGGGCGGGCTCGACAGGGGTCCGCCCCGCGGACGTTTCGACGGAGCTCGAACCGCCGTACGGGGATGCAACCAAACAGCCGATCGCATGGTCATGGATGTAGATCGTCCAACTGATCGTCGACGGCCGGAACTGACCACCCGGCCGCCCGAGCGAAAGCTGACCATGAGATATCGCACCAGAGTGACGGCCCCCGCGGCCGCCCTGATCGGTACGGCCGCGGCACTGACCGTGGGGGGAACGGCCCGGGCGACGCCGAAGGGCGGGGGCACACCGGGCGCCGAGACCCTCGGCGACACCGTCTTCCCGGCCCTCGGCAACGACGGCTACCGCGTCTCCGACTACCACCTCGACCTCGCCTACGACGCCACGACCAAGCTTGTCGAGGCCACGGCCACCCTGAGGATCCGCGCCACCCAGCCGCTGAGCCGGTTCTCCCTGGACTGTCTCGGCCTGGACGTGCACGCCGTCCGCGTCGGCGGCCGCACCGCCTCCTTCGAGCAGGCCGACGAGAAGCTGCGGATCACGCCCGCCCGGCCGCTGCCCGACAAGGCCCGCGTGACGGTCTGCGTGGAGTACACGGCCGATCCGGCCCGCGCCCTGCCGCACACCGCCTGGGTCGTCACCCCGGACGGCTTCGCGATCTGCCCGCAGCCGAACTCCGCGCACACCGTCTTCCCCTGCAACGACCACCCGTCGGACAAGGCGGACTTCACCTTCCGCGTCACCGTCCCCGACGGACTGCGGGGCGTCGCGAGCGGCCTCCTGTGCGGTACCGAGAGCCTCGACGGGGGCCGTACGGCCTACACGTACGAGTCCCGTGAGCCGATGGCCACGGAGCTGGTGCAGATCACGGTCGGCGACTACGTCGTCAAGGAGCGGCCGGGCCCCCACGGCCTGCCGCTGCGGGACATCGTGCCCACGGCCCGCGCCGCCGCACTGGAGCCCGCGCTCGCGCTCACGCCCGGGCTGGTGGAGTGGATCGAGCAGCGCCTCGGGGCGTTCCCCTTCGAGACGTACGGTCTGCTGCCCTGCAACTCCGACAGCCCCACCGCCTTCGACTTCACGGGTCTGGAGACCCAGACGCTCACCCTGTACAAGCCGAACTTCCTGCTCCAGGAAGAGAAGAAGATCGGCTCGCACATGATGCACGAGCTGGTCCACTCCTGGTTCGGCAACCTGGTCAGCCCCGCGAACTGGGCCGACCTGTGGCTCAACGAGGGCCACGCCGACTACTACGGACTGCTGTACCGCTACGAGCGCGGCTGGACCGACTCCCTCGGCTACAGCACGTTCGAGGACCGCATGAAGTGGACCTACGGCGTCGGCGACCAGTGGCGGCACGACTCCGGCCCGGTCGCCGCGCCGAACGAGGTCAACCTCTTCGACAACCAGCGCTACACGGGCGGCGTCCTCGTCCTGTACGCGCTGCGCCAGGTCGTCGGCGAGGACGTCTTCCACGCGATCGAGCGCGCCTTCCTGGACCGGTACCGGAACTCCTCGGCGACGACGGACGACTACATCGCCGTCGCCTCGGAGGTCTCCGGCCAGGACCTGACCGGCTTCCTGCGGGACTGGCTCTACGGCACCAAGACCCCGCGGATGCCCGGCCACCCGGACTGGACGGTCACGCCGGTCAGTTCCTCGCTCGCCACCCCGCACAGCCGCCGGGGCGGCCACTGGCACGAGAACTCGGCGACTCTCTGAGCCGTCAGTCGAGGTGGGCGACGTGCGCGTCGCCCACCTGCTCGGCGGTGCGCTGCTGCGGGATGCTCACCGAGCCCTGCTGCAGCGCCACCGTCCGCGCGGGCGCCGGGATGCGGATGCCCTCCTGGCCGTAGCGCCGGTGCAGTCGCTTGATGAACTCGTGCTTGATCCGGAACTGGTCGCTGAACTCGCCGACCCCGAGGATGACGGTGAAGCCGATCCGGGAGTCGCCGAAGGTGTGGAAGCGCACCAGCGGCTCGTGGTCCGCGACGGCGCCGTCGATCTCCTTCATCACCTCGGCGACGACCTCGCAGGTGACGCGCTCCACGTGCTCCAGGTCGCTGTCGTAGGCGACGCCGACCTGGACGGTGATCGTCAGCTTCTGCTCGGGGCGCATGAAGTTGGTCATGTTGGCCTTCGCGAGCTCCCCGTTGGGGATGACGATCAGGTTGTTGGACAGGGCCCGCACCGTCGTCTGACGCCAGTTGATGTCCTCGACGTACCCCTCCTCGCCGCTGCTCAGCTGGATGTAGTCACCGGGCTGCACGGTCTTGGAGGCGAGGATGTGGATGCCCGCGAACAGGTTGGCGAGGGTGTCCTGCAGGGCGAGGGCGACCGCCAGACCACCGACGCCCAGAGCGGTGAGCATCGGCGCGATCGAGATGCCCAGCGTCTGCAGCACCACCAGGAAGCCGATCGCCAGGACCAGGACCCGGGTGATGTTCACGAAGATCGTGGCCGACCGGGCGACCCCGGAGCGGGACTGGGTGACCGTGCCCACCAGGCCGGCGATCACCCGCGCCGCCGTCAGCGTCACGACGAAGATGAGCACGACGGTGAGCGACTGGTTCACATGCTTCTGGACGGTTCTCGTCAGCGGCAGTATCCCGCCCGCGGACGCGGCCCCGCCCAGGAACGCGGCCCACGGCACCACCGTGCGCAGCGCGTCCACGATGACGTCGTCACCGCTCCAGCGGGTCCGGTCGGCGTGCTTGCCCAGCCACCGCATCAGCACGCGCAGCAGGAACGCGGCCAACAGGCCCGCACCCAGCGCGATTCCGGCGAGGACCAGGTCGTCCACGGTGAGCGCTCGGTTCACCGGTTACCTCCAATTTCGGGATGTGCAACCGCTCATCCTGCCGCATCCGCACAGGGGTTCGTGCCCGCCGTCCGTGCAGCCTGGCGCGTTCCGTTCGTCATACGTCCGTGAAGGACCCGTGTCGCCCCGCGCCCGAGGCGAACCGCGCCGCCCCCTCCAGACCCTGCGCCAACACGCGCATTCCGTGGCGGAGTTCGCCGCGCATCGCCTCCTCCTCCGTCAGCCCCTCCTGCTCCAGCGCCGACGCCCGGTCGCCGCGCAGGCACGTCTGCGGGAAACGGGCGATCTCCGCGGCCAGTTCCTCGGCCGCGGCGCGGGCCGTGCCGGTGGGGACGAGGCGGTTGGCCAGTCCCATGGCATACGCCTCCGGCGCCCGCACCGGACGTCCCGTCAGGATCAGGTCCAGCGCCCGGCTCTGCCCGATCAGCCGGGGCAGCCGCACCGTCCCCCCGTCGATCAGTGGCACGCCCCAGCGGCGGCAGAACACGCCGAAGACCGCGTCCTCCTCGGCGACCCGCAGATCGCACCACAGCGCCAGTTCCAGGCCGCCCGCCACCGCGTGCCCGGCGACCGCCGCGATCACCGGCTTGGACAGCCGCAGCCGCGTCGGGCCCATCGGGCCGTCGCCGTCCTCCGCCACCCGGTTGCCCCGCTCCGTACCGACGGCCTTGAGGTCGGCGCCCGCGCAGAACGTGCCGCCCTCACCCCACAACACCGCCACCCGCGCCTCCTCGTCCGCCTCGAACTCCCTGAACGCGGCGGCCAGTTCGGCGGCCGTGGGGCCGTCGACGGCGTTGCGGGCCTCGGGGCGGGAGAGGACGACCGTGGTGACGTGTCCCTGGCGCTCGGTCCGGGCCGGCATGCCGGGCCCCCTTTTCCTGTGCGAGCCTGATGGTGCGTACTCAAGGGAGTGTTCCTGATGGCAGGCGAAGGCGCCGACCTCCCGGTGGCCGTGGTGACCGGGGCCAACCGCGGGATCGGGTACGAGGTCGTACGACAGCTGGCCGACCGGCGGTACCGCGTGCTCCTCGGGGCGCGCGACCTCGGCAAGGGGCGCGCCGCCGCGGCCCGTCTCGACCCGGGCGGCGAGCGGGTGACCGCCGTCCGCCTCGACGTCGCCGACGCGGCGAGCGTGGCCGCGACGGCCGAACGGGTGGCCCGCGAGCAGGGCCGCGTGGACGTGGTCGTCAACAACGCGGCGATCCTCTACGACACCTGGGCGCAGGCCCGGTCCGCCGATCTGGCCGAGGTCCAGCAGGCCCTGGACACCAACCTGTTCGGTGCCTGGCGGGTCACCCAGGGGCTGCTTCCGCTGCTGCGGCGCAGCCCGCACCCCCGGGTCGTCATGGTGAGCAGCGAGGGCGGCTCCCTGCACGCGATGAGCGGCGGCACCCCGGCCTACAGCGTCTCCAAGGCCGCCCTCAACGCCCTCACCCGTCTCCTGGCCGGTGAACTGCGCCCGGACGGCGTGCTGGTCAACGCGGTCTGCCCGGGCTGGGTCGCCACCGACATGGGCGGCCGGGGCGGCCGGCCCGTGGCCGAGGGTGCGGCGGGCGTCGTCTGGGCGGCCACACTGCCCGACTCAGGCCCGACCGGCGGCTTCTTCCGGGACGGCGAGCCGCTCGCCTGGTGAGTCGTCAGATCACCTTCAGCCGTACCAGCGCCCCCAGCGTCAGCGCCCCCGGCACCAGCGGCAGCCACACCGTGATGATCCGGTAGGCGAGCACCACCGCCGTCGCCACGGCCGCCGGGCCGCCCGCCGCCACCAACGCCACCACCAGCGCCGCCTCCACGGAGCCGATGCCGCCGGGCGTCGGCACCAGCGCGACGGCGACCGTCGCGGCCAGGTACGCCACCGCCATGTGCACCGGAGGCACCGGCAGCCCGAGCGACATGCCGACCAGGACGAGCCCCGTCGCCTGCAGCGCGGGGAAGGCGAGCGAACCGCCCCACAGGGCGAGGGCGCGGGACGGGCGCGTGTGCACCGAGCGCAGTTCGCCCAGCGCCGTACGCAGGAAGGACAGCGCGGTCGTCCGCAGCCGCCGTACCAGGACCAGGACCGTGGCGGCCACGACCGCGACCGCCGCGACCGTCAGCAGCAGCGGGGCCGTCGCGCCCGGCGGTACCAGGCTGCCGAAGCGCAGCGCGCCGGGGAAGGCGAGGAGCAGCGCGACCAGCAGGGCCACCCGGGTGACCGACTCCGCCAGCAGGTACAGGGCGAGGGCGGCCGAGGAACGGGCCAGCGGAATGCCGCACACGGTCATGAAGCGCAGGTTGACCGCCCCCGCGCCCAGGCCGGTGGGCAGCAGATGGTTGGCGGAGCCGGCCGCGAACTGGGTGGCCAGCAACCGCCGTCTCGGCAGCCGGTCGACGACCGCGCCCTGCCGTGTGAAGGCGGCCGCCACCCAGGTCAGACAGGTGGCGGCGACCGCCGCCAGCAGCCATGGCCAGTCGGCGGAGCGCAGCTGGCCGAAGCCCTCGGCCAGCACGTCACGGTGCCGCACGGCGACGACGGTGACCAGCAGGAGCGGAAGCAGGCACAGGACCTGGCGGACCGGGACGCGACGGGGGAACCGTCCCGGCGGGAGGGAGCCGTGGGGAATTTCGACCGCAGTCACACCGGGAGAGGGTTTCCGCACCGCGCCAACGGCGGGTTGCGGCATCGCGGACAGCGGCTTACGGACGGGAAGCGGGTGGGGAGGCAGGGCCATGAGGTCCTTCGGGGCAGGGGACGAAGCGGCGGGAGTGTTGACCTCAACGACGCTCGAGGTTCTACGTTCTCTCCCATGAGCATGGAAACCACAGCGTGGACACAGCTGCACAGTGTCATGACGGCCCAGCAGGAGCGCCGACCCGTGGCGCGTGCCACGCTGCGCCGTATCGGCGCGTTCGCCCGTCCGCACCGCGCCCGCATCGCACAGTTCGTGCTCCTCGGGGTGGTGACCGCGCTGCTCGCCGTCGCGACCCCCGTGCTCGCCGGACATGTCGTGAACGCGATCGTGTCGCACGGCGAGCAGGGCACCGTCGTACGCCTCGCCCTGCTCATCGCGCTCATCGCGGTCGCGGAGGCGGCGCTCGGGATCCTCGGCCGGAGGCTCTCGGCGTCGCTCGGCGAGGGGCTCATCCTGGATCTGCGGACGGCTGTGTTCGATCATGTGCAGCGGATGCCGGTCGCGTTCTTCACACGGACACGTACGGGAGCGCTGGTCTCCCGACTCAACAACGACGTCATCGGCGCCCAGCGCGCCTTCAGCAACACCCTGTCCGGAGTGGTCAGCAACCTGGTCACCCTCGTGCTCACGCTCGCCGTCATGCTCACCCTGTCCTGGCAGATCACGCTGCTCGCGCTGCTGCTCCTGCCGGCGTTCGTGATCCCGGCCCGGCGCATGGGCAGCCGCATGGCGCTGATGCAGCGCGAGGCGGCCACCCTGAACGCGGCCATGGGCACCCGGATGACCGAGCGCTTCTCCGCTCCCGGCGCCACCCTGGTCAAGCTGTTCGGGCGCCCGGAGCAGGAGTCGGAGGAGTTCGCGGCGCGCGCCCGCCGGGTCGCCGAGATCGGCGTGCGCACCGCCACGGCCCAGTCGGTGTTCATCACCGCGCTCACCCTGGTGTCCTCCCTGGCGCTGGCCCTCGTCTACGGCCTGGGCGGCTGGTTCGCCCTGCGCGGCAGCCTGGAGCCGGGGGCCGTCGTCTCCCTCGCCCTGCTGCTGACCCGCATGTACGCGCCGCTGACCGCGCTCGCCGGCGCCCGGGTCGAGGTGATGAGCGCCCTGGTCAGCTTCGAGCGCGTCTTCGAGGTGCTCGACCTGGAGCCGCTCATCGTGGAGAAGCCGGACGCGCGGGCCGTCCCGGAGGGCCCGGTCTCCGTCGAGTTCGACGCGGTGCGCTTCGCGTACCCGTCCGCCGACAAGGTGTCCCTGGCCTCGCTGGAGGAGGTCGCGTCGCTGGACACCAGGGGCGGCGCGGAGGTCCTGCACGGCGTCTCCTTCCGCGCCGAGCCCGGCCAGACCGTGGCGCTCGTCGGCTCCTCCGGCGCCGGCAAGTCGACCATCGCGCAGCTGCTGCCGCGCCTGTACGACGTCGACGAGGGCGCCGTGCGCATCGGCGGCGTGGACGTCCGCGACCTGAGCGCCGGGTCGCTGCGCGCCACCCTCGGCATGGTCACCCAGGACGGCCACCTCTTCCACGACACCGTCCGCGCCAACCTGCTGCTGGCCCGCCCCGGGGCGGACGAGGCCGAGCTGTGGGACGCCCTGCGCCGCTCCCGTCTCGACGACCTGGTCCGCTCGCTGCCCGACGGCCTGGACACGGTCGTCGGCGAGCGCGGCTACCGCCTGTCCGGCGGCGAGCGCCAGCGCATGACCATCGCCCGTCTGCTGCTGGCCCGCCAGCGCGTCGTCATCCTCGACGAGGCCACGGCCCACCTCGACAACACCTCCGAGGCCGCCGTCCAGGAGGCGCTGACCGAGGCGCTGGCGGGCCGGACCGCGGTGGTGATCGCGCACCGGCTGTCCACCGTGCGGGCCGCGGACATGATCCTGGTGATCGAGGACGGGCGGGTCCTGGAGCGCGGCACCCACGAGGCACTGCTGCTGACCGGCGGCCGGTACGCCGAGCTGTACCGCACGCAGTTCGAGGAGCCCGGCGGCGAGGACGACGCGCCGGAGGTCGAGGTGGTGGCATAGGGCCTGCCGTCTGGATCAGCGCGGCGTCGCGGGGCCTGGCACGCACTCCCCCAGAGGGGGCACCCCCAGCCGCGTTGTCCTCACTCGCCGACTCCCCCGCTCTCGGCTTCGCTCGAGCGGGGGAACCCCATCGCGTCGACTCCCTCCTCCGCCTTGCAGCCGCACGCACCAGACCCCGCTCGGCTCGGCCAGGACGCACCGTCCCCTGCGGCCGACCTGATCCACACGACAGGCCCTGGCGACGGCGTCGGCCCCGGGGACGGCAGCGCCGCCCCCGGGGCCGTACGGCGTGCAGCCGCTACGACTGCAGTGCCGGCTCGTCCCGCTTGCCGCGCACCCGCTGGCGGACCAGGGCGAAGACCACCACGCCCAGCGCCACCAGCGTGGACAGGACCACCTGGTCGCGTCCGCCGCCCTCGGCGGTGTCGGTCAGCATGTAGATCAGCACGAAGGCGATCAGGGCGATCGTGGCCCAGGTCAGGTAGGGGTAGAGCCACATGCGCACGACGAGCTTCTCCGGCGACTCCCGCTGGATGATCTTCCGCATCCGCAGCTGCGAGAAGCAGATCACCAGCCAGACGAAGAGCGCGATCGCGCCGGAGGAGTTGAGCAGGAACTGGAAGACGGTGTCCGGCCACAGGTAGTTGAAGGCGACCGCGACGAAGCCGAAGACCACCGAGGCGAGGATGGCCGTGCGCGGCACACCGCGCTCGGTGGTGCGGGCGAAGGAGGCCGGGGCGTCGTTGCGGCCGCCGAGCGAGAAGGCCATGCGGGAGGCCGTGTACAGGCCGGAGTTGAGGCAGGACAGCACCGAGGTCAGCACGATCGCGTTCATGATCTGCGCGGCGTGCGGGATGCCGATGGAGCTGAGCGCGGCGACGTAGGAGCCTTCCTTGAGGATCGCCGGGTCGTCCCAGCGCAGCAGCGACACCACGATCAGGATCGAGCCCAGGTAGAACACCGCGATCCGCCAGATCACGCTGTTGGTGGCCTTGGTGACCGCGCCCTGCGGGTCCTGGGACTCACCGGCCGCGAGGGTGACGATCTCGCTGCCCATGAAGGAGAAGACCACCATCAGCACGCCGGTGAGGATCGCGCCCGGCCCGTGCGGCAGGAATCCGCCGTGCGCGGTGAGGTAGGAGAAGCCGGACGCCGGGTGGTCGGAGCCGGGCAGCAGACCGAAGATCGCGAGGCCGCCGAGCACGATGAACGCGGCGATGGCGACGACCTTGATGCCCGCGAACCAGAACTCGAACTCGCCGTAGGAGCTGACCGAGGCGAGGTTGGAGGCGGTCAGCACCAGCATGACGATCAGGGCCCAGCCCCACTGCGGGACCGCGGGCACCCAGCCGGCCAGGATCTTCGCCCCGGCGGTCGCCTCGACGGCGAGCACCACGACCCAGAAGAACCAGTACAGCCAGCCGATGGTGAAGCCCGCCCAGCGGCCCAGCGCCCGGTCGGCGTAGGCCGAGAAGGAGCCGGACGTCGGGTTGGCCGCGGCCATCTCGCCCAGCATGCGCATCACGAGGACGACGAGGACGCCGACCAGCGCGTACGAGACCAGGATGCCGGGGCCGGCGGCGGCGATGCCGGAGCCGGAGCCGACGAACAGGCCGGCGCCGATGACACCGCCGATGGCGATCATCGACAGGTGGCGGTTCTTGAGCCCCGGCTTCAGGCCGGGCTCGGAGGGCGGACTCTGGGTGAGCGTTGAGGTCATCGCGACATCCATGAGAGGAGTGGGGACGGAGGGGACGGTGACCCGGAAATTAGTTCAGTACGATCCAAAAGAACAAGACTTGTTTAACTGTTCATCGTGCTCTATTTTGCGTGCAACGCGGAGCCGCTACGTCCGTAGGAGCCCCCCATGCACATCTCACGCGGGCCGTGACCCCGCTCAGCAGGCGGTTAAGGTGACGTCGTGGCCAAGGCAGCGGGCAAGTTCGTCTCCGGGGTGCTCGACGTCCGCGTCCTGCCCGGCAGGGGACAGACAGGGTCGGAACTCGTCCGCTCACGCATCGCCCTGCGGGTGCGTCTGAGGTCCGAGGCGCCGGGGGAGAGGCTTCCCGACGTCGGCGTCCTGGCCGAAGAGCTCGGCATCGGCGAGATCACCGTGCGCCGTGCCCTGGAGGGCATGTGCCAGGACGGTCTCCTCGACCGCCGGCGCGGCCGGGCCGGCGGAACCTTCGTCGCCCAGGACTGGGACACGGTCGTGGCCGTGATGCACGACCCCGACGAGGCCGCCTCGCTGGACGCCGTCCACGCGCTCCTGGAGTGCGGGCTCGTCTCCCACGCCGTGGGCGAGGTGCCGCAGGACCGGCTCGACGGACTGCGGGCCCTGGTCGACGAACTGGACCGGGCCGACCTGCCCGACCGGCTGCTCGAACTGGAGACCCGCTTCCACCTCGACCTCGCCGAGGCCCTCGGGGGCGCCGGCATCCGGGAGTTCGCCGCCGACCTGCTCGGCCGCCAGTGCCTGCTGCTGCCCGCACCGACCCCCGAGGTCGTCCGGGCGCGCAACCGCCATCACGCCGACCTGCTCGGCGAACTCGCCCGCGGCGCCATGGCCCCGGCGGTGGCCGCGGTCAAGGGCCACCGCGGCGACACCGGAGCGGCCTGAGACCCGCGCACGACCTCATCTCCCCGCACCCACCCCGCACAAGGAGCCGCCGTCATGCCCGACCGGAGAACCGCCGGCCCGCCCCAGCGGCTGCGCGGCGGCGTCCTCGGCATGGCGGACATCGCCGCCGCCACCATGGCCAACGTCGGCCCCGCCATGAGCTTCTTCTTCGGCTTCGCCTTCCTCGCCACCACCGCGGGCGTCGCCTCCCCGCTGACCATCCTCGCCGCGGGCGTGGCGGTCGCGCTGCTCGGCAACACCCTCGCCCAGTTCTCCCGGGCGCACCCCTCGGCGGGCAGCTTCATCACCTTCGTCGGCAAGACCTTCGGCCCGGTCAGCGCCGTGACCACAGCCCTGCTGGCGGGCCTCGGCTACATCATCGCCATGGCCTCCGTCATCGCCATCTCGGGCGGCTTCGTGCAGATCACCCTGCACCACTACACCGGCCTCGACGTGCCTTGGATCCTGTGGACCCTGCTGCTGACCGGCGCGTCGGTGGTGCTGATGCTGCGCGGCATCGTCGTCTCCACCAAGTGGGCCGGCTACTTCTTCGCCGTCGAGATGCTGGTCCTCGTCGTGGTCTCCGTCGCCGCGCTCGTCGAACACCGCGGCAACCTCTCCGCCGCGCCGTTCCTGCCCGACCACATCCACGACGGCCTCAAGGGCCTGGCGGCCGGCTTCCCGCTCGCCGTCTACCTCTTCGTCGGCTGGGAGAACTCCGCGGCCCTCGCCGAGGAGACGGAGAACCCGCGGCGCAACGTCGGCCGCGCCGTGTTCTCCTCGGTGGGCATCATGACGGCGAGCTACATCCTCTTCTCCTACGCCACCGTCACCGGCTTCGGCTACGACGTCCAGCGGCTCGGCGACTCCGCCATCCCCTTCATCGACGTCGCCCACGACACCCTCGGCGCGCTGGCCTTCCTCGCCTACGTCGGCGGCCTGACCTCCACCCTCGGCGTGCTCATCGCGGGCATCAACTCCCAGGCGCGGCTGGTGTTCAACGCCGGACGCGAGGGACTGCTGCCGTCCTTCTTCGGCTACGTCCACCCCGTGCGCCGTACGCCGAACAACGCGATCGTCACCTTCGCCGTCACCGCCCTGCTGATCATCGGCGGCTGGGGCCTCGGCCACCTGATCGGCGCCGACGGCGGCCCGATGGATCCCGTGGTCTTCTTCACCGAGTCCTCGACCCTGGGCACCATCCTGATCCTGGTGGTCTACCTGGCCTCCAACATCGCCCTGCCCTTCTACTACCGGCGCTACCGGCCGCAGGAGTTCCGCACGGTCCGCCACCTGGTGCTGCCCGCGCTCGGCGCACTGGCGATCCTGGTGCCGCTGTACTACCTGGCCAAGCCCGGCCAGCCCGCGCCGTACAACTGGTTCCCGGTCGCCGCGCTCGCGGCCCTGCTGCTCGCCGTCGGCTACGCGGCTCTCCTGGTCCGCCGCGACCCGGGGCTTGCCGAACGGGTCGGCTCCGTCGTCGCCGACGTGGAGTGAACCCGCGTCGCCGCGTCGTCGCCGACGTGGAGTGAACCCGGCGCCGGGACCGGCGGGGCGCCGAGGGCCGACTTGCCGATCGGCCGGCCGCCCGTACCATGACGGCGGAGCGCGGCGGCGGCGCACATAGAGGGCGCGTGGCCGAAAAGGCGCTGGTGAGGGCTGTGCGCACGGGAGCGGGGGCGGGGGAGCCGACGCCCGAGCGGTTGCGCGGCACGGCGGGGCTTTTCGCGGTGGCCATGACAGCTGCATCCAGCAGCTTCCGAAAGGAACGTGCGTGTCCCCCCTCGTTTCCCGCCGACCGCTCCTGCCGTCCGTCGCCCGCGCGGCGCTGGTCCTCGGCCCCGCAGGCACCGCCGCCGCCACGACCGGCCCCCGAACCGCACCCACCGAAACCGCCGTCGCGCAGCCGTCCGTCCCCGACGCGCCGACCACCGAGCGGGCGGACGTCGGCCGGTGGCTCGACGGGGCGAAGCGGCTCCACGGCGCCAAAGCGCTCCACCCCCTGCTCGGTGTCCTGGCCGCCCTCGACGCCCGACGCCCGACGCCCGACGCGGTGACCGGCTCGGCGCGGAGGAGGCGAACGATTACCGGAAGGCGATCGAAACCTCGTCCTCCTCCCTGATACGCCAGTCGCGGGAACACGCAGCACCGACCGCCGACGGCACGACCCGGGCCGGGAGTACGCGCCGGCGACCCGATCTCGGACGTAGTGGACCAGATCCGGGCGGCCATCTCGGATCTGCTCAAGGGCCTGGGCTCGCTCGACCTGCGCTCGGCGCTCAACTCCGTGACGGTCGCCCTGTCGCCCATCCTCTCCCTGGTCACGGGACTTCTCGGGAGTGGAACCTCCTCCCAGCCGGCGTCCGGGTAACCAGGGTTCCGGACCCGCGGAGGCAAGCCGGGGCGGACCGTGCGCGGCGCGGTCCGCCCCGCGCGTGCGCCGATTTTCGGACCGAAATATTTCGAAGTGAACGACGAATATTGCGAGGGCCATTGACGCCTCGGATCGACTCCCTATCATCCAGATTGTTCGACGGCTTGACCCACGTTCGGTATCGCGAACGCTTCTTGGTCGGAGACTCGGTCAAGAATGTCATGCGCACGGCAATCTGCACGGAATCGGTACCCGCACGAATCGAACCCGTACTCGAGAATCAAGAGGTCCTCATGCGCAGAGGAAGTTTCAGCCGCAAACGTCTGTCCGTGGCGCTCGCGGCCTCGGCCGCCGTCCTGACCTCGCTGGCGGCGACGCTCGTCGCCGGCCCGGCTCAGGCGGCCCCCAGCGCGTGCTCCCTCCCGTCGACGTACCGGTGGTCGTCGACGGGTGCGTTGGCCCAGCCGGCGAACGGCTGGGTCTCGCTGAAGGACTTCACCAACGTCGTCTACAACGGCAAGCACCTGGTCTACGCGTCGAACGTGTCGGGATCGTCGTACGGCTCGATGGCGTTCAGCCCCTTCACCAACTGGTCCGACATGGGGTCGGCCCGCCAGACCGGGATGAGCCAGTCGACGGTCGCGCCCACGCTGTTCTACTTCGCGCCGAAGAACATCTGGGTGCTGGCGTACCAGTGGGGCGCGTGGCCGTTCATCTACCGGACCTCCAGCGACCCCACCAACCCCAACGGCTGGTCCGCGCCGCAGCCGCTGTTCACCGGCGGCATCTCCGGCGCCGCCCCGATCGACCAGACCCTGATCGCCGACGGCCAGAACATGTACCTGTTCTTCGCCGGTGACAACGGCAAGATCTACCGGGCGAGCATGCCGCTCGGGAACTTCCCCGGCAACTTCGGCTCGTCGTACACGACGGTCATGAGCGACACGGTGAAGAACCTGTTCGAGGCGCCGCAGGTCTACAAGGTCCAGGGCCAGAACCAGTACCTCATGATCGTCGAGGCGCGGGGGGCGAACGAGCAGCGCTACTTCCGCTCCTTCACGGCCTCCAGCCTGAACGGTTCGTGGACGCCGCAGGCCGCCACCGAGAGCAACCCCTTCGCGGGCAAGGCCAACAGCGGTGCCGGCTGGACCAACGACATCAGTCACGGCGACCTGGTCCGCAACAACCCCGACCAGACCATGACCGTAGACCCCTGCAACCTGCAGCTCCTCTACCAGGGCAAGTCGCCCTCGGCGAGCGGCCCCTACGACCAGCTGCCCTGGCGGCCGGGCCTGCTCACCCTCCAGCGCTGACCGGGAGCCACCCCCCACCGGAACCCCCGACCGAGCACCGGCCGGGGGTTCCCCTCCTGGGCGAAGTCGGCCCGATGACGTGCCTCGTGCTACCGTCGTGCGTTTGCGCGGTCCTCGCGCTCGGGGTTCCGCGTCCGGTTCCGCCGGTGCGTGGGCTCTTCGATCCTGCCGGGCCTTCCTCGGTACGTTTCCTCTGCGGAAGGCTGTTCATGACCCGCCCCGATGACTCCTTCGCCGGTTTCGAACTCCCGGCGGCGCTGCTGCGCACGCTCACCGAACTCGGACTGCGCGAGCCCTTCCCCATCCAGGCCGCCACCCTGCCCGACGCCCTGAAGGGGCGCGACGTCCTGGGACGCGGGCGCACCGGATCGGGCAAGACGCTCGCCTTCGGCCTGCCCCTGCTGGCCCGTACGGCCGGGCGGCGCGCCGAACCGAAGGAGCCCCTCGCCCTGGTGCTCGTGCCGACCCGGGAGCTGGCCGAACAGGTCACCCAGGCGCTGACCCCGTACGCGGAGGCGCTGCGGCTGCGCATGGCCACGGTCGTCGGCGGCCTGTCGATCGGCCGGCAGGCCGCCGCGCTGCGCGAGGGAGCGGAGGTGGTCGTCGCCACCCCCGGACGCCTGCACGACCTGATCCAGCGCAAGGCCTGCCGCCTGGGACGCGTGCGGATCACCGTGCTGGACGAGGCCGACCAGATGTGCGACCTGGGCTTCCTGCCGCAGGTCTCCGACGCGCTCGACCAGGTGCGCCCCGGTGGTCAGAGGATGCTGTTCTCGGCCACCTTGGACGGCGACGTCGATCAGCTGGTCCGCCGCCACCTGCACGACCCCGTCGTCCACTCGGTCGACCCGTCCGCGAGCACGGTCACGGCGATGAAGCACCACGTTCTGGTCGTCCACGGCCCCGACCGGTACGCCGTCACCACGGAGATCGCCGCCCGCGACGGCCGCGTCCTGCTGTTCCTCGACACCAAGCACGCCGTCGACCAGCTCACCCGGCACCTGCGGGCCAACGGGGTGCACGCCGGGGCTCTGCACAGCGGCAAGTCCCAGCCGCAGCGCACCCGGACGCTGGCGCAGTTCAAGAACGGTCACGTCGGCGTTCTGGTGGCGACCGACGTCGCGGCCCGCGGCCTGCACGTCGACGACCTCGACCTCGTGGTCAACGTCGACCCGCCGACCGACCCCAAGGACTATGTGCACCGGGCCGGCCGCACCGCCCGGGCCGGCGAGTCCGGCAGCGTGGTCACGCTCGTGCTGTCGGCCCAGCGCCGCGAGACGAGCCGCATGCTGGCCGAGGCCGGCGTCGAGGCGACCGTCACCAAGGTGCGCTCGGGCGAGGCGGAGCTGAGCCGGATCACCGGCGCCAAGGCCCCCTCCGGGATCCCGCTCGACGGCGAACCCGCCGTCTCCCGGCCCAAGAACACCAACGCCCCCTTCCGCGGCCTCGGCACCAGCAAGAACGCCTCCCGCGGCGCCGGCGGCACGTCCCGCAAGGCCGCCGAGGCCCGCAAACTGGCCGAGGCCCGCAAGGCCGCCCACGTGCGCCGCAACGGCTGACAGGCGTCTCCGCAACGGCTGACAGGCCTCTGCGCGGAGGCGAACGTCCGACCGGCGCGACGGACCACCCCCTGCGCGGTCCGCCCGGTGCGTGCGCCGTGACAAGCTGTGATCGCACATCCCCGAACCCAGGAGGTCAGCATGACCGCAGAGCCCGTGCCCACGGAAGGTTCGGAGCCGGCCGCCGCCGAGCCGTCCCCTCTGACGCCGGACGGCGACGGCAACTACGACCTCAAGCGCAAGTTCCGCGAAGCCCTCGCCCGTAAGCGCGGCGCCCAGGCGGACGCGGCCGACGCCGCCGCCAACCCCGACGCGTCGAAGGTGCGCGCGGCGCACGGCCCCGCCGCGAGCCAGCGATCGTTCCGGCGCAAGAGCGGCGGCTGACCCGAACGGGCCCCACGGCCCGAGCCCCTCACCGGTACCGGGCACGCCACGTGCCGGTGGCCCGCGACGCGCACACCGCAGCGCGTCGCGGGCGGGGCGTGGCCGGCGACCCACCCGCACCGGGTGCCGCTGAGTCCCCGTGCGCCGTTGCCGGTGTCAGTCCTCGAACACCTGGCGACCACTGACCTCCCAAGCGAGACGTCGCAGCCTCCCGACGGCCTTTGACCTGCACGAGCAGGCAGAGAGCAGACGCACCGGGAGCACTCTCATGTTCCGCTCCGTGTTCAGACCCGAGATCTGACGCTCGGACATTTCCTCGGGCCGAAGGCGTGAGGCCGAACCAGGTCGAAGGCGTGAGGCCGTACCACGCCCCCTCCCCTCGAAGACCCTCCGATGGCCCAAGTCCGGTGGTGGTCCGCGGCAGGGGAAGCACATGGTCGACAGGGCGGCCTCTTCCCGAGAACGGAGCGATCCCTTGCAGCGCACCGAACAGATCTCAGCCCGGGCCATGGAGTCGATCTCCACCCCCGAGCGGGTCGAGAGCCACCTGGGCACGCTGGAATTCCCGCTGGGCGTGCCCACCGAAGAGACGGCGAACCGGGTCTACGACCATGTGGACCACGTGCGCGCGGTGAGCGCCTTCCTCGACGCGTATTCCGGCGTCAGTCTGTGGGCGGCCCGCCGGGGATTCCTGGAGGCCGGAATCCAGGACCACGACATTCTGCTGTTCTCCGAGTTCATGGATCCCAAGACGCTCGTGCTCACCGGGAACGCGGACACCGTCTATTTCCTGACCTTCCTCGATCTGACCGAGGGTCCGCTGGTGGTGGAGGTGCCGCCGCTGGCCCTCTGCTTCCTCGACGACATGTGGTTCCGCTGGGTCGCGGACCCCGGCATGGCCGGTCCGGACCGCGGAGCGGGCGGCAAGTACCTCTTCGTGCCGCCCGGTCATGAGGGCCCTGTTCCCGAGGGCGGGTTCTTCACGTTCCGGACCCGTACCACTCGGCTCATCCTGGGCGGGCGGGCCTTCCTGGAGGGCGACGACCCCAAGCCGGCGGTCGAGCGGGTCAAGGAGGGACTGCGTATCTACCGCTACGTCCCCGGGTTCTACGGCACCAGCATCGGGGAGATCGTCACCGGCGGGACGGCCCCGCCGCTGCCGTGGACCGCCCAGACCTGGACCGCCGCCCTGCACAGGCCCGACCCGCCGCGCTTCGTCGAGGGCTCCGGGCTTGCCATGAACACGGTTCCGCCCGCGGACACGACGTACTTCGACTTCGCGAGCGAGCTCGTGCACGACCAGCCGGCCGAGGCGCTCGACCCCGAGATCGCCGGTGCGCTGGCCGCGGTCGGCATCGTCAAGGGCAGGCCCTTCGAGCCGGACGCGCGGATGCGGGAGATCCTCACCGAGGCGGCCGCCGTCGGCAACGCCACGGCCCGCACCCTCGCCTGCCGTCCGCGTCCGGCCGAGGGGGCGTACTACTACGGCGCCGCCTCCCGGTGGCTCAACGGCCTGCTCGTGTCCGGCCACGAGTTCCTGGCCCCGCCCGCGGACATCACCGACAGGGGCGTCGAGCTCCGCCCGAACGACGGCGCCCGGAAGCTCGACCTGCGGTCCTGGTGGTGGTACCTGGGCGTGGGCATCAGTCCGGCGTTCACGGCGCCGCTGCCCGGCGTCGGCTCGCAGTACGTGTTCTCCCTGGCGGATCAGGAGGGCCGGACCCTCGACGGCGGCAGGCACTACCGACTGGTGCTTCCGCCGGACATCCCCGCCGCGAAGTTCTGGTCGGTCACCGTCTACGACAACCAGACGCGGTCGATGCTCGACACCCCACAACGGTTCCCACGCGCCGGCAGCCAGGCGTATCCCACCCCGGCAGCGGTCCCCGAGGCGGACGGCACGACCACGGTGCACTTCGGTCCCGAGCGGCCCGACGGCGTCCCGGAGGGCAACTGGATCCAGACCACGCCGAGCCGTGGATGGTTCGTGGTCCTGCGGCTCTACAGCCCGCTGCGGCCGTTCTTCGACAAGAGCTGGCGCCCGGGCGAGATCGAGGCGGTGGACTGACCTCGCCCGGCAGCGCTTCGCAAGGACGACGGTACGGACGGTGAGGTGCATGGGCACGACCCCGCTGGGGAGTTGGAACGACGGTGCGGCGAAGCGGGCGATCGTCGACTTCGTGACGGCAGCGGCGGAGGAGGGCTCGCCGGGCTTCGTCGCACCGATGGACCGGGTCGCCGTGTTCGACAACGACGGAACCCTGTGGGTCGAGAAGCCCGCGCCGGTGCAGATGGCCTTCGTCCTCGGGAAACTGGCCGCGCGACTGGAGTCGGACCCGTCGCTGGCCCGCGAGCGGCCCTACCGGGCGATCGCCGACCGGGACGAGCCGTATTTCCGCGCGCTGAACGAACAGGACCCCGACGCGGTGGCGTCGATGGCGGAGGCCATCGGATCGGCCTGGGAAGGCACCACGCTCGCCCAGTACGAGGCCGAGGCCGCCCGGTACCTGGACTCCTGGCGTCACGAGCGCTTCGGCGTGCCGTACTCCGGTCTCGTCTACCGGCCGATGCTGGAGCTGTTCGACTACCTCAGGGCGCACGGCTGGCGGCTGTTCGTCTGCTCGGGCGGCGGGCGCGACTTCATGCGGGTGATCTGCGAGGACACCTGGGGCCTGCCCAGGGAGAACGTCATCGGCTCCGCCCCGGAGTTCGCCTACCGGGACGGCACGCTGGTCCGCCGGGCGACCCCGCACGGCCCGGTCGCGCTCGGGCCCGGCAAACCCGAGGACGTCCTCGCCCGCACCGGCCGGCTGCCGGCCTTCGCGGCCGGCAACGACGACGTGGACGTCGAACTGCTCGGCTCCGCGCGGTTCGCCCTGCTCGTCGTCCACGACGACGACGTCCGCGAGTACGCCTACACCGACTGCGCGCAGCGGGCCCGCGCGACGGCCGAGAGGTCCGGCTGGATGACGGTCAGCGTGAAGAACGACTGGAACGTGGTTCTGCAGCAATGACTCACTCAGGAGGAAACCAGTGCCGCACGTCAGTGACGCCCCCAGCCCGGGCACCTCACCCGAGGTCCTCGCGTCGATCGTCTGCCCGGACCGGCTGGAGACCGTCTTCGGATCGTTCGACTTCTTCGACGGCATGCCCCTGCCCGACGCGGTCACCCGCAGCTACGACACGCTTGATCTGCTGCGCGGGATCGAGGCGTTCCTCAACTGCGTGCCCGGCGCCTCCATGGTGGCGATGCGACGCGGACTGCGCAGCCTCGGCATCGACTCCCGCACCATCGGCTACACGGCCCCGCGCTGCACCTCGGCACCGGTGCTGCTCACGGGCAACACCGAAACCACCTACGGGATGACCTTCCTGGCGCTCGACGAGGACGGTCCCACCGTGATCGAGGCGCCGGCGAACTCCCTGTGCATCATCAACGACCTGTGGCAGCGCTATGTCACCGACATGGGCATCGCCGGGCCCGACAAGGGCGCGGGAGGCAAGTACCTCTTCCTGCCCCCTGGGCACGAAGGCGACGTCCCCGACGGCTACTTCGTCGTGCGGCCGGCGACGTACGGATCGTGGGTGCTGCTGCGCGCGCTGGAGGGCACGGAGAGCCTGCTCACCGCACGGATCTACCCGCTCTCGGCCGCGGCGGACCGGCCCGAGCAGCGCTTCGTCAACTGGGCGGACTCGGACTTCAACACGATCCACGCCAACGACTTCTCCTTCTTCGAGGAGATCGACACCATCGTCCAGGCCGAGCCGGCCGAGTCGCTCGACCCCGAGCGCGCCGGTCAGCTCGCCGCGCTCGGCATCGTGCGCGGCAGGCCCTTCCGACCGGACGACCGTATGCGGTCGATCCTCGACAACGCCGCCAGGATCGCGTCGGGCATCGTACGGACGCTGGCCTTCAAGCCACGCGACCCGGACTTCTACTTCTACCCCGACGGTTCGTGGAAGACCCCGTTCCCCACGCGCAGTTACGAGTTCCTCTCGGCGGAGGGCGCCCGGCTGCTGGACTCCCGGGCGGTGTTCTACTACTTCGCGGCCGCCTCCTCGCCCGCGATGGTGACGGCGCCCGTCGGCACCGGATCGCAGTACGCCTACACGGCGGAGGACTCCACGGGCGCATGGCTCGACGGCGGGCGGCACTACACGCTCACCCTGCCGAGCGGCATCCCGGTGAAGAACTTCTGGGCCGTCAACGTCTACGACCCCCAGACCCGGTCGCTGCTGCGCACGGACCACCCCTACCCGAGCGTCAACAGCCAGTCGGAAGGCGTCCTGTCCGAGAGCAACGGCGACACGGTCATCCACTTCGGCCCCACCGCGCCGGAGGGCCGGGAGGCGAACTGGATCCAGACCGTCCCCGGCAAGGGGCTCTTCGTGATGCTGCGGCTCTACGGCCCGCTCGAGAGCTGGTTCGACAAGAGCTGGCGGCCGGGCGAGATCGAGCCGGCGTGAGGTAGGCGGCCGTGGGCGAGGCGATCGGTCAGATTCTGTCCTACGGCGTGGCCGTGGCGCTGAGCGCGTTCCCGATCATCGGTGTGGTGCTGATGCTCGCCACGCCCAGGGCGCGCTCCAACGGGCCGGCGCTCCTGCTGGGCTGGGTGCTGGGCCTGGCCCTGGTCGGCACGATCGTACTGCTGGTCTCCGGCGGCGCCGGCCCGAGCGATCAGGGGCAGCCGGCCGACTGGGTCAGCGCTCTCGACCTGGCGCTCGGCGTGCTGCTGCTGTGGTTGGCGGTGAAGGAGTGGCGCGGCCGCCCGCGCGGCGACGAGGAGGTGCCGTTGCCGAAGTGGATGAAGACGGTCGACTCGTTCACTCCCGTCAAGGCGCTGGCACTGGGGGTGGCCCTGTCCGCCCTCAACCCGAAGAACCTGCTGCTCTCGATCGCCGCGGCGTCCGCGATCGCGCGCACGGACACCTCCGGCGCAGCACAGGCCGTGGCACTCGCGGTCTACGTGGTGCTCGGGGCGCTCGGGCCCGGGACACCGGTCGTGCTCTACTTCGCCCTCAAGGAGCGCTCGAAGCCCATCCTCGACGGACTCAAGCTCTGGATGGAGCGCAACAACACCGCGATCATGGCCGTGATCTGCCTGCTCTTCGCTGCGAAGCTGGTGGGCAACGCCATCAGTGGTCTCTCCTCGTGAGGGCGGACATGCACGGTCTGTTCCCGTCGATGCGGGGTTACCGGCGGCAGTGGCTGGGGCGGGACGCGCTGGCCGGGATGACCGTGTGGGCGGTTCTCGTGCCCGAGGCGCTCGCCTACGCGACGATCGCCGGCGTCTCGCCGGTCGTCGGCCTCTACGCCGCGCCGGCGGCCCTGCTCCTCTACGCCGCCTTCGGCAGCTCCAGACACCTGGTCGTCGGGCCCATGGCGGCGACGGCGGCACTCTCGGCGGCGATCGTCGGCGACGCCGCGGGCGGTTCCGGCGCGCACTTCGCCGCGCTGACGGCGGCACTGGCCTTCACGGTGGGCATCGCGGCGCTCCTCGCCGGACTGCTGCGCCTCGGCTTCCTCGCGAGTTTCATCTCCGAGCCGGTGCTGAAGGGCTTCATCGTCGGCCTGGCACTGACGATCATCGCGGGCCAGCTGCCGAAGCTCTTCGGGGTCGAGGGCGGGTCGGGGAACTTCTTCGAGAAGATCTGGGCCCTGATCGAAGACCTCGGCGGCACCAGCGGCTTCACCGTCCTGGTCGGCGTGGGCAGCCTCGTCCTGATCCTCGTGCTCAAACGGGTCGCCCCCCGGGTCCCCGGCTCGCTGATCGCGGTGGCACTGGGGATCGCCGCGGCCGCGGCCTTCGATCTGCAGGACCATGGTGTCGACGTCGTCGGCACCATCGAGACCGGTCTGCCCTCGTTCGGTTTCCCCGATGTCTCGGTCGACGACCTCGGCGGCCTCGCCGCCGGAAGCGTCGGCGTGACGCTCGTCGCCTTCGCCGAGGGACTCGGTGCGGCGAAGAACTACGCCGCCCGCGACCACTACGACGTCGACGCCGACCGCGAGCTGATCGGGCTCGGCGCCGCCGGCCTGGGTGCCGGCCTGTCCAGTGGCATGGTCGTCAACGGCAGCCTGTCGAAGACCGCCGTCAACTGGTCGGCGGGCGCACGCACCCAGCTCTCCGGAATCCTCGTGGCCGCCCTGACGGTGATCACGCTCCTCTTCCTCACCGGCCTCTTCGAACAGCTACCCGAGGCGGTGCTCGCCGGGGTGGTGATCGCGGCCGTGGTGGAGCTGGTCGACATCCACTCGCTGGTCTCCCTGTACCGCGTCTTCACCCGCCGGCTCGGACAGGCCTACGGCGTCGCCGCGCGGCCGGACTTCACGGCCGCGGTCGCGGCGATGCTCGGGGTGATGGTGTTCGACACGCTGCCCGGCCTCTTCATCGGCATCGGCGTCTCCTTGCTCCTGCTCCTGTACCGCTCCTCGCGCCCGGTCATCAGCGAGATGGGGCAGATGCCCGGGAACGGTCACTTCGAGGCACTCGACCGGCACAGCGAGAGCCGCAGGATTCCCGGAGTGATCGTGCTGCGCGTCGAGGCCGGCATCTACTTCGCCAACGCCGAGCGGATCCGGTCCGAGGCCCGGGGGGCCGCCGCCCGGGAAGGGGTGACGGCGGTCGTGATCGACGCCGAAACGGTTCCCTTCGTGGACGTCAGCGCCGTGCGCATGCTCGACAGCCTGGCCGAGGAACTCGAGGACCTCGGAGTCCGGCTCCTGCTCGCCCGCGACGTGGGCCAGGTGAGGGACGTGTTGCGCACGGCCGAGGCCAGGACGGAGCTCAGGCGTGTGTATCCCACGGTGCGGGCGGCGGTCGAAGCGGCCAGAACCGGCACCTGACCCGCCCCTTCGCCACGGCGCCTGCCGGCCCAGCACGATCTTCTGGCACGCCTTCGATCGAAAGGCATGCCGTTGTACAGTGAGCGACGCCCCTGACCTGCAGATAGCCGGCGGGGAGCCGTCTTCTAGGAGTCCAAGTGCTGCGTACTCTGTTCAAGTCCAAGATCCACCGAGCCACCGTCACCCAGGCCGACCTGCACTACGTGGGATCGGTGACCATCGACGCCGATCTGCTCGACGCCGCCGATCTGCTGCCCGGCGAACTCGTGCACATCGTGGACATCACCAACGGCTCGCGTCTGGAGACCTACGTCATCGAGGGCGAGCGCGGTTCGGGTGTGATCGGCATCAACGGTGCCGCCGCCCACCTCGTCCAGCCCGGCGATCTGGTGATCATCATCAGTTACGCTCAGGTGACCGACGCCGAGGCCCGGGCACTGCGGCCGCGGGTCGTGCACGTGGACCGCGACAACCGCATCGTGGCCCTGGGGGCCGACCCCTCCGAGCCGGTACCGGGTTCGGACCAGCAGCGCAGCCCGCAGGCCGTGACGGCCTGACCCCGGACTGCCGCCCTTCGACCAGGAGCGTGCCCCATGAGTGACATCGAGATCCGCGACGACCGCGCGGCGGGCCGGCTGGAGGCCCTCGGTGACGGCGCGGACGGCGAAGTCGTCGGCCACATCGAGTACTTCGTCCTCGAATCGCCCCGGCGCGCCCTGGTCCCGGTCCACACCATCGTGGAGCCGGCGCACGAGGGGAAGGGCATCGCGGGGGCCCTGGCACGGGAGTTGTACGCCATCGCCGAGCGCGAGGGCGTCGTCGTCGCCCCGCTGTGCCCGTACGTCGTGAAGTGGGCCGAGCGCCACCCGGACGTGGCCGGGACGGCCGATCCCGAGCTGCTGCGCGCGGCGAAGCAGTGGCTGGCGGCGCACCCCGGACGGTTCTGAGCCGACGTCACACGGCGCCGCCCCGGCCGCCCATGCCGTGCACGACGGCAGGCCGGGGCGGCGCCGTGTTCTCCCGCACCCGATGTCGTCCGGCACCGGCGCTCGCCGGGCGGGGCCGACCGGACCCAGGTCGTCCTTCGGGCGGGTGAGTGGGGAAACGGCGCCCGGGTACGCGGGGGAGTAGTCCAGAGCCGACGTCGACCGACTGGCCGGAGGACCTGATGACCGACCCGTACCCCGACCCCGTACCGCCGGGACCCGACCCGGGCCCGGACCCCGTACCGCCCGCGCCCGAGCCCGGCCCGGGCCCCCAGCCGCCGGACCCGTACCCGTCTCCGGTCCCGAACCCCCAGCCGCCCCCCGGGCCGCAGCCCACCCCGCCGCCGCAGCCCCCGTCACCGCCGACGCCGACTCCGCCCCCGGACCCGTCCCCGATCCCGCCGGGGCCGGAACCGGTGCCGAACCCGGAACCGGGGCCGCCGCTGAGCTGACGGGCCCGCCGTGCTGTCCGCGGCGCGCACGAAAGAAGCGACGGACGGCCGCTCGGCCGTCCGTCGCCCCGTTCAGCCCGTCGGGAAGCGGGTCGCCTACGCGGTCACCTCCGATCGGTCGCCGCCCCACAGGGTGTGGAACGACCCGTCCCGGTCCGTGCGCCGGTAGGTGTGGGCGCCGAAGAAGTCCCGCTGCCCCTGCGTCAGCGCCGCCGGCAGCCGCTCCGCGCGCAGGGCGTCGTAGTAGGCGAGGGCCGCGGCGAAGCCGGGGGTCGGCACGCCCTGGCGGGTCGCGGCGACCAGGACCTCGCGCCAGTCGTCCTGGGCGGCCGCGATCTCCTGGGCGAAGGTCTCGTCCGACAGCAGGCTCGGCAGGTCGGGGCGGGCGTCGTACGCGGAGCGGATCCGGTCCAGGAACGCCGCGCGGATGATGCAGCCGCCCCGCCAGATCGCCGAGACCGCGCCGAGGTCGATGTCCCAGTCGTACTCCTCGCGGGCCGCCGCGATCTCGTGGAAGCCCTGCGTGTACGAGACGATCTTGGACGCGTACAGGGCCTGCTCCACCCGGTCCGCGAAGGCCCCCGCCTCGGACTCCGACAGCGGCGAGGCCTTCGGGCCCGCCAGGCCGCGGGACGCCTCGCGCAGCGCCGCGTGGCCCGACAGGGACCGGGCGAAGACCGCCTCCGCGATGCCCGAGACCGGCACCCCGAGGTCCAGGGCGATCTGGACCGTCCAGCGGCCCGTGCCCTTCTGCTCGGCCTGGTCCACCACCACGTCCACGAACGGTTCGCCCGTCGCCGCGTCCACGTGGGAGAGCACCTCGGCGGTGATCTCGATCAGGTAGGAGTCCAGCCGGCCGGTGTTCCAGGTGCGGAAGATCTCGGCGATCTGCGCGGGGGAGTAGCCGGCGACGTCCCGCAGCAGCTGGTAGGCCTCGCCGATCAGCTGCATGTCGGCGTACTCGATGCCGTTGTGGACCATCTTCACGAAGTGCCCGGCGCCGTCGGGGCCGACGTGCGTCACACAGGGCGCGCCGTCCTTCGCCTTCGCCGAGATCTTCTCCAGCATCGGACCGAGCGAGTCGTACGACTCCTTCGGGCCGCCCGGCATGATGCTCGGCCCGTTCAGCGCGCCCTCCTCACCGCCGGAGACACCCATGCCGACGAAGTGGATGCCCTGCTCGCGCAGCGCGGCCTCGCGGCGGCGGGTGTCCGCGAAGTGCGCGTTGCCCCCGTCGATGATCATGTCGCCGGGCTCCAGGAGCGGCGCGAACTCGTCGATCACCGCGTCCGTCGGGCCGCCCGCCTTGACCATGATGACCAGCCGCCGTGGCCGCTCCAGCGCCGCCACGAACTCCTTTGCGGTCTCCGTCGCGATGAAGTCGCCCTCGTCCCCGAACTCCTCCACGAGTGCGTTCGTACGCGCCGACGTGCGGTTGTGCAGGGCGACCGTGTAGCCGTTGCGCGCGAAGTTCCGGGCGAGATTGCGGCCCATGACCGCGAGTCCGGTGACGCCGATCTGGGCTGTCTTGCTCATTCGGTTGGCTCCTTGAGGATCCGGTGTCGGTGGTGCCGCTCGTGCCCGCCAGTATCGCCCCACCGACCATCCTGACGTGCCGGTACGCCCGGCGCATGTCCGGGTTGTCCGGCGTGGCGTACGCAAGTACGGACGACGGGCCCCACCCGCCTCAGCCGATCCGCAACTGATGTGTATTCCTGACGGCTTGAGATGCAGGGCGGCCGATTGCCGTCTTGTCATGGCCTGTTCGCGGCGCTTACTTTTGGCCCTCCTGACGCATGTCGAGGGGGAGCTTTCATGGCCGTACGCGGCCGGCACCGCCGGTATCAGCCGAACAGGATCAACCGCGCCTCACTCACCGTCACCGCGGGCAGCGCGGGAATGGCGATCCCGCTGATCGGAGCCGGCACCGCGCACGCGGCCGACGTGTCGACCTGGAACAAGGTCGCCGCGTGCGAGTCCAGCGGCAACTGGAGCGTCAACACCGGCAACGGCTTCTACGGCGGACTCCAGTTCACCCAGTCCACGTGGGAGGCCTACGGCGGCCGGGTGTACGCCCGACGGGCCGATCTGGCCACCAAGGACCAGCAGATAGCCGTCGCCGAGAAGGTCCTCGACGGACAGGGGCCGCGCGCCTGGCCGGTCTGCTCGGTCCAGGCCGGACTGTCCCGCGGCGGCGGCACCCCGGACGTCCACACCGAGAGTGCCGGCACGAGGAGTGCCCAGAGCGCGAAGAAGACGTCGGTGAAGGACGTCCAGGCGCACACCACGCCCCAGTCTCGGGCGGGCACGGCCGAGATGTACACCGTGGTGCGCGGCGACAGCCTGTCCGAGATCGCCGAGACCGAGCACGTCACGGGCGGCTGGCGGCGGCTCTACGACACCAACCGCACGACGATCGGGGCGGATCCGGACCTGATCCTGCCCGGCCAGCGGCTGAACCTGCGGGGCTCGGCCCCCGCGCCGGCCCACCCCGGCCACAAGTCCTCGCCGTCGAAGGCCTCTTCGACCACCGAGAAGACCCACAAAACCGAGAAGACCCACAGGACCGAGAAGACCCACAGGACCGAGAAGGCGCCCACCCACCACGCCCTGGTCGCCCCGGTCAACGGCCCGATCGGCACCGGCTACCACGTGCCGGGCTCCTCCTGGTCGAAGGGCTATCACACCGGTGTCGACTTCCCCGTCCCCACCGGCACCTCCGTGAAGGCGGTCGCCGCGGGACACGTGGTGAGCGCCGGCTGGGGCGGGTCCTACGGCTACCAGGTGGTGATCCGGCACTCCGACGGCCGCTACACGCAGTACGGCCACCTGTCGGCCATCTCGGTGCGGGCCGGGCAGAGCGTGAGCCCCGGTCAGCGCATCGGCCGCTCGGGGGCCACGGGCAACGCGACGGGCCCGCATCTGCACTTCGAGGTGCGGACGGGGCCCGGCTTCGGTTCCGACATCGACCCTCTCGCCTATCTCAGGGCCGGAGGCGTCAGGATTTGACGCGCACCCGGTGCCGGTCCACCGCCGGCGCCGGGATGTAGGAACCTCCGTAGAACGGGCCGTAGAAGCGGTAGCGGGCCGGGTCGAGCGAGAGCTCGTCCGTCTCGTCGTAGGCGACCTGAAGGACCGCGGGGCCCACCTGCGCCGGGACCAGGAGTTCCGCGGCGAGCAGGTCCTCGACGGGCGCGACGGGTGCGGGCTCCGGCTCGGCGGCCGGCCCGGTCCCGACGGCCGGCGCGGCCTCCGCGGCGGTGTGGGCGAGCCGCTCCGTCGTCAGCAGGATCAGGCCGCCGGCCGCCACCACGCCGCAGCTCAGGGCGAGGGCGGTGCCCGTGGTGCCGTAGCGGAAGGTCTCGCCGAACATCGTGATGCCGACCGCGGCCGCCACCACCGGGTTGACGACCGTCAGGGTGGCCAGCGGGGCCGCGAGGCCCGCGCCGCGGTAGGAGGCCTGGGACAGCAGCATGCCGGCCGTGGCGAACACGCCGATCACGGCGAGGGACGGCACGTCGGCCGCGCTCACGCCGTCGCTCCAGTCGACCGCGACGGTCTTGGTGAACACCGAGGACATGCCGAACGCTATGCCGGACCCGGTCGCCAGCAGCATGCTGCGCACCGCCGGGTGCCGGTGGGCGGCCCGGCCGGCGATCATCAGGGTCACGACCACGCCGCCGGTGACCACGGCCACCGCCACCCGCTGGGCGGTGTCCAGGGAGTGCCCGTCGGACGTGCCGACCAGGGCCAGCAGGCCGGCGAGGCCCACGGTCGCCATGATCGCGCCCCGCCAGGCGGTCGCACCGGCCCTGCGGCCCACGAACAGCGCCGCCATCGGCAGCGCGAACACGATGGTCAGGGCGCCCAGGGGCTGCACCAGGCTGAGCGGGCCGTAGGCCAGCGCCACCACGTGCAGCAGCCCGCCGAGGCCGTTGAGCGCCACCGCCGCCCACCAGGACGGCCGGTGCAGCGGCGCGTACTGCTCACCCGGCGAGGACACCGCCACGCGCTCCTGCACGATCGCCCCGCCGGCGTAGGCGACGGCGGAGACGAGGGAGAGGAGCACGGACAACGCGAGGGCACTCATCGGTTGCTCCTCTGCGTATGGCGCGGGCGGTGATCCCGGCGCGGCGAACGGTCGGCCTTCATGGCACAACACGATGCCCTGTCGATCTGTTCCCGTCGTCGTCCCTGAGCACGCAATGGGTCCTACTGCCGATGGAGTACGAATCGGGCACCGTCATCCCCAGGGTGGGCGACGCCGGGTGGACACCCCTGGAAGCCGCCCCCTAGGGGGCTTGGTACTACTGCTCCTCGTGGACCTCGACCCCGAACTCGCCGCCCTCCGAGCGCTCGGCGGCTTCTTCGTACTACGCACGGGCGGAGCGCCGCCCTCCGCTCTGCCGAGCCTCGCCGAGACGTACGGGTACCGGCCGTCGGGCGCTCAAGGCGATCCGGTCGTCTCGAGGGTCGAGAAGGTCGCGGCCGCGCTCCGCACCCCGGAGCCGAGGGTGGCGGCCTCCGTGTTCCAGCTGGGGTTCGCGGCCCGGCTGTGGTCGGTGACGCTCGGCTGCGCCCTCGCCTACGGCGCCGTCCCCGACCTCGACCCCGCGCTGCTGCACTGGGACCCCGGCGCGAGCGCCCCCGGCGACCTGTGGCTGTCCGAGGCCCGCCCGCTGCCCGCCGACCCGGAGACCGTCGCCGGCGTCGTCCTGCACGCCCACCTCGAACCCCTGGCCGAGGCACTGCGTGCCCGCTACCGCATCGCCCCCGGCCTGCTGCGGGGCAACGCCGCCTCCGCGCTCGCCGGCACCGCCCGGCAGCTGGGCCCCGCGGCCCGCCCCCTCACCGCCGCGCTCCTCGCCCACCCCCTCCTGGCGGGCACCGGCACCCTGACCGGCGCCGCCTTCCGCCGCCGCAGCTGCTGCCTGTACTACCGGGTGCCCGGCGGGGGCGTGTGCGGTGACTGTTGCTTCACACGACCGCCGCGCCCTTCCGCGCGCGGCGCATCTGGGTGACCATGAAGGAACTGATCGCCGAGGCAAGGGGTATCGGGTGCGTGTGGGACTGCTGACCCGGGAGTTCCCCCCGGACGTGTACGGCGGCGCGGGCGTCCATGTGGAGTTCCTCGCCCGGGAGCTGACCCCACTGGTCGACCTGGAGGTGCACTGCTGGGGCGAGGGCCGCGGAGTGGGCGTCGTACGCCACCGTCCCTGGGCCGCCCTGGACACCGCCAACGACGCGCTGCGCACCTTCTCCGTGGACCTCGCCATGGCCGCCGGCCTGGAGGGCCGCGAGCTGGTGCACTCCCACACCTGGTACGCCAATCTCGGCGGCCACCTCGCGAAGATGCTGTACGGCGTGCCGCACGTCATGACCGCGCACTCGCTGGAGCCGCTGCGCCCCTGGAAGGCCGAGCAGCTGGGCGGCGGCTACGCCCTGTCCAGCTGGGCCGAGCGCACCGCGATCGAGTCCGCCGACGCCGTGATCGCCGTCTCCGGCGCCATGCGCGAGGACATCCTCGGCTGCTATCCGGCACTGGATCCGGCCAAGGTCCACATCGTGCACAACGGCATCGACACCACCCTGTACCGCCCCGACCACGGCACCGACGTGCTCAACCGCATCGGCCTGGACACCGGGCGCCCGTACCTCCTCTTCGTCGGCCGCATCACCCGCCAGAAGGGCGTGCCGCACCTGCTGCGGGCCGTCCGGGACATCGACCCGGGCGTGCAGGTCGTGCTGTGCGCGGGGGCGCCGGACACCCCGGAGATCGACCGCGAGTTCCGTGAGCTGTACGAGGAGCTGAGCCGGGTCCGCGACCATGTGCACTGGATCCCGCAGATGCTGCCGCGCCCCGACGTGATCCAGCTGCTCACCCACGCGGCCGCCTTCGTGTGCCCCTCGGTGTACGAGCCGCTCGGCATCGTGAACCTGGAGGCGATGGCCTGCGGCACCCCTGTCGTGGCCTCCCGGGTCGGTGGTATCCCCGAGGTCGTGGACGACGGCCGGACGGGGGTACTCGTCACCGTGGACGACGATTTCGAGGCCTCTCTCGCGCGGGCCCTGGATTCGGTGGTCGGCGACCCGGAGGCGGCACGGCGGATGGGCGAGGCGGGGCGCGAGCGCGCGGTGACGGAGTTCGGCTGGGACGCCGTCGCCCGCCGTACGGTCCGCCTCTACGAGGAGATCCTGAAGCAGGAGTAGAACGAACGGGATCTCCTTGAACAGGCTTACTCCGCCCTGGGCAGGGGCAGGGATGGATCAACCACGGTGAGGGGAGCGACCATGCGTCGTGGCGGACCTTCGGTGCTCGGGATCGTGCTGGCGGGCGGAGAAGGCAAGCGCCTTATGCCCCTGACGGCGGATCGCGCGAAGCCAGCGGTCACCTTCGGCGGTACGTACCGCCTTGTCGACTTCGTGCTGTCCAATCTCGTCAACGGCGACATCCTGCGCGTCTGCGTGCTGACGCAGTACAAGTCGCACTCGCTGGACCGGCACATCACCACCACCTGGCGGATGTCGAGCCTGCTCGGCAACTACGTCACGCCGGTCCCGGCCCAGCAGCGGCTGGGCCCGCGCTGGTACCTGGGCAGCGCGGACGCCATCCTGCAGTCGCTGAACCTGGTGCACGACGAGGGCCCCGAGTACGTGGTGGTCTTCGGCGCCGACCACGTGTACCGCATGGACCCGCGCCAGATGCTCGCCCAGCACATCGAGTCCGGGGCGGGCGTGACGGTGGCCGGTATCCGGGTGCCGCGCTCGGAGTCCTCGCAGTTCGGCGTGATCACGCCCGGCTCGGACGGGCTGACGGTGGAGCGCTTCCTGGAGAAGCCCGCCGACCCGCCCGGTCTCGCCGACGACCCGGAGTGCGTCTTCGCCTCCATGGGCAACTACATCTTCACCACCAAGGCGCTGATCGAGGCCCTGCAGCGGGACGCCGAGGACGAGAACTCGGTGCACGACATGGGCGGCTCGATCCTGCCCCAGCTCACCGAGCGCGGTGAGGCGCAGCTGTACGACTTCAGCGCCAACCACGTCCCCGGCGAGACCACCCGCGACCGCGGCTACTGGCGCGACGTCGGCACCCTCGACGCGTACTACGACGCCCACATGGACCTCATCGCCGAGCGGCCCGCCTTCAACCTCTACAACCGGCAGTGGCCCATCTACACCCACTCCTACCAGCTCTCCCCGGCCCGCTTCAACGCCGGCGGCATGGCCAGTGAGTCGATCATCAGCGCCGGTTGCCTGATCCGCGGCCAGGTCACCCGCTCGGTGCTGTCGCCGGGCGTCCTGGTCGACCCGGGCGCGGTGGTCCAGGGCTCGATCCTGCACGACAACGTCCAGATCGGCCGCGGCGCGGTGGTGCGCGGGGCGGTGCTGGACAAGAACGTGGTGGTGCCTCCGGGCGCGACCATCGGCGTCAACCCCGAGCGGGACGCCGAGCTGTACACGGTCTCCAAGGGCGGCGTGATCGCGCTCGGCAAGGGACAGGTCGTGTCGTAGCCGCGCACGTGCGCGAGGACAGCCCCGGCGGATTGATCGCCGGGGCTGTCGTCATGTCCCTGGACGCACAGCGGAATCCGTGTTGTCATGCCAACTGCTGTCCATGACAACGTTGTTATGGGAGGGTTCCGTGCACGCCAGACGTCTCAGAGACAGGCTCGCGTTACTGCTCGCCGCGGTGCTCGGCGCGGTCGGCCTCGTCGCCGCCCCCACCGCCACCGCCGCCGAGGACCCGGTCGAGGTCCACGGTCTGAAGGGCGAGTACTACACCCAGTCCGCCCCCGGCGCCTTCGACTTCCACGAGCTCAAGGCCACCGGCTTCGATCCGAACCTCGACTTCGACAACCTCGAACCACGCCTCGCCTTCACCACCGGCCGGTCCGACGACGTCAGCGTCCGCTGGACCGGGAAGATCGTCCCGGAGAAGACCGGCCCCCACACCTTCTCGATCACCGGCGACAACGGCTTCCGCCTCTGGATCGGCGGCGCTCTCGTCGTCGACCACTGGGTCGACGACTGGGACCGCGAACAGACTTCGCAGCCGGTCGAGTTGACCGCCGGCCGGGCCTACGACATCAAGGTCGAGTACTTCGAGCACTACGGCGGCTCCAACCTCCATATGCGCTGGACCGAGCCGGGCGGCACGAAGGAGGCCGTCCCGCAGTCGGCGTTCCGGCTGCCCGACGGCTGGGACTACGACGGCGCCGTCGCGGCCACCGTCACCGCCACCGGCCGCACCCTGCGGCTGGACTTCGCCCAGCGCCTCGCCGCGCCCCCGGCCGGCCTCACCGACCACCTGACCGCCGTGATCGGCGGCGCCAAGTGGCCCCTGTCGAGCGCGCAGTTGGACCCGGCCGACCCCCGCACCCTGGTGGTCGCGCTGGACCAGCCCGTCGTCGGCGACAAGACCGGCACCGCCCGCGGCACGGCGGACGTCCGCTACGACGGCGAAGGCGGCCTCGCGGGGGCCGACGGCAACGTTGTCAAAGCGTTCTGGAGCAGCGGTCCCAACCACTCCACGTACGAGCTGCGCACGAAGTGGGCCGACCAGGTCGGGCCGCGCAACGCCCACCCCGAGTACCCGCGTCCGCAGCTGACCCGTACCGACTGGCGCAACCTGAACGGCCGTTGGCAGTTCGCCGCCGCCAAGGAGGGCGAGCGCCCGCCCGTCGGCAGGAACCTCGCCGAACACATCCTGGTGCCGTATCCGGTGGAGTCCCAGCTCTCCGGACTGGAGCGGCACGAGGACCGCATGTGGTACCGGCGCACCTTCACCGTCCCGGCCGGCTGGAGGATCGGCTCGGGCAAGCGGCTGATGCTCAACTTCGGGGCCGTCGACTGGCGCGCCGAGGTGTACGTCAACGGCGTCAAGGTGACCGAACACCAGGGCGGCTACGACAAGTTCGCCGCCGACGTCACCGGCGCGCTCAGGCCCGGCGGTACCCAGGAGCTCATCGTCGGCGTCTACGACCCGACCGACGCGGCCTCCGGCGAGAACCCGCCGCTCGGCAAGCAGCGGCTGGACCCGAGCGGCATCTGGTACACGCCGACCTCGGGCATCTGGCAGACGGTGTGGATGGAGCCGGTCGCGCGCGACCACGTGGACGCGCTCAAGCTCACCCCGGACGTGGCCAAGGGGCAACTCACCGTCGAACCCCAGGGAGTCCGTGACGGCGTACCCGTCACCGCGACCGCGTACGCCGGGCACCGCAAGGTCGCCACGGCCCGCGGCCGTACCGGAGGCCCGCTCACCCTGACCCTCCACGACCCGCGTCTGTGGTCCCCCGACGACCCCTTCCTGTACGACCTGAAGGTCACCGTCGGCACCGACCGCGTCGGCAGCTACTTCGGGATGCGCTCGATCTCCGTCGAGAAGGTGGACGGCGTCCCGCGCACCCTCCTCAACGGCAAGCCCGTCTTCATGATGGCCACCCTCGACCAGGGGTTCTGGCCCGACGGCCTCTACACCGCCCCGACCGACGAGGCGCTCGCCTACGACCTGAAGGTGCACAAGCAGCTCGGCTTCAACGCCGTGCGCAAGCACATCAAGGTCGAGCCCGACCGCTGGTTCTACTGGGCCGACCGGCTCGGCCTGCTGGTGTGGCAGGACATGCCCGCGATGACCGCCGGTGTCGATCCCAGCCCGGCCGCCCGCGCCGAGTTCGAGCGCGAGATGAAACAGGTGATCGAGGAGCACGTCAGCAGCCCGTCGGTCGTCATGTGGGTCACCTTCAACGAGGGCTGGGGCCAGTACGACATGGCCCGCGTCGCCGACCAGGCCAAGGCCTGGGACCCCACCCGCCTGGTCAACTCCATGTCCGGGCTCAACCTCGGGGCCGACGGCGGCACCGGCGACATCATGGACGAGCACGGCTATCCCAGCCCCGCCCTGCCACCCCATCCCGACGGCCGGCGCGCCCTGGTCAGCGGCGAGTACGGCGGCCTGGGCCTCGCGGTGCCCGGACACGCCTGGTCGGTCCAGCAGTCGTACGTCGACGTCGACCCGGCGGCCTACACCGACGACTACCTGACGAAGCTCGCCGAGGTGCGTGCCCTTGCCTGCCGGGGGAGCAACGGAGCCGTCTACACGCAGATCTCCGACGTCGAGGGCGAGCTGAACGGTCTGCTCACCTACGACCGCCGGGTGCTCAAGCCGGACGCCCAGCGCGTGCGGGCCGCCCAGCAGGCGCTGATCCGCGACGCGTCGCAGCCGAATCCCGCGGGTTGCGCGGCTGACTGACCCGCGGACCCGATCATGCAGACAACGCTGTCTCACGCCCGACGGAGGCTCTACGACATGAGATGGACCCGGCGCCTGCGCCTGTGCACGGCGGGGGTGGTGGCAGCGTCCGCGCTGCTCGCCGCCCCCGCCGCCCGGGCCGCCGAGCCGAGGGACGCCAGGCTCACCGACCTGGTGAACCCGTTCATCGGCACCGAGAACGAAGGCAACACCTTTCCCGGCGCCGCCGTGCCCTTCGGCATGGTGCAACTCTCGCCGGACACCGGGCACAACACCGGCTACGACTACTCCTGGGCCCACATCCGGGGCTTCTCCCTGGTCCACCTGTCCGGCGTCGGCTGCGGCATCGGCGGCGACCTGCCCGTCCTGCCGACCACGGGCGACGTCACGCAGACGGACTACGCCAAGTACGCCGCCGGCTTCAGCCATGACCACGAGGCGGCGAGCCCCGGCTACTACCGGGTCGGTCTGGACACCGGCATCGACGCGGAACTGACCGCGACCGCGCGCACCGGAGTGCAGCGCTACACCTTCCCCGCCACCGACAAGGCCAACGTCCTGCTGAACGCGGGCCAGTCGCTGCACAAGAAGGGCGCGAGCCGGGTCGAGATCCTCGACGACCGCACGGTGCGCACCGCCATCACCGGCAGCGGCTTCTGCCAGGGCACCCGGCCCTACACCGTCTACACCATCACCCGTTTCGACCGCCCCTTCACCGCCTACGGCACCTGGGACGGCTCCGCGGTCACGGCCGGTTCGACCACCGGGGCGGACGGCGCCTACGTCCGCTTCGACACCACCAAGGACCGCACCGTCGAGGCCACCACGGCCCTGTCGTACGTCGACGCGGCCGGCGCGGCGGTCAACCTCCGTGCCGAGGGCGGGCGTTCCTTCGACGCCGTGCGCGAGGCGGCCCGGCGGTCGTGGGAGGACCGGCTGGCGAAGGTGCGGGTGCGGGGCGGCGACGAGACGCTGCGCCGCACCTTCTACTCCTCGCTGTACCGGTCCTTCCTGGCGCCCAACGTCGGCAGCGACGCCGACCGCCGCTACCGCGGCTGGGACCAGAAGGTCCACCATGCGAAGGGGTTCACGTACTACCAGAACTGGTCGCTGTGGGACACCTACCGCACCCAGTCCCAGCTGCTGTCCCTGCTCGCGCCGCGCGAGGCCCGGGACATGGCGATCTCGGTCGTCAAGGTCTCCGAGGACGGCGGCTGGCTGCCCAAGTGGGGCTACGGCACGGTCGAGACGAACATCATGACCGGCGACCCGGTCACCCCGTTCCTGACCAACGCCTACCAGCAGGGGCTGCTCCGCGGCTACGAGGAACGCGCCTACCGGGCGCTGAAGAAGAACGCCGACGGGGTGCCGCCCGCCGACTCGCCGTCGCTGGGCAGGGAGGCCAACCAGGAGTACATCGCGAACGGCTTCGCCCCGTACGTCAAGGACCGCCCGAAGGCGAAGCCCGGTGACTCGGACTACCACCAGGGCGCCTCGGCCACCCTGGAGTACGCCCTCGCGGACGCGGTCCTCGCCGAGATGGCGCGCGACCTCGGCCACGACGCCGACGCGGCACGCTACGCGGCCCGCGCCCAGAACTACCGCACCGTCTTCGACCCCTCGACCGGTTTTTTCCGCGCCCGGGACGCCTCCGGCGCCTTCACCGGCCCCGCCGACCCGGCGCAGAGCGTGGGCTTCCACGAGGGCACGTCCTGGCAGTACCAGTGGCTGGTGCCGCAGGACCTGCCCGGCATGGTGGACCTGATCGGCGGCGCCCGCGCGGCCGACACCCGGCTCGACTCCTTCTTCGCCTACGACCAGCTGCTCAAGGACCCGGCGAAGACGGCGCGCGAGGTGTGGGTCAACGGCCCGTACGACTACTACAACGCCGACAAGTACAACCCGCAGAACGAGCCCGACCTCATCGCCCCCTACACCTATCTGTCCATCGGCCGGCCCTGGAAGACCACCGACGTCGTGCACGCGGCGCTGACCCTGTTCACGGACGGTCCGACCGGCATGACCGGAAACGACGACCTCGGCACCATGTCCGCCTGGATGGTGCTGTCGTCGATCGGGATCTTCCCGGTCCAGCCCGGTTATGACACCTGGGGCCTGTCCACGCCGGTCTTCGACCGCGTCGACCTGACCCTGGACCGCCGCTACTACCCGCGCGGCGGACTGAGCGTCACCGCCCCCGGCACCTCCGCCACCGACCGCTACGTCCAGTCGGTGCGCACGGACGGCACACCGCACGACAGCGCGTACCTGACCACCGGGGATCTGCGCTCGATGCGCACGCTCTCCTTCACGGTCGGCCCGCGCCCGTCCGAGTGGGCTACGTCACCCCAGGCGGCGCCGCCCGCCCTGAAGTGACCCCAGGTACCACACCAGTCCCGCCCCCCTCGCGGGGGCGGGACTCGTGGCGGGACTTAATCTGCTGTTAACTGTGTGTAGCTTGATCGTACTTGACCGTAATCGCCTGAGGGCGGTTGACTGCTTGCTCACCCGTCCTCGACGCGAGGCAAGCCATTGACTTCTGACCTGCTCGCTCCTCTCGACCTGGCGTTCTGGAACATCGAGTCCGCCGAGCACCCCATGCACCTCGGTGCCCTCGGTGTGTTCTCGGCGCACTCGCCCACCGCCGGCGCCCACGCGGCCGACCTGCTCGCCGCCCGTGCCGCCGCGGTGCCCGGGCTGCGGATGCGGATCCGCGACGTCTGGCAGCCGCTCTCCTTCCGGCCCCTGGCCTTCGGCGGTGCCACCCGCGAGCCGGACCCCGACTTCGACCCGCTCCACCACGTCCGGCTGCACGCCCCCACCGCCGACTTCCACGCGGACGCGGGCCGGCTCATGGAGCGCCCGCTGGAGCGCGGCAGGCCGCCGTGGGAGGCGCACGTGCTGCCCGGCGAGGACGGCGTGTCCTTCGCCGTGCTCTTCAAGTTCCACCACGCCCTGGCCGACGGGCTGCGCGCGCTGGCCCTCGCCGCCGCCGTCCTGGACCCCATGGACCTGCCCGAGCGCCGGCCCCGGGCCGAGGCACCGAGCGGCGGCGGCCTGCTGCCCGACGTGCGTCGGCTCCCGGACCTGGTCAGGGGCACCGTGTCCGACGTGGGCCGGGCCCTGGACATCGGCGCCTCCGTGGCCCTGTCCGGCCTCGCCGCGCGCTCGTCGTCCGCGTTCACCTCCGAGGCCACCGGCACCCGCCGCACCGCCGGCGTCGTCATCGACCTCGACGACGTGCACCGCATCCGCAAGTCGGAGGGCGGCACCGTCAACGACGTCCTCATCGCGGTCGTCGCCGGTGCGCTGCGCCGCTGGCTTGACGAGCGCGGCGACGGCAGCGAGGGGGTGGCGCCGCGCGCCCTGATCCCGGTCTCCAAGCGCCGCCCGCGCACCGCCACCCCGCAGGGCAACCGCCTCTCCGGCTACCTGGTACGGCTCCCGGTCGACGACCCCGACCCGCTCGGCCGCCTCGGCACGGTCCGTACCGCGATGGACCGCAACAAGAACGCCGGCCCCAACCGGGGCGCTGGCGCCGTCGCGCTGCTCGCCGACCACGTGCCCCCGCTGGCCCACCGGCTCGGCGGCCCGCTGGTCAGTCAGGCGGCCCGGCTCTGGTTCGACATCCTGGTCACCAGCGTGCCCCTGCCCAGCCTCGGCCTGAAGCTCGGCGGCAACCCGGTCACCGAGGTCTACCCGCTGGCCCCGCTGGCCCGCGGCCAGGCCCTCGCGGTCGCCGTCTCCACCTACCGCGGCCAGGTCCACTACGGCCTCGTCGCCGACGCGGAGGCCGTACCGGACCTGGACCGTCTGGCCGCGGCCCTGACGGCGGAGGTGGAGACACTCATCACTGCCTGCGGGTCCTGAGCACCTCACGTTTGGAGGACCGGCCCGGCGCTCCGTAAAATCCATCCCTCGACAGGCGGGTGCGATCGGAGCGCCGCTCGGGTGATCAGGGAAACGGCAGCGCGATGACGGTGACAGAGGAAGGTCCGGCGACCACGGACGAGGTCGTGTACGGGCCCGGCATCGACCCGGAACGGCTCGCCGTCTGCCTCGGCGTGCTGGAGGAGCTCGACAAGCTGGAGGTCGACCACCCGGACGCGATCGCCGTGCGCCGCGCCACCGCCGGGATCTACCGCTCGGTCAAGCAGCGCCGCCGTCAGGAGCGCCGGGCCGCGAAGACCGCCCACGACAAGGCGGTCACGGAGGCCACGGCGACCGGCTCCGCCCAGCGCATCGACGACGAGACCGAGGGCATCCTGCCGTCCTCACGCACCGAGGAGGGCCGGGTCGCGGGGATACTCCAGCGCCCGCGCTCCTGCTACACCTGCAAGACCCGGTACGTGGAAGTCGACTACTTCTACCACCAGCTCTGTCCGGACTGCGCCGCCACCAACCGGGCCAAGCGCGACGCCCGCGCCGACCTCACCGCCAAGCGCGCCCTGCTCACCGGCGGCCGCGCCAAGATCGGCATGTACATCGCGCTCAGGCTGCTGCGCGACGGCGCCCACACCACGATCACCACCCGCTTCCCCAAGGACGCCATCCGCCGCTTCAAGGCGATGGACGACTCCGGCGACTGGATGCACCGCCTGGAGGTCGTCGGCATCGACCTGCGCGACCCGGCGCAGGCCGTCGCCCTCGCCGAGCAGGTCGCCGAGGCCGGCCCGCTGGACATCCTCGTCAACAACGCCACGCAGACCGTGCGCCGCCTGCCCTCCGCCTACGCCGCCCTCGTCGACGGCGAGAGCGCCCCGCTGCCCGCCGGCGAGCTGCCCGCCCACCACGTCATCGGCGCCTTCAACTCCGGAGCGGTCGACGGCCTGGCCGCCCTGCCCCTGGGCACCAGCGGCCTCGACGCCCAGCAGGTCGCCGACCTCGCCCTCGTCGCGGGCAACGCCAGCGTCGCCCGGCACCTCGACGGCACCGCCATCGACGCCGGCGGCCTGGTCCCCGACGTCGTCGACAGCAACACCTGGGTGCAGACCATCGAGCAGATCTCGCCGGTGGAGCTGCTGGAGACCCAGCTGTGCAACTACACCGCGCCGTTCATCCTGATCAGCAGGCTGCGGCCGGCGATGGCCGAGGCCGCGCGCAGGGCGCCCGGCAAGCGGGCCTACGTCGTGAACGTCTCGGCGATGGAGGGAGTCTTCGGCCGCGGCTACAAGGGAGCGGGCCACCCGAACACCAACGCCGCCAAGGCCGCGATGAACATGGTCACGCGGACCAGCGCCCAGGAGATGTTCCAGACCGACGGCATCCTCATGACCTCGGTCGACACCGGCTGGATCACCGACGAGCGTCCCCACTTCGACAAGCTGCGCCTGGCCGAGGAGGGCTTCCACGCCCCGCTCGACCTGGTGGACGGGGCCGCGCGGGTCTACGATCCGATTGTGCGCGGCGAGCAGGGCGAAGACCTGTACGGCGTCTTCCTGAAGGACTACGCGCCCGGGAAGTGGTGATCCGCGGATCGCGCGTGTCGTCCGGCGCCGCACGGGAACCCGGACCCTGGTGAACACCGCGCCAGGGAGTGACCATGAGCAGTCCACACGGTATCGATCCGCGAGCGCAGAACGACCCACGCAACCGCTACCCCACCGACGAGCAGTTCTACGGCAGCGACCGCCCCGAGCACGCGCAACTGCCGGAGGACCGGCCGCGCGGCGGCGGCGGTGAGACGAGTCCGCTCAAGCACCGCGGCACGTGGGCCACGGTCGCGCTCGTCGCGGGCATCATCCTGCTGATCCTGGTCGGCATCGCACTGTTCCCGTGAGGGAGCCTCAGCCACCGTCATGAGCGAGGTGGTGCGTATGAGCGAAGCATGTCGTGGACGGCGTACTCCCGTGCGGAGTGCGCCGTCCTGACGCGTGTGCCGCCGTCCACCAGCAGATCCGCGCCCGTGATCCACTCGGCCGCGTCGGAGGCCAGCCACACCACGGCCCGCGCGATGTCGTCGGGTTCGCCGATGCGCCCGAGCGGCAGTCCGGCGGCCACCCGCGCCTCCTCGGGCTCCCACACGAAACGGGCCATCTCGGTGCGCACCAGCCCGGGGGAGACCGAGTTGACCCGCACCCTCGGCGCGAGCTCGCCCGCGAGCTGCCGGGTCAGGTGCAGCAGGGCGGCCTTGCTGGTGCCGTAGGCGCCGACGTTCGGACCGGCGTGCCCGGCGCCCTCGGTGCAGATGTTGACGACCGAGCCGCCGTGCTCGCCCATCCACGCCCGCCACGCGCCCTGCACCAGCCGCAGCGGCGCCTCGACGTTCACGGCGAACGCCGCCCGCCACGCCTCGGGGTCGGCGTCCATGAGCGGGCCGTAGGGCTGGTTGGTGGCCGTGTTGTTGACCACGACGTCGATCCGCCCGAACGCCCGCACCACGGAGTCGACGACCTCGCGCAGATGGTCCGGGTCGCCGACGTCGCCGCTGACGCCGATCCCGTCCAGCTCGGCCGCCGTGCGCCGCACCTCCCGCGCGTCCCGGGCGGTCACGCACACCCGTGCGCCCGCCGCGGCCAGCCGCCCGGCGACCGCGCGCCCGATGCCCCGGGTCCCGCCGGTCACCACGGCGGCCCGGCCCTTCAGTCCGTCCTGCGGGTACGACGACGTCATCGCCGTACCGTCTCATGACAGACCGTCAGTCAACAGCCCCCAGACGGGAGTTGCGGGCGGCGACGAGTTCCAGGACGGTGCGCCAGTCCTCCAGGACGCCGGCGTCGAACCCGGCGGTCCGGCTCTCCTCCTCCGCCAGGGCGAGGCGCATCAGGTCGTCGTCGCCGGCGCTGCCGTCACGGCGGACGAGTCGGTGGACGCGCTCGCCGAGCAGGGAACGCACCGCCGCGGCGGCGTGCTCGGAGCGGCGGGTCTCGTCGCCGGGGCACAGCAGCCGGCCGATGTCGTGCACCAGCCCCGCCAGCTGGAGCTCCTTGTCGGCGGGGCGGCTGCGGCGCAGCAGCGCGGCGGTGCGCAGCGCGTGCTGACTGCGGCAGGCGTACAGCAGATCCATCAGCTCCTCGACACTGCGCAGCTCCATGCGTCGGTCCTCCCGCCGGACAGGCCGTTGCCGTCCGTCAGCAGATCATGGCCGTGTTTCGATCCGGCCAACGGGACTTGAACTGCGTCGCCCCTTCAGTGCTGTGCGTGCGGGTCGTGGTGGGCGTGCCCGGCGTGCTCGTGGCCCTCCTCGGACGGTGCCCCGCCCATCATGCGCAGCATCGCGGGGCCGCCCGTGCGCCAGAACCGCCACACCAGCACCGCGGCGAGCAGCAGGAAGGCGATGTTGAGCCAGGTGGTGTAGTTCCACGAGACGCCCTCGTCGGGGATCGTGGCCGCGCTCTGGTCGGGGATGAGCCCGAGGCCGCCGAAGACCAGCTCCACCGCGTAGCCCGCGAGGACCATCGCGCCGTAGAAGGTGACCAGCAGGAAGCCGGTCATCCGCAGGCCGTAGTACTTCCGGTAGATGTTCAGGATCGGCAGGATCAGCAGGTCAGCGAAGATGAACGCCACCACGCCGCCGAAGCTGATGCCGCCCTTCCACAGCACCACCGCCAGCGGCACGTTCCCGATGGAGCAGACGAACGAGGCGATCGCCACCAGGGGGCCGATCAGTGGGCCGACCAGCTTGGCGGCCAGCGGATGGCCCTCCAGGAAGAGGGACTGCCAGAAGGAGTCGGGCACCCAGGCGGCGATCGCGCCCGCGATCAGCAGCCCGACCACCAGGTCGCGCAGGATCGCCGCCCACTCCATGACGAACACGTGGGAGACGGAGGTGAAGCCGTCGCGGGACAGGAGCCGCCGGGCGAACGACCCCTCGCCGCCGACCGACATGTCCATCGCGGCATGGCCCTCCATGGACCCGGCGAGCCCCCGCCCGGCCTGTTCGCGGGCCTCGCGCAGCAGACGCTCGCGCAGGAGGATCCGGAACATCACCGCGAGCACCACGATCATGATCGGGCCGCCGGTGAACTCGGCGAGCGTGAACTGCCAGCCCATCAACAGGGCGAGGATCACGCCCAGTTCGACGACCAGGTTGGTGGAGGCGATCTCGAAGGCCATGGCGGCCGTGAAGTTCGCGCCCTTGCGGAACAGCGAGCGGGCCAGCGCCACGGCCGCGTAGGAGCAGGACGAGGAGGCGGCGCCGAGGCCGGCCGCGAGGGTGAGGGTGCGGGGCCGGTCGTCGCCGAGCAGCCGTACGACGGTGGACCTGCGGACCACCGCCTGCACGACGGCGGACAGCGCGAAGCCCAGCACCAGGGCCCAGGTGATCTCCCAGGTCATCGATCCGGTGATGGAGAGCGCGTGGAGGATCGCGTCCATGGGGGTGTGGTCCTTCCGGTCCGTCCGGTGTGACACGTCTCCGCCGCACTGTACCCCCTAGGGGTATACGTACCGTGTGCCGGTCACCGCCGAGAAGCAGTGCGCGGCATCGGTGCGCAGCGCCACGCGCACGGGTTCCCCCCTGGAGTGCGTGGGACGCCCGGGAAGCCGGACCACGATGTCGCCGAGCCGGGGGGCCCAGGGCGCGGACGTGTGGAGGTGGACGACGGCGCCCGTGTCCTCGACCGCGTCCACCACCAGGTCCAGCCCGGGCGCCGTCCGATCCTGCGGGGCGAGGACGTCGAACCCCTCGGGCCGGACGCCGAGCACGGCCTCGTCGGCGCCCTCGGCCGCGGCGGCCCGCAGGACGGAGCGCGGCAGCGGCACGTCCAGGCCGCCGAGCGACACGCCGTCCGGGAACAGCCGCAGGCGGAACAGGTTCATCGCCGGCGAGCCGACGAACCCGGCCACGAACGTGTTGGCCGGCCGCGCGAACACCTCGCGCGGCCGCCCCACTTGCTGCAGCACCCCGTCCCTCAGCACGGCGAGGCGGTCGCCCATGGCCATCGCCTCGGTCTGATCGTGCGTGACATACACCGTGGTGATGCCCAGATGGTGCTGCATCCGGACGATCCGCCCCCGGGTCTCCATCCGCAGCCGGGCGTCGAGGTTCGACAGGGGCTCGTCCATCAGGCAGACCCGCGGATCCCGCACCAGCGTCCGCCCGGTCGCCACCCGCTGCCGTTCGCCGCCCGACAGCGTGCGCGGCACGCGCCGCAGGTACCGCTCGACGTCGAGCAGGGACGCGGCGAAGCGCACCCGGCCGCCGGCGTGCTGCCGGGGCATGCGGGCGATCCGCAGCGGGAAGCCCATGTTGTCGGCAGCCGACAAATGCGGGTACAGCGAGTAGTTCTGGAACACCATCGCGACGTCCCGCTCGCGGGGCGGAAGATGGGTGACGTCACGGACGCCGATGTGGATCGATCCCGCGTCGACGTCCTCCAGGCCGGCGAGCAGCCGCAGACAGGTCGACTTTCCGCACCCGGAAGGTCCGAGCAGCACCATGAACTCACCGTCCTCGATCTCGAGGTCGAGTGAGTCGACGGCCGGCCGGTCGCCCGACGGGAAGCGCCGGGTGACCTTGTCGAAGGTGACGGACGCCATGACATCCCCCTCCCGGACAGGTCCTCGAACCCAGAGTGGAACGGGTGTTGCCCGTTCGGCACGCCTATGGTCCGAAAGAGTGACGCATGAGGGGAATGAAACAGGATGAATTACAACAGTAACCTCAAGTTTTCAGCCCCATAGAGCAGGGTGCCGCTCATTTGGTTAATCTGGTCCGGACGGACAGCACCACAGGGTCCCACCCACACCCACGTCCGTCCCGGGGCAAGCCGTTCACAACGGCCTGCTCGTACTCGAGTTACCGGCGCCACCGCGTCCGAGCTGCTTTCGACTCACACCCGAGCGGGCGTCAGGTGCCGGACCACACAGTGGCCGGTATGCCCCGAGGGTGACCCGACACATAAGGAGTGCGCGGTGACACCGGAGAAGACGAATCGCGATCAACGCCCCAAGGAACGCACCGAGCGCGCCGGCCGCAGGCCCGGCGAGCTCGGCAGCCTGGACGTGTGGGCCCGGTCCGCCCCGATCCGCCTGGCGGGTTACGAGGACGACCTCGCCGAACCCCACATCCTGCCCAGCGTCGACTGAACCCACGGCAGGATCTTCGCGATCGCCGACCGTGGAGGCGTACGCCACGCTCGCGCCCCCGCGGAGCACAGCAGCCGCGGCCGACACCGGCCGCGGCTCCGTGTGTCGCGGCCATGATCTGCCGCGGCTGTGTCTGTCGCGATCATGCCGCGGCCGCGGCTGTGTCTGTCGCGTCGTGCACCGGGCGCGCTAGGCGCTGTTTCTCGGATCTCCCTCCCTGGGTGGGGTGTTGAGGGCAGGCTGACTCCATGGGACGCGGAGATCTGACGAATGCGGAGTGGGATCGGCTGGAGTCGTTCTTACCTCGCGGTGGTGCACGTGGGGGCCGGTGGAGCGATCACCGACGGGTGATCAACGGTGTGCTCTACCGGGTCCGCACGGGGGTCCAGTGGCGGGATCTGCCGGAGCGATTCGGGCCGTGGGAGACCGTCTACAAACGCCATCGCCGCTGGTCAGCGGACGGGACCTGGCAGATGCTGCTGTCGAAAGTGCAGACAGCCGAGGACGCCGCGGGCCACATCGACTGGGAGGTGTCCGTGGACTCCACGGCGGTGCGGGCTCACCAGCACGCCGCCGGCGCGAGGAAGGCACCGCCCCCCGCGGACCCTCAAAGGGGGGCCCTTCCGCGGACGAACCAGGTCGATTCGGTTCTTCGGAAACTGGCCGTCCGGCTGGAGGAGGTGGTCCAATCGGCGAGTGTCTGGGACGCTCCCGCGGCGGCTTCACCACCAAGATCCACCTCGCAGCCGACGGACGATGCCGGCCCCTCGCCCTCCTCCTGACACCCGGACACTACGGTGACGGCCCCCAACTGCAGCCCGTCCTGGAGCAGGTGTCGGTGCCCCGCAACGGCGTCGGCCGACCGCGCAGCCGACCCGACCACGTCCTGGCCGACAAGGCCTACACATCCCGCGACAACCGCCGCTACCTGCGACGACGCGGCATCTCGCACACCATCCCCGAACGACTCGACCAACGCAGACACCGACGCAGCCGCGGTTCCCAAGGCGGCCGTCCCACCGGATTCGACCGCGAACGCTACAAGAAGCGCAACACCGTTGAGCGTGCCATCAACCGCCTCAAAGGCTTCCGCGCCGTCGCCACACGCTACGACAAACGGGCCTACACCTACCTCGGCACAGTCACCCTCGCAGCACTCACCATCTGGCTCCGCACATGATCCGAGAAACAGCGCCTAGTCCTTGCGGCCGGTGACGGCCACCGTCACGCCCAGGGCGATCATGGTGAGGCCGCCGGTCCCGCCCACCATCGACAGCCTGCGCGGGGAGCGGGCGAACCAGGCGCGGGCGGTGGAGGCGGCCAGGCCCCACACGCTGTCGGAGGCCAGCGCGATGGCGTTGAAGACCAGGCCCAGCACCAGCATCTGCAGCGTGACGTGCCCCCGCTCGCGGTCGACGAACTGGGGGAGGACGGCCGCGAAGAACACGATGGTCTTGGGGTTGGTCACGCCGACGGCGAAGCCCTCCCAGAACGTGCGCAGCCCGCTGTGGACCTCTCCGCCGCCCGCGAAGGCCGCCCGCAGCGAGCCGCGGGTGCGCCATGCCCGGACGCCGAGGTACACCAGGTAGGCGGCGCCGGCCAGCTTGAGCGCGGTGAAGACCAGGACGGAGCGTTCCACCACGGAACCGATGCCGACCGCCACGGCCACCACGAGCAGATAGGCGCCGAGCGTGTTGCCCACCACGGTGGTCAGCGCGGCCCGGCGCCCCTGGGCGAGCGCCCGTCCGACGACGAACAGGACGCTGGGGCCCGGGATCACGATCAGCAGCAGGGACAGCGCCGCGAAGGCGAGCAGTCGGTCGGTGGACATCATGCTGTTCATGCAAGCACGACGAGGTGCCCGTCCTCAGCCCTATTTTCCGCGGGCCCTCAGTCCAGCGGCGCCGTGCGCTGCCACGGATGCAGCTCCTCCAGCTGCCGCGCCACCTCCAGCAGCACCGCCTCCGAGCCCGGGCGGCCCACCAGCTGGACGGCCGTGGGCGCGCCGGAGGGCAAGGTGCCGAAGGGGACGGACATCGCCGGCCAGCCGGTCAGGTTCCAGGGCGGGGTGAGGGGCGAGTAGTTGGTGTTGGCGAGGACGTTGGCGAGCCAGCCCCGCTCGTGCCAGGCCACCGACTTGGGGGAGCGGCGGGCCAGCGCGGGGGTGAGCAGCACGTCGTACTCGGCGAAGAACGGCTCCATCCGGCGGCGCAGCCGCTCCCGGCTCTCGCCGGCGCGGACGCGGCCGACGAAGCGGCGGCCGACCGCGGCGTGCACCCGCGTGCGCCGGGTCAGCCGGCGCCGGTCGAGGTCCTGGGCGTCCACCGCCGTGCCCGCCGTCCAGTGCGTGAGGGAGGTCGTGCTCAGCGAGAGCGGGTAGGGCGGGTCGGCGCGGCGGACCTGGTGGCCCGCCTTGATCAGGACGCCGGCGGCGTCGCGGGCCCGCGGTCGTCCAGGGCCGGGTGACGGTGACACCGGCCAGGGGGCTGCGCAGGGAGACGGCGATCCTGCGCATGGCCGGCTCGGACGGGCGTACCGCCTCGGGGTCCGTGTCCGCGAGGACCGCCAGCATCAGGCGGGCGTCCTCGACCGTCGTGGCGAGCGGCCCGTTCTCCGACATGCCGAACCAGTCGCCGTCGCTGATGCCCGCCGGGACGACCCCGTGGCCCGGCTTGATGGTGACCAGACCGCAGTTGGCGGCCGGGATGCGCAGGGAGCCCATCCCGTCGTTGCCGAGGGCGAGCGGCACGAATCCGGCGGCCACCGCGGCACCGCTGCCGCCCGAGGAGCCGCCCGCCGTGCGGGTGAGGTCCCACGGGTTGCGGGCGGTGCCGTGCACACCCTCGGTGGTGCCGAAGACACACAGCTCGGGCACGTTCGTCAGGCCCACGACCACCGCGCCCGCCGCGCGCAGCCGGGCCACGGTGACGTGGTCCTCGGCGGCGGGCGTGTCCGGCGTCGCGGCCGAGCCGACGCGGTTGGCCTCACCCCGCACGGCGAGGTTGTCCTTGACCGCGACCGGCACGCCGGCCAGCGGCAGCTCGGCCAGGTCGGGACGCGAGGCCACCTCGTCGGCCTCGGCCAGGGCCGCCTCGGCCCGCACGACCCGGAACGCTCCGACGCGGCCGTCCAGCCGCTCGATCCGGGCGAGGTGCTCGGCCACCACGTCCCGCGGTGTGGCGCGCTTCTCGCGTACGGCGGCGGCGATCTCGGCGGCGGTCCGGCCGACCCAGCTGGTCACGTGCGCTCCTCGGGGTGCGGTACACAGGGCTTGCTCGTCCGTACGCGTCCGTACGCGTCCGTGTTCTTGCGTGCTCTTCCGTACTCGTCAGTACGGAGAGCACTCTGCCCCGGAGTCCGGCCCTTCGTCGAGACCATCGGCTCTTGGACATTCGGGCGGGTCTTCTTGGACTTTTCGAGCGGTACCGTCGGGCCGCTCCTCCAGGACCCGCAGGTCATCCGATCACTGGCCCAACGCGGGTCGCCTGGCGCCCCATTGACAGCCTTCCGGGGTCGCCCAATGATCAGACCTCCGATGAATGGGGGCCTTCGTCCGAGGGGGAGTGGCATGGGTGAGTTCCGGAAGAGAGCGCTGCGCCTGCTCGGTACGGCGGCGGCACTGACCCTCCTGGTGGCGCCGACGCCGGCGGCCGCGCAGGAGGAACAGCGACGGGAGCAGCGAGCGTCGGTCACCGTGCCGGCACTGGGCGACTGGTCGGCCGAGGCGGGCAGTTACCTCTACGGCCGGGGCACCCGGCTGGTCGCGGACACCCCGGCGGAGCGCCGCGTCGCCGGCATCCTCGCCGACGACCTGCGGACCGCCGGGCACGGCACGGTCCCGGTCGTTTCCGGCGGGGCCCGCACCGGCGACGTCGTCATCGACGTCCGGGCGTCCCGGACGGCGCTCGGGGCCGAGGGCTACGAACTCCACGCCGGACGGCGGCTGTCGGTGACCGGCGCCACCGAGACGGGCGCCTTCCACGGCACCCGCACCCTTCTGCAGCTCCTCGCCCAGGGCGACCGCATCCCCGCCGGTCGCACGGTCGACGTGCCCCGCTACCGGGAACGCGGGGTCGGCGTCTGTGCCTGCTACGTCCACATCACGCTGCCCTGGCTGGAGAACCTGGTCCGCGAGATGGCGTACCACAAGCTCAACCAGCTGCTTCTCGAGCTGAAGGTGAAGAGCGACACCCACCCCGAGGCCGACACCTGGGGCTACTACACCAAGGACGAGATCCGCCGGCTCGTCGCCCTCGGCGACCGGTACCACGTCGAGATCATCCCCGAGATCAACTCCCCGGGGCACATGGACCCGTGGATCGAGAACCGCCCCGACCTGCAGCTGACCGACGCGGACGGCACCAAGCAGCCGGCCCGCCTCGACGTCACCCAGCAGAAGGCGTTCGACTACTACACGAGCCTGATGGACGAGTACGCGCAGGTCTTCACCGCGAAGTCCTGGCACATGGGAGCCGACGAGTACATGCTCGGCTCCGACTACTCCGAGTATCCGCAGATGCTCGCGTACGCCCGGGAGAAGTACGGTCCGAGCGCCACCCCGCAGGACGCGTACGTCGACTTCGTCAACCGCGTCCAGGCCTACGCCGCGAGCAAGGGCCGGAAGCTGCGCATCTGGAACGACGGGCTCACCGGCGCCAACACCGTGCCGGTGGCGGCCGGTACGACCGTGGAGCACTGGCTGAACGTGGCCGTGAAGCCCAGCCGGCTCATCGCCGAGGGCTACCCGTTGATGAACGCGGCCTACTCGCTCTACCTGGTCCGGGGCGGCTTCCACTCCGACACCCGGTCGCTGTACGACCAGAGCTGGGACCCGCGCAGCTTCGAGGGCGAGAGACTCGCCTCCGGCAAGGGCGTCACCGGCGCGAAGATCAGCCTCTGGCCGGACAACGGCCGCGGCGAGACCGAGAACGAGGTCGCCTTCGAGCTGTGGCCCGCCCTGCGCCACATCGCCCAGGCCACCTGGGGCGACCCCCACCCCGACGCCGGCTACGCCGAGTTCACCGCGCGCGGCACGGCCGTCGGGCACGCGCCGGGACGGCGGGACCTGACCCGGCTGCCGGTGCGGGAGGGGTCGTACACCTTCACCACCGACGGGGCGTCCTTCACCGCCGACCTGACCCGCACCGGACGGCTACGCCTCGCTCAGGACCGCGGAGGGCTGCCTGGAGATCAGCGGTGGCAGGCTGACGCTCAACGTGCCGCTCCAGCCCGGCGTCGAAACCGACCGGGCCGCCTGCGACGCGACGGACACCCTGCAGCGCTGGCAGCTGGAACCCGTCGCCGGCGGCTTCCGGCTCGTCAACGCGATCACACAGATGGCGCTGAGCGTCACCGGCGACGGCCGGACGGTCCAGTACCCGCCGGACCGGCGCACCCCCGCCGTGTGGCACCTGACCGCCGACTGACCCGAGGAGCGCACACCATGGCAGCTGGTACGCGCTGGTCCGCTCCCTCGCCCCGGCGGCGGCCATCGCCGTGACCGGCCCGGACGTGCGCTGGGTCGGCGACGAGGGCGGCACCGCGCGCGAGGACGAGTGGAGCGTCGTCCCGGTCAAGGAGAACCAGTACGGCCGCACGGACTGGGCGCTGTCGTACGACACCCCCGACGAGGGCAGCCGCGGCGCGCTGGTCGCCGCCCAGCCGACAACCGACTACCTGCAGTGGTGGCCCGCCGAGTGCGATGTGTCCATCCGGGACGGCTGGTTCTACCACCCGGAGCAAGTCCCCAAGTCGGTGGAGGAGTTGACCGGCATCTACTTCGGTTCGGTGGGGCGCAACGCGGTGCTGCTGCTCAACGTCCCGCCGGACACCGACGGACGGCTCCACGACACCGACGTGGTGCGGCTGCGCGAGTTCCGTGAGCGCGTCGACGCGGAACTGCCCGCGGACCTCGCGCGGGGCGCGCGGGTCACCGACTCCGCCGGGGTGCGGACCGTGGACCTCGGCACGGCGCGCGAGGTGGACCGGATCCGGCTCGCCGAGGACATCCGGCACGGTCAGCAGGTCGAGGCGTTCGTGGTGGAGGCCCTTGTCGACGGCGTCTGGGCCGAGGTCGCCTCGGCGGGCACCGTCGGCGCGAGCCGCATCCTGCTGCTCGCGGCGCCGGTACGGGCCCGCGGCTGGCGGCTGCGGGTCACGGCGGCGCGGGCGGCCGTCCACCTCGCGCGGTTCGCGCTCTATCGTTCGCGGGTCTGACGGCGGGCGTGCCGTCATGCGTGGTTCCGGCGGTGCTTGCGCACCCGCCAGACGATGAGGGCGACGAGCGCCAGCACGGCCGCCACCAGCGCGACGGATCGCCCGACCAGGGTCTCCGCGCGCTGGTAGGCGGCCCCGGCGGCGTAGCCCAGTACGGCGTTGCCGACGCCCCAGATCACCCCGCCGAGCGCGTTGTAGAGCAGGAAGCGGCGGTACGGCATGTCCGAGGCGCCGGCCATCGCCGGGACGAAGGAGCGGAACAGGGCGATGAAGCGGCCGATGAACACCGCCGCGGGTCCGTGCCGGCGCAGCAGGTCGCGGGACTTCTCCACCCGCTCCGCCTTCCGGCGCAGCGCACGGCTGCCCAGCAGCCGCGGTCCCGCACGGCGGCCGATCTCGTAGCCCACGCCGTCTCCGACGATCGCGGCGACGACGACGGCGACCGACAGCCACACCAGGTCGACGACGCCCTGCCGGGCCAGCACGCCACCGACGATCACCGCCGTCTCGCCGGGCAGCACGAACCCGAAGAACAGCGCGTCCTCGGCGAAGACCATGGCCGAGACCACCGCGTACACCACGGGCGCGGACAGATCGTCGAGCCAGTGGAGGAGCGTGCCCATCCGCCGACTCCCTTCCCGGCCGCCGCCCGGTGCCGTTCACCGGTGGCGCACCGACGAGTACCCCGCGCTAGCGCCGGGAGGCGTCCACGGCCGGCCGGCACCGCAGGATGTTGATCGCGGTCATGGTCAGAACGGTGTCGCCGTGCTGGTCGAAGACCTCGATCGCCGTGCGTACGATCCCGCGGTCCGGCTTCGAGCGCGACAGACGTGCCTCCTTCACGGTCGTCCGCAGGGACAGCGTGTCACCGGGGCGGACCGGGCGCACCCAGCGCAGTTCGTCGATGCCGGGGGAGGCCAGACTCGCCACGGCGCTCACGTAGTGGTGGGCGTACAGCCGCATCATGATCCCGCAGGTGTGCCAGCCGCTGGCGATCAGACCGCCGAAAGGGCCCTCGGCCGCGGTCCGCGGGTCGGTGTGGATGCTCTGCGGGTCGAACTCGCCGGCGAAGCGGAGGATCTCCTCCTCGGTGACGGTGATGCTGCCGTACGCGTAGACCTCGCCCGGGACGTAGTCCTCGAACCAGCGGTCCCCGACCGGGGCGGCGAAGTCGGCGTCGCCGAGCGTGGTGGTGGCGGCTTCCATGAACGTCACGATAGTGGCCCGCACGCGAAGCCGACCGAGACGTCCGACCGTTGCCGCGGGCGGGAGAGATCGCCTACGGCACATCCCGCGCGGTCGCGTCAGCCGCCCCGCGCCGCCCCCGTGCTGTCGCGCACGATCACCCGCGGTACCGGTACGCGCACGGTCCGGGCCGGGCCCCCGTCCACCAGCGCGGTCAGCTCCCGGGCCGCGGTGCGGCCGAACTCCACGCTGTCCCGGGACAGGGCCGACAGCCACGGCTTGACCATGCGGCACAGCGCCGAGTCCTCCCAGGCCACCACCGAGACGTCGGCCGGGACGGAGAAGCCCAGTTCGGCGGCGGTGGCGACACCGGCCACGGCCATCACGTCGTTGTCGTAGATCAGGGCCGTCGGGGGAGCGGGGCGCTCCAGGACCCGGCGGGTGACGGCCGCGCCCTCCGCGTCCGAGTAGTCCGTGGTCACCGACTCCACCTCGGTCAGGCCCCGCCGTCCGGCCTCCGCGCGCAGGGTGCGCACCCGGCGCTCGGTGTGGGCCAGGCCCGGCAGACCGGCGATGTGCACGATCCGGCGGTGGCCGAGCGCGTACAGCTCGTCCACGACCGAGGCCATCGCGCCCGCGTCGTCCGCCCACACGGTCGAGATGCCGGGATGGCGTTCGTCCGGCGCGCCGCCGATCACGACAGCGGGCAGGCCGAGTTCGTCGAGGAGGCCGGGGCGCGGGTCGTCGGTGCGCGGGTCGACGACGAGGACCCCGTCGACCCGGTGCTCGGCCCACCAGCGCCGGTAGACCGCGCACTCGTCGGTCACGTCCTCCACCACCTGGAAGAGCAGGCCGAGATGGCGTTCGGCCAGCACCTCCTGGATGCCCGAGACCAGCTGGAGGAAGAACGAGTCCACGCCGAGCGTGTCCGCGGGCCGGGCGAGCACGAAGCCGACCGTCGCCGCGCCCTCCCCGGACAGCTGGCGCGCCGCCGTGCTCGGCCGCCAGCCCAGCTGCTCGGCGACCCGGCGCACCCGCTCGCGGGTCCCCTCGGACACCCCCGGCCGGCCGTTGAGCGCGAAGGACACCGCGCTCTGGGAGACCCCGGCGTGCCGCGCGATGTCCTTCATCGTGGGCCGGGGCGCGGGTGACCGCTTGCCTGACACGGTGATTCCCCATTCGTCCGACGGATTCCGGGAGACTATGCACTAATGCGCTTCAGCTGCAAGAACCTAATGCGCTTTAGCGACTAAAGAGATTAGCTCCGCCGATGCCATTGACGGGCCGGTGCGACGGCGTGCAGGGTCTCGGTCGTTGGCCAACCCCGCTGCACCAGATCCGCTGCACAAGGAGGCCGTTCAGCCGTGCCCATCTCCCGCAGAACCCTCACCGCTGCCGCTGCCCTCTGTCTCGCCCTGCCGCTGAGCGCGTGCGGCTCCGGCGGCGACGGCGGCGGCTCCACCGACGCCTCAGGCAAGGTCGAGGGCGACATCACCTTCCAGACCTGGAACCTGCGCGCCAATTTCAAGGACTACTTCGAGGGCGTCATCGCCGACTTCGAGAAGAAGTACCCGGACACCCATGTGAAGTGGGTCGACCAGCCCGCCGAGGGCTACGCCGACAAGATCAGCGCGGACGCGGCGGGCGGCACCCTGCCCGACGTCGTCAACGTCTCGCCCGACCTCGTCGCCCCGCTCGCCAAGGCCGGACTCGCCCTCGACCTCGACAAGGCGGCGGCGAAGTACAGGAAGGAGTACCTGGCGGGCGCCTGGGCCAGCCATCGGATACCGGGCATGACGGGGACGTACGCCTTCCCCTGGTACCTCAACACCGGCCCGCTGTTCTACAACAAATCCCTCTTCAAGAAGGCCGGACTCGACCCCGAGACCCCGCCGAAGACATACGACGAACTCTTCGCCGACGCCCTCGAACTCGCCAAGAAGAGCGACGGCAAGGTGGCGACCCTCGCCAACGTCCCGACGATCGAGGACTTCGGCCGCTACGGCGTCGAGCTCATGAACAAGCAGGGCACCGCCTTCACCTTCAACGACGCCAAGGGCGTCCAGATGCTCGCCAAGTACAAGGAGCTGTACGACGCGAAGGCACTGGACCCGCAGGCGCTGACCGCCACCCCGGAGTCCTCCGGACGCAAGTTCCTCACCGAGGCCGTCGCCATGAACCCCGGCAGCGCCCTCGACCTCGGCAACTTCAAGAAGCAGGCGCCGAACCTGTACAAGAACATCGGCATCACCGACCAGATCACCAGCACCGGCCACGTCAACATGTACGTCATGGGCGTGATGGTCAACTCCAAGACCAAGCACACCCCGGCCGCCGTCGCCTTCGCGCACTTCGTCACCGACGCCGAGCACCAGATGTCCTTCGCGAAGAAGGTCGCCATCTTCCCGAGCACCGCCGGCTCGCTCGACGACCCGTACTTCACCAAGGAGGACGGCACCGACGAGACGCGCGTGCGCATCGCCGCGGCCAAGTCCCTGAAGAACGCGGTCAACTACACCCCGGTGCTGTTCAGCGAGCAGATGAAGACGGCGCTGCGCAACGAGGTGGCCAAGGCGCTGCAGGGCAAGGAGAGCCCCAAGGCGGCTCTCGACAACGCTGTCAAGCAGTGCAACACGCTTCTCCAGCAGCAGGGATAGCATCCGATGGCCCTGTCCACCGCCCCCCGGGCGCAGCGCGTACGGCGTCAACTGCCGTTCAGCCCGTGGCTGTTCGCCGCGCCCGGGCTGCTGGTCACCGGCGTGTTCATCCTGTACCCGTTCGTCTCCACGCTGGTCAACTCGCTCACCGACCGCCGCACCCTGATCCCGGGGAAGTTCGTGGGGTTCGCCAACTTCCGCGAGCTGCTGCACGACGACATGTTCTGGATCGGCCTGCGCAACAGCACGCTCTACGTGCTGGGGGTCGTCCCCGCGCTCGTCGTCCTGCCGCTGCTGCTCGCACTGCTGGTCCAGAGGAACATCCCCGGCATCACCTTCTTCCGGTCCGCCTTCTACACCCCGGTCGTCGCCTCGATCGTCGTCGTCGGACTGATCTGGGTGTGGCTGCTGGACGAACGCGGCCTGATCAACTCGCTGCTGGAGACCGTCGGGGTCGGCCGGGTCGGCTTCCTCAGCGACCAGTGGCTGCTCCTGCTGAGCGCCATGGCCGTCACGGTCTGGAAGGGCCTCGGCTACTACATGATCATCTATCTGGCCGCGCTGGCGAACGTCCCGCGCGAACTCCACGAGGCCGCCGCCGTCGACGGCGCGGGCGCGGTGCGCCGCTTCCTCGCCGTCACCGTGCCCGCCGTCCGCTCCACCATGGTCCTGGTCGGCGCGCTGTCCTCGGTCGCCGCCTTCAAGGTCTTCTCCGAGGTGTACCTGATGGCGGGACCGAGCGGCGGACCGGCCGGGGAGGACACCACCCTCGTCATGCTGGTCCAGCGCACCGGCACCGGCCTGACCGGGCGCGTCGGCTACGCCTCGGCCATCTCCGTGGTCGTCTTCGTCGTCACCGTCGCCCTGATGCTGCTCGTGCTGCGCGCCGACCGGAGGGACGGGACATGAGCGTCCTGGAGAAGGCACGTCCTCGCATCGAGGAGCCGGTGGCGCGGGAACCCCGCGTCACCGACGAGCACGGACGCCGCATCCGGGTGTGGGAACTGGTCCTGCGCTACACGCTGCTGCTCGCCGTCCTGGCCCTGACCGTCGGCCCGTTCCTGTGGCAGCTGTCGACCTCCTTGAAGGGGCCGACGGAGGACATCTTCAGTTCCCCGCCGAAGTTCCTGCCCGGCCACCCGACCCTGCACAACTACGCACGCGTCGCCGACACCATCCCCGTCTGGGACTACGCCCTGAACTCGCTGAAGGTCGCCGCCGCCAACGTCGTGACCAACTGCGTCGGTTCGGCCCTCGCCGGCTACGCGCTCGCCCGGCTGCGCTACCGGGGGCGCCGCGTCGCCACCCTCGTCTTCATCCTCGCGATGCTCGTGCCCGTCGAGGGCATCATCATCGCCCAGTTCACCACCATGCGGGAGCTGGGCCTGAACAACACCCTCGTCGGGGTCGTCCTGCCGGGCTGCATCGGCGCCATGAACGTGCTGCTGATGCGCAACGCCTTCCTCAACCTGCCCTACGAGATCGAGGAGGCCGCCTACGTCGACGGCGCCGACGTCTGGCAGCGGTTCCTGCGCATCGCGCTGCCGTCGGTCAGGGGAACCGTCGCGGTCGTCGCCATCTTCGCCTTCATGGGCGCCTGGGACGACTTCCTGTGGCCGCTGATCGTGCTGAGCGACCCCTCCAAGTTCACCCTGACCATCGGTCTCAACTATCTGCACGGCACCTTCGCCAACGACGAACGGCTCGTCGCCGCGGGCACGGTCATCGCCGTGGCACCGCTGATCGCCCTGTTCGCCTGTCTGCAGCGGTACTTCTTCCGCGGGGTGGGCGAGGGCGCCGTGAAGGGCTGAAACACCCCCCGACCCGCCCCCGCAAGGACACCGCATGCCTCCTGCCGTGCGCTTCGGCGTCAACTACACCCCCAGCGAAGGGTGGTTCCACCACTGGCTCGACTTCGACCCGGACTCCGTGCGCGCCGACCTCGACTCCCTCGCCGCACTGGGCCTGGACCACATCCGCGTCTTCCCGCTGTGGCCCTACTTCCAGCCCAACCGGACGCTGATCCGCGGGCGGGCCGTCGAGCAGCTCGTGCAGCTCGTGGACGCGGCCGCGGAACGCGGACTGGACGTCAACGTGGACGGATTGCAGGGCCACTTGAGCAGCTTCGACTTCCTGCCCGCGTGGACGCGCACCTGGCATCGGCGCAACCTCTTCACCGCCCCGGACGTCCTCGACGGCCAGGCCGAGTACCTGCGCACGCTCGCCGCCGCGCTCGCCGACCGGCCCAACTTCCTCGGCATGACCCTCGGCAACGAGGTCAACCAGTTCTCGGCCGGCCCGCACCCCGACCCCGACCGGGCGACCGAGGCCGAGATCGACGCCTGGCTGGAGCGCATGCTGGCCGCCTGCGAGAAGGGCGCCCCCGGCAGGCTCCACCTGCACGCCGAGTACGACGCCACCTGGTACCAGGACGACATGCCGTTCACCCCGGACCAGGCCGCCCGGCACGGGGCGCTGACGGCCGTGCACTCCTGGGTCTTCAACGGCACCGCCCAGCGCCACGGCCGGACCGCCGTCCCCACCGAGCACCACGCCGCCTACCTCGTCGAACTCTCCAAGGCCTGGGCCGGCGACCCGCACCGCCCGGTCTGGCTGCAGGAGGTCGGCGCACCCGCCCCGCTGATCCCGCCCGAGCACGCCGCCGCCTTCACCGAGGCGACCGTCGCGAACGCCCTGGACTGCCCCGACCTGTGGGGCATCACCTGGTGGTGCTCCCACGACGTGTCCCGGCAGCTCGCCGACTTCCCCGCACTCGAATACGGGCTCGGCCTGCTGACCAACGACCGGCGCCCGAAGGACACGGCACGGGTGCTGGCCGCGGCGGCATCGCGCGAGCACCCGGCGCCCGCGCCCCGGACCACCGCGCTCGTCGTCCCCGCCGAACCCGCCTCGCGCTCCCGCTGCGCCCCCGGCGGCCCGGTCTTCGACGCCTTCTTCCGGCTCACCGCCGACGGCGCCCGGCCCACGACCGTCCTCGACACCCGCGCGCACGACGGCGACCACCTCGCCGCGCGCGGCATCACCGAAGTCGTCACTCCCGAACAGGTACTCCCCACCCCACAAGGAGGCACCAGCTCGTGAACCCCACCAGACGCACCGTCCTGCTCGCCGGCGCCGCGGCCGCCCTGCTGCCCCCGCCGCCCGCCGCCGCGGCCCCGAGGACCACCGCCGCGGCGACCCCGCCGTACGCCTCGTACTGGTACCCCGACTCCCTGCCCTCCGGCTCACCGGGCACCGGCATCACCTGGCGCAGCCTGAAGTCCTGGACGGCCGCCGGCGACCCGGACCTCGCCTTCAACGCAGCCGCCGTTCCGCTCGCCCCCCGCTTCACCCCGACCCCGGCGAACACGACCGCCCGCTCGGGCCAGGCCCGCGTCCAGTCGCTGGTGTCCTTCGGGCCGACGTCCGCCAACCCCTCGCAGGGCTCGGCCACCGACGACTACTACGCCCTCACGCACTGGGCGTACCTCGACGAGCTGGTGTTCTGGGGCGGCTCCTCCGGCGAGGGGCTGATCCTCGCCCCGAACGCGCCGATCGTCGACGCCGCCCACCGCCACGGCGTCCCCGTGCTCGGCAATGTCTTCCTGCCGCCCGTCGCCTACGGCGGACAGCTCCAGTGGACCCGGGACCTGGTGCAGAAGGACGCCGCCGGACACTATCCGCTCGCCGCGCAACTGGTGGCCGTGGCCGCCGCGTACGGCTTCGACGGCTGGTTCGTGAACGCCGAGACGGGTGGCGGCAACACGGCGCTGGGCGCCGACATGCTCGGCTTCGTCAAGGAGCTCAAGGCGCTGGCCAAGGCCCGCGGGCAGCGGGCGACCTGGTACGACGCCATGACCGTGAACGGCACGGTGAGCTGGCAGGGGGCGCTGAACAGCCAGAACCAGGCGTTCTTCCAGGCAGCCGACGACATGTTCGTCGACTTCCGCTGGAGCGCGGGCAGCCTTGCCTCCTCCGGGCACAAGGCCGGGCAACTGGGCCGCAGCCGCTACGAGTTGTGGGCGGGCGTCGACGTCGAGTCGAGCGGGTCGGACACGTCCGTGAACTGGGACGCCATCGTGCCCGGCGGCAAGGCGCACATCACCTCCCTCGGCTTCTACCGGCCCGAGTGGACACGCAACCACCTGCCGGCCTCGCGCACCCCGGGCGACTTCCACGCCGCCGACGACCGCTTCTGGACCGGGCGTTCGCTCGATCCCTCGCGGCCCGACACGACCGACCCCTGGCGGGCGCCCGCGGTGTCGGTCGCGGACCGGTCGACGGCGAGCGGGATGCCCTTCGCGAGCACCTTCAACACCGGGCACGGGCTGCGCTGGTACGAGGAGGGGGCCGTCACCTCGGACACGCCGTGGAACCACCTCGGGCTCCAGGACCGGCTGCCGTCACGGCGGTGGGTGGTGCGGACGGCGGGGGCGCGGCCGGCGGTGTCCTTCGACTTCGCGGACGCGTGGCGGGGCGGCAGCAGCGTGCTCGTCGACGGCGAACTGGACGCTCCGACGGTGGTCGAGCTGTACGCGACACGGCTGCCCGTCGGTGCTGACACGGTGATCGAGCTGACGCACCGGACGGACGCCGGGGCTGTGAACGTCGAGCTCGCGGTCGCCCTGGCGGAACCGGACGCACCGGGTGCGACACCGCCGTACACGTATCTGCCCGTGAACTCGGTCAACGGCTGGCAGACCGCGACCGTCGCGCTCACAGGCCTCTCCGGGACGCTCCACTCGATCGCCGTACGGCTCACCGCGACCGCCGGTCCGGTCAGATGGCGGCTCGGCGGTCTCGCGGTCCGCGACGCCGTCGTCACCCCCGCCGCCCCCTCCGGCCTGCGCGTCACGGCGGCCTCCGGCGGCGACCTGCGCCTCGCCTGGACCCCCGCGCCCGGCGACGTACGCCACTACACCCTGCACCGCCTCCTGGCCGACGGCACCCGCCGCTTCCTCGGCGCGACCTGCCAGCGCGCGTACTTCCTCACCGGGCTGCGGCCCGAACAGGGCGAGCAGGCCGCGCGGTTGGAGCTGCGTGCCGTGGGGGAGCTCTACACCGCGTCGGCCCCCGCCACCGTGACCCATACCTGGTGACCCCCTCACCGGAAACCACCCGCACCCTGTGATCACCCGCACCTCGTGATCATCCGCCGTCGGAACACTCACGGAGCACCCGCATGCATGACGACCGCACCCTGGTCGAAGGCCGCCTCAAGCGCGTCCTCGACGAGCGCCTCCGCCCCGCCGTGTACCCCGAGTCCCTGCCGCTGGAGGTCGCGGTGTGGCACGCGCCCGGTGAGCCGGTGCCGGTCGCCGAGGGGCTGGCCGCCGAGCCCGAGCCGATCGCGGTGGGCGCCCGCTGGGGTGCTCCGTGGGGGACCAGCTGGTTCCGGGTCACCGGGACGGTGCCCGAGGCGTGGGCCGGGAAGACCGTCGAGGCGATCCTCGACCTCGGCTTCGACGAGAACATGCCCGGCTTCCAGTGCGAGGGCCTGGTCTACCGGCCCGACGGCACCCCCGTGAAGGGCCTCAACCCGCGGAACCAGTGGGTGCGGATCGGCGCCCCCGTCGAAGGCGGCGAGGAGGTGCGCCTGCACGTCGAGGCCGCCTCCAACCCCGTCATCCTCGACTACCACCCCTTCCTGCCGACCCAATTGGGCGACAAGGAGACCGCCGGCAGCGACCCCCAGTACACCCTCACTCGCATGGACCTCGCCGTCTTCGACGAGACCGTGTGGCAGCTGGTCATCGACCTGGAGGTGCTGGGCGAGCTCATGGCCGAGCTGCCGGTGGAGTCGGCCCGGCGCTGGGACGTCCTGCGGGCGGTGGAGCGCGCGCTGGACGCGATCGACCTGCAGGACGTCAACGCCACCGCAGTGGCGGCCCGTTCGCGGCTGGCCGAGGTGCTGGCGACCCCCGCCGCTCCTTCCGCCCACCGCATCAGCGCGGTCGGCCACGCGCACATCGACTCGGCGTGGCTGTGGCCGCTGCGCGAGACGGTCCGCAAGGTCGCCCGCACCACCTCCAACATGACCGCGCTCCTCGACGACGAGCCCGACTTCGTCTTCGCCATGTCCCAGGCCCAGCAGTGGGCGTGGGTGAAGCAGCACCGGCCCGAGGTGTGGGCGCGGGTGAAGAAGGCCGTGGCCGACGGCCGGTTCGTGCCGGCCGGCGGCATGTGGGTGGAGTCGGACACCAACATGCCCGGCTCGGAGGCGATGGCTCGTCAGTTCGTGCACGGCAAGCGGTTCTTCCTCGACGAGTTCGGCATCGAGAACGAGGAGGCCTGGCTGCCCGACACCTTCGGCTTCGCGGCCGGACTGCCGCAGATCATCAAGGCGGCCGGGTCGAAGTGGCTGCTGACCCAGAAGATCTCCTGGTCGCAGACGAACAAGTTCCCGCACCACACCTTCCGCTGGGAAGGCATCGACGGCACCCGGATCTTCACCCACTTCCCGCCGGTCGACACCTACAACTGCTCCATGAAGGGCTCCGAACTCGCCCACGCGGCCCGCAACTTCAAGGACAAGGGCGTCGCCCGTCACTCGCTCGCCCCGACCGGCTGGGGCGACGGGGGCGGTGGCACCACCCGTGAGATGGTCGCCAAGGCCGCCCGCGCGCGCGACCTGGAGGGCTCGGCGACCGTCGCCTGGGAGACGCCGCGGGACTTCTTCGAGAAGGCCGAGGCCGAGTACCCCGAACCGCCCGTCTGGGTCGGCGAGCTCTACCTGGAGCTCCACCGCGCCACGCTCACCAGCCAGGCGAAGACCAAGCAGGGCAACCGCCGCAGCGAACACCTGCTGCGCGAGGCCGAACTGTGGGCGGCCACCGCCGCCGTCCGCACCGGGTTCCCCTACCCGTACGAGGAGCTGGACCGCATCTGGAAGACGGTGCTGCTGCACCAGTTCCACGACATCCTGCCCGGGTCGTCGATCGCCTGGGTGCACCGGGAGGCGAGGGCGACGTACGAACGCGTCGCCGCGGAACTGAACGCCGTCATCGACGCCGCCCAACGCGCCCTCGCCGGCGAGGGATCGACGCCGCTCGTCTTCAACGCCGCCCCGCACACCCGCGCCGGCGTCCCCGCGGGCGGCGCGGGCACGGCGCTCATCCAGGGGGCGACCCGCCTCGCGCCCCGGCCCGGCGGCGGGCACGTCCTCGACAACGGCCTGCTGCGGGTGGAGATCGACGCCCAGGGCCTGGTCGTGTCCGCCCACGACGGCTCGGCCGACCGCGAGACGATCGCCCCCGGCCACCCCGCCAACCTCCTGCAGCTCCACCCCGACTTCCCGAACATGTGGGACGCCTGGGACGTCGACGAGTTCTACCGCAACACGGTCACCGACCTCACCGACGCCGACGAGGTCAGCCCCGGCGCGGACGGCATCTCGGTGCGAGTCGTGCGTACCTTCGGCGCGTCGCGGGTCACGCAGGTGCTGTCGCTGCCGCCCGGTGAGCGGCGGCTGGTGCTGGACACGGAGGTGGACTGGCACGAGACGGAGAAGTTCCTCAAACTCGCCTTCCCGCTCGACGTGCACGCCGAACGGTACGCGTCGGAGACCCAGTTCGGTCACTTCCACCGCCCCACCCACACCAACACCTCCTGGGAGGCGGCGAAGTTCGAGGCCTGCAACCACCGCTTCGTCCATCTGGAGGAGCCCGGCTGGGGGGTCGCCGTCGTCAACGACTCGACCTACGGCCACGACGTGACCCGTACGGTGCGCACCGACGGCGATCGCGGCACGACGACCACGGTCCGCGTGTCCCTGCTGCGGGCTCCGCGTTTCCCGGACCCGGAGACCGACCAGGGGGTGCACCGCTTCCGGCACGCGCTGGTGGTCGGGGCGGGCATCGGGGACGCGGTCCGCGAGGGCTGGCGCATCAACGTCCCGGAGCGTCGGATCGAGGGCGCGGGCGAGGTCGCGCCGCTGGTGACGGTCGATCAGGAGGCGGTGGTGCTCACCGCCGTCAAGCTGGCCGACGACGGCAGCGGGGACGTGGTGGTGCGCTTCCACGAGGCCCACGGCGGACGCGCCCGGGCCGTGCTGACCGCCGGGTTCGAGGTCGCCGACGTCACGGTGACCGACCTCCTGGAACGGCCGTCGGCGGGCGGTGCCGCGGTGGAGCGCGACGGCGCGCGCGTCGCCGTACGCCTGCGGCCCTTCGAGCTGGTGACGCTGCGGATGCGGAGGGCGTAGGCAGACACCGACCGGACGGACCGTCCTCCTCAGGCGGGTCCTCGGCTCCTGTCGGCCCGTGCGCCGTAGTGGCCCAGGAACAGATCGACCCCGCCCGTGATCAGACGGTCCGTCAGGTCGTCGTCCACCTCGGCGCCGTAGGCGCTGAACACCAGATGTGGATAGACCAGCAGCGAGTACAGCTGCAGGATCGCCACGTCCAAGTCGGCGATCTCCAGGCGCCCTTCGTCGGCCAGGTGCCGCAGCGCCCGGGCCATCGCCGGATGGTGGTGCTCGGTTCCCCTGCGGTGCCAGGCCGCGGCGAGGTCCGGGAAGCGGTGCAGCTCATGGGCGACGACATTGCGCAGGGCCAGGACGTCCGGATTCGCGCGGACGTCGGCCACCCAGGCCCGGGCCGCCGCGATCATCGCCTCCCGCAGGTCGTCCGAGTCGCCGAGCCCCTCGAGCGCCGCGGCCAGCGTGTCGTCCAGGGGGGCGTCCAGGGAGTCCTTGACGACCCCGACGAACAGGGCCTCCTTGCTGCCGAAGTGGTTGTAGACCGTCACCTTCGACACGCCTGCCTCCGCCGCGATCGCGTCGACACTGGCGTCGAACCCCTCCCGCAGGAAGAGCGCGCGCGCCGCCTTCACGATGGCCTGCCGTTTCGCCTCCGCGCGCGGACCGGCCGGCGGCTGCTTGGCGGGCGGCGCGGGGGCGGGAGCGGGGTTCCTCGGGCTCATGGGAGGAGTCTACCCGGCCATCTGAACTGTACCGTTGAGTTCATGTGAACTGTGCCGTACAGTTCAGGTCGATGGCTGTGCCGGGCCCTGGCATGCCGTCCACCGGCAGGAGACGACCCGAGGAGAAGCCATGAGTCACCTCCACCGCACGACCCCGGACACGGCGCACCATCCGCCCGAGCCGCGGGAGGGGACCGCCCACAAGCCCGGGCTGCTGCTCGCCGTGCTCTGTCTGGCGCAGTTCATGCTCGTCCTCGACGTCACCGTCGTGAACGTCGCGCTGCCCGACATGGCCGCCGACCTCGCCCTCGGCCGCGAGACCCTGACCTGGGTGGTCACCGCGTACACGCTCTGCTTCGGCGGCCTGATGCTGCTCGGCGGCCGGCTCGCCGACGCGCTCGGCGCCCACCGCACCGTCCTGGCCGGTCTCGTGGTGTTCACAGCGGCCTCGCTGGTCAGCGGCCTGGCGACGGGCGCGCCCATGCTGCTGACCGGCCGCACCCTGCAGGGCGCCGGAGCCGCCCTGATGTCCCCGGCCGCTCTGTCGATCGTCACCACCGCCTTCCATGGCGAGGCCCGTAACAAGGCACTCGGCGTCTGGGCGGCCATCGGTGGCACCGGATCCGCGGTGGGCGTCCTGCTGGGCGGCGCCCTGACGGACGGCCCCGGCTGGAAGTGGGTGTTCTACATCAACGTCCCCGTCGGCGCCCTCGCCCTCGCGGTCCTGCCCGCCCTGCTGCCCAAGCGCCCGACACGGCCGGCCCGCCTCGACGTCCCCGGCGCGCTGCTCGCGACCGCCGGTACGGGATCGCTCATCTACGGCCTGGTGAAGGCGGGGGACACCGGCTGGGGCAGCGCGGCCGCGGTGCTGCCACTGCTCGGCTCGCTCATCCTCTACGGCGCTTTCGTCGCCGTCGAGCGGCTCTCCCGCGCCCCGCTGATGGACCTGCGGCTGTTCACTCGCCGCCCGGTCGTCGCGGGCGTCTTCCTGATGCTGACCGCGTCGGCGCTGCTGATCGCCTCCTTCTTCCTGGGCTCGGTCTACCTCCAGCACGTCCGCGGACTCAGCCCGTTGCGGACCGGGCTGGTGTTCCTGCCCGTCGCCGTGGCCACCGGAATCGGGGCGCACCTGGGCTCCCGGCTGGTCGGCCGGATCGGCAGCCGTGCCACCGCCGTGGCCGGCCTGGTGGTCGGGGCCGCCGGGACCGTACCGCTGACCGCGCTGTCGTCCGGCGCCGGCGTGTACACGGCCCTCCTCCCCGGCCTCGCCGTGGCCTCCTTCGGCTTCGGCGCCGTCCTGGTCACCGCCACCACCACCGCGCTGGCGATGGTCGCCCACGAGGAGGCCGGGCTGGCCTCGGGCGTCATCAACACCTTCCACGAGGTGGGCGGTTCGATCGGCGTCGCCGTGATGTCCACGGCGGCCGCGTCCGGCATCGACCACGGGACGGCCGCCGGATTCGCGGACGCCTTCACGGTCGGCGTGGCCGTCGCGGCGGCGAGCGCGCTGGTCGCGCTGGTGCTCGTACCGCGCGGGAAACCCCAGGTGATGCCCGGTATGGCCATGCACTGACGGTCGTACATCGCCCCGCCGGAAGAAATCTCGCGCGGCGATGTCGAGAACAGCGGCGCTGCTCCGTCCCAGGGGCGAACGCGGCCACAATGGGTCGCACCAGGACCGAGGAGAACCCCGATGGCGAAGTACCTGCTGCTGAAGCACTACCGCGGCGCCCCGGCCGCGGTGAACGACGTCCCCATGGAGCAGTGGACGCCGGAGGAGATCTCGGCGCACGTGCAGTACATGCGGGACTTCGCGGACCGGCTGGTGAAGACCGGGGAGTACGTCGACGGGCAGGCCCTCGCCCCCGAGGGGACCTGGGTGCGCTACGACGGTGAGGGGCGCCCGCCCGTCACCGACGGGCCCTTCGCCGAGACCAAGGACCTCATCGCCGGGTGGATGGTGATCGACGTCGACAGCCACGAGCGGGCCGTCGAGCTGGCGGGCGAGCTGTCGGCCGCGCCCGGGGCCGGCGGGAAGCCGATCCACGAGTGGCTGGAACTGCGCCCGTTCTACGCCGCCTCGCCCACCGACGCGGACTGCCACGCCAGTGGATGAGGCGCTGCTCAGGAGCCTCACGCCGGGTGTCCTCGCCGTCCTCGTCCGCCGCGGAGCCGACTTCGCGGCGGCCGAGGACGCCGTGCAGGACGCGCTGGTGGAGGCCCTTCGCGTCTGGCCCGCCGACCCGCCGCGCGACGCGAAGGGCTGGCTGGTGGCCGTGGCCTGGCGGAAGTTCCTCGACCGGACCCGCGCGGACACCGCGCGCCGCCGTCGTGAGGACCGCGTCGAGGAGGAACCGGCTCCCGGCCCGGCGCCCGCCGTGGACGACACGCTCCAGCTCTACTTCCTGTGTGCCCACCCCTCGCTCACCCCGTCCTCCGCCGTGGCCCTCACCCTGCGCGCGGTCGGCGGACTGACCACCCGGCAGATCGCCCGGGCCTACCTGGTGCCCGAGGCGACCATGGCCCAGCGGATCGGCCGCGCCAAGCGGACCGTGTCCGGCGTGCGCTTCGACCAGCCCGGCGACGTCGCCACCGTGCTGCGTGTCCTCTACCTGGTCTTCAACGAGGGCTACTCCGGCGACGTCGACCTCGCCGCCGAGGCCGTCCGGCTCACCCGGCAGCTCGCCGCCGTCGTCGACCACCCCGAGGTGTCCGGGCTGTTGGCCCTGATGCTGCTCCACCACGCCCGGCGCGCCGCCCGGACCGCGCCCGACGGCGGCCTGATCCCGCTCGCCGAGCAGGATCGCGGCCGGTGGGACACGCGCCTGATCGCCGAAGGCGTCGCGATCCTCCAGGCGGCCCTCGGCCGCGACCGGCTGGGCGAGTTCCAGGCGCAGGCCGCCATCGCCGCCCTGCACGCCGACGCGCCCACCGCCGAGGAGACCGACTGGGTGCAGATCGTCGAGTGGTACGACGAGCTCACCCGTCTCACCGAGAGCCCCGTCGTCCGGCTCAACCGCGCGGTCGCCGTCGGCGAGGCGGACGGACCGCGCGCCGGCCTGGCCGCGCTCGCGGAACTGGACACCGGCCTGCCCCGGCACACGGCGGTGGCGGCGTACCTCCACGAACGCGACGGAGACCTCGCCACGGCGGCCCGGCTGTACGCCGAGGCGGCCCACAAGGCCCCGAACCTCGCCGAGCGCGACCACCTGACCCGCCAGGCGGCCCGCCTCAACTCTGGCCGGAGCAACCGACAGAACTGACCGGACGCGTCCGAGTCGACTGCCGCTGCGGTCGTCGGGGGTCGGGCGCGCCGTTGCTGTGGGCTCCGCCCCCAGATCCCCGTTCGGCCCTGAACGGGCCTCGTCCTCAAACGCCGGACGGGCTGGGAGGCGTGGCGCAGGCGCCTGCCGACGGTGGCTCCGTCGACGTGACCGAACGGCCGCGCCCGAGTCGGTACGCGGCCCGTTCTCGGTGCCGACGCTCCGCCCCCAGATCCCCGTTCGGCCCTGAACGGGCCTCGTCCTCAAACGCCGGACGGGCTGGGAGGCCTGGCGCAGGCGCCTGCCGACGCGGGCCGCTCTGCTGTCGGCCGATTGTGTCGCGCTCGTGGGCGTGGGGGCGACAGGATCGTCGTATGCGGCCGATCTTCGTTCTCGTGCACAGTCCGTCCGTGGGCCCCTCGACGTGGCGTCCGGTGGCCGAACGGCTCGTGGCGGCGGGGTACCAGGTGCGGGTGCCGTCCCTGCTGGGTGTCGGGTCGGGTGCTGCGCCGTTCTGGCCCCGCGTGGTGGACGCGGTCCGCGACGACCTCCGGCGGGTTCCTGCCGGCCGGCCCGTCGTGCTCGTGGCCCACAGCAACGCGGGCCTGTTCGTCCCGGTGACGCGGGCGGGCCTCGACCGTCCCGTGGTGGGCACGGTCTTCGTCGACGCCGCCCTGCCGGCCCGGAGCGGGCCGACTCCGGTCGCCACCCCCGAACTGCTCGACTTCCTGCGGCCGTTGGCCGTCGACGGCCGGCTGCCGCGGTGGACCGACTGGTGGGAGGAGGCGGACGTGGCCCCCATGTTCCCGGACCCGGCGCTGCGGCGGACCGTCGTGGAGGAGCAGCCGCGCCTCCCGCTGTCCTACTACGAGCAGCGCATCCCGGTCCCCGTCGGCTGGGACGACCACCCCTGCTCGTACCTGCTGTTCGGTCCTCCTTACGACGGCCCGGCCGCCGAGGCACGCGAACGGGGCTGGCGCGTGGCCCACCTGCCCGGCGAGCATCTGCACCAGATCGTCGACCCGGACGGCACCGCCCGCCACCTCGTCGAACTCGCCGTCCCGGAGAGGGGCGTATGAACTGGCCTTTTCAGCCGCCCAGTTGGGCCCGCAGCCACTCCTCGACCTCGCCCACGTGCGCGGCCGCCGCCGCCCGTGCCGCCTCCGGGTCGCGCGACACCAGGGCGCGGTGGATCGCCGCGTGCTCCCGGCGGGTCCGCTCGAAGGCGCCCTCCTCCTGGTAGCCGCGCCACACCCGGGCACGGAAGGTCCGTGACGACAGGCCCTCCAGGATGGCCGCCATGGTGTCGTTGCCGGCCGCCGCCGCGATCTCGCGGTGGAAGGCGAGGTCGTGGGCGAGGATCTCCTCCGGATCGTCGGTGGCGTTCATCGCCAGCAGGTGCTTCTCCACCTCGGCCAGCTGGTCGGGCGTGATACGGGCCGCCGCCAGCGCGGTCGCCGTCGACTCCAGGATGCGCCGCACCTCCAGCAACTCCACCAGGGCCGGGCCCCGCGAGAGGTCGGCGACCACGCCGAAGGTCTCCAGCAGATCGCCGGCCTCCAGCTGGGTGACGTAGATGCCGGAGCCGTGCCGCGCCTCCAGCACCCCGAGCACGGTCAGCGCGCGGATCGCCTCCCTCATCGAGCTGCGGGAGATGCCGAGCTGCACGGCGAGGTCGCGCTCGGTGGGCAGGCGCTGGCCCGGCTCCAGCCGACCCTCGGCGATGAACGCCTTGATCTGCTCGATGGCGCGCTGCGTCACGGTGCCCTTCTGTGGGGCTGTCTCGTCCACGCCATTCCTCCACTCACCGGGTGCGCCGCAGTCTAACCGTCAAGGTGGTCGGACCACTACGGCCGTAATCGCGGAAATCTGCCGCCAGAGGGTGTTGTTTTGCTTGAGTGGTCTGATAAGTATGCGGACATCTGCTCGAACACGCTCAACGAGGAGCCGCCAGATGCCCGGCAGGACAGTGGGGAAGCGGAACAGAGTTCGGATCGTCGCAGCGGTCGCGGTCACGGCGAGCGCCTCGCTCGCGCTCGCGGCGTGCGGAAGCACCAAGGACACCGGCTCCGGCAGCACGGGAGGCGGCGGCACCGGCAAGGTCGGGGTGATCCTGCCCCTGCTGACCTCGCCGTTCTGGCAGTCGTACAACGACTACGTGCCGAAGATGGCCACGTCCGAAGGGGTCGACGCGCTGAAGACCGTCAACTCCAACAGTGACCCCTCGCAGCAGATCACCGACATCGACAACCAGCTCAACCAGGGTGTGAAGGGCCTGGTCGTCGCCCCCCTGGACAGCGCCGCCATCGAGGCCGGCCTCAAGCAGGCCGAGCGCAAGGGAGTGCCGGTCGTCGCCGTCGACGTGGCGCCCGACAAGGGCAAGGTCGCCATGGTCGTACGCGCCGACAACGTCGCCTACGGCACCAAGGCCTGCGACTACCTCGGGGCGCACATCACCAGCGGCAAGGTCGTGCAGATCATGGGCGACCTGGCCTCCGTCAACGGCCGCGACCGCTCGGAGGCCTTCCGCTCCTGCGTGAAGAAGAAGTACCCCAAGCTGAAGGTGCTGGAGATCCCCGCCAAGTGGGAGTCCGACACGGCCGCCTCCAAGCTCGACACCCTGCTCAACGCCAACCCCGACATCAAGGGCATTTACATGCAGGCCGGCGGCGTCTACCTCGCGCCGACCCTGCAGACGCTGAAGTCGAAGAACATGCTCAAGGCGGCGGGCAGCAAGGGCCACATCGTCATCGTCTCCAACGACGGCATCCCGCAGGAGTTCGAGGCCATCCGCAAGGGCGAGATCGACGCGACCGTCTCCCAGCCCGCCGACGCCTACGCCAAGTACGGCATGTACTACATCAAGGCGGCGATGCAGGGGAAGACCTTCCAGCCCGGCCCGACCGACCACGACTCCACCATCGTCAAGCTGCCCGGCGGCATGCTCGAGGACCAGTTGCCCGCCCCGCTGGTCACCAAGTCCAACGTCGACGACCCCAAGCTCTGGGGCAACACGGTCAAATGACGACACCACTCGTCGAGGCCCGCGACATCGCCAAGCGCTACGGCCCCACCACCGCCCTCGCCGACGGCCGGCTCACCGTGCTGCCCGGCGAGTCCCACGCCCTCGTCGGCCGCAACGGCGCCGGCAAGTCGACCCTGGTCAACATCCTCACCGGACTCCAGGCACCCGACGAGGGCACCGTCCGCTTCGACGGCGAACCGGCCCCCTCGCTCGCCGACCGCGACGCCTGGCGCCGCAAGGTGGCCTGCGTCTACCAACACCCGACCGTCGTGCCCGAGTTGACGGTCGCCGAGAACCTCTTCATCAACCGGCAGCCGCTCAGCCGCGGGTTCATCAGCTGGCGCCGCCTGAAGAACGAGGCGGCCGCGCTCCTCGACACCTGGGACGTGCACGTCGACCCCGAGGCGCGCACCGCCGACCTCAAGGTCGAGGACCGTCAAATGGTGGAGATCGCCCGGGCGCTGAGCTTCGGCGCCCGGTTCATCGTCCTCGACGAGCCCACCGCCCAGCTCGACAACCGGGAGATCGAGCGGCTGTTCGCGCGCATGCGCGGCCTGCAGGACTCCGGCGTCACCTTCCTGTTCATCTCGCACCACCTGCAGGAGGTCTACGAGGTCTGCCAGACCGTCACCGTGCTGCGCGACGCCCGCTGGATCACCACGGCCCCGGTCGCCGAACTGCCGAGAGCGGCACTGATCGAGGCCATGGCGGGCGAGAGCATCGAGGCGATCGCCGAACAGGCCGTCCAGGAACGGCTCGTGGACGACAGCGCGCCCGTCCTGCTCCAGGCGCAGGGGCTCACCTCGGAGACGTACGAGAACATCGACCTGACCGTCCGGCGCGGTGAGGTCGTCGGGCTCGCCGGCTCCAGCGCCAGCGGCAAGGTCGAGCTCGCGGAGGCCTTCGCGGGCCTGCGCGCGCCCACCGGCGGAACGGCCCGTCTCGACGGCGCACCGCTGCGGTTCGGCTCCGTGCCGGCCGCGCTCGCGGCCGGCATCGGCTGCGTCCCGCGCGACCGGCACGACCAGGGCCTGGTGCGCACCATGTCCGTCGGCGACAACGCCACCATGAGCGTCCTCGGCCGGCTCGGCCGCTTCGGCCTCATCGGCACCGACCGCAGACGAGGCTTCGCCGCCGAGCTGATCGACCGCCTCGACATCCACACCGAGGGCCCCGAGCAACCGGTCTCCGACCTGTCCGGCGGCAACGCGCAGAAGGTCGTCATGGCCCGCGCCCTCGCCTCCGATCCCCGGCTGCTGGTCCTCATCAACCCCACCGCCGGAGTCGACGTGAAGTCCAAGGAGTCACTGCTGGCCCGCGTGGACAGCGCCCGCGAGGACGGCACCGCCGTCCTGGTCGTCTCCGACGAAATCGACGACCTGCGGCGCTGCGACCGCGTCCTCGTCCTCTTCCACGGCCGCGTCGTCGCCGAGCACCCGGCGGGCTGGCGCGACCACGAGCTGATCGCCTCCATCGAAGGAGTGGACCACCATGGCTGACACCAAGGCTCCGCCGGTGAAGCCGGTCAGTCTGCCCGACGCCCGGTCGGCGCGGGCCGTACTGCTGCGACGGGCACGCGAACTCGCGCTGCTGCCCGCCCTGTTGGCGGTTCTGGTGATCGGGGCCTTCGTCAACGACTCGTTCCTCACCAAGAACAACCTCATCTCCATCGCCGCGTCGTCGGCGTCGCTGGCGATGGTGGTCCTCGCGGAGGCCCTCGTCCTGATCACCGGCAAGTTCGACCTCTCCCTGGAGTCGGTGGTCGGTATCGCGCCCGCGGTGGGCGCACTGCTCGTGCTGCCGGCGGCGAGCGCGGGCTGGGGCGTCGAACTGCCCACCTGGCTGGCGATGCTCGCCGTCCTCGTGGTGGGCGGCGCGGTCGGCCTCTTCAACGGCCTCCTCGTGGTGAAGCTCAGGCTCAACGCGTTCATCGTCACGCTCGCGATGCTGATCATCCTGCGCGGCGTGCTGGTCGGCGCCACGAAGGGCAAGACGCTCTTCGACATGCCGGACGCCTTCTTCGCGATCCACACCACCACGTTCCTGCAGGTGCCGATCTCGGTGTGGGTGGCCGCCGCGGGCTTCGCCGTCACCGGCGCCGTGCTCCGCTACCACCGTGTCGGCCGCGCCCTGTACGCCATCGGCGGCAACGCCGAGGCGGCCCGGGCGGCCGGCATCCGGGTGGACCGCGTGATGCTCGGCGTGTACGTGAGCGCGGGCGTGCTCGCCGCGGTCGGCGGCATCATGAAGACCGGCTACGTGGGGGCGATCAACGCCAACCAGGGCCAGAACATGATCTTCACGGTGTTCGCCGCGGCGGTGATCGGCGGGATCAGCCTCGACGGCGGCAAGGGCACCATGTTCGGCGCCCTGACCGGCGTCCTGCTGCTGGGCACCGTCGACAACCTGCTGACCCAGGCGCAGGTCCAGCCGTACTGGATCCAGGCCATCTACGGCGGAATCATCCTGATCGCCCTGCTGATCGCCCGTCTCACCACCGGCCGCGCCCAGGACTGACCCCGCCCCAGCCCCCGAACGAAAGGCCCTCCGTGTCCTCGACGCCCGCCCGCATCACCGCGGTCGACACCTACGACATCCGGTTCCCCACCTCGCGTGAGCTCGACGGCTCCGACGCGATGAACCCCGACCCCGACTACTCGGCCGCCTACCTGGTGCTGCGCACCGACGCCGAGGACGGCCTGGAGGGGCACGGGTTCACCTTCACCATCGGGCGGGGCAACGAGGTCCAGGTCGCCGCGATCCACGCGCTGCGCCACCACGTGGTGGGACGGCTCGTGGACGAGGTGTGCGCCGATCCGGGGGTGGTCTACCGGGACCTGACCGGGGACAGCCAGCTGCGCTGGCTCGGACCCGAGAAGGGCGTGATGCACATGGCGATCGGCGCGGTCGTCAACGCCGTCTGGGACCTGGCCGCCAAGCGGGCCGACAAGCCGCTGTGGCGGCTGCTCGCGGAGTCCGACCCCGAGTGGCTGGTCGGCCAGATCGACTTCCGCTACCTGACGGACGCGCTCACCCCCCAGGAGGCACTGGACATCCTGCGCCGGGGCCGCGCGGGAGCGGAGGAGCGCGCGGACCGGCTGCTGGAACACGGTTACCCCGCCTACACGACCTCGGCGGGCTGGCTCGGCTACAGCGACGAGAAGCTCACCCGGCTCGCCGCCCAGGCGGTCGCCGACGGCTTCACGCAGATCAAGCTGAAGGTCGGCGCCGACCTCGACGACGACATCCGCCGCTGCCGGGTCGCCCGCTCGGTCGTCGGCCCGGACGTCCGCATGGCGATCGACGCCAACCAGCGCTGGGACGTCGCCGAGGCCATCCGCTGGACCAAGGCACTCGCCGAGTTCGACCCGTACTGGATCGAGGAGCCCACCAGCCCCGACGACGTCCTCGGGCACGCCGCCGTCCGCGAGGCCGTCGCCCCCGTCAAGGTCGCCACCGGCGAACACGTCCAGAACCGCGTCGTGTTCAAGCAACTGCTGCAGGCGGGCGCCCTGGACATCGTGCAGATCGACGCGGCCCGCGTCGGCGGCGTCAACGAGAACCTCGCGATCCTGCTGCTCGCCGCCAAGTTCGGCGTACCGGTCTGCCCCCACGCCGGCGGCGTCGGCCTGTGCGAACTCGTCCAGCACCTGTCGATGTTCGACTACGTCGCGGTCACCGGCACCACCGAGGACCGGGTCATCGAGTACGTCGACCATCTGCACGACCACTTCCTCGATCCGGTGGTGATCCGCGACGGTCACTACCGGGCACCCACCGCATCCGGATTCTCGGCCGCCATGCGACCGGAGTCCCTCACGCGGTACACCTTCCCCGACGGCGGCTTCTGGGCCGCGGACCGCGACGAGAAGAAGGGACGGGCGGCATGACCGACTTCGCGGGGCTGAAGGCCCTGGTGACGGGCGGAGCCTCCGGCATCGGACGGGCCACGGCCGACCTCCTCGCCGCCCGCGGCGCGCAGGTCGCCGTCCTCGACCTCGACCCCTCGACGGTGCGCAAGCCGCTGCTGGCCTTCCCCGCCGACGTCGGCGACGACACCTCCGTACGGGAGGCGGTCGCGGCCGCGGCCGCCGAGCTGGGCGGCCTCGACGTGGTGGTCAACAACGCGGGCATCGGCGCGCAGGGCACCGTCGAGGACAACGACGACGCCGAGTGGCACCGGGTCCTCGACGTCAACGTGGTCGGCATGGTGCGCGTCGCCCGCGCCGCGCTGCCGCACCTGCGCGCTTCGCGGCACGCGGCGATCGTCAACACCTGCTCCGTCGCGGCCACGGCCGGCCTCCCGCAGCGCGCCCTGTACAGCGCCACCAAGGGCGCCGTGTACTCCCTCACCCTCGCCATGGCCGCCGACCACATCCGCGAGGGCATCCGCGTCAACTGCGTCAACCCCGGTACGGCGGACACCCCGTGGATCGGCCGCCTGCTGGACAAGGCCGACGACCCGGCCGCCGAACGCGCCGCCCTGGAGGCCCGCCAGCCCACCGGCCGGCTCGTCTCGGCGGACGAAGTCGCCGGTGCCATCGCCTACTTGGCGAGCCCGCTGTCCGGGGCCACCACCGGCACCTCGCTCGCCGTCGACGGCGGCATGCAGGGCCTGCGCCTGAGGCCGGTGGGCCGGTGAACCGCCTCGGCGGCAGCGGCGTCCAGGTCAGCGCCCTCGGCTTCGGCGGGGCGGTGATCGGCAACCTCTACACCGAGGTGACCGAGGAGCAGGCGCACGAGGCCGTGTCCGCCGCCTGGGCGGAGGGCATCCGCTACTTCGACACCGCCCCGCACTACGGCCTCGGACTGTCCGAACGCCGCCTCGGCGCCGCGCTGCGCGCCCACCCCCGCGCGGACTACACGATCTCCACCAAGGTCGGCCGCCGCCTGGAGCCGTCGGACGGCGGTGGCGACGACCTGGCGAACGGCTTCGCCGTGCCCGCCACACAGCGCCGCATGTGGGACTTCAGCGCCGACGGCGTACGACGCACCCTGGAGGCCGGTCTGGAACGCCTCGGCCTCGACCGCGTCGACGCCGTCTACCTGCACGACCCCGACGACCACGCCGAGCAGGCGTTCCGGGAGGGCTACCCGGCGCTGGAGAAACTCCGCTCCGAGGGCATGGTCGGCGCGATCGGCGCCGGCATGAACCAGGCCGAGATGCTCACCCGTTTCGTCCGCGACACCGACGTCGACGTCGTCCTGTGCGCGGGCCGCTACACCCTCCTCGACCAGCGGGCGCTGACCGAGCTGCTGCCGGCGGCCGAGGAACGCGGCACGTCGGTGGTGATCGGCGGCGCCTTCAACTCCGGCCTGCTGGCCGATCCGAAGCCGGACGCCACGTACAACTACGCGGCAGCACCAAGCGGGTTGCTGGACCGCGCTCTGCTCCTGAAGGCGATCGCCGAACGGCACGGCACCACCCTGCGGGCCGCGGCCCTGGCGTTCTGCGCCGCGCATCCGGCGGTCGCGAGCGTCCTCGTCGGCGCCCGCTCGGCCGCCGAAGTACGCGACAACGCAAGGCAGTTCGCCGCGAGGGTGCCCTCGGGCCTGTGGCAGGAGCTGCGCGCGGAGGGGCTCCTGCCCGCCGAGGCCCCCGTTCCCGAGGAGGAGCCGTCATGAGAGTCGCCCTGCACACCAAGGTCCGCGCGGACCGCGTCGCCCCGTACGAGGCCGCCCACCGGGAGGTTCCCGAGGAGCTCACGGACGCCATCCGCGCGGCGGGCGCCACGTCCTGGACCATCTGGCGCAGCGGCACCGACCTCTTCCACGTCCTGGAGTGCGAGGACTACGCCCGCCTCCTCGCGGAGCTGGAGCAGCTGCCGGTCAATGTGGCCTGGCAGGCCCGTATGGCGGAGCTGCTGGACGTGGTGCACGACTACTCCGACGAGGGCGCGGACGCGGGCCTGCCCGTGGTGTGGGAGCTGCCATGACGGTCGACGCCCACCACCACGTGTGGTACCTGTCGGCCCGCGAACAGGACTGGATTCCCCGACACAGCCCGATACGACGGGACTTCACGGTCGCCGACCTCGAACCCGGGGCCCGGGCGGCGGGCGTCGACCGCACCGTCCTGGTCCAGACCGTCACTGTCGCCGAGGAGACCCCTGAGCTCCTCGCCCTGGCCGACGCGCACGACCTCGTCGCCGGCGTCGTCGGCTGGACCGACCTCACCCGCCCCGACGTCGCCGACGAACTCGCCCGTCTGCGCGCCCTCCCCGGCGGCGCCCGGCTCAAGGGCATCCGCCACCAGGTCCAGGGCGAGCCGGACCCCGAGTGGCTGCTGCGCCCCGACGTCCTGCGCGGCCTGACCGCGGTGGCCGAGGCCGGCCTGGTCTACGACCTGGTGGTCCTGCCTCATCAGCTTCCGGCCTGCGCGAAGGCGGCGGCGCACGTTCCCCGACTCACCTTCGTCCTGGACCACTTGGGCAAGCCACCCATCGCCTCCGGTGCCCTGGACCCCTGGGCGGCGGACCTGCGGGCTCTGGCCGCCCTCCCCAACACGGTCGCCAAGCTCTCCGGCCTGGTCACCGAGGCCGGCCCCGCCGCCTGGACGCTCGACGACCTCCGCCCGTACGCCGACACGGCCCTGGAGGCCTTCGGCCCCGGCCGTCTGATGTTCGGCTCGGACTGGCCGGTGTGCACCCTCGCCGCGCCCTACGGCGATGTCATGGAAGCGGCGCGGCTACTGATCGCCGGTCTGGGCGAGTCCGAGCGGACGCAGATCCTGGAGGACACCGCGACCCGCGTCTACCGGCTATGACCCGACCGGCCCGCCGGGAAGCGTCCGCCCCAGGCGGGCGAGCGGGGAGAGGGCCATCAGGACCGGCGACAGGAGCATGCCCGCGGCCGCTGCCGCGAGGCCCGTCCGCGGACCCCACGCCTGCGCGAGAAGGCCGCCGAGGAGCGAGCCGAACGGGGTCAGCCCCATGCCGACGAAGCTGATCGTCGCCGCCACCCGGCCCTGCATCCCGTCCGGCGCGACGCTCTGCCGTACGGCCATGATCGTGACGTTCACCAGCTGACCGAAGGCGCCGAAGACGAAGCCGACCGCGAGGAGCGCGGGAACCGTCCTCACGGGCGGGCCGTGCAGCGCGGGCACCAGTAGGAACACCCCGTCGCCGAGCGCCGCCGCCCACACGAGCACCGGGCCGTGCCCGAAGCGGCCCGGCAGACGGGCGGCCAGTACCGAGCCCAGGAGCGCGCCCGGCCCGGTCGCCGCGAGCGCCGCCCCGACGGCGGCGCCGGGCAGACGCAGGTCCCTCGGCAGGAACAGCAGGTAGGCCGTCATCACGGCCGCGAAGAAGAACTGGAAGGCGGCCGACGCCAGGCACACGGTCCGCAGCGAGGCGTCACCGGCGACGAACCGCAGCCCTTCGGCGATCCGCCGCCGGAGCCGCGCGGGACGCTCCAGGCCGGCGGACGCCGGCCGTGCCCCGGCTCCGGGCGTCACCGCCGTGTCCGGCGTCCTCGGTCCGGCCGGGACGGACTCGCGGCGGCGCATCCGCCGGATCGACAGGAACGAGCAGGCGAAGAACACCGCGCCGGAGGCGGCGGCGACCGGCGCCGACAGCGCGGACACCAGCGCACCGCCGAGAGCGGGACCGCCGATCTGCGCCGCCGACCGACTGCCCTCGAGCGCGCTGTTGCCTTGCACCAGCTGGTCGCGGTGCACCAGCCGCACCAGGGACGCCTGGTAGGCCACGTCGAAGAACACCGACAGAGCACCGACGACGAAGGCGACCACGAGCAGCGCGGGCAGGCCCAGCAGGCCGAGGAGGCCGGCCACGGCCGTGGCGCCCAGGACCAGGGCCCGTCCGGCGTCCGTCACCACCATCAGCGTGCGGGTCCGCCACCGGTCCACCCAGGCGCCCGCGAGGAGCGACAGCAGCAGGATCGGCGCCTGCCCCACCGCGCGCAGGACGCCCAACTGCCCGGCACCGGCGTGCAGGGTGAGAACGGCGAAGAGCGGCAGCACCACCAGGCTTGCCTGTTCGCCCAGTTGGGAGGCCGTCTGGCCCACCCACAGCCGACGGAAGTCGGCATCCCGCCACAGGCTCGAAGCGACCGGACGGGCAGGATCGGACACAGCGGAGGAGAACGACGGCACACGACCCCCCGGACGACGGCACAAGGACCCGGACGACGGCACAAGGACCCCTCGGACGACGAACCCTAGCTCCCGCCCGGCCGCGCACGAAAGGCAATTCATTGCGCGTCCGGCCCCCGCGTACGGGTTAACCCCCAGGCCCGTCGACCGGCCCACCGGATGGTGACGGCCGCCTTGATCCACAACCCTGGAGGAGCCGCAGAAAGCGGAAACCCCACAGACGAAGAGGCCCGCCATGCTGACCCGCCGCGCCGCCCTGCTCTCGGCCGTCGCCGCCGCCACTGTTCTGCCCGGCATCACCGGGCCGACCGCGTCCGCGGACCCCAGCACGGCGGGCCTGTTGAAGCCGACCCTGCCGCCGCCGAGCGGGCCGCACCCCGTGGGGACGGTATCCCTGCGCCTCGTCGACCGCACCCGCAGCGACCCCTGGGTCCCGTCCCGGCCGTACCGGGAGCTGATGGTCAGCGTCCGCTACCCGGCCCGCGCCGTCGACGGACATCCCGCCGCCCCGCAGATGCTCCCGGGCGAGGCCGCCGCGTTCGATGCCCTCAACAGCTTCACCGGCGTGCCCGCCCACGCCGTCGACTGGTCGGCCACGCGCACGCACGCCCACGCGGGCGCCCCGATCGACCGCTCCGCGTCCCCGCGCCCGGTGATCTGCTACTCGCCCGGTGCGGGGGACCCGCGCTCCCTCGGCACCACGCTCTGCGACGACCTGGCCTCCCGGGGGCATGTCGTGGTGATGCTCGACCACACCTACGACGCCGTGGCCGTCCAGTTCCCCGACGGGCGCGTCGAGAGGACCGTCCTGCCGGCCGAGTACGACAAGGCGTCCCCGGACGAGGACCGCATCACGGCCCTGCTGCGCAAGACGCTGGCCGTCCGCGTGGCCGACGCCCGCTTCCTCCTCGACGCACTGCCCGGCGCGCTCCCCGGGGAGCTGCGCGGTGCCCTGGACATGGGCCGCGTCGGCATGTTCGGCCAGTCGGCGGGCGGCTTCACCGCCCTGCAGGCCATGCACGACGACCGGCGCATCGCGGCGGCGGCCGATCTCGACGGCGTCCTGGCGTACGTCCAGCAGGACAGCACGCCCGGCCACCTCTCCACCGTCGCCGCCGACGGTCTGGACCGGCCGTTCCTGCTGATGGGCATGGACGGCAACGACCTCGACGGCGTGCCGTCGTGGAACGCGCTGTGGCGGCACAGCCGCGGCCGGCACCGGGGCCTGACCCTGCGGGGCGCGGAACACGCGACGTACACCGACGCGGAGGCGCTGATCCCGCAGATCGCCCACCGGCTGGGCCTGTCCCGCGAGACGGTCGTGGCGAACATCGGCACCATCCCGCCGAGGCGCGCCATCGCCGCCGAACGGGCCTGCCTCGCCGCCTTCTTCGACCGCTGGCTGCGGGGCCGGGACGACGACGGCCTGCTGGACGGCACGTCGGGCCGCTACCCCGAGATGCGCATGTTCCCCCGACGGCCCGTGTGACGGCCGCCGTTCAGGACCGCTGCGCCGCCCCCGCCAACCGTGTCGGCGGCAGGTACTCCCGGACATAGGTCCGTTCCCAGCACGCCCCCGTCTCCCGCAGCTCGCGCCAACTCGTGTACCGGTAGCGGAACAGCCGGGCCCGTACGAAGCGCGGCGGCTCGTCCGGCGGGAACGGGGAGCGCCGCAGCAGCCGCAGCGTGTCGCGGTCGTTCTCCAGCAGCCGCTCCACCAGCCCGCCGAACCAGGTGTCGGCGTAGGCGGGCGAGAGCGCCGCGAACCACATCAGCCAGTCCAGGCGGAGGTGGTACGGCGCGAACTGGCGCGGCCAGCGCCGGGGGTCGCCCGGCTTGCCGCGGAACTCGTACTCCCGCCAGTCGGAGTCCTCGCGCGGCACGTCGTCGGCGGTGCCCTCGATGACCACCTCGTGCCTGATCCGGCTGACGCTGCCGAACGCGCCGTAAGTGTTCACCAGATGGAGCGGGTCGAAGGAGCGGTTCATGATCTGGCGGCGGGAGACCATGTTGGCGACGGGACGGTAACTGAGCGCGACGAGCAGGACGGCGACCGCCGCCACCAGGACCTCGTACCAGAGCGGGGCGGCCGGCACGGACGACGGGGCGCCGGAGGGGAGCGCGAGCGCGGACGCCGCCAGCACGATGGTGATCCAGTTCAGCCAGGAGAAGTTGCCCGACAGCACCAGCCAGAGCTGCGTGACGATCATCAGGGAAGCCGCCGCCGTGGCGACCGGCTGGGGGGCGAAGAGCAGGACCGGCACGACGAGCTGGGTGACGTGGTTCGCGGCCACCTCGACCCGGTGAGCGGGCGCCGGCAGATGATGGAAGAACCAGCTGAGCGGGCCCGGCATCGGCTGCGTCTCGTGGTGGAAGTCCAGGCACGTCAGCTTCCGCCAGCACGCGTCCCCGCGCATCTTGATCAGCCCCGCGCCGAATTCGACGCGGAAGAGGATCCAGCGGAGCAGGAAGAGCACGAGGACCGGCGGGGCCACCTCGTCGTTGCCGAGGAAGACGGCGAGGAAGCCGACCTCCAGGAGCAGGGACTCCCAGCCGAACGCGTACCAGGTCTGGCCGACGTTGACGATCGACAGGTACAGCAGCCAGGGCAGCAGCCACAGCAGCATCCCGCCCCACAGGGGCAGCCGGGAGTCCAGGCCGGCGGCCAGCGCCGCGGCGACCGCGCAGCCCGTCCAGGCGCACAACGCGAAGAAGCGGTCGGAGTAGTGCAGTTGGAAAAGGCTGGGGGCGCGCCGGAAGGGCACCCGGGCGGTGAAGCGGGGGACCGGCAGCATGCCCCTTTCCCCGATGAGCGCCCGGAACTGCAGGGCCGCCGAGAGGAACGCCACGAGGTACAGGCCGGCCAGGGCCCGCTGGAAGACCAGCCGGCTCGTCCAGTACGCGGGTGCGGTGAACCAGTCCACGGCCGTGCGCTCCTCACTCCGTCGTCGCGCCGGAACCCTGCGTCACGCTCCGTGTAACCATCTTCCGCCTGCGTAACCCGTGGGGGGATCATGGCACGGCCGTGAAGCGAAAAGGGGCGAATGTGTACTGTCGTCCCGGTCGAAGAATCGGTCAAACCCTGGCAAGGTGGCTCCATGGTTGATCGGGGAGCGAGCGCCCTGTCACTCCCGGACGACTGGCCCGCCCACCCGGATCCGATCCTGGCGCTCAACCGCATGGGCAGTTTCGACTGGGACCTCGACAGCGGCCTGTTCCACATGGACGCCCAGGCCCACGAGGTCTTCGACGTGCGCCCCGACGAATTCGACGGCCACCCCGAGAACCTCTCCTTCCGGGTCCCGCCCGCCGAGGCCTACCGCCTCGACGCCCTGGTCGCCCAGGCCATGAAGGACGGCAGCGAGAACTACGGCGCCTACTTCCGCATCCGCCGCCGCGACGGCAGCCTGCGCTGGACCCACACCCAGGGCTACATCCGGCGCGACGAGACCGGCCGCCCGCGCCGCATCATCGGCATCGTCCGCGACGCGACCCAGGAGCTCGCCGAACTCGCCTCCCACGAGGAGCGGACCGCCCAGGAGGAGGCCCGGCGCGACCAGTCCAGCGTCGTGCAGCTCACCACGGCCGCCCTCGCCCACGCCCGCACCGTGCAGGACGTCATCGACGTCCTCAAGGACACCCAGGGCCTCACCCATCTCGGCGCCACCAGCATGGTCATGGGCCTGGTGGAGGCCGGCCGCATCCGGCTGATCGCCGAGGGCCCCGAGGGCAGCTTCGTGCCCGGCACCCTCGTCACCCGGATCGACGAGCCCTACCCGATGAGCGAGGTCGTACGGACCCTCACGCCCCGCTTCATCGAGTCGCCCGAGGAGTTCGCCGAGGGCTATCCCATCCTGTGGCCGCACATCACCGGCCTGGAGATCACCGCCGCCGCCTACCTCCCGCTGATCGTGCAGGCCCGCCCGATCGGCGCCATGGGCCTGCTCTACAGCGACCGGCGCGGGTTCTCGCCCGACGAGCGCGACGTCCTGCTCGCCCTGGGCAGCAGCATCGCGCAGAGCCTGCAGCGGGCCACCTTCTACGAACAGGAGAAGGACCTCGCCACCGGTCTCCAGCAGGCCATGCTGCCGCGCACCATCCCCAGTGTCCGCGGCGCCGACGTCGCCGTGCGCTACCGCTCGGCCTCCCTCGGCCGGGACATCGGCGGCGACTGGTACGACCTGATCCCGCTGCCCGGCGGCCGGGTCGGCGCCGTCATCGGCGACGTCCAGGGCCACGACACGCACGCGGCCGCCGTGATGGGCCAGCTGCGGATCGTGCTGCGCGCCTACGCCGCCGAGGGCCACACCCCGGCCACCGTCATGGCCCGGGCCTCGGTCTTCCTCCACGAACTCGACACCGACCGCTTCGCGACCTGCCTGTACGCAGAGGCCGACCTCACCACCGGAGTGGTCCAGGTGGTCCGGGCCGGCCACATCGACCCGCTGATCCGCGACGAGGACGGCGGCTGCCACCGCATCTCGGTCCCGGGCGGTCTGCCGCTCGGCCTGTCCGCCGAGTTCGGCAGCCTCGAATACCCCGTCGGAACCATCGAGCTCGACCCCGGCCACACGCTCATGCTGTGCACCGACGGCCTGGTCGAACAGCCCGGCGCCGACCTCGACGACGGCATGCGGACCCTGACCGCCCTCATCGCCGCCGGCCCGAACGACGTACGCGACCTCGCGGACTGCCTCATCGACGTCGCCGAGGAACGTGGCGGCGACGACGATGTCGCCCTGCTGCTGATGCGCCGCCGCGGCCTGGACGCCCCCCGCTCCGGCGGCCGGCTCCAGCAGCACGTGGCACCCGGCGACCCCGAGGCCCTCACCGAGGCCCGCCACATGATCCGGGCCGCGGTCCGCGCCTGGGGGGCGAAGGACCGCGCCGACGAGATCGAGCTGGTCGCCGACGAGCTGATCACCAACGCGCTCATGCACACCGAGGGCTCCGCGATCCTCACCCTGAGGGTGCTCACGAGCAGCGAGCGGAGGCTGCGCGTGGAGGTGGAGGACTCCTCCAGCGCCCTGCCGCGCCGCCGCGAGGCGGGGGAGTCGGGCGTCTCGGGCCGGGGCCTGCTCCTGGTCGACCTGCTCACGGACGTGTGGGGGGTGGAGGCGCGCGGCGGCGGCAAGTGCGTGTGGTGCGAGTTCCTGATGCCGTGACCCGGCCGGCCCGCCTGGCGCTGTCGGTGCCGGGTGGCACTCTGGACGTATGCCGGAACTCCCCGAGGTCGAAGCGCTCAAGGACTTCCTGACCGAGCACCTGGTCGGACACGAGATGGTGCGGGTGCTGCCCGTCGCGATCAGCGTCCTGAAGACCTACGACCCTCCGCTCTCCGCCGTCGAGGGCCGCAAGGTCACCGCCGTGCGGCGGCACGGCAAGTTCCTCGACCTCGCGACCGACGGCGGCCCGCACTTCGTGACCCATCTGGCCCGCGCCGGCTGGCTGCAGTGGAAGGACCGGCTGCCCGACGGCCCGCCCCGCCCCGGCAAGGGCCCCCTCGCGCTGCGCGTGGCCCTGGAGACCGGTGAGGGCTTCGACCTCACCGAGGCCGGCACCCAGAAGCGCCTCGCGGTCTACGTCGTCCAGGACCCCCACGAGGTCCCGGGCATCGCCCGCCTCGGCCCGGACCCCCTCGCCGACACCTTCGACGAGCGGGCGTTCGCCGAGCTCCTGGAGCCCGAGAGGCGGCAGATCAAGGGCGCCCTGCGCGACCAGGGCCTGATCGCCGGGGTGGGCAACGCCTACAGCGACGAGATCCTGCACGCGGCGAAGATGTCCCCGTTCAAACTGGCCGCGTCCCTCACCCCGGAGGAGACCACCCGCCTGTACGTGGCCCTGCGCACCACCCTCACCGAGGCGGTCGAGCGTTCCCGCGGGCTGGCGGCGGGCCGGCTGAAGGCGGAGAAGAAGAGCGGTCTGCGTGTCCACGGCCGCACCGGCGAGCCCTGCCCGGTCTGCGGCGACATCATCCGCGAGGTCTCCTTCAGCGACTCCTCCCTGCAGTACTGCCCGACGTGCCAGACGGGCGGCAAGCCGCTGGCCGACCGGAGGATGTCGCGGCTGCTGAAGTAGGCCGGACGAGAGGCCGCCCGCTCAGTGCGAGGCCAGCGTCACCAGGTGCTCGCCCTGCGCCGTCCGCAGCTCGTAGCGGGCGATCTCGGCGGTGTGCATGGCCGTGCTGCCGCTCATCGTGATGGGGCGGGCGTCGTGGTCCGGGACGTTCCAGCTGGTCACGATCTGCTCGGAGCCGTCGCGGCCGACGGCCACCAGACGGCAGGCCCGCGGACCGGCGCCGTCCTTGACCTCGAGCTCCACGGCGCTGCCCATGTCCGCGTCCGCCGTGGTCACCTGGGCCCACACGCCGGTCTTCGCGTCGGTCGCCGCCATCCGCACGGCTCCGTCGCCGCCACCGGCGAGCATCATGATCCCGGGGCCGGCCGCGGCGATGGCGACCGAGGCGGCCAGGCCGTACAGGAAACGCCGGCGCGTGGCCCGCTGCCGGCTGGCCACCGCGGCCATCAGCCGGTCCAGCAGCTGGGGGCCGGGGCGGGTCATGGGGCTCACGAACCGTGGCGTCGACCGGCGGTAGAGCATCATCTGCCGGGTGACGGGCCCGAACTCGGTCACGTGAGCGGCGCAGTGCGCGCACTCCATGAGGTGGTCCTCGAAGCGGAAGGCATCCGCCTCGTCCAGCACGCCGAGCGCGTACGCGGCGACGTCGCGATGCCTTTCCTGGGACCTCATGCCGAAACCTCGTGCCGTTGGGTGCGGGTTGGGTTACTCCTTGCTCCCACCGGTACGGACCAGACCGCCGAATCACTCAAGGCTCAGAGGAATCGCAACCAAGGGGTTCGGAGCGGCCCGGCCCGCGGATTGGTCCGGAACGAAAGACGTCTAGAAAAGGTGGATCGCGAGATGACCGAGGGGCAGTCCGAGCTGCCACGCCTTCGTCCACACCTTGGGGCCTTCGTCCTCGCCGACCCCTACGGCTCCGCCGGGAACAGCGTTCAGGTCGGGCGCCAGCAACTCGGTCTCCTCCAGCCAGCGCCAGGCCGCGGCCGCGAGTTCCAGGTCCGGCGCGGGCCCGCCCGAGGCGGCCGCCGCGGCGGCGACATCGGCCATCCGCTCGCGCACCCAGTCCTGCCACGGCTCGTCGTAGGCCGTCAGGGACATCCAGGTCTCCAGCTGGGACACCACCCGGATGCCGGAGAGTTCGCCGTCGGTGTCCGACAGGAAGACGGTCAGGGCCAGGGCGTCGCGCCCGGCGCGGAACTCCATGGACGTCGGCGGCATCAGGTCGCCCGTGCGCAGCAGCTCGTCGGCGATGTACTCCGCGTACAACCAGGCCATGGGGACGACCAGTTCCCCGCCGGTGCCGTCCGTGCTCTCGTGACCTCTGTCCAGCATCCCTTCCTGCCTTCCTCCGGTGCGTGCGCGTCTGCCCGAGCACCCGGGCCCTGGGGCCGCGGCGCCGGAAAACCGGTGCCACGGCCCCATCCGGAACACGGATGAGGACAGCCGATTACTCAACCGGGGTCCTCAGCAAGGCGCTTTACGGAGGTTTGACTGATCCGTTGGTTTCACCGCAGGTCGGCCGCATATCCGGGAAGCACTCGGCGCAAGGCGCGCAGCGCGTAGTACGCGCGGGACTTCACGGTACCGGCAGGGATTCCGAGGGCCTCCGCGGCTTCCGCCACACTCGCCCCCTGGAAGTACACGAGCACCAGGACTTCACGGTGCTCGGGAGTGAGTGTCTTCACAGCCTCGCGCACATCGAGCGCGGCGGCGGCCCGTTCGGCGTGGTCGGCGATCACGCGTGAGTTCTCCAGGATCGCGTCACCCACCTCGGCCGGCCGCGCCTGCCGGGCCCGCCGCGCGTCGATGGCCAGCCGCCGTCCCACGGTCATCAGCCACGGCCGTACGGACTCGAAGTCGTCGGCGCGCAGCGCCTCGGGATGCTGCCAGGCGCGCACGAGGGTCTCCTGCACCAGGTCCTCGGCGCGCTGGCGGTCGCCGTCGCAGAGCCGGAGCAGCAGCGCGAAGAGGGGCCGGCCGTGCTCCCGCTGCAGTGCGGCGAGCTCGTGCTCGGCGGTCGTCCCGTTCGTGAGGGTGGTTCCGGCCGTCATGCGCGTATGGCATCGCAGGGGGCGGATTCGGGACAGGGGCTGCGCCGGGATCTGCGGCGGACGGTCGATCGCGTCGACGAACGGTACGACGAACGGTCCGTGACGGACCGTTCACACCGGGGCGGGGTCCGCTCCCGCGTGCCGGACGGGCTAATCGGCGGGTCGAAGCCGGGGACGGCGCAGACCAGTTCGTACCTTTTGTGGGTAAATATGACTACAGTGGGGTGAGCTGATGATTGCACGCAGACAGCAGGTTGCCCTGGCCCTCACGGCCGTCCTCGCCGGAGGCGCCGCCTGCCAGGCCCAGCACCACGACGCGGCGCCGCGGGCGGGGCGGCCCGCCCCGGCCCCCGCCCGCGGGTTCACGCTCGTCGCCTCCGGTGACGTCCTGCCGCACACCTCGATCATCGACCGCGCGCGCTTCGACGGCGGCGGCAGCCGCTACGACTTCCGCCCGATGCTCGAGGGTGTCCGGCCCATCGTCTCCCGCGCCGATCTGGCGCTGTGTCACATGGAGACCGTCTACGGGGAGAACGGCGACTACACCGGCTATCCCGTCTTCAAGTCCCCGCCCGAGGTGGCCCAGGGCCTCGCCGCCACCGGCTACGACGGCTGCTCCACCGCCTCCAACCACAGCCTCGACGACGGCGCCGCGGGCATCGCCCGCACCCTCGACACCCTCGACCGCGCGGGAGTGCGGCACGCGGGCTCGGCGCGCACGGAGGCCGAGGCGCACACCGCCACCATCCTCCAGGCGGGGCCGGCGAAGGTCGCCCACCTCGCCTACACCTACGACACCAACGGCATCCCGATGCCCGCGGGCGAGCCGTGGGCCGTCAACCTCCTCGACCCGGGCCGGATCGTCGCGGACGCCCGCGCCGCCCGGCAGGCCGGCGCCGACGTGGTCGTCGTCTCCGTGCACTGGGGCACCGAGTGGCAGGACGAGCCGGACCAGCAGCAGCTCGATCTGGCCCGGACGCTCACCGCCTCCCGTACGGACGGCCGCCCCGACATCGACCTCATCCTCGGCACCCACGCCCACGTTCCGCAGGCCTACGAGAAGGTCAACGGCACCTGGGTGATCTACGGCATGGGTGACCAGATCGCCGGCGAGATGACCAACCAGCAGGGCGTCCAGGACCCGCGCGGCGACCAGTCCACCCTCGGCCGCTTCACCTTCGCCCCGCCCGCCCGCCCCGGCGGACGCTGGGAGGTGACCAGGGCCGAGTTCATCCCGCAGATGTTCGACGTCGACGCCGGACGGGTGGTCGACCTCAACCGGGCGATCGACCAGGGCGCCGGCCTGCAGGGGGTGCGCGACCGTATCCGGGACGTCGTGCTCAGCCGTGGCGCGGCCAAGGACGGCCTGGTGATGGGGAAGTAGGTCAGTCCGGGTCGGAATCGGCCTGGTCGAAGGTCTTCAGCATCTCCCGCAGCACCCGCAGGCACGCCCTCAGGTCGGCGCCGGTCAGGCCGCCGCCGACCTGCTGGTTCAGGGCGTGTTCGCGGGCGCGGATCGCGGTGATGGTGGCCCTGCCCTCCTCGGTGAGCCGGATCAGGGAGGAGCGCTGGTGCGCCGGGTTGGGCGTCACCTCGGTCCAGCCGCGAGCCGCCGCGTCGTTGACCATGCGCTGCACGAACTGCCGGCTCAGCGCCAGGACGCGGGCCATCTGCGGCACCGTCATGGGCTCGCTCAGCCGCAGCAGGTCCAGCACCGAGCGCACCCCGACGGAGGCGCCCTCGGCCGGTTCGCCCTGCTCCAGCTTGCGCAGGGCCCGCCGGTAGAGCGGGCCGACCACGTCGAAGACCTCCGCGATGCGGTGGCCCAGCTCGTCGGGGGCGAGGGGTTCGTCGCTGTCGTTCACCCGACCATCATGACACCTCAGTTGCCAAATTCGCGGCGAGATGACACCTTGGTTGTCATGACAGCTCCTTCGGATCTCCGTCTCTTCCCGTCCTCCGACGGCGACCTCGCCTACCTCGACACCGGCTCCGGCGACCCGGTGGTCCTGCTGCATTCCGGGTTCGTCGACCATCGTCTCTTCGAGGACCAGACACCGTCCCTCGCCGCGGCGGAGCACCGGGTGATCGCGGTGGACGTGCGGGGCCACGGCTGGTCCGCCAACGCGAGCGACCCCTTCCGCTGGGCCGACGACCTCGCCGCCCTGCTGCGGCACCTCGACGCCGGGCCCGCGGTTCTGGTCGGCGTCTCGATGGGCGGGGCCATCGCGAGCGACACCGCGATCGAGTATCCCGAGCTGGTCCGCGGCCTCGTCCTGAGCGGTGCCACGACCAGTGACTTCCAGTACACCGACGAGGCCAGCCTGCGATTCCAGGCAGAGTTCGACCGCACGTTGCGCGCCGGGGACATCGAGGGCTGGCTGGCAGTGTTCCTGCAGGCCGCCGCCGGCCACTCACGCGGCACCGACGACCTCGAACCCGCCATGCTGGACCGGCTGCGCGAGATGGCCCTGCACACCATCGCCAAGCACACACCGGACGAGCCCGATCTGCACGTGCACATGACGAACACCTGGCCTCGGGTGCCGAAGATCGACGTACCGGTGCTCACCGTGAACGGAGCGCTCGAATCGCCGAGTCTGATCGCCGACGCCGAACGCTTCGCGCGCACCGTCCGCGACGGCCGCTCGATAGTGGTCGAGGGCACCTCGCACTACCCGAACCTGGAGAAGCCGGCAGAGTTCAACGCCATCGTGCTGGACTTCCTGAGCAGCCTGTGAGTCGCCCTCCGGGCTACGGCACCACGGTCACCGGCCAGCGCCCCGCCTTCACCAGGCGCACCGCCACCGACCCCACGATCCGGTGGCCCGCCTGCTCCGAGGCGCCCACCACCACCGCGTCCGCCTTGAGCTCGTCCGCCGCCTTCACCAGACCGCCGTAAGGGTCGCCGCGGAAGGTGTGGAACTCCCAGCGCACGTCGAATATCCCCTTCGTGCGCTCGGTGGCCTCGCGGATCTGCTTGACCAGGTCCTCGGCGATCTCGTCCGTCGTCTCCGCCACCGGCGCCCCCATCGCCGCGCCCGCCGCCATCACCGGCTGGACGTAGACGACGGCGAGCAGCGCCCGCTGACGCCGGGCCAGACCCCCGGCGTACGCCGCCGCCCGAAGGGAGGAGTCGGAGCCGTCCACGCCGACGACGATGACCTTGGGCCCGTCGGTACCCCGCTCGAACTGGTGCGAGTGCTGTTCCGTCACGGCTGTGAGGTTATCGGAACGCCCAGATCCGCCCCGTGCGCGGGACCTTGGGGAAGCGTGACGGCCCGTTCCTTCCTACAGTCGGTACATGAGTGCCACGGCGGAGGCCTCCGCGCGCAAGGAAGCGCCGGGCCCGACACCGCAGCCCGGAACCGGCCCGACGAGCAAGGTGCCCGAGGCCTTCGCGGCCTTCTTCGGCGCCCTCGCCGTCCTGTGCGCCCTGCTGGCGCTCATCCCGCCCCTGCGCCTCCTGCTGCGCCCCGTCGTCCGCTTCCTCGACCTGATCACCGTCCCGGTCAGCGCCAACCTCGCCTACGCCGTCTTCCTGCTGCTGCTGGCCGGCGCGACCGCCGCCCGCAAGAAGGTCGCCTGGTGGCTGGTGGTGGTGTACCTGGGGCTGCTGGTCGTCGACGACGCCGTCGACGTGCTGTTCAACCGCCTGTACGCCGAGGCGCTGCCGTCCCTCGTCGTCTGCGGACTGCTGCTCGTCGTGCTGATCGTCGCCCGCCGCGAGTTCTACGCCGCCTCGCGCCCGGCCGCCGTCCGCCGCGCGGTCGGCGTCCTCGTCGCCGGCCTCGCCCTGGGCATCCTCGCCGGCTGGGGCCTGGTCGAGCTGTTCCCCGGCACCCTGCCCTGGGGCCAGCGACTGCTGTGGGCCGCCAACCGGGTGTGCGGCGGCCTGGTCTCCGCCCGTTCCTTCGACGGCCGGCCGCCCCGCGCCCTGCACTTCCTGCTCGGCCTGTTCGGCGCCCTCGCCCTGCTCAACGCGGCCGCCACCCTGTTCCGCTCCCAGCGCATGCAATCCGCCCTGCACGGCGACGAGGAACCCCGCATCCGCGCCCTCCTCGGCGCCTACGGCGAGAACGACTCCCTCGGCTACTTCGCGACCCGCCGCGACAAGGCCGTCGTCTTCTCGCCCAGCGGCAAGGCCGCCGTCACCTACCGCGTGGAGGCCGGCGTCTGCCTGGCCAGCGGCGACCCCGTCGGCGACCGCGAGGCATGGCCGCACGCCATCGCCGCCTGGCAGGAGGTGGCCCGCCGGCACGCCTGGGCGCCGGCGGCGATGGGCGCCTCGGAGGACGGCGCCAGGGCCTACGCCCGCGCCGGCCTCGGCGCGCTCCAGCTCGGCGACGAGGCGATCCTGAACGTCGCCGACTTCGACCTCGACGGCCGCGACATGCGGGTGACCCGGCAGGCCGTCCACCGCGTCCGCCGCACCGGCGCCACCAGCCGCATCCGCCGCCACTCCGCTCTCACCGACGCGGAGATGGAGGAGATCGTCGACAGGGCCGACGCCTGGCGCGACACCGAGACCGAACGCGGCTTCTCCATGGCCCTGGACCGCCTCGGCGACCCGGCCGACGGCGACTGCCTCCTCGTGGAGGCCCTCGGCCCGGACGGCCGCCTCCTCGCCCTGCTCTCCTTCGTCCCCTGGGGCGGCGACGGCGTCTCCCTCGACCTGATGCGCCGTGACCGCACCGCGCCCAACGGCGTCATGGAGTTCATGGTCGCCGAACTGTGCGCCGCGGCCCCCAAGCTGGGCGTACGCCGGATCTCCCTGAACTTCGCCGTCTTCCGCTCGGTCTTCGAGGAGGGCGCCCGCATCGGCGCCGGACCGGTCCTCAGGCTCTGGCGGCGACTGCTGCTGTTCTTCTCCCGCTGGTGGCAGCTGGAGGCCCTGTACCGCTCCAACGCCAAGTACCACCCGCAGTGGTACCCGCGCTTCATCTGCTACGGCGACGCGGGCGCCCTCGCCCGCATCGGCCTGGCCTCCGGAATCGCCGAAGGCTTCGTCTCCGTACCGTCGATGCGCAAACTCTGGGGAAAGGGGCACTCGAAGGGAGCGACCAGGCCCGCCACGACGGAGGGCCTGCCGTCGCTGTCGGCGCTCGGCCTCGACGGAGGGGGCGAGGCCGGGCCCGGCGTCCCGTCGGCCGGCCTGCCCGAACAAGTCCGCGTCCGGCACCGCACCCTGGACCGCCTGCGCGCCGAGGGCACGGACCCCTACCCGGTCGGCGTCCCCGCCCCCACCCACGCCCTCGCCGACGTCCGTGAGGGCGAGCACGTCACCGTCGCCGGCCGGATCATGCTCGTCCGCGACTTCGGCGGCATCGTCTTCGTCGTCCTGCGCGACTGGTCGGGTGATCACCAACTGGCGCTCACCCGCGCCGAGTCCGGGCCCGCCCTCGACCGGTTCACCGCCGACACCGACATCGGCGACCACATCACCGCGACCGGTGAGGCCGGCGTCAGCGACAAGGGCGAACCCACCGTCTTCGTCACCTCCTGGCAGCTGACCGGCAAGTGCCTGCGCCCCCTGCCCGACAAACGCCGTGGCCTGGCCGACCCCGAGGCCAAGGTCCGCATGCGCTACGTCGACCTGATCTCCGGGCCCGACGCCCGCGAGATCGTCCGCGCCCGCTCCACCGCCGTACAGGCCCTGCGCCAGGGCCTGCTGGAGCGCGGCTACCTGGAGGTCGAGACGCCGATGCTCCAGCAGATCCACGGCGGCGCCAACGCCCGCCCTTTCACCACCCACATCAACGCCTACGACCTCGACCTCTACCTGCGCATCGCCCCCGAGCTCTACCTCAAGCGGCTGTGCGTCGGCGGCCTGGAGAAGGTCTTCGAGATGGGCCGCACCTTCCGCAACGAGGGCGTCTCCCACAAGCACAACCCCGAGTTCACCATGCTGGAGGCCTACCAGGCCTTCGCCGACTACGACGTGATGCTCGACCTCACCCGGGAACTCATCCAGGGCGCCGCCACCGCCGCGTTCGGCACACCCGTCGCCCGCAAGGACGGCAAGGAGTACGACATCTCGGGCCGGTGGCCGGTCAAGACGGTCCACGGCGCGATCTCCGAGGCCCTGGGGGAGGAGATCGACGCGGACACGGACCTGCCCGCGCTGCGGCGGTTCTGCGACCGGGCCGGCGTGCCGCACACCCCCGACGACGGCCGCGGCGACGTCGTCCTGGAGATGTACGAGCGGCTGGTGGAGGAGAAGACCCAGCTGCCCACGTTCTACAAGGACTTCCCCACCGACGTCTCCCCGCTCACCCGGCAGCACCGCGCCGACCCGCGGCTCGCCGAGCGCTGGGACCTGGTCGCCTTCGGCACCGAACTGGGCACCGCGTACTCGGAGCTGACCGACCCGGTCGAGCAGCGCCGCCGCCTGACCGCCCAGTCCCTGCTCGCCGCCGGGGGAGACCCCGAGGCCATGGAACTGGACGAGGACTTCCTCGACGCCCTCGAGTACGCGATGCCGCCCACCGGGGGCCTCGGCATCGGCGTGGACCGGCTGGTCATGTTCCTCACCGGCCGCACGATCCGGGAGACGCTGCCCTTCCCGCTGGTGCGCCGCCGCTGACCCCGGCCCTGTCGGCTTGGGCCGAGCGGGTGCATTCCCGCCGCCGCCGCGGTGTCGCTGCGGGGCGTCGGCCCCTCGCCGGGCGACTGATGGGTCATGAAGAAGGATCAGTTCCTCACGCGCCGCCGGATGCTGATCGCCGGCGCCGCCGCCCTGGGTGCCGCCGGCACCGCCGGCGCGTTCGCACTGGGCGCGGGCGACGAGCCGGCGCACCCGGCCGCCTCCGCCGCCGCCGGGCCGCAGGCACGTCCCGTGCTCAAGTCCTCCGCCTACCGTCTCCAGCCCCTGACCGGCTACGGACCGCCGCACCGGACGGCCGCCCGCACCGCGGTCCGGCACGAGCCGTTCCTGCGCATCTCCGGGCACGGTCGCACCATGGTGCTGACCTTCGACGACGGGCCCGACCCCCGCTACACCCCGCACATCCTGGACACCCTGGCCGAACACGACGTCCGCGCCATGTTCTTCGTGTGCGGGGAGCAGGCCGACTGGAACCGGGACCTGCTGGCCCGGATGGCCGACGAGGGGCACGTCGTCGGCAACCACACCTGGTCCCACCCCCTGCTGACACGGATGACCCGCCGCCAGATCCGCTCGGAGCTGCAACGCACCAGCAAGGTCATCGAGGACGCCTACGGAGAGCGTCCGCTGTGGTTCCGCGCGCCGTACGGGGCATGGAACCGCTCGGTCTTCCAGATCGAGGCCGAACTGGGCATGGAGCCCATGGCCTGGACGATCGACACCGAGGACTGGACCACCCCGGGCACCCGCGTGATCGTCGACCACGTCGAGGACGGCGCCGCCCCCGGTGTCGTGGTGCTCTCGCACGACGCCGGGGGCGACCGCTCGCAGAGCGTCCGGGCACTGAAGCGGTATCTGCCGCACCTGCTGGATTCCGGCTACCACCTCACCGTGCCCAGGCGCCGCCCCGTCTGACGGGGCGGCGCCCGCCCGGCCGGGGAACGCTCAGCGGACCTCGGCCAGGCGGGCGAAGACGACGACGTTGCCGTCGTAACCGTGCTGCTTCGAAAAACCGCCGCCGCAGGTGATGACCCGCAATTCCGGCTCCCCCTTGGAACCGTAGACACGGTCGCCGGGGAAATTGTTCTTCGCGAAGACCTCGATGCCGTAGATCTCGAACACGGCCGTCTTTCCGTCCTTGCGGGCGACCTCGATGCGATTTCCCTTCTTCAGCGCCCCGAGTCCGTAGAAGACGGCGGGGCCCGACTTGTTGTCCACGTGGCCGACGACGACCGCTGTCCCCTTCTCCCCGGGCGACACCGCGCCGGTGAACCAGCCCGCCAGGTTCGGGTCCTCCGGCGGGGGCGCACCGACCCAGCCGTCCGGGTCGAGGCCCACCGGCATGACCGGCGCGTCGACCCGGATGGTGGGGATCCTGACCCGGTCGGGCACGGCGTACGGCAACGCCGGGACCTTGGCCGAGGTGCCGGGGACACGGCTGTCCGCCGCGGCCGCCGAGGCGGGCTGCGGCGGACCCACGTCGAATTCTCCCGACCCGTTCCGAATGAGCGCGAGGCCGGTCAGCAGAACAAGCGCTATCACGCCCCAAGGAGCGCGCTTCTTGGGCTGCTCCTCTTCTTCGGCCAGCTCGAACGCAGACATTCGACTTCCCCTCTCGACGCGGCCGTCGCCACGTCATTCGCGCATACGAGAACGCTAAGTCCCGCGCACCCGACCGGCGACGGGGCACAAGCCGAACGGGTGGCCCCGCGTGTTGCCGGTGCGCCATCCGAGTTGCCGCTCCCAGGAATTTTCTGACGGTCCGTGACCTGCGGAGATATCAGATTGTGCGGTTGTCGTCCGGCGTGTCCTCTCACCAGGACGGACCATCGCCGAAATGCGGGCCGTCGCACCGCAACTGAGGGTCATAGCGGGAGGCGCTTTCTCGCCGATCGACCGGGGACGGGACCCGGGGCGTCTTCCGCGGAGGATCACATGCGTACCACTCGTGCCCTGGCGGCCTCGGCCGCCGTGGTCGCCACCCTCGGGCTCGCCGCCCCGACGGCCGTCGCACGCGACGGCATGCCCATCACCCTGAGCAACCTCGTCGCCCTGCCCAGCGTCATCGCCCGCGGCGGGCAGCTGACCATCACCGTCGACGGCTGCCCGGGGCTGGCCGTGGCGACCTCCGACGCGTTCTCGTCCACCACGCTGAACCGGGTCGCGAACAGCAACACGTCGAGGGGCACCGCGACGGTGAACACCAACGCCCGCACCGGTTCGCACAGCATCACGGTGACCTGCGGCAGCCAGACCCTGACCAATCCCACCGCCTACACCGTGATCGGCGGTGTCCGCGGCGGTCTCGGCGGCAGCTCCTCCACCGGGGCGACCCCGACCGACATGGCCATCGGCGGCGGACTGGTCGCGGCGGCCGTCATCGGCGGCGGCGTGTTCCTGATGCGCCGCCGGTCGGAGAGGCGGATCTGAGCTCTTCCCCCTTCGGAGCGCGGATCGCACGGACCGCACCCCTCGCACGTCGAACGGCCCCCGCCCCGGATCCTGGCCCAGGATCCGGGGCGGGGGCATGCGCGCGAGGTCCCGGTCAGGCGCCGTCCTCGCCGCCGCGGCGCCGGGACAAGTGGTAGGCCGCCCCGACCGAGCCGGTGATCAGCGCCGCGCCGAGACCGATCTCCCGGAGGTCGAACCCGGCGATGCTGCCGCCCTCGCCCGCCCGCACGCCCCGGTCGGGGTTGGCCGGAGTGACCGGCAGCGGCGTGGGGCCCGCCGGCCGGCCGCCCGCGATGGTGAGATCCGTCGATCCGCTCATCCCGTCACAGGCGAACGTCACCTGATACACCGCCATGGCCTTGGCGGTCACATCCACCGTCGCCGTCCCGGACGAGCGTCCGCGCGGGATCGTGACGGTGTCGAAGACGGCCGAGGAGACGGTCACCGACCCCTTGCAGCCGCCGTTGTCCCGGTCGAGCCGGAAGGTGATCCGGCCGCCCGCCGTGATGGTCGTGGGCAGGACGCTGAAGCCGAACGGCGTGACGTTGCCGCCGTCGCTCGCGACGGCGGGCGGTGCGGAGAAGGTGAGGGCGCCGACGCCCAGCAGTGCGGCCGAAGCGACGCGTATCGCGCGCATGGTGAATCCTCCGGGTCCCCGAGGAGCAGCTGCGGACCTTTTCCGCTTGCGCCATAAATGCACCTCGATGACCGAAACGCTAAGAACATGTGTGCGCCTGCGCGATCTCAGTCGCGCGAACGGGTCACAACGCTGGGCCACCCAGGGGACACGCACGGCGTGGTGTTTTGCTCCGGACGGCCCGTCGGATGAGGGGCTGTCAGGCGTTCAGGTGCGGGAAGAGATGGAGGAAGGGGGCCGCGGACGCCGTGATGCCCCGGCTGTAGGGCGCGTCGAAGTCCCAGATGAGGAAGAGCAGGAAGGCGATCAGGGCGGAGAACAGCCCGGCGAGGACCAGCTCGCGCGCGGTGCGCCGGATCTGCAGCGCGAAGACCATGCCGATGGTGATCACGGCCCCGCTCAGCAGCCCGAACCACACCACGCCCGGCATGATCGCTCCGAGCGAGTCCGCGCGGGCGCTGCGGGCCTGCGCGGCCGTCGTCACCTGGTCGAGCAGCGGCTGGTAGGCCTGGGCCTCGAAGTCGTTCGCCGGCCGGTAGTCGGTGACGTCGTGGCGGACGCGGTCGAAGAGCTCGTCGCCGCGCGCGGTCGTCCTCGCGTGGTCGGCCATCGCCTTCCACTCGGTGGTGACGACCTGTCCGACATAGGCGTTGACATCCTCCCGGATGCGGTCGCGCACATCGGGCGGATAGACCCGCACCCGCTCCGAGATCTCGTGCAGCGCGACCGCCTCCGTCTGCACGTGGTCCTGGGCGGCGCTGCGGCCCTCCCACACCCCGGCGATGGCCAGGCCCAGGACGATGGCGTACACCACGCCGATCCACATGGTCATGTACTCGATGACGTCCGGGGTCTCGCTGGGGTCCTCGTCCTCGGGCGCGGCCTTGTGGCGTACGACCGTGATGACGACCACCACGACGCACGCGGCCAGCATCGCGAGGGTGAGAACAAGCCAATCCGGCAAGAGGTGCCTCCAGGAGTCAGCGCGGGCGCAGTGCGGCGACGGCGATCGCGGCGGGCGCGGTGATGAGCAGGACGAAGGTCAGCGGTGAGGGGCCGTCGTGGCGGAGGGTGTGCGGCGCGGGCGCCCGGTGGCGCGGATAGCTCACGGGGGCGGCGGACGGGTGCGGCACCGGCCTGGGTGACGGCTTCGGAGGCGGGGGTGGGGCGGGGGCGGGAGGCGGTGGAGGTGGCGGTGGGGCCTCGGGCGGGGCGGCGGCGCGGGTGGGGGGCGCAGGTGGCGGCGGGACGGGCTTCGGCGTGGGTTTCGGCCGGGGCGGCGGGGGCTTCGGGGCCGGGGGTGGGCTCGGAACCGGGGGCGGTGTGGGGGCCGGCGTCGGGCAGGGCGGGGTCGGGGGCTCGGGCGGCGGGGGAGTGGGCTTCGGGCATGCCGGGGGTATCGGCCAGGAGAGGCGTCCGGCGACCGCCACCGCCTGTGTCCCGTCGGGGCCGGTCGACGCGTAGGCGCAGGCGTCGGCGGCCGCGCTGCCGGCCGGGGCCCCGACGAGCAGCCAGGTCAACGCGGCCAGCGTCAACACCCGCGCCATCAGGGCGTTTTGGGTCGGTTCGGGTCCGTGCACGAAGAAGATCATGGTGCTTTCCGGGCCGTCACACGCCGACGTGTGAGCAGGTTGGCCCGAACGGGGGACGGTGGCGTGCGATGGCTTGATCGACGTCACCCTGGGCGGCCATGAATGCGCATATATGTGCGAGTTGGGGTGGGGGCGACACGGGTTCCGGAAAGAAATATGTGACGCGATTGAACACAACCGCACCTCCCGTGCGTACCCATGCTCGTGCGGCGGCGCAGCAGGGCGCTGCAACACCCTTGTGACAATGGGGAGTTGTTGACGATGAAGACCTCCTGGCGGAGCGCCTCGTTCGTGGTGGGCGCCGCGGCCTTGCTGGCCCTTACGACCGCGTGCGGCCAGGAAAGCGGCACCTCTTCGGTGGGCAGCCAGAACGTGGGCGCCACGGCCCCGGCCGGTGGATACGGCAGCGTGGGCGCCGGTACGAGCGCGAGCGCCAGCCCGGGCAACGGGTACGGCGCCGACGGGCAGCAGGCCGCGGGCGGCCAGAGCACCTCCGCCGGCAAGCTCGCCGTCAGTGACAACGCCGAACTCGGCAAGGTGCTCACCGACTCCGCCGGTCTGACCCTGTACCGCTACGACGAGGACACCGCCGAGCCGCCCAAGTCCAACTGCGACGGCGACTGTGCCAAGGCGTGGCCGCCCGTGCCCGCCGACGACGCCGCCGCGGGCGCCGGTATCGACAAGTCCCTGCTGGGCGAGGTCACCCGGGCCGACGGCAGCAAGCAGCTCACCATCGGCGGCTGGCCGGCATACCGCTACGCGAAGGACGCCAAGGCCGGGGACGTGAGCGGACAGGGCGTCGGCGGCAAGTGGTTCGCTTTGGCCCCCACCGGCAAGAAGGCGTCCCTGGCGAGCCTGCCCGGACTCTCCGTCCGCAAGGACCCGAAGCTCGGCGACATCGTCGTCGACAAGAACGGCATGACGGTCTACCGCTTCATCAAGGACGTGGCCTGGCCGAAGGTGATCTCCAACTGCGCCGGCGCCTGCCTGGAGAAGTGGCCGGCCGTCGCCCCGGTCTCCCCTAACGACACCAAGGGCATCGAGAAGAAGGGCCTGATGGGCTTCACCCGCCCCGACGGCGTCAAGCAGATGACCGTCGACTGCTGGCCGGCGTACACCTTCTCGGGCGACACCAAGCCGGGCGACACCAACGGTCAGGGTGTCGGCGGCACCTGGTACGTCATGGCTCCCTCCGGAAAGCCGATCGGCGCGCCGAAGAAGTAGGCGTCACCTCCCCAGGGTTGACCGCACCTCCACGCGCGTTCGATCGCAGGTCCGCCCCCTCCGCACCGCACGGAGGGGGCGGACCGCTGTGTGTGCCCGGCGATTTGCCGCTTTTCGACGGGCGAATGCGGCACGTGCCGCAGGCAGTGACCGGGAACGGACGGTCAATTTCCGTTTCAGCTCGCCCCGTTGGCAGGCGATCAGTAGCCTCAGCTCGAACACCGGATCGCCTACGCCCCTGGAGAGATAGATGGAACGTCCCGCCTGGGCCCCACGGAGCATCGACATCTCGGTGCCGAGCGTCTCCCGGATCTACGACTACTACCTGGGCGGTTCGCACAACTTCGAGGTCGACCGGGAAGCGGCCCGCAAGGCGATGGAGTTCATGCCGGGCCTGCCCAAGATCATGCAGGCGAACCGGGCGTTCATGCGCCGCGCCGTGCGGTTCGCGGCCGGTGAGGGCATCACCCAGTTCCTGGACATCGGTTCCGGCATCCCGACCTTCGGAAACGTCCACGAGGTGGCCGAGAGTGCCAGCCCCGGCGCGCACGTCGTCTACGTCGACCACGACCCCGTCGCCGTCGCGCACAGCCAGGCGGTTCTCGAGGGCCACGACACCGCGGCCGTCGTCGCCGCGGACCTCCGCAAGCCGCAGGAGATCCTCGCCAGCGCCGAAGTGGAGCGCCTGATCGACCTGAATCGGCCAGTGGCGCTGCTTCTCGTTGCCATACTGCACTTCGTGGAGGACGAGGACGACCCGTACGAGGCGGTGGCCCGGCTGCGCGACGCGCTCGCGCCCGGCAGCATGCTGATCCTCACTCATGCCTCGTACGAGGGAATCCCGCTCTCCCCGGCGCGGGCCGCGGGCACGGTCGACGTGTACAAGGACATTCGCAACCCGCTGATCATGCGTTCGCGCGAGGAGATCGCGCGGTTCTTCGAGGGGTACGACATGGTGGAACCGGGACTGGTGCCGATGCCGCACTGGCGGCCGGACGCGGCGCCCGAGGACGAGGATCCTTATGCCTTCTCCGGGTTCGCGGGCGTGGGGCGTACGGCGTGACCGCGGAGCCGGACGGGCCGGAGGACAGACTGCGCCGGTTCGCGACGATCTGGAGCCGGGCGGTCTTCCCCGTGACCTCCACGTCGCTGACCCGGCCGGAGTTCGAGCAGGAACTCCTGCCGCTGGCCCGGCGGTTGAGCCGGGCCCTGCACGCGCGACCGCTCGACGCGGACGAGGGCAGGGCGGTGGGCGCCGCCCTCGTCTCCGTCCACTGCACCGACCCCGAGGCGCTCAGTCGGACCCTCGACTGTGTCGACGCCTACCTCGTGCTGTACTGCGGTGAGGACGGCGACCGGGAGGAACTGCGGGCCCGCTGCTCGCGGTTGCAGCACGCCATGGCCGCCGGGTTCGCCCAGGAGCTGCGCGAGCGGACCCTCGCCGAGCAGGAGGCCATCTCCGCCGCCGCCCTGAAGGCGCAGGGCGTGGTGGCGCAGGCGCTGCACGCCACCGAGGCCCGCTTCCGCGCGGTCTTCGAAGGCGCGGCCATAGGGATCGGCATGGCCGACCTCGACGGCAACATCCTCCAGGTCAACGGCGCCCTGCTGCGCATGTTCGGCATCCCCGAAGACAGCCTGCGCACCCGCAACGTCAAGGAGTGGACGCACCCCGAGGACGCGCCCCAGACCTGGACGCTGTACGAGGAGCTCGTCCGCGGCGAGCGCGAGCACTACCACCTCGAAAAAGCCTTCTACCGCCCTGACGGAACGGTCCTGTGGACCAACCTGACGGTCTCCCTGCTGCGCGACGCCGACGGCGAACCGCAGTACCAGCTCGCCCTCATGGAGGACACCACCGAGCGCCGGCTGCTCAACCTCCGCCTGCGCTACGAGGCCACGCACGACGCGCTCACCGGGCTGCCCAACCGCACCTTCTTCTTCGAGCGCCTGGAGAAGGCCCTCGGCGCGGGCAGCGGCCAGCGCTTCGGCCTGTGCTACCTCGACCTCGACGGCTTCAAGACCGTCAACGACAGCCTCGGCCACGCGGCCGGCGACCGGCTGCTCGTCGAGGTCGCCGACCGCCTGCAGTCCTGCGCCACCGCGCCCGGCGAGATGGTCGCCCGGCTCGGCGGCGACGAGTTCGTGGCGCTGACCACCGGCCCCGACACCCAGCGCGAGGTCGACGACCTCGCCACCCGCATCATGAGCGCGCTGCTCGCCCCCATCAGCATCGACGGCCGTGAACTGACCGTGCGCGGCAGCATCGGCATCGTCGAGGGCCCGGCCGGTGAGCGCAGCCCGGCCGAGGTGCTGCGCAGCGCCGACATCACCATGTACCGGGCCAAGTCGGCGGGCGGCAACCGCTTCGAGCTCGCCGACCCGGAGGCCGACGCCCGCGCCATCACCCGGCACGGCCTGACCACCGCCCTGCCGGCCGCGCTGGAGCGGGACGAGTTCTTCATCGAGTACCAGCCGCTGGTCCACCTCGGCGACGGCAGCGTCCGGGGCGCCGAGGCCCTGGTGCGCTGGCTGCACCCGCAGCACGGCGTCCTCGGCCCGGACCGCTTCATCCCGCTCGCCGAACACACCGGCCTGATCGTGCCGCTCGGCCGCTGGGTGCTGGAGCAGTCGGTACGGCAGGCCCGCAAGTGGCGGGAACGGCACGACCTGGCGGGGCCGCTGCGCATCAACGTCAACCTCTCGCCCTGCCAGCTCACCCACCCCGGACTGGTGCAGGACACCGTCGACATCCTGGAACGCGCGGGCGTCGAACCGGACGCCCTGTGCCTGGAGGTCACCGAGTCGGCGTTGATCGGCGCGGACGACGACCTGCTCAAGCCGCTGCGCCGGCTCGCCGAGATGGGCGTCGACATCGCCCTCGACGACTTCGGCACCGGCTACTCGAACCTGGCCAACCTGCGCCGCCTGCCGGTCAGCATCCTGAAGCTGGACCGCTCCTTCACCCAGGGCATGCAGCAGTTCCCGGCCGACCCCGTCGACCTCAAGATCGTCGAGGGGATCGTCTCACTCGCCCACAGCCTCGACCTCGCGGTCACCGTCGAGGGCGTGGAGACCGGAGCCCAGGCCGAGCAGCTGCGGATACTGGGCTGCGACACGGCCCAGGGCTGGTACTACGCCCGCCCCGGCCCCCCGGACCGCCTGCACCAACTGGCCCTGGTCGACGCGACGGGCTGAGCGGACGGGGGTCCAGGGCCGCCGACGAATGCCTCGGCCGGTCCTGGGAGGGCGGCGGCCCGCTTCCACGTCCGAGCCCGCTCCCCAACCGTCCGGGACGGTCGGCGGACCGCGCCCGCTCCGCCGACCCTCCGGCTGGGCGGCGGCCCGCGCCACCCCTCTCGGCCCGTCCGGGCCGGCGGCGGTTCGTTCCTGTCCGCCGGCGGACGCAGCGTCGGGGCGGTGGTCGGGGTTCCGGCGGCGGCTTCGGGCGGTAAGGGGGAGCATGTGCGCATGGCGAGTGTGGGGTCGGTCGTGGGGCGGGAGGGGGAGGTCGGTGAGCTGGACGGGCTCGTCGCCTCCGGCGAGGGGCGGGCGCTCGTGCTGCGGGGCGAGCCCGGGGTGGGCAAGAGCGCGCTGCTGGACCTGGCGGCGGCACACGCGGCCGGGCTGGGGCAGCGCGTCGTGCGGGCGGCCGGGGTGGAGGCGGAGGCCGGACTGGCGTTCGCGGGACTGCACCAGCTGCTGCACCCGCTGCTGGCCGGCGCCGACGCCCTGGACACGGCGACGCGGGCGGCGTTCGACATCGTCTTCGGCCGGAGCACCGGTGAGCCGCCGTCGGTGATGGCCCTGGGCATCGCCGTACTGGATCTGCTGGCCCTGGCCTCCGGCGACGTACCGCTGCTGCTCGTGATCGACGACGCGCAGTGGCTCGATCCGCAGAGCGGGGAGGTGGCACGGTTCATCGCGCGGCGGCTGTCCGGACACGCCGTGCGGATGGCGGTGGGGGTGCGGGCCGACACGCCGTCGCCGTGGGACAGCTCCGGGCTTCCCGAGCTGACGGTGCCCCCGCTGTCGGCCGAGGCCTCGGCCCTGCTGCTGGACACCAGCAGTCCCGGCCTCGCCGAGCCGGCCCGGTCCCGGATCCTCGACCAGGCCCGCGGCAACCCCCTCGCCCTGCTGGAGCTGCCCGCCGGCGTGGACGGCTCCGCCGACCGGCCCGAACTGCCGCTGCCCAGGCGGCTGGAGCGCCTGTACGGCGACCGTATCGCCGGCCTCGACCCGGCCGAGCGCGCCGAGCTGCTGCGGGCCGCCCTCGACGGCACCGGTGCCGCCGCGCTCCCGGGCCGGACCCGCTATCCGCTGCGCGCCGTCGACGTCGCCGTCGCCCGCGGCCTGCTCACCACCGACGCCGGCACCGGCGACCTGGTCTTCCGCCACCCGCTCGTCCGCTCCGCCCTGCTGCAGTCCGCCACCCCCAACGAACGCCGTGCCGCCCACGCCGACCTGGCCCGCCTGCACCGCGAGGAACTCGAACGCCATGCCACCCACCTCGCGGCGGCCACCGTCGACCCGGACGAGTCCGTCGCCGTCGTCCTGGAGCGCGCAGCCCGCTCCGCCACCGCGCGCGGCGGCTCGGCGGCCGCCCTCACCCTGCTGACCCGGGCCGCCGAACTCAGCCCCACCGCGGCGAGGCGCTCCCGCCGCCTGGGGGAAGCCGCCTTCGTCGCCGCCCAGTCCGCGCTGCTGGACCAGGCGCACGAACTGCGCGAGGCGTCCGACCGGCTGGCCGGGACGGGCCAGTCGCCGACGGCCGTGATCACGTACGCCTACACCGCGCTCTACGAGGACGGCGACGTCCGCTCCGCCCACCGCAGGGTCGCCGCGGAACTCCAGGCGCTCCCGCCGGACGCCGACGACGAGATCCGCGCACGCCTGCTGAACCTGCTGCTGGCCATCAGCGTGTTCTCCGCCGACCCCGCCCTGTGGCGGGTGAGCGACGCGCTGACCGACCGGGACGCTGAGCGCGTCGGCGGCCCGACCCCGCTCTACCGGGACGCCTGGGGCGATGTGGCCCGCAGGGGCGCCGGTGCGCGCGAGCGGGTGCTGGCCGCGTTCGGCGAGCTCGGCGACGGCCAGCCCTGGGACGTGATGCGGCTCGGCGTGGCCGCGTACTTCCTCGACGCGCTCGCCGAGCACCGCACGCTGGTGCGCCGGGTCGCCGACCGGGAGACGGGCAGCGGCGCCGTCACCAACGCGATGACGCTGCAGCAGCTCGTCATGCTCGACCAGATCTCCAGCGGCGAGTGGGACGCCGCCGAGGAGACCGGCCGCCGCGGCCTCGCCCTCACCGTCGCCCACGGCTACCGGCTGTTCGAGTACCAGTACCACGGTTTCCTCGGCCTTCTCGCGGCCTGGCGCGGCGACGCCGACGCCGCGCGCGCCGCTCTCGACCGCGTCGACCGCTGGGCCCGCCCGCGCGGTGTCGGCTACCTCACCCAGCTCGCCGAGGCCACCGGCGCGGCCCTCGGCCTGACCACCGGCGACTACGAGAGCGCGTACGCCTACGCCGGCGGCCTCACCGCCCCCGGCACCTTCACGCCGTACTCCCAGCAGTCCCTGCGCACGCTGCTGGACCTGGTCGAGGCGGCCGTGCACACCGGCCGCCTCGACCAGGCACGGACGCACGCCCTGGCGGCCCGCGACCAGGGGCTGCCGGCCGTCTCCCCGCGCCTGGACTTCCTGACCACGGCGGCGCTGGCGATGACGGCGGAGGACACCGAGGCGGGGCCGCTGTTCGAGCGGGCGGTCGCCCATCCCGCCGGTGTCGACTTCCCCTTCGAGCTGGCCCGGGTCCGCCTGGAGCAGGGCATGTGGCTGCGCCGTACCCGCGACCGCACCACCGCCCGCACGGCCCTCGGCCGGGCAGCCGAGACCTTCGAGCGGCTCGGCGCCACGCCCTGGCTGCGCCGCGCCCAGGCCGAGCTGCGCGCCTCCGGGCTGCCCGGCGAGCCCACCGCGACGGGCGCGGCGCTCACCCCGCAGGAGCGGCAGATAGCCGAACTCGCGGCGAGCGGCCTGAGCAACAAGGAGATCGGCGCCCGGCTCTTCCTGTCCCCGCGCACCGTCGGCGCGCACCTGTACCGGATCTTCCCGAAGCTCGGCATCTCCTCCCGCGCCTCCCTGCGGGACGCCCTGGAGGGGACCTGACGCGTTCCGCGCCCTCAGCCACCGTCGCCGGCGACAGTCATTCGACTCAATCGGCGGGGGTGACTGCCGCGGCACCGTGAAGGCAACGCACCGCCCCACGGCGGTCCCGAAGCCCAGGAGAAACGGCCATGGCCACACCACGCGTCCCTCTCGTCCTCATCCACGGACTGTGGCTGCACGCCTCGTCCTGGCAGCCCTGGATCGACCTGGCGGCCGAGCGCGGGTACGCGCCCGTGGCCCCCGGCTGGCCCGGCGAGGCCGGCACCGTCGCCGAGGCGCGCCGGCACCCGGAGGCCGTCGCGGGGCTCGGCATCGACGACGTCACCGACCACTACGCCGGCATCATCCGCTCCCTGGACGCCCCGCCGGTGCTGATCGGGCACTCCTTCGGCGGGCTGATCGCGCAGAAGCTGCTCGGCAAGGGCCTGGCCCGGGCGGCGGTAGCCGTCGACCCGGCGCAGATCAAGGGCGTCAAGGCGCTTCCCCCGGCCCAGCTGCGCTCCGGCTTCCCCGTGCTGGGCAACCCGGCCAACCGCAAGCGCTCGGTGTCCCTGACGCCCGCGCAGTTCCGCTACGGCTTCGGCAACGCGCTGGAGCAGGCCGAGTCCGACGCCCTGCACGAGCGGTTCACCGTCCCCTCGCCGGGCCGCCCGCTGTTCGAGGCCGCGTTCGCCAACTTCACCCGGCACTCGGCCGCCGAGGTCGCCGTCCGCAACCCCGACCGGGGCCCGCTGCTGCTGATCTCCGGACAGGCCGACCACACCGTCCCGGACGTGGTGACCCGCTCCGCCTACAAGCTCTACGGCGACTCGCCGGCCGTCACCGAGCTCAAGCAGTTCCCCGACCGCGGCCACTCGCTCACCGTGGACCACGGCTGGCGGACCGTCGCCGAGTACGCCCTGGACTGGCTGGACCGGCAGAACATCCAGGGCCATGACACCGCGCACGCCTGACATCGCTTTTCCATCGCATCAAGGGAGTCGGACAGTATGAGCACCGAACTGCAGGGCAGGACCGCCGTCGTCACCGGCGCCAGCAAGGGCATCGGACTGGCGATCGTGGAGGCCCTCGCCCAGGCGGGCGCCCAGGTCGTGGCGGGATCGCGCACGACCTCCGAACGGCTGGACACGCTGGTGAAGGAGGGCTCGGTGACCTGGGTGCCGGTCGATCTCGCCGAGCCCGACGCGGCCGGGGAACTGGTCGCGGCGGCCGGCGGACGCATCGACGTCCTGGTCAACAACGTCGGCTCGGCACCCGCCCGCACCGGCGGCTTCCTGTCGGTCACCGACGAGGAGTGGCGGCGCACGATCGACCTCAACCTGCTGACGGCGGTACGGGTCACCCGGGCCGCGCTGCCCGTGATGCTGGACGCCGGCGACGGCTCGGTGATCACGGTCGCCTCCGTCAACGCCACCCTCCCGGACCCGCTGGTCATCGACTACAGCGCGGGCAAGGCCGCCCTGGTCGCCTTCTCCAAGGCGCTGTCGAAGGAGGTCGGCCCGAAGGGCATCCGCGTCAACACGGTCAGCCCCGGCCCCGTCGAGACGGAGCTGTGGCTGGGCGGCGGGGGAGTGGCGCAGACGGTCTCGGCCGCCGCCGGCATCACCCCCGACGACGTGGTCGCACAGGCCTCGAAGGCCGCCGTCACCGGCCGCTTCTCCCAGCCCGCCGAGATCGCCGACCTGGTCCTCTTTCTCGCCGGCGACCACTCCCGCAACATCACCGGCAGCGACCTGGTGATCGACGGCGGGTTCATCCCCACCTGGTGAGTCCCCACTGGGTGAGCGACGGCGCCTTGCTCCCGGCCCCGTGAGCGGACGGGCTCCGCTCGGCGCCGCTCACCGCTCCAGCAGCATCCGCTGCAGCTCCCGCGCCGCTCGCGGCGGAGCGACGTCGCTGCGGTGCGCCAGCGCGATCGTGCGATACAGGCCCGGCCGGGCGAGGGGAGTCACCCGCAGCCCCCGGCCGGTCCGCGTCGCCACCATCCGGGGTACGACGGCCACGCCCAGCCCCGCCCGCACGAACCCCAGCACCGCGTCCATCTCGCCGCCCTCCACCGCGAACTCCGGCTCGAAGCCCTCGGCACGGCACGCGGCCACGGTCAGCTCCCGCAGGTCGTAGCCGTGCCGGAACATCACCAGGCGCTCGCCCTCCAGATCGGAGATGCGCACGGTGCGCCGGCTGGCGCCGCCGGGGGCGGGGGACTCCGGTGAGGACACCACCACCAGGTCCTCGCGCAGCAGCTCCACCGTGGTCAGCGCCGGGGACGGTGTCGGCAGCGGCAGGACGACCAGGGCCAGGTCCAGGGCGCCGCGCGCCAGCTCCCGTACGAGGTCGTGCGAGCCGCCCTCCTCGATCAGCAGCCGGATGCCGGGATAGCGGTCGTGGAAGGCGCGCAGCACGTCCGGCAGCAGACCGGTGCACAGGCTCGGGGTGGCGCCCAGCCGCACCCGGCCGCTGCGCAGCTGCGCCAGCTCCTGCACCTCGTGCCTTGCGGTGTCCGCGTCGGCCAGGATCCGGCGGGCCAGCGGCAGCAGCGCCTCGCCCGCGTCGGTGAGCGTGATGTTGCCCCGCGCGCGCCGGAACAGATCGGCCCCGAGCTCCCGCTCCAGCGCCCTGATCTGCTGGGACAGCGACGGCTGGGCCACGTGGACCAGTTCGGCGGCCCGGGTGAAGTGCCGGGTCTCGGCGACGGCCACGAAGTACTGGAGTTGCTGGAACTGCATCCTCGTACGATAGCCGTGGCCTATGGAAACGAGCTCGATCATGTCTTGGACCGATGGGGCCGAACGGTCCTAACGTCAGGACTCATGGCTCTGGCAACGCGGACGGACCGACGGCCGTCGATGGCGCGCACCGTGTGGGACAGCTCCGTCGGCAAGAAGACGGTGATGGCCGTCAGTGGCGTGATCATGCTGCTGTACCTGGTCGCCCATGTGATCGGCAATTTGAAGATCTTCTTCGGCCCCGGCGAGTTCAACCACTACGCCCACTGGCTGCGCACCGTAGGCGAACCGTTCATGCACTACGAGTGGACGCTGTGGCTGGTCCGCGTCGTGCTGATCGCCGCCGTCGTCGCGCACGCCGTCTCCGCGTACCAGCTCAGCCGCCGCGACATCAAGGCGCGGCCCAGCAAGTACGTGCACACGAAGGCCGGGGCGAGCTACGCGACGCGCACCATGCGCTGGGGCGGGATCATCCTCGGCCTGTTCATCGTCTGGCACATCCTGGACCTGACCACCGGCACCGTGCACGCGGGCGGCTTCCAGCCCGGCCACCCGTACCAGAACGTCGTGGACACCTTCTCCACCTGGTACGGCAACGTCGTCTACATCGTCGCGATGCTCGCGCTCGGCCTGCACATCCGGCACGGCTTCTGGAGCGCCGCCCAGACCCTCGGCGTCGGCAGCCGCACCCGCGACCGCGCCCTGAAGACCGTCGCCAACGTCCTCGCGCTGCTGCTCACGGCCGGCTTCATCGCCGTCCCCGTGGGCGTCATGACCGGAGTGGTGAGCTGACATGACCTACACCGACTACGTCACCGGCGCACCCGTCGCCGACACCAAGGCCCCGGCCGGACCCGTCAACGAGCGCTGGGACAGGCGCCGTTTCGAGGCCAAGCTGGTCAACCCCGCCAACCGGCGCAAGCACACGGTCATCGTGGTCGGCACCGGCCTCGCGGGGGGCTCCGCCGGCGCCACGCTCGCCGAACAGGGCTATCACGTCGTGCAGTTCTGCTACCAGGACTCCCCGCGCCGCGCCCACTCCATCGCCGCGCAAGGAGGCATCAACGCGGCGAAGAACTACCGCAACGACGGCGACTCCGTGCACCGGCTGTTCTACGACACCGTCAAGGGCGGCGACTTCCGGGCACGCGAGTCCAACGTGCACCGCCTCGCGCAGATCTCCGTCGAGATCATCGACCAGTGCGTGGCCCAGGGGGTGCCGTTCGCCCGCGAGTACGGCGGCCTGCTCGACACCCGCTCCTTCGGCGGCGTACAGGTCTCGCGGACCTTCTACGCCCGCGGCCAGACGGGCCAGCAGCTCCTCCTCGGCGCCTACCAGGCGCTGAGCCGGCAGATCGCCGCCGGGAACGTCGAGATGCACCCGCGCACCGAGATGCTCGACCTGATCGTGGTCGACGGGCGGGCGCGCGGCATCGTCGCCCGCGACCTGATCACCGGGAAGATCTCCACGTACTTCGCGGACGCCGTCGTCCTGGCGTCCGGGGGTTACGGCAACGTCTTCTACCTGTCGACGAACGCCATGAACTCCAACGCGACGGCCATCTGGCGGGCCCACCGCCGCGGCGCGTACTTCGCCAACCCCTGCTTCACGCAGATCCACCCGACGTGCATCCCGCGCACCGGCGACCACCAGTCCAAGCTGACCCTGATGAGCGAGTCGCTGCGCAACGACGGCCGGATCTGGGTGCCCAAGGCCAAGGGAGACACCCGCCCGCCGAACGAGATCCCCGAGGACGAGCGCGACTACTACCTGGAGCGCATCTACCCCTCCTTCGGCAACCTGGTCCCGCGCGACATCGCCTCCCGCGCAGCGAAGAACGTCTGCGACGAGGGCCGCGGCGTCGGGCCCGGCGGACAGGGCGTCTACCTGGACTTCGCCGACGCCATCGAGCGCATGGGCCGCAAGGCCGTCGAGGCCAAGTACGGCAACCTCTTCGACATGTACCAGCGGATCACCGACGAGGATCCGTACCGGGTGCCCATGCGGATCTACCCGGCCGTGCACTACACGATGGGCGGCCTGTGGGTCGACTACGACCTGCAGACCACCGTCCCCGGCCTGTTCGCCGTCGGGGAGGCCAACTTCTCCGACCACGGCGCGAACCGCCTCGGCGCCTCCGCGCTGATGCAGGGCTTGGCCGACGGCTACTTCGTCCTGCCGGCCACCATCAACGACTACCTCGCCCGCAACCCCCGCCAGGGCGAGGTCACCGACGAACACCCCGTCGTCCAGGAGGTGCTGGCCGAGACGCAGGACCGGCTGAACCTGCTGCTGTCGGTCGACGGCGACCGCACGCCCGACTCCTTCCACCGCGAAGTCGGCGAACTCATGTGGGAGTTCTGCGGCATGGCGCGCTCCGACGCCGGGCTGCGCAAGGCACTGGAGCGCATCCCGGAGATCCGCGAGGAGTTCTGGCGGCGCATCAAGGTGCCCGGCACCGGCGAGGAGTTCAACCAGGCGCTGGAGAAGGCCAACCGCGTCGTCGACTACCTGGAGCTCGCCGAGCTGATGTGCCTCGACGCCCTGCACCGCGCCGAGTCCTGCGGCGGCCACTTCCGCGAGGAGTCCCAGACGCCGGACGGCGAAGCCGCCCGCCGCGACGACGAGTTCGCCTACGCGGCCGCCTGGGAGTTCACCGGCACCGGTCAGGCGCCCACCCTGCACAAGGAAGACCTCGTCTTCGAGTACGTCCACCCCACCCAGCGGAGCTACGCATGAGGCTCACCCTGCGCGTCTGGCGGCAGAAGAACGCCGACGCCGAAGGCGCCATGTCCACGTACGAGGTGGACGGCATCTCCTCCGACATGTCCTTCCTGGAAATGCTCGACACCCTCAACGAGGAGCTCATCCTCAAGGGCGAGGACCCGGTCGCCTTCGACCACGACTGCCGCGAGGGCATCTGCGGCGCGTGCTCCCTCGTGATCAACGGGGACGCGCACGGGCCCGAGCGGACCACCACCTGCCAGCTGCACATGCGGTCCTTCAAGGACGGCGACACCATCGACATCGAGCCGTGGCGGGCGTCGGCGTTCCCCGTGATCAAGGACCTGGTCGTGGACCGGTCCGCGTTCGACCGGATCATCCAGGCCGGCGGGTACATCACGGCGCCCACCGGGTCCGCCCCGGAGGCGCACGCCACCCCCGTGCCCAAGCCGGACGCCGACTTCGCCTTCGAGCACGCCGAGTGCATCGGCTGCGGGGCGTGCGTGGCCGCGTGCCCGAACGGGGCGGCGATGCTGTTCACCTCCGCCAAGGTCAACCATCTCAACGTGCTGCCGCAGGGAGCGCCCGAGCGGGAGACGCGCGTGCTGGACATGGTCGCGCAGATGGACGAGGAGGGCTTCGGCGGCTGCACGCTGACCGGCGAGTGCGCCACCGCCTGCCCTAAGGGCATCCCGCTGGTGTCCATCACGAGCATGAACAAGGAGTGGCTGCGGGCGACGCGCAAGGCGGCCAAGCGCTAGCGCGGTGCACAGAGACGTCCGCCGACAAGGGGCGGACGGGCGGGGCCGGGAGTGGTGCTCTCCGGCCCCGCCCCATGTGCGGGGCATGACCGTCAGACCACGTCCTGCGAACTGCCCGCCTCGCCACGGGGTCACGGCCCGGGATCGGCGAGGAGGGGGCCCAGGGGTCCCAGGTCCAGGTTGAGATCGGTGCGCCGCAGACCGTGCTGCGCGCACAGTTCGTCCATGCGCCGGTCCAGCAGCATCAGCGCGGTGCCGAGCCGGTCCTCCTGCTCGTCGCTGAGCGTCCCCTCGTCGAAACGGCGTACCGCCTGGCGTTCCATGAGCTGCCGCAGGAGTTCCACCACGGTCAGGACCAGGGCCGCCAGGTCGTCGGTCACCCGCTCGGGATCGAGGTCCACCGCGTGGGCGCGCGGCGCGGTCACAGCGGCCCGCTGTCCGGCCAGGGCGCGGGAACCCGGTCGCTGACCGACGCCAGGAGCGCGTGCAGGGAGATCCGCACCAGCGGCACGTCGGCGATGGCCAGCACCAGGTCGCCGCTGACGACGACACCCGTCGCCAGCACCCGGTCGAGCAGGTCGACGAGCGGCACCCCGACGGGCGCGTACGATTCCGGGTCCTCCCACGGCACCGGCGCGCGGTTCGCACCGTCCGCGGCCGGCCCGCTCATGCGCGGATCTCCTCGTACGCGCCGCACTCCACCTCGTCCGACCGGGCGAAGGAGTACGGGACCCAGGGCCCGGACATGGTGACCTGCACGGCGCTGCCGAGGGCCTCGCGGGCCAGCCGGCCGACGGCGCGGACGAACTCGGCCCGCCGTCCGTCGTCCACCAGATAGGCCGCGTTGAGCAGCTGCGGGACGTTGCTGCCGGTCAGCTGCTCGCTCTGCGGCCGGTGCCGTGTCGCGGCGACGGCGTACCGCCGCAACTCCCGGTCGACGGCGTGGGCCTGCGCCAGGGCGCGCTCGCGGATCTCGCGCTCGGCGCCGCGCCTCGCGCTCGCCCGGCGCAGATACGAGCGGCCGTCGGCGGGTACGTCCCCGGCGGCACCGGAACCGGCACCGGACGCGTGCGCGGTCGCCGGACCGTGCACCTTCACCGCCCACTCGGTACGGTCGCGCAACCGGTCCAGCAGGGCGCGCAGGGACGCCTCCCGGGCCGTCACCGCCTGTACGGCGTTGCGGTCGTCGAGATACAGCGTCGCCATCGGCAGCGGCACGACGGGACCCGCGCCCGCGGCCGTCTCCACGCCGCGATGGTGGGCGAGGGCGCAGCGCTCCAGTTCGTCGGGCCGGTTGAGCCGCTCCGCGAGCGCCTCCTCGCTGAACGCCGCCGCGGGGGCGTCCTGCACGACCAGGTGCAGCGAGCCCGCGGCCAGCACCCGCAGCGGACCGCCGCCGTCATGGCCCGGGGTCCGCGCGAGCACGTGATCCGGCACAGGGGCGTCCGTCACGGCGAACACGCAGGTGACCGTGGAACGCGGCCCGTCCTGCCGCACCGTGGTCGCCGGATCGGCGGGGACCGTGGTCATCGGATCACCTCCGCGGTGTCGGGGTCGGCTTCCTCCAGCGCCTCGAGCCGCGCGCGCAGACGCGCGTTCTCCTCGGCGAGCGCGTCCCGCGCGGCGCGCGAGGACAGCGCCGGGTCCGTCTCCCACCAGTCGATGCCCGCCTTCTTCGCGGTCTCGACCGAGGCGATGAACAGGCGCAGACGGATGGTGAGCAGCTCGATGTCGAGCAGGTCGATCTTGATGTCGCCCGCGATGACGATGCCCTTGTCCAGGACGCGCTCGAGCAGGTCGGCGAGGTTTCCGGTGGGCGGCCCGACCGGCTGCGGACCGGAGCCCGCCGGCCAGGTGCCGAGGTCGGTCACGAGGCGCCTCCGCGGTGTCGGTGACGTGCCGGGACGCGCCCGCCGTCGTCCCCGGCGGGTGGGACAGGGGCCGCCGGGGGCCGGCCGGCGTACCGGACGGGACTTTCGAGGCGTTCGAGCAACCGATCCTCCTCCTTCTCGAAGGCCGCCTCGCTGATCGCACCCTCCTCCAGGGCCCGGTTGAGGGCCGCCAGGCGTGCGTGGACCGCACGCGGGCCGCAGGCCTGGCGCTCGGCCTCCTGCAGCAGGTGGTCGGCGACCCAGAGCGTGCCGCGCAACGGGGCCATCGGCAGGAGCAGCAGCCCGCTCACGAGTCCCACCGCGTCACCGGCCGTCCGGGGTCGACGGCGCGTCAACGAAGCTGTAGCACGGCAGCGGACCCGTCACGCTGAGTGCCAGCCGGTCCCCGACGCCGCGTGCCTGCTCGTCCACGGCCTGGCGGAAGCGCTGCTCGTCGGCCGAGCGCACCAGGAACGACGTGCTCAGCACCTGCTCGTCGTCGACCGCTCCCTGCGCCGTACGCACGGCGAGCGGAGTCAGGCAGGCCAGCACGTCCCGTGCCGTGCGCCGCGCCTCGCGCGCGACGCCTTTGGCGAGCGCCTCGCCGAGCCGCACGTTCGCCTCGTACCCGGGGCGGTTCCGGGTCCGGCGGGCGAGCGCGCGCAGGGTCTCGTCCCGGCGCACGAGGTCGGCGAAGTAACCCGGTACGACGGCTCCCTTCACGTTCATCTCGACGCAGCCCCGCACCCCGTCCAGCTGCGCCGTCAAGTGAGCCCGGTCAGAGCGCAGTTGGGCGCGCAACGTCACCGCGTCGGGAGTGAGGACGGCGAACCGCATGGGCAGGACGGGGCCTTGCGCGCCGAGTTCGCCGAGCACCGACTGATGGGCCATCAGGTCCCGTCGGCGCGCCCGGACGTGCGCCGGGGCGTCCGAGACCGCGGCACACAGCCCGGCCTCGGTCAGCAGCCGCACCACCGCACCGCTCACCCCGGGGGTGCGCGGAGGCTCGATGCCCGCGGGGGCGATGCCGTAGACGTAGAGCGTGCCGGCGGTGGCGGGGGCGGCGGTGGCTGTCACGGTCATGCGTCCTCCTCGACCTTGCGGCGCCGGGTCCGTGGGCGGTCGTCGTCACCGGCACGGCGGCTCGCGGAGCCGGCGGTCTTCTTCGCGGGGCCGCGCCGCCTGCGTTCCGGCTCGGCGGAGCGCTCGTCGGCCTCGACGTCGTCCGTGTCGTCGTCCGGGGTGAGGATGTCCTTGACCTTGTCGGTCAGGGAGCGGGCGGTTCGCTTGGCGCCCGCCTTGGCCATGGTCCTGGAGACCGGCCCGCCGAACAGTTCGGGCACGGTCTTGGAGCGCGAGTCGTGTTCCAGATCAAGGCGGTTGCACGCCTCCGCGAAGCGCAGATAGGTGTCGACGCTGGCGACCACGATCCGCGCGTCGACCTTGAGGATCTCGATCCCGACCAGCGAGACGCGCACGAAGACGTCGATCACCATGCCGCGGTCGAGAATCAGCTCCAGCACGTCGTAGAGGGTTCCGGCGCGGGGCGCACAGACGACCTCGTCGTTGTAGACGGTCATGCGGCGGTCCTTCCGGGGGAGGCTTTGGCGACGGCGCGGTCACTGGTCCTGGGCACCGCGCCGGTAGCGGGCGGTCCGCCGGTACTGCACCAGCTCGCCCGCCGAATCCAGTTCCACCTGGTACGTCGCGAGCAGACTGGTGGTGTCGGGGATGCGTGCCACTTCGAGTACGTCCACGTCGACGATCCAGCCGCCGTCCTCGCCCCGGCACACCGCGGAAACCCCTTCAAGGCGGTGGCGGATCAGCTCCGTCAGCGCCTCGGCGGCGCACCGGGCGGCCTCCCCGGCACCGTGCAAGGTCCGTCGGCGCCCGGCGGATGGGGCCGGACCGCGCCGTCGCTCAGCGGTTCCGGGTTCTGTCATGCAGCCCACTCTGACCGCGGGAGCCGGTGGGCGCGTGCGCAGCTAGGCCATCCGAGCCGGGTCTCTTGCAGGACGGGACCCGGGCCGGTGAAGAGCGGGCCGACCGCATGACGCCGCGCGCGCCGGTGGTCCGCCGGGGCCCCGCGGATGGACGCGGGACCGCGCGCCGGCGAAATGCCGGGTGTCGCCCGAGCCGTTCAGCAACCTCACACGCGTTCTCTCCGCTCCGGTCACGCGAAGGACAGCGCGCGTCGGAAGAACAGGGGCGGCAGATCACACGCCAGCGGTCTGCTCCCGCTCCGCCGTCCCCGGCCGTCGACCTGGAGAGAGCACATGACCGGCGTCACCACCCTGGACCGCCCCGCCCAGCCCGCCGCCCCCATCCGCTACTCCGTCTCCCTCGCCCGCGACGAGGCCGACGTGCGTGCCGCCCAGCGGCTGCGCCACGAGGTGTTCGCCGGGGAGATGGGCGCCCTGCTGACCACCGCGCAGCCCGGGTACGACATCGACGCCTTCGACGCCTACTGCGACCACCTGCTGGTCCGCGAGGAGACCGGCGGGCAGGTCGTCGGCACCTACCGGCTGCTGCCGCCCGAACGTGCCGCGGTCGCCGGACGGCTGTACTCGGAGGGCGAGTTCGACCTCACGGCGCTCGACCCGATCCGATCCGGCCTGGTCGAGGTCGGCCGCTCCTGCGTCCACCCCGCCCACCGCGACGGCGCCGTCATCGGCCTCATCTGGGCCGGCATCGCCCGCTACATGGTCGACCGCGGCCACGAGTGGCTGGCCGGCTGCTGCTCCGTCCCGCTCGCCGACGGCGGCGCGCTCGCCTCGGCCACCTGGGACCGGGTGCGGGCCAAGCACCTGGCTCCGCAGGAGTACCGCGTACGGCCGCTGCTGCCCTGGGTCCCGGCCGCCGCCGCGCCGGCCGCCGCAGCCGAGCTGCCCGCCCTGCTGCGCGGCTACCTCCGCCTCGGTGCCTGGGTGTGTGCCGAGCCCGCCCACGACCCGGACTTCGGCGTCGCCGACCTGTACGTGCTGCTGTCGATGCGCCGGGTCAACCCGCGCTATCTGCGGCACTTCCTCTCCCTGGCCCCGGCCTCATGAGCGTCTGGACGCCCAGCGCGCCCTGCACCCCGCGGGCGTGCATCGAGCAGCCGGGAGGCGCTGCGGCACCGCCGCGTGCCCTCGCCCGGATCAGCGCGGTCGTGGCCCTGATGCTTGCGGGGATCGCGCTGTCGCCGTTCGGCGGACGGATACCCGCCACGTGGGTGCAGCGCTGGTGCCGGTGGATCGTCCGGGCCGCCGGGGTACGGGTGCGGATCACCGGCGCCGACGTGCCCGCCGGCGGGCTGCTCCTCGTCGCCAACCACATCTCCTGGCTCGACATCCCGCTGCTCGCCGCCGTCCGCCCCGCCCGGATGCTCGCCAAGTCCGACATCCGCGACTGGCCCGTGGCAGGCCCCCTCGCGGCCCGGGGCGCGCTGTTCATCGACCGCGACCGGCTGCGCGCCCTGCCCGGCACCGTCGCCCGCGTCGCGGACGCCCTGCGCGCCGGGCAGGCCGTCGGCGTCTTCCCCGAGGGCAGCACCTGGTGCGGCCGCGCCCAGGGCAGCTTCCGCCGGGCCGTCTTCCAGGCCGCCCTCGACGCGCAGGTCCCCGTCCAGCCCGTGCGCCTGCGCTACCGGATCGCCGGCGCCCCCAGCACGGCCCCGGCCTTCATCGGAGAGGACTCGCTGCTGGCGTCGGTGTGGCGGGTCGTGATGACACGCGGCCTGGTGGCCGAGGTCGAGGTGCGCGAGGCCATCCCGGCGGACACCCACCCCGACCGCCGCACGCTGGCCCAGGCGGCCCAACCGGCCACGGCCACCCAACCCGCCTGGCCCCACACGGTGTTACTGACCCACCCGACCCATCCCCTGCCGACCCCGGCCGCTCGAAGGATGGACCTCCGCCCGCAGCCCGCGAGTCGGTCACCGAAGCACCCCCCGCAGTCCGCGGAGGCGGCGGCGCCGCATCCTTAAGCCGCGGGTCGGGGGTGGCGTGCCCGCAGTCCGGGGATTCGATGCCGAGGCACCCGCCGCGGTCGCGGAGGTGACGGCGCCGCATCCGTGCGCCGCGGGCTGGGGGAGACGTGTCCGCAGTCTGCGGACGAGATGGCGAAGTACCGGCCGCGGTCCGCGGGGGTGAGGGCGCCGGCATCCGTAAGCCGCGGGTGGAGGGTGGAGTGTCCGCAGGCCGCGGACGCGATGGCGAGGCACCCGCCGCCCGCCGAGGCGACGGCGAAGCATCCGTGAGCTGCGGATCGGCGGGTGGCGCCCGCCTTCCACGGGCGCGGAGCCGAAGTACCGGCCGCGGTCGCGGAGGTGACGGCGCCGCATCCGTAAGCCGCGGGTCGGGCGCACCCGCAGCCCGCGGACGTGACGGCCAAGCAGCGGCCGCAGTCGGTGGATGGGCCGGCGAAGCATCCGTAAGCGGGTCGGAGGGTGCCTTACCCGCAGTCGACGGACTGGTTGGCGAGGTGCAGGCCGCGGTCCGCCGAGGTGACGGCGAAGCACCGGCCGCGGTCCGCGGAGGTGATGGCGCCACATCCCGCGGGCCGGCGGTGGCGCACCCGCAGCCCGCGGACGCGACGGACGCCGAGGGAAATTCGCGCGACGGTCGGCCCCGGCGCTGTTAGCGTCGGGTTCATGAAGGTCATCAGGCGAACCCGTACCGCAGCCGCGCGAGCGACCAGCTCCCCGGCTGCCGACGCCTGACCTCCCCCTCTCTCCCCGGCGGCCGGAAACGGACCGCCGGGACTCACTCGCGTCATCGCCCGTCTGCCCCGCGTTCCTTTCCGGTCCCCCGACCGAAGGACCACCGCGATGAACACCGAGCAGACCGTCCGCACCTTCCTGGACTTCTACCGCGAACGCGGCCACCGTCCCGTCACCGGCGGCACGCTGCTGCCGCCGCCCGGCGACCCGGTGCTGTTCACCACCTCCGGCATGCACCCGCTCACCCCGTACCTGCTGGGCCGCCCCCATCCCCAGGGCCGGCGCCTGGTCAACGTCCAGCGCTGCCTGCGCACCACGGACCTGGACGAGGTGGGCGATCCGACCCATCTGACCGTCTTCGAGATGCTCGGCTCCTGGTCGCTCGGCGACTACGGCCATCCGCAGAGCCTGCGTTGGGGGTACGAGCTGCTGCGCGACGGTTTCGGCATCCCGCGCGAGCGGCTGCACGTCACGGTCTTCGGCGGCGACGGGCAGGTCGGCCCGGACGTCGAATCCCTGCGCATCTGGGAGGAGTTGGGGCTGCCGGTGGAGTCGACCACCGAGGACAACTGGTGGTCCAACGGTCCGGTCGGCCCGTGCGGCCCCGACTCGGAGATCTTCGTGTGGACCGGCGACGAGGGCACCCCGCCCCAGGGCACACCCACCACCGACCCCCGCTGGGTGGAGATCTGGAACCACGTTCACATGCGCTACCACCGGCACGAGGACGGCAGCCTCGAACCCCTCGGCCGGTCCGCCGTCGACACCGGCATGGGCCTGGAACGGCTCGTGACGGTCCTGCAGGGCCGCCGGTCGGTCTACGACACGGACCTGTTCGAGCCGTGGACGTCCACGGTGCCCGGCCTGTGGGACCTGCGCGACGAGCCGTCGACACGGCTGGTCTGCGACCATCTGCGCGCCTGTGTCGTCATGCTGGGCGACGGCGTACGACCGTCCAACACCGGCCGCGGATACGTCCTGCGCCGTCTGGTCCGCCGCCTGCTGACCACCCTGCGGCGCGAGGACCCCTCCCGCAGCCTGTCCGACCTGCCCTCGCACCCCCTTCTGCACACCCTCGACCACTTCCGCCTGACCTGCGACCCCGACCTGGTCCGCAGTGAACTCCTGGAGGAGGAGCGGAAGTTCACCAGGCTTCTCGAACGCGGGCGCCGCCTGCTGTCCCGCCCGGAGTTCCGGCGCCCGCTGGGCGAGAAGGACTTCGGCTATCTGCACGACACCCACGGCCTGCCCCGCGACCTCGTCATGGGTCTGCTCGAACCCACATCGGTTCACGTGCGTGAATAAGAATCAAGTACGCAGCTATTGACGCGATCACGGCAAGCGCTTACGTTCCCGTCTGGAAACAGGAGAAAGCGCTTTCTCATGCACGGCACCCCTGGTCACGGACGAACCGGAGGAACCACCATGCACGTGAGATCCGTCCTCGCGTCAGTCAGCCTGCTGGCCGGCGCGCTCGTCGCTCTGTCGGGCACGCCGGCCCAGGCCGCGAGCACCACGCAGTACGTGTCGCCGAGTGGCACCGACAGCGCGGCCGGCACCCAGTCCGCCCCCACGACGCTGGCCACGGCGATCAGCCGCATCGCCTCGGGCGGCACCATCTACCTGCGCGGCGGGACCTACAACTACTCCTCGACGGTCACGGTCCCCGCGGGCAGCAACGGCACCTCCGGTGCCCGGACCACGCTGACCGCCTACCCGGGCGAGAAGCCGGTACTGGACTTCGCGGCGCAGAGCGAGAGTTCGTCGAACCGCGGCCTGCAACTCAACGCGAACTACTGGCGGGTGTACGGCATCACCGTCCAGCACGCCGGGGACAACGGCATCTTCGTCGGCGGCAGCAACAACGTCGTCGAGCGCGTGGTGACGGCGTACAACCGCGACACGGGTCTGCAGCTGGGCCGGATCTCCTCCAGCACGCCTAGCGGCCAGTGGCCGTCGAACAACCTGATCGTCAGCTCGGAGTCGCACGACAACGCCGACTCCGACGGCGAGGACGCGGACGGCTTCGCCGCCAAGCTGACCACCGGCACGGGGAACGTGTTCCGCTACGACGTCTCGCATAACAACATCGACGACGGCTGGGACCTGTACACCAAGACCGACACCGGTGCCATCGGGCCGGTGACGATCGAGTACTCCCTGTCCTACACCAACGGCACGCTCAGCAACGGCACCGTGAACTCCAACGGCGACCGCAACGGCTACAAGCTGGGCGGCGACGACATCGCGGTCAACCACGTCGTCCAGCACAGCATCGCCTACCGCAACGGCCACCACGGGTTCACGTACAACAGCAACCCCGGCACGATGACCATCTCGAACAACGCGAGCGTCGACAACGCGCAGCGCAACTTCTCCTTCGACGCGGGCACTTCGGTCTTCCGCAACGACACCTCGTGCCGCTTCGCGGTGAGCGGCTCCAACGACAAGACCGTCGGCAACACCGACAGCTCCGACCAGTTCTGGACCGGCTCCAACGGCTCCCGCTGCTCCTCCTACTCGGGGGCTCTCGGCTGGTCGTTCGCGTCGGACGGCAGCCTGGCGGTGACGTTCGGCGGCGTCCGGGTGACGCCGTAGCCGTACTCCCCGGGCGGGCGCACGTACTCGGACGGATCTGAGTACGTGCGCTCTGTGCCGGGACGGGGCCGCGGCGGAACGCTAGGGCCATGAGCCAAGGACTCCCGAACCCCCTGTCCCGACTTCTGCCGGTGCTCGTGCCGGCCGGCGCAGCACTCGCGCTCTGGGCCGCCTGGCTGGGCTGGGACCAGCACTACGACGTCCAGCCGGACGGCACGACGACCGGCCCCTACCAGCCGTGGCAGGTGATCGGGCTGGTGCTGACCCTGCTCGTGCCGCTGTTCTGGGCGGCCTCCCGGGGCCACATCGCGGGAGCCGTCGCCGGCACCACGGCCGGAGTGACGCTCGCCGCCTACCTCGACTGGTCGGACGACTCCAGCGGTCTGTTCATGGTCGGGGTGATCATGGTCATGGTGGGCAGTCTGGCCGCGACCGCGATCCTGGCCACCCTGATTCAGCGGGTGTGGGGGACGAGCGCCCGCGCCAGGTAGGGCGCGGTGGCGCTGGCCGCCACCGCCGCCACCTGTGCCGGCCGTCCGGCCGCAACGATCCGTCCGCCCGCGTCGCCGCCGCCCGGCCCCAGGTCGATGACCCAGTCCGCGCCCGCCACGACCGCCATGTCGTGCTCGACGACGATCACCGTGTGGCCCGCGTCCACCAGGCCGTGCAGCTGGCGCATGAGGACCTCCACGTCGACGGGGTGGAGGCCGGTGGTGGGTTCGTCGAGGAGGTAGAGGGTGTGGCCGCGGCGCCCGCGCTGCAGTTCGGCCGCGAGCTTGATGCGCTGTGCCTCACCACCGGACAGCTCCGTCGCGGGCTGGCCGAGACGGAGGTAGCCGAGGCCGACGTCGAGGAGCGTGCTGAGGCTGCGCGCCACGGCCGGGGTTCCGGCGAAGAAGTCCGCGGCCTTCTCCACCGTGAGGTCCAGCACCTGCGCGATGTTCCGTCCCCGGTACGCCACTTCGAGCGTCTCGGGGTTGTAGCGGGCCCCGCCGCAGTCCGGGCACGGGGCGTAGGTGCTCGGCAGGAACAGCAGTTCCACGCTGACGAACCCCTCGCCCTGGCAGGTCTCGCAGCGCCCGCCCGCCACGTTGAAGGAGAAGCGCCCGACACCGTACCCGCGTTTCCGGGCCTCCTCGGTGGCCGCGAACTCCTTGCGGACGACGTCGAACAGGCCCGTGTAGGTGGCCAGGTTGGAGCGCGGGGTGCGGCCGATGGGCCTCTGGTCGACCGAGACCAGCCGTCGCACGCCCGGCAGGTCCTCGGTGATCTCGCCGATCAGCGTCGACTTCCCGGACCCGGAGACGCCGGTGACCGCGGTGAACACCCCGAGCGGGAAGTCGGCCGTGACCGCCCGCAGGTTGTGCCGGGTGACAGGGCCCACGGTCAACTGCCCCTGAGCGGCGCGCGGTGGGCGTTCCGGGGTGGGCGGGCGGTGGAAGAGGTGGTCGGCCGTGGCCGACTCCGCGACGTCGGCGAGCTCCGCGACGGGGCCGCTGTGCAGGATCTGCCCGCCGTGCTCCCCGGCCCGCGGGCCCACGTCCACCAGCCAGTCGGCGCCGCGGACCACGTCGAGGTGGTGCTCGACCACGAACACCGTGTTCCCGGCCGCCTTCAGCCGCTCCAGCACGGTCAGCAGGGCCTCGGTGTCCGCCGGGTGCAGGCCGGCGGACGGCTCGTCGAGGACGTACACCACACCGAACAGCCCGGAGCGCAACTGCGTGGCCAGGCGCAGCCGTTGCAGCTCGCCCGCGGAGAGGGTGGGGGTGGCGCGGTCCAGGCTGAGGTAGCCGAGGCCGAGTTCGAGGACCGGTGCGATGCGCGAGCGCAGGTCGTCGGTGAGCGCGCGGGCGGGCTCGTCCTCGCCGACCAGGAGGCCCGCGAGGTCGACCAGGGGCAGGGCCGCCAGGTCCGCGATGGTGCGGCCCGCGAAGGTCACCGCGAGCGCCTCCGGACGCAGCCTCGCGCCGCCGCAGGCCGGGCAGGGGGCGGCGGTCAGGAAGCGTTCGGCCTTGGCGCGCAGGGCGGGGCTCTTGGAGTCGGAGAACGTCTTCATGACGTAGCGGCGGGCGCTCATGTACGTGCCCTGGTAGGGGCGTTGGATGCGGTCCGCGTCGCGGACCGGGTGCACGGTGACGACCGGCTGCTCGTCCGTGAACAGGATCCACCGGCGCTGCTCGGCGGGCAGCTCGCGCCAGGGCCGGTCCACGTCGTACCCGAGGGCGTCGAGGATGTCGCGCAGGTTCTTGCCCTGCCAGGCACCGGGCCACGCGGCGATCGCGCCCTCCTGGATCGACAGCGACGGGTCGTGGACCAGCAACTCCTCACTGGTCCGGTGCACTTGGCCCAGGCCGTGACACTCGGGGCAGGCGCCGGCGGCGGTGTTGGGGGAGAAGGAGTCCGAGTCCAGGCGTTCGGCGCCCGGCGGGTAGGTGCCGGCGCGGGAGAAGAGCATGCGCAGGGAGTTCGAGAGGTTGGTGACCGTGCCGACCGAGCTGCGGGACGTCGGGGCGGAGCGGCGCTGCTGGAGCGAGACCGCGGGCGGCAGCCCGGTGATCTCGCCGACCTTCGGCGCGCCCACCTGGTGGATCAGACGGCGCGCGTACGGGGCGACGGACTCGAAGTAGCGCCGCTGCGCCTCCGCGTAGATCGTGCCGAACGCCAGCGACGACTTCCCGGACCCGGAGACGCCGGTGAACACGGCCACCACGTCCCGCGGGATGTCGACGTCCACGCCCTTGAGGTTGTGCTCGCGGGCGCCGCGGACACGGACGTACGGGTCGTGGGGGGTGGGCATCAGCGGGAACTCCGTTACTCCGTCACTTTCGAGGACAAACCCCGCGATCCTACGCGGCCGGGCCGGGCGGCGCCGCGTGACGCCCTGCCGCCGGTGCGCCGAAGATCCCCGCCAGCCTGCGGTAGGAGTCCGCCAGCGCCGTTCGGTCGTACGTGCTGGTGGTGACCAGCACTTCCTGCGCGCCCGTCTCCTTCAGCACCGTCTCCAGCTCGTGCGCGACCTGCTCCTCGGTGCCCGCGACGTGTCCGGCGAGCCCGGCCTCGTAGAAGCCGCGCTCCTTCGCGGTCATCGTCAGCGTCTCGACGCGCTCGGCGGGCGGCAGGGGCGGGAAGGTGCCGTGGGTGCGGGAGTACGCCATCGACCAGGCCTCCGGGATCAGCAGGCGGCGGGCCTCCTCGGGCGTGGCGGCCACGGCGACCGTGCCGGAGACGACGACGTACGGCTCCGCCGCCCAGGGGGAGGGGCGGAAACCGGCGCGGTAGCGTTCGATGCCGCGCAGCATCTTCTCCCGGTTGCGCAGGTCGCCGATCACCATCGGCAGGCCCGCCCGGGCGGCGAGGTCGGCGCCCTCGCCCATCGCGAGCACGAACGGCGGCACGGTCAGGCCCTCGGCGGGGCGGGCATGGACGCCGGTGGGGGAGGTGCCGCGGAACCAGCCGAGCAGTTCGTCCAGCTGCCCCGCGAAGTCCTCGGCCGCCTCCTTGTCCCGGCCCAGCGCCCTGCGCACACCGTCGGTGAAGCCCACCGACCGCCCCAGCCCCATGTCGACGCGTCCGGGGAAGAGGGACTCCAGCACCCCGAACTGCTCGGCCACGACCAGGGGCCGGTGGTTGGGCAGCATCACGCCCCCGGTGCCGACCCGGATGGTGCGCGTCGCGGCCGCGACGGCGGCGGCCAGCACGGTCGGCGCGGACCCGGCGACCCCGGGCACACCGTGGTGCTCCGACACCCACAGCCGCCGGTAGCCGAGCGCCTCCAGCTCCTGCGCCAGCCGCACGGTGTCCCGCAGCGCCTCGGCATGCGTGTGGCCCTCGCGGGTGCGGGAGCGGTCGAGCACGGAGAAGGGGGTCCGGGCGATCAGGGAACTCATACAGGGTTCAACACCGGGTGGCCCCCGAGATTCCTTGCGCGGGAAAAGCGGTTGACGCCCCCGGTCCGCCCCAGGACGATCTCCCACCGTGACGACGCGCAGCGATCAGGAGCACACCGCGCCCGGCGGGGCCGCCGTCCGTCCCGTCGCCCTGATCACCGGCGTGGGGCGCACGGCCGGCATCGGCGCGGGTGTCGCCCGCCGCCTGGCCGCCTCCGGCTGGGACGTCGCCTTCACCTTCTGGAGCCCCTACGACGACCGCATGACCTGGGGGAGGGAATCCGGCGCGTCCGCGGCGATCGGCGCGGAACTGAGCGGATGCGGCGTGTCCACGGCGGCGATCGAGGCGGACCTCGCCGATCCGCAGACCCCGGCCCGTGTCTTCGAGGAGGCCGAGCGGCGGCTGGGCGGGGTCACCGCGCTGGTGATGTGCCACTGCGAGTCGGTCGACTCCGGACTGCTCGACACGACCGTCGAGAGCTTCGACCGGCACTTCGCGGTCAACGCCCGCGCCACCTGGCTGCTGATCCGCGAGTTCGGGCGCCGCTTCGCCGGCAGTGCGGGAACCGGCCGGATCATCGCCCTCACCAGTGACCACACCGTCGGCAACCTGCCCTACGGGGCGAGCAAGGGTGCCCTCGACCGCATCACCCTGGCCGCCGCCCACGAGCTCGCCGGCCTCGGTGTGACCGCCAACGTCATCAATCCCGGCCCCGTCGACACCGGTTGGATGACGAAGGAGGTCCGGGAGCACTGCGTGCGCGCCACCCCGCTCGGCCGGCTGGGCACCCCACGGGACACCGCGCACCTGGTGGACTTCCTGTGCTCCGCGGAGGGCGGCTGGATCAACGGTCAGCTGCTGATGAGCAACGGCGGATTCGCCTAGCTAGGGCCCGGCCGTCAGCGGCGGCCGCGCGTCCGGGCGTCGCGGGGCGGCCGGATGAACTGCAGCTCCAGGGTCACCGGCGGTACGGCGAGGCCCGGTCCGCCCGCCGCCGCCCAGTCGATGACCTCCTGCGTGCAGTCGTCGTCCATCGCGAAGCCGACCCACGTGGCCCGGCCGCCGGCCCGCCGCCCGGCCGCCGACGGCTGGACGACGATGACGTTGGCCTGGTCGCAGGGGCCGAGGCAGTCGGTCGTACGGACCTGGAAGCCGGACTCGGCCGCCGCGGCGCGCAGCCGCTCCAGCTGCCAGGCGTGGTCGCTGCCCGGGTGTTTGCGCGGGTCGCCGCAGCAGCAGCCCCGGCAGACGACGAGCGTGCAGGGGCGCTGCTGGGCCGCGCCGATCAGCGTGGTGCGGGGGGCGGAGAACCGGGATGCCATGGGAGAAGCATGATCCATCGGCCCGGGGCCCCGCCCCACCGGGTCGGCCGACGCGCATGGGCCCTCCCGCCTCCGCGTGCTCGCCATGTGGCTGTGCGCTCGGCAGTGGCCGCCGGGGGAGGAAAGGGTGCCCCCTGGGCACGACAGAACCTGCGAGGTGGGCTCCCTTCGCCGGTATGGTCCGGATCAGGTGGTGGAGGTCGCCGTCCGGTCCCCGGACCTTCCGGCCTCTCAGCCCATCCGTCACCCCTTCCGTTGACAAGGGCTCGTGTCCCTTGTCGAAGGTGGCGTCCCGGATGCGCTCCCTCGCTCGCCCCGCAGGCTGATTCCAGCGTACGGCTGCCCGCAGGCTGTACCAGGGCCGAAGGGGGCCGTCCCCGAGGGCCGTTCGGCCCTCATCGGCGTCCGCCGCGCGGCCCGCCGACGTCGACAGAGCCCCTCGGCCCGCCGCCCGGCCGGTCCGCGCACGGGCCTGGGCCGAGTGGCTCGGCTCGTGCCCGTTGGGCCCAAGCACGGCGTGCCGCCTCCTCACAAGGCTGGAAGTGACGAGAGGGACCAACGCGTGGGCAGGTGCGTGCCGGACGCGCTCGAGGGCCCGAGGGGCCGGGAGAGGAGTGGTCATGACGCATGAGCGCGAGAGTCTGTGGGACTACGGCAGGTACGCGCCCCGTCCCGCCCTGCACGGGCATGTGCTGGTGGGCGTGGACGGGTCCGACGAGGCGCTGCGGGCTCTGGACCAGGCGGTCGCGGAGGCGGGGGCGCGGCGGGCCGCGCTGGAGATCCTGCACGGCTGGCCGTGGGCCAAGCACGGCGCGCACGAGGTGCGCCCGGGCGGGCCGGAGCCGGAGACGTCCTCGCTCCTCGAGCGGGCGCACGCCGTGCTGGAGACCGCCGTCGCGCGCGTGCACGAGCAGGTTCCGGAACTGGAGGTGACGGCGACTTTGAGCCCGCACCCGGCTGTGGCGGAGCTTTTGCGCCGGGGTGAGCACGCCGCGCTGACCGTCATCGGCAGCCGCGGCCTGAGCGAGATCACCGCACTGGTGTCCGGCTCGGTGAGCCGTCGGCTCGCGGGCAGCTGTTCGAGCCCGCTGCTGGTGGTACGGGGCGAGGCGGCGTACGGCGGGCTGGAGCACGGCGTGGTCCTGGTGGGCGTGGGCACCGACACCGAGACCGAGGCGGCCCGGTTCGGCTTCGAACAGGCGCAGCAGCGCGGTGCCCGGGTGCGGGTCCTGCACACCTGTGTCCTGCCGGCGACGTCGGGCGCCGGTCCCGTGGTCTCCGCCGAGCGGTTGCAGGAGGAGCTGGAGGCCAAGGGCCGCAAGCAGTCGGCGGTGCCCCTGAGTGCCGTGGCCACGCTCCGGGAGAAGTTCCCGGCGGTCGTGGTCGAGACCGACACCGTGTGGGGCGGCGCCGCCGAGTCCCTGGTGGAGGCCACACGCGCGGCCGACGCCGTCGTGATCACGGCGCACCGTCCGCACGCCCGGCGGCCCGCGCCGCGCCTCGGCCCGGTCACCCACGCGCTGCTGCACCGCGCGCACTGCCCGGTCTACCTCGTCCCCGCCGGCTGAGCGAGGACGGCGGAGGTCCCGAACCGAAATCCGGAAGGAGCAGGAGGAAAGACGATGAGGCACCGCACGGTCGAGGACGTGATGACCAGGGAGGTGGTGCGCGCACCACGTGACGCGTCGTTCAAGACGGTGGCCGCGCTGCTGGCGGAGCATCGCATCAGCGGGCTGCCCGTGGTGGACGACGGGGGGCGGGTCCTCGGGGTGATCTCCGAGACCGACCTGCTCCATCGACAGGCCGCCCAGGACGATGTGCGGCGGGGCAGGCGCCCGAGGCTGCCCCGGCTGACCCGCTCGGCACGGGCGGCGGCGGCCAAGGCCCGGGCCACGACCGCGGACGACCTCATGACCGGGCCCGCCGTCACCACGACGCCCGACGCGTCGGTGACGGAGGCCGCGCGCACGATGCGGCGGCACGCCGTGGAACGTCTGCCCGTGGTGGACCGGCGGGGCCGGCTCGCGGGCATCGTCACCCGCGGCGACCTGCTGCGGGTCTTCCTCCGCCCGGACGAGGACATCCGCCGTGACGTCGGCGACCAGGTGGCCGCGGCGCTCTGCCAGCCTCGCTACCTGGTGGACGTCGGTGTCACCGGCGGCGTGGTGAGGCTGCGCGGGCACGTGGAGCGGCGCAGCGACACCGGGCTCGCGGTGCTCGTCGCCCGCCGTGTCGACGGGGTCGTGGCTGTCACCGAGGCTCTCGGCTACCGCCTGGACGACTCCCGGCCGTTGCCGGCCGGTGTCTCGCCCGGACACATGTAGGCGGTGGCGCCGCCCGCGAGAGGCATCGGCGTGACAGGCTCCCGCGGGCGTCCGACCATGGAGGTGCGGGGCGGGCGGCCCGCGCACCGTGCGGAGCCCGCCGGGCCGAGGAGGGACGCCATGGCGCACACGAGCGAGTGGAAGATACGGCTCCACCTCTTCGAGGAGGAGCGGACGACCAAGGCGCATGCCGTGCTGGACACCGGTGCCACGACGCTCACCGGCCACGGGGTCGCGCACCGCAACCCCGTGGACACGGACGTGCCGGAGATCGGCGACGAGCTGGCCGCGGGCCGGGCCCTGAACGATCTGGGCCGGCAGCTGGTGGCCCTCGCCGAGAACGACGTCGAGGGCACGGCGTCCGGCGGCGCCGAGCGGGAGCCCCGTCGGTCCCTCGGCTGGGCCATGTGAGCCGCGTACACCCGCATGACGCCTCGGGCACGGGGCCCCGTGCCGCGGCCCCGGCTACTCGTCGGTCCTGATGCCGGAGATGAGCAGGGTCGACAGGTCGGACTGCACCATCAGGTGGGTGGTGTGCGGGTGGCCGGCGGCCTTCCAGGTGAGCGTGACCCGGCTCCAGCAGTGACCCATGCCGCTGTCGTTGACGACGACGCTCCACTCGAGCGGGACGCCCTTGGCACGCAGCATGCCGTCCTGGTGGTGGCGGGCCTCCCAGCGGGCCAGGCTCTCGCGCAGGCCGGTGGTGAGGTAGTGGCGGCGCAGGGCGTCGGCGAGCCGTCCGCGGCCGGAGTCGTGCAGCACGTCGATGTAGCTGCCGTAGAAGTCGGCTACGCGGTCGACGGCGGAGTGCGGACTGCCACCGCGCCCCGGGGCGCCGCTCGCGACGGTCGGTTCGGCCGCGGCGTCCGCACGGCTGCCGGCCGCGGTCGCCGGGGCCGGCAGCCCCAGCGCCAGAACCATCCCGCCCAGCGCCAGGCGCCGTAAGGCGATACGGCTGGTCGTCATGATGTTCCCCTCCCTGTCCCCGCGGAAAGCACGGGGGGATCGCCTCCCCCTTTCCTTGCTACCGGCCCGAGTCGGGCGCGTCGCGGGCCGACCGGCCTGCGCACAGGGGCCGTTCGGCGGCGGCTCATGCCGGCCCGCGCCATGTGCGGCCCGCACCGCCTGCCTAGGGTGGAGGGGTGACCGACAGCAGCGCGCGCCCCCTCGCCGTGTTCGACCTGGACAACACCCTCGCCGACACCGCGCACCGTCAGCGGTTCCTGGAGCGCGCACCGCGCGACTGGGAGGGCTTCTTCGCGGCCGCCCCCGACGATCCGCCGATCGCCGAGGGCATCGCGCTGGTGCTGGAGAGCGCGAAGGAGTGCGAGGTCGTCTACCTCACCGGACGTCCCGAGCGCTGCCGGCGCGACACGCTGGACTGGCTCGCCGCGCAGGCACTGCCCGAGGGGCGGGTCCACATGCGGCGCAACGACGACCGCAGGCCGGCCCGCCGCACCAAACTGGAGATCCTGCGCCGCCTCGCCCGCACCCGTGAGATCCGCCTGTTCGTCGACGACGACGAGCTGGTGTGCGACGACGCCGAACGGGCGGGGTTCAGGGTCGTACGGGCGCGGTGGGCGACCCCGTCGACCGAGCTGAGGGTGGCACAGGAGCGCGAGGGGCGGACCTGAGCGCCCGCCCGCCGGGCCGAAGCGGTGATGGTGACCTTTCGTGTCGCCCGCGAAGCCGTCAGTCCGACTCCTCCTCCAGCCGGAAACCCACCTTCAGGCCGACCTGGTAGTGCGCGATCTCGCCCTCCTCGATCTGCCCGCGCACCTGGGTGACCTCGAACCAGTCCAGGTTGCGCAGGGTCTGCGAGGCACGGCGGATGCCGTTGCGAATCGCCTCGTCGAGACCGTCGGTGGAGGTGCCGACGATCTCCGTGACCCGATAGGTGTGATTCGACATGCGGGTGCTCCTCTCCGTACGGCCGTGATGACCGGAGTGTCACGTGTGTCACGCGTCACTCCACGGTGCCCCAAGCTGCGACGGAGCGCGAGACGTCTGCTTCGGGGCCCTTGCCCCTCTTGACCCCCCGCATTGGTCCATACCAAAATCCGGGCACACCCGAACGAGCCCCCCGCTCGTCCCCCCACGCCGGGCCCCCTTCCCTGTCCGCAGACAGAACAGGACCCCTCGTGAGACGTCGCAGCCTGCTCGCCCTGGCCCCGGTCGGCCTCGCCGGCGCCTGTGGACTCGTCCCGGGCGAGGCCGACCGGCGCACGGTCACCGTGTGGCTGATGAAGGACAGCGCCTCCCAGGACTTCCTGCGCCGCTTCACCGAGCGGTTCGAGCAGGAACACACCGACCTCAGGCTCGACATCCGCATCCAGCAGTGGACCGGCATCGGCCCGAAGGTGCAGGCCGCCCTCGACTCCGCCTCCGGTCACGGACCCGACGTCATCGAGGTCGGCAACACCCAGGTCCCGCAGTACGTGGAGGGCGACCGGCTGCTCGATCTGACGCTGGAGTCCCTGCGCTGGGGCAGGCGGGACTGGCTGCCCGGCCTCGCCGAGCCGGGCCAGCAGGCCTCCCACCAGTACGGCATCCCCTGGTACGCGGCCAACCGGGTCGTCATCCACCGCAAGGACCTGTTCTCCCGGGCCGGCGTCACGGCTCCGCCGCGCACCCGCGAGGACTGGCTCGCCGCGACACGGCACCTCGATTCCGGCGGCGTGCAGGGCATCTACCTCGCCGGACAGGACTGGTACACCCTGGCCGGCTTCATCTGGGACGAGGGCGGCGACCTCGCCGACGACCGGGAGGGCGGCGGCTGGCGGGGCACCCTGGACACCCCGGCGGCCCTGCGCGGCATGGACTTCTACCGGCGCCTGCAGTCGCTCGGCCGCGGTCCGGTCGGCTCCGACGAGGAACACCCGCCGCAGGCGGGCGTGTTCGCCGAAGGACGCGTCGCACAGATCGTCGCGGTGCCGGGACAGGCCCGGGCGATCGTCCAGCAGAACCCCGAACTGAGGGAGAAGATCGGCTTCTTCCCCGTCCCCGGCAGGACCCCGCACCGCCCCGGCGCCGTCTTCACCGGCGGCTCCGACCTCGTCGTACCGAACAACACGCGCGAGCGGGACGGCGCCGTGGCCGTCGTCGCCGCGCTCACCGGCGTCCGATGGGACACCGACCTGGCGCGGACCATGAACTACGTCCCCAACCGCAAGTCCCTCGCCAAGGCCGTCGCCGGCGAGGAGGGCGTCGCCGCCATGGCGGCCGGGGCCGCGCAGGGACGGGCGACACCGGCCACGCCTCAGTGGGGCGCGGTCGAGGCCGACAACCCGATCAAGCCGTACATGACCAGGGTGCTCACCGGAGCCGACCCGGCGACCGAGGCCCGTCGCGCCTCCCGACGCATCACGGCCGTTTTGAACAGCCTGGGGTGAGGCGAGTTCCGCCCCTCCTGCGCAAGGGGCGGATGACGTCGCCGTCACCCGCCCCTCACCTGCCGTCGGTCAGCGTGCGACGCTGAGCGACAGGGCGAACCGTCCCGCCTCGTCCGTCCACCAGTGGGCCAGTTCCAGGCCCACGGCGTCCAGCTCGGCGCGCACGCCGTCCTTGCGGAACTTCGCCGACACCTCGGTGCGCAGTTCCTCGCCCTCGGCGAAGTCCACGGCCAGGTCCAGCGCCGGGATCTTCACCGTCTGTTCCGCGCGCGAGCGCAGCCGCATCTCGATCCACTCGTTCTCCGTGTCCCACAGCGCCACGTGGTCGTAGGCGTCGGGGTCGAAGTCGGCGTGGAGCTCGCGGTTGACGACGGTCAGGACGTTCTTGTTGAAGGCGGCCGTCACACCGGCCGCGTCGTCGTACGCCTCGACGAGCACCTTTTCGTCCTTGACCAGGTCGGTGCCGAGCAGCAGCGCGTCGCCGGGGGACAGCAGGGAGCGGACCGAGGTCAGGAACACGGTCCGTTCGGCGGGCAGCAGATTGCCGATCGTGCCGCCCAGGAACGCCACGAGGCGCGGCCCGGGGGTGTCGGGCAGGGCCAGGGAGGCCGTGAAGTCGGCGATCAGGGCGTGCACGCTCAGTCCGGGACGCTCCGCCACGAGCGCCTGTCCGGCCTGGGTGAGCGCGCTCTCGCTGACGTCCACCGGGACGTAGGTGTGCAGTGCGGTGAGCGCGTCGAGGAGGTGTCGCGTCTTGTCCGACGAACCGGAGCCCAGTTCGACCAGGGTGCGAGCCCGCGTCGCCGCGGCGATCTCGCCGGCGCGGGCGATGAGGATCTCGCGCTCGGCGCGCGTGGGGTAGTACTCGGGCAGTTCGGTGATCTGCTCGAACAGCTCGCTGCCGTGGGCGTCGTAGAACCACTTCGGCGGCAGCGTCTTGGGGTTGCCGGTCAGGCCGTGCAGGACGTCGGCGCGCAGCGCGGCGTCCGTGGCGTCCTCGGGCAGGGTGCGGGTGAGAAGGAACGGACTCACGTACGGGGCTCCTTCGGCAGTGCGGTGGCCGAGGTGTCGCTCGGCTCCTTGAGCGGGGTGAGCAGCACGTCCGTGCGGCTCGCCGCGAGAAGGGTGCGGTCGGGGACCTCGTGCCAGTGCGGGTCGTCGTCGTAGGGCTCGGAGGCCACGACGGTGCTGCGGCCGGGCCGGGACAGGTACCAGAGGGTGTCGCCCCAGGTGGTCGCGGTGATCGTCTCGCCGTTGGTGAGCAGCAGGTTCAGCCGCGAGCCGGGGGCGGCCTCGGCGACCTCCAGCACCGTGTCGGCCAGCGCCTGCGCCTCGTCGTCGCCGTCGCGCAGCCGCGCCAGGACCAGCGCCCAGACGAGCGCCGAGTCGTTGCGGGCCTCCAGGGACAGCACATCGACGGCGGGCAGCCGCTCCACCAGCGGCGCGAGCGACTGCGGCCAGCCTCGGACGGCGCCGTTGTGGCTGAACAGCCAGGGTCCGGAGGCGTAGGGCGCCGCGGCGGCCTCCGCGTCGGAGCCCGCCAGGGTCGCGTCGCGTACGGCACCCAGGAGGGCGCCGGTGCGCACGACCCGGGCGAGGTCGGCGAAGGACAGGTCCGCCCAGATCGGTCCGGCACGCCGGTAGCGGGCCGGCACCGGGTCGCCCTCGGCGTACCAGCCCACGCCGAAACCGTCGGCGTTGACGGTGCCGTAGCGTTGGTGCCGCGGCGCCCACGACTGGTGGTAGAGGCTGTGCACAGGCTCCACGAGATGGGTGCCCAGCGGCTCCGGCGGCCCCAGGTAGGCCAGGTGACGGCACATCAGACGTCCCCCGCGGAACGCGCGGTGCGAAACCCTGAGAAGATCTGCCGCCGGATCGGGTAGTCCCAGTTGCGGAACGTCCCCCGGCAGGCGACCTGGTCCACGGCGAACGAGCCGCCGCGCAGCACCTTGTACTCCGGCCCGAAGAACACCTCCGAGTACTCCTTGTACGGGAAGGCATGGAAGCCCGGGTAGGGCAGGAAGTCGCTCGCCGTCCACTCCCACACGTCACCGATCAACTGCCGTACGCCGAGCGGTGATTCGCCGGCCGGGTAGCTGCCGGCGGGGGCGGGGCGCAGGTGCCGCTGGCCGAGGTTGGCGTGCTCGGGCGCCGGGTCGGCGTCGCCCCACGGGTAGCGCGTCGAGCGGCCGGTCGCCGGGTCGTGGCGGGCCGCCTTCTCCCACTCGGCCTCGGTGGGCAGCCGCCGGCCGGCCCAGCGGGCGTAGGCGTCGGCCTCGTACCAGCACACGTGGACGACCGGCTCGTCCAGCGGCACGACCTCCGTCACCCCGAAGCGGCGGCGCAGCCACTGCTTGCCGTCGCGGTGCCAGAACAGCGGTGCGTGCAGGGAGTGCTTGCGCACATGGGCCCAGCCCTCGGGCGTCCACCAGCGCTCGTTGTCGTAGCCGCCGTCCTCGATGAACGCCTGGTAGGCGCCGTTCGTCACGGGGGTGGTGTCGATGTGGAAGGACGCCACCTCGCGGCGGTGCGCCGGGCGTTCGTTGTCCAGTGCCCACGGTTCGGTGGACGTGCCCATGGTGAACGGTCCGCCGGGCACGAGGACTTCGGCCGGGCCCGTGAACAGCGGCACCGGCTCCGGGTCGGGGGCGGTCAGCGCCTGCGGCCCCTTGCGCAGCTGATGGGTGATCAGCATCGTCTCGTCGTGCTGCTGTTCGTGCTGGGCGATCATCCCGAAGGCGAAGCCCGCCTGGGTCAGCCGGGTGCCGTGGAAGTCGGCGCTCTCCAGTACGTCCATCACCCGGCCGCGTACCTCGGCCGCGTAGGCGCGGGCCTCCGCGGGCGGCAGCAGCGGCAGCGTGGGGCGTTCGGAACGGGGGTGCTCGAAGGCGTCGTAGAGGCCGTCGATCTCGGGGCGCATCGCGTCCCGGCCGGCGACGCCCCGCAGCAGCCAGAGCTCCTCCTGGTTGCCGATGTGCGCGAGGTCCCAGACCAGCGGCGACATCAGCGGGGAGTGCTGGGCGGTCAGGTCGGGGTCCTCGACGCAACTGGTCAGCAGCGTGGTGCGGGTACGGGCGGTGGTGAGGGTGGTCAGCGCCCGCTCCCGGAGTGCTTCCGCATCGATGGTGGGTTCGTCGATGGCGGGGTCGGTCATGAGCTCGGGTCCTTCCCGTGGGCGCGAGGGCTCGTCTCGCGCAGGCGGTCCAGCAGATCGTCGGCAGGGGTTCGGCCCCTGCGGACGTAGCGCTCCAGGTACGCGGCCACGGCGTCCGTGACCCGCTCGGTGGCTCCCGTCCGGGGCAGCGCCTCCAGCGCCGCGGTGAAGCAGCCGACGGCCGTCTCGTGCAGCTCGGGGTCGGCCAGGCCGTCGCGGGCGGCGGCGGTCCACAGCGGGTTGTGCGGCGCCGGACGGCCCGTGGAGCGTTCGGCCAGCGGCTTGACCAGCCGGTAGGCGGTCTCGGCGGCCTCCGGGTCCTCGAACAGCGCGGTGGTCACGGCGAGCGGCACGATCCAGCCGTCGTCTCCCGGCTGCGCGTCGATCATGCGCAGCTCCAGGAAGCCGCGCGGCCTGACCGGCGGGAACAGCGTCGTGATGTGGTAGTCGAGGTCCTCGCGCGTCGGCGCCCGGGGCGCCTTCGAGCGGACCCACTCGCGAAACGTGAGCCCGTCCGGGACGTCCCAGGGGCCGCCCTCGCGCCGGACGCACATCACCGGGGCGTCCATCACGTGCCGGGCCCAGGCCGTGCGCGGATCGCCGTTCAGCGCGGGTCCGCCCGCCCGGCCGGCGCCGATCTCCATCCACGTCAGCTGCCGGGTGGAACGCCAGCCCGTGGGCCGTCCGCAGGCCAGCGGGGAGTTGGCGAAGGCGGCCAGCAGCACCGCGCCCAGCTGGTGCGCGAGCCACCAGCGCCGTCCGTGGCCGAGCGGTCCGGGCTCCTCGTACCCGGCGTCCAGGCACACCTGGACGGAGGCCGAGGTGCACATCATGCGCCGGCCGGCCGGGCCGGCGCGGTCCAGGGCGACTTCCATGGCGTCGTAGCGCGGCTGACGCAGGAAGCGGCGGGGTGGATGCCAGGGGTCGTGGCCGATGCCGACGAGGCCGAGGCCCTGCCGGGCGAGCGCCGTGCGGACGGCGTCGAGGTCGGCGGATACGGTACCGATGCACTCCATCAGGGAGGTGGCGGGCGGTGAGCTCAGTTCGAGCTGGCCGCCGGGCTCTGTGGTGAGCGCCGACCTCAGGGGCACGGTCCGCAGTGCGGCGTACGCCGCGTCGAGTCGTTCGGGTGTGACGGGCAGCTGCGGCCGGCGCAGCTCGTGGACGAGCCATTCCACTTCGACGCCGATGCCCCGGGGCGGGCCGGTCTTGAAGCAGATGCCCCGGACCAGGGCCTCCACCTCGGCTTCGGACAGGGCGGTACGGGGCTCCGTACACTCGCCGCAGTCAGTGGCTGAATCGGACATTCCGGGATCCCTTTCTGAGATTCCACCGTGCCGCCGGCCCGGCCCGTCAGGCGCCCGGACGGCGGCACTCGTCCCACCCAAGACCTTCGTGCCGATTCGCACAAGGGTGCGTACCGGTACGTTCCGGCTCGGTAATCTCCTCCTTCCCCCGGTTTCCCGGGGCTTTCCTGCGCGTTTTCGGACACGAAAACTCTGTTGCACCGTCACTCCAGCATCACCCACGATCGGTGCATGAGCACGACGGGGGAGCGCGCACGGCACGCGAGCATGGCGTCCACGGGGGTGGCGCCATGAGCGCGCGCCTGCGCGGCATCGCGCGCGAGACCGAGGAGATCGTCGAGGCGGGGGTCTACCGCACGCCCGGCGGGCGCGAGGTGTCCATCGCGGAGCCCGTGGCCGCGGCCCGGGCCGGCACGCGCATGTACGGGCCGGAGCCCGTCCCCGTGCCCCAGACCGCGCCCGCCGAGACGTTCTTCGAGGTCACCGGCGAGAGCAGCCTCGAGGCGGCGCGCCGCGTCGGCGGCGGCCCGGCCGTGCTGAACTTCGCCTCCGCCCGCAACCCGGGCGGCGGCTTCCTCAACGGCGCCCAGGCCCAGGAGGAGGCGCTGTGCCGCTCCTCCGCGCTGTACCGGTGCCTGCTCGAGGTCCCCGGGTTCTACGACCATCACCGCGCCCACCGCGACCCGTTCTACTCGGACCGCGTGATCCACTCGCCGGCCGTCCCCGTCTTCCGCGACGACCGGGGCCGCCTGCTGGACGAGCCGTACACGGCCGGCTTCCTGACGGCCGCCGCACCGAACGCCGGCGTCATCAGGCGTACGGCGCCCGAGCGGGCCGCCGAGCTTCCGCGGGCCCTCGCGGTGCGCGCCGAGCGGGTGCTGGAGACGGCCGCCGCCCACGGCTACCGGCGCCTGGTGCTCGGGGCCTGGGGGTGCGGCGTGTTCCAGAACGACCCCGTGCAGGTGGCGGCCGCCTTCCGGGCGCTGCTCGGACCGGGCGGACGGTTCGCGGCGCACTTCGAGCACGTGGTGTTCGGGGTGCTGGACCGCAGACCGGACAGCGCGGCACGGGAGGCGTTCGCGCGGGCGTTCCCGGCGGGGCGGCTGCAGCCGTCGTAGCCCGCGGGGCGGGACCCGGGAGGTGGTGAGGCCCCCGCGGACGGGGGATGCCGCGGGGACCTCACTCCGAAAGACGGACGAGGGGCCGTCCGCGTTCCCGTCCGGCCGGGTTGTTTCGCGGGGGTCTTCGCCTCAGCGTGCCCGGCCGAGTTGTTCCGGGGGCCTTCGTTTCAGCGCGCCCGGCCGATCCGCATGCCGGGGCGGCGCCGGTGGACGGTGAGGTAGGCGAGGCCGTCGTCGCCCGCGGTGATGCTGCGGGTGGAGCCGTGAGGGAGCCAGAACAGGGAGCCCGCGGCGAGGGGCAGCGGGTCGCCCTCGACGCCGGCCCCGATCGTGCCGGCGCCCGAGACGACGAGCACCAGGACGTCCAGGTCCGGTTCCGCGTGCGGGGCGATGTGGTGGCCGGGCGCCAGCCGGACCAGGTTGGCGTCGAGCTGACGCCCGCTCTCCGTGAGCTTCCAGAGCACGCCCGTCGCGGATGCCGTCGCCAACGCGTCGACGTCGCACAGAGGAGCCGGCATCGGCTCCTCCTCGTGCGGCTGTGGAACTCGTGCCATCGCTCTCTCCGCTCCCGGCCGTCGGGGCCTCGGCTTCCCGACCCGCCTCCAGTTTCCCTAATTATTACAGGTAACATTTGGAGAAAATGACGGGGAACGGCAGAGACGGAAGAGGGGTGAGGAGGCGTGTCCGGCTCACGCACCACCAGCCCGCGCCGCGGCGAGGTCCTCGCCGTGCTGCGGGCGGCCGACGCTCCACTCGGCGTCACCGAGACGGCCGAGCGCGTCGGCGTCCACCCCAACACCGTGCGGTTCCACCTGGACGCCCTCGTCGACGAAGGTGCCGTCGAGCGGCGGACGCAGCAGCCCTCCGGCCGCGGGCGCCCGCGCACCGTCTACACGCCCCGCCCGGGCATGGACCGCGGCGGAACCCGCGGCTACCAGCTGCTCGCGCGGATGCTGCTGAGCCGGCTCGCGGGCACCGGCTCCGAAGGGCGCTCCGCCGCCATGGAGACGGGCCGGGCCTGGGGCCGCTTCCTGGTCGAGCAGCCGGAGCCGTACCGGCGGCCCACCCCCGAGGACGCGGCCGCCCGTCTCGTCCGCCTTCTGGACGACCTCGGTTTCGCCCCGGACGCCGAGGACGGCACACCGCCCGCCCGGATCCGGCTGCGCCACTGCCCCTTCCTCGAACTCGCTGAGGAGCACGGGCAGTTGGTCTGTCCCCTGCATCTCGCCCTGATGCAGGGAGCCCTGGACGAGCTGCGGGCGCCGCTGACCGCGACCAGCCTCGAACCCTTCGCCGAACCCGGCGCGTGCCTGGCCCACTTGGCGCCCGCACCGCAGCAGACAGCAGAAAGGCACCCTTGATGCACCCCACTTGGGCCGTGACGTCGGTCGCGGTCACCTTCCTCTGGCTCGGGATGGTGCTGGCGATCTCCTTCCTCGAGGCGCCGCTGAAGTTCCGCGCCCCCGGCGTGACCGTTCCCATCGGCCTGGGGATCGGGCGGCTGGTCTTCCGCGCCCTGAACCTCGTCGAGGCCGTCCTCGCCGTCGCGCTCGCGGTGGCCGTCGCCACGGGGGACCGGCCCGTCGGTGTCGTGGGACCGGTCGTCGCGGCCGTCGTCCTGCTCCTGGCCCAGCTGGTCGTGGTGCGGCCGCGGCTCAACCGCAGGTCCGACCGTGTCCTGGCGGGCGAGGACGTACCGCGTTCCCGCGAGCACCTCTACTACGTCGGCCTCGAGGTGGCGAAGGTCGCCGCGCTGGTGGCACTGGGGATCGGGCTGCTCACCCATTCATGACAGCCGCATGCCACGAGCGCCGGACGGTGGGCGCGCAGGGCGCTCGGTGACGGCTCTAGGCAATCGGGTGATCGATGCCCGGTGACGGCCGGCAGCCGTCCGTCAGGTCTTACGGCTCTCTGCCTCGGCCTGGGCCATCGCCTCCGCCTCGGTCTCGGCCAGCGCGATCGCGACGCCGAAGGCCTGGGCGATGTGACCCGCGGCCGACATGACGCGTGCCGTGCCCACGACGGGGGCGATGGCGACGAGCAGGTCCTGCAGCTGGTCCACCGTGAAGTCGGCCTTGATCGCCGGGTCGATGTGCGCCATGTAGGAGATCGCGGGTGCGTCCATGGCGACGAGTGCCGCGATCCGGGCGAGGATCAGCGAGCGTGGTTCCATGTGGCAGCGCTCGACGGAGTCGAGGGTCATGGCCGTGAGGGTGTCGAGTACGGGAGTGTCGGGTGCAGCGGTCATCGCGCACCGCCTTCCTGTGTCGTCAGGCGCCGCCCCGGGGACACGCCGGGCTCTCGTCGCGCAGTTGAGCGTCCAGTGCCCGGGCACAGCTGCTGGACTGAGCTTCCGAACAGCAGAATCCACCGGACGGCGAGAGCCTCAATCACCCGAGGCGGGTGAAACCTTCTGACGAGCACGGTCGGGGGAGTCGCTCAGCTCCAGCCGTAGCGCTCGTGCAGGCGGTGGCGGACCAGGTTGAAGCGGCCCCGGTCCAGCGCGCACGCCTCCCGGCGCATCCCGTCCTCGTGCAGCCTGAGTACCCGGTCCACGGAGATCCACGAGTCGCGCCCCGACCGGTCCCACGGCCCGTTGCCGATCGCCACCCACTCCCGGTCGTCGTTGTGCCGCTTGCTGGAGAGCTGTACGGCGAGCAGGGTGCCGGCGGCCTCGCGGGCGACCACCAGGACCGGACGGTCCTTGCCCCGGCCGTCGTTCTCCTCGAACGGCACCCAGGTCCACACGATCTCGCCCGGGTCGGGGTCGCCGTCGTGCGCGGGGGAGTACTCGGTGCGCACCGGGCCGACCCGGCGGGGGTCGGCCTCGGTGGTGGCGGTGGGGCCGAAGCGGCCCGGGACGTTCTCATCGGTAAACGCAGTCACGCAGGCACCTTAGTGGTCGCCGCCGCCGGGCCGTTCGGGAGCTTGCCCGCCAGGCGTGCACGCGGCCGAGCCCGGGGGCTCTCGGAACCGAGGCCCCCGGGCGTACCGTCCGGACGGACGTCCGTTCTCGCGCCTACCCTTCCCGGTCCACCGGCACCTTCTGCGAGGGCGGCGGCGTGACCCCGTTCAGGGACGGTGAAGTGCCGTTCTGCGTCTGCCCGTTCTGGTTCATGGACGCCAGCAGCTGGCGAGCGAGCCCGAGGCCCGCACCGCCCATGGTGAGCGCCTTGGTGAACATGTCCGTCATTCCGTCGGCGCCGTTGAGCAGCACCATGTTGTCGACGTTGCCGAAGGCGGACGCGCCGGCCCGCACGATCTCCGGCCAGTTCTCGGCGAGTTGCTGGGCGACGACCGCCTCCTGGTTCTCGGCGAGCGCGGCCGCCCGTGCCTTGATGGCCTCCGCCTCGGCGAGTCCCTTGGCCCTGGTCGCCGCGGCCTGCGCCAGACCCCTCGCCTGCGCGGCCGCCGCCTCGGCCTCACCGGTGGCCCGCGTGGCGGCGGCCGTCGCGCCACCGCGGGCCTTGGTGGCCTCCGCCTCGGCACCGGCGGCCGTCTTGACCCGGGTCGCCTCGGCGGCCGCCGCGAGTTCCGTCTCCTTGGCCTTGGCCTGCGGCGCGGAGATGCGCGCGTCACGCTCGGCCTCGGCCAGCGTCCGCTTCTCGTAGGCCTGGGCGTCGGCCGGCTTGCGGACGTCCGCCTGCAACTGCTGCTCGCGCCGGTGCGCCTCCAGTTCGGCGACCCGCGTCTCCTGGACGACGACCTCCTGCCGCGCCGCGGCGTCCGCGAGCGGACCGGCCTGACGGGACTTCGCCGCCGCCTTGTCCCGCTCGGCCTGATAGCCGGCCTGCAGGATCTCGCTGTCCCGGGTGGCCTCGGCCATCCGGGCGTACGACTGCTGCTCCGCCTCGGTGGCCAGCCGGTTCGCCTCCGCCTGCGCGATGCGCGCGTCCCGCTGGACGGCCGCCGCGTGCGGGGCGGCCAGGTTCTGGATGTACCCGGTGGGGTCCTCGATCTCGTGGATCTGCAGCGAGTCCACGATCAGCCCGAGCTTCTCCATCTCCGTGCCGCAGGCCGCCCGGGTCTGGGCGGTCAGCTTCTCCCGGTCGCGGATCATGTCCTCGACGGTCAACCCGCCGACGATGGACCGCAGATGACCGGCGAAGACGTTGTGGACGCGCTCCGCCATCAGCTTCTGCTGGTCGAGGAACCGGCGGGACGCGTTCGCGATCGACACGAAGTCGTCGCCCACCTTGAAGATGACAACGCCCCGCACCTTCAGCGGGATGCCCTGGTGCGTCACGCAGTCCACGTGCAGTTCGGTCTCGTTGAGATCGAGCGAGAGCTTGCGCACCGCCTGCACCCCGGGCAGCACCAGCGTGCCGCGCCCGGTGACGATGCGGAATCCCATGCCCTCCTCGAGGCCCTCGGTGCGGTGCTTGGAACCGGAGATGACGAGTGCCTCGTTGGGCTCGGCGACCCGCCACATCATCTTGAACAGACCGATCAGAACGAGAACGGCGGCGACCACCACTCCCGCAACGACGCCGACGATCATCGGCATACGCCCCCTTTGAATGGTGCCCTCTCGGCACCGAACGAAGGGAGTGTGCTCCCGCGCGACCGCGGGGTGAAGACGCCGGTGAATCCTTGTCGCAATCTTGACGCGCGGCCCCCGACACGCCTCTCACCTGGGCGGAAGCGAGCTCACCTGTCGATGTGTCAGACGGCTGGGCCGTCGTACGCCTCGGTGACGTAGACCGTCCTCGGCGGCAGGTACTCCACCACCATCACCACCGTGCCCCGCTCGATCCGCGCGCTCCCCTGGGCCGGGTAGGCGAGGAAGTGCTCGGCGCCGCCGCGCACCCGGACGATCACCTCGCCGACGAGCCCGGGCCCGACCGTCCCGGTGACCCGCCCCATGAGCCCGACCATCGACGCATCGTCCATGGTCACAGGGTACGCACCGAACCCGCCTACGCCGCCGGGGAGTTCGTGGCGAGGCGGTGCGGCGGCCACGCCTCGTGCCAGCGCAGCTCCGCCTCCAGCTGCGCGGCCAGCGAGATCAGCAGGGGTTCGCTGCCCGCGGGGCCCAGGAGCTGCGCTCCGACGGGCAGCCCGTCGCCGACGAACCCGGCGGGCACGTTGACGCCCGGCCAGCCGAGCACGTTCCACGGCCACGCGTACGGGCAGGCGGCGATCATGGCCCGGTCGGTGGCGAAACCGCCGAGCGACAGCATGGCCCCGACGCGTGGTGGGGGAGCGGCGGTCGTGGGCGCGAGGACGACGTCGTACGACTGGAAGAATCCGCCGATACGGCGGTGCAGGACTGCTTCCGCCCGCCGCGCCGCCCGCAACGGTGCCCCGCCGAGCAGGCGGCCCAGCCGTGCCGCGTCACGGGTGCGCCGGTCCAGGAGGGCGGGGAACGGGGCCTCGAGGGCGCGTTCGGCGATACCGGCGGTGGCCCGGGGCACGAAGGTGAGCCCGATCTGCCCGTACGGGGGATCGGCCTCCTCCACGAAATGCCCCAACGCGCTCATCTTCTCCGCGAGTTCGACGACCTTCGCGCGGACCTCCGGTCGCAGGCGCGCGGGCACCGCGGTGAAGGGCGGTTTGAGCGACAGGGCGACGCGCAGGCGGCCGGGGTCGCGGCCGACGGCCTCGGACGCCCGGATGGCCGGCGGCCGGTGCGGATCGAGCTCGTGGTTGCCGCTCGCGGCGTCGAGGAGGAGCGCCGCGTCCGCGACCGTGCGCGCGAGCGTGCCGTTGACGGTGATGCCCTGGAAGGACTCGCCGCGGGGCCAGGTGGAGATGCGGCCGCGCTGGGGCTTGATGCCGACGAGGTGGGTCCAGGCGGCGGGGATGCGCACGGATCCGGCGCCGTCGGAGCCCAGGGCGGCGGGCACCAGTCCGGCGGCGACCGCGGCGGCCGACCCGCCGGAGGAACCGCCCGGCGTGTGCTCGGTGTTCCACGGGTTGCGGGTGGCGCCGAACGCCGGCCCCTCGGTGAAGGGCCACTGCCCGAACTCGCACGTGTTGGTCTTGCCGACGACGACCGCCCCGGCCGCCCGCAACCGCCGTACGGCCTCGCCGTCCCGGGCGACGGGCGGGAACTCCCCGGCGCAGCCGAACGCGGTCGGCAGACCGGCGACGTCCATGTCGTCCTTGACGGCGACCGGCACGCCGAGCAGGGTCCGCCGCACTCCGGCCGCCAACTCCTCGTCGGCGGCGTCGGCTTCGGCGAGCGCGGCGTCCGCCCGGACGATCCGGAAGGCGTTGAGCGAACCCTGCGTGGCCTCGATGCGGGCCAGCGCGCGCTCCACCAGTTCCCGCGAGGTCACCTCCCCCGCGGCCAGTGCTCGGGCGGACTCCGCCAGGCCTTCGGCACGGTCGAGCGTCATACGGGACACCTCCGGAAGCGGGTTGTCTACTGAACGGTAACGTCTGTCGGGCCGCCCCGGTACGGGATGTCGAACATCTCCGGCCGAGGCGCCGGCCCTGCGGTCGCCGGGCGGCGGCACATGCGCCACACAGGTATCGCCGAGCCCCGTGCAAAGCATTGACGTGCTCACGTCTCACCCTTACTTTCTGACCGACTTGCCGAACCATGTTCGAAATCCCGCATCCCATGGTGTCGGCTGGACCAAGGAGCCGCACGTGAGCACACGACCCCCCACCCCGTCCCGCCGCGCCCTGCTGCGCGCGATGGCCGCCCTGCCCGCCTCGGCGCTCGTCCTGGGCGAACTCCCCGGCCTGCTCGGAACGGCGGCCGCCGCCGCACCCCCGAGCGGCTCGGCCACCCGCTACACCATCGTGCCGTTCCTCAACAGCGACGACGGCACGGTGAACGTCTACGAGTCGGACGACGCCACCGACTTCCGGCTCGTGCGGTCCTCCGCCTACACCCCGCCCGCCAACCGCATCCGTGACGCGAGCGTCTTCAAGCACACCGACGGCTCCTACTACCTGACGTACACCACGCACACGTGGCAGGACGTCAGCACCACGATCGGCTTCGCGCGCAGCTCCGACCGGGTCACTTGGACCTTCCTGTACGACTACACGGTGCCGATCGCCAACCTGTCCCGGGCGTGGGCGCCGGAGTGGTTCGTCGACGGCGACGGCAGCGTGAACGTCATCGTGTCCTGCTCGACGGCCGACAACGAGTGGATCTTCACGCCGTACGTCATGAAGGCGACCAACTCCGCTCTCACCACCTGGAGTTCACCCACCGCGCTGTCGGGCATCGGCGCCAATCACATCGACACGTACATCGTGCGGATCGGCACCACCTACCACGCGTTCACGAAGAACGAGACGGCCAAGTACATCGAGTACGGCACGGCGTCGAGCCTCACCGGCCCCTACACGATCTCGAAGACCGGCGACTGGGCCGGCTGGGGCAGCTACCGCGAGGGCCCGTCGGTCATCCGGCTCGACAACGGCGCCTGGCGGATCTTCTTCGACGGCTACGGAGACGGCACCTACTACTACAGCGACAGCCGCGACACGTTCGCGACCTGGACCGCCCCCAAGGCGCTGCCGGTCATCTCGGGAACGGCACGCCACTTCACGGTCGTCAAGGAGACCGTGCCGGGTGGCGTGACCCTCCCGGTGAACGTCCCGCGCTCGTTCCGGTCAGCCAACTACACCACCCGGTACTGGCAGGAGCAGTCGTCCCTGCTGAACCTCCCGGTGGTGACCGGCTCCAGCACGACCGCGGCGAAGCAGGCGTCGTCCTTCACGGTCGTCCCCGGCCTGGCCGACTCGGGCGCCTTCTCCTTCCGTGACGCGTCCGGCAACTACCTGCGCCACTACGACTTCCGGGGCAGGTTCGACGCCGACGACGGCACCTCGACGTTCGCCGAGGACGCCACCTTCGTCGCCAGGACGGGCTCGGCGACCGGCTCGGTGAGATTCGAGTCGTACAACTATCCCGGCCACTACCTGCGGCACTACGACTACCAGCTGCGGCTCGACGTCACCGACGGCACGGACCTCTTCCGGCAGGACAGCTCGTTCGTGCCGGCCACGGCCTGGGCCTGAGGGCGGCCTGCCGGGGCGTGCCCTCGGCCGGTGATCGTGGATCATCCCCCAAGGGGCATCCTGCACCTACTTCCGCGGGTGTACGTGCGCACACGCCCCTGGGTGGATGATCTCGGCCGCGCGCGGGGCCATCCTGTGACCGGAGAGACCGGGCAGAATGGAACACCACGTGGACGCCGACCCCGAGACCGGGCCGATCGAGCCCCCGCAGCCGGACACGGACGCGGGCGGCCATGACGTACGCCGTGCGGACCCGCGGCGCCTGCGGCGGGCCGGGCGGTGGACGCGGCGCGCGGTGCTCGTTCTGTCGGTGCTGCTGCTGGTCGTCACCACGGCTTCCCTGACCTACAACGCGTTCACCGCGGGCCGTGCCGCGCCGCCCGCCGGGCTGCGGTACGTCCAGGCGGCCGACGTCCGCACCCGGTACCGGGAATGGGGGACGGCCGGCTCGCCCGTCGTGCTCGTCCACGGCGCCTTCGAGCAGGCCGACACCTGGTCGCGGCTCGCACCGCTGCTCGCACGCGACCACCGGGTCTACGCGCTGGATCTGACCGGGGACGGCTACAGCCGGCGCCGCGGCCCGTACACCGTCGACCACTTCACCCGGCAGCTGCTGGGTTTCCTCGGCGCTCTGCACCTCGGCGGACCGGGTGAACGTCCCCTGCTGGTGGGCCATTCGAGCGGGGCCGCGGTCGTCACGGAGGCGGCGCTGCGTGCCCCGGGGCGGATCGGGAGCGTGATGCTGCTCGACGGGGACGCCCTGGACACCGGCGCCGGACCGCCGGCCGCCCTCAAGTACCTCCTGATCGACCCCTACCGCACCAGCCTGCTGCGCCTGGGCCTGAGCACCGACCGGCTGATCCGCGCGGTGTACGACGCCCAGTGCGGACCGGCCTGCCCGCGCCTGGACGCCGCCGGAGTGGACGAGTGGCGGCGGCCGCTGCGGGTGCCGGGCGCCGAGACGGCGCTGTGGGACATGCTCGGCGAGGGCGTGCCCGGCCTCCCGGCGAGCCGGGTCGCACGCCTCGCGGCTGTCCGCATCCCCAAGTCCGTGGTGTTCGGTGCGCACGACGACGTCTTCAGCAAGGGGACCCCGCAGGAGACCGCCCGGCGCATCGGCGCACCACCGCCCACCCTCGTCCCCGGTGCCCGCCACCTGACCATGATCTCCAGCCCGCACCAGGTCGCGGCCGCCGTGGAATCCCTCGCGCGTGCCGGCACGGAGGCTCCTCGTCGAGGGTGACGGCACCCGCCGCCGGGTTCGTCCCGGGGCGCGCAGCCCGCCCAAAGCATTGCCGTACGGGGGGTGTTGACGGTCCGAGGGAACACCCTAAGATCCCTGCTGCTCGAAGTACCGACCGCTGTACGAAATGTCGAACGGTCTGTCACCAAGGAATGAGCCGCATGTCTTCAGAAGCCGGAGTGCCCCGCAGAACCGTCCTCACCGTCCTGGGGGCCGCGTCCGCCGCCTCCCTCGCCGGGACCTTCGCCGCCACCCCCGCCGGGGCCGCCGAACTCACCGGCACCACCGCGAGCGCCGCGTCCGCCGGCCTCCCCGCCGCTGCCGCCCACTGGACCTTCGACGAGGGTTCCGGCACCTCCGCCGCCGACTCGTCGGGCAACGGCCGCACCGCGACGCTCCAGGGCGCTGCCGGCTGGGACACCGGCAAGACCGGCCCCCACAGCCTGAGTCTGACCGCGGGCGGCAACGCCACCGCCTCCGGGCCGGCCCTCGACACCTCCCGGGCGTTCTCGGTGGGCGCCTGGGTCAACCTCGCCCAACTCGGCGGCTACCAGACCGCCGTGAGCATCGACGGCAAGGTCGTCAGCTCCTTCTACCTGGGGCTGCGGGACGACACCGGCACCTTCGCCTTCGCCCGGCTCGACTCCGACGCCACCCAGAACGCCGCGGTCGCGGCCGCCGCCTCGGCTCCCACCACCGGCACCTGGACCCACCTGACCGGTGTCAGTGACCCCGACGCCGGCGTCATCCGCCTCTACGTCGACGGCGTACTGGAGGGCGAGACCGCCTACACCGCGGGCTGGGCCGGCAGCGGCGACACCGCTGTCGGCCGGGCCCTCTACGGCGGTGGCCACGTCGACCAGTGGCACGGCCTGATCGACGACGTGCAGCTGTTCCCGGCCGCCCTGACCGCCGAGCAGGTCGCGGCCCTGGCCGGAGTGCCCGTGGAGAACACGACGCCGCTGCTCAGCGTCGACGTCGGCAACCCCGCGCACGCCGTGTCCCCGATCCTGCCCGGGCTGATGTTCGAGGACATCAACCACTCCGGCGAGGGCGGCATCTACGCCGAACTCGTGCAGAACCGCTCGATGATGGCCGACGACACCGCACCCGTCCACTGGTCCGCCGTCGGCGGAACCACCCTCTCGCTGGACACCACCACCCCGCTCAACGCCGCCCTCGACCGCTCCCTGAAGGTGGTCCTGCCGGGCGGCACGGGCGCCGGACAGCGCGCCGGCGTCGCCAACGACGGCTTCTGGGGCATACCGGTGCGACCCCGGACCACCTACACCGCCCGGCTGTTCGCCAAGGCCTCGCGGCGCATCGGGCCGCTCACCGTGGCCGTCGAGTCGGCGGACGGCGCCACGGTGTACGCCTCCGCCCGACTGCCGCACATCGGGACCGCCTTCACCGGCCGCCCGCTCGAACTGACCCTGCGCACCGGTCCGGGCGTACCCGTGACGGGTGACGCCAGGCTGACCGTCACCACGGCCGACCCCAAGGCCGCGGGCGAGACGCTGTGGCTCCAGCACGTGTCCCTCTTCCCGCCCACCCACCGCAACCGGCCCAACGGCCTGCGCATCGACCTGATGGAGAAACTGGCCGCCCTGAAGCCGAAGTTCCTCCGCTTCCCCGGCGGGAACTTCCTCGAGGGCAACACCATCGCGACCCGGTTCGACTGGAAGACCACCATCGGTCCGGTCTGGGAGCGCCCCGGCCACATGGACGACGCCTGGGGCTACTGGTCCACGGACGGCCTCGGACTCCTGGAGTACCTCCAGTGGACCGAGGACCTGCGTGCCCAGCCCGTCCTCGCCGTCTTCGCCGGCTACTCGCTCAGGGGCGAGCACGTCACCGGCGACGCGCTGAAGCCGTTCGTCCAGGACGCGCTCGACGAGATCGAGTACGTCACCGGCCCGGTCACCAGCAAGTGGGGCGCGCGGCGGGCCGCCGACGGCCATCCGGAACCGTTCCCGCTGGAGTTCGTGGAGATCGGCAACGAGGACTGGTTCGACGCCTCGGGTTCGTACGACGAGCGCTTCGCGGCCTTCCACGACGCGATCAAGGCGAAGTACCCGCACCTGAAGCTGATCGCCACGACGACCGTGCACAGCCGCACACCGGACCTGATCGACGAGCACTACTACCTCGCCCCGTCCGCCGCCCAGGCCTCCACCCACAAGTACGACAACCGGGACCGCGGCTCGACGAAGGTGTTCGTCGGGGAGTGGGCCGCGCAGGAGGGCCGCCCCACTCCCGACCTCAACGCGGCGCTCGGCGACGCCGCCTGGCTGGCCGGACTGATCCGCAACTCCGACCAGGTCCTCATGGAGTGCTACGCGCCGCTCTTCTCACACGTCAAGAACAACGTGTGGGCCACCAACCTGATCGCCTACGACAACCTCGACAGCTATGTGTCGCCCAGCTACTGGGCACAGCAGATGCTGACGAGCAGGCTCGGGAAGTCGGTGCTGCCGGCCACCGCGCGGGCACTGCCGGGCCTCGCCACCGTGGCCACCCGCTCCGGTGACCGCGTCTACCTCGCGGTCGTCAACTCCGGTGCGGAGAAGCTGAAAGTGCCGGTCGAACTGAAGGGACTGGCCAAGGGGGTCAGGAGCCGGGCCATCGCGACGGTCCTCACGGGTGCCTCGCGCACGGCCACCAACACCCTGACCGCCCCCGACACCCTGGTCCCGAGGACGAGCACCGTCTCCGGCGCGGCCGCGTCCTTCACCAGTGTCGTGCCGCCGCTGTCGGTGACCGTCCTGGAGCTCCGCCTGTCCTGACCGCGCCCGGGGCTACAGCGGTGCGGGGGAGGAGGCCCCCGCGATGAGGAGACGGGGCGTGCCCGTGCCGTCCGCGGGCACGCTCCACAGGTCGCTGGTGCCGACCTTGCCGTCGGTGGGCAGGGCGTAGGCGACGGTGCGGTCGTCGAGCCAGGTGGCCTGGTCGTCGACGCTGTGGCGCTCGGCCAGCGGTGTCTCCTTGAGCGTCCTGAGGTCGAGGACGTACTCGTGCCACAGGTCGGTCCGCGACAGGATCCGCTTCTTGAAGGCGACGCGGGTGCCGTCGGGGGAGAGCGAAGGGCACTCCACGTTCTCGACCAGCGTCGTCACCGTCCGCCGGGACAGCGAACCCCGCACCAGATACGTCTTGTTGCCGGTGTTGAGGGTGGCGTAGAAGGTGTCGTCGTCGGCGGCGAAGGTGACACCCCAGAAGTTGATGTCCGAGGCGTGGTAGGGCTTGCCGTCCTTGACGACGGAGAACGTCTCCAGGCTCGGGGTCAGCTTCATGGTGCGGGTGTCCAGGACCGAGGTGCGGGTGGAGAAGAACGCCGAGGAATAGGACTCGCCGGAGACGAACACGGTCCAGGCCGCGAAGCGGCCACTGGGCGAGACCCGGGCCCGGCTCGGGGTGCCCGCGAGCGCGAAGGTGTGCCGGGTGTGCAGGTTCGCGTCGAGCAGCAGGGCCCGGTTGCTCTGCTTGAGGACGCCGGTCGTGGACTGGAGGCAGACGCCGGTGCCGGCCGCCGCGTAGAAGCGCGCGCACTTCAGGTCCGAGGCGGTGCGCCGGCCCCGGGGATCGGCGGAGGCGACGGAGGCGACCGCGGTGCGACGCGGGCCGGCGGCGCCGTTGACGAAAACCAGCCGTTTCTTCTGATGGAGCGTCAACGTGCCGTCGGCCACCGCGGGTCCGCCCGCCTGTGGCTGGTTCTGGCGGTCCGCGCGGGCGGCGGCGTGCAGCACCACGCCGGTGCCCACGCCCGCGAGCACCAGGACCGCCGCGACGAGTACGAGCAGGCGGCGGCGCGTCGATGTCATGTGGATCCCCGTGGTTCGGTTCGCTGAGGTGGTCATCGGGCCTCGTCGGCCGGTCGCAGCACGACGCCCGCGACGGTGGCGCAGCACAGCAGGCCGGCCGCCGAGCCGGCCAGCGCCGGGCCGGGTCCCCACAGCGTCCAGGCGGCGCCGAAGGCGAGGGAGCAGCAGAATCTGGCCAGCGCCTGGCTGGTGCCGACGATGGCCAGGCCGCTGGCCCGCAGATGGTCCGGCACGACACCGGCCAGCGCGGCCGGGAGCACGCCGTCGGTGGCCGCGTAGAACACGCCGTGCAGGGCGAGGACCAGGAAGGGAAGGGCCGGTGTGGCCGGCGCCCAGAGCAGCAGGGCGTAGCCGGTGAGCAGGACCGCGTGCCCGGCGAGGAACACGGTGCGGCGCCCGATCCGGTCGGCCAGCGCGCCGACGGGCACGGCCAGCAGCAGGAAGACGGCGGCGGTGCCGAGCGGCAGCAGCGGGAACCACTCCTCGGCGATGCCCGCGCGCCGTTGCAGCAGCAGATAGACGAACGCGTCGCTGACGGTGGTCAGACCGAGCAGGGCCGCGCACCCGGCGAGCGCCCGCAGCCGCGGCAGCCGCAGCAGCGCCAACGCCTCGCGGACGCGGACGGGTTGTCGGCCGCCGGGCGCCTCGTCAAGGGTCGCTCCCGATGCCCCCGGGGTGTCCGGCGTGCGCCGTCTGCCCGGCACGAACAGCACCAGCACCAGCACGCCGAGGACGGCGACACACGCGCTCACGCCGAACACGGCGTCGTAACCGTCGGCCGCCGCGCGCAGGATGAGGAAGGCGGTCAGCGGGCCGAGCAGCGCGCCGGTGGTGTCCATCGCCCGGTGCACGCCGAAGGCCCGGCCCTGTCTTTCGGCGGGCGTGGACAGGGAGATCATCGCGTCGCGCGGAGCGGTGCGCAGGCCCTTGCCGGTCCGGTCCAGGGCGAGGACCGTGCCGAGCGCGCCGACGCTGCCGGCGAGCAGCAGCAGCGGCTTGCACAGTGCGGACAGGCCGTAGCCGAGCCCCGCCATCAGCTTGTGGTTGCGCACCCGGTCGGCGAGGTGCCCGCCGGTGAGCTGGACCAGTGCGCTGACGCCGTTGTACACGCCGTCGAGGGTGCCGAAGCCGAGCGGGCTGAAGCCGAGCGTGGTGACGAGGTACAGCGGCAGGACGGCGGTGACCATCTCCGAGGAGATGTCGGTGATCAGGCTGACCGTGCCCAGGACGAGGACGACCGGGGCGACTTTGGACACCGGTCCGCGTCTTCGGCCCTGGTCGGCGGCGCCCGCCTTCGGGGGCGCGGAGCGATCGGTGAGGTACAAGTGCTGGCTCCTGGTACGACGGTCGTGCGATCAGTTCTGCCGGCTGCTCTCGTCCCGCAGCCAGGTGCCGAAGTCCTGGGCGTGGATGGCCTTTCGGGACGCCCGCCGGGCGGTGAGCGCCGCCGCGACGAAGACCACGACGCTCGGCAGGAGCCCCGGTTTCTCGCGGACGATGGCCTTCAGGTCCGCCTTGCTCGTGCGCGCCGAGGCCTCCTGCGGTCCCTGATGCTGCTCCACCTGGGCGGTGGAGACCGCCGCCCGGATCCGCCGTCTGATCAGATCCGGCCAGGTGCGCGGCGGCCGGATCACCACACCGGCGGCGTCGACCACCCGCCGTTCCGGCGCGCTGAACGCCAGGGACGCGGCCAGGTCGTCCGCCATCAGCGGGGGCAGCGCGGCGATCCGCGCGTGCCCGGCCTTGGAGACGGCGATCACGCCCCGCCCGAACAACCCTTCGCGGACGGCGGGCAGTCGCTGCCACACCCGGTAGTAGGCGCGCACCCGCCAGGCGCAGCCGGCGAGCGGAATGCGCCGTTCTGGAGCGGTCGCGAGGATGCCCGAGGTCTCGTCCTCCAGCGGCTCGGTCAGTGTCCGCACGTCGGCGCCGGTGATCACGACGTCGGCGTCCACGTAGACGCGCGGGAAGCCGCGCGCGTGGTCGTCACCTGCGCGCAGGGCGGCGTGCTTGGACGGCACGGGGATCTCCACCACCCGCACCCGGGGGCCCCGGGCGGCCGCGACGCTCGCGGTGTCGTCCGTGCAGCCGTTGCACACGACCACGATGTCCGGGTCGTCGTCGGAGAGGGAACCGGCCAACAGTGCGTCGAGGAGTCTGCCGATGACAGGCGCCTCGTTGTGGGCCGGGATCACGATGCTCGTCACGCGGGCAGTATGCCGCCGGTGTCACTATTGCGACATGTGTTTCGTCCAACTGTTCCCGACAGTGCGCCGCGTGGTCTAGATTGATGGCCGCCGGACCGGTTTGGGTGGGGAACTTGTTCTTGACTGCATGTCACGGTACGGCTGAGTGACACATTTTGATCAAACAGTAGCCAGCATGCTGGGTGCATGAGGCGGTTGGGGAACCGCCGAAGCTCCCATCGCTTTCCAGCGCCCTCTCTTCGAGGGCGCTTCGGTCAGGGGTACCGCGCATGTGGTGGGGGGCGCATGACCATTGAGGTCACGCATGAGCAAGTTGGTGTGGATCACAGACGTCCACCAGCTCGCCGAAGACGTGGGGAACAGAAGTACCGGATTCTTCTCCTGGCCGCGGACGGCTTCGCAGCCGCAGCCGCGGCCTTCCTGGTCCACGCGGCCTACGGCCGGTGGGCGGTCGCCCTGGTGCTGCCGCCGACCTGGATCGTGGCCATGCTCGCCCACCGGTCCTACGACCGCGGGGTGCTCGGCCTGGGCGCCGAGGAGTACCGACGGGTGCTCCGCGGGGCCGTCGCGCTGCCGGCCCTGGCCGCGCTCGCGTACGGGTTGTTCCGGCACGACGCGGGACTCCTCCATGACATGATCATGGCGGCCGCGCCGGCTGCCGTGTTCGCCCTCGCGGGCCGGTACTGGCTGCGCCGCCGACTGCACCGGCGATGGGCGCGCAGTCCCGACGGAAGCGCGACGCTCCTGGTCGGACCGGCCCACGCGGTCGCCGAGCTGATCGCCGTCCTGCGGCGCGGCGGCACCCCGCGGCTCCAGGCCGCCGGGGTCTGTCTGACCGACCCGGAGAACGCCTCGCAGGTCCGCAGGCTGGGGGTCCCCGCGCTCGGCGGGGTCGGCGACATGAACGACGTCGTGCGCGCCCTGGGCATCAGCACCGTGGTGGTGCTGCCCGCCCCCGAGCTCGACGCCTCCGTCCTGCGCCGGATCTCCTGGACCGCGGCCGTGCAGGGCGTCGACTTCCTCCTCGCCCCGGTGCTGACCGACGTGTCCGCCGCCCGCCTGGCCGTGCGGCCCACCAACGGGGTGCCGCTGATGCGGATCAAGCCCCCGAACCTCTCCCGGGTCGCCCGGCTGCCCAAGGAACTGCTGGATCGTTCCCTCGCGGCCACGCTGCTGCTGTTCCTCGCCCTGCCCATGCTGCTGATCGCCCTGGTCGTCCGGCTGGACAGCCCCGGCCCCGCGCTCTTCCGGCAGCAGCGGGTCGGCCGGTACGGCGATCAGTTCACCATGTTCAAGTTCCGCACGATGCGCTCCGACTCCGAGGCCCTGCGCGCGGAACTGGAGCACCTCAACCAGAACAGCGACGGCCTGCTGTTCAAGGTGAAGAAGGACCCCCGGATCACCCGGGTCGGCTCCTTCCTGCGGCACAGCTCGATCGACGAACTCCCGCAGCTCATCAACGTCGTGCGGGGCCAGATGTCGCTCGTCGGCCCCCGCCCGCCGCTGCCCGAGGAGGTCGAGGAGTACACCTCGGACATCAAGCGGCGGCTGCTGGTCAAGCCCGGCCTCACCGGTCTGTGGCAGGTCAGCGGCCGTTCCGACCTGCCCTGGGACGAGGCCGTCCGGCTCGATCTCGGATACGTGGACAACTGGTCGATGGGTCTGGACCTGTCGATCCTGGCGCGCACCGGGTCCGCGGTGGTGCGGGGAACGGGGGCCTACTGATGGACCGCCCACTGAAGGACCACAGGAAGAGGAAGACAGTGACGCAGGAGCCGTTGGGGGTCGCCGTCGTCGGTGCCGGCTACTGGGGCCCCAACCTCGTACGCAACTTCCAGGCCAGCGAGCGGTTCCGGCTGCGGTGGCTGTGCGACCTCGACGTGGAGCGGGCCCGCCGGGTCCTCGGCGGTTACTCGACGGTCGAGGCCACCGCGGACTACGCGGCCGTCCTTGCCGACCCCGAGGTGGCCGCCGTCGCCGTGGCCACGCCCGCCGGCACCCATCTCGACATCGCCCTGGCCGCCCTGCGCGCCGGAAAGCACGTCCTCGTGGAGAAGCCGCTCGCGGCCACCTACGCCGACGGGTTGCGCCTGGTGACCGAGGCCGAGGAACGCGGCCTGACCCTGATGTGCGACCACACCTACTGCTACACGCCCGCGGTGGGCCGTATCCGCGAGATGGTCCACGGCGGCGACCTCGGCGAGATCCACTTCGTCGACTCCGTCCGCATCAACCTCGGGCTCGTGCAGAAGGACATCGACGTGCTGTGGGACCTGGCGCCGCACGACCTGTCCATCCTGGACTTCATCCTGCCCGCGGGCGTCGAGCCGGTCGCCGTCGCCGCCCACGGCGCCGACCCGATCGGCGCCGGACAGGCCTGCGTCGCCTATCTGACGCTCACGCTCAGCACCGGGGCCATCGCCCACGTGCACGTCAACTGGCTCTCCCCGACCAAGGTGCGCACCACCATGGTCGGCGGCTCCAAGCGCACCCTGCTCTGGGACGACCTCAACCCGCTGCAGCGGGTGGCCGTCTACGACCGCGGCGTGGAGATGGCCGCACCGCAGGAGATCGGCGCCGACGAGCGCCGGGAGATGCTCGTCTCGTACCGCTCCGGCGACATGGTCGCGCCCGCGATCGGCGAGAAGGAAGCGCTGCGCAGCATGGTCGACGAGTTCGGCGACGCCATCAGGGCGCGCCGGGCGCCGCTCACCGACGGCCGGGCCGGCCTGAGGGTCCTGGACATTCTCGAGGCCGCGTCCCGGAGCCTCGAGTTCAAGGGCGCGGTCGTCGGCCTGCGCGCCGGGCGTTGACGGAACCCAATTCGCTGAGAGGTAACAGCACTTGAGCAGCGTACGAGGCAAGAAGATCCTGGTCACTGGGGGAGCGGGCACCATCGGCTCCAACCTGGTCGACCTCCTGGCCGAGGGCGGCGCCCGCGAGATCGTCGTACTCGACAACTTCGTGCGCGGACGGCGGGCCAACCTCGCCAAGGCCCTGCCCAGCGGCGTCGTGGAGGTCGTCGAGGGCGACGTCCGCGACGTGGAGACGGTACGGAAGGTCACCGAGGGCGCCGACCTGGTCTTCCATCTGGCCGCGATCCGCATCACCCAGTGCGCGGAGGAGCCCCGGCTCGCCAACGAGGTACTCGTCGACGGCACGTTCAACGTCCTGGAGGCGGCGGCCGAGGCCGGCGTCGGCAAGGTCGTCGCCTCCTCCTCGGCCTCGGTGTACGGCATGGCCGAGCAGTTCCCGACGACCGAGCGCCACCACCCGTACAACAACGACACCTTCTACGGCGCCGCCAAGGCCTTCAACGAGGGCATGCTGCGCAGCTTCCACGCCATGTACGGCCTGGACTACGTGGCCCTGCGCTACTTCAACGTCTACGGCCCTCGCATGGACATCCACGGCCTGTACACCGAGGTCCTCATCCGCTGGATGGAGCGCATCGAGGCGGGCGAGCCGCCGTTGATCCTGGGCGACGGCACGCAGACCATGGACTTCGTCGACGTCCGCGACATCGCGCGCGCCAACGTCCTCGCGGCGGAGTCGGATCTCACCGACGAGGTCTTCAACATCGCCAGCGGCACGGAGACTTCGCTCAAGGAACTCGCCGAAGGACTGCTGGAGGCGATGGGCGCCCACGGCCTGGAGCCCGAGCACGGGCCCGCCCGCGCGGTCAACGGCGTGGTCCGGCGCCTCGCCGACACCACGCACGCCGCCGAACGCCTCGGGTTCACCGCGCGGATCGACCTGCGTACGGGCCTGAGGGACCTGGTCGAGTGGTGGCGCGCGGAGCGGGAGGCCGCCCAGTGAGCACCGACCGCATCCCGGTGATGATCCCCTGGCTCGGCGAGGAGGAGGCCAAGGCGGCCTCCGACGCCGTGCTGTCCGGGTGGGTCGCACAAGGCCCCCGCGTCGCCGAGTTCGAGCGGGCCTTCGCGGAGCGGGTGGGCGCCGAGCACGGCATCGCCGTCAGCTCCTGCACGACCGCCCTGCACCTCTGCCTCGTCGCGCTCGGCCTCGGCCCCGGCGACGAGGTCGTCATCCCCTCGCTGTCGTTCATCGCCACCGCGAACGCCGTACGGTACGTCGGCGCCGAGCCGGTGTTCGCCGACGTCGACCTCGCCACCGGCAACCTGACCCCGGCCACCGTGGACGCGGTGCGCACCGCGCGCACCCGGGCTGTCCTCGCCGTCCACCAGGGCGGTGTGCCGGCCGACGTGCACGCCCTGCGCGCCGCCTGCGCCGAGTGGGACCTGCCCCTGGTCGAGGACGCGGCCTGCGCCATCGGCTCCACGGTCGGCGGCAAGCCCGTCGGGCACGGCGCGCTGCTCGCCGCCTGGTCCTTCCACCCGCGCAAGGTGGTCACCACCGGCGAGGGCGGCATGATCACCACCGACGACGCCGACTGGGCGGCCCGGCTGCGCCGGCTGCGCGAGCACGGCATGAACGCCTCGGCGGCCCAGCGCCACGCGAGCGACAAGCCGGTCCTGGAGAGCTACCTGGAGGTCGGCTTCAACTACCGGATGACCGACATCCAGGCCGCCGTCGGCCTGGTCCAGCTCGGCAAGCTCGACGCGATGATCGCCCGCCGCCGCGAACTGGCCGCCCGCTACGACGCGTTGCTGCACGACGTCCCCGGGCTCACCCCCGTACGCGACCCCGAGCACGGGCAGAGCAACTTCCAGTCCTACTGGGTGCTGCTGGAAGAGGACTTCCCCGTCAGTCGGGACGACCTGCTCGCCGCGCTCGCCGCCGCCGGCGTCTCCGCCCGGCGCGGGATCATGGCAGCACACCTCGAACCCGCCTACGCGGACCACCCGAGCGCACCGCTGCCGGTCACCGAACGCCTCACCGGCGACTCGCTGATCCTGCCCCTGTTCCACACCATGACCGAGGACCAGCAGGACCGCGTCGTGGCCGTCCTGCGCGAACAGGCGCGAAGATGACCGGACTTGTCATCATCGGCGCGGGCGGCTTCGCCCGGGAGACCGCACAGGCCGTACGGGACGCGGGCGGCTTCGAGCTGCTCGGCCACCTGGACGACAACGCGGCCCTGCACGGCACCGAGGTGGACGGCGTCCCCGTCCTCGGCGGCTGCGACCTCATCCACCGGCTGCCCGCCGCCCGGGCCGTGGTCTGCGTCGGCAACCCCCGGGACTACGCGGCCCGCGCCCGCCTGGTCCGCAGGCTCGCCCTGCCCGCGGACCGCTACGCCACCGTGATCCACCCGACGGCGTCGGTGGCCCGCTCGTCCGGGGTCGGCCCCGGCTCGGTGCTGCTCGCGCACTGCGCGCTGACCGCCGCCGTCCGGGTGGGCGCGCACGTCGCCGTGATGCCGCAGGTCGTCCTCACGCACGACGACGTGGTCGAGGACTTCGCGACGCTCGCCTCCGGGGTGCGCCTGGGCGGCGGGGCGCGGCTGGAGCGGGGGGCCTACGTGGGCTCCGGCGCGCTGGTCAGGGAGGGTACGACGGTCGGCGCCTGGTCGCTGATCGGGATGGGCAGTGCCGTGCTCGGCGACGTTCCGCCGGGCGAGGTCTGGGTGGGGAGCCCGGCCCGGCGGCTGCGCGCGGCGGACGCGCCCGCGCTCGACGAACTGGCAGTAGCGACAGTGGGGGGACCGCTGACATGAACCAGATTCCGCTTGTCGACCTCAAGGCGGCCCATGAGGAGGTCGCCGACGAGGTACGGGCCGGATTCGACCGGGTCCTGGCGAACACCGCGTTCGTCGGCGGCGAGGAGGTCCGCCGATTCGAGCGCGAGTACGCCGAGTTCGGCGGCGTCACGCACTGCGTGGGCGTCGCCAACGGCACGGACGCCGTCGAACTCGCCCTGCGCGCGAGCGGAGTCGGCCCCGGCGACGAGGTCGTGGTGCCCGCCAACACCTTCATCGCCACCGCCGGCGCCGTGGCGAGGATCGGCGCCCGCCCGGTCCTGGCCGACTGCCTGCCCGGCAGCCACCTCCTCGACCCGCAGGCGGCGTTGGACGCGGTCGGGCCTGCCACTCGCGCGGTCGTCCCCGTGCACCTGTACGGCCAGATGGCCGACGTGACGGCCCTGACCTCCCAACTGCCGGATTCGGTACGGGTGGTGGAGGACGCCGCCCAGTGCCAGGGCGCCACCCGCGACGGCCGTGCGCCGGGCAGCGGCGGCATCGCGGCCACCAGCTTCTACCCCGGCAAGAACCTCGGCGCCTACGGTGACGCGGGCGCCGTGCTCACCGACGACGAGGAACGCGCCGACCTGGTGCGGGCGATCGCCAACCACGGCGGAGTCGCCAAGTACCGCCACGACGTCCCCGGGTTCAACAGTCGCCTGGACGGGCTGCAGGCCGTCGTCCTGCGCGCCAAGCTGGCCCGGCTGGCCGACGGCAACGCGGCCCGCCGGGCGGCCGCCGCCCGCTACGATGCGCTGCTCGCCCACCTGGCCGACGCCGGCCGCGTCGTCCTGCCGGTGACCGCGCCGGGCAACGTCCACGTCTGGCACCTGTACGTCGTCCAGGTCGTCGGCGCCGACCGGGACGACGTCGTCGGCAAGCTCAACGCGGAGGGCATCGGCGCGGGCGTGCACTACCCCGCCCCGGTCCACCTCACGCCCGCGTACCGCCATCTCGGCCACCGCCGGGGCGACTTCCCGAACGCGGAGCAGGCAGCGGACCGCATCCTCTCGCTGCCGCTCTACCCGCAGATCACGCCCGAGCAGCAGCAGCGGGTCGTCGACGCGCTCGCCGACGCCCTGGGCATCTGACCGCCCCCCACGCCTTACCGCCGGCCCGCGGGTCGGTCCTGCACAGCACCGCTGAGAGGTACGCATGAAAAGATGGAGCAGACGGATCAGAGGCGGTCGCCTCTCCGTCGTAGCGGCATTGATACTGGCGGTGCTCCCGCTGGCCGGTTCCGCCCAGGCGGCATCCGACCCGTGCGGGTCGGGCTCCAACGCCGTCGTCTGCGAGAACTCCAAGCCGGGCAGCCCCAAGACCGACTGGTTCTCGCCCAACGCCTACGGTGACATCAAGGGCTTCACCACCAAGGAGAGCGTCCAGGCGGGCGACACCGTCCAGTTCAAGGTCCAGTCGCCGGTGTCGTACAACATCCAGATCTACCGGCTGGGCTGGTACGGCGGCGACGGCGCCCGCCAGATGTCGACCGCGGCCCAGGCCGCACAGACCTACCCGGCCAACTACACCTCCAAGGCGGCTGGTTGCACCACCAAGGCCAGCACCGGCCTGGTCGACTGCGGCAACTGGCCGGTGACGGCCACCTGGACCGTGCCCAGCGACGCCGTGTCCGGCCTGTACATCGCCAACATCACGCAGACCGACGGCGACGGCCTGATGCCGTACCCGTTCGTGGTGCGCAACGACGCCAGCACCTCCGACATCGTCGTGCAGACCAGTGACCAGACCTGGCAGGCGTACAACGACTACGGCGGCCAGGACCTGTACGGCGGCACCGGGCCCGCGCCCGACGGCCGCGCCTACGAGGTCAGCTACAACCGTCCGCTGGACATCGGCGGCGACAACGGCATCTACGGCTCCGAGTACATGATGCTGTCCTGGCTGGAGCGCAACGGCTACGACGTCAGCTACACCTCCGGGGTGCAGGTGTCGTCCTCGGGCGGCGCCACCCTGCTGAAGAAGCACAAGGTGTATCTGTCGTCCGGACATGACGAGTACTGGACGCAGAGCCAGTACTCCAACGTCCTGGCGGCCCGCAAGGCCGGTGTGCGGGAGGCCTTCTTCAGCGGCAACGAGGTGTTCTGGAAGACGCGGCTCGCGCCGAGCATCGACGGCACGAGCACGGCCGACCGCACCCTGGTCTGCTACAAGATGACCAAGATGGCGCAGAACAACGGGATCGCCGATCCCAGCGGCGTCTGGACCGGCACCTGGATGGACCCGGCCAGCACCAACTACGGCCAGACCTACCAGCCGCCGAACATCCTCACCGGCTCCATGTTCACGGTGAACGGCTACCGCGCGGACGCCATCACCGTCCCCGGCTCGTACGGCAAGAACCGCATCTGGCGCAACACCTCCGTCGCGAACCTCACCTCCGGCCAGACCGCCACCTTCCCGACGGGCACCCTCGGCTACGAGTGGGACAGCGACCTCGACAACAGCACCCGGCCCGCCGGCGCGATCGACGTGTCGTCCACGACCGTCGACATCAACGACGGCAAGCTCCGCCAGGACTGGGGCAACCTCTACGGCAACGGCACCGCGACGCACAACCTCGTCGAGTTCCGCGACCAGGACTCCGGGGCGCTGGTGTTCGGCGCGGGGACCGTGCAGTGGTCGTGGGGCCTGACCAACGTCCCCACCTACAACCCCGCCGACACCGTGGTGACCGAGGACTCCCGGATGCAGCAGGCGACGGTCAACATCCTCGCCGACATGGGCGTCCAGCCGCTGACCCGGCAGAGCAACCTCGTCGCCGGCACGGCCTCCACCGACACCACCGGCCCGTCCGTCACCGTGACCAGCCCGTCCTCCGGGGTCACCGTGCCCGCGCTGAAGCCGGTGACCTTCAAGGGCACCGCCAGTGACTCCGGCGGCGTCGTGGCCCGCGTGGAGGTGTCCACGGACGGCGGCACCACCTGGAAGGCCGCGACCGGCCTGACGTCCTGGAGCTTCAGCTGGACCCCGACCACTCCTGGTCCGGCGTCCGTCAAGGTCCGCGCGGTCGACGACAGCGTCAACATGGGCGCCGTCACCACCGTCCCGCTGACCGTCGGCCCCCAGGCATGCCCCTGCACCATCTGGCCGGCCTCCGCCGTGCCCGGCACCGTCAACGGCGGCGACGGCGGCTCGGTGGAGCTCGGCGTCAAGTTCCGTACCACGGTGGCCGGTTCCATCACCGGGGTCCGCTTCTACAAGTCGCCGGTCAACACCGGCACCCACATCGGCAACCTGTGGACGGCGTCCGGCACCCGCCTGGCGACCGGCACCTTCACGGGCGAGACGGCCTCCGGCTGGCAGCAGCTGAACTTCTCCACCCCGGTCACCGTCAAGGCCAACACCACGTACGTCGCCTCGTACTTCGCACCCAACGGCGGCTACTCCTACGACACCACCTTCGCCTCCGGCGACGCCGGACTGGCCCCGCTGACGGCCCTGAAGTCCGGCACCGACGGCGGCAACGGCGTCTACCACTACGGCTCCAGCAGCGCCTTCCCGTCCTCGCAGACCTCCGGCAGCAACTACTGGGTCGACGTGGTCCTGGACACCTCGACGGCCAGCACCACGCCGCCGACCGTCACCTCCACCTCGCCGACCTCCGGGGCGACCGACGCCTCGATCACGGCACCGGTGTCGGCCACCTTCAGCTCGGCCGTCGACACCGACAGCGTGACGTTCACCCTGAAGGACCCGAACGGCACCGCCGTGCCGGGAGCCGTCACCTTCCCCGCCTCCAACAAGGCGACCTTCACCCCGTCGACGGAACTGGACCTGCACACCGCGTACACCGCGTCCGTCCAGGCCTCCGACGTGTGGGGCAACGCCATGGCGGACCCGGTGACCTGGTCGTTCACCACCAGTTCCACGCCGCCCGCGGTCACCTGCCCCTGCACGCTGTGGAGTTCCTCCGCGGTCCCGGCCACCCCCGACATGACCGTCGACCCCAACTCCGTCGAGCTGGGCACCCGGTTCACGTCCTCCGCGGCCGGCTGGGTCACCGGGGTCACCTTCTACAAGGGCACCGGCAACACGGGCACCCACACCGGCAGCCTGTGGACCGACGACGGAACCCTGCTCGCCAGCGGCACCTTCACCAACGAGACCGCCTCCGGCTGGCAGACGCTGACCTTCGCCACTCCGGTGGCCATCACCGCGGACACCGGGTACGTCGTCTCCTACCACGCGCCGAACGGCAACTACGCGGTGGACGGCGGCTACTTCGCGGCGGCCCACAAGTCCTATCCGCTCACGGCCACGGCCGACACCACCACCCACCACAACGGGCTCTACAAGTACGGCAGCACCTCGGCCTTCCCCAACGGTTCCTACGGCTCCTCGAACTACTGGGTGGGCCCGGTCTTCACCGCGGACAACCCGACCGCGTCCCTGGCGTCGGAGACAGCCGCCTCGGAGGTGACCGCGTCCTCGGTGGCGCACACCGCGGACGCGGCGCACGCCCTCGTCATGGCCGTGCAGAAGAAGGCCCCGGTGGCGACCGTGAACGCGACCGTGACCGTGCTGAGCGGCTCCAAGGCCGCCCGGAAGCTCCACGTCACGGCCGTCGTCTCCTACAACCGGTCGACGCACAAGGTGTCCGTGCACCTGTCCTCGCCGCTGCCCGACGGCACCCGGTTCAAGGTCACCGTCACGGCCCGGGACAAGCACCACCACACGGTGAAGTCCCACAGCTGGACGCTGACCGGCAAGACCACGTTCAAGAAGAAGAAGAACTGACGGAACCAGCACCGACCCGTCCCCACACACCGTCGGTGGTCCGCGCCAGCACGGCGCGGACCACCGACGGGGATTGGCTTCCCCACCGATGAGCAGCGTCAGTGTTGTGATCCCCTGCTACAAGTACGGGCACTTCCTCGCCGACTGCGTGAGCAGCGTCCTGGACGAGCAGGACGGCGTTGACGTCCGCGTCCTCATCATCGACGACGCCTCGCCCGACGACTCGGCGGAGGTGGCGCACAAGCTCGCCGCCGCCGACCCACGGATCGAGGTCCACGTCCACGAGACCAACAAGGGCCACATCGCCACCTACAACGAGGGCCTCCTGGAGTGGGCCGACGGCGACTACGTGGCCCTGCTGTCCGCCGACGACCGGCTGGTCCCGGGCGCGCTCGTGCGGGCCGCCCGGCTCCTGGACGCCCACCCCGAGGCCGGGTTCGCCTACGGCCGGCCCCTGCGCTTCCAGCACGGCGGCCCGCTGCCCAAGGCCCGCACGCGCGGCACCGGTTCGGTCGTCTACCCCGGCCAGTGGTGGCTGGAGCGCCGCTTCCGCGAGGGCACCGGCTGCATCACCTCGCCGGAGGTCGTCGTGCGCACCGGGCTCCAGCGGAAGGTCGGCGGCTACGACCCCGCCCTGCCGCACGCCGGCGACATCGAGATGTGGATGCGGCTGGCCGCACACGCCGACGTCGGCTACGTCCGCGGCGCCGACCAGGCCTTCTACCGCGTCCACGGCAACAACATGTCCACCGTCGACTTCGGCGGCCAGCTCGACGACCTGCGCCAGCGCCTGGTGGCCTTCGACTCGGTGCTCATCAAGTGCGCCGACAGGCTGCCGCACGCCGACCGCCTCGCCGACCAGGTCCACACCCGCCTCGCCCGCTACGCCCTGCGCCGCGCCTACCGCGCCTACGACCGGGGCCGCACCGCCGTCGTACCGGTCGACGAGTGCGTCGCGTTCGCCGAGCAGTGCCTGCCCGGCTACCGGAAGCTGCCCGAGTACCGCGCGCTGCGGCTGCGCAGACGGATCGGGCCGACGGCCATGCCGTACCTGCAGCCGCTGGTGTGGTCGGCCGTGGCCGAGCGCGGACGGGAGTGGCTGTGGTGGGAGTCCTGGAAGCGCCGCGGCATCTGATGCGCGATCAGCTCAGCTCAGCCCGCCATCACGACCTCGTCGGCGCGGCGGACCGTGCCCGCCGCCTCCGCCTCGTGCCGCCTGCGGCGCAGCGCGAACCGGTCGAGCCACAGCGCGCCCAGCAGCCCGGCGGTCGCGCCCAGCAGCGCCGTACCCGCCAGGGCGCGGGACCTGTTGCCCTGCACCGGGGCGGCACTCGGGGCGACCAGCACGGACGCCGTGATCCGCGCTTCAGGGGCCACGCCCTGCTTCTCCTGCATGGCCGCCACATGCCGGGAGTACACCTCGATGACCCGCTGGACCGCCGTGCCGGCCTCGACGGCGTCACCGCGGCGCGCCTGCACCTGCACCGAGGGGATCAGATAGCGCGGCGTCGCGCTGGTGCCGCTGTTGCGCGGGATCAGCTGGTACGTCCCGTGCACGCCGGCGGCCGCAAGCTCCCTGCGCCCGGCGGGCGACTCCAGCTGCTGGATGACGCCGTACGACAGGGTGGCGAGCGGCGGCTGGAGGTTGGTCAGCTGGTTCGGCTGGGACCCGGTCACCGGCGGCTTGAGCACGACCACCGCCGAACTCAGCCAGCGCGGGGCCGGGTGCAGCACCTTGTAGGCTCCGGCGGCCGTCAGCAGGAGCGCGAGCAGCAGCACGTACCAGCGGCGGAGCAGCGCTTCGGCGACGTCACGAGGCGACACGGGGATTCCTTCCGTCGGCACCGATCCTCGCAGGCGCACGGGCGGTTCGCCACCAAAAGGGAGTTCTCATGAGCCTTGCCGACCTTTTGGCGATCATGCGCAGGCGCTGGTACTTCATGGTGCCCCTCACCCTGCTCAGCGTCCTCGCCGGCGGCTACCTGTACCGGACCATCCCGGTCTCCTACGAGTCGCAGAGCTCCGTCACGCTCCTGGACTCCACCGCGATCGCCGATCTCGCGCCGACGTTCGGCAACCCCCTGTCGAACGCGGGCGGTTCACTGGTCGTCACCGCCGACGTGCTGATCAGGACGCTCCAGTCGAGCGACTCGGCCAAGGAACTGCGCTCCCGCGGCGTCACCGACCAGTACACGGTCGGCTTCGCACCGCAGGCCGACAGCCCGCTGCTCACCCTGAGCGTCACCGGCACCGACCGGGAGAAGGTGCTCCGGGAGACCACCACGCTCACCCGGTTCACCGGCGAGCAGCTCAAGGCCCTGCAGGCCGCGTCCAAGGTGCCGGCCGGGTACGCGGTGCAGTCCGCGCCGGTCGTCCTGCCGCAGACCCCGGTGTCGCAGTCCAAGGGCCGCTACCAGGGCATCGCGTCGGTCGTCATCGTCGGCATGGTCGCGGCGTTCCTGCTGTCCATCCTCGCCGAGGGCGTCGCGGTGGTCCGCCGACGCGGGCGCGCCCTGGCCGGATACGTGCCCCGGCGCCACCGTGCCCAGCCGCCCGAGCGGCCCAAGGGCCTGCTCGTGCGCCGGCTGGACGCCACCACGGTCCTCACCGGCTATCTCGTGCTGGCCTTCTTCGTGCCGTCCAACCTCACCCTGCCCGCGCTGGGCGGCGTCGGCACACCCGCCAACGTCTTCGCCCTGCTGGGACTTCTCTGGTACCTCGCGACCTGGCTGGGCGGCCGGATCCTGCCGGCCGAGGGCACCAGACTTCCGCGCGTGGTGATGTGCCTGCTGGCCGCCGCCGTGCTGCTGGCCTACCTCGCCGACGCCACCCGGGACAGCTCGCACGAAGAGGTCCTCGGCGCCGACCGCGGGCTCATCGGGCTGGGGGTGTGGGTGGCGCTGGTCGTGCTCAGCTCGGCCGGCATCCAGGAGCGCAGCCGGCTGGAGACGCTGATGCGCCGGCTCGTCGTCCTGGGCACCGTCGTCGCCCTGATCGGCTACTACGACTTCTTCGCCGCCACGAACATCGCCGACTCCATCCACATCCCGGGCCTGCACTCCAGCACCGCCGGGATCAGCGCCATGGACCGCGGCTCGTTCACCCGGCCGCGCTCCACCACCGCCCATCCGCTGGAGTTCGGCGGGATGCTGGCCATCCTGCTCCCCTTCGCCGTCCACCAGGCCTTCGACCCGGTGCGCCGGCACGCGGGCGCGCTGCGCCGCTGGGCCCCCGTCGCGATCATGGGAGGCGCCCTTCCGCTGACGGTGTCCAGGACCTCCATCATCGGCGCCTTCATCGTGATCCTCGTGATGGTGCCCCGCTGGAAGCCGCAGCGCCGCTGGGCCGCGATCGGGCTGATCCTGGGTTCCGTGGCCGGCTTCAAGGTGATCATCCCGGGCCTGATCGGCACCATCACCAACCTGTTCGCCAGCTTCCTGTCCAACTCCGACAGCAGCACCCAGGCCCGCACCGTGAAGTACAGCGCGATCGTGCCCTACCTGGAGGAACACCCCTGGTTCGGGCGGGGGTTCGGCACGTTCACCCCGGACCTGTACTTCTTCACCGACAACCAGTACATGCTGACGCTGGCCGAGACGGGCGTCCTGGGGATGGTCGCGCTGCTCGCCCTGTTCGTCACCGGCATCCACCAGGGCGGTGCCGTACGGCGCCTGGCCCGCACGGAGACGGACCGGGAGCTCGGGCAGGCCTTCCTCGCCTCGGCCCTGGTCGCCCTGGTCATCAGCGCCACCTTCGACGCGCTCAGCTTCCCCATGTACGCCGGGATGTTCTTCCTGACCCTGGGCGCGGGCGGCAGCTACCTGGGCTTCATCCGCCGCGAGGCCGCCGCTGCCGCCGTCCCCGCCCCTCGTACGACGTCCGAAGTCAAGCTCCCCCAACTCGCGGAGTCCCGATGAGCACCGTCGCCGTCATCGTCGTCACCTGGAACAGCGCCGGCGTGCTGCCCGGGTTCCTCGCCGCGCTGCCCGACGGCATGGCCGGCCTCGACCACCGGCTGGTCGTCGCCGACAACGACTCCGCCGACGACACCGTGGAGGTGCTGCGCACCCTGGCCCCGGACGCCACGGTCGTCGAGACCGGCCGCAACGCTGGGTACGCGGCCGGGATCAACGCGGCGCTGGCGGCGGCGGGGGAGTGCGACGCCGTCCTCATCTGCAACCCCGACATCCGCATGCGGCAGGGCTGCGCCAAGCGCCTCCTCGACAGCCTCGGCCCCGGCGTCGGCATCGCCGTACCCCTGCTCTACGAGGAGGGCCACGACACCCCGCACCGCTCGCTGCGCCGCGAGTCGAGCGTGCTGCGGGCGCTGGGCGAGGCCGTCATCGGCAACACCCGCGCCGGACGCTTCCCGGCTCTGAGCGAACTGGTCACCGACCCCGCCGCCTACCGGCGGCCCACGCGCGCGGACTGGGCGACCGGCGCGCTGATGGCCGTGTCGAAGGAGTGCCTGGACGCGTGCGGCCGATGGGACGAATCGTTCTTCCTGTACTCGGAGGAGACCGAGTACTGCCTGCGGGCCCGGGACCTGGGCTACGCCACCCAGCTGGAGCCCACGGCCGAGGCCGTCCACCTGGGCGGCGACTCCCAGGTGTCACCCCGTCTGTGGACCCTGCTCACCCTCAACCGCGTCCGCCTCTACCGGCGCCGGCACGGCCCGCTCGCCACGGCCGCCTTCCGCGCGGCCGTCCTGCTGCGGGAGACCTCACGCGCGGCGCTGGGCCGCCCGGCCAGCCGCGCGGCCGCGGCCGCCCTCGCCCGGCCGGGGTCCCTGGACGTCACGCCCGGGCCGTGACGGGGCGCGATCAGGCGGGCTGCCACAGCTCGATCCGGTTGCCCTCAGGATCGGTGACCCAGCCGAACCGGCCGACGTCCGCGACGTCCTGCGTCTCGTCGGCCACCTCCGCGCCCTTGGCGCGCAGCTGGGCGAGCATCGCCTCCAGGTCGCGGACCCGGAAGTTGAGCATGGTCTGCTGGGCGGGGGACCCGAAGTAGTCGGTGTCGGACTCGAACGCCGCGAACACCGTCGGCCCCGCCTCCTGCCGCCACAGGCCGACCTCGTCGGCGTCCAGGCCCAGGCAGTCGCGATACCAGGCGGTCAGGGCCGCCGGATCGGCGGCGCGCAGGAAGCAGCCGCCGATTCCCAGCACTCGTTCCATGCCGCCATCCTGTCACTCGGCGGTCCGCGGCCGGCACACCATGGCCATGAAGTCGTGTCCCACGTCCGGCAGCGCGGCGTCCTCCGCGGCGAAGCACCGCTCCAGCAGCTCCAGCGTCTGCGGCCGCTGGTCGCGGAAGTGGTGCGCGATGCCGGAGAACGCGATGTGCAGCACGGTGCCGCCGTAGGGCCGTTCCTCGACGACCTCGAAATGCCGTCGCAGACCCGGCAGCAGCGCCGCCGCGTCGACGGCCTCCGAAGGGTCGTCCAGCACCATCGAGAGCCTGCTGGGCCGTACGACACGGTGCTTGATCCGGCCGTCGGCCAGGCGGCGGCGCTCCTCGGGGAGGCCGGTCAGCAGGGCGTTCGCCGCGTCGAGCTGGGCGTCGGTCCACTGGAAGCGGGTGGGGCCGACGAACTCGTCGACCACGAACGTGCCGTCCGGCTCGATCAGTCGGGCCAGGCGCGGCAGGGTCTCGTCCAGGTGGTCGAAGTGGTGCAGGGACTGCAGGCCCAGCAGGACGTCGAAGCGCTCCCCGTCGGCGGTCATCCGGTTGACGTCGGTGACCCGGAAGCGCAGTACGTCGCCGAGCCCCTCCTCGGCGGCCGTCCGGGTGGCGAAGTCGATGCGCTCCGGGGCCACGTCCACGCCCTCCAGCAGGGAGAACGCGCCGGTCCTCGCCCACAGCAGCTCGTTGCCACCGGTGCCGCAGCCCAGCGACAGGCCGCGCAGGTCGGTGCGCGGCGCGAAGTGCTTGGCGGCGACGTACTCGGGGAAGGACGTGTCCGCGTCTCCCGTCATCAGCAGGTTCCACCGCTTGATCACCGCCGGTATCGCCCACCACTCGGTCAGCGAGGGGTCGACCCGGGACCAGTGCTGGACCACCCGCGCACCGCCGCGCACCCGCAGCTTGGCCAGCACCGGGTCCAGGTCCAGCTTGCGCACCTTGCGCAGCAGCCGGTCCGCGTCATGCCGGTTGACCAGGTTGTTCAGCATCAGCGCTCCGTCCGTACGGCGATGAGCGACTTCGGCGCGCCGAGCACCCGCTCACTGAGCAGCTCGGACCGGGGGAAGAGGTAGCGCATCTCGGTGCGGGTGAGCAGCTCGATGTTGATCACGGCGTTCATCGCCGACTCCGGGCTGTCGGGGCGGCTGTGCACGAGCGGCCAGTGCCGCACCAGCCGGGCCCGGGCGGCCAGCGGCAGGAACTGGAAGCCGGGCGCGACGAAGTGCGGCTCGACGGGGAAGTAGCGGTACGGCGTCTGGACCCAGTGCAGGGGCGCCAGCCGCTCGACGGCCGCGACGAACATCCGGCGCTGGCTGTGGCCGCCGACGTGCTCGATGGTGGAGTTGGAGAACACCAGGTCGTAGCCGCCGGCGTCGCTCAGTTCGGCGGCCACCGCCGGGTCGGTGACGTCGGCGTTCTCCGCGGTGATCCAGTCGGGCAGGTCGGCCGGGTGGGCCTCCAGGTTGATCAGGTGGACGTGCTTGGCGCGCACCGGCGCGCGCAGCCACATCTCGGCCGTCCCGCCGAGGTCGACGACGCTCATGTTCTCGATGCCGGGGAAGCAGCGCCGGAACCGCTCCCAGCGGGCGATGCGCAGACGTTCGCCCAGGGAGCCCGGTGCGTCGACGAACTTGTTTCTCAGTGCGCGGGATCGGGGCATCGGATCAACCACCTGACGTCGGAGCGGAACGGGAACGCGGAAGAGGAGCGGAGGCGCACGGACCGTCACCAGTCCGTGTAGAAACTGGCCGGGTTCACCAGGTAGCGGACGGTGGGGTACGGCAGGTGCAGCACCCGGTGCCCGCGGCCGTACCGGCGGATCAGCTCCCAGTCCTCCCGGGGCAGCACCTCGGGTGTGCGGCGCAGCCGGCTGAAGCGCAGGGAGCGGTCGCGGCGGGCGACGAAGGCGTTGGTGTCCAGGAAGGCCTCGCGGGCCGCGCGGCGCCGGTCGAAGGGCACCGACAGGACGTCCTTCTCACTGCCGTCGGGCAGGACGCGGCGCAGCGCCGTGTAGACGCCGTCGGGGCCGCCGGGGGCCTCCAGGGCCGCCAACGCCCGTTCCAGGTGGTCGGGTTCCCACAGGTTGTCGTCGTCGAGGAACGCCACGTAGCGCGAGCGGGTGAGGCGGATGCCGACGTTGCGCACGACGCCCGCGACGCCGGTGTTGTGCGCCAGGGAGACGGCGAACAGCCGTGGATCCGCGGGGAGTTCGGGCAGCCCCGCGCCGTCGTCGACGACGATGACCACCTGGTCGCGCATCGTCTGCCCCAGGGCCGAGCGCACCGCGGCGCGCAGTGCCTCCGGGCGGCGATGGGTGGCGATCACGGTGGCGACGAGCGCCGACGGCGGCGTCGGCAGCTGGGCGGACAGCCGCCGGGTCTCGGCGTCCTCGACACGGCGCAGCCGCAGCGCCGAGGGCGCCAGCAGGACCTTGTTGCGGGCCTCGAAGAGCACCAGCCAGCCGAACAGCGCCTTGAGCAGCGTCCAGGGCGCCCGCGCGAGGCGGCGCGTCATGAGGCCGGCTCGGGGGCGATCGGGCGGCCGTCGGACATCCGGTTGTCGCGCCACACGTTCCCGGCCCCCTCGTGGTTCCAGTGGGCGACCACGCCGTAGCCGCCGGCGGCGGGGTGGTACTGCGTCGAGAACACGTTGTTCGTGACCTTGATCCCGGTGGCGCCGGTGTCCCCGCCGTACAGGGCGTAGGCGCCGCCGGCGATCCAGTTGTGGTCGACGGTGACGTTGCGGACCACGCCGGTGTCGGCGAACAGGCCGATGCTGCCCGAGGCGCCCTGCTTCAGACTGGTCGGGTTCAGCAGGGTGTTGTGGCGGATGACCAGGTGCCCGGTGTTGCCGCCGCCGCTGATCACCGCGTTGGTGTGCTGCCATTCGCCGCCCTGGTTGATGAACGGCTCAATGTCGTGCACGTAGTTGTCGTGGATGCTGCCCTGGCCCATGGACAGGGCGTCGCCGAACACCGAGACGTCGCACCAGCCGACCTCGACGGAGCTGCCGCCCATGTTCGATACGGCGTAGTCCACCCCGCCGTTGTCCGGCCCCTTGCCGGGCACCGCGGTGATCGTGGAGTGGAGCACGCGCAGGCCGTGGTAGCCGGGGCGCAGGTTGATGCCCCACCAGCTGTCCGAGGTGATCTTCGTGTCGATGATCGTGACGTCGTCGGCGTAGATGTCGAGCGAGCCGGTGATGTCCCAGCCCCGGATGGTGAGCCCGTCGGTGCGGATGGCCTTGTAGCCGGTCTTGTGGGGGGTGAGGGCGATGCGCGGGCCGGTGGTGCGGGCGTCGGGGAAGCCGCAGGCGCTCGGCGAGGAGCAGGCGGCCTTCGCCGCGGGGGAGCCGGACGTGCCGCTCGCCGAGGGCGTGCCCGACGGGGACGGCGAGGCGGTGCGGCTCGTCGGCGTCGCGGCGGGTGCCGAGCTCGCCGGACCGCCGCTCGGTGCCGCCGAGGAGCCGCTCGCCGGGCAGGTCAGCGCGTCGTCCGGGCAGTCCGGCAGCGCGGAGTCGTGCGATCCCGAGCAGGCGGTGCCCACCACCGCCAGCAGGGAAGCCAGCAGCAGCCAGACGAGCGAACTCCGGCGGATACGCCGTGACATGCGGTTCACCTCATGTCCTGTCGGGGAGGGCGGACGGTGCGGCCGACCGGTGCCGTCCGCGGTGGGGCCGTTCCACGCCGCGCAGGAAGCGGCGGCTGGGCAGGACGCACAGCGTGTAACAGGCAAGGGCGACCGTGCCGTTGGCAAGGAGCGCGACCCGTCCGTCGCCCAGCAGGCGCTCCAGACCGAGGACGACCAGGGCCATCACGGCCCCGCCGAGGAAGGGCCAGGCACAGGCCCGGGCGATGCGGCCGAGGCCGATGCCGCCCCGGCCGAGGGCGAGCAGGAAGACGGGCACCACCAGGCCGCCGGCCACCAGGACATGGCCCTGGGAGACGCCGACGATGCCGCCCAGGTGGGCGGCGGCGAGGAGCACCGGCACGAGGGAGACCAGCCACAGGCCCTGCACCAGGAAGAGCGAGCGGCGCTGTCCGACCGCGACCAGGCAGTCGTAGGCGAGTTCGCTGCCGATGCGGATCAGGCCGAGGACCATCAGCCAGGGCAGGGCCGCGGCCGCCGGGGCCCAACGGTCGCCGTAGACCGTGCGGATGAGCGGCTCGGCGAGGCCCGCCAGCAGGACGCACAGCGGGACGGTGCCGGTGATCAGCACGCCCAGGGCACGGCTGAAGCCCTGGGCGAGCGCCTGCGGCGAGTCGGCCAGCCGCGAGAACCCGGCGAAGGACACCCGGCGGGCGGCCTCGGAGATGATCCGCACGGGCCAGCCGGAGATGTTGAAGGCGAGGACGTAGAAGCCGAGGGAGACGCTGCCCAGCGTCGCGCCCACCACCATGGTGTCGACGTTGACCACCGCCAGGGCCAGCATGCTCGCCCCGGCCAGCGGCAGCCCGAACCGCAGCAGAGCCCGGGCCTGTTCGCCGTCCCAGCCGAACCTCAGGGTGCCCGGCGCCGCCAGCGCGCAGCCGATCAGCGTGACGACGTTCCCGACGACGGCGCCGACGGCGAAGCTCATCGCGCCCCAGCCCTCGAAGGCCAGCAGCAGGGTCACCGCCGTGCCGAGCACGAAGTTGAGCCCGTCGATGACCATCCGCCTGCCCTGGGCGAACTCCCGGGTCAGGAAGCCGCCCGGGACCTGAGCCACCCCGTCGATCACCACGCACAGGCACATCACCCGCAGCACACCCGCGGCGTGCGGCGAGCCGAGCAGGCCGGCCACCGTCGGGGCCGCCGCGAACAGCGCCAGGTACAGCAGGCCGCTGGAGAGGGTGCTGAGGGTCAGCACGGTCGGCGCGAACCGGCGCGCGTCCCCCTCCCAGCGCACGATGGCCAGGCCCACGCCCAGTTCGTTCGCGGACAGCAGGACCAGCAGCACCGTCTGGGCGATGCCGTACACGCCCCATTCCGCGGGGCCGAGGGCGAAGCGCGCCAGGACGATGCCGGTGGCGAAGTTGCCCAGGCGCAGGACGACGGTGTTGATCAGGCTCCAGCGGGCCGCGGAGCGGACCTTGCGGCCGAGGGAGGCGGTGGCGGCAGGTGCGGGGACGGGAGCAGCGGGTACGTCGCCCGTCTCACCGGTCGCGCTGTCCGGTGCGCGGGCGATGTCCATGGGTCGACTCCTCGTCGAGCGGCTCGGCGGCGGACGCCACGGCCATGGCGGGCCGGGGCGCGTCGGTCTCGGCGGCGGCCCGGCCGTCCCCGGCGGACCGTGACCAGCTCGGCGGGCGCCGGATGGCGAGCGTCTCCTCCACGGCTCCCTCCTGCGGGAACGGCTCCTCCACCACCGGTTCCTCCGTGGACGCGGCGGTGGCCGCCGCGGTCGTCCCCGGCTGTCGCGGACCGGCGGGCGGGGCCTGCTGCTCCGGCGCGCGTGGCCTCTTGCGCGCCTCCATGTAGAACGCGGCGACGAGGGTGACCACCAGACCCAGGGCACCCGCCATGATCAGGTACTCCAGCCGGGTCTTGGTCTGCGCCACCGGGTTCTGCGGGGAGACGATGGTCGTCATGCGGATCATGGCCTTCGGCGCGACCGACTGCTGCTTCTGGAACTGGTCCAGCCGTTCCTTGGCGTAGGCGGTCAGGATCTTGTCCGAGGACAGGACAGCCGCCTTGTCGGTGCCGGTGACGGTGAGCCACAGCAGCGGCCCCTGTGCGTTGTCGGCGAGCTTCGCCTCGAACGTGCCGGTCGCGCCACGGGCCTTGAGGTCCCGCAGCGAGTCGTCGGAGTTGAGGTTGCGGGCCAGGCTGTCGGCCATGCCGGTGAGCGAGGTCTGCGTGCTGAGGAAGGGGTTGCCGTCGTAGGCGACCGTGGCCTTCTGGGAGTTGAGCAGGACCACCGTGCTCTGCGACTGGTAGCTGACCGGCACCAGCACGAGGACGCCGACGATCAGGGCGGCGGTCAGCAGCAGTCCGGGCAGCAGGACGTACCAGCGCCTGCGCAGCACCCGGAAGATCTCAGCGAGATCCATGACGGTCCCCCCTAGCGGCCAAACGTTCGACGAGCATCAGTTGCAAGCGGATCATATGGGGAGCGTTCGATCCTCGGGTCTGGGCCGATCGGCGGATGTCGGTTCCGTGACGGCGGTGGGCCGCGGCCGGGTGCGCGCGGTGCCTCCGTCCAGCAGCACGTCGGCGATGCGGTCGCTGGCGCGGCCGTCCCACAACGCGGGCCGGCGGGGCGCGGGCGGGTCGTCCAGCACGCGGTGGACGGTGGTGACGATCCGCGCGGGATCGCGGCCGGCCAGCACGTTGGTGCCCTGCTCGACGGTGATGGGGCGTTCGGTGTTGTCCCGCAGCGTCACGCACGGCACGCCCAGTGCGGTGGTCTCCTCCTGCACCCCGCCGGAGTCGGTGAGCACCACCCGGGCGGCGTCCTGCAGGGCGATGAAGTCCAGGTACCCGGCGGGCGGTACGAGCCGGATGCCGCCGGGGACACCGATCTCGGCGAGCCGTCCGGCCGCACGCGGATGCACGGGCAGCAGCAGCGGGCAGCGCCCGGCGATCTCGCCGAGGGCCTTCAACAGCCCCGTCAGTACGGCGGGATCGTCCACGTTGGCTGGGCGGTGCAGGGTGACCAGCCCGAACTCGCCCCGGGCGAGCCCGAACCGGTCGAGGACGTCGGAGGCGCGGGCCCGCTCCAGGTTGGCCAGCAGCGTGTCGATCATGACGTTGCCGACCAGGTGGATCTGGTCCTCCCGGTATCCCTCCGCGCGCAGGTTCTCCACGGCGTCGGGGGAGGGGGCCAGCAGGTGGTCGGCGACGCGGTCGGTGGCGACCCGGTTGACCTCCTCCGGCATGCTCCAGTCCCGGCTGCGCAGGCCCGCCTCGACATGGGCCAGCAGCGGCCCGGCCTTGGCGGTGACCAGCGCGCAGGCCAGCGTGGAGTTGATGTCGCCGACCACGACCACGATGTCCGGCGAGACCTCGTCCAGCAGCGGCTCGAACGCGGTCATCACCCGGCCGGTCTGCTCGGCGTGGGTGCCGGAGCCGACCCCGAGGAAGCGGTCGGGCGGCCGGATGCCGAGGTCGGCGAAGAACACGTCGTTCATGGCCGGGTCGTAGTGCTGGCCGGTGTGGACGAGGAGGACCTCGGCGCCCCGGCTCTCCAGGGCGTCCATCACCGGTTTGATCTTCATGTAGTTGGGGCGCGCCCCGGCGACGCACACGATGCGCGGCATGGTCTCAGAGCACCTCGATCGTGGGTCCGGAGGGCAGCCGGCGGCGGCAGTCGAGAACGAACGGGGCGTGCTCGGCGACGAGTTCGTAGTCGAAGCCGTCGTGGTCGGTGAGCAGCACCACCACGTCGGCCTCGGCCAGTTCCTCGCGCGTCGGCTCGACCCGCACCAGCCGGGTGTCGGCCGGCAGGCCCTCGACGACGTGCGGGTCCGCGGCCCTGACCTGGGCCCCCATGTCGAGCAGCAACTGGGAGATGCGCAGGGCGGGCGACTCGCGGGCGTCGCCGGTGTTCTTCTTGTACGCGAGGCCCAGCAGCAGGATGCGCGAGCCGTTCACCGAACGCCGTCGGGCGTTGAAGTGGTCGGTGATCCGCCGGGTGACGTACTCGGGCATGTGGTTGTTGATGTCGTTGGCGAGCTCCACGAACCGGAAGCTCTGGCCGAGTTCGCGCTGCACCCGCCAGGACAGGTAGGAGGGGTCGATGGGCAGGCAGTGGCCGCCCACCCCCGGTCCCGGCGTGAACTTCATGAACCCGAAGGGCTTGGTGGAGGCGGCGTCGATGGACTGCCAGACGTCGATGTCCAGGTGGTGGGCGAACATCGCGATCTCGTTGACCAGCGCGATGTTCACGTGCCGGAAGGTGTTCTCCAGCAGCTTGGCGAGCTCGGCCTCCTTGGGCGAGCGCACCGGCACGGTGGTGTCGACGAGTTGGCCGTAGAAGTCCTGAACCGCCTTCAGGGAGGCCTCGTTGACACCGGAGACGACCTTCGGAGTCTCCTTGAACCCCCACACGGCGTTGCCGGGGTCGATCCGCTCCGGGCTGTAGCCGAGGTGGAAGTCGCGGCCCGCGGTCAGGCCCGAACCCTCCTCCAGGATCGGGGCGAACAGCTCCTGGGTGGTGCCCGGGTAGGTCGTCGACTCCAGGACGACCGTCGCGCCGGGGCGCAGATAACGGGCCAGGGTGATCGCCGACTCCTTGATGTAGCGGAGGTCGGGGGTGCCCTCGTGCAGCGGAGTCGGCACGGTCACCACGGCGACGTCGAAGCCGCCGCAGTCGCGCGCGGACTCGCTCGGTCTGTAGGTGCCCTCGTCCAGCGCCGCGCGGATCCTCTCTGAGGAGACGTCCTCGACGAAGGACTCGCCCGCGGCGAGGCTCTTGATCCGACGGGCGTCGACGTCGTAGCCGATCACCTCGTGTCCGACCTCGGCGGCCCGGACGGCCAGGGGCAGGCCGACGTATCCCTGTCCAACCACGACGACACGCATCAGTGACTCCTGTTCGCGGGAGCGGTCGACGGGGTGAGCCGGATCAGCTCGCGTGCCGTCATGAGGACGAAGGAGACGTTGGTGGTGAGGTAGCGCCGGCCCAGGCGGCGCGGCTCCTGAAGTACGCGGTAGAGCCATTCGAGCCCCCACCGCTGCCAGGTCGCGGGGGCCCGCTTGGTGACCCCGGCGAGGATGTCGAAGGAGCCGCCGACGCCGTGCACCACGCGGGCGCCGGTGCGGGCGCCGTGGGCGGCGGTGAAGATCTCCTTCTTCGGGGACGTCATGCCGAGGAACAGCATCTGGGCGCCGCTGCGGGCGATGCCGTCGGCGACCGTCTCCTGCTCGGAGTCGTCGAAGTAGCCGTTGCGGCTGCCGGCCACCTTCAGCCCGGGGAAGCGGTCGGCGACCCGCAGCAGCATCCGGTCCAGCACGTCCTGCCGGGCGCCCAGGAAGTACACGGAGATACCCGCGGCCTCCGCCTCGCCGAGCAGCCGCAGGAACAGGTCGATGCCGGCGACCCGTTCGGGCAGCGGGGCGCGCAGCACCCGCCCGGCCCACACCACGGCCTGCCCGTCGGCGAGGACCAGGTCGCAGCCGGACACGGCCGCGGCGAGCCGCGGGTCGCGGCGCATGTTCACCAGCTTCGCGGCGTTGACCACGCCGATCTCCAGCTGTCTGCCGTCGCGTACCGCCTCCAGACAGTGCGCCACGGTCTCGTCCATGGTCAGCGGGTCCAGCTCGACCCCGAACAGGGTGCGTCTCGCGCTCATTTGCCACCCGCCTGCCAGGCGTGGAGCATCCAGCCGAACTCGTAGGGCCGGCACTCGCGATCCACGGCCAGCGGCCGGTAGAGCCGGTCCAGGGACTTCAGCCGCAGGCCCGGAGCGAGCCGGGTGGACAGGCCGCGGGCGGCCCGCACGGCCTTCTTCGGATCGCCCCGGTACACCTTGCGCCAGGTGGCCCCGAGGTCGTCCAGAATCATCGGCTCCCGGTGCCGGGAGCCCGCCAGTTCGGGTACGTCCGTCATCCAGCGCAGACCCTTGCGGATCGCCGCGCCGAAGTCGGTGCCGCCGGCCTCGGCGAGGTCGAACAGGGCGGTCGGCGCCATCGCGTGCTGATGAACGCTGTAGACCGGGTAGCCCTCGATCACCGCGCCGGTCCGGGCGTCGTAGTGCCACCACCACTGACCGCCCTCGCCCTGCAGCTCGCAGATGCGCGCCGCGCACGCGTCGGCGGCGGCCAGCGCCTCGGGGTCGCCGTCCCCGTCACCGCTGCCGTGCGCGCGGGCCAGCGCCTGCAGCGGGTACGTCTGGTCGGCGAAGCAGGCGACGTGCGCGCGGTACCAGGGCAACAGGCCGGGGGCGGTGGCGTGCGGGAACAGCGGGCTGTCGCCGATCCGGCAGCGGAGCAGACGGTCGCGAGCTGCGGTGAAACGTCTCTCCACATCGACCGTGTCGCGAGCCGCCGCGAACGCGGACAGCACCCAGGCCGCCTCCACGGTGTACTGCGGGCGCCCTTCCACGTCCAGCTCCGTCACCCGCGCGAGGGCGTCGGAGAGTTTGGGGTGCCCGGTCTCGGCGGCGGCCCAGGCGATGAGCGCCGCGTCACCGAGGTTGGTCACCGCCGGCAGCGACTCGATGAGCAGACCCGCGAACTCCTCGGCGGTGCGCCCGCCGAGCACCGCGCGCTGGCGGTCCTCCGGCAGGAACCGGGCCCCGAGCACGGTGATGGCCGCGTAACGGGTGCTGGTACCGCGCCGCTCCAGGGTCCAGGAGCCGTCGGGGGCCTGCTGTCCGGCCATGGTGAAGACGAAGGCCTCCCCGCCGGGAAGCAGCATCGACGGAAGCCCCGACTCGGCCACGGCGAGCAGGCGTCGGGCGAGCGCGAGTAGCGGCGGGTCCTCGTCACCGAGTGCCGCGAGACGTGAACTGGTCATCGGTTGGACACACCAACCCCCCTGTTTTGGCGCAGACTTGAGAGCGTCGCGGCGCGCACGGCCGGACGTGGAAGACAAGACGGACGTCAGGCGACGGAGCGGATGCCGCTCCTCGCTTCAGGCACAGGTTTCCTCACCCGGTAACCCCCCCTGGGCACTGGTTCGTGTGCTCATTGTGCTGTCTCTGCACAGTTCGCACACATGTTATGCCGGTGAATGTTCGAAGATTTGCGATTTGGCGGAAAGACGCGTCATGCGCGCTCGACGAGTCCGCCGTCCTTCTCGTCGTGCAGCGCACCGGTCTCCGGGCACTCCCACACGCCGGACTCGCCCTCCCGTTCCACCAGGCGCACACCGGCCCGCCCCACCCAGCCGATGCGGCGCGCCGGAACGCCGGCCACGAGCGCGAAGTCCGGCACGTCCCGGGTCACCACCGCGCCGGCCGCGACCAGCGCCCACCGCCCCACGCGGACCGGCGCCACGCACACCGACCGGGCGCCCAGCGAGGCCCCTTCGTCCACCACGACGGCGACGGCCTCCCAGTCGTCCCCGCGCTTGAGCTTGCCGCCCGGGTCCACCGACCGGGGGAAGTAGTCGTTGGTGAGGACGGCGGCCGGGCCCACGAACACCCCGTCGGCGAGCACCGCCGGCTCGTAGACGAGCGCGTAGTTCTGGAGTTTGACGTTGTCGCCGATGCGCACGCCGGGACCGACGTAGGCCCCCCGGCCCACGATGCACCCGCTGCCCAGCCGGGCGTCCTCCCGGATCTGGGCCAGGTCCCAGACCGTCGTGCCGTCACCGATCTCGGCCTTCTCGTCGACCTGGGCGGTCGGCTGCTTCCTGAAGCTCACCGGGCTGGGCCTCTCTTGTCGTCGCACACGACCGCGGGACCGTCTCGTCGCGGACCCGTCGTCCTGGTCGTCATGAGGAGATCTGCACCTTGCTGTGGTCGCCGAGGACGAGGCGGTGGGCGGCGGGTTTGCGGGGGGCGGGAGTGACTTCGACGTTGCGGCCGATGAGGGAGGCCTCCACCCGCCCGACGCCGCGCACCGAGGAGTCGCGCAGCACGATCGAGTACTCGATCTCGCTGTCCTCGATGCGGCAGTCCTCGGCGATCGAGGTGAAGGGGCCCACGTAGGAGTCGGTGATCACGGTGTTCGCGCCGATGACGACCGGGCCCACGATCCGGCTGCCGGTCACCTGCGCCCCGGCCTCGACGCGCACCCGGCCGATGAGCTCGCTGCGGCCGTCGACCGTGCCGTCGATCCGGCCCTCCAGGCTCTCCAGCACCGAGCGGTTGACCTCCAGCATGTCGGTGACGTTCCCGGTGTCCTTCCAGTACCCGGAGATCGTCGTGGAGCGCACGTCCCGCCCGGTGTCGATCATCCACTGCAGGGCGTCGGTGATCTCCAACTCGCCGCGTCCGGACGGCTTGATGGCGCGCACGGCCTCATGGACGGCCGGGGTGAACAGATAGACCCCCACCAGCGCCAGGTCGCTCCTGGGCTGCCGGGGCTTCTCCTCCAGGCCCACCACTCGCCCGCAGTCGTCGAGTTCGGCCACCCCGAACGCGCCCGGGTTCGCCACCCGCGTCAACAGGATGCGCGCGTCCGGGCGTTCGGCGCGGAAGGCGTCCACCAGGGAGGTGATGCCGCCGACGACGAAGTTGTCGCCGAGGTACATCACGAAGTCGTCCTCGCCCAGGAACTCCCGGGCGATCAGCACCGCGTGGGCCAGCCCCAGCGGGGCGGACTGCGGGATGTAGGTGACGTCGAGGCCGAACGCGCTCCCGTCGCCGACGGCCGCCCGGATCTCCTCGGCCGTGTCCCCGACGACGATCCCGACCTCGGTGATGCCGGCCTGTGCGATCGCCTCCAGGCCGTAGAACAGCACCGGCTTGTTCGCGACCGGTACGAGCTGTTTCGCCGACGTGTGGGTGATGGGACGCAAACGCGTGCCCGAGCCGCCTGACAGCAGGAGTGCCTTCACGCGATCACCATACTTACGCCACACTTGTAGAGGAAAGGATTCCGCACAGGTGTGGCCGGTGCCCGCCGGTTCGCTCCGGGCCGCCGGGTCCGTCGCCGGCGACCGCTCGCCGGGTCAGTCGACCCGGATGCCGACGATGCAGGTGTCGTCGTCCGTGTCGGACCTGCTGTGGACGAGCAGCCGGTCCAGCTGCTGCTCCAGCGTCGGCGGAACCGAGCGCGCCGCCGTCAGCAGCTGGGCCAGGGACTCCTCCACGGACCGGTCGCGGCGCTCGATCAGACCGTCGGTGTACATCAACAGCGTGTCGTCGACGGCGAGTTGCACCTCCTGCTCCTCGTAGCCGGCCTCCGGCACGGCGCCCAGCAGCAGCCCCTTGACCAGCGGCAGCGCCGTCGCCTCCGTGCCGCGCACCAGCACCGGCGGCAGATGGCCGGCGCGCGCCCAGCGCAGTGTGCGCCGTTCGGGGTCGTACAGGGCACAGACCGCGGTGGCGGTGATGGAGCCGGTCAGATGGTGGGCCACCATGTTCAGCCAGGTCAGCACCTGGCCCGGCCCGGCTCCGGTCACGGCGAGTCCGCGCAGCGCGTTGCGCAGCACGACCATGCTGGTGGCCGCCTCTATGCCGTGTCCCGCGACGTCGCCCACGCACAGCAGCACCAGCCCGGACGGCAGCACGACCGCGTCGTACCAGTCGCCGCCGACCAGGTGCTGGGTCTCCGCGGGCCGGTAGCGCACGGCCACCCGCAGCCCGGGCGCCTCCAGCGGAGCCTGCGTCGGCGGCATGATGGCGTGCTGCAGCTGCAGCGTGAGCCGGTTGCGCTCACTGGCCTGCTGCTCGGTGTGGGCGAGCTGGTCACGGGTCGCGGCGAGGGCCACCTCCGTCCAGTGGTGGGCGGAGATGTCCTGGTAGGCGCCGCGTACGACGTACAGCTGGCCGTCGGAGTCGAGGCCCGGCTCCGCCACGACCCGGATGTGGCGGGTGACCCCGTCGGGCCGCTGCAGCCGGAACGCGGCCGACGCGGGCCGGCGCTGGTGCAGCACGGCCCGCAGGAACCGGCCGATGGCCACGGCGTCGTCGGGATGCGCGTGGGCGGCCAGGTCCTCCAGCGGCACGGGGGAACTGGAGGCGGACCGGCCGTAGAGGTCGTACAGCTGCCCGTTCCAGGTGATCTCGCCGGTGAGCAGGTTCTCCTCGAACCCGCCGATGCGGCCCAGGCGTTGGGCGTGCTGGAGCAGGTTGGCCAGCCGGGCCGTCTCGTCCTCGATGCGCCAGATCAGCAGGACGCTGCCGCCGTGCCTGCTGATGTTGATGTCGGCGACCGCGGTCAGGTGCACGTCGTCCACCAGCGCGGTCAGCCGCATGCGGTGGGCGCGGTAGGGCTCGCCGGTGGCGTAGACGCGCTCGATCCGCTCGAACAGTTCGCTCTGCCCCGCGGCCAGGGGATAGGTCTCCAGCAGCAGGGCGCCGTTGATGACGCCGCGCGGCCGGCCCGCCGGGTCCAGAAAGCGGCCGTTGACGTGCTGGATCCGGAAGTCGACCAGCCGTCCCTCGGCGTCCAGCCAGGGCATCAGCACCAGGGCCGGGTCGTGCAGCCCGTCGGCGAGGTCCATCAGCTCGGCGACGTCCGGCAGGATGCGCGGGCTCGTGTCCGACGCGGGGTCCGGCGGCACCGAGGTCTGCAATGTGTGCGCGCACAGCTCCGCGAGGGCCTCGATCTGCCGGACGATCGGCGGGGAGAGCTGATCCAGCGGTTCCGGCCAGGCGATCTCCAGCACGCCGTGGATCCGGCCGCCGGTCCCCGCGGGTACGGCCACCCGGCCGCCCTCGGGGCGGTGGTGCTGGCCGATGGAGGGCAGTCCGGTCTCGGCCAGGCTGCGGATCCATTCACCCCCCTCCTCGGTGAGTCCGCGGCGCGCCACGGTCGTCACCCCCGGCGGCACATGCCGCCAGCGCCCGGCCTCGGCGGTGGAGAACCCGGCGCTGCCCGCCAGGCTCAGCGAGCCGTCGGCCCCCAGCCCCCAGATCGCCACCGCCTCCGCGCCGAGCGGCGTCAGCGCGTGCTCCAGCAGGGAGTCGGCCACGGCCTGGGTGTCGTCGGCGGCCAGCGCGCCGCTCTCGGCGGTGCGCAGCCGTACGGCGGACGAGGTGCCCTCGGCCGACGCCTCGGCGTCGGACCGGGCCGCGGTGGCGGCGAGGAAGGCGCTGGTGACCTCCGAGACCCGGTCGCGTGAGGCCTGGTTGATGACCTCGACGGCGAACTCCAGCGGCGTCACGCCCGCTTGCTCGGTCAGCTCGGCGAGCTGCCGCGCCGCCTGCGCCGGCCCGCAGCGCAGCCGCTCGACCAGGATGCCCTTGGCCAGTTCGATCAGGGCGCGGCCGTCCGCCTCGGCCTGCGCCGCCCGCACCTCGCGGCGCAGCCGGTCCACGGTCGCCGCGAGCCGTCCGACGGGGGACGTCTGCTCGGGACCGTCGGCGCCTGCGGTCTCCGCGACGGACGTGCCGGTGTCGCCGGGCGCCTGGACGTGCTCGGTGGCGGGTGATGTGTGCGGCTGACGGAGATCACTCACGGTTGGCCTGTTCTGCGGCGGCGACGCCGGGCGACGTCACGCGGTCGGCTGGGGGACTCGGCGGATGCGGCACCCGGTCACGAGGGCAGCCATTGACGGACGCGGGCGATCAGGTCGCCGGTGTCGACGGGCTTCGTGATGTAGTCGTTCGCTCCCGACGCCAGACTCTTCTCCTGGTCGCCGGGCATCGCCTTCGCGGTGACGGCGATGATCGGCAGCTCCGTGTACTGCGGCATCGAGCGGATCTCCGCGGTGGCCGCGTAGCCGTCCATCTCCGGCATCATCACGTCCATCAGGACCAGCGAGATGTCGGGGTGCGCGAGCAGCATCTCGATGCCCTTGCGGCCGTTGTCGGCGTGCAGGACCTCGAACCCGTGCAGCTCCAGCACCCCGCTGAGGGCGAAGAGGTTGCGCGCGTCGTCGTCGACCACCAGGACCGTGCGGCCGATGAACGAGTCGTCCACGACCTGCGCCGGTGCGTGCTGCGTCTCCTCGGCGCGCACCAGCGACAGCACGTCGCCCGGCTGCTCGGCGGACAGGTGCAGGGTGATGCGCTCGCGCAGCTCGTCCAGGCTGGAGAGGAAGTCCAGCGGCCGGTCGCCCGCCAGGGCCCGCAGCGCCTGCTCCTGGGAGAGGTCGACCCGGTGCCCGGTGTGCACCAGCACGGGCACGCTGGCCAGCGCGGAGTCGCCGCGCATGGCCTCCAGGAAGTCCGCGCCCTCGGCGTGCGGCATGCCGAGTTCGAGGACCACGCAGTGGCAGGGCTCGGCCGCCAGCGTGCTCGCGGCCTCCTCCGCCCCGACGGCGGTGATGATGTCGATCTCGCCGTGCGGGTCGGCCGGGTCGCGCGCGATGTCCGAGACGGCACGCTCGGCGACGAGCGAGAGCAGACCGCGCTGGCGCTCCTCGACGACCAGCAGACGGCGCCTGCGGTGCCCGGACGGCGGCGTGGGCCCCGACAGCGCCCGGGGCGAGGCCGCGTTCGGGACGCTCTCGCCCCGGTGGTGCTCCGCCGGCCGGCCGCCGTCCGCCAGCTCCTCGAAGTCGGCGCGGGCGACGGGCAGATAGAGGGTGAACGTGCTGCCCTGGCCGGGAGTGCTGTCGACGGTGACGGCACCGCCCAGCAGGTGGGCGATCTCCCGGGTGATGGACAGGCCCAGGCCGGTGCCGCCGTACTTGCGGCTGGTCGTCCCGTCGGCCTGCTGGAACGCCCCGAAGATCGTCTCCAGTTGCTGCTGCGGAATACCGATGCCGGTGTCCTTCACCCGGAACGCCACCACGGGACCGCCCCGGTGCACACCGCGCGGCACCTCCCGGTCGGCCGCCGGTTCGATGCGCAGCTCCACGCCGCCCTGCTCGGTGAACTTCACCGCGTTCGACAGCAGGTTGCGCAGGATCTGGCGCAGCCGGGAGTCGTCGGTGAGCAGGTCCGCGGGCGTGCCGGGCGCGGTGGCGACGGTGAAGTCCAGGCTCTTCTGCGTCGTCATCGGGCGGAACGTCGCCTCGACGTACTCCAGCAGCTGACGCAGCGGGACCCGCTCGGGGGAGACGTCCATCTTGCCCGCCTCGACCTTGGACAGGTCGAGGATGTCGTTGATCAGCTGCAGCAGGTCCGAGCCGGCCGAGTGGATGATCCCCGCGTACTCGACCTGCTTCGGGGTGAGGTTGCGCGAGGGGTTCTGGGCCAGCAACTGGGCCAGGATCAGCAGGCTGTTGAGCGGGGTGCGCAGTTCGTGGCTCATGTTGGCCAGGAACTCCGACTTGTACTTGGAGGCCAGCGCCAACTGCTGGGCGCGGGTCTCCAGTTCCTGCCGGGCCTGCTCGATCTGCAGGTTCTTCGCCTCGATGTCGCGGTTCTGCGAGGCCAGCAGGGAGGCCTTCTCCTCCAGCTCGGCGTTGGAGCGCTGCAGCTCGACCTGCTGCACCTGCAACTCCCCGGACCGCGCCTGCAGTTCGACGGTCAGCCGCTGGGACTCCTCCAGCAGCTCGTCGGTGCGGACGTTGGCGACGATGGTGTTGAGGTTGACGCCGATGGTCGGCATCAGCTGGGCCAGGAAGTCCTGGTGGATCTGCGTGAAGCGGGTCAGCGAGGCCAGCTCGATGACGCCGAGCACCTGCTCCTCGACCACGATGGGCAGCACCACCAGCGCGCGGGGGAGCGCGTGGCCGAGGCCGGAGGAGATGCTGACGTAGCCCTCCGGCAGGTCCTCCACGGTGATGGTCCGGCGGTTGCGCGCCGCCTGGCCGACCAGGGAGCGGCCGATGGAGATGCGGGTGGGCCGGTCGGCGTCGTCCGGGAAGCCGTAGGAGCCCACCAGGCGCAGGTCGTGGCCGGCCTCGGTGTCCTCGGCGAGGTAGAAGGCGCCGTACTGGGCCGCGACGAGCGGCGTCAGCTCGTCCATGATCAACTCGGCGACGACCGGCAGGTCGCGGTGGCCCTGCATCAGGCCGGAGATGCGCGCCAGGTTGGTCTTGAGCCAGTCCTGCTCCTGGTTGGCCCGGGTGGTCTCGCGCAGGGACTCCACCATGGAGTTGATGTTGTCCTTGAGGTCGGCGACCTCGCCGGAGGCCACCACGGTGATCGAGCGGGTCAGGTCGCCCTCGGCGACGGCGCTGGTGACCTCGGCGATCGCACGGACCTGCCGGGTCAGGTTCCCGGCCAGTTCGTTGACGTTCTCCGTCAGGCGCTTCCAGGTGCCCTCGACGCCCTCCACCTCGGCCTGGCCGCCGAGCCGGCCCTCGCTGCCGACCTCGCGGGCGACGCGGGTGACCTCAGCGGCGAACGACGACAGCTGGTCGACCATCGTGTTGATGGTCGTCTTCAGCTCCAGGATCTCGCCGCGGGCGTCGACGTCGATCTTCTTCGACAGGTCGCCGTTGGCCACCGCGGTCGTCACCAGGGCGATGTTGCGGACCTGCCCGGTGAGGTTGTTGGCCATGGAGTTGACGTTGTCCGTCAGGTCCTTCCAGGTGCCGGCCACATTGGGCACGTGCGCCTGGCCGCCGAGGCGTCCCTCGGTGCCGACCTCGCGGGCGACGCGGGTGACCTCGTCGGCGAACGCGGACAGCGTGTCGACCATGGTGTTGATCACGTCGGCGAGGGCGGCGACCTCGCCCTTGGCCTCGACGGTGATCTTCTGCGAGAGGTCGCCGCGGGCGACGGCGGTGGCGACCTGGGCGATGGAGCGCACCTGACCGGTCAGGTTGGACGCCATCACGTTGACGTTGTCCGTCAGGTCCTTCCAGGTGCCCGAGACGCCCCGCACGATCGCCTGGCCGCCGAGGTTGCCCTCGGTGCCGACCTCGCGCGCGACGCGGGTGACCTCGTCGGCGAACGCGGAGAGCTGGTCGACCATCGTGTTGATGGTGTTCTTCAGTTCCAGGATCTCGCCGCGGGCGTCCACGGTGATCTTCTGGGACAGGTCGCCCTGCGCCACCGCGGTGGCCACCTGGGCGACGTTGCGGACCTGCGCGGTGAGGTTGCCCGCCATGAAGTTCACGGAGTCCGTGAGATCGCGCCAGGTGCCCTTCACGCCCTTGACGTCCGCCTGGCCGCCGAGGCGTCCCTCGGTGCCGACCTCCCGGGCGACGCGGGTGACCTCGTCGCCGAAGGCGGAGAGCTGGTCGACCATCGTGTTGATGGTGTTCTTCAGTTCCAGGATCTCGCCGCGGGCGTCCACGGTGATCTTCTGGGACAGGTCGCCCTGCGCCACCGCGGTCGTCACCTGGGCGATGTTGCGGACCTGGGACGTCAGGTTGCCGGCCATGAAGTTGACCGAATCGGTCAGGTCGCGCCAGACACCGCCGACACCGGGCACCTGCGCCTGGCCGCCGAGGCGTCCCTCGCTGCCCACCTCGCGGGCGACGCGGGTGACCTCCGCGGCGAACGACGACAGCTGGTCGACCATCGTGTTGACGGTCTCCTTCAGCTGCAGGATCTCGCCGCGGGCCGGCACGTCGATCTTCTGGGACAGGTCGCCCTTGGCGACCGCGGTGGCCACCTGGGCGATGTCACGGACCTGCGTGGTCAGGTTGCCCGCCATGGCGTTGACCGAGTCGGTCAGGTCGGCCCAGGTGCCCGAGACCCCCGGCACCTCCGCCTGACCGCCCAGCGTGCCCTCGGTGCCCACCTCGCGGGCCACCCGCGTCACCTCCGAGGTGAACACGGACAACTGGTCGACCATGCCGTTGAAAACCGTGGCGATGTCGCCGAGCAGCCCCTCCCCGTCCGAGGGCAGACGGGTGCCGAAGTCGCCGTCGCGTACGGCGGTCAGCCCGGCCAGCAGCTGCCGCAGCTCCTGCTCGCCCGGCCCCTGCTTCTCGGCCTCGACCGACTTGGTGGTCATGCGCATCCTCGTTCCGCTCCCCAAGAGCCCTCACCCCGAGGACTCGGAACCGCGCCGGGGCCCCGCAGGGCCCCGCTGTGAGCGGCAATTCCGCAGTTCACGGATATGCCTGATGAGAAATCCGTCGAAGGTTAACGCAGTTCCCGGGCGGCGGCCAAAGCCCCGCGGAGGCATCTGAGAACGGCGAAAAAAGGCATGCGGAAACCGGCATGCCTTGACAGAGGAGGGGCACTCGGACGGTTTATTCGGTGGTCGTCCACCGCCCGCCCGCCCGTCACGGCCGAACGGCTTCCTCGACGCTCGGGCAGCAGACGATCACCGTGTCGAGACCCACGAGCTGCAGGGTGCGCAGCACCGCCCCGCGCACCCCGGCCAGCCGCAGCCATCCCTCCACGGGCTGCCTGTCCTGGTGGGCGCCGATGAGGGCGTTGACACCGCTGGAGTCCATGAACGTGACCCGGCTCAGGTCGAGCACGAGCCGGCGGCCCGGATCGGCGTCGGCCCGAGGCATCGCCCGGGTCAGGGCCGACGCGCTCTGGTAGTCCACTTCCCCCTCGAGGCCGAGAACGGCGACGCCGTCGACGTCGTGACGGACCACGGACAGCCCACCGTGGCCCACTGCTTCCCGGTTGTCTGACACTCGCATCCTTCCGCGGTGGGTCGACCCCCCGTCGCCTCTTCTGTTGCCATCGCTGCCCCGTATTCCGGGCTCGATGCACGCATGCGCCTCATTCATGTGTGCGCGGCGCAGGAGTAGGAGGAGACCTACGGGGTAGTCGCGCGCTCATGAACGGGGTATTGCACATCGGCGGCAGCCAGACTGTTCCGCCCGAGGAGTGGTTTCGGATGCCGGAAGCCGCACCTGCCGAGGTAACCGTGGCCCTCGACGGAGCGCCGGGCTGCATCGCCGACGCGAGGGACCAGGTGTCCGCCTTCCTGGCGCGCGCCCAGTCCGAACACGGGCTTCCGGTCTCGGCGCGGACACTGGACCTGTCGCAACTGGTCGTCAGCGAGCTGGTCACCAACGCGCTCAAGTACGCGCCGGGGCCGGCGCTGCTGCAGCTGCGCGTGGCCGACGGCAGCATGGTGGAGATCGAGGTGTGGGACACCGATCCCACGCTTCCGTGGGCCCAGGCCGCCGACGCCGGACGGGTGGGGCAGCACGGCCTGGAGATAGTGATGGCGGTGGTGCAGGGCTTCGAGGCTCGCCGGGAGCCCGTCGGCAAGCGCGTCACCGCCAGGCTCTCGCTCTTCGACGATCCGCTGCTGGGCTGAGCGGGCCGCCGTCGGCGGCACCGGAGGCGTCAGCCGGACCGGGCCGCCGACGATCCGGACGACTGCCGCTCCGAGGCGGCGAGCGGACCCGCGGCGGCCCTGGTGTGCAGGGAGTCGAGCGTCTGCGTCTGCCGCTCCGCCCGCTGCCGCAGCTCCTCCAGCCGGTCGCGGTCGAAGCGCGGATCGTCTTCGGCCATGGTGAGCAGGGCCCGCCACAGCAGCGCCTTTCCCGCCACGCCCGACCGCAGCGCCTCCAGCTCGATCAGCAACGTGAGGCCGGAGCGGCGCAGCAGGCGGCCGTTGGGCTTGGCCCGGCCGAGCTTCTCGCCCAGCCATGCCCCGTAGACCTTGTACCGCCGCGCGGGCACGTCCAGCTCGCCCATGATCCGCAGCAGGGCCCGCCGATCCTGCGCGATCTCGGTCGCCAGGTTCCGCAGCTCGTTCCCGTACGCCGTGTCACCGTGCTCCTGGACCATGCGGTGCCCCAGCTCGGCACCGACGGTCGCGCCGGCCAGGTGGTCGTTGAGATAGACGCCGAGCAGTCGTGGCGCAGGCATGGCACTCCTTGGGGTCGTCGAATCCGCCGTCGGCCCGCGAGTGCCCCGTCCGGGCCGGTCCACCGCCGGGCCGACCGCCTTTCGCGGGCGACCACCGCGCTCACCCGGCGGCGTCACCTCCGGCGCGTCCCTTGCGCAGGGGCCGGGACACGCCCAGCCGTACGTGCCGGACACCCTCCGAGTAGTGCACGACGGGCTCCGCGGCGGGGGAGGGCAGGCCCGCCGCGGCCGTCAGCGTCTCCTCCAGAACCTCGACCCTGGCCTCGGCCAGCGGCCACGGTTCGTGCTCGACCGGTGTCTCCCACAGCGTCCCGAACCGCCGTGTGTACGACCGCCAGCGCGAGGTCAGCCACACGTCGCGCTCGGTGGGCTGGACCGGGTCGCCGGGCCGGACGGAGAGACGGTAGGAAGGGCGGCCGCCCCACCGCACACCGGTGTACGAGACGGTGTCGCCGTTCTGGCGCACGCTCAGTCTGCCCGGGTGGTACGGCGCCCCGACGGCACGCGCCGCCGGCATCACAGGACAGGAGACCTCGATCGTGAGGAACCACAGTCCGTCCTGCCCGTCGCCCCGGCGGACGTAGGTGCGCAGGTTCGTCTCCGCGAACGTCAGGCCGGCGCCCGGCACGCCCGGCGGCCGCACTCCCGCCATCTCGAACGGGGTCAGACCCACCCAGGCGGCTCCGTCGTACTCGTCCACGACGAGACCCTCCGGCAGCAGGGCCTGCACCACCTCCGGAGGGAACGGCCAGTGGACGAACGTCTGCCTCAGCCAGCGCGCCCGCAGCGCCGGCATCCGTACCCGCTGCTCCGCCCCATAGGCCACCACACGCTCCGGGTCCCCCGCTCGGCCCGTGGGAAACCCGCAGGTCACAGCGGCGCTCACGGTCGAACGCGCCCGCGGCCGCGAGCAAGACACCCCGCCGAACACGCCACTGATCAGGCCCTCGGCAGACGCCGCTCCCCACGGGCGCCGACCGCACATGTACCCGAACCCGGGGCGGCCGCCGAGGAGTACGGGCCGAGGAGGAACCCACGTCGCGCCCAGTCCCTCTACTGAGGTGAGCCGGGCGGGGCCGTGTCCTCGGCCGCCCCGGTGCCGACAGAGTGTGCAGCGGAAGGACGGGGTGTGCCGAACGGGCGAACGGCGGGTCCCGCGCCCGGAGGCGGGGAGCGGTTCGGCCGGACGAAGTGGCTGCCGGTCCGCCGGCACACCCTGCTGCTGGCCGTGTGGACGGCCGGCTGGTTCGTCGTCGCAGAACGCCACGAGGCCGTCTCCTGGCACTACTTGAGGACCGGCCAGCAACTGCTGTTCAACCAGATCCCGGGCGGCGGCCTCGCCCTCTACGCCAACCACCCCGAACTGCAGATCGGCCCCGTCAGCTTCCTCGTCGCCGGACTGTTCGCGCCGTTCCCGCCCGAGACGGGGGAGAAGCTCGCCGACCTGTTCATGTCGGTGCTGGGCCTGTACATGCTCGTCCTGGTCGGGCGGGCGGCAGCGGACCACTACCGGGGCACCGGCGTCAACCACAGGCGCCTGCAGCAGCGGGTCCTGATCGCCGGGGCGGCCTTCATCCCCATGTGGGTGGAGGTCGCCGTACGGTTCGCGCATCTCGACGACGTGCTGGCCCTGTTCTTCACCACGCTGGCCGTGCGCGCCCTGGTCCGCGGCAGGGCCACCGCCGTCGGCGTCTGCCTGGCCCTGGCCGTCGGCTGCAAACCGTGGGCGGTCGGCTTCGTCCCCCTCTTCCTGGCCCTGCCGCGCGGCGGCCGGGCGCGCGCCGCGGCCTGGCTGTTCGCCCTGGTGGCCGCCGCCTGGCTGCCGTTCTACCTCACCCATACGGAGACCTTCGCCGCGGCCCGCTTCACCATCCCCAACCAAGCGGCGTCGTCCCTGCGCTGGTTCGGCGTGCACGATCCCGTCACCCCCTGGTGGGACCGACCCGCCCAGATGAGCCTCGGCGTGGCCCTGGGCGTCCTCGCCGTCCGCCGGCAGCGCTGGCCGGCCGTCGTCCTGCTCGCCGCCGACGCCCGCATCGCCCTGGACCCCAGCGTGTACACGTACTACAACGCCTCCGTCCTCCTCGGCACCCTGATCTGGGACTCGATCGGCCAGCGTCGCCTGGTCCCCTGGGTCAGCTGGATCGCCCTGCTGTCCCTCTACGGCAGCGCCCTGCTGATCCCGTCCGACGGCGCCCGGGGCCTCATCCGCCTCGCCTTCGCGTTCGGCTCGGCCGCCTACGTCCTGTGGTGGCCGCAGCGCACACCGCGCGGCAGACGCGGCGGCCACCGTCCACCGGACCCCGATCCGCGCCCCGATCAGCGCCCCTTGGCCGGTACGCCGGGCGAACCGCCGCGCGAGCCGGGGGTGTTGTCAGTGGCGCCTGTCAGGCTTCAGGCATGGCGGGCATGAGTGAGGACTGGCGGTCCTTCTTGCAACGGTGGACCGAGGAGTGGGCGGACGCGCAGGATCCGCGGGCACCGGAGGGCGAGGACGCGCGCGACGAGGAACCACGGCGCGCACGGTGGCTGGGGTTTCCGCCCGCGTCCGAGGAGCGCATCCGAGCCCTGGAGGCACGGCTCGGGTACCGGCTGCCGCCCTCCTACCGGACGTTCCTCGCGGTGAGCGACGGCTGGCGGCACGCGGGTGGCTTCGTCTGGCTGCTGGCGGGCACGGACCGGATCCGTCCGCACGAGGACGCGGCAGGACTGTCCGAGTACTTCCCCGGCGAACCGGAAGAGCCGCTGTCGGCCGGGATGTGGCACCGAGCGCTGCAACTCGACGTGGAGTCGGACGCCATGTACGTCCTGCTCGACCCCGGTGACGTCGACGACACGGGTGAGTGGGCCGTCTACACCTGGGCCTCGTGGCGCGCGAGTCCGCCCGAGCGGTACGCGTCGTTCCGCGCCTTCATGGAGGCCATGCACCAGGAGTTCCACCAGCTGCAGGCGGACCGAGCGGCGCGCGAGGGGCGGGAGTTCGCCAACGCGACCACGCGGTCTCTGGACGCCTCCGTCGAGGCCGCCCGGCTCGACGCCCTGGCCGGACGGCACGAGCGGGCCTCGGCGGCCCTCGCGGAGGCGATCGCGTACGGCCGGCCCCGCGCGACGGGACTGCGTGACCAGATCCGTCGCCTGTTCGGCGAGACGTACACGGTGTCCTTCCACGGACTCTCGGACGACCCGCGGTACGCCTCGGAGGTGCTGCCGGTGCTGGCCGACGCGCATGTGCGCAAACGCTGGGACGACAGCATGTTCCTGCCGACGGCTCCCGAGACCGTGCGCCCGGTGGCGGACGAAGCCCTGCGGCAGGCGCGGGCGGACACGTTCCGCTACACGCCCGCGGGCCCCTTCGCGGCGGCCGTGGAGGAGGCGCGGGAACAGGCCGGTTGGGGCGAGAACGACGCGGCCTGGCACACGCTGCGCACCGCGCTGCCCGAGTGGCGACCGCTCGGCCCGGACCACATCGCGCCCGTCGGCCTGTGTGCCGACCCGCTCCTCGGCCCCCTCCTCACCCCGGAGCGGGGCCGGGAACTGCTAGCCACACCGAGGGCCGGACAGCACGGCAGCACCCCGGCTCCGGCCGCCGACCAGGATCCGCCGGGTCTGGCGTGGCTGGTCGACATGGACCGGGGCAGCATCCTGACCTCGTACCGCTTCGTCCTGGTGGAGGGGGTGGAACCGGTCCAACTGCCCGGCCGCATCGGGGCGGACGGAAGCACCTCCCTGCGGGAGCCGATGACGTTGTGGGACGCGCGCAGAAGCGGGCGCGACCACCACGGCCTGTCGACGTCCGGGGACGAGCCGGTGGCCGTCGTCGGCCGGGCGGGAGCCGGCTGGAGCTTCGCCCTGGAGGCCGGGCCCGGCGGCTTCGACGAGAGGCGGTTCGTCTCCCCGGGCGTCGCCGCCTCCCAAGGCACTCGCGCGGTCACGGTGTGGAGCGAGCCCTCCGACGGAGCCCCCTTCGGGCACTTCCTGCTGTCGGTCGCGGAGAACGGCGAGGAGACCTGCGGATTCACCGTGCGGCCGGGCACGATCGGCGGACGAGGACCCCTGCCCGCCGCCCTCGACCCGGACCGTCTCTTCCCGCCGGGCGAGCATTTGGCGGAGCGGCTGGGCGAGCGGCGCGTCCTGGAGGCTCTCGCGGCCGAGTTCGGTGTCCGCCTGCCGAGACTCGCCCTCACCCGGGGACGCCTGCACAGCTTCCGCACCCGGCCCTGGAACCGTCCCCCGGCCCCGGGCGAGCCCGAGGCGACCCTGCGATTCGTGCGGTATCGGCCGTGAGCCCAGGCCGCAGGCGCGGTCCGGCGGTCGTCCGGTGAGCTGTCCGGCTCCGCCGGGAAGGCATCAACCGGCTGGTCACGGCACATACTTGAGGGTGCGGGGAGAGCCCGCGCCGGACGACGGGGGAGTGGCGGACATGAGCGGTGTCGGCGAGGGTCTGGGCAAGGTCGAGGTCAGAATCAAGTGGGACCCGAGTCCCTTCGGTGAGCCGGCCCGCCACCTCGACATCATCGGGGCGACCTACTCGGCGGACGATCCCCATGGACGGCCCGTCTACGTCGTGCACTACGAGAGCCGCTCGCCCGACGGCACCATCAACATGACCCGGCACAGCGAGACCGGCATGGGGTTCGGGTACGTCGAGGTCATGGTGCTGGAGTTCGACCGGCTCGCGCCCCTCTACGGGCGGGTCGTGGTCGGCGTGGCCATCCACCAGGACGGCGGTCCCCGCACGTTCGGCGACCTCACCAACGCCGGTGTGCTGGTGGTCGAGGGCTACCGGAAGCTCCTCGTGGACGACTTCACCCAGGTCGCCGACGCCAGCGCCGCGACCATCGCGGAGTTCACCCGCGACGCCTCGGGCCGGTGGGAGATGCACGAGATGGTGAGAGGGTTCGACAGCGACCCCGTGCTGTTCACGGCGGAGATGGGCGGCGTCCGGCCCTGACGCCGCCCTGGCCGACTCGCCCCGATCCCACCTGACTGCCGGGCCGCGCTCTTCCCTCTCGCACCATCGTCGAACCGGTTCGAGAGGCCTGGGGTATGCAGTGCCGCGGGTGTTGACAGCCGTGCGGGCAGTTCCTACGTTCACTGCACGCGAACCGGTTCGACGCAGGGCGGCTCGCGGTGGCCGGTTCGAGCAGGGAGCCTCTCGTGAACATCGGTGAGATCGCCCGGCGGGCCGGTGTCTCGCGAAGCACCGTGTCCTACGCGCTGAGCGGCAAGCGCCCGGTCTCGGACGCCACCCGCCGGAAGATCCAGCAGGTCATCGACGAACTCGGCTACCGCCCGAACGCCAGCGCCCGCGCCCTGGCCAACGGCCGCACCAGCACGATCGGCCTGGTCTTCCCGCCGGCCGGCCCCCACTACACCGGCATGCAACTGGACTTCATCGGGAGCGTCGTCGAGGCCGCCGCGGCCCACGACTACGACGTCCTGCTCTCACCCAGCGGCGTCGACAGCGACCGCTCCTTCCAGCGGCTGCTCGGGGAGCGGCGCGTCGACGGCGCGATCCTGATGGAGATCAGGCTCCAGGACGACCGGGTCGATCACCTGGCGGCCCTGGACTTCCCCTTCGTCGCCATCGGCCGCACCGCCCGTCCCGAGGGCGGCTGGTGGGTGGGCCTGGACCACACCGCGCTGGCGGCGGCGTGCGTCCACCACCTGGCGGACCTCGGCCACCGCCGGGTCGCCTTCGTCAACCGGCCCGAGCAACTGCTGCGGTGCGGATACGAGTCCGCGCGGCGCGGCCTCGACGGCTTCACCAAGGCCGCCGCCGAGCGCGGGCTGACGGTACGCACGTACTGCTGCGGCGACGACGCCGCGGCCGGCCAGGCCTGTGTGGAACAGATCCTGCACGACGACCCGGCCGCCACGGCCCTGGTCACCCTGAACGAGGCCGCTCTCGGCGGCCTGTACCGGGGACTCGCCCAGGCCGGCCGCCACGTGCCGCGCGACTTCTCCGTCACCGGGGTCGTCGCCGGCCGCTGGGCGGAGACGGTGACCCCGCGGCTCACCGCGGCCGACGTACCGGCGGAGGAGATGGGCCGGCGCGCCGTCGACCTGCTGGTGGAACGGCTCGACCACCCCGAGGCACCGCCCCGCCACCACCTCCTGACCCCGCCGATCTCCCTGCGGGCCAGCACCGGGCCCGGCCCGAGGAACTGACGCCGGTGGTTGTCGACCAGCGGCCGCCCCTGCTCCAGAAACGAGTCCCGCCACATGACCGCCGTCCCGCCCGGCCCGGCCTTCTCCGTCCACGACATCCCGTTCTCCACCCACGGCTCCTGGTTCGACGTCTCGCCCGTCGTCGCGGAGAAGACGTACGCCGAGGACCTCCACCTCGTCTCGCACCAGAACGGCATGCACGCCGTACTGCGCCTGGTCCCCCTCGACCCCGGTGGGGGCGACCGCGTCGACACCCGCGTCGAGGCCACCCCGGCCCTGCTCCGCTGGATCGGGCCGCGCGGCCGCATCGACCTCGCCTACGAGTCGCCGGACACCGTACGTCTGCGCGGCAGCGGACTCGGCCTCGGCGTCCTCGCCGCGGCCCCCACCCTCACCCCGTTCAGCGGCACGTACTTTCTCCACGATCCGGTGGCGGACGCGCACGTGTTCACGTCGTACGAGACGGGACGCCGCTACCGCGTCACCGCGCTGCGCGGCACCACCGTCCGGACGTCCGGAGACCAGGCCCTGGGCGGTGCGGAGCGCGGTCTCACCGTGACCGGGGAGGCGGACGGCACCTGGGAGATCGCGATCGAGGAGTACGAGACCGCGCGCCCTCCGTACCGGCTCGCGCCGGCCTTCGACGAGGTCGTGGACCGCGCGCTGAGGGCGTTCACCGGCTTCGTCGACGCGGTCGCGCCCTGGCGCTCGTCCGCCACCCCGGCGGCCGAACTCGCCGCCTACGTCCTGTGGTCGGCGACGGTCCGCCCGGCCGGCCTGGTCACCCGGCCCGCCGTGCTGATGTCGAAGCACTGGATGGACAAGGTCTGGAGCTGGGACCACTGCTTCAACGCCCTGGCGCTGGCCCGCGGTTGCCCCGAGCTCGCACTGGACCAGTACCACCTCCCCTTCGACCACCAGGACGCCGGCGGCGCTCTGCCGGACTCCGTCACCCACTCCGAGGTCCTGTACAACTTCGTCAAGCCGCCCATCCACGGCTGGGCCTACGGCCGCCTGCGCCGCCGCCTGCCGACACCGCCCGGCCGGGCCGAACTGGCCGGCGCGTACGACCGGTTGGCACGCTGGACGGACTTCTGGCTCACCGCGCGACGGGCGCCCGCGTCCCGACTGGCCCACTACGAGCACGGCAACGACAGCGGCTGGGACAACGCCACCACCTTCGACCCCGAACGGATGGTGGCCACCGCCGACCTGGCCGCCTTCCTCATCTTGCAGATGCGCGAACTCGCCGACTTGGCAGACGAGTTGGGACGACCGGAGCAGGCGGCCCGGTGGACCGCCGCCGCCGCGGAGATGCAGACGGAACTCCTCGACCGGCTGTGGACCGGCGACAGGTTCCTCGCCCGTGGTGCTGCCACCGGCACCACCTGGAGCAGCGCCAGTCTCCTCGACCTGATGCCCGTCGTACTCGGCGAACACCTGCCCGCCGAGGTCGCCGGCGCCCTGGCCGACCGCATCGAGGGCCACCTCACGCCGCACGGCCTGGCCACCGAACTGACCACGTCACCGCACTACCGCGCCGACGGCTACTGGCGCGGCCCCATCTGGGCGCCCGCCACCGTCCTCGTCGAGGACGGCCTGCGCCGCGCCGGACACCACCGGCTCGCGGGCGACATCAGCGCCCGGTTCCGCGCCCTGTGCGAGACCCACGGCTTCGCCGAGAACTTCGACGCCCTCACCGGAACGGGCCTGCGCGACCGCGCCTACACCTGGACCGCCGGCAGCTACCTCCTGCTGGCCGAGGCACACGCCCGCCCGCCGGAGGCCGGGCCGTCGAGGACCCGTACCGTCCGAGGTCACTGACCCGGCGCGAGGATGTAGCTGTTGAGCGTGGCCACGGTGGACAGCGGGCTGGGGGAGCCGAGGTCGTAGCGGTCCACGGCGACGTAGTTGGGCTTCTTGCGGGCGGCCGGTGTGCAGAAGTTCTGCGCACGGTTGAGGATCTTGCCGTTGTCGGTGGAGGCGGTACCGGCGACGGTGTAGTCACGGAAGTGGTTCATCACGAACAGCGGGTGGAACGCGGCGGAGTCGGCGGTCAGCGGTCTGGTGTCCCAGCGGCTGTAGCAGGACCAGTCCGAGGTGCCGAGGCCGCCGCCCATGGACCAGTAGTTCTCCACGGTCCACTCGCGCTGGTACATCACCCCGAAGGTGTCCCGGGTGCTCCAGCCGTTGGCGGTGTCGCTCTCGCGGGTGCGGTCGCTGAAGATCAGCAGTTGCTTCCCGCGCGCGGCGAGGTCGGCCATCGTGGGCCAGCCCTTGGTGGCCGCGCCTTCCCGGTCGGGCCGGTAGAGCATGTCGGAGAGGCCGTCGACGGACGCGAGGGACGATTTCAGCACGTCGGAGGAGGCGTAGTCCTCCAGGAACACCGTGGCGAACTGGCCGGGACGCGCCTTGAGGAAGTCGACGATGCGCTGTAGGTCGGTGGCGAGGGGCACGGGGTTGGCGACGCCGTCGCAGCTGTTGTGGCACAGCACCGCCCGCCCGGAGACGGCGTAGTCGTCGAGCATGAACCCCCGCACGCCGTCGTCGAGTTGACGGCTGATGCCGTAGGTCTGGTTGGGGAACCAGCTGACCGGCCAGGAGGCGAAGTCGCCGTCGGCGCCGTTGGCGAAGGCGTTGTGGGCGGTCAGGAAGGTGACCTGGTCCAGGGTGCGGGTGTCGGCGGAGGGCATCGCCGTGGTGGCGTAGGCGACGGGGGTCAGGTACCAGCGGGCGAGGTCGCCCGCGGAGCCGAGCTGCACGGCGCCGGCGTCGGAGGACGAGCCGGTGAGGTACTGCGAGGTGCCGGGGGCGGAGACGGTGTAGGTGCCGTCGGCGCCGGCGGTGAGCGTCCAGGTCGTGCCGTCCGCGCCGCAGGCCGCGGTGACGGCGGCGGTGCCGCCGCGGCCGAGGCAGGTTCCGGACTCGTCGGCGTTGCGCAGCTGGTAGCCGCCGTCGACCGCGACCGGCGTCCACTGCTGGTGGTCCTCGTTGCCCTTGGGGTGGTGCGCGGCCACGGTGCCGCCGCTGTCGGCCGCGTTGCGGCCGGTGACGTAGTTCTGCACATAGACCGAGGAGGCAGGGACCGCCGCCGAGGCCGCGCCCGGGAGCAGGGCGGGCAGGGACAGGGCGAGGGCGGCGGAGCAGCACATGAGGCGCAGGGGGCGCAGGCGCACGGGGTCTTCCCTTCACTCCGGCACGAGAATGCCGATGCTGACAGATGCATGACATACCGGAGGAAGGGTGGGGCGCGCCAGGTGCCGTGGGTGAATTCCCGCGACCGTACCGGGTTCGGCCGGTCGCAGCGGCCCGGTGTCCTACAGTGGCTACCACCTGACCTGGCAACTTCGGGACCTGCGAGGACAAGCGAACCATGCCGACCGAAACGTTTGAGTTCCAAGTGGAAGCTCGTCAGCTGCTCCAGCTGATGATCCACTCCGTCTACTCGAACAAGGACGTCTTCCTGCGGGAGCTCGTCTCCAACGCCTCCGACGCGCTGGACAAGCTGCGCCTGGCCGCGCTGCGGCAGGACGACCTCGACGCGGACACCTCCGACCTGCACATCGAGATCGAAGCCGACCCGGACGCCCGTACGCTCACCGTCCGGGACAACGGGATCGGGATGTCGTACGACGAAGTCGGCAAGCTCATCGGGACCATCGCCAACTCCGGCACCGCCGAGTTCCTGAAGGAGCTCGAGGAGGCCAAGGACGCGGCGGGCGCCGAGGGGCTCATCGGCCAGTTCGGCGTCGGGTTCTACTCCGGCTTCATGGTCGCCGACGAGATGACCCTGGTGACCCGGCGCGCCGGCGAGAGCAAGGGCACCCGCTGGTCGTCGCGCGGCGAGGGCACGTACACCCTGGAGCGCGTCGAGGACGCGCCGCAGGGCACCGCCGTCACGCTCCACCTGAAGCCGGCCGACCCCGAGAACCAGCTGCACGACTACACGTCCACGTGGACGATCAAGGAGATCGTCAAGCGGTACTCCGACTTCATCACCTGGCCGATCCGGCTCGTGCCCGGCACGAAGGGCGAGGGTGAGGACACGCCCGAGCCCGAGACGCTCAACTCGATGAAGGCGCTGTGGGCGCGCTCGCGCGACGAGGTCTCCGACGACGAGTACCACGAGCTGTACAAGCACGTCAGCCACGACTGGCGCGACCCCCTGGAGACCATCCGGCTCCAGGCCGAGGGCACCTTCGAGTACCAGGCCCTGCTGTTCCTGCCGGAACACGCCCCGCACGACCTGTTCACCCGCGACTTCCGGCGCGGCCTCCAGCTGTACGTCAAGCGCGTGCTGATCATGGACGACTGCGAGGCGCTGCTGCCGCCGTACCTCCGCTTCGTCAAGGGGGTCGTCGACGCGCAGGACCTCTCGCTCAACGTCTCCCGCGAGATCCTCCAGCAGGACCGGCACATCCGGATGATCCAGCGCCGGCTGACCAAGAAGGTGCTGGCGTCGGTCAAGGAGATGAAGGCGGCCGACTCCGCCAAGTACGCCACCTTCTGGCGGGAGTTCGGGGCCGTCGTGAAGGAGGGCCTGCTCGGCGACGCCGACAACCGCGACGCCATCCTCGCCGTCGCCTCGTTCGCCGGCACGCACTCCGAGGACGAGCCGACCACGCTCCGGCAGTACGTGGAGCGGATGAAGGACGGCCAGGACGACATCTACTACATGACCGGCGAGTCCCGGCAGGCCATCGAGAACTCCCCGCACATGGAGGCGTTCCGGGCCCGGGGCGTCGAGGTCCTGCTGCTCACCGACCCCGTCGACGAGGTGTGGGTCGACGCGGTCGGCGAGTTCGACGGCAAGCCGCTGCGGTCCGTCGCCAAGGGCGAGATCGATCTGGACGTCCAGGGCGACGAACAGGCCGGGGGCGAGCGGGAGAAGCAGGCCGAGGAGTACGCGGGCCTGCTCGGCTGGATGAAGGAGCAGCTCGGCGAGGACGTGAAGGACGTCCGCCTGTCGACCCGGCTCACCGTCTCCCCGGCCTGTGTCGTCTCCGACGCCCACGACCTGACCCCGGCGCTGGAGAACATGTACCGCGCCATGGGCCAGGAGGTCCCGCCCACCAAGCGGATCCTCGAACTCAACCCGTCGCACGCGCTCGTGCGCAGCCTGAACGAGGCCTACCAGGAGCGCGAGGACCGGGCCGAACTCGTCGAGACGGCCGAGCTGTTGCACGGCCTGGCCGTCCTCGCGGAAGGCGGCCAGCCGAAGGAGCCCGCGCGCTTCGTGAAGCTGGTCGCGGAACGACTGGAGCACGGCCTGCGCTGACGGTCGCTCCGACGGCTCCGACGGCTCCGACTCTTACGGTCCCGACCGTCACCGGCACCCGGTCACGGCAGGCGTCAGCCGGTCGTGTCACCGGTGCCGGGTGGCGTCGTACGACCCCCGACCTGCTGTCCGGGTGCCCGGGGTGTGCTGTGGCCGTCCGGGCCGTAGCCGAGTCGCAGCACCAGGTGCGGGTGGCAGCGCTTGTGGCCGGGGAGGGCCGTCGCCGCCCGCAGGTCCGGCCATTCCATGGCCTGGTGGAGGAGGGAGGTGCGCAGGCCGCGGGCGGTCGCCGTGAGCAGGACGTACTGCAGGGCCTGCCCCGCGCGCAGCCAGTCCTCGCGCCGGTCGTTGCCCGTCCACAACAGCGCCAGCTGCACATGCCGTTCGAACCACAGGGCGGGCCGCCGCAGGCCCGGCAGCTCGCCGGTGAAGTCCCGCATGGGCATCCGCCCGGCCGCGTCGGGCGGTCCGAGGGCGGTGACGGGGATGCCGTAAGGGGTCTTCGCCTCCGGTGCGTTGAGCCAGGCACGGGTCTCCGCGGCACGGTCCGGCCGGGCCTGGTTGCGGGCCTCCGCCAGGGCCGTCAGGCGCAGGAGGCGGCGGGTCCCGGCGATGTCCGGTACGTGCAGCCGCGCGCCCGCGGCCTGTGCCGCGGTCACCAGCTCCGCCAGGACGGGATCGGGCACCGGCCGGCCGGTGAACGGCAGCCGGCTGGTGTGACGGCGCGCGATGGCGTCGTGGAGGCCCGGGTCGGCGCGGCGCTCGTCGGCGGTGAGCGACCCGGTCAGGCGGACGGTGGCCAGCAGCCCCGGCCGGCCCCGGTCCGGCAGCAGCCGCACCTCCGGCCGCCACCCCGAACGAACCGCGGCGAGGCGGAGGTTGAAGAGCACGGCGCCCACCGACAGGTACTGGGCGCGATGCACCGGATCGGCCAGCGGAAGGGAACGGCCGGGCGCCGCGTGCACCTCCACCAGTCTGCCGTCGGGGTCCGTGCGGAAGCGCCACGGCTGGGTGTTGTGGATCGACGGGGCCGCCACGGCGGCCGTCAGAAGCGAGTCCATGGTGGCGGTGTCGAGCGGGGCCTGTACGGCCTGCATGAGATGCCTCCCCTGCTTGTCGTGACAGTGGTCGGATGGTGGGGGCGGGCAGGGCCGGGCCGAGCACGACGCCAGGGACGGCCGCCGAGCGAGCCGGGACCGGCGGGGCCGGGGCGGCCGGGGCGGCACACCACACGGCTCGGGCGACCGGCGCTGCGGTCGGTGCGAGTCCGGCCGGCCGGCGCCGCTACCCGTGGGCGTGGAGGTAGTGGGCGGGGTCGCCGTCGAAGGCGGACGCGCAGCGGGCGGAGCAGAAGTGGAAGAGGGCGCCCGCCGTCTCTCTGCGCGGGGTGGCGCCGTACTTGCTGATCTGGATGCCGCACACCGGGTCCGTGACCGTCTCCGCGGGCTGGTGCCGGTGGTGGTTGTGACGCCGGATGCTCATGTCGCCTCTTCGCAGTCGGAGCGCCGCCGGGTCGCCGGTCGGCGGTCGTGCCTCCACGATCACCGTGCGCGCCCCCGCCCGGGAGGGGACCACGGTCCCCCGCCCCGGACCGAAAGACCCCTGGGGCGGGTGCCGGGGCACGCGGGACCCTGGCACGACCGTGGGACCCGTGAAGCCGGCGACCGGCCGCGCGGCGGGGACCGGCCCGAGAGGTGATGGCCATGTCCGGCAGGCGAGGCAACGGTGTACTGACGGCCCTGGCACTGGCCGGCGCGCTGGCCGCGGCGGGCTGCGCCGCCACAGCACACTGACCGTCGGCGAGGCGGTGGCCTACCCCGGCTACTACACCCTGCACACCCTGAAGTCGGGCAGGATCACCGGAATGCTCTCCGTCGACGCCGTCGACGGCGCCGTGTGGAACCACACCTGGCACGGCACCTACCGTGCGACCGACGGATCCTGACGCGCGGCCAACCCCCTCCGCCACGGCCGCGTACGCGCGGGTGGGTCCATCGGTCCCCGGGTGAGGCCGGTCGGCCACCGCCGCGGACGGCCCGCGCGGGCATCCTGAGAGGTGGAAGGACAGGGGGCTGTCCATGTCCGGTATTCCTCCCGATCCCGCGCTGCACGCCCGACTCACCGACTGGGTGGCGGCGGGGCTGCTGGACGGCAGCCAGGCCGAGCGGATCGAGGCCGCCGAACGGACGCGAGCGGCGTACGGCACGGTTCGCGCCCCGCGTTCCGGCGCGCCCGAGGCTGCGGACCACGGCCGGCGTGTGTCGCTGGTCGTCGAGGCGCTGGGCTATCTGGGCGCGGTCATGGCGGCGGTCGCCGGATTCCTGGCCGTGGACACGCTGTGGCCCGGCATCCCGGCCGGGGCCCAGGCCGCCTTCGCCGGGGCGGCGGCCCTCGCTCTGGGCGCCGCCGCGATCCCGCTGCGCGGCTCGGCCGAACCCGCCCTGGTCCGGCTGCGCAGTGTGCTGTGGCTGGTGTCCACCCTCTCTCTGGCCGCGTGCGCGGGCGTCCTCGCCGGCCGGGTCGGCGGCTTCTCACCCCAGGTCACGGTGCTCGCCGCCGCCGGCACGGCGACTGTCTACGCCGTGCCGCTGTGGCTGCGCGCGCCGCTGCCGCCGCAGCACCTGGCCATGTTCGCGGGCGCGGCGATGACGCTGGGCTCCGCCGTCGCCTGCCTCGGCAAGGATGTGCCGCTGTGGGCGCCGGGGATCGCGGTCTGGCTGCTGTCCGCCGGCTGGGGCGTCCTGGCGCACCGTGACCGGCTGCCGCCCCGTGGCACCGGCTATCTCGCCGCCGCCATCGGTCTGTTGAGCGGCGCGCAACTGACGCTCGCCGTGCCCCTCGGACACCTCCTGGCCCTGGCCACCGCGGGCGGCCTGGTGGCCGCCGGAGTCGGTCTGCGCCGGGTGTGGCTGCTGGCGCTGGGCGCCTACGGGACCGTACAGACCGTGCCGCAGACGGCCGAGCGGTATCTGCCGGGTTCGCTCGCCGCACCCTTGTCCGTGCTCGCCGTGGGAGTGATCCTGCTCGTGCTCGCACTGCTCCTGGCGAAGTGGACGAAGTGGACGAGGTGGGCGGAGCGGACGGGGGGCCCGCGGTCCGGCGGATCCGCGCGGCCGGCGGGCTGACGCATGCGCCGAGGGACCTTCAGCCCCTGGCCCGCGACGGGCAACAGGGGTTGGCTCGTGCACAGGGCAGGTTTCAGCAGGCGGCTCCACGCAGACCTGGTGTGCCGGTCGAGTCGGAGTCGGAGTCGGACGGAGGTGGCGTGATGGCCACGGCGGGAGGACTGCACCGGCTGGACCGGTGGCTGTACCGGGGCGGGCGCCCCCACCGTACGGCGCGGGTGCTCAACCGCCTCGGTGCCCTGCAGTACGCGGCCGGCCTCGGCCCCCGCAACTGGGTGGCCCTGGAGGTCCGCGGACGGCGCACCGGACGGCTCATCAGGTTCCCGGTCGTCGTCGCGGAGCACGAGGGGGAGCGCTATCTGGTGTCGATGCTCGGCACGCGCGCGAACTGGGTGCGCAACGTCCGCGCCGCCGACGGGCGGGCGGTGCTGCGGCACGGGCACCGCGAGGAGGTCCGGCTGGAGGAGGTGGACCCGGGTGACCGGGCGCCCGTCCTGCGGACGTATCTGGGGCGGGCGCCCGGCGCCAGGGCGCACGTCCCGGTCGACCGGCACGCTCCGCTGGAGGAGTTCGCGCGGATCGCGGACCGGTACCCGGTCTTCCGTATCACCACCCTCGGGTAGGTGCTCTCCGAGCAGATGTGCTCCGAGCCCGGACGGACTCCGGATGCCGGTTTCCGGATGCCGGGCTCGGAGCGGCGTGCGACGCGTCACGGGACACGCGCGGCACGTGGGTCAGGTCCTCGCTCAGCGGTTGACGGTCAGCGGGACCGTGTCGACGGTGACGGGCCTGCCGTCCTTCGCGGACAGGTAGTAGGCGGTGAGCAGCCCGGGGCCGGTGCGGGCGGCCTTGTAGGGGAAGGTGACGTCGAAGGTGCCCCGGGTGCCGGTGCCCGAGGTCGCCTGGACGCGTACGTCGGCGCAGGTGCGCCCGGTGATGTCGGTGACCTTCAGGCGGAACACGGCCTCGAAGGTGTTGGCGCTGCCCCAGACCCGCAGGGGCGTGTGCACGCTGTTGCCGATCACCGGGGACTCCATCAGGACGGCCGGGGTCACGTCCTCGAAGTCGGCCCGCCCGACGGGCCTGTTGAGCACGATGCCCTCGCCGCCGAAGTACTTCACCGGCTTGCCGTCGAGTGCGAAGCGAACGGAGTGGATGGAGGAGAAGCGGGTCGCGGTGAACACGACCTGGGCGAGGCGGGCCCGCATGGACAGGCTGCCGCCGCCGTCGTCGTACCGCCCGGAGAGGTCCACGGTCGCCACATGGTTGCGGACCACGATCGAGCGCAGCCTGGTGCCGGACGGGATGGCCGTCGTACGGCCGTGGGACCTCTCGTAGCCGCTGGGGCCGGCCAGCAGCGCGCGGACGGCGCCGGTGGCGGTGGCCGGGGCGGTCACGGTCCGCGGGGCGGGCGAGACGTGCTCGCCGTGCAGGAAGTAGACCGACGTACGGATCTGCTTCACGGCCGTGCCGGTCGCCGTGCCCGCGCCGGTCACCGTGCCCGTTCCGCCGCTCGTCGAGGGCGCCCGGGCCGTCGTGCCCGGCGCGGTCGACGTCGACGGCGTGGCGGGCGCGGACGTGCCGGAGGTGCCGCCCGAGGTGGCCGCGCCGGTCGTGGGGCGCGTGGTCTGGTCGACCACGCTCGGGGCACCCGAGCCGTTGGTCGTGCCGCACGCGGTGACAGTGAGCAGAGGGAGCGTCAACACCGCTGTGACCGCTGCGCGGTGGCGTCGGTAGGTGTGGGCGCTCGGGGCCTGAGTGTTCATGGCAGCCTCCTGAGACACTTCCATCCAACGCGTCGGCCGATCCGCGGACCAGGGCTGACCGGCTCTGTCACGAGGCCCAATGGGGTGCAACCGCGGGCCGACAGACCTTTCGGCGGCGGCTTGGTTCCGCGTACGGCCGAGGAGGTTGAACATGTTCAAATCTTCCGCCATGATGCCGTCGGCGGACCTGTGGGGGCCGCATCGAGAGGACGGCGGCCTTGACGAGTTCACTTCTCATGCCCCGACGGCGTGCCCGGTTCCGCACGAGCGGCGCGGAAGCGGAGGTGTTCGGGAGTACGGCCCCGACGCGGATCCTCGACTGGCGGCATCCCCGCGTCGCCGCGCTGCTCCGCCAGGTCGAGGAGACGGCCGGCGCGGGGGAGGGCGCGGAACCTGACGATCGGTCGGCGTTCCTGCGCCGGGCCCACCGGCACATCGCCCGGACCGTGCGGCCCGTGTACTCGGTGCGGGACGACCTGCCCGTGTCCGGGGTGCTGCGCCGCGGCCGTGGCTCCTGCAGCCAGCGGCTGGCCGTGCTGGAGGCCGTGGCGCGGGCGTCCGGGGTGCCCACGCGGGTGCGCGGCCTGCTGGTGGACGGCAGGTTCTGGTACCCGCGCTTTCCGCGCCTGCACCGCGTCGTCCCCGACCAGGTCGTGCTGGCCTGGCCCGAATTCCGGCTCGCGGGCCCGGCGCCGGCCGCGGGGCTCGCCGCCGGGTCCGCCGCGGCCTGGCTGTCGGCCTCCGAACTCTTCGGCAGCCTGGACGAGTTGAGCGTCCGGCGCGCCGACGGCTTCAGCAACGCGGGCGCGGAGACGCTCTTCGACGCCCTGTCCAGGACGGCGATCGACTGGGACGGCGCGACCCTCTGCCCGGCCTCCGGCGCGGGCTGCGACCTGTCGGGCCACGTCCTGGCCGACCTGGGCCGCTTCGACTCCCGCGACGAGCTCTTCGCCCGTCACGGGCAGACCCTCTGCGCCACGGCGAGACTGCTGGCCGAGCCCGTCCTGGGGCGCCGCGGAGCCGGGGCGGCGGCCGCACCGGCCGCGTGACGCTCACCGGGCCTTGAGCGGCCGGGCTCTGACCGGGCCTTGAGGGACCGGGCTCTCACCGAGCCCTGAGCAACCAGACCCTCACCGCGCCCCGAGCGGCCGGGCGCTCACCGCGCCCCGCTCCGCCTCTCGATCGCGCGCAGTACGGTCACCATGTCCTCCCCGCCGTGGCCCTGTTCGACCGTCTCGCCGAACAGGGCGTGGCACACGTCGAGCAGCGGGGAGGCCAGGTCCGCCTTGCGCGCGGCCTCCGCGATCAGCCGATTGTTCTTCAGCACGTCCGCGGCGCCCGCCTGGACGGTGAAGTCCCGGTCCACCAGCTTGGCCCCCTTCACCCGGGAGACGGCGCTGGCCATGGGGCCCGCGTCCAGGACGTCCCGGAGCAGGCGCTGGTCGAGCCCGTGCCGGTCGGCGAAGTGGAACGCCTCGGTCAGGCCGGTGACCATGGTGATCAGGAACAGGTTGACCGAGAACTTCATCAGCAGCGCGCCGGGCACGCTCCCGCAGTCGAACAGCTCGCGGCACACGGGAGCGAGCAGCGGCCGCACGGCGGCCACCGCGTCGGCGTCGCCCGCCAGCATCCCCACCAGCTCACCGCGCTCGGCCGGGACCCGCGACCCGGAGACCGGCGCCTCGACATAGCGGCCGCCCGCGTTGCCGATGTCCTCGCGCAGACCGCCCGAGTACTCCGCCGAGGTCGTGCCCATGTGGACGATCGTGTGCCCGGCGACGCGCGGGGTGAAGTCCGGGCCGCCGCGCCCCAGGACGGTGTCCATGGCGGCCTCGTCGGCCAGCATGAGGATCACCGTCCCCGCCCGCTCGAAGACCTCGGCGGGACCGGCCGCCACCTCGGCCCCCGCCGCCCGCAGGGGCTCGCACCTGGCTGGGGTGCGGTTCCAGACGACGAGGGGCGTCCCGGCGCGGGCGAGATTGAGGGCCATGGGTTGCCCCATCACCCCGAGGCCGACGAAACCGACGTACACGACGCACCACCACCCGACGGTCCATGACAGCGGTCATAGTTCTATGACCGCGGTCATAGTAGCGGAGTGGTATGACGGCGGTCATAGGATGGGTGCGAGGCGCACATACGAGGAGGCCGGGGATGTCCGAACGCGGGCCGCGCGAGCGGATGGTCTTCAGCGCGGCCCAGCTCATCCGGCGCGACGGGGTCGCCGCCACCGGCATGCGCGAGGTGGCCGCCCACGCCGACGCGCCGCGCGGGTCGCTGCAGCACTACTTCCCCGGCGGCAAGGAGCAGTTGGTCAACGAGGCGGTCAGCTGGGCCGGCCGGTACGCGGGCAGGCGCGTCGCCCGGTTCCTCGCCGCGCTGGACGAGCCGACGCCGAGCGGGCTGTTCGCCGAGATGGTGCGGCAGTGGACCGACGAGTACGCCTGCGACGGGTTCGCCGCCGGCTGCCCGGTCGCGGCCGCGACGGTGGACTGGGCCGAGTCGGTGCCCTCCACCCGGGAGGCCGTGGCCGCGGCGTTCGCCACCTGGACCACCCCCGTGGCACAGGCCCTCGCCGACATGGGCGTCCCCCAGGAACGGGCCGGCGCGCTCGCCACCCTCATGATCAGCGCCCTGGAGGGAGCCATCCTCATCGCCCGCGCCGAACGCGACGTCCGGGCCCTGACGACCGTGACCCGGGAACTCGGCCCGCTCCTCGACGCGGCGGTGCGCGACAGCGGCTGAGCGGTCGTACGACGGTGCGCGCGGGGGAGCAGGTCGTACGGCGGGCCCCGGCACCCGCCGCCGTACGACTCGCGCAGCAGCTCGCAGTCCTCGCGCAGGTCGTCCGACTCGAGGAACACCGGGCCGGGCGCGACACCGACCCCCTCGCGGACGGGTTGCGGGCGGTGGACACCTCGCTGACGCGCGCCGCCGGACGTTTGTGACGGGCACGCGGACGGAGGTGCGCACGCCGTGCCGCGCGGGCCGCACTACTGTCGTGGCATGACAGACGACACGCTGCGCTCGGTCACCGTCCGGCGCACCGCTACGGGCCACTTCACCGCCGTCAACGCCCGCGGCGGCACGATCGACTTCGGCACCGCCGGGGAGCCGGGCGGCACCGAGTTCACCCCGGTCGAGCTGCTGCTCGCCGCGATCGGCGGGTGCACCGCGGCCGACGTGGACGTGGCCACGACCCGCCATGTCGAGCCGACCGGATTCACCGTCACCGTGACCGGCCACAAGATCAGCGACGAGTCCGGCAACCGGATGACCGACCTCTCGGTCGACTTTTCCGTCACCTTCCCCGAAGGGGCGTCCGCGGACCGGGCCCGGGCCATCCTGCCCCGGGCGGTCAAGACCTCCCACGACCGGCTCTGCACGGTCAGCCGCACCGTCGAGCTCGGCACCCCGGTCACCGTGACGGTCACGGACACCCCCTGAACCTGCCGGTCCGGTGACCGCCGCGCCGGGCGGTCAAGGGCGGGCGACGGTGTCCGGGTCGGCCGTCCTGTCCTGCTCGGCGGTCCCGGCCGCCGGCGCCGCGGCGGGGGTGCGGAGCAGGGCGGCCAGCCGGGTGGCGACGGGCTCGGTGAAGCGCGCGGTCAGCGGGCCGAGGACGACCAGGATGAGGACGTAGGCCGTGGCCAGCGGGCCGAGGGAGGGCTCGATGCCTGAGGTGACGGCGAGCCCGGCGATGACGATGGAGAACTCGCCGCGGGCCACGAGCGTGCCGCCGGCCCGCCAGCGGCCCCGGACGGACACATGGGCGCGGCGCGCGGCCCAGTAACCGGTGCCGATCTTGGTCAGCGTGGTGACGACCGCGAGGGCCAGAGCGGGCAGCAGGACGGGCGGGATGCTCGCCGGGTCGGTGTGCAGGCCGAAGAAGACGAAGAAGACCGCGGCGAACAGGTCCCGCAGCGGGGCCAGCAGCCCGTGCGCGCCCTCGGCGACCTCGCCCGACAGGGCGATGCCGACCAGGAACGCGCCGACGGCGGCCGACACCTGCAGCTGCTGGGCCAGCCCGGCCACCACCAGGGTCAGCCCGAGGACGACCAGCAGCAGCTTCTCGGGGTCGTCGCTGGAGACGAACCGGGAGATGTGGCGGCCGTAGCGCACCGCGAGCACCAGGACGAGGGCGGCGACACCGAGGGCGACGGCCAGCGTGACGCTGCCCGCGGCCAGGCCCGCCCCGGCCAGCAGGGCCGTGACGATCGGCAGGTAGACGGCCATGGAGAGGTCCTCCAGGACCAGGATGCTCAGGATCACCGGGGTCTCCCGGTTGCCGAGCCGGCCCAGGTCTCCGAGCACCTTCGCGATCACGCCGGACGAGGAGATCCAGGTGACCCCGGCGAGGACGACGGCGGCGACCGGCCCCCAGCCCAGCAGCAGGGCCGCCGCGGCACCCGGCAGGGCGTTGAGCGCGGCGTCCATGAGACCGGCCGGATAGTGGGTCTTGAGGTTGGAGACCAGATCGCTGGCCGTGTACTCCAGGCCGAGCATGAGCAGCAGGAGGATCACGCCGATCTCCGCGCCGATGGCGACGAAGTCCTCACTGGCGCCCAGCGGGAGCAGCCCGCCCTCGCCGAAGGCGAGCCCGGCCAGCAGGTAGAGCGGGATCGGGGAGAACCGCAGCCGCCCGGCCAGGCGCCCGAGCAGCCCGAGGGCGAGGATGATGGAACCGAACTCGGTCAGGAAGGTGGCGGAGGAGTGCACGGCTCACTCCCGCCCGAGTATCGTCGCCGCCGCGTCCACGCCCTCGCGGGTGCCGATCACGATGAGCGTGTCACCGCCCGCGAGACGGAAGTCGGGCGTGGGGGAGGGGATCGCCTCCGCCCTGCGCAGGACGGCCACCACGGAGACGCCGGTCTCGGTACGCATACGGGTCTCGCCGAGGACCCGGCCGTTCCAGTACGACGTGGCCGACAGCTCGATGCGCTCCGCCACCAGGCCCAGATCCGTGGTGGACAGCAGGTTCGGCGTGTGGTGGTCGGGCAGCAGCGCGCCGACGAGGGCGGCCGCCTCTCCCGCGGTGAGCCGTACGGACAGGGCACAGGCGTCGGGGTCGTCCCTGCGGTAGACGCTGAACGTCCGGTCGCCGTCGCGGTGCGCCACCACCGACAGCGGCTGCCGGTCCCGGGTCGTCATGTCGTAGCGGACGCCGATCCCCGGAAGAGGCGTGCTGCTCAGGCGTGGTGCGCCCATGTCTGGTATCCCTTCGGCGGCGGAAGCGCGGTGATCGTTCGGCCCACCTACCCTAATCTGCTGCCTTTACCCTTCCATTACCGAAGGGTCACGTCACATCGGCTCCGGGCAGCGCGGAGGGCCCCGGCCGTCGCCCGGCCGGGGCCCTCACCTGTGCTTCCGCGTCCGGGAGTTACCCGGCGACGGAGGCGTTGCTCCTGCGGCGGCGCAGTGCGAAGCCCGTGGCGAGCGCGCCGGCGGTGACGACGCCGGCGGTCAGGGCGATCGGCAGGGCCGGGGAGGCGGAGCTCGCGTCGGCCACGTTCTGGGCCTTGAGGTCCTGCACGTACGCCGGGTACGGCGCATGCGTGGACGCGGACGAGGCCGTCTGCGCGTAGTGGTGCGGGATCGGCTTCACGGACTTCACCGAGCCGTCCGCGTTCAGCAGCACCTGCTTGCCGTTGGGGTGCCGGAAGTCGAACATGCCGCTCAGGCTGCCCGCCCGCCGGTCGAAGGAGGCGTCACCGATGCGGCCGGTGCCCCAGTTGTTCTCGATGAACTGTGTGATCGACGTCTGCTCGGTGGCCGTGTGGTCGACCGAATTCACCTTGCTGTAGGGCGAGATGACCAGCAGCGGCTGCCGGGTGCCCGGCCCGCAGCGGTCCGCGTAGCCACCCGCGGCGGCCGGCCCGGACTGGCACATCGGGCTGTCCAGCGCCTTGCCGTTGGAGCCGGTGGTGGAGTCCTTGGAGCCGTTGAGGACCTTGGAGGTGACGTGGTCGTACCAGCCGTCGGAGTCGTCGTAGGCGACCACGACCGCGGTCGACCTCCACTGCGGCGACTTCTGCAGCGCGTTGATCTCCTTGATCAGGAAGTGCTGCTCGTCGGTCGGGTCGGAGTAACCGGCGTGTCCGTCCTGGTACTCGGCGGCCTTCAGGAAGCTGACGGCGGGCAGGTTGCCGGCCTTCAGGGCGGCGTCGAAGTCGGCCAGGTCGTAGTTGTGGTTGGCGCGGCCGGCGTGCCCGATCTCGGCGACGTTCTTCGGCGCGAGGTGGTGCGGGTTGGACGTCGACTTGTAGTACTCGAACGGCGAGTGGTGCGGGCTGTAGTCGACGACCGAGGCGCCGCCGACGTTGGTGTGCGTGGTGTCGCACTTCGCGTAGTGGCCGCTCTGGCCGTCCCACGCGGTGCTCGGCCGGAAGCCGCCCTGGAACCAACCCCAGCTGACGTGCTTGGCGTTGAGCAGGTCACCGATGTTCTTGCCCTGCATCGCGGCGAGCGCGTTGGTGCTGGTGTGGTCCTTGCCGGAGCAGTCGTCGAAGGCCGGGTCGGGGTCGTTGATCAGCGTGCCGACACCCTGGGCGTTCGGGGAGAGGACCGTGTACGGGTCCGGGGTCGCCGTCTGCTTCGGGTTCTCGGTGCCGGAGGCCGGGTCGACGGAGATCACGCCGTGGGTCTGGCCGGAGACCAGGTTGAGCGCGCCGGGCGTGGAGGGGCCGTAGACCGAGCTGAAGGAACGGTCGTTGAGGGCGTAGTGCTGGGCGTAGTTCCACAGACCCGTGACAGTGTTGCCGTCGTAGTAGTCCATCACCAGGCCGGGTTCACCGAACAGGCCGCCGCTGCACTTGCTGACCTCGGTGTTCTCGACGTACTTGTCGGCCTTGCCGTTGTCGGCCGCGTACTGCTCGGGGCCGTAGGAGTGGTTCTGGTCGCAGGTCATGGCCTGCGAACTGGCCAGCCGCTTGGGCGCGTACAGGTTCGGGTTGTTCTTCAGCAGCCCGGCGGTGAGCAGGTTGTCGACCTTCGGGGTGTGCCCCGCGGCCTTGAACGGGGTGCCGTCGGTGTTGGCCGCCTTGGGGTAGGTGGCGAAGTAGTGGTCGAACGAGATGTTCTCGTCGTAGATCACCACCACGTGCTTGATCGGTGTCGCGGTGTGGGGGCCGTGGCCGCCCGCCGCGGCCGCCGTGGCCGGAACGGCGCCGCCCGCCGTCGCCAGCGCCGCCGCGCCCAGCAGGGCGCTCACACGGCTCAGGCCGCGCCGGGCACTTGTCGTTCTTCCTGTACCGATCATGCTGTCTCGCCTTCCGAGGACACTGCTTCAGAGACCATGCTTCCGAGAGCACTGCGTTTCGCCGCCCCGACATCGATGGTCAGGGCAACTACGGTCGGATCTTCGGCAATCGTTGCGGCGGGTCGGATGAGCGGCAATGACATGCGCGCGAATGTTCGGTCAGGAAATCCTCATGGTCTCTTGAGACGCCCTTGACCCACAACCGCGAGATCAGGCCAGCAGCCCGCGCCCGTACCAGTCGGAGCCGTCCCGGACGCCGGGCAGGGCGAAGAAGTAGCCGCCGCCGAACGGGGAGACGTAGTCGACGAGCGGCTCACCGGCCAGCCGCTTCTGCACGGCCTCGAACTGCCGCGCCAGGTCCTGCTGGTAGCAGCAGAACAGCAGACCCATGTCGAGGTTGCCGTTGCCGTCCACGCCCCGGTCGTAGTTGTAGCCGCGGCGCAGGATGCGCTGGTCGGCAGTGGCCGTGGTGCGGGGGTCGGCCAGGCGGATATGGCTGTCCAGCGGGATGACGTCGCCCTTGGGGTCCTGCGCGTACTGCGGGACGTCCTTCTCGTGCCGTCCGTCCAGCGGGGCGCCGGTGTCGCGGGCGCGCCCGAACATCCGCTCCTGCTCGGCGAGCGAGACCCGGTCCCAGAACTCCACCAGCATCCGGATCAGCCGTACGACCTGGTAGCTGCCGCCCGCCGCCCAGTCCGGCTCACGCGAGCCCGCGCCGACCCACACCAGCCGGTCCGTCTCCCGCGCGTCGGTGACGTCCGGGTTGGCGATGCCGTCCTTGAAACCGAAGTGGTTGCGCGGCGTTCCGGACGGGCGCGGCGGGCTGACGAAACCGTCCATGCGCCACCGCACCTGCAGAGCGCCCCTGGTGTGCCGGGCGACATCGCGCAGCGCGTGCAGGACGGTGTCCGGACTGTCCGCGCAGAACTGCACGCTGAGGTCGCCGTGGCACCAGTCGGCGTCGAGGTCGTCGTCCGGGAAAGACGGCATGGCCGTCAGCCGCTGCGGCCTGCGGGCCGTCAGCCCGTAGCGGTCGTCGAACAGGGAGGCGCCGACGCCGACGGTGACGGTCAGCCGGTCCGCGGGCACCTCCGGGCCGAGGGTGCCCGAGTCGGCGGGCGGGGCGGTGATGCCCGGCTCGTCCGGGCTGCCGCCGGTGGTCAGGAAACGGGCCCGGTCGGTGAGCGCGCGCAGCGCGTCGCCCAGTTCGGCGCGGTCGCGCGCGGTCGCGTCGAAGGAGACGAACGCCGTGGCGCGCTGCGCCGGGGTGAGGATGCCGGCCTGATGGCGGCCGTGGAAGGGGATCCGGCCGCTCTCCTGGGACGGTGTGGCCGAGGCGGCTCCCCGGTCGGCGGCCACGAGTCCGGCGCCGGCCACGGCCGCCGCGCCTGTCAGGAAACCCCGGCGGCCGACTTTGCTGACGGGCTTCACGCGGTCCTCCGTACGTCGGTCAGGGCGGCCACGTCGGCGAGCCGCTCCACCAGTTCGCCCAGGTCCGCGTCGACGGTCTCGCGCTGGGTGCGGGTCAGCCCGGCCAGGGGCGTCCAACGCGCGCCGTGCCGGAAGGAGTCCAGCAGCCGCTGGGTGCGCTCCAGCCAGGAGTCGAGGCCGGGCAGGCCGTTGTCGCGGGATTCGAGCAGGGGACGCAGGTGGCCGAGGAGCACCCGGGTGCCGTCCAGGTTGGCGCGGGCCGTCGCCAGGTTGGTGCCGCTGCCGTAGTCGGTGCGGCCGGTCAGCTCGAACTGCACGGTGTTCTCCAGGATCTCGTGCGCGCGCAGCCCGACGTCCGCCGGGTCCATCCGCTCGTCGGGCCAGCGGGCGCGCAGCGCGTGGACGGCCTCGGCCAGCCGGTCGGCGGGGCCGCGCAGAGAACGCGCCGACTCCCCGTGCCACAGGCCGTACTCGACCCGGTGGAAGCCGGTGAAGTCCTTGTCGTGGACGCCCCCGGACAGCCCGGCGGTGGTGCCGTTGATCTGCCCGTCGGCGTCCCCGAAGGTGCCGTACGCGGCGCCCATCCGTTCGTACACCAGGTGCGCGGGCAGCCAGGCCGCGCGCGCCGCCGCGAGGTCGCCGCGGTCGACGGCGTCCCGCAGCACGTCCGTCCTGCGCTCCAGTTCGACGGTGCGGGCCTGAATCCACTTCTGGTAGGCGAGGGTCGGCGGGATGAGGTCCTGCTGGGTGACCGGCACCGCGGCCGGGCCGCTCCTCGCCTTCGCGCCCGTGATGCGCACGGTGGGGCCGGTGACGGCGTCGGCGTCGTCGGGCAGGCACTTGAAGGCGTACGTGCCGTTGCCGAGCGTCACCCGTAGCGGGCGGACGGTGCCCGGGGCCAGGCCCTCCACCTCGCCGTAGACCGCGCCCGTCCTCGGGTCGGTCAGGTCGACCTCCGCCGCCGTGCTGGAGGTGTTGTGCAGGTCGAAGACCTGACGGCCGCCCACGGGGTGGCTCCAGCCGCGCCCGCAGCCGGCGGGCGTGACCTCCACGGAGGTGTGCCGCAGCCCGTCGGCCGTCGCCGCCGCGGGCCGGCTGCCGGAGCCGCGGGCCACCAGCAGTCCGGCGACCGCGGCCGCGGCGAGGGCCAGCACGCCGCCGGTGAGCAGCGCGGTGCGCCGCCGCGCGGGCGGGGGAGGGACGGGCGCGTCACCGGTTGCGGTGCCGGCGCCGACCGCGGCTCGGGGCACGCCGGGCCTCCTGAGGGTCGTACGAGCGGGGCGACCGGTTGATCCTAGGCAGGTCCGGGAACGGCGGTCTCCCCTCTGACCAGGTCCTGACCGGGTACAGGGCCAGAATTCGGCCAGTGTTCACCCGAGGTAGTCCGCCCGCCCTGCGTCGTCGATCTCGAAGGGGCCCTCCGGGATGACGCAGAACTCGTTGCCCTCGGGGTCGGCCATCACCAGGAACCCGCCCTCCGCATACTGCTCCAGGCTGCGCCCGCCGAGCCGTTCGATCCGCTGTCGCTCCGCCGCCGGGTCGGGCGAGGTCACGTCGAAGTGCATCCGGTTCTTGCCCGCCTTGGGCGCCGTCGTGCGCTGGAAACCCAGTCCCAGGTCCGCGTCCCGCCGCAGCCAGACGTACGGGCCCGTGCGGCCCACGACCGGGCGGCCGAGCAGCTCCGACCAGAACGCGGCGAGGCGTTCGGGGTCGGCGGCGTCGACGATGAGGGCATTGATCCGCAGAGGTGTGTCCGCCATGCCCTGATCCTCTCAAGCGGGACGCCCGTATGCCGGACGCCGGAGTCGTTCATGTGTACGTGCCCGCAGGGGCCGGTAGAACGAGAGGAGTTGCCGTACGAGGGAGTGGTCATGGTGCAGAAGAGGGCCCTGGTGGTCCGGGGCGGGTGGGAGGGGCACCGGCCGGTCGAGGCCACCGAGCTGTTCCTCCCCTTCCTCCGGGACAACGGCTACGAGGTGAGGGTCGAGGAGTCGACCGAGGTCTACGGCGACAGCGCCGAGATGGAGCGCACCGACCTGGTCGTGCAGTGCGTCACCATGTCGGAGATCTCGCCGGAGCAGCTGGCCGGTCTCGGCGCGGCCGTCGTCGCCGGCACCGGCCTCACCGGCTGGCACGGCGGCATCGCCGACTCCTTCCGCGCCTCGTCGGACTATCTGCATCTGGTCGGCGGCCAGTTCGCCACCCATCCCGGCAAGGAGCCCTGCGAGCGACGGGGAGAGGCGGAGGACAACTTCCTGCCCCACAGCGTGCGGTTCACCGAGGCGGGCCGCACCCACCCGATCACCGCCGGGCTGGCCGACTTCGAGCTGGAGACCGAGCAGTACTGGGTGCTCCACGACGACCTGATCGACGTCCTGGCCACCACCACCCATCCGGTGCGGCCGTACGAACCCTGGCACCGCCCGGTGACCTCGCCCGCCGTCTGGACCCGCCGCTGGGGTGCCGGACGCGTCGTCGTCGCGACGCCGGGGCACAGTCTCGACGTACTGCAACACCCCAGCGTCCGCAACGTCGTAGAGAGGGGAATGCTGTGGGCGACGCGCACCGCATCGGCATCGTAGGACTCGGCTTCATATCCCGCGCCTACCTCGACACCCTCGCGCCGCACCCCGACGTCGAGGTCGTCGCGGTCGCCGACCTCGACGCCTCCCGCGCGCAGGAGGTCGCCCGACAGCTGCCCGGCGCGCGGCAGTCCGGCGTCGAGGCACTGCTCGACGCACCCGACATACAGACGGTGCTCAACCTCACCACCCCCGCCGCTCACGCCGACGTCGCCCTCGCCGCCATCGCGCGCGGCAAGCACGTGTACACGGAGAAGCCGCTGGCCGACACCTTCCCCGGCGGGAAGGCCGTCGTCGAGGCCGCCGTGAAGGCCGGGACGCTGGTCGGCTGCGCTCCGGACACGGTCCTGGGCACGGGCATCCAGACGGCCCGCGCCGCCCTCGACAAGGGGCTCGTCGGCCGCCCGCTCGCCGCGCAGGCCGTCATGGTCACACCGGGACACGAACGCTGGCACCCCCAGCCCGACTTCTACTACGCCCAGGGCGGCGGCCCGCTGCTGGACATGGGGCCCTACTACATCTCCGCCCTCGTGCAACTCCTCGGCCCGGTCCGGGCGGTGACCGGAGCGGCCGCCCGGCTGCGCGACGCGCGCGTCATCGGCAGCGGGCCGCGTGCGGGGGAGCGGATCGCGGTCGCGGTGGACACCCATGTCTCCGGTGTCCTCGAACACGACAACGGCGCCCTGTCCACTCTCACCACGAGCTTCGACGGCGTCGCGACCACGTCCGCCCCGATCGAGGTCCACGGCGAGACGGGCACGCTCGCGGTCCCCGACCCGAACCACTTCGACGGCCGGGTCAGCCACTTCGCGCTGGGCGGGACCGACTGGCACGAGCTCGAACCGTCGGCGGGGTACGCCGGCGGCAGCCGGGGCGTCGGCCTGCTCGACCTCCTTCACGGCGGCCGGCCGCGCGCGGGCGGCGAACTCGCCCTGCACGTCCTGGAGACGATGACCGCCCTTCTGCGGTCGGCGGCCGAGGGCCGCCGCGTGACGCTGGAGACCACGGCGGAACGGCCCGCGCCGGTGCCGCTGACCCCGATCGAGGCCTGGCAGGCGTCCTGGCGACTAGCCTGACACCTGTCCCTCTGTGTAGACAGCGTCTTGCATGCGGAACCAGCGTCGGCGAGGGTGAGGCGTCCGCGTCCGCCTCCTGAAGGGACCCCGCCGTGTCCGCCGGCTTCGCCGTGCCGCTCGCCGTGGCGGGCGTCGCCTCGGGACTGGCGGGGTCGATCGCCGGCCTCGCCTCGCTCTTCGGCTACCCGGCTCCGCTGGCCGCCGGCCTGCCGCCCGTGTCCGCCAACGTCACCAACACGGTGGCCCTGTTCCTCAACACCGCGGGCACGGCGGCCGGTTCACGAGAGGAGCTGCGCGGGCAGGGCCGCAGACTCGCGCGACGGCGCTGGGCGGACTTCCCCGCGTGCTGATGCGGCTCGACCTGCGGTGAGGGATCAGTCCGCGGAGGCGGCGGCGACGCAGAACTCGTTGCCCTCCGGGTCGGCCATCACGATGTGGTGCCCGTCGAACTCCTGAAGGACGCGCCCACCGGCCGCCACCAGCCGCTCGGCCTCCGTCCTGATCCGTGCCCACCGCTCCTCGGGGCCGCCGTGTCCCGGCATCCGGATGTCGATGTGGAGCCGGTTCTTCGCCGTCTTGGGCTCGGGCACCTTGAGGATGGACAGCCGGGGGCCGGTGCCGTCGGGGGCGCAGAGCCACGCGCCGTCGTCCGCCGACTCGTCCTCCGCCGGGTCGAAGTGGGCCAGCCACTCCGCACGGGTGGCGAACGGAGGGGGCGGCGGCTCGTCGACGTAACCCAGTGCCGTCTTCCAGAAGCGGGCCAGGAGCGGGGCGTCCGCGCAGTCGAGGGTGAGATCGATTCTGGCTGTCATGGCCGGACCGTATCGGTTCCGCGACCCGGCTTTGCATGACCATGCGCCATCATGCATACTCTTCCTATGTCCAAGGTCCTCACCTCCCTGCCCGCCGGCGAGCGCGTCGGTATCGCCTTCTCCGGCGGCCTCGACACCTCCGTCGCCGTCGCGTGGATGCGCGACAAGGGCGCCGTCCCGTGCACCTACACCGCCGACATCGGCCAGTACGACGAGCCCGACATCGCCTCGGTGCCCGGTCGCGCGAAGAACTACGGTGCCGAGATCGCGCGCCTGGTCGACTGTCGCGCGGCGCTGGTCGAGGAGGGCCTGGCCGCACTGACCTGCGGCGCGTTCCACATCCGCTCCGGCGGTCGCGCCTACTTCAACACCACGCCGCTCGGCCGTGCCGTCACCGGCACGCTGCTGGTGCGGGCCATGCTCGAGGACGACGTCCAGATCTGGGGCGACGGCTCGACGTTCAAGGGCAACGACATCGAGCGGTTCTACCGCTACGGCCTGCTCGCCAACCCCAAGCTGCGGATCTACAAGCCGTGGCTGGACGCGGACTTCGTCACCGAGCTCGGCGGCCGCAAGGAGATGTCGGAGTGGCTGGTCGCGCACGACCTGCCCTACCGCGACAGCACGGAGAAGGCGTACTCCACCGACGCCAACATCTGGGGCGCCACGCACGAGGCCAAGACGCTGGAGCACCTGGACACCGGCATCGAGACCGTGGAGCCCATCATGGGCGTCCGCTTCTGGGACCCCACCGTCGAGATCGCACCCGAGGACGTGACGATCGGCTTCGACCAGGGCCGCCCGGTGACGATCAACGGCAAGGAGTTCGCCTCGGCCGTCGACCTGGTCATGGAGGCCAACGCCATCGGCGGCCGGCACGGCCTGGGCATGTCCGACCAGATCGAGAACCGCATCATCGAGGCCAAGAGCCGCGGCATCTACGAGGCCCCCGGCATGGCCCTGCTGCACGCGGCCTACGAGCGGCTGGTCAACGCCATCCACAACGAGGACACCCTCGCCCAGTACCACAACGAGGGCCGTCGCCTCGGCCGGCTGATGTACGAGGGCCGCTGGCTTGACCCGCAGGCGCTGATGATCCGCGAGTCGCTGCAGCGCTGGGTCGGCTCGGCGATCACCGGCGAGGTCACCCTGCGGCTGCGGCGCGGCGAGGACTACTCGATCCTCGACACCACGGGCCCGGCGTTCAGCTACCACCCGGACAAGCTGTCGATGGAGCGCACCGAGGACTCCGCGTTCGGTCCCGTCGACCGCATCGGCCAGCTCACCATGCGCAACCTCGACATCGCCGACTCCCGCGCCAAGCTGGAGCAGTACGTCGGCCTCGGCCTGATCGGCACCGGCAGCCCCACCATCGGCGCCTCCCAGGCCGCCGCGACCGGGCTCATCGGCACCATGCCGGAGCTGCCCGAGGGCGGCGCCGAGGCCATCGCCTCCCGCGGCGAGGTCTCCGAGGACGAGGCGCTGCTGGACCGTGCCGCGATGGAGTCCGGCACGGACTGACGGCGGCAGCCGGACGAAGGCCGGCCCCGCGCGGAAAGGCGCCGGGCCGGCCTTCCGGCGTAGGAGAGGGGGCGTGCGCGCCCCCGTCACGCTTCACACAATGCGCACACGCCTCCATGGAAGCTTTAGAGTTCAAGCGCTACGCTCGTCGCCAGTCCGAGTGGCCGAGGAAGCCCCACGTGTCCGGCTGCTCGCTTCCCCACGAGCAGGCACAGGAGAGTCGTTGTGCACGACAGCGACATAGTGGTGATCGGTGGCGGCTACGCGGGCGTCCGCGTGGCCAGACGACTGGACGCGACCGCGCGGGTCACGCTGGTGGACCGCAAGGACGTCTTCTTCCACCGCATCGCCTCGCTGCGGGCCGGTGTGCGCCCGGAGTGGTCGGTGACCCCCTTCATCCCCTACGACCGCCTGCTGGCCAACGGCCGGGTGGTGGTGGGCAAGGCCCTGCGGATCGATACCGGCGCGCGTGAGGTCGTCCTGGCGACGGGGGAGCGGCTGCCGTACGACGTGGTCGTGATCGCCACCGGCGCCGACTACCCCGAACCGGCCCGGTTCACGGGAACCACCACCGAGGAGACCCTCAAGACCTTCGCCGAGCACCAGCAGAAGATCGCCGGCGCCGACCACGTCCTGGTCGTCGGCGGCGGCCCCTCCGGGGTCGAACTCAGCGCCGAGATACGCCTGGCCCGGCCGGACGTCCGGATCACCCTCGCCCACTCCGGCACCGAACTCCTGCACAATACCGGCGTCGAGCGCGCCGGACGCCGGGCGCGGGCCTGGCTGGAGGACCACGACGTGGAGGTACGGCTCGACTCCTTCATGTCGCCCGGCAACGACTTCGGCACCTACCGCGACGCACGCGGCAACGTCCTCTCCGCCGACCTGTCCTTCTGGGCCACCGGCACCACGCCCAACACCCTCTGGCTGCGCCTCGGCGGGCACGGCGACTGGCTCAACGCCGCCGGGCACGTGAGGGTCGACCGCACCCTCCGCGTCGAGGGACGGCGGGACGTCTTCGCGGTCGGCGACGTCAACGACGCCACCGAACTCAAGATCACCCCGGCCGCCCTCGCACAGGCCGACCTCGCCGCCTGGAACATCCGCACCCACCTCAACAGCGCCGGCAGGCACCGCAGGGAACCCCGCCTCTACCGGCCCGTCCACCGCACCCCGATCATCGTGCCGTTCGGCGCGGGCGACGGACTGACCATCGTGCCGGTGCCCGGCGCGAGCGCCGTCCTCGGCGCCCGCACCTCCGTACTGGTCAAGGCGAAGACCCTCATGACGCCGTACATGCGGCGCCAGCTCGGCTACACCGCCTGAGCCTCGCGCCCGGCACCGGCGCTCAGGCCGACAGGGGGTTCACGCGCGTCGCCGCAGCTCGGCTACACCGCCTGAGCCTCGCGCCCGGCACCGGCGCTCAGGCCGACAGGGGGTTCACGCGCGTCGCCGCAGCTCGGCTACACCGCCTGAGCCTCGCGCCCGGCACCGGCGCTCAGGCCGACAGGGGGTTCACGCGCGTCGCCGCCAGCAGGTACCAGGCGGTGGCCCCGGTGTGTCGGTAGGGGTAGTAGCCGAACCCGAAACCGGTGTCGATCGGGCTGCTCGCCGAGACGACACCCGAGCCCTCGGGAACCGCCCCGCCGCCAAGGGTCTGGCCGCCGCCGAGCAGTTCCTGCGCGCGCTCGATCGAGGCGAGCAGCCGGCGAGCCCGCGCCCCGTCACCGGGGGCCCGGCGACAGCGCAGGGCCAGCGCCAGGTGGGCCGTGCCCTCGAACCAGACGCCGTTGCGGTCGGGCTTGGGCTGCCACGGCGCGATGGGGGCGTCCTCGTTCGCCGACAGACTGGCCGAGCTGAAGGTGACGCCCTCGTACGACTGCCCCTGCGGCACCGTGCTGTTGGGGCGTTCGGCGCTGTCCAGGACGGCGAGTTCGGTGGCGGCCCAGTCCAGCGAACGGGAGTGGGCGGGGGAGCGCAGGGCGAGGTGGGTCCAGGTCTGGGTGTCCTCGGGGATCGGCGACCTGTTGATCGTCACGCCGTCGTTCGTGCCGGTGTAGAAGAAGCCGCCGGACGGCTCCCACATCTCGCGCACGAAGGCCGCCGCACGCGCCCGCCGTTCGAGCCAGACCTTGTCCCCCGTCAGGCGGGCGAGCCGGCCGAACAGGCCGACCAGGTCGGTGTTGTGCTCGGTCGAGGTGAAGGGCAGCTTCTCGTCGGCGCCGTTCACGCCGAACTTGTAGCCGCCGAGCGGCTCGTCGGTGCGGCCGACGCGCTCGATCCACTCGCCGATCCGCACGGCACCGGTGAGGAAGCGCAGTCGGCCGGTCCGTGCGGCGAGGGTGCTCAGCGCGATCCCGGCCCACGCCATGTCGCCCACGGCGGTGCCGGTGAAGCCGAACTGGCTGCCCACGTTGACCGTTCCGTCCGCCCGCACGAAGCCGTCCGGCTGCGGTGAACCGTCGAAGAAGGTGTACGGCCCGACGTTGTAGGCCTGCCGCAGCCTGCCGTCGTCATGGGCGGGGTCGTGGGCCTGGGCGTAGAGCAGCGCGTCGCCCAGCTCCGTCGCCCGTGAACGGCCGTCGGCCGTGCCGGTGGCCAGGAGCGCGAGGATCACGAGCGCGTTGTCGTAGGTGAACGCGGTGCTGAACAGACCGGCCTGGTCGGTGTAGCTCTGCGCCAGCCGGATCGTGCCCTGTTCGGGGTAGGCGTCCATGGCGGCGGCGAGGAAGCCGGACGCCCGGCGTGGGGCGGAGGTCGTGCGGTTCGCCGCCGTCGCCGTCCCGCCCGTGGTGAGGACCGCGGCGCCGACGCCGAGTCCGGTGCCGATGAGCGCGCGTCGGCTGAGGCCGGGGCCGTGGCTGCCGGTCATGGATCTCCTCGGGAGTGTGGGAGTGAGCGACTCTTGAGAGCGCTCTCAAGGATGCGCGCTCATTGTGCTGTGGAGGGGGTGTCCGGTCAACGCCTGTCACGCGGGAATCGGTTGGGCGGCCGGGTGCGCCGGCCCTGTCCGCCGCCGGTGGGCGGCCGCCGTGTCGATGAGTCGACGCGGTGTAATTTGGGCCGATGGCATTGCGCAACGCGGTGATGGCCGCGCTCCTGGAGGGCGAGGCGTCCGGCTACGACCTCGCCAAGGGCTTCGAGGCGTCCGTCGCCAACTTCTGGATGGCGACCCCGCAGCAGCTCTACCGGGAGCTGGAGCGCATGGAGAGCGAGGGGCTGGTCTCGGCGCGGGTCGTCCACCAGGAACGCCGCCCCAACAAAAGGCTGTTCTCGCTCACCGAGGCGGGCTACGAGGTCCTGCGCGACTACGTCCTGGACGCCCCGGCCAAGCCCCTGGCGATCCGCGACGAGCTGATGGTCAGGGTGCAGTGCGTCGACATCGCCGACGCCGAGGCCGTCGATGCCGTACGGGCCGCGGTCGCCGAGCGCGTCGAGCGGGCCACGGCCAAGCTCGCCCGGTACGAGCGGCTGCGGGAGCGGCTGCTCGACGGGCGGGACGAGGACGAGTTCTTCGCCCGGGCCGAACGCATCGGCCCCTATCTCACCCTCCTGGGCGGCCTGGCGCTGGAGCGGGCCAATGTGCAGTGGGGAGAGGCGGCTCTCCGGCGCCTCGACGGCCGGGCGCGGACGCTGCGGCGGTCGCAGGCGCGCGCCGACGCCCGCCGATGAGCGGAGCCTGAGGAACCTCACGTATGCCCTCCACAGCCGGCGGTCGAGTGTGACCGTCGGCTCACCCGGCTGCCTTGAGAGAGGAAACCGATCGGTTTACAGTGAGTGGAAACCGATCGGTTTACCGAGATCATCGAACTGGGAGTCAGTCATGACCGCGATCAAGGACGCAGTCGTTCTCGTCACCGGCGGCAGCCGGGGCATCGGCAAGGCACTGGTGGAGGAGCTGTACGCGCGCGGCGCCGCGAAGGTGTACGCCACGGCCCGCGACCCGCGCACGGTGACGCACCCCGACGCCGTCCCTCTGGCGCTGGAGGTCACCGACCCGCAGTCGGTGGCGGCCGCCGTGGCACAGGCCCAGGACGTCACCGTCCTGGTCAACAACGCCGGAGTCTCCGTCGGCGGCCCCTTCCTGACCACCCCGGTGGAGGACGTGCGCCGCGAGTTCGAGATCAATTTCTACGGGCCGCTCCTGGTCACCCGCGCCTTCGTGCCGGTCCTCGAACGCAACGGCGGCGGACACGTCCTCAACGTCCACTCCGTGCTGTCCTGGCTGGGCAACGCCGGTTCCTACAGCGCGTCCAAGGCCGCCCTGTGGCAGCAGACCAACTCCCTGCGCCTTGAGCTGCGTCCGCGCGGCATCGCGGTGACCGGTCTGCACGTCGGATACGTGGACACCGACCTCACCGCGCGCATCGACGCGCCCAAGTCCACCGCCCGCGACGTCGCCGCGCTCGCCCTCGACGGCGTCGAGAACGACGCGTACGAGGTGCTCGCCGACGACCTGTCGCGGCAGGTGAAGGCGGCCCTGTCCGGAGAACTCGCGGACCTCTACCCGCAGTTGGCGCAGTAACGCGTCAGGGTGCGGTGTCGCCCACCAGCGCCCACACCGTCTTGCCGTACCGCCCCCGGTGCCGTACGCCCCACGTCCGCGCCACCTGGTCGACCAGGTGCAGACCGTGGCCGCGCTCGTCGTCCGAGCCGGGCGCGGACTGCAGGACGGGCTGCGCGGGGCTCGCGTCGGAGACGGCGATGAGGCAGGAGCCGTCCGCCCGTGCCGTCACCGACAGTTCGAACTCCCGCTGCAGTATGGGACCGTGCCGGACGACGTTGGCGGCCAGCTCCGAGGCCAGCAGGACGACGTCCTCCGTGAGTTTGTCGCCCTCGGCGTAGCCCCATGTGGCCAGATGCTGCCGGACCCGATGCCGGGCGAAGCCGACCGAAGCCGGATGCCTGGGCAGCCGCAAGGCCTCCCGTCTCAGCATGAGCGTCTCCTCCCCGATCGACGCCGAAAAAGCCCCCCACTGGAAGAGCGCACAGTGGCAGATCAACGTCACCGCGCCCACGACGCGCAAAGGAATCCGGCCATTTCCGGGCCTTCGGCGAAGCGTCGGAGGATCTCGGCGCGCTCCCGGCCGGCCGCCCGGTCGCAGACCGTGGCGGCCGACAAGATGCGCAGCTCAGACGGCATGCGGTAGGGGAGGGTGCCGGACTGCGGACGGGTCGGTGTCGACGGCCGGGACGAGTCGGCGGCGCGTGGTCAGAATGGCCGACTCGCGCGGGTACAAAGGCGTGCGTCGCCGGGCCGAGCTATGAGTGAGGCCCCGCACGGCGGCTGGCTAGAGTGAACGCATGTCCGTGACGCCACGCTGGCTCGACGCCGAGGAACGACGGGCCTGGCTGGCCTACGTCGACTTCTCCACCCTCCTCGCCGACCATCTCAACCGGCAGCTGCGCCGGGACGCCGGCATGACGCACGCCGACTACAGCCTGCTGGTCCACCTTTCCGCGGCGCCCGACGGCGCCCTCGGCATGTCCGAGCTGGCGCAGCGGCTGAAGATCACCCGCAGCCGGCTCACCCACGCGGTGAACCGGCTGCGGGAGGCCGGCCTGGTGGACCGGCGTGAGGACCCCGCCGACGGCCGCGGCCAGATCGCCGTCCTCACGGACGAGGGGCGGGCCCTGCTGGAGCGGGCCGCACCGGGCCACGTGGAGGCCGTCCGGCAGGCGGTGTTCGACGCCCTGACGCCGGAGCAGGTCCGCCAGTTCGCAGAGATCGGCGAGGCCATCAGCAACGCCCTGCACCGCGCCGAGAACGCCGGGACAGACCCGGCGACGCTGCCGTGGCGGCGCCGCTGAACATGTCCCGGCGCCATCAGCCGTCAGGCCTCAGGCGCGCGCGTCCCGGCCCAGCATCTCGTCGAGGTGCGTGGTCTCCTCCTGCTCGTACGTCCGTGGCCTGCGGCGGCGGCGGTGGATCGCGCCGTTCATCATGGCCAGGGCCAGGCAGAACAGGAGCGCGAGGGCCAGGCCGGAGCAGAAGACGGCGAGCGTGTTCATCGTGGCGATGTGGTGACCCAGCACCGACACGGTGTACTCGGGCCCCCCGGACAGGTTGCCGGCGATCACCAGAGCGGTGAAGGCGCCGGTGGCTCCGAGGAGGAGCAGTCCGATGAACAGCATGTGAGTCACCCCTCACGATGAGGTCGTTCACCGCTACGGGTACCCGTGAACGGGCGGGCCATGACCGCGGGCACGACCGGCCGTCCCTGGCGGGGGACGGTCCGTACGCTGGAGCTCGTGCGCCTCTTCCGCTTCCGCGTGACACACCTCGTCCGGACGCCTCCCGCCACGACGGGGTGCGGAGCCGTCGCATGAGCGAGTGGACTCCGGGCGCGGTCGCGGCGCGGTTCACCGGGTGCGGGGTGCGTGGTGAGCGCCGGCTCACGGGTGCGCTCACCGAGGTCGGTCTGGACGGCGGCCGGACGGTCGTCGTCAAGCACGGCGACGCGCCCGGCGCGGTGCGTGCCGAGGCGGCGGGGCTGCGCTGGCTCGCCGAGCCCGGCGCGGTCCGCGTGCCCGAGGTCCACGGGTACGACGAGAACTGGCTGGTCACGGACCTGGTTCCGCGCGGTCGGCCGACGGCCGCGGCGGCGCGGGCGCTCGGGCGTGAGCTGGCCGCCCTGCATGCCGCCGGCGCCCCCGCGTTCGGGGCGCCGCCGCCCGACGGCCCCGTGGAGGCGTTCATCGGCCGCGCCCCCCTGCGCAACGCCCCCGGCACCGACTGGCCCCGCTGGTACGCCGAGCACCGCGTGCTGCCGTATCTGCGCTCCGCCGTCGACGGCGGCACGATCCGCCCCGCCGAGTCGGCCGTGGTGGAACGCGTCTGCGAACGGCTCCCCGAACTCGCCGGTCCCGCGGAGCCGCCCGCCCGCCTGCACGGCGACCTGTGGAACGGCAACGTGCTGTGGGGTGCCGACGGACACGCCTGGCTGATCGACCCGGCCGCGCACGGCGGGCACCGGGAGACCGACCTGGCGATGCTCCACCTCTTCGGCTGCCCGCACCTGGAGGACGTCCTCGACGGCTACCGGCGAGCCGCGCCTCTCGCCGACGGCTGGCAGGACCGCGTCGGACTGCACCAGCTGTTCCCGCTGCTGGTGCACACGGTCCTGTTCGGGCGCGGGTACGCCGAACAGGCGCTGGCGACGGCGCGAGCGGCTCTGCGGCGATGACCGCGAAGCCGGTGCTCACCAGTCCGGTGCCGCCCGCAGGAGATGGTCGCGTACGACGTCCACGTGCGGGTTGGCCGAGGCGCCGGGGCGCTGCACCAGGAACCCGGTGTTGATCGGCGGGTCGTCCGGATCGTGCAGCAGGACCAGTGCGCCGGAGCCGAGGTCGGCGGCGCACAGGTAGCGGGGGAGGACCGTGAAGCCCGCGCCGCCGACGACCGCCGCCCTGACCGCGTGCAGGTCGGGCACCGTGATCGCGGCCTGCCGCACCAGCCGCCGGCCGAAGACATGGCGCCAGTAGCGGCGGACGATCGGCAGGTCCTCGGCGTACGCGATCAGCGGGACGCCGTGCAGCGCCGCGGCCCCGTCGGCGGCGACGCGGGCTGGGCCGCCGACGCGCTCCGCCCACGCCGGGGAGGCGACCAGGACGAACTCCTCGTCGGTGAGAGGTGTCGCCGCAAGGGCCCGGCCGCGCGGCCGGAAGGTCGCGATCACCAGGTCGTAGTGGCCGGCCCGGAGGTCGTCGAGGAGCGGTTCGGTCAGGCCGGGCGTGATGCGCAGCCGGACCCCTCGGTCGACGAGGGGCGCGAGGCCCGGCAGGACGCAACGGGTCAGCAGTTCGTTCGGCCCGGCCAGGTGCACCGGCTCGGGCGGCCGGTCCTCGCCCGCGCCCCCCGGGCCGGTGACCGTGGCGAGGGAGTCCAGGGGTCCCACCACGCGGGAGGCGAGCTCGTCGGCGTACGGGACGGGGGAGGCCCCGCGGGCCTGCCGTTCGAACAGCTCCCGGCCCAACTGCCGTTCCAGCGTGCGCACCTGCGTGGTGACGGTCGGCTGCGACAGCCCGAGCAGACGGGCCGCGGCCGTGAAGGAACCGGTGCGGTAGACGGCCAGGAACGTGCGCAGGAGGTTCAGGTCGAGCGCCGCGGCTCCCGCCTGCTCCGCTCCCTCCCGGCCATTGGTCTCCCTATGCCTCATATGTATGAGCCTATTGGAATCCAATGGATGGGGAAGGTTACGGTCGAGACCATCGCCGTGCCGGCGATCCGCTCGCGCGGGTGGCGGCACGGCCACCACCGGCGACCATCGAGAGAGACACCATGTCGAAGATCCTGTTCGTGATGACCGGCGCCGACCACTGGACGCTGGCCGACGGCACCCTGCACCCCACCGGCTTCTGGGCCGAGGAGGCCGTCGCCCCCTACGAGGCGTTCAAGGCCGCGGGCCACGAGATCGTCGTGGCCACCCCGGGCGGCGTGGTGCCCACCGTGGACAAGGGCAGCCTCGCGGCCGAGGTCAACGGCGGCCAGGAGAACGCCGACCGGATCGCCGGCGTGCTCGACGTGGCGGACGAGCTGCGCAACCCGATCCGGCTGGAGGACGTCGACCTCGACGACTACGCCGCCGTCTTCTACCCCGGCGGCCACGGCCCCATGGAGGACCTCGCCGTCAACCCCGAGTCGGGCAGGCTCCTGAGCTCCGCCCTCGAGTCCGGCAAGCCCCTCGGCGTCGTCTGCCACGCCCCGGCCGCCCTGCTCGCCGCCACCGGCGCGGACGGCGCCAACGCCTTCGCCGGGTACCGGGTGGCGGCGTTCACCAACGCCGAGGAGACCCAGGCCGGCTTCGCCGACAAGGCCAAGTGGCTGCTGGAGGACCGGCTGACCGAGGCGGGCGTGCAGGTGCAGGCCGGCGAGCCGTGGGCGCCGAACGTCGTCGTCGACCGCAACCTGGTCACCGGCCAGAACCCCGCGTCCTCTGCTCCGCTCGCCGCCGAACTGCTGAAGGCGCTGGGCTGAACCGCGGCCACCGCACCCCCACTTGGTGAGGCGCAGGTCACATTCCGCCCTGTCACATCCCGTCGGTCCGCTCCGTCAATGAGGTGTAACCGACGACGACACAGGAGCGGACCATGGAAGCTCGCCTGAACCTCTTCGAGAACCCCGTTGCCGCCAAGATCTTCCGGTACGTCAACTCCGCGGGCCGCGTGCTGTCCGAGTCGACGCTGCCGGCGGCGACACAGGAACTGGTCAAGCTCCGCGCCAGCCAGATCAACGGCTGCGGCTTCTGCACCGACATGCACACCAAGGACGCCCTCGCCGCCGGGGAGACGCAGCAGCGGCTCCACCTGGTCGCCGCCTGGCGCGAGGCCAAGGTGTTCACCGAGGCCGAGCGGGCGGCCCTGGAGCTGGCGGAGGAGGGCACCCGGATCGCCGATGCGGCCGGCGGGGTCCCGGACGAGGTGTGGGACAACGCCGCCAAGCACTACGACGAGGAGCAGCTGGCGGCTCTGGTGGCCGCCATCGCGCTGATCAACATGTACAACCGGTTCAACGTCCTCGTGCAGCAGCCGGCCGGCGACTACCAGCCCGGCCAGTTCGGCTGACCTGGGGCCCGATGCCGAGCGTGCGCACCGCACGCTCGGCATCGGGCCTTCGGCCGCGCCGCCCCGGTGGGGCTCACCGTGAGGTGAGCCTCCACAGGTGGTCGGCCGTGCCGTTGTCGCTCCACTGCAGGACCTGGGCGCCGGAGGCGGTGCTCATGCCGTTCACGCCGAGCAGCAGACCGCTGTTGTAGTTGGCGATCTTGTAGGAGCCGCCCCCGTCCGGGATCAGCTGCCACAGGTGGTCGGCCGTTCCGTTGTCACCCCAGATCACCGCGGTTCCGCCGTCGCCGGTGCTCATGTCGGTGATGCCCAGGAGCAGACCGCTCGCCTGCTGCCGGATCTTGTACAGCCCGTTTCCGGCGGCCACCAGGGTCCAGTTCTGGTCGGTGCCCGTGCTGGAGGCGGCCTGGACGACGGCGGTGCCCTGTGCGGTGCCCGCGCCGCTGGTGTCCAGCGCCAGTCCGCTGTTCTTGTTGGTGATCTGGTAGCGCCCGGCCAGCGAGGTCGCGGTGCCGCTGGGCGTGATCACCAGGTGGTAGCCGTCGGAGGCGTTCATCGTGACGGGTACGGTTACGGACCCGTTCGTCACCGGGTAGTCGGCGTCCGAGACGGTGATCGGCCCGGACACTGCCGTCGTACGGCCCTTGGACGGTGTGTACTCCAGCCTGACGTGCGCGGTGGAGCCGAAGGCGGACAGCGAGGACAGGCCGTTGACGGTGACGGCACAGGAGCCGGTGCAGCCGCCGGTGACCACGCTGACCTGGTTGCCGGAGCCGTTGAGCGAGGCGAAGCCGTCGATGCCCGTCTGCGCCGGGGGCGTGGTGACCAGCATGTTCCCGGACATGTCGCCGTACCACCGGTAGAGCCAGTACGAGCCGTTGGGGGAGGCGCCGGTGTCGGTGAGGGTGTCGCCGAGGGTGCCGTAGTGGTTCCAGAAGGCCAGTTCGGCGTCGTGGACGCCGGCCCGCTCGAACTTGGCGACGTAGCCGGCCAGCGGTCCGGGCACGCCGACCTCGCTCGGGGTGCCGTACTCCTCGATCGCGATCGGGCGCGGGCTGATGCCGAGGCTCGACTCCAGGGCCCGGTAGGCGGAGACGTGCGCGCCGATGTTCTGCGCACCCTGCAGCTCGTGCCAGGCGATGATGTCCGGCACCGTGCCGCTCGCCTTGGCGTCGGTGAGGAAGGTGCTCATCCAGGACTGGTTCCAGGCCGAGTGACTCGGGCCCTGGATGGGCGTCTTGGTGTCCTTGGCGCGGACCTCCTTGTACGTCCGTGCCCAGCCGGCGTCGAACGCGCCCGCGTGGGTGGTGTCCCAGGTCCAGTCGGGCTCGTTCCACAGCTCGTACGCGGCGATGTCGGTGGCGCCGGAGGACTGCACGGAGGCGACCTGCTTGTCCACCGCCGACAGCCAGTCGCTCCAGCTCACCCATTTGTAGGGGAAGTTCGGATACCAGTCCGGCATCCGGACGACCACCTTGGCGCCCGCTCTCGCCGCCTTGGCGGCCACCACCAGGGCGTCGCCGGCCGGCCTGGGCTCGCCGTTGGGCAGCTGGGAGCCGCCCGGCGCCATCTGGACGAAGGTGTTGGGCTTGAGCGGGGTGACCAGGCCGTCGGCCGGGGTGCTCGCGTCGGCGAGGCCGTAGAGGCTGCCGGTCGCCACATGGGTGACCGGGCGCAGGGTCCGGGCGGCGTCGACGACCAGGGTGGTGGCGGCGGTGGGGGCCGCCTGGGCGGGGGAGGCGGTGGCGAGCGCGGCCGCGGTCAGGGTGGCGGCGCCGAGCAGTGCGGTCAGGCGTGCGGGGGCAGGTCTTGAGCGGCTCATGACAGCTTTCTCCTTACGGAGTCGGTTGGGGGTGCGCCCCTTCAGGGGCGCGGGGAACTGCGCGAGCAACCACGACGAGGCCGCGGACGACCGGCGACGAACGGAACGGCTCAGTCCTTGACGGCGCCGGCCGTCACACCCGCGGCGACGTACCGCTGCGCGAGCACCAGCAGGACGGCCGCGGGCACGGACGCGACCACCGCGGTGGCCATGATCGCGTTCCACTCCTGGTTGTTGTTGCCGATGTACTGGTAGATGCCGAGGGTGATCGGCCGCAGGTCGCCGCCGCCGTCGAGGGTGTTGGCGAAGACGAAGTCGGACCAGGCCCACAGGAAGCTGAAGAGGGACACGGTGACCAGGGCGTTGCGGCTGACCGGCAGCACGACCGACCAGAACGTGCGGAAGGTGCCGGCGCCGTCGATCCGGGAGGCGGCGATGAGCTCGCCGGGGATGCCCGACATGAACGCGGTGAAGATCATGACGCCGAACGGCACGGCGATGGTGGAGTCCGCGACGATCAGCCCCCACCAGGAGTTGAGCAGACCGAGGTCCAGGAAGATGCCGTAGAAGCCCATCGCCATGACGATCCCCGGGACCATCTGCGCGATCAGCAGGGCGAGTCCCAGCCCGCCGCCCCCGCGCGGGCGGAGCTTCGCCAGCGAGTAGCCGGCCGGTGCCGCGAGGACGAGGGTCAGGGCGACGGTGCCCAGGCCGATCAGCAGGCTGGTGCCGAGGTAGGGCAACTGGTCGTCCAGGACGGCCCGGTAGCCCTCGAAGGTGGGGTGCAGCGGCACCAGGTCGGGCGGGTCCTTGCGCATGTCCTGCTGCGGGGTGAGGGAGACGTTCACCATCCAGTACACCGGGAACAGCATGAGCGCGGTCAGCACGACGCCGATGACGGTGTGACGGCGGCCGGTGGAAGGGGACTTCACGCTTCCTGCCTCCTCTGGACGCGGATGTACAGCAGCCCGAAGACGAGGGCGATGAGGATGAGGATGTTGCCGACCGCGGCCCCCGGGCCGAACTTGGGCAGCAGGGTGCCGAATCCGAGCTGGTAGGACCAGGTCGCCAGGGTCGAGGAGGCGTCGCCCGGACCGCCCTTCGTCATGATCCAGATCAGGTCGAACACCTTCAGCGTGTAGACCAGCCCCAGCAGCAGGGTGATCGCCGACACCGGGCGCAGCAGCGGGAAGGTGATCCGGCGGAACTGCTGCCAGGCGCTCGCCCCGTCCAGGGCCGCCGCCTCGTACAGCTCCGCGGGGATGTTCTGCAGCCCGCTGTAGAGGATGACCAGGTTGAACGGGATGCCGATCCAGATGTTGGCGACGATCACCGACGTCAGTGCCCAGTCCGGCGAGGTCAGCCAGCCGACCGGGCTCACGCCGAGGAAGTGCAGGAAGTAGTTCACCACCCCCGACTCGCTGTTGAACATCCACGACCACGTCGACGCCGACACGATCAGCGGCAGCAGCCACGGGATCAGGAACAGCGCGCGCAGGGTGGGCGCGAGCCGGAAGTGGCGGTTGAAGAAGACCGCGAGGGCGAGCCCGATGGCGTACTGGAAGGCGATGGACACGAAGGTGAAGACCATCGTGTGCCGCATCGCCGGGCCGAACGTCGGATCGTCCAGCACCGTACGGAAGTTGTGCCAGCCGGAGAACGGCGCGTCGCCCGCCACGAACGACCGCACGGTGTAGTCGCGCAGACTCAGGTCGAGGTTGCGGTAGAGCGGGTAGACGTAGAAGGCGGCGAGGTAGGCGAGCAGCGGAGTGACGAAGGCGAGCGCGGTCAGCCGGCTCCTGCGCCGATGACGGCGGCGCAGGGACGATGCGTCGGCGCCGCCGGCCCCCGCCGCGGCGGACGGTGCCCGCCGCGGACGGTCGACCCGGGCGATGGTCATGCCGGGCCTAGCCCTTCTGCGCGCTCTGCTGGGCGGTGGACAGGGCGTCCTGCGGGCTCTTGCCGCCCGACAGCGCCGCCTGGACGGCGGTCCACATCGGCTGGGAAATGGTCGGGTACTTGGTGCCGAGGCCGCCGCTGGTCCGGCCGCGGGCCGCGGCCACCGCGTCCACCCACGGCTTGAGCTTCGGGTTCTGCTTGACCTGTGTCGCCTGTACGGCGGCCGTGGGCGCGATGTACTGCAGCGTCGTGTCGGTCGGCAGCAGGTTGGCGTCGCTGGTCAGACACGTGACGATCTTCTTGCTGACGTCGTAGCGCCCGGTGTCCTTCTGCACGGGCACCGTCACGAACTCCCCGCCCGTCGGCACCGGCGCCGAACCGCCGTTCTGTGCGGGGATGTTGATGATGCCATAGTCGAAGCCCGCCTTCTCGGCGTTGCCCAGCTGCCAGGTGCCGTTCTCGCCGAACGCGTACGTGCCGGTGGCGAACTCCTGCCAGCTGGTGGTCTGCGTGTTCTGCAGGACGTCCTTGGGCGCGTACCCCGCCTCGACCCACTGCTTCCACAGGGACAGCGCGGCGACCCCCTTGGCGGAGTCGAGCTTCGTCAGATCGCCGCCCGCGCCCCAGAACCAGGGCAGGAACTGGAAGCTGCCCTCCTCGGTGTTGATCGCCGAGAAGGTGATGCCCTTCTTGCCGGCGCCCTTGACCTTCTTCAGCGCGGCCGTGAGGGAGTTCCAGTCCTTGACGGACGCGGGGTCGACGCCGGCGGCGGAGAGGACCTTCTTGTTGTAGTAGAGGGCCAGGGTGTTGGCGCCGATCGGCACCCCGTAGGAGGCGCCGTCGAGGGTGCCCGCGCCGATGATGTTCTTCTGGATCGACTTCGTGTCCAGCCCGAGGTCGCTGGTCTTGTTGAGGATCCCCGCCGCCACCAGCGTGGAGACGACCGGGTTGTCGACGAGCATGACGTCCGGCGCGTTGCCCTGCTGGGCGGCCAGCAGGGCCTTGTTGCCCAGATCGGTGGTGTCGTACGCGGTCCGCTTCAGCTTCACCCCGGCCTTCGTCCCGCACGAGGTCACGAGCTTTCCCCAGGCCGAGGAGGCGTTGAACTGGGGGTAGGGGTCCCAGAAGGCGTACGTTCCCCCGGACCCGCCCGACGAGGAGCCGGAGGACGAACTGGAGCCCCCTGCGCAGGCGGTGAGGGAGGCGAGGGTGCCGACGGCGGCGAGCGCCGCCATGAGAGTACGGCGGGTGGGTATCACGGGGTGACCTCGTTGTCGTAGGGCGGGTGTCAGGAGGTGGGGAGCCAGACGCGCATGCTGCCGTCCTCGCGGTTGGCCCAGGCGTAGTAGGGGATCGCGGTCAACTCCACCGACTCGCCGTCGGGTTCGGCAGCGGTGTCGGCAGAGGCGTACGGCCACCAGCCCCGGTCGGGGATGCGGCGCCGCCGCCCGGCGGCCACCACGGTGGTGATGCCGCCGAGCAGGTCCGGCCGGTGCTTGACGGCGAGCGGGCGGGAGGTGTCCAGGACGATGTCGTCGAGGCCGCCGCCGGGATGGTCGACCTGCTCCAGGCAGTGGACGAGCGGCCCGCGTTCGATCGCCACGCAGCCGCGCACCGCGTCCACCCGCGGGTCCGCGGCGGTCAGCCGGGGCTCCATCGAGAGCTCCAGCACGACCCGGTCGCCGGGCGCCCAGGTCCGCCGCAGCCGCAGCCAGCCGTCGTCCGCGGGCGAGTCGTACGTCTCCTCGCCGCAGCGCACCCGGAAGTCGCGGCACCACTGCGGGATGCGCAGCGACAGTGTCCAGGCGCGGTCGGTGGGCGTGCCCTCGACGGTGAGGGCGACCGTGCCGTCCCAGGGGTAATCGGTCTCGGCACGCACGACGACCGGGCCCGAGGTGTAGCGGCCGGTGACGTACTGGTGGATCTGCAGGCCCTCGCCGTCACCGGAGGCGAGACAGTGCTCCAGGCCGGCCAGCAGGCGCATCACGTTCGGCGGGCAGCAGGCGCAGCGGAACCATCGGGTGCGGCGCGCGGACTGGTCGCCGCCCGGGTCGGTGTGACCGTCGCGGACCTGCAACGGGTTGACGTACAGCCAGCGTTCGCCGTCCAGCGAGACACCGGCCAGGAAGCCGTTGAAGAGGGTGCGTTCGACCAGATCGGAGTAGCGGGCCTCGCCGGTGAGCAGCGCCATGCGCCAGCTCCACTGGATCGAGGCGATCGCGGCGCAGGTCTCGCAGTAGGCGCGCTCGTTAGGCAGTTCGTAGGGGTCGCCGAAGTCCTCCCAGTCGTGGTGGGCGCCCAGCCCGCCGGTGATGTGGGTCTTGGCGGTGGTCATGGCGTGCCACAACCGCTCGGCGGCCGACCGCAGTTCGGGCTCGCCGGTCTCGGTGGCCAGGTCGGTGACGGCGGCCAGCAGGTACAACTGCCGTACGGCATGGCCCTCGACGTCGTCCGCCTCGCGGACCGGCACCCGGTCCTGGCAGTACGCCTCGCCGCCGAGCAGGCCGTGGCCGTGCCGGTCGACGAAGTAACCGGCCAGATCGAGGTAGCGGCGCTCGCCGGTCTCCCGGTACAGCTCCACCAGCGCGGTCTCCACCTCGGGGTGGCCGTCGATGCCGTCGATCTCCTTGCCGCTGCCGGGCGGGCCGAAGACCGCGTCGATGTGGTCGGCGAACTTCACGGCCACGTCGAGGAGTTCGGTGCGACCGGTGGCCCGATGGTGGGCGACGGCGGCCTGGACGAGATGTCCCGCGCAGTACAGTTCATGGCCCCAGCGCAGGTCCTGGTACCGCTCGCCGCCCTTGACCAGCTGGAACCAGGTGTTGAGATAGCCGTCGGGCCGCTGGGCGGCGGCGACCAGGGAGACGATCCGGTCGACGTCCGCCTCCAGTTGCGGCGACCGGCGCTGCGCGAGCTGCCAGGCCGCGGCCTCCAGCCACTTGTAGACGTCCGTGTCCACGAACGGGTACGCGCCCTGGAACTCGCCCTCGGCCGTGCCCGCCGCGAGCCGCAGGTTGTGCAGGTTGCCGGCGGACTCCAGCAGGCCGGGGCCCTGCGGGATGGACGTGCCGGCGTTGACCTCGCGCCGCGACCGCCAGAAGCCGTCGGCCACTTGGGCCGTGGCGGGGCGCAGTGCGGCACGCGCGTCGGGGCCGAGCCGGATCGGGCCGGCAGGGCGCTGGGCGGAGGGGGTGCGGGGCATGGCTCTCCGGAGGGGGAAGGCGTGGGAGCGGGCGGGGGAGCGACTCGGCGACTGGGCAACGGTTTGAGCAACCGTTTTCCTCGTCGAAGAGTAGAGGGGAGGCGGGGGACCCCGGTCAAGGCTCCTGCGTAAGGTTTCTCTTGTTTCCCCAGGGTTGGCACTCGATGTCGTCGCCTGCGACCATGGGCCGCGGTCGACCCGTCGGACACCGCCGCTGAGAAAAGGATTGCCCGTGACTGAAGCCGCTCCCCGTTCCCCTTCCGCAGGCCGGGCGAAGCTCGCCGACGTCGCCGCGCTGGCCGGCGTCAGTGTGGGCACGGCCTCCAAGGCGCTGAGCGGCAGCGGCCGGATGCGTCCGGAGACCCGGCAGCGGGTGCTGGACGCCGTGGAGCGGCTCGGGTTCCGCCCCAACCAGCACGCGCAGAGCCTGCACACCGGCCGCAGCTGGACGGTCGGGCTCATGACGACGGACGGCATCGGCCGCTTCAGCACCCCGGTCCTGCTGGGCGCCGAGGACGCGCTGGGCGCCGGCAAGATCTCCGTGCTGCTGTGCGACACCCGGGGCGACACCATCCGGGAACAGCACCACCTGCGCAACCTCATGGACCGGCGGGTCGACGGCATCATCGTCACCGGCCGCCGCACCGACCCCCGCCCGCCCCTGAGCGGGGTCGAGGGCATTCCGATCGTCTACGCCCTGTCGCCGTCCACCGACCCGGCCGACACCTCGGTCGCCTCGGACGACCGGGGCGGCGCCCAGCTCGCCGTAGAGCACCTGATCGCCACCGGGCGCACCCGGATCGCCCATGTCACCGGCCCCGAACACCACGCGGCCGCCCGCGACCGCGCCCGCCACGCCGTCGACGTCCTCGACCGCTCCGGCCTGCGGCTCTCCGGTGGCCGCGTCCACTTCGGGGAGTGGAGCGAGGCGTGGGGCCGCAGGGCGGCGGACGCGGTGCTGCGCACGGCGCCCGACACGGACGCCTTCTTCTGCGGCAACGACCAGATAGCCCGCGGTGTCGCCGACGCGCTGCGCGAGCGCGGCCTGGACGTCCCCGGGAAGATCGCGGTCGTCGGCTACGACAACTGGGACACCATGGCCCTGGCCTGCCGGCCGCCCCTCACCACGATCGACATGAACCTCACCGAGATCGGCCGCATCGCCGCACTGAAACTGCTGGAGGCCATCGACGCCGAACCGGCACCCGGGGTGCACACGGTGCCGTGCCGGTTGGTGGTGCGGGAGTCGACGTGAGCGGCCGGGCACGGCGGTCCCGGCGACGCGTCGGTGCGCCCTGGACCACCACCTCGGCCACCGGCCCGGCGACCGGCGTTCCCGGTGCCACGAGCCCTCCGCCGGCCGAGCGGGCCCGCCTCCGGCTGACCGGATCCTGCGCACAGGGCCCGGCATGCTCGGGGCCATGGACCGTCGGCCAGGTGGGGTGGGCACGCTCTTCGCCGACCCGGCCGTCGCGCGCGGGTCAGGAACCCGGGGCCTGTGGCCCATAGGGCGTGTGTCGAAAGCCCGCCTGCCCCGCGGCGTCTGGCACGTGCGCTCGCGGCGTTGCCGAAACGCCCGAACAGCTCCGCCATCAGCGCGCTCCGGCGCCTTGCGATCGCACGCACCAGACGCCGCAGGGCCCGCCCTTCGGGCGGACGACGGGACTTTCGCACGCCCTAGCCCTGGTCGATCAGGTTCTGGGTGCCGAGGACGGACAGCAGTTGCAGCTTCTCCGCGGCCTCCGTGCCGGGTTCGGCCGAGTAGACCAGGATGTGCAGGTCGTTCTCCTCGACCCTCAGCAGGTCGCAGTCGAGGGTCATGAGGCCCACCTGCGGGTGGTCGATCGTCTTGTGCGACGCCTGGAGCCGGCCCACTACGCCCGCCTCCCACAGCTCCGCGAAGCGCTGACTGTTGGCCCTCAACTCCGCTATGAGCCGCTGGAGTTGGCGATCGGCCGGGTAGCGGGCGGCGGTCGAGCGCAGCTCGGCGACGATCCCGGCCTCGAAGGAGCGCCGCTCCTCGGGCGTGTGCCGCACCCGGCTCGGCACCCCCATGAAGTTGCGCCACGCGCCATTGCGCTCCGGGCCCCGCAGCCGGGACGGATCGCCCATCAGCGCCGCGTACATCGGGTTGGCCAGCAGCAGGTTCATCGCCGCGTCGGTGACGCCCACGGGCGTGTCGACCAGCCGGTCCAGCAGCCGCTGGACGCTCGGCGTGATGTATCCGGGCACCACGTCCGGTCCCGGCGGAACCAGCTCCGCCAGCCCGAACAGGTACGCCCGCTCGTCCCCCGACAGCCTGAGAGCCCGCGCCAGCGCCTCGACGACCTGGGCCGAGGGGTTGACCGCCCGGCCCTGTTCCAGACGCGTGATGTAGTCGACCGAGATCCCGGCCAGCAGCGCCAGCTCCTCGCGCCGCAGACCGGCCGCCCTGCGGTGGCCTCCCGAGGGCAGTCCGGCCGCGTCCGGGGAGACCCGGTCGCGCCAACGCCGCAGTGCCTGTCCGAGTTCCGTGGCCGCCATACAGCCCAGTGAACACCGTCGGCCCCGGATGTGCCTGGTACCGGCAGTCCCAGGAAGAAGAGGCGACTGGCTGCCCCCTGTGCCGCGCGGCACGGTGGACGGCATGACGACAACACTTATCACCGGAGCCAACAAAGGTCTCGGCCGCGAGACCGCCCGCCGCCTCCTCGCCGCCGGGCACACCGTCTGGGTCGGCGCCCGGGACGCCGAGCGCGGCCGCCGGACCGCCGAGGAACTGGGCGCCCGATTCGTGCAGCTCGACGTCACCGACGACGCCTCCGTCGACGCCGCGGTCAAGACCGTCGAGGCCGCCGGCGGTCTCGACGTGCTGATCAACAACGCCGGGATCGAGACCCGGACCGACGACAACAGCGTGCCCGTCGCAGAGACCGTGACCGCCGACCACATGCGCACGACCTTCGAGACCAACGTCTTCGGCGTGGTACGGGTCCTGCACGCCTTCCTTCCGCTGCTGCGCCGCTCGGCCGCCCCCGTCGTGGTCAACGTCAGCAGCGGCCTGGCCTCGCTGACCCACCTCTCCGACCCCGCTCACCCCGCCCACTTCTACCCGGGTGTCGCCTATCCGACGTCCAAAGCGGCCGTCAACATGCTCACCGTGCAGTTCGCGAAGGCGTTCCCGGACATGCGGGTCAACTCCGTTGAACCCGGCTTCACCAAGACCGATCTGAACGGCAACACGGGCACCCAGAGCGTCGAGCAGGGCGCCGAGGTCATCGTGCGTATGGCCCGGATCGGCCCCGACGGCCCGACCGGCGGCTACTTCGACGTCGACGGACCGCTGCCCTGGTGAGCCGGGGATGAACCGGCCGGGGCACCGCTGCGTCGTAGTCGTACGCGATACGAGTAGTGCTCCGGCAGGAAGTGGCTGACGGCGAGCTCGACGAGCCGGCCGGCGACGGTCCGGTAGACGCGGTCGATGCGCAGCAGGGCGCGGCCGGGCGCGCAGCCGAGGTGCTCGGCGAGGTCCGCGGTGGCCTCGGCGACCGTGATGCTCTGCTCGGCCTCGGCGATCGGCTCGGGCAGCCGCCGGTCCAGCAGGCCGATCACGGTGAACGCGCTGGGCGAGCCTGGCAGCGTCAACTCCCTTACGTCTTCCAGGAGTCGGCCGACGGCGGGCGGCAGCCAGACCGACGTGTGGCAGAACGCGACGTCCTCGTGGCGTCGCAGGAACGCCAGCTTGTGCACCCGGTCGGTGTGGAGGCCGAGGCGGCCCGCCGCGTCGACGTCCACCCGGCGGTGCAGGGGCGTGACGACGTCCATGCGGGTGTCGACGGACAGCCCCATCAGGTCGTTGACCGAGCCGAACTGCCGCAGGTACCGCTCCTCCCGGGGGGTCGCGAAGGTGCCGCGCCCCGGCACCCGGTACACCAGTCCCTCGGCAACCAGGTCCTGGAAGGCCCGCCGTACGGTCTGCCGGCTCACCGCGTACGCGCCGGCCAGCTCGGCCTCCGTGGGCAGCCGCACCCCGTCGGGATAGTCGTGGCGCAGGATCGCCGCCCGCAGCTCGCGGGCCAGCCGGAGATAGGTGCTCCGCCGCTGCGGCCGCTCAGCCATCGAGACCGCCGCGCGCCACCAACTGGCGCGCGATGACGTTGCGTTGGATCTCGTTGGTGCCCTCGCCGACGATCATCAGCGGGGCGTCCCGGAAGTACCGCTCGACGTCGAACTCCGTCGAGTAGCCGTAACCGCCGTGGATCCGGACCGCGTCGAGCGCGATCTCCATCGCCGTCTCGGACGCGAACAGCTTCGCCATGCCCGCCTCCATGTCCACCCGGCGTCCGGCGTCCGCCTCGCGGGCCGCGTACAGCACCAGCTGGCGGGCTGCGGTGAGCTTCGTCGCCATGTCGGCGAGGTGGTTCCCGACGGACTGGTGGCGCCAGATGGGCTTGCCGAAGCTCTCCCGCTCCTGGGCGTAGCGCAGCGAGTCCTCCAGGGCGGCCCGCCCCACGCCCAGCGCCCGGGCGGCGACCTGGAGGCGGCCGGTCTCGAGTCCCTTCATCATCTGGGCGAAGCCCTGCCCCTCCACGCCGCCCAACAGGGCGTCCACCGGCACCCGGTGGCCCTCGAAGGACAGCTCGCAGCTCTCCACCCCCTTGTACCCCAGCTTGGGCAGGTCCCGGGAGACGACCAGGCCAGGGCCGTGCTGGGCCAGCAGCACCGAGATGCCCGCGTGGCGCGGCCGGGCGGCCGGGTCGGTCTTGCACAGCAGCGCGATCAGCCCGGCACGGCGCGCGTTGGTGATCCACGTCTTCGCCCCGTCGACGACGTACTCGTCGCCCTCGCGGCGCGCGACGGTCGTCATCGCCTGGAGGTCCGAACCGCCGCCCGGTTCGGTGAGCGCCATCGTCGCGCGGACCTCGCCGGTGGCCATCCGGGGCAGGTACCGCCGCCTCTGCTCCTCCGTGCCGTACGACAGCAGGAGCTTCGCCACGACCGTGTGCCCGCCCATCGCCCCGGCCAGGCTCATCCAGCCGCGCGCCAGTTCCTCGGTGACCAGCACGAAGCAGGGCATGGAGACCGGGGTGCCGCCGTACTCCTCGGGGATGGCCAGCCCGTAGACGCCGAGTTCCTTCATGCGCTCGATGAGGGCCGCGGGATAGGTGTCGGTGTGCTCCAGCTCGCGCACGACGGGTCTGACGTCCTTGTCGACGAACGCGCGCACGGTCCGCACGACGAGCTGTTCGTCGGCGGAGAGGATGTCCAGAACGCTCATCGGCGGATCTCCACATCATCCGGAACGGTGGCGGTGCTCGCGGCCCCCGGGTGTTCAGACGACGCCGTCGGCGCGCAGCGCCTCGATGTCGGCCGCGGTCCGGCCGAGTGCGGCGAGGATCGTCTCCGTGTGCTCGCCGACGTCCGGTACGGGGTCCATGCGGGCGGGCACCCCCGCGAGGTCGGCGGGCGGGACCAGTGCCTGCACGGTGGCGCCGGGCACGGCCACCTCGCGCCAGCGTCCGCGTCCCGCCAGCACCGGGTGGTCGAGGAACGCGGCGACGTCGTTGACCCCGGCGCAGGCGATGCCGATGTCCTCCAGGTCCTTGAGGACCTCCTCGGCGTCGGAGCGGGCGAGGCGCTCGGCGACGATGGCGTTCAGCTCCTCCCGGTGGGCCACCCGCAGGGACCCGGTGGCGAAGCGGGGGTGGTCGGTCAGCTCCGGCCGTTCCAGGAACCGCGCGCACAGGGCCGCCCATTCGCGCTCGTTCTGAATGGAGAACAGCACCTGCCCGCCGTCGGCGGTCGGGAAGGCTCCGTAGGGGGCGATGGTGGCGTGCTGGGTGCCCAGACGGGCGGGCTGACTGCCGCCGTAGCGGGTGTAGTTGGCGGGCTGGCCCATCCACTCGGCCAGGGCCTCGAACAGGGACACCTCCACGGGGTGGACCGCCCCGGTCGTGGCCCGCGTGTACAGGGCGGTCAGGACGCCGGTGTAGGCGTACATCCCGGCGGCGATGTCGGCGACGGAGATGCCGACCCGCGCGGTCTCCTCGGGCGTCCCGGTCAGGGACACCAGCCCGGTCTGGCACTGCACCAGCAGGTCGTAGGACTTGCGGTCGGACCAGGGGCCGCTCGTGCCGTAGCCGGAGATCGTGCACGGGATCAGCCGCGGATACCGTTCGGCCAGCGCGTCCACGCCGAGGCCCAGCCGGCCGGCCGCCCCCGGGGCCAGGTTCTGCACCAGCACATCTGCTTCAGCGAGGAGTTGATGCAGGATCTCCTTGCCGCGCGGGTCCTTCAGATCCAGCGTGAGGGATTCCTTGGAGCGGTTGAGCCAGACGAAATAACTGGAGTGGCCGTGCACGGTGGTGTCGTAGCGGCGCGCGAAGTCGCCCTCGCCCGGCCGTTCCACCTTGATCACGCGGGCGCCGAGGTCGGCCAGCTGACGGGTGGCGTAGGGCGCGGCCACGGCCTGTTCGAGGCTGACCACGGTGATGCCGGACAGAGGGAGTCGCACGGTCATGCCTCCGGGTGGTGATGGGGGAACCGCGTCCGCGGCAACTCGCCCGCGCGTGCCCAGGTCGGTCCGTCCGGCAGCGCCGCGGCCACCGAGTACGGCAGGGAGAAGGTGCCCTCCGCCAGGTCGTCCGGCGTCGCGCGGTGGCCGTGGGCCCACCGGTCGAGCCTTGGGGCGACGGTCAACGGTCCCCCTGGAGGTTCGGTACCTGCTGCTCGTACGGTGGAATGGGCCCTTCCCGCAGCTTTGTACGGCCAAATCCACAACCCTGTCAACGGCGGCAGCAGCCACCTGAGCAGTGGCTCGCGGCCCGCCCTTGACGCGGCGGAGACGGCCTCCGCACCATGCCGGGGCTTTGTACGCACCAATACGGCACCTGGTCCGGCACCCCCGGGAGCCCCGTTGCCCCTTCCACATCCGAACCCGCGGCACTGCGCGTCGCGAGCCACCGCGAGGAGGCCCATGCCCGGGCGGACGTGGCGGCTGAGGCGTGACCGGCGTCCCGGCGACCCGGTGTGCGGTCGCGGTGCGCCGGGGCCGCACGTGCCGTCAGGCCGCCTCCTCCGCGCGCAACGGTGCCGGCTCCGGCGGGGCGTCGACACGGCGGGGGAGCAGCAGTGGTGTGGCCAGTACCAGGACCCCGGCGATCGCGATCGCCGCGCGGGGTCCGGTCACGCCGGCCAGCAGGCCCCACAGGGCCGTCATCGCGGCGGCCGTCGCCTTGTTGGTGACCGACCACGCGGAGAGCGTGCGGGCCACCCGGTCCGCGTCCGTCTGCCGCAGCCGGGTGGTGGCGTACACGGGGTTGAAGACGGCACAGGACATGATCACGCCGAGTTCCACGACCATGACGAGCACCAGTCCGGCTGTCCCCGGTCCGACGAAGGCCAGGCCGACCGGCCAGCACGCGCGCAGCCAGCCCGAGGTGAGCAGCACCCGGCGCTCCCCGAAGCGCGGCACGAGCCTGCGGGCCAGCCGCGAGCCGATCAGCCCGCCGACGCTCGGCACGGAGAACGCCAGACCGTACTGCCAGGCCGAGAACCCGAGGTCGCCGACCATGAGCACGGCGAGCAGCGGAAGCGACACCATGATCAGGGCGTTGTAGAGCGCGGTGTTGAAGAACAGCGGCCGCAGCACCGGATGGGCCAGGATGTACCGCCAGCCCTCGAGGAGACCACCGGCCGGAGACGGCCCGTCCGCGCGCACGGGGGGAGTCTCCGTCCCGCCGATCGCGCGGATCCCGGCGGCCGACAGCAGGAAGCTGAGGGCGTTGGCCAGGACGGTCGTCACCGGCCCGAACACGCCCATCGCGGCCCCGCCCAGCGGCGGCCCGAGGATGGTCGCGCTCCACTGCGTCGCCTCGAAGCGCGCGTTCGCGGTCAGCAGGTCCTCCGGCGGCAGCAGCGACTTGACGAAGGCCCCGCTCGCGGCCGTGAAACCGATGTCGGCCGCTCCCACGACGACCGCCACAACCAGGAGTTGTACGAAGGTGAGGGTGCCGAGCGCGTAGGCTGCCGGAACGGTCAGCAGCACCAGGCAGCGGACCAGGTCCATGGTCATCATCACGGGCCGCTTGTGCCGGAACTCCATCCACGGCCCGAGCGGCGTCGCCACCACCGCCCCCACCGCCAGCCCGGCCGCCGACAGCACCGCGACCTCGGTCGCCCCGGCGTGCAGCACGATCACCGCGATCAGGGAGAACGCGTCGAAGGCGAGCCAGGTGCCGAGCGCGCTGACGGCGTACGCCGCCCACAGCCACTCGAACCGCCGCCCCAGCGATCGCCCGCCCCGCATGCCCGTCTCCCCGTCCCGCCCGAATCCGACCGGCGCCATCAAAGCCGCTCACGCGGCCCGGGAGCAAACAACCGACACGCCAGGCCCACGACAACCGGTGGTTGTGGTGGAGCGCTGACTGTGTGACAACCGCTGGTTGTGGTCGAGCGCCGGGCCCGCGACGGCCGATGGTGTGCCCAAGGGCGCGGCGCCGTATCGCCGCGCGTGTAGAAAGAGGCCGTGGATCTCGACGCAGTACGTACCTTCGTGGCCGTCGCGGACGCCGGACGGTTCCGGGAGGCGGCCCTGACCCTGGAGATCACCCAGCAGGCCGTCTCCAAGCGGATCGCGGCGCTGGAACGCGACCTCGGCGCGCGCCTGTTCACGCGCACCGCCCGGGGCGCCCTCCTCACCGTGGACGGGCAGGTCTTCCTGCCGCACGCCCGTGACATGCTGCGGGCCGAGGAGCGGGCCGCGGCCTCGGTGCGGCCGGGGCGGCGCGCCCTGCGCGTCGACGTGATCGGGCGCCGCCTGGCACCGGCCGACCTCGTCCGGGACTTCCACCACGCGTACCCGGAGACCGCGCTCGACGTCGTGACCCTCTTCGACGCCGACACGGCGATCTCCGCGGTGCGCACCGGCACGATCGACGCGTCCTTCCGCGCCCTCACCTTCCCCGCGCACCGGCTGCCCGACGGCATCGCCGCGGCCCGCGTCCACGACGAGGCCCTGGAGCTGCTGACCGGTCCCGGGCACGCGCTCGCCGCCGCCCATGCCGTCACGCCCGCCCAGCTGGCCGGGCACCGGATCTGGATGCCCGGCAACGTCGCCGGCACCGAATGGGCGGCCTTCTACGACGACCTGGGCGCGGCCTTCGGCTTCACCATCGAGGTCACCGGCCCGGACTTCGGCACCGAGCCGCTCCTCGACACCATCGCCGACTCCCCGCACCTGGCCACCTTCGTCGGCGTGCAGACCCGTATGGTCTGGCCGGCCGGCCACGGCCTGCGCCGCATCCCGCTGCGCGACCCCACGCCCGTGTACCCGCACTCGCTGATCTGGCGCGCCGCCAACCCGCACCCGACACTGGCCGCGCTGCGCGCCCATCTCGGCACCGTCCGGCGGAGCGCGGACACCTGGACCCCGAAGTGGGCCCGCTGAGCGGCGCCGGTCAGGTCCCTCTCGCGCTTCGCGGAGACGGCCTCACCCGCGTCGGGCGGGCTCAGCGCCGTGCCGGGGCGGGGGCGCTGCCGGCCCGGGCCGAACCCGTCACGACCCGCCCGGCCGAGCGGGTGCGGCGGTCCAGGAAGGCGGCCAGGAAGGAGAGCAGCAGCGCACTGCCCGTCAGGAGCGCGCCGACCCAGTTGGGCGAGGTGTAGCCGAACCCGGCGGAGATGACCACGCCGCCCAGCCACGCGGCCAGCGCGTTGCCGAGGTTGAAGGCGCCGATGTTCGCGGCCGACGCCAGCGTCGGGGCGGCCGAGGCCTGGTCGAGGACCCACTTCTGCAGCGGCGGCACGGTGGCGAAGCCCAGGGCGCCGACCAGGGTCAGGGTGATCGCCGCGAGCACCTTGTGGTGCGCGGTCGCCGTGAACAGCAGCAGGGTCAGGGACAGCGCGCCGAGGGCGGTGAACAGCATCGGCATCAGGGCCCGGTCGGCGAACCGGCCGCCCACCAGGTTGCCCAGGAACATGCCCGCCCCGAACAGCACCAGCAGCCAGGTGACCGCGCCGGCCGAGTAGCCGGCGACCTCCGTCATCATCGGCGTGATGTACGTGACCGCGGCGAAGACCCCGCCGAAGCCGAGGACCGTCATCGCCATCGCGATCCAGACCTGCGCGTTGCGGAAGGCGGCGAGCTCCGTGCGGACCGAGGCGGACTCGGGGCGGCCCGTCTCCGGCACCAGCCTGGCCACGCCCAGCAGACCCGCGACGCCGAGGACCGCGACGGCGGCGAACGTGACCCGCCAGCCGGCGGCCTGACCGATGTACGTCCCCAACGGCACCCCCACGACGTTGGCCACGGTCAGGCCCGTGAACATCAGGGAGATCGCCGAGGCCTTCTTCTCGGGCGCGACCAGGCCGGCCGCGACGACGGACCCGATGCCGAAGAAAGCGCCGTGCGCCAGGGAGGCGACCACCCGGCCGGCGAGCATGACGCCGAAGCTGGGTGCGAGGGCGGAGAGCGTGTTGCCCACCACGAACAGGCCCATGAGGAACATGAGCATCTTCTTGCGGGACACCCTGGTGCCCAGCACGGTCAGCAGGGGGGCGCCGAGGACTACGCCCAGGGCGTAGCCGGAGACGAGCAGACCGGCCGTGGGGATGGAGACGCCGAAGTCCCCCGCGACCTCGGGCAGCACGCCCATGATCACGAACTCGGTGGTGCCGATCCCGAAGGCCCCTATGGCCAGGGCCAGGAGGGCGAGAGGCATGGGAAGTACCTTCCAGGCGATTGCGTGTGTCGCTTACAAGCGTCGACAATAGTTGCAGGCGCGGGTTAAATGCAAGCGCACTCAAAGTTGGAAGCGGGTAGTGCGTGTCTGCAAGTAGTTGGGCAAGCGAAAGCCCCCGCAGCGCTGCCGCTCGCGGGGGCCGGGGTGTCAGGCGGGGACGCGGAGCGTCTCGACCGCCTTGACCAGCGGTGCCAGCTCCGGGTTCCGGGCGGCCTCGTCCAGGGCCTCGCGCAGGGCCGCCTCATTGGTGGGGCGGGCCCGCTCCAGCAGGTCGAGACCGGAGTCGGTGACGTTGGTGTAGATGCCGCGCCGATCCGTCGGGCACAGGTAGCGGGTCAGCAGCCCGCGGTCCTCGAGCCTGGTCACCAGGCGGGTCGTGGCGCTCTGGCTGAGTACGACGGCGTCGGCGACCTGCTTCATCTGCAGATGGCCGCCCTCGCCGTCGTGCTGCCTGCTCAGCACGTCCAGCAGCGAGTACTCCCGCACGCTCAGGCCGTGCGCCGCCTGCAGCGCGCGCTCGATGTGGGCCTCGATCCTGCCGTGCAGGAGCGAGAGGGCGCACCAGCCCTGAGCGAGGGCGGTGAGCGCCGGATCTGTCGCGGTCATGGGGCCCTGGTCCTCCGTCCCGAAGTGCCTGCGGTCCAGGATAGGACACCGGCGAAATTGTCGGCTTGGGCACATATACCGCGCCTGCAACCGACACGCGGGACCGGAGTCGCGTCGACCCGGATCCTGCTGATACATCCATGGCATGACAGCCGAGGATTCCGACCGTTTCGTAGCCGGGCAGACGGCACTCGTCGTGCCCGTACCGGAGGCGGAGCCCGCCGTCCGGACCTGGCGGGAGCGCTACGACCCCGCGGCCCGGGCCGGTGTCCCGGCACACGTCACCGTGCTCTTCCCGTTCCTGCACGCCTCCCTCGTCAGCTCCGGCACCTGCGCCGTCCTCGACGAGATGTTCGGACGGCATCCGTCCTTCGACACGCGGTTCGAGACCTGCGGACGCTTCCCCGGGGTGCTCTATCTCGCCCCCGAGCCCGACCTCCCGTTCCGCCGGCTCACCGAGGCGGTCGTCGACCGCTGGCCCGAGGTCCCGCCGTACGGCGGCAAGTACGAGGCGCACCCGCATCTGACGGTCGCCCAGGGACAGGACGACGCGGTGCTCGACGAGATCGAGGCGGGCCTGCGAGCGGCCCTGCCGTTCACCGCGCGTGTGCCGACGGTGGATCTTGTGGTGTTCAGCGGACGGGAGTGGCAGCATCGGGCGTCGTTCGCACTCCGTTAGCCCTCTTCAGGAGCACACCATGGCCGGCCCGCGCCCCACCACCACCCTCTGGCGACCCACCGGCCCCAAGGAACTCGACCTGGTCCGCGCACTCGACTGGCGCGCCTGGCCGCCCCGGCTGCCCGAGCAGCCGATCTTCTACCCGGTGCTCAACGAGGACTACGCCGTCAAGATCGCCCGCGACTGGAACGTCAAGCACGACGGCGCGGGATTCGTCACCCGCTTCGAGGTCGACTCGGAGTTCGTCAGCCGCTATCCCGTGCAGCGGGCGGGCGGCGAGACGATCCTCGAACTGTGGGTGCCCGCCGAGGAACTCGACGAGTTCAACGCCCACATCGTCGGCGAGATCCAGGTCGTGCACGAGTTCAGGTAGGAAGCCGGTGGCCTCCACCCGCGCGGACGCCGGGCGGCGGGCCCCGCGTCACCGGGTGCCGCCCGTCCTTGACTTCGACAGCGCTCGAAGAACTAGCGTCGGCCGCCAGGGATGCAGGTCCGGCGAACGGAGACCGACATGCGGGTGGGCGTACACATCAACCGGTTCGACCACGGGGGCGGCGGGGCCGCGCTCGGCAGCGAGCTCGCCGCCGCGGGCGCCGCGGCCGAGGCCGCCGGGGTCAGCCGGCTGTCGGTCATGGACCACTACTTCCAGATGGAGTTCAACGGCGGTGCCGAGGACCCGATGCTGGAGGCCTACACGACCCTCGCCTACCTCGCCGCCCGCACCTCCACGGTCCGGCTCGGCGCGCTCGTCACCGGAGTGACGTACCGTCACCCCGGCCTGCTGGCCAAGATCGTCACCACGCTCGACGTGCTGTCCGGCGGCCGGGCCACCCTCGGGATCGGCGCCGCCTGGTACGACCGGGAGCACGAGGGCCTCGGCGTACCGTTTCCGCCGCTGGCCGAGCGCTTCGAGCGGCTGGAGGAGACCCTGCGGATCTGCCTGCAGATGTGGGACCCGGACGCCGACGGCCCCTTCGAGGGCCGGTACTACAGGCTCGCCGAGACCCTGTGCGTCCCGCCGCCGGTCAGCAGCCCGCACCCCGAGATCATGATCGGTGGCGGCGGCGAGAAGAAGACCCTGCGCCTGGTCGCGCAGTACGGCGACGCCTGCAATCTGTTCGCCACCTCTCCCGAGGAGGTCCGGCACAAGCTCGGCGTGCTGCGCGGGCACTGCGACACCCTGGGGCGCGACTACGACCGCATCGGCAAGACCATCGCCTACACGGGCGACGCCGCCACCGACGGCGACCTCGAGACGTTCCTGCGGGACATCGGCGGCTACCGCGGGCTCGGCATCGACACGGTGATCCTCGCGCCCCGTCTCGGCGAGACCGCGGCCTGGATGGAGCGGTTCGTCGCCCCGGTTGTCGCGCGCCTCGCCGACCTGGACTGAGCCGAGCGGACAGGGCCCGCCGTCAGGCGGGGCGGCTGCGGGACACCACGCGGGTGCCGCAGCCGTCGACCGTCCGGATCTGCAGGGAACCACAGGCGCAACGGGTCCACAGTGTGCCGCCGGCGGCCGTGACGTGCCGGGACACCACCTGGAAGGGCTCGGCGCCGTCCGGCCAGCCGCAGTGCGGGCAGGCGCCGGCGCCGGTGGTGCTGGTCATGGCGGCAGACTCCTCGTACGTCGGGGGCGGTTGACCGTCGCGACACCACCAGGGTGCGGCACGGAATTCGTACACGTCCAGGTTGACTTGTCGGAGCCGACCTTGAAGCGTGGCCTTCATGATTGACCTGCGTCGGCTCCACGTCCTGCGGGCGGTCGCCCACTACGGCACGGTCACCGCGGCCGCCCGCGCGCTGCACTTCACGCCCTCCGCCGCCTCCCAGCAGATCCGCCAGCTCGCCCGCGAACTCGGCGTCGACCTCCTCGAACCGCAGGGGCGAGGGGTACGGCTGACCCCGGCCGCCCTGACCCTGCTCGCGCACGCCGACGCCATCCAGGCCCGCTGGGAGCAGGCCGAGCTGGACCTGCGCGCCGACCACGGGGACCCGGCCGGACCCCTGCGCGTCAGCGGCTTCCCGGTGGCCGTGTCGGTGCTGCTCGCGCCGATGGCCGCGCGGTTGCGGGAGCGGCATCCGAGGCTGACCGTCCGGGTCCGGGAGGCGGCCCTGCCGGAGAGCTTCGACCTGCTCTTCGAGGGGGAGACCGACCTGGCGGTCGTCGAGGCCACACCGCTCAACCCGCCGCTGAGCGACGCCCGCTTCGACCAGCGGGCGCTCCTGGAGGACCCGTTCGACCTCGTCGTACCGGAAGGGCACGCACTGGCCGGGCGCGAGCGCGCCGACCTCGCCGACGCCGCGCACGAGACCTGGATCGCGCCCGTGCCGGAGAGCCCGTGCCGCCTGCACGTGATGTCCGCGTGCGGCAGAGCCGGCTTCAGTCCCCATGTCGTCCATCACGCCCTGGACTGGAACGTCATCGCCCACCTCGTCGCCAACCGCCTCGGCGTGGCCCTCATCCCGCGACTGGCCCACCTCACCCCCCACCTGCCGATCACCCGGGTGCGCTGTACGGGTAACCCCCACCGCACCCTCCTCACCTGCACCCGCCGAGGCGCGCGTGAACGCCCCGCGGTCGCGGCCGCGCTCGAGGAACTCCACCGGCTGGCGCCTACGGCCGTGGCGTGACCCGGGCCGAGTCGGGGGGCCTACGGCGAAGGGCCGGGCCGCGTCGGGAACCAACCGAGGCTGGTTCCCGACGCGGCCCGGCCCTGGCCGGTACCGGTATCCGGTGTCAGGCCGCGACGGCCTCGCCGGCGTGGCCGTGCAGGCGGGCGACGACCTCGGTCAGCTGCGCGGCGACCTCGGCGTCGTCGGCCGGGTGGGTCTCGGCGAAGCGGGTCAGCGAGCCGGGGATGGACAGCTTGAGGTCCTCGATGACCTTGCCGCCGGCGATGCCCACGGCCTTGCGGGCCTCGTCCTGCGCCCACACGCCGCCGTACTGGCCGAACGCGGTGCCGACCACGGCCACCGGCTTGCCGCCGAAGGCACCGGCGCCGTAGGGGCGGGACAGCCAGTCGATGGCGTTCTTCAGGACGGCCGGAATGGTGCCGTTGTACTCGGGGGAGAAGAGCAGGAACGCGTCGGAGGGCCTGGGCGGCGGCGCGCAGGCGCGCGGCGGCCTCCGGGACGCTGCCCTCGACGTCGATGTCCTCGTTGTAGAACGGGATCTCGGACAGACCCTCGAAGATCTCGACGTCCGCGCCCTCGGGCGCGAACTTGACGGCCGCCTCGGCGAGCTGGCGATTGGTCGAACCGGCGCGAAGGCTGCCGACGAGCGCGAGGATGCGAACAGACATGCGAACTCCAAAGATTCTGAAACGGTGCCGTGAGAAATCCGGACCGGGGTCCGTTTGATTTCTAGCACCTTAACCGGACCACGGTCCAGTTTTGTTCCCGATGCTTTACGCTGTCTTCATGTCCGCCTCCGTGCCGCCCTTCCCGGCTTCCCAGGAGCCCGCCGGCGAAGCCGAGTTGCTGCAGCTCGGATCCGCCGCGGACGAGCCATGCCTGCGTGCCGACGCCGCCCGCAACCGAGCCGCGCTGCTGGAAGCCGCTTCCCGCCTGATCGCCGAGCACGGCGCGGCCGGGGTGACGATGGAGGCGGTGGCCGCGGCGGCCAAGGTCGGCAAGGGGACCGTCTTCCGCCGCTTCGGCGACCGCACGGGTCTGCTGATGGCGCTGCTGGACCACTCCGCGAGGAAGCTGCAGGCCGACTTCCTCGCAGGCCCGCCGCCGCTGGGCCCCGGCGCGCCGCCCCTGGAGCGGCTGCGGGCGTTCGGCGTGGCGCTGCTGTACCGCTCGGCCGAGCAGCTGGATCTCCAGCTGGCCGCGCAGCCCGAGCCGGCCCGCCGGTTCGCCCACCCCTCGACCCGCGCGCTCACGACGCACGTCATGGTCCTGCTGCGGCAGATCGTCCCGGACGCCGACTGCGAACTGCTGGCCCAGGCGCTGCTCGGATACCTGGACCCCGCGCTCGTCCACCACCTCACCCGCCAACGCGGAATCCCCCTGGAGCGACTGGAACGAGGCTGGGTGGACCTGGTCGCCCGAGTGACGAACACGGAACAGCCCACCTGTTGAGCGCACGCGGGTCCGTGGCGCCGAGTCACCCACACGCTGAGCCGAGTCCTTGGCGCGCAGCCGCCCCCTGCTGGGCCCGACCGGTGGTGGTATCGGGCCGTCCGCTTGGTGAGCACGCCCGCTCCGGGGCACTGGGCCGGCTACCGGGTAAGCCTGCCTGGCTGAGTCGGGCCGCCCCTGTTGAGTGCTCGGTCCTGGGCACTGGGCTGCCTGCCGGATGAGCGTGGCCCGCTTCTGGGCACTAGGCCGCCCACCTGTTGGGCCCCGGTCGTCGGTGTCGAGCCGTCCCTCTGCTGGTCCTGCCCGCTGGTGGGTGTTGGGCGGCTGGCCTGTTGGGCCCCGGTCGTCGGTGTCGAGCCGTTCGCCTTCTGGTCGTGCCCGTTGCTGGGTGTCGGGCGGCTGGCCTGCTGGGTCCCGGTCGTCGGTGCCGAGCCGTTGGCCTGCTGGTCCTGCCCGTTGCTGGGTGTCGGGCGGCTGGCCTGCTGGGTCCCGGTCGTCGGTGTCGAGCCGTTCGCCTGCTGGTCCTGCCCGTTGCTGGGTGTCGGGCGGCTGGCCTGCTGGGCCCCGGTCGTCGGTGCCGAGCCGTCCATCTGCTGGTCCTGCCCGCTGGTGGGTGTCGGGCGGCTGGCCTGCTGGGTCCCGGTCGTCGGTGTCGAGCCGTTCGCCTGCTGGTCCTGCCTGCTTCTGGGTGTCGGGCCGCTCGCCTGCTGGGCTCCCCGGCCCTCGGCAGCGGGCCGCCCACCGGCTGGGCCCGCCCGGCCCCCGGCACTGGGCCGACCACCCGCTCCCGGCCCTCGAGTCGCCCCCTCCGGCCTCCTCATCCATGGTGGGCCGTGAACAGGGTGGCCAGCTGTTGCGGGGCGTCTGCCTGGAAGAGGGCGGCGCCCTGTTCCGCCGATTCGGCGGCGGACCGCTCGCTGCGGGGGAACAGCTTCTCCTCGTAGGCAGTCAGCGCGGCCTCCGTGTCGCCCGCGTGCGCGGCGAGGGCGAGCCCCAGTTCGGCTCCGTCGAGCAGGGCGAGATTGGCGCCCTCGCCGGCGAACGGGGACATCAGGTGCGCGGCGTCGCCCAGCAGGGTCACGCCCGGGATGCGCTGCCAGCGGTGCCCGACCGGCAGCGCGTGGATGCGCCGCGGGACGAGCGCGCCGTCGGCGTCCGCGATCAGCGCCCGCAGGCTCTTGTCCCAGTCGGCGAAGTGCTCCAGCACCCGCGCCCTGGCCGCCTCGGTGTCGGTGAAGTCGATGCCGTCGAGCCACTCCTCGGCGCTCTCCAGCGCGGCGTAGACGTGCAGGCTGCCGTCGGTCTCCCGGTGGGCGAGGAAGCCGCGGCCCTCCCCGAGGGCGAACAGCATGCCGCCGCCGACCACCTCGGCGCTCACCGGGTGCCGCAGCTCCGCGTCGTGCAGGTCCGCCTCGACGAACGACACGCCGGCGTAGACGGGCCGGGCGTCGGACACGAGCGGGCGCACCCTCGACCAGGCCCCGTCGGCGCCGACCAGCAGGTCCGTGGTGAAGACCGTGCCGTCGGCGAGCGCCACCTCGTGCCGGCCGTCGCCGAGCGCCCGCGCGCCGGCGACCTTGGCGCCCCAGCGGACGGTGCCCTCGGGCAGCGAGCCGAGCAGCAGGTCGCGCAGGTCGCCGCGGTCGATCTCGGGGCGGCCTCCGGCGCCGTCGTCCGCTTCGTCGAAAACGACCGTCGCGTCCTTGTCGAGGATGCGGACGGCCTCCCCGCCCCGGTGGACGAGCGTCAGGAACTCCTCGTACAGCCCCGCGGCGCGCAGCGCCTGCTGTCCCGAGTCCTCGTGGATGTCGAGCATGCCGCCCTGGACGCGGGCCGTGGGGGAGGCGTCCAGGTCGTAGAGGGCGGCCTCGATCCCGTGCACGTGCAGCACCCGCGCGAGGGCGAGCCCGCCGAGTCCGGCACCGACGACGGTGATGGGGTGGTGCGTGGTCATGGCGTGCTCCTTGGGGTGGTTCGGTGCGGGAGGAGGGTCACTCGGGTACGGCCGTGCGCTCGACACCGGCGATCAGCGTCCGCCGCCCCCAGGCCAGGCGGGCCTCGGGTGTGCCCGACACCAGCGCGTCGCTCAGGGCGGCAATGCGCGGATGCGTGCGCTCCGGGAGGTCGCGCAGGGCGCCGCGCAGGGCGTCCCAGTCCTCCTCGGGGGTCTCGTCGGCGTGCTCCGCGGCGGACGCCGTCGCGTGCTGCAGCAGCAGGTCCACGCCCCAGGCGGCCTGCGCTGGCGGAACCCCGCCCTCGTCCAGCAGGGACAGCAGCGTCTCGATCAGGTTCAGGTAGTGCGGACCGCTCGGGCGGGCACTGAGCGCGGAACGGGCCAGGCTCGGGTGCGCGAACAGCATCTGCGTGTAGGAGTCCAGCACCCGCTCCAGGCGCTCGCGCCAGTCGCCCTCGGCCGGGGGCTGCCCGACGGTGCCGAGCAGCTCGTCCAGGACGGCCGCGTGCAGCTCCGCGGTGTTGCGGACGTAGACGTACAGCGAGGCGGGGCCGGTGTCGAGCTCCTGCGCCAGGCGCCGCATGGTCACCTTCTGCAACCCTTCGGCCCGCAGGATCGCGACGGCCGCGGCCACGATGCCCTCCCTGGTCAGAGCAGGCTTGGCAGGGCGCTCCCGGCGGCTGCGGGAGGTGTCGGATCGGTCTGTCATGACACCACCGTAACGAACATGTTCGTCGCGAACAAGTTCGTGACGAACATGTTCGTGCGCGTGGCTCGAACTCGCTCCCTACCGACTTGATTGCGAAGTTCCCCGACCCGGATCACGAGCGCCGGGTTCTGCGAAGATGCCGTACGTCATGGTGCAGATACCGAAAACGCCCGGGCCCTCGTCCCCGGCACCACGGCCCGTGCCGACGAGCGCCGACGTGGCCCGCCTGGCCGGAGTCTCGCGCGCGACCGTCTCCTACGTGCTCAACAACACCAGCGCCGTGCGCATCAGCGAGCCCACGCGCCGCCGTGTGCACGAGGCCGCCGAGGAACTGGGCTACGTCCCCCACGCCGCCGCCCGCAGCCTGCGTGCCGGGCACAGCCGACTCGTGCTGATGCCCGCGCCCGACGTCCCGGTCGGCCCGCTCTACAGCCGGTTCATCAGCGAGCTCCAGGGGGCACTGGGCCGCCTCGACTACACGGTCGTGCAGTTCGGTTCGGTCGGTCTGCGCGGTGACGAGGCCGTCCGCGCCTGGGCCGAGCTGCGGCCCGTGGCCGTGCTGGTGCCGGGTCCGGGTCTGGGCCCACAGGGCGTGAAGGTGCTCAAGGGCTCCGGCGCCCGGGCCGTGGTCACCCTCGGTCCCGAGCCCGTCGACGGCGCGCACTCCCTGCTGATGGACCACGAGGCCGTCGGCCACTGCGCGGGAAGGCACCTCCACGACCGCGGCCGGCGCCGTATCGGCGTGGTCGTGCCCCGGGAGCGCGGGCTGGAGTCCTTCTCCCTGCCCCGCCTCGAAGGCGTGCGCGCCGCCCTGCACGGCACCACCGCCACCCTCACCGAGCTGCCCCTCGCCTACGAGGAGGACTCGGCGGCACGCCTTGCCGCCCGCTGGCGCGATCTCGACCTGGACGCGGTCTTCGCGTACAACGACGAGTACGCGATGCTGCTGATGCGCGCCCTGCAGGACGAGGGCGTGCGCGTTCCGGAGGACGTGGCCGTCATCGGCGCCGACGACCTCATGCTCGGCCGGCTGCTCAGGCCCCGGCTGAGCACGGTCCACATCGAGCTGCCGTCCGGCCGCGGCCTCGCCGAACTGGTCGACCGCGCGGTCCGCGACCCCGCGGCCGCGCCCGAGAGGCACAAGGTGCTGGGCGCCACGGTGGTCCACCGCGACTCCAGCTGACACCACGGGAGGCGCGCATGCGCACGACGGTCGGCATCATCGGCGCGGGCCCCGCAGGACTGCTCCTCGCCCGGCTGCTGCACCGCACCGGCATCGACTGCGTCGTCCTGGAGGCCAGAACGCGCGAGTACGTCGAGCACCGCCAGCGCGCCGGCATGCTGGAGCAGGGCACGGTCGACGCACTGCGCGAGGCGGGGGCGGCCGAGCGCCTGAACGCCGAGGGGCTGGTCCACCAGGGCATCGAGCTGCGCTTCGACCGGGAACGCCACCACATCGACTTCCCCACGCTCACCGGCGGCCGCACCGTCACCATCTACGCCCAGACCGAGATCGTGAAGGACCTCGTCGCCCTCCAACTGGCAGAGGGGCCGCCGCTGTTCTTCGAGGCGGAGGCACTCGCGATCGAGAAGCCGGACAGCGACACGCCCGTCGTGCGGTTCGTGCACGAGGGCCGGGAGCAGACCCTCACCTGTGACTGGGTGGCCGGCTGCGACGGCTTCCACGGCATCTCCCGCGCCGCGTTCCCGGCCGGCGCCGGCCGGACGTACGGGCACGACTACCCGTACGCCTGGCTCGGGATCCTCGCCGACGTCGCCCCGTCCTGCGAGGAGCTCGTCTACGCGCGCGGGGAGAACGGCTTCGCCCTGCACAGCATGCGCTCCACGCGCGTCTCCCGCCTCTACCTCCAGGTCCCCAACGACACCGACCCCGGCGACTGGCCGGACGACCGCATCTGGGACGAACTCGCCGCCCGCTTCGCCGTCGACGCCGACTGGACCCTGCACCGCGGCCCCATCACCGCCAAGGCGGTGACGCCGATGCGCAGCTACGTCCACGAGCCGATGCGCCACGGCCGCCTGCTGCTGGCCGGCGACGCCGCGCACATCGTCCCGCCCACCGGCGCCAAGGGCCTCAACCTGGCCGTCTCCGACGTCCGCGTCCTGGCCCGCGCCTTCGCCGAACTGCACCGCGGCGGCTCCGAGCAACTCCTCGACGACTATTCGCGGATGTGCCTTTCCCGTGTGTGGCAGGCCACGCGATTCTCGTACGAGATGACTAAGATGTTGCATGCTCAACCAGATGGGGACGCCTTCGAGAACCGGCTGCAGCTCGCGCGGTTGCGCCGGATCGCCGCGTCCCGCCATGCGGCGGCCGAACTCGCCGCCAACTACACGGGACTTCCGCTCATGATCTGAGCCCCCGGTGAGGAAACGGAGAGCCGTCATGCCGCTGCTCGACCCGAAGACCTGGCAGGCCCGCCCACTGTCGGGACCGGAGTACACCGTCACGGAACCCGCCACCGGGGACACGCTGGCCACCGTCACCCTCGCCTCCGCCGAGGACGTCGGCAGCGCCGCCGAGACCGCCCGCGCCGCCCAGGCCGAGTGGGCCCGCCTCCCGCACTTCGTCCGCGCGGGCGTCCTGCGCAAGGCCGGCGACCTGTTCGCGGCGCACGCCGACGAACTGCGCGAATGGCTCGTGCGCGAGTCCGGCTCGATCCCCGGCAAGGCCGACTTCGAACTGCACGTCGCCGCCCAGGAGTGCTACGAGGCCGCCGCGCTCGCCTCCCGCCCGGCCGGACAGATCCTGCCCAGCGAGGCGCCACGCCTGTCGTACACGCGCCGCGTCCCGGTGGGGGTGGTCGGCGTGATCTCCCCGTTCAACGCGCCGCTGATCCTCTCCATCCGCTCGGTCGCCCCCGCCCTCGCGCTCGGCAACGCGGTCCTGCTCAAGCCGGACCCGCGGACCGCCGTCTGCGGCGGGCTGTCCCTGGCCGCGGTCTTCGCCGAGGCGGGCCTGCCCGAGGGACTGCTGCACGTGCTGCCCGGCGGCCCCGACGTCGGTCAGGCACTCGTCGCCGACCCGGGGGTGCCGGTCATCTCCTTCACCGGCTCCACCGCCGCCGGCCGGGCCGTCGGCGAGGCCGCCGGACGCCACCTCAAGCGGGTCCACCTGGAACTGGGCGGCAACTCCGCCCTGGTCGTCCTGGAGGACGCCGACATCGACGCGGTGATCTCCACCGCCGCTTGGGGCTCGTTCTTCCACCAGGGCCAGATCTGCATGACGACCGGCCGCCACCTCGTCCACCAGTCGCTCTACGAGGACTACGTCGAGCGTCTCGCCGCCAAGGCGGACTCCCTGGCCGTCGGCGACCCGCACCGCGAACAGGTCCACCTCGGCCCGATCATCGACGACCGCCAGCTCACGAAGATCCACGGCCTGGTCGAGGCCAGCACCTCGCACGGCGCCAAACTGGCCGCGGGCGGCACCCACGAGCGGCTGTTCTACCGGCCGACGGTCCTCGCGGGCGTCGACGACAGCACCCCCGCCTACGCCGAGGAGGTCTTCGGCCCGGTCGCGCCGGTACGCTCCTTCGCCACCGCCGACGAGGCGGCCGCGCTCGCCGCGGCGGGGGAGTACGGCCTGTCCCTGGGCATCGTCACCCGCGACACCGCCCGCGGCCTCGACCTCGCCGAGCGCATCCCGACCGGCATCGTCCACATCAACGACCAGACGGTCAACGACGAGGCCGTGGCACCCTTCGGCGGCATCGCCGCCTCCGGCACCGGCGCCCGTTTCGGCGGCGAGGCCAACCTGGAGGCCTTCACCGACGTCCGCTGGACGACGGTCCGTGGAGACGTGGCGCCGTACCCCTTCTAGCCGGTCCGCTTCCGGCCGTTCCCGGTCCGCCGGCGGCCGCTACTGGCCGTTCTGCTCGGCCTGCGCCTGCTGCTCGGCGACCGCCTTGCGGACCTCGTCCATGTCCAGCTTGCGCGCCTGCCCGATGACGTCCGTGAGAGCGGCCTCGGGCAGCGCGCCGGGCTGCGCGAACACGGCCACCTGGTCGCGGACGATCATCAGCGTCGGGATCGACTGGATACCGAAGGCCGCGGCCAGCTCCGGCTGCGCCTCCGTGTCGATCTTGCCGAACACCAGGTCCGGGTTCTCCTCGGCCGCCTTCTCGTACACCGGCGCGAACTGACGGCACGGCCCGCACCAGGACGCCCAGAAGTCGATCAGGACGAAGTCGTTGTCCGTGACCGTCTGGTCGAAGTTCTCCTTGGTGAGCTCCACGGTGCTGCTCATGACCTTGATTCCCTCTTCCTGCTGTCGGGGCGAAGCCGTCGGCACAAACGCGGCCGGGCGGTCACCTATTCCGCGACCCCCTACCCGTGTGGTCTCAGCGCACACCACCCACCAGACTGACCCCATGACGGAAACGGAAACCTTCGCGTACGACGTCGTGGTGCTCGGGGCCGGCCCGGTGGGGGAGAACGTCGCCGACCGCACCCGCGCGGCCGGCCTGTCCACCGCGGTCGTCGAGAGCGAGCTGGTCGGCGGCGAATGCTCGTACTGGGCCTGCATCCCCAGCAAGGCCCTGCTGCGCCCGGTGATCGCCCGCGCGGACGCCCGGCGCGTACCCGGCCTGCGCCAGTCGGTGCAGGGCCCCCTCGACGCCGCCGCGGTCCTCGCGCACCGCAACTACTACACCTCCGACTGGCACGACGAGGGCGCGGCCCAGTGGCTGGACGGCATCGGCGCCGACCTCCACCGCGGCCACGGACGGCTGACCGGCCCGCGCACGGTGACGGTCACCGCCTCCGACGGCACGCGGAAGGTGCTCACCGCCCGGCACGCGGTGGCCGTCTGCACCGGCACCGACGCCGTGCTGCCCGACCTGCCGGGCCTGGCCGACGTCAAGCCGTGGACCAGCCGGGAGGCCACCAGCGCCCAGGAGGTGCCCGGCCGGCTCGTGGTCGTCGGCGGGGGAGTGGTCGCCACCGAGATGGCCACCGCCTGGCAGGCCCTCGGCTCGCAGGTCACCGTCCTCGTCCGCGGCAAGGGCCTGCTGGGCCGCATGGAGCCGTTCGCCGGGGAACTCGTCGCCGAGGCCCTCACCGAGGCCGGCGCGGACGTCCGCACCGGCACCTCCGTCGCGTCGGTGACCCGCGAGAACGGCACCCTCGTCGTCGTGACCGACACCGGCGACCGCATCGAGGCCGACGAGATCCTCTTCGCCACCGGCCGCAGGCCGCGCACCGCCGACATCGGCCTGGACACCGTCGGCCTGGAGCCCGGCGGCTGGCTCCCGGTCGACGACAGCCTGCGCGTCACCGGCAACGACTGGCTCTACGCCGTCGGCGACGTCAACCACCGCGCGCTCCTCACCCACCAGGGCAAGTACCAGGCCCGCATCGCCGGTGCCGCCATCGCCGCGCGGGCCTCCGGGGTCCCCATCCTGGAGTCGGACGCCTGGGGCGCCCACGCCGCCACCGCCGACCATGCCGCCGTGCCCCAGGTCGTCTTCACCGACCCCGAGGCCGCCGCCGTCGGCCTCTCCCTCGCCGAGGCGGAGCAGGCAGGCCACCGGGTGCGCGCCGTGGACGTCGAGATGAGCTCGGCCGCGGGCGCGGGCCTGTTCGCCGACGGCTACAAGGGCCGCGCCCGCATGGTCGTGGACCTGGATAAGGAGATCCTGCGCGGGGTGACCTTCGTCGGCCCCGGCGTCGGAGAACTCATCCACTCGGCGACGATCGCGGTCGCCGGCCAGGTCCCCGTCAGCCGCCTGTGGCACGCGGTCCCGTCGTTCCCGACGATCAGCGAGGTGTGGCTGCGGCTGCTGGAGGCCTACCGGGACAACTGACCGACACGCGAGGGCACCCGGCCGCTCACGGCAGGTCGAAGCCGAGTGCCCTCGCCGCCTCCCCGGGCGTCGGCTGCGTCCACAGCCGCGCCATCGCCTCGCTCGACGACAGCGAGCGCGGCTCCGCCCGGTCGAGGTAGAGCATGCCGTCGAGATGATCCGTCTCGTGCTGCACGATCCGGGCCGGCCACCCGCTGAACACCTCGTCCACCGCGCGCCCGTTCTCGTCCTCGCCGGTCAGCCGCACCTGCGCGGGTCGCGCCACCACGGCCTGCCACCCCGGCACGCTCAGACAGCCCTCGAAGAAAGCGGCCCGCGTGGTCCCGACGGGCTCGTACGAGGGATTCACCAAGACCCGGAACGGCAGTCGCTCCCGGCCCCGGGCCACGCGGATCTCCTCCGGCACCGGTGCCGGGTCCTCGATCACCGCGATCCGCAGCCCCACGCCCACCTGCGGCGCCGCCAGCCCCACGCCCGGCGCCGCGTGCATGGTGACGCGCAGGGCCTCGACGAAGCGGGCGAACAGCGCGGGATCGAGCTGGCCGTCGAAGCGTTCGGTGCCGCGCCGCAGCACAGGATCACCGGCCGCGACGATCGGCAGCGGACCGTCGGCGGCGAGGAGTTCCTCGACCTGCTCGGCAAGAGACGCGTGATCACGGTGAGTTGCCATGCGGCAAGCATCGCATGACGTTCCGGCACCCGCCGTCCGCCGTGTGGCGCACGCCACTTGCCCCGCCGGGAACTCGGGGCCGACTCCCTCCGACTACTGGACCACCACAGCAACAGCGTCCCGTCCCCCCGGAGAAGCCCGCCATGTCGTCCACCGCCTCCTCGCCCACCAAGGACGAGGTCGAACCCGACCCCGCCCCGGCACCGCCCCCCGGCCGGTGGGCGCCGCTCCGGCCCCTGGTGCTGCGCCTGCACTTCTACGCCGGTGTGTTCGTCGCCCCGTTCCTGCTCGTCGCCGCCGTCACCGGCTTCCTGTACGCGGGCGCCTTCCAGGCCGAAGAGCTCCTCTACGCCCATGAGTTGAGCGTCGACCAGGTGGGTGACGCCAAGCTGCCCGTCTCCCGGCTGGTGGCCGCCGCCCGCGAGGCCCACCCCGAGGGCACGGTGTCGGCGGTACGGCCCTCCCCGCAGGCCGACGCCACGACCAGGGTGCTGCTGTCCGGCGTCGAGGGCGTCGACCCCGGCCACACGCTCGCCGTCTTCGTCGACCCCTACACCGCCGAGGTGCGCGGCGCCCTCGAACAGTACGGCTCGACCGGCGCGTTGCCCCTGCGGACCTGGATCGACGAGTTCCACCGCGACCTCCACCTGGGCGAGAACGGTCGCCTGTACAGCGAGTTCGCGGCGAGCTGGCTGTGGGTGATCGCGGGCGGCGGGCTGGTGCTCTGGTTCTCCCGGCGCCGGGCCCTGCGGAAGGTGCGCGGCACCCGTGGCCGGCGCCGCACTCTGGGGCTGCACGGCACGGTCGGCGTGTGGGCCGCAGCCGGGTTCCTCTTCCTGTCGGCGACGGGCCTGACCTGGTCGACGTACGCCGGTGCGAACATCGACGAACTGCGCACCTCGCTGGGGCAGGCCACACCGTCCGTCTCCGCCGTGGCCGGCGGCGAACACGCCGGTCACGGCGCCGCCGCCACGACCGGGTCCGGCGAACACGGCGTCGGCCTGGACACGGTGCTCGCGGCGGCCCGGGCCGAGGGCCTGACCGACCCGGTGGAGATCGTGCCGCCCGCCGACGACAAGTCCGCGTACGTCGTACGGCAGATCCAGCGCAGCTGGCCCGAGAAGCAGGACGCGGTCGCCGTCGACCCGGCCACCGGGCAGGTCACCGACGTCCTGCGGTTCGCGGACCACCCGCTGCTGGCGAAGCTGACCCGGTGGGGGATCGACCTGCACACCGGCATCCTGTTCGGCCTCGTCAACCAGATCGCCCTGATGCTGCTGGCGCTCTCCCTGGTGATGCTGATCGTCTGGGGCTACCGCATGTGGTGGCAGCGCGGCCGCGCCTCCGCCTTCGGCCGGCCCGTCCCGCGCGGAGCCTGGCAGCGGGTGTCCCCGGCGGTCCTCGTGCCGGGCGTCGCCGTCATCGCCGTGGTCGGCTGCTTCGTGCCCCTGCTCGGTATCCCGCTGGCCGCTTTCGTCGCCGTCGACGTCGTCCTCGGCGAGATCGCGCACCGGCGCGGCAGGCGCGCACCGGCCCTGAAGTAGCAGGCCGGGCCCGGTTCCTGTACGGAACCGGGCCCGGCCTGCCGTCGTACGGTCTCGGTCAGACCTGCTGGAAGTCGCCCGCCAGCGCCGAGGCGATGCGCAGATGCGACTCGGCCTCCTCCTGCCGCCCCTGGCGCTCCAGCGTGCGGCCGAGCATCAGCCGGGCGTAGTGCTCGACCGGGTCGCGCTCGACGAGGACGCGCAACTCGGCCTCGGCGCGCTGCAGTTGCGCGGAGTGGTAGTAGGAGCGGGCCAGCAGCAGCCGCGGGCCGGTCTGCTCCGGCACCTCCTCGACCAGGCCGCCCAGCACGCGCGCCGCGGCGGCGAAGTCCTTGGCGTCGAAGAACATCCGCGCGCGCTCCCAGCGCTCCGCCGGCGTTCCGTGGTCGTAGTACGTCATGTCCACTGCTGCCTCCTTCGGTCTGCCCAACCAAGGCGGCTCCTCGCCTATTCCGGTACGGCCTCCGGGGGCCCTCAGGCCCTCTTCGCCGCGAGTTCCGCGTCGGCCCGCTCGGTCACCAGGGCGAGGACGCGGCCGGTGGCGGCGAGGTCCTCCGCCGGTATCCCGGACCAGATCCGAGCCGAGAGCTCCCCGGCCTCGGCCGCGACCTCGGCGTAGAGCGCGCGGCCGGCGTCGGCCGCCCGGACGCGGGTCGCCTCGGCCGTCAGCAGCCCCTTGCCGAGCAGTTCTCCCACGACGTCCCGCGCCTCGGCGGTCTCCACCTTGAGCGAACCGGTGACCTGGGCGACGAGGGCGTCGCGCTCGACCGGTGTCCCGGCGACGACCACGGACCTGAGGGCGATGTGCTGCTGGAACGTGAGGCCGTGCCGGCTCAGCACGCTCTCCAGGGCGGCGCGGGCGGCGTAGTGGGCCAGGCCCAGGGACCGGGCGTCGGCGACGGGCGCGGTGGTGGTCATGACTGCTCCTTCTTGTTCGGGCTGTTCTCGCTGAACGGATCAAGAGGTGCGTCGAGCAGGGTGGCCAGGTCGCGGGTGAACTTCCGTGCCCGGGGGGCGTCGAGGCCGCCGAGCGGCGCGAGCAACTGCTCCAGCAGTCCCTGCACGACCTGGATCGCGCGCCGGGTGACCTCCCGGCCCCGCTCGGTGAGGGCCAGCTGCACGGCGCGCGGATCGCGGGGGTCCCGGGTGCGCTCCAGGAGGCCGGCCGACTCCAGGCCGCGTGCCAGCTTGGAGACGTAGAGCGCCTCCAGGCCGGTGTGGTCGGCGAGGCGGCGCTGGCTCGGCCGCTCGCCGCCGCGCTGCATGCCGTACAGCGAGGCCACCAGGGAGTACTGGGCGTGGGTGAGTCCGAGCGGCGCCACCGCTCGGTCGACCGCCACCCGCCACTTCATCGACAGACGCCACACCAGGAACCCGGGCGTCGCCTTCTCGGAACCGCTGCTCATGACGAATACCGTACAAGGCTATTATGTACATGGCTATTAAATTCCGCTCCGTACCCGGTGGCCTGCTGTTTCCGGTGGGCCACGGGGAGCCGGGACCGCCCGGGCGACGGACTGACGGGACCGCCCTGACCGGACTAGGTTGGGTTTCATGAGCAATCTTGATCGCGAGGCGGTTCCCGCCCTGTGCGGCGGCCGTGGCTTCGTGGTGGCGGAGCCCGTTCGCGAACTCCTCAGCCCGCGCACCGTCAAACTCGGCGAGTCGACCGAAGTCCGCCGGCTCCTGCCCAACCTCGGCCGCCGCATGGTGGGCGCCTGGTGCTTCGTCGATCACTACGGCCCCGACGACATCGCCGACGAACCGGGCATGCAGGTCCCGCCGCACCCGCACATGGGCCTGCAGACGGTGAGCTGGCTGCACCAGGGCGAGGTGCTGCACCGCGACTCGACCGGCAGCCTGCAGACGATCCGCCCCCGTGAGCTCGGGCTCATGACCTCGGGCCGGGCGATCAGTCACTCCGAGGAGAGCCCCCGTTCGCACGCCCGCTTCCTGCACGGCGCCCAGCTGTGGGTGGCGCTCCCCGACGGCCACCGCCACACCGACCCGCACTTCGAGCACCACGCCGAACTGCCCGTCGTCACGGCCCCGGGCCTGAAGGGCACCCTGATCCTCGGCGACCTCGACGGCGCGACCTCGCCCGGTACGACGTACACCCCCATCGTCGGCGCCGACCTGGCCCTCTCCGAAGGGGCGGACGTACGCCTCCCGCTGGAGCCGGACTTCGAGTACGCCGTGCTGTCCATGTCCGGCGAGGCCCATGTCGACGGCGTGCCGCTGCTGCCGGGCTCGATGCTCTACCTCGGCTGCGGCCGCACCGAACTCCCGCTGCGGGCCGACTCGGACGCGGCGCTGATGCTCCTGGGCGGTGAACCGTTCGAGGAGGAGCTGATCATGTTCTGGAACTGGATCGGGCGGACCCAGGAGGAGATCGAACAGGCGCGCCGGGACTGGATGGAGGGCACCCGTTTCGGTGAGGTGAAGGGCTACGACGGCGCACCGCTGCCCGCTCCGGAGCTGCCGCCCCTGCCCCTGAAGCCGCGGGGCCGGGTGCGCTGACGTCGCGCACCTGATCGTGCGTCAGCCGTTCAGGATGCGTTCAGGATGCCGCTGCCAGGGTCGATCAGGACGACCGCCGTCGCGCGGTCGCCGCTTGTCACAGGGCGCTCGTCCCCTCATGGGACGGGCGCCCTGCCGTTCGACCCAGGAGCCCCCCACCATGCAGAAACCCGACATGCTCACCGACCTCGACGTCGCGAGCACGACCAAGTCGGTCATGAAGAAACTCCCGGAGGTGACACTGGCGTTCTGGATCATGAAGATCGCCGCCACCACCCTCGGCGAGACGGCCGGCGACCTCTTCTCGCAGACCTTGAAACTCGGCTACTTCCTCACCACGATCGTCCTGTTCCTCGCCTTCGTGGTGACGCTGGTCGTCCAGCTCAGGTCCAGCCGCTACCACCCGTTCTTCTACTGGACCGTGATCCTGTCGACCAGCATGGCCGGCACCACGATGTCCGACTTCATGAACCGCGACGCCAGCGCCAAGTACCTCTCGAACGGCGCCACTTCGCTGGGCTGGGGACCGCAGGGCCTCGGCCTGGGCTACCCCGCGGGCGCCGCGATCCTCGTCTCGATGCTGCTCGTCATCTTCGCCGTCTGGAAGGCGGCCGGGATGACCTTCGTCATCCAGGACATCGTCACCTTCCGCGGCGAGACGCTGTTCTGGTCGGCGATCCTCGTCTCCAACACCCTCGGCACGTCCATGGGCGACTTCCTCTCCGACAGCTCCGGACTCGGGTACGCGGGCGGCGCGCTGCTCGTGACGGGGGCGCTCGCCGTCCTGGTCGCCCTGATGAAGGTCCCGGCGGTCCCGAACGTCCTTCTGTTCTGGATCGCGTTCGTCCTCACCCGGCCGCTCGGTGCGACGGCCGGTGACTTCCTGACCAAGCCCGTCGCCAAGGGCGGCCTCGACCTCGGCACGGCCGGTTCCTCGGCCGTGCTGCTGGCCGTCCTGTTCGGCCTGATGGCCCATGCGCAGGTCCGGGAACGCCGGACGGCGGCTCCGCGGGAGCCGGAGGCGGCCGTCGCCCATCGGGCCGACTGAGCCGGCACGTCAGCCGGTCGGCAGGTCCACCCGGAAGCGTGCGCCGCCCTCGTACCCGGCGTCGTACGACACGTCACCGCCGACGGCGCGGGCCAGGCGGCGCGCGAGCGGCAGGCCCAGCCCCGCGCCGTCGTGGCCGTCGTCCGGGTCGGCGCGGCGGCCGGGCTGGAAGAGCCGGTCGAGGAACGACTCCGGTACGCCCGCGCCGTCGTCCGTGACGGTGATGCGCACACCGCCGGGCCGCGGTCGCGCTCGGACGGTCACGGTGGAGCGGGCGTACCGGATCGCGTTGGCCAGCACCGGGCTGACGATGCGTTCGAGGAGGGCGGGAGCGACGCCCGCCTCCAGGTCCCCGTCCGGTACGTCGACGACCGTCTTGACCGGTTCCCCCCGGTCCCGCGTGCCGAGGTCCGCGGTCAGCCGGTGCAGGACGGGCGCGACGGCGGCGGTACCCGGAGCGGCCGAGGGGCCGCGGGCGCTCTCCCGCGCGTCGTTGAGCAGGGTGTCGCATATGGTGCGCATGGACCGGGCGGCGTCCGCGATCACCTCGTGGGTGGCGCGGGTCTCGGCGGCCGAGCGGGGACGCGCCCGCCACCAGTCGAGTTCGACGACGATCCGGGTGAGCGGAGTGCGCAGTTCGTGCGACAACTCGCCGGTCAGCTGCCGCTCGTGCCGCAGCACCGTGCGGATCCGGTCCAGCAGCGCGTCCAACGAGGCGCCCAGCCGGGCCAGTTCGGCCGGATGGTGCACGGCTCCGAAGCGGTCCGCCGAGCCGACGGCACTCCACTGGGTGGCCTGGTCCGTCATCGTGCGCACGGGACGCAGCGCCCGTCCCACGGCCAGGCGCGTCAGCACATACGTGCAGGCCAGCATGACCGCGTCGAGGATTAGCGACCCGAACAGCACCGTCTGCGCCGAGTTGCGGTACGGGGCGAGGTCGAGGGCCGTCACGACGGTCGCGGCGCTGCGGCCGCCGGTCACGGGGCGGGAGCACAGGCGCACGAAGCGCGGGTTCTCGGCCCGTGCCGTCACGCAGCCGCGCTCGCCTCCCGCGGCCAGCCGGTCGGCGGCGAGGGTCAGGGCGTTGTCGGCGGGTGCCCGTGGCGGTCTCTCCACCAGCCGTGTTCCGTCGTAGATCCATACGTTCGTATCGAGGAGGCGGTCGTCGGCGGTCTCCACGACGCGCACACGGGGGCCGCGGGTGTCGATGGTCGTGGCGACGGCGGCCGCGCGGTCGCGCAGCACGTCGTCCGCCTGGTGCCGCAGCTGCCGGTCCAGCACGGCGTTGAACGCCACGGTCAGGACGGCCATCAGCAGCGCGGCGATGGTGAGCGCGACCAGCGAGAGGCGGCCGCGCAGGGTCCGGGGCGCCGGAGGGCGCGGAAGACGGTTCATGACAGGCGGTGCCCGACGCCGCGGACGGTGGTGAGGCTCAGGGCGCTGCCCGTGCCGCGCAGCTTGCGGCGCAGCCGGCTCAGGTACTGGTCCAGCGTGTTGTCGCTGACGTGCGCGCCGTCGGGCCAGGCCGCCCCCACCAGGTCACGCCGGCTCACGAGGGAGCCGCCCGCCGCGACGAGCGTGGCCAGCAGACGGAACTCGGTGGGGGAGAGGTCGACGTGCGCCTCGCCGACCGCGGCGCTGTGCCGGGTCGCGTCCAGGACCAGGTCTCCGGCTCTGGCCACTGCCGGCGGCGCGGCACGTCTGACCGCGACCCGCAGCCGGGCGACGAGTTCGGCGAGATGGAACGGCTTGGACAGGTAGTCGTCGGCACCGGCGGAGAACCCCGACAGCCGGTCGGTGAGGCCGTGGCGGGCGGTGAGGAAGATGATCGGCGCGGCGAACCCGTTGGCGCGCAGCGCCTGGCACACGTCCCGGCCGTCCGCGTCGGGCAGCCCGACGTCCAGGACGACCGCGGCGATGTCCTCGGCCGCCAGCCGCAGGGCGGTCGCCCCGTCGGCGGCGGGTACGGGCGCGAAGCCCTCGTCCGACAGGCCCCGGCGCAGCACGTCACGCAAGGCGTGATCGTCCTCGACGACCAGGATCTTGTGACGCATGCTTCTCCGTCCGGTGAGTGAGAGCGATTGGGCCGATGGAGGCGATTCGGTGGATGAAGACGATCAGGGGGATGAAGACGATTCACGCAAACCGCTTACCGACTACAACCTTGTAGACGCTGTCTGAACTGTAGACGATCGACAGGGGGCGTCCGTTCCCGCCCGTGACCCGAACGGCGCACATCTGAATGCGTGTCAGGTCTTATGGCCGACGGGCCCCGGTCCTGCGGAACGTCGGGCGCCGGCTCGTCTCCCGCGGGTCGCGCTCGACGGATCTCCGGTGGCCGGACGTCCGCGACTGCCGCCCAATGGGGGCGAGACAGAGGAGGCGGTTCATGGCTGGCACCTACCGCGCCGGAACGAGCGTCGGGATGCGGCGCCGTACCGCCACGGATCCGGTGGCGCCGCCCTCGCCCCCGGCCCGCGCGCGCGGCGTACCGCAGACCGCGCCCGGGCAGTTGCACCGGGGCATGACCCTGGTCGCCACGATCAGCCTGTTCATCGGCACGCGCGCGGCCTGGACCGACGCGATGCTCTCGCGCCCGGTCGTCGCCGGGGTCATCTCGGTCTGCTACGCCTCGATCCTCGTCTGCGCCGTCCTCGCGCTGACCGTGCGCACCCGCCGCGCGCTGATCACGGTCGACGCGGTCGTCCTGCTCACGGCGGTGGCGCTGGTGACGAGCGGCTACGTGCTGGACCACATGGGCAGCGACGAGGGTGTACTGACCGCTCAGGCGGCGAACGAGATCCTGCACGGCCGCCCCGTGTACGGGCGGCCGTGGCCGTGGCTGTTCGGCACCCCGCGCGTCGGGATCACCAAGACCATGTCGGGCGGCGCGGACCTCACCTACGGCTATCCGCCGCTGACGGCACTGCTCGCGGCACCCGTGCACGCCGTCGTCCACTCCACGGCGGCCGCCACCCTGGTCACCACCTCCGCGCTCCTGCTCTCCTCCGTCCTCCTGTGGCTGCTGCTGCCGGCTCAGTGGCGCTCCGCCGCCACCGCCGTCTGCCTCGGCTTCGGCTTCCTGCCGCACTACGCCTACCTCGGCTACCCCGCCGTCACGGCTCTCGCGCTTCTGGTACCCGTGGTGGTCCGCTGGCCCGACACGGGCCGGGGCGGGCACCTCGGGCCGGGCGGCGTGCTGCGCGCGGCCTGTCTCGGCGCCGCCTGCGCCGCCCAGCAGCTCGCCTGGTTCCTGGCGCCCTTCCTGCTGATCGGCCTGTACGCCGTCCGGCGGGGCGAACTCGGCCCCCGGCGCGCCCTGGCCGTGACCGCGCGCTACGCAGCCACCGCCGCCCTGACCTGGTGCGCCGTCAACGCCTACTTCGCCGCGGAGGGTTTCTCGGCCTGGCTGGACGGCATTCTCCTGCCGCTGCAGCAGAAGGCGATCCTGCACGGGCAGGGCGTGATGGGCGTCTCCTACTACTTCACCGACGGCAGCAGCCGCCTCGACTACTACTCCTACGGCAGCCAGCTGCTCCTGCTCGGCCTGCTCGCCGTCACGCTGCTGTTCGTGCGGCGCGTGGGCCCGGCCCTCACCGTCCTGCCCTGGATCGCGTTCTACGCGGCCACTCGCTCCCAGGACGGCTACTTCCTGATGATGACCCCGCTGTGGCTGGCGGCCGCGGCGACCGTCCCGGCGGCCGCGTTCGCCACCGCCTGGCAGCCGCGGCTGCCACACGTCACCGGCCGGCGGGCTAAGGCCGCCCTGGCGGCAGCGCTGCTCACCCCCGCCGTCGTCTGCGTGCTCATCGCCGCCGCGAGCCCGCCGCCCCTGCACATGAGCCTCGCCCCCCGCTACGCCCAGCACGGCTCACGCGTCGGCATCACCGCCGTGCGCCTGCGGGCCGTCAACACGACGGGAACGTCGCTCTCCCCGCACTTCGCCAGTCGCAGGGGCCAGGGCGCCTCCAACTGGTGGACCATCGCCTCCGGCCCCGCCACTCTGGCACCGCACGCCTCGGCCCTCTACGTCGTCGAACCCCCGGGCGGCTTCCGTCCCGTGCCGAGCGGCCGCGCCCGGACCTACCTGATCGCCGTCACCGGAACACCGATGACGATCACCACGGCGCACCTCCCGGCAGCCCCTCCGCCCGCCCGCTGACCGGCAAGCGGTCGAGGACCGCGGGCGCGTCGGACTTGGGGGTCCGTCAGGGGGCGGTCGTGCTTCAGTGGGGCTGCCGTGCCTCAGTGGGCTGCCGTGCCGGGGGCGGTCTTCTTCCGGGCTCGGTAGGCGGCGGCCTTGATCTTGTTGCCGCACGACTCCATGCCGCACCACTGGCGCCGCATGCCACGGGACCGGTCGATGTAGACCCGGGTGCATTCCGGGTTGCCGCATTCCTTCATCAGGGGCACGTCGGAGCCGCTGAGCAGTTCCACGGCCGCTCGGGCGACGGTGGCCAGGGCCTGCTCGGGCGTGGCCTCGGTGTGCCTGCCGGACAGGGTGAGCTGGGGGGTGACGGGCGTCTTGCGTGCGGCGGCGTTGAGCACGGCGAGCGCCTGCCGGTCGAAGTCCTCACCGAGCCGGCGGTCGGTCACCAGCCGGTAGATGGCCTCGCGCACGCTGGTCGCCTCGCGGACGTCGTCCTCGACGCCGGGGGTGATCGTGTCCACGAGTCCGGACTCCAGGTACCAGGCGTTCAACCGGTCCGGTGTCACGAACATCTCGAAACGGGCCGAGCGCCGGGCCCGGAGCGTGGCCGCGAAGTCCAGAGCCGGGTTTCCGCACACGAAGACATGATCGAGATTCACGTCACCATTTTGACAGGTGACCGCGGGAGGGTGCAAGGAGTGCCGTCATTCCGGCCGTCGCTCCGTCGCCCCGCTTGCCTGCTCCGGGGGCCCGGTTCCGGCGAAGTTCCCGGCCGTGCCAACGCCGGCGCAGCCAATGGTTGCGGCTGGGCTCGAGCACCGTGTCTGCGCGAGCAGCCCCACCGTCAGCCCGCGCCACCGGTCCACCCCGCCCCGCCGGGCACAGGGCCGCGGAGGCGGGAGTCGAGCTGGGCGAGGGTGCGCTCCTCGACGTCCCAGTCGTCGTCGATGGTGGTGAAGTGTTCCTCGGCGACGTCCCCGGCCTCCGGGCGCCCCGTGATGAACGGGAACGGGGCGTCGTCGCCGATACTTGCCCGGTGCGGTATGCGACGGATCTTCTGCTGCCCCACGACACGACCTGCCCCCAGGAAGGCTGAACCACGGTGACGACCGCCGCATATCAGGGTGAACCCGGGTCCAACTCGGCGACCGCCGCGCGCGCCCTCCACCCCGACGCCGGGCACCTGCCCTGCACGAGCTTCGAACAGGCCCTGGACGCCGTGACGCTCGGCGCCGCCGACGTCGCCGTCATCCCGGTCGACAACTCCGCGGCCGGTCGCGTCGCCGACGTGCACCACCTGCTGCCGGAGTCCGGCCTGTTCATCGTCGCCGAGTACTTCCTCGCCATCCGCTTCGACCTGATGGGCGTGCCCGGCGCCACCCTCGACCAGGTGGAGTGCGTACGCAGTCATGTGCACGCGCTCGGGCAGTGCCGCAAGGTCCTGCGTGAGGGCGGCTGGCGCACCCTCGTCAGCGACGACACCGCCGGAGCGGCACGTGAGGTGGCCGAACTGGGCGACCCCCGGCACGCGGCGCTCGCTCCGCCCGCCGCTGCGGAGCTCTACGGTCTCGACGTGCTGCGCCCCGAGGTCGAGGACGACCCGGACAACACCACGCGCTTCGTCGTCCTCTCCCGGGAAGCCGTCCTGGCCCCGCCCACCGGAGAGCCGACGATGACGAGTCTGTTCTTCAGCGTCCGAAACATCCCGAGCGCCCTGTACAAGGCGCTCGGCGGGTTCGCCACCAGTGGCGTGAACCTCACGAAGATCGAGAGCTATCAGATGGGCGCGGGCCTCAACGCCAGCCGCTTCTACGTCGAGATCGAGGGGCACCCCGACGACGAGCGCATCGCCCTCGCCCTGCACGAGCTGCGCTTCTTCTCCACCGAGGTACGCATCCTCGGCGTGTACCCCGCGCACCCGCATCGGCTGGCCGGCTGATCGGACGTCTGACGTCTGACGGGTCCGGATCGGTGCGCGACGGAATGCCCCGGTGGCGCCGTCGGTTGGTCGGAGCACGCACCGAGGGGAGAAGCCTTGACCCACTCCGACTCCGCCGACGAGCCGTCCAGACTCCGTCGCGTCCGTCTGCCCGGAACCGTGTCGCCGCCCCGCGAGGGCCGCCGCACGGCGTCCGGTGGGGGAGAAGGACGCACAGCAGACGCCCGGATCGCAGACGGCCCCGCAGACCATGGAATGAGCCGAGCCCTACGGCCCTCGGGAACACCTGGACCCAGGTGTTCCCGAGGGCCGTAGGTGTGTCAGGACGTCCCGAGGCCGTTGAGGAGGGTGTCGACGACGACGTCCGCCGCCTGTCCCGCGCTCAGTTCGGGCAGTTGCCGGGAGACCAGGTGCATCAGCTGGGGCAGCACCGCGCTCGCCCAGCCCTGCGGGAGCCCCGGCCGCAGAAGACCTTCGTCGGTGGCGCGCCGCAGGAAGGCGTCGACCTCCTCGATGGCCGCGTCGCGGCGGGCATGCACCGTGTCGTCGGCGAGCATCCGGGCGAGGTCGACGGGCCAGGTGCGGTTGACGGCGATGATGTTCTCGACGTAGCGGTGCAGGGCGACGGCCACGGGCGCCTCGCGCAACCGCGCCTCTTCGATGGCGCTTTCGATCGCCGTCAGGCGCGCCTCGTAGATGGCCGTCAGGAGGTCCTCGCGGGAGGCGAAGCGGCGGTAGACGGTGCGCCGGTCGACCCCTGCCTCGGCGGCGATGCTCGCGATGCTCGCGCCGGGGTCGGCGGCGAGCATGCGTGCGCCGGTGGTCAGGACGGCTTCCAGATTGCGCGCTGCGTCGGCTCTCACCGCACCGAGTCTAGTGGCGAATGTGATGCCTGAGACATCTAACGCCTCTCCGGAGTAGAGACATGGGACTCAGCCGCCACATTTTAGCGGCAGATATGTCCGGTGGTGCCACCCAGGGCGGACGCGCCGAGCGCGAGCCCTGTCGTGACCGCGCTCGTCACCAGCCGCCTGCGTCCACCCCTGATGCCGAGCGCCTCTCAGGAACGCGGGAATTTTTCCCGGCTCTCGCGGCGTTCCGGCTCTGCCGGATTCGTCACCGCTTCGGCGGGTGACGAATCTGTCACGCAAGTTGTCACCTGTCGAGATGGTGACGAATGTGGAGCTGCTCGGGCCGCCGACGTGCGAGCCTGGAGCCCTGCGCGAATGACGCGAACGGAAAGGTGAGGTGCCATGAGCGACGCCGAGGAGAGGGCGCTGCTGGCGGGTGGCTGCTTCTGGGGTATGCAGGAGCTGATCAGGGCGCTGCCCGGGGTGACCCGCACGCGGGTGGGCTACAGCGGCGACAACGACAAGCCCAACGCCACCTATCGCGACCACGGAAAGCACGCGGAGTCGATCGAGATCGCCTTCGATCCCACGGTCACCGACTACCGCACGATCCTGGAGTACTTCTTCCAGATCCACGACCCGAGCACGAGGAACCGGCAGGGCAACGACATCGGTGCCAGCTACCGCTCCGCGATCTTCTACTTCGACGAGGAGCAGCGCCGCGTCGCCGAGGACACCATCGCCGACGTCGACGCGTCCGGGCTGTGGCCGGGTCCGGTGGTGACCGAGGTGGTGCCGGCCGGGCCGTTCTGGGAGGCGGAGCCGGAGCATCAGGACTACCTCCAGCGCTACCCGGACGGCTACACCTGCCACTTCCCGCGCCCCAACTGGCGCCTTCCCAAGCGCGCCGAGGCCTGACCGCCTCGATCCCGCAGTACCGACCGACCCCCGGGTGCCCTTCGCTCGGGGGTCGGCCTGTGTCCGCCCCCATCCCGGTTTTGCGCACGCTCAAGATGAGCTAATCGATTCAAATGCTACTCTCATGTGACAGTTGATGAGGTCACCTGTCACACGCAGGGCATCGACGCACCGGAAGGAAGAGAAAGCGCATGATCATCTATGACAGGCTCTTCGTCGGAGGTTCCTGGGTCCGGCCGGACAGTCCTGAGCTGCTCGACATCGCCTCCCCGCACGACAGGTCGGTGATCGGTCGCGCCGCGCAGGCGCGGCCGGCGGACATCGACCGGGCGCTCACCGCGGCGCGCACGTCCTTCGAAGAGGGCGAGTGGCGTCTGACCCCGCCGGAGCGGCGCATCGCGGTCCTGAGGCGGTTCAACGCGCTGCGCGAGGAGAACGCGGAGAAGATCGCGCAGCTGATCTCGCTGGAGAACGGATCGGCCGGCTGGTTCACGCGTGCCGGGCAGCCGGGCCTGACGCGCCAGGCGAACGCCTACCTGAAGGCGGCCGAGGGGTTCGCCTGGGAGGAGACGCTCGTACCCTCCGACCCGTCGTCTCCCGTGCGCAGTGTGGTGCGCCGCGAGGCGGTCGGCGTCGTGGCCGCGGTGATCCCGTGGAACTCGCCCTTCTCCTCGGCCACCGCGAAGATCATCCCCGCACTCCTCGCGGGCAACTCCGTGGTGCTGAAGGTGTCCCCGGAGAACTCGCTGAGCATGGGCTTGCTCGCCGAACTGCTGGAGCGAGTGGGCCTGCCCGAAGGGGTGATCAGTGTGCTGCCCGCGGACCGGGAGACCAGCGAGTACCTGATCTCGCACCGGGAGGTCGACAAGATCGCGTTCACCGGCTCGACGCGGGCCGGCCGCCGCATCGCCGCCATCGCGGGCGAGCAGCTCAAGCGGGTCAGCCTGGAACTGGGCGGCAAGTCCGCCGCGATCATCCTTCCCGACGCCGACATCCACAAGGCCGTCGCGGGCCTGAGGTTCGCTTCCCTGCTCAACAACGGCGAGTCGTGCATCGCGCAGACCCGCATCCTCGCCCCGCGCAGCCGGTGCGAGGAGGTCGTGACCGCGCTGAAGGAGCTCGTTGAATCGCTGAAGGTGGGCGATCCCGGAGACCCCGACACCTTCATCGGCCCGATGATCCGCCCCGACCAGCAGGAGCGGGTGCGCGACTACATCCGGCTCGGCATCGAGGAGGGTGCCCGCCTGGTCACCGGCGGGCCGCAGATCCCCGAGGGCCTGGAGAAGGGCAACTACGTCACGCCCACCGTCTTCGCCGACGTCGACAACTCCATGCGGATCGCGCAGGAGGAGATCTTCGGTCCGGTCCTGGTCGTCATCGCCTACGACGACGAGGACGACGCCGTCCGCATCGCCGACGACTCCGAGTACGGCCTGTCCGGCGGCGTCTGGTCCGCGGACGAGGAGCACGCCCTGGCGGTCGCCCGCCGTCTGCGCACAGGCACCGTCACCGTCAACGGGGCCTCCATCGCCTTCGACGGCCCCTTCGGCGGCTTCAAGGCCAGCGGCATCGGCCGCGAGTACGGGGCTGTCGGCCTCGGCACCTACACGGAGTACAAGACCATCACCGTCTGACCCGGACTCCTCCTCGCGTAACCAGTCAGGGCGGTTTCTTCTTACAGAAGTGTGACGTCCTCCTACCTGGCCTGGGGGGCGCGTCCCGGCGTTTCGTCACCGGCTTGACAGGTGACGCGGTGCTGGGCATGCTGATGAACGTCCGAGGCGAAAGGCCCGGACGCCATCCACGAACGACGAAGTGGAGCACGGTCATGAACAAGGGGCTCACCAAGGAAGCCGCCGAGGCGGCGGTACGGCACGCGCGATTCGGCAAGCTCCCCGAGCGCATCCGCTTCGAGGACATGTCCGAGGCGGTCGAGGCTGCTCCGGCCGGCGCGGTGAACGCGTCCTACGACCCGGAGGGGTCCTGGAAGTACTACTCCTGCCTCGCCCTCGACCTGGGTCTGTGACCACCCCGCACATCCGCGCCACCAACGAGAGCGAGAACACAGTCATGGACATGAAGCTCGAAGTCGTCGTCCTGCCCGTCGGCGACGTCGACCGTGCCAAGGGCTTCTACGTGGAGCGGCTCGGCTGGCGCCTCGACGCCGACTTCCCCATCAACGACGGCTACCGGATCGTGCAGGTGACCCCGCCGGGCTCCGAGTGCTCGATCATCTTCGGTGAGGGCCTCACCGAGCAGAAGGCGGGCACACTCCACGGCCTCCAGCTGACCGTCACGGACATCCTCAAGGCCCAGGAGGAGCTGGCCTCGCGCGGCGTGGAGGTGTCCGGTCCGTTCCGTGACGAGACCGGCGCCTTCCACCATGCCGGTGACATGGGCCGGGTGCCCGGCGTGCACCCCGAGCGGGCCAGCTACGGCACCTTCGCCGCCTTCAAGGACCCCGACGGCAACGAGTGGTTCCTCCAGGAGATCACCGAGCGCGCCCCCGGCCGCTGACAGCGAGGGAGCGCGGATCATGGCGGAGAAGCCGAAGCCGAAGCCGCGGCCCCGGACCGGGGGTGCTCCGGTCGGGCGGCGGGCGATGCTGGGCATGCTCGGAGCGGGTGCCGCGGGACTCGCCGCCGCGCCGTACCGGATTCGTCACGCGTCAAGGTGGCTACGCACGGGGGGAGTTCGGCAGCCGCGCTCGGCGGTCACGCTCCTGCTGCGGGCGTGCCGACCGTGGCGCGGTCGCTCAGGGCGAGCCTGAAGGCGGCCTCGGTCGCACCGCCGGACGCCGCCGACAGGATCACGATCTTCAGCTCCGAGTCCCCGTCGGTCAGGACGTCGCAGTCCACCTCCACGGCACCGGCCACGGGATGCTCGACCCTCTTGCGGTCCTCGCGGTGCGTGCCCACCGTGCCGCTCGCCCACAGCCGGGCGAACGTCTCGTTGCCGGTGACCAGTACGTAGATCAGCTCGGCCAGCCGGGCGTCGTGCGGGAAGCGGCCGGCCGCGCGGCGCAGGTCGGAGACGATGGCCAGGTCGGAGGTGTGGCCGTCCCGCACGAGCACCGGCCACAGAGCGATGCGGACGCGGTCGGGGCCGGCCGGGAAGCGTTCCCGGGCGAAGTTGCGCAGCTCGGGCGCTGCGAGCGCCGGGTCGCCGAGCAGCGCCGCCCACCCGGGGTTCCACCACAGCATCTGCCAGTCGGCCGCGAACACGGCCACCGCGACGTCTCCGAGCCGGTCGACCACGCGCCGGACACCGGGCGGGATCGCGTAGGGCACGACTCCGGCGTCCGCAGGAGCCAGGCCCGCCAGACGGTACAGGTGGTCGCGCTCGGCGGAGCTCAGGTGCAGCGCGTTCGACAGGGACGCGACCACCTGGGCGGAGGGTGTCGTCGCCCGCCCCTGCTCCAGCCGCACCACGTAGTCGACCGACACACCGGCGCGTTCGGCGAGTTCCTCGCGGCGCAGCCCCGCCGCGCGGCGTCCCGGCCCGGAGGGCAGCCCCACCGAGGACGGCGACAGCCGCTCCCGCCAGGCGCGGATCGTCGCGCCCAGTCCGACCCCGTCTCTCGCCGTCATGCGATCCATCCTGCCTCGAAGTCCCCCTGTGATCCTGGTACTGCCTTTCCTACGGTCGACGTCTCCCTGGCGCAGGGTGCGTCGACCCCTGAACGATCGACACATGACCACCACGTTCATCACCGGAGCCAACAAGGGGCTCGGCCACGAGACCGCACGCCGTCTCGTCGCGCTCGGCCACACCGTGATCCTGGGCGCCCGCGACCCCGGGCGCGGGGCCGCTGCCGCCGCCGCGCTGGGCGCGCGATTCGTCCGCATCGACGTCACCGACGACGCCTCCGTCGCGGCCGCCGCCGCCGACGTCGCCGCGCACGAGGGCGTGGTCGACGTCCTGATCAACAACGCCGGCGTGCACGGCCCTCACGGTGATCCCGGTGAACTGACCGGCGCCGACGCGCTGAGCGTCTTCGACGTCAACGTCTTCGGCGTGATCCGCACGACCACCGCGTTCCTTCCGCTGCTGCGCCGGTCCTCGGACCCGGTCGTCGTCAACGTCAGCAGCGGCATGGGGTCCCTCGCGCTCACCCACGACCCGTCGAGAATCGAGTCCTCGGTGATCGCGCCTCTCTACACGGCCTCCAAAGCGGCCCTGACGATGCTGACCACTCAATATGCCAAGGCCTTCAAGGACATTCGCGTCAACGCAGCCGATCCCGGTTACACGGCGACCGACCTCAACGGCCACTCCGGCCCCCAGACCGTCACCGAGGGCACCGACGCGATCGTCCGCCTCGCCACCGAAAAACGCGGCGCCGGCACCGGACGATTCATCGACCGCGACGGCCCTGTCGCCTGATCCGGAAATCCCCCGGCAAATGGCCCCCGGCGCCGACGGGAGTTGACGCCGGGGCCGATTGTCAGTGCCGCGTCCTACTCTCGCAATATGACCTACAGCGTCTGGCACAGGGGCCTCGGCATCACACTCGACCTGACCGAGGCCGATCTCGGGCATCCCGAATACCCTCGGCTGCTCGACGAGATCTACGGCAATTACCAACCGGATCTTCTCTACTGCCTGGAAGCCCACGAGGACGAGGGGTTCATCTGCCCGGGCTTCATGACCATCCGCAAGGTCGACGGCCGTCCGCACGCCATGCATGTGGCAAAAGGGGAACGCCCCGAGACGAAGGCCGAAAGCGATCTCCACAAGGCGCTGGGGGAATACACGGCGAAGGTCGCCGCGGGGGAGGGATTCCGGGTGACCCGGCCGCAGGGAGACCGGCCGGAAAAGGGGCGCGCGGATGTCACGGTCGAGGGCGCGGACAGTCATCGCCTCGCCTATGAAATCCAACTGGCCGCGATAGCCGGCGGTTCCGTCGACGACCGCACGCGGATCGCGCGCCGGTCCGGACTGACGCCGCTCTGGCTCGTCAACAACGAGAACGCGATACCCATCGACCGCGCCCCCTGGGCCCGGCTGAACGTACAGAGCTGGCGTGACGTGACCGACCGGGCCGCCCTGCCGGTGCGCGGCGGCATCAAGCAACTGCACATGTCCCGCTGCGACTGGGGCAACCCGGTGCCCTGCCCGCGCCAGGGCGCCGGCCGCTGCGGCGGCAGGCACGCACTGTGGGAGCCGGTCCGGGGGCTCTACTACGACGACGTCATCCGGCGCACGGCGACGGGCGAGCTGGTCTCGCTGTATCTGCCCCACCCGGCGGGCCGCCGCGGCTGGCACATGTGGGTCACCCCCACCGACAAGGAGGAGTTCCTCGAAGGCCGGCCCGAGCCCGACCCGGGCGGGCCGGCTGCGCGCCCCGCGGAGGCGGCGGGCCGGACCGGGCGTTCCCGTGCCGACGGAGCGGAGGACGGTGTGCGGTCCGAGCTCACCCGCGCGCGGGACGACGGACAGCCCATCGACGCCTCGCTGTGGCACACCGAACCCGGGCCGTCCGAGTTCTCCCGGCCCTTCGTCGTCGGCGAGTTCGTCATACCCGGTGATCTGGTGGCCGCCCGGCGCACCTTCACCCGCGCGCTGGAGCACGCCGCGGACATCGCCGCGCATCTGCCCAGCGGCGCGGACATCGCGGCCGGCCGCGCGGAGATCACCGGCGATCAGCGGGAGCGTCTGGCGGACGCGCGGGAGCGGTGCCGGCGCCTCGCCGAGGAGATGCACACCCATCCCTGGTGGGACACGGTCGGCGACCGCCACGCCGCCCGGGAGGCCGTGACGTACGCCGCGACCCACGACCACCTCTCCTCCTGGACTTTCCGTCCAGGCATTGGACCATTAGTCTAGGCGTGTGACGAAAGAACAGACTCTGGATGCGGAGAGGGACGCGATCCTCGCCGCACTGCGTCCTGTCGCGGACGGGATCGCGGCGACGTTCGGGCCGGTCTGCGAGGCGGTCCTGCACGACTACCGGCACCCGGAGAACTCGGTCGTCGCCGTCGCCGGCTCGGTGACCGGGCGGGCGGTGGGCGGCGCGATGAGCGAGATCGGCATGCGGGTCCTCGCCCGCGGCGACCGGGCCGAGGACGAGCTGAACTACGTCACCCGCGCCCGCTCGGGCACGCTGGTCAAGGCGTCGACGATGGTGCTGCGCGACTCCACGGGAGCGGTCTTCGGCGCCCTGTGCCTCAACGTCGACGTCACGGCGGTGAGCCAGGCCCACGCGCTGCTCGGCGCCCTCGCCGGAGCCACCGGCACCGTGGCCGAACCCCCCGTCACCACCTTCGGCAACGACATCGACTCCGTCGTGGACGCCGTCCTCGACGCCCACCGGATCGGGCCGGACCGGCCCTGGGGCGGACTCGACCGCGCCCAGCGCCTCGACCTGTTCCGCGGCCTCGACGAACACGGCGTGTTCGCCGTGCGCCGCGCCGTCGAGCAGGTCGCCGCCAGACTCGGCATCTCCCGTGCCTCCGCCTACAGCTACCTCTCCAAGTCCCGCGCGGCCGACCCCACCGCTGCCCCGGCGAGCGCTGCGACCGGAGACCCCACCCCCGCCCCGGCCGCTGCCCCGGCAAGTGCCCCGGCCGCCACCCCGGCCCCCGCCGAGGCCACCGACCCGACCCCCGCTGGAGGACACGCGTGACGACCACCACCCCGCCCGTGACCCTGGACGACGTCCGCGATGCCGCCGACCGGCTCAAGGGCGTCGCGCACCGCACCCCGGTCCTGCGCTCGCGCACCCTCGACGTCCTCGTCGGCGCCGAGGTCTTCCTCAAGTGCGAGAACTTCCAGCGGGTGGGCGCCTTCAAGTTCCGCGGCGCCTACAACGCCGCCTCCCGGCTCACCCCCGAGCAACTGGCCAAGGGCATCGCCGCCTACTCCTCCGGCAACCACGCCCAGGCCGTCGCCCTGGCCGCCCGCGAACTGGGCAGCACGGCCGTCATCGTGATGCCCGAGGACGCCCCGAGCTCCAAGCGCGAGGCCACCGAGGGCTACGGCGCCGAGATCGTCACGTACGACCGCTACACCGAGGACCGCGAGGCCGTCGCCCGGGCCCTCGCCGACGAACGAGGACTCGTCCTCATCCCGCCCTACGAGCACCCGCACGTCATGGCGGGTCAGGGCACCGCCGCACTCGAACTCTTCGAAGAGGTAGGTGAGTTGGACGCGCTGATCGCGCCCGTCGGAGGTGGCGGGCTGATCGCCGGGTCCGCGACGGCCGCCAAGGGACTGCACCCCGGGATCCGGGTGCTCGGCATCGAACCGGAGGCCGGGGACGACACCAAGCGGTCCCTGGAGGCGGGCCGGCGCGTCAGCGTCCCGGTGCCGCGGACGATCGCCGACGGCCAGGCCCTGACCACGCCCGGCGAGCTGACCTTCTCCGTGAACCGGCGGCTCGTGGACGCGATCGCCCTGGTCTCGGACGACGAGATCCGGGCCGCGATGCGCTTCGCGTTCGAGCGGCTGAAGATCGTCGTCGAGCCGAGCGGCGCCACTCCGCTGGCCGCGCTGCTCGCGGGGCGTGCGGGCCCCCTGCCGCGCCGGGTCGGTGTCATCGTCTCCGGCGGCAATGTGGACGCGGATCGTTTCGCCCGGCTGTGCGGCCCGGCGAAGGACTCATGACCAGAAGTCGTCCATGCTGTCGAGGTTCTCGACGCACTCGTCGAGATCGGTCGCCTTGTCCCCGACGATCCGGAAGACGATGCAGCCGTCCTCGTCCATGCGCTTGTTCCCGCGCTGCGCGCTGACGTGCTGCATCGCGACGGCGTGGCCACGGCCGTCCACCAGGACACCGCGCAGCTCGACCTTGAAGGTTCCGGCCGTCTCCTCGAAGAGCCGGCGGTAGTAGTCGAGGATCGCGTCGATCCCCTTGCAGTCGCCGGACAGCGGATGGCTGCCGGGCACGTGCTGCGTGGCGTCGCTCGTGATCAGCGACCGCAGGGCGTCCATGTCGCCGCGTGAGAAGGCCTCGTAGCCCTTGCGGACGAGTTGTGCGTGGGGATGCTCAGCCACGGTGATCGCCACCTTTCCGGTCGTTCGGCGATTGCGGCCTCACGCGTCATTCTGCGCTCACCCGAATGGCGGTGTCGACCGGGCGGGCGGACGATGGTCTGGTGGACGGGGCTCGCAATGGAGGGAGCCGTCATGATCGAGATCAAGGCCGTCGAGAAGCCCGACGAGCGGCGTGACTTCCCGCGTGGACACCTGGAAGCGGTCCATCTGACCGGGCTCGACTTCGCCGTGGGAACGTTCGAGCCGGGCTGGCGCTGGTCGGAGTCCGTGGGGCCCATCGCCGGGACGAAGAGCTGCGAGGTCCATCACAACGGGTACTGCGTCCAGGGACGCATGCGCGTCCGGATGGACGACGGCGCCGAGCAGGAGGTCGGTCCGGGCGACGTGTTCGTGCTTCCCCCGGGACACGACGCGTGGGTGGTCGGCGAAGAGCCGTGCGTGGTCTACGACTTCGCCGGTCAGATGGCGACGGACTACGCCAAGACGCAAGGGTAGTCACGCCGAGGCACGGGGGCGGCGGTCAGACCGGGAGTAGCCGGGAGATCAACGCGCCGAGCTGGCGGGCGTTGCGGCACTCGTACATGTCCACCAGCTCGGCGTAATCGGGTGCCGCGGAGTCGCCGGTGCCCCACTGCGCGCGCGGCTCGGGGTTCAACCAGTAGACACGACGGGCCCGTTCGGCGATCCGCCGGACGGCGGCCAGGTTCGGGTCGCTCATGTTCGTGCGCGCGTCACCGAGCACGAACAGCGTCGTACGGGGGCCGACGGCGTCGCCGTGGCGCTCGGCGAACTCGCCCAGGGCGACGCCGTAGTCGCTGCTGCCGTGCCAGCCCGTGAGGGTCGCCTCCGCGCGGATCCGGGCGCCGAGCCCCTCCGGGTCGGCCGCGCCGTGTTCCATGAGGCCGGTGACCTCGTCGATGCGGTTGACGAAGGCGAACACGCGCACCCTGCTGAACTGGTCGTGCAGGGCCTGCACCAGCAGCATCGTGAAGTCGGAGAACCCCGACACCGAGCCCGACACGTCGCACAGCAGCACCAGTTCGGGGCGGAAGGGACGGCGCCGGCGCAGCACCGGCTTCATCGGCACCCCGCCCGTCGAAAGCGAGCCGCGCAGGGTCCGCCGCAGGTCGATGCTGCCGCGGGCCGCACGGCGCCGGCGCGCCGCGAGCCGGGTGGCGAGCTTGCGGGCGAGCGGCTGAACGGTCCTGCGCAGCTCGGCCAGTTGGAGCTTGCCCGCGTACAGGAAGTCGACGCGGTCGGGTGTCGTGGCGACCGCGCGCCGGGCCAGCTCGTCCCGGTCGCGCCGCTCGGCGACCCGGCGCCGTGCCTCGACGGCCACCATCGAGCGGAACACCTCGATGCGCCGCCGGATCTCGTCCTCCAGCAGCCGGTCGGTGAACCCCGACGCGCCGTCCCAGGCCCGGACGCTCTCGCGGACGCGGGCCAGCAGCGTCTGCGGCCGCAGCCGCTCCAGCGCCTGGTACGACGACCAGCCCTGCCCCTCGGGCGAGTTGCCGTATCCGCCGAAGCCGTCGACCGCCTCCGCCGCCAACCGCCCCAGCAGCGCGCGGTCGTCGGCCGCGAGGGCCGCCGCGAGCCGGTCGCGCAGATCGTCCCGGCCGGCCGGCTCGCCGTCGGGCGCACCGATGCCGCGCGGGAAGTACAGGTCGAAGACCGGGTCGAACACCGGCCGTTGGGCCGGGCCGTGCAGCAGCGTCGCGGCGAGCCCCTCGCGCAGCAGCTCGCGGTCCGCGAGCCCCAGCGCCGCCACCGCCTGCGCCGCGTCCACGGTCTCACCCGTGCCGATCCTCATGCCGTGCGCGCGCAGCGCCCCGACCAGCGAGGTGAGCCGCTCGGCGACGCCGGGCGCGGTCACACCGCGTCCAGGTCGAGCTTGGCCGTCGCCTTCAGCACGTCGTCGTGGTGCTTGAGGAGCACGCCCAGGGTGTCGCCCACGACGGTCTCGTCCAGGGTGTCCGCGCCCAGCGCGAGAAGGGTGCGCGCCCAGTCGATCGTCTCGGCGACCGACGGGACCTTGCGCAGGTCCATCGCCCGCAGCGCACCGACCACCCGGACCACCGACGCGGCCAGCGCCTCGTCCAGCTCCGGCACCTTCAGCCGTACGATCCGCCGCTCCAGTTCCTCGTCCGGGAAGCCGATGTGGAGGAAGAGGCAGCGGCGGCGCAGGGCCTCGGACAGCTCGCGGCTGGCGTTGGAGGTGAGGACGACGAAGGGGCGGCGGGTCGCGGCGATCGTGCCGAGCTCGGGGACCGTCACCTGGAAGTCGCTGAGGACCTCCAGCAGCAGGCCCTCCACCTCGACGTCCGCCTTGTCGGTCTCGTCGATCAGCAGCACCTTGGGATCGTCGCCGCGGATGGCCGTGAGCAGCGGGCGCGTCAGCAGGAACTCCTCGCTGAAGATGTCCGTGCGCGTCTCGTCCCACGTCTCGTCCCGGCCGGCGCTGATGCGCAGCAGCTGCTTGGCGTGGTTCCACTCGTACAGCGCGCGCGACTCGTCGACGCCCTCGTAGCACTGCAGCCGGACCAGCCGGGCCCGCGCCACCTCCGCGACGGCCTTCGCGAGCTCTGTCTTGCCGACTCCGGCGGGGCCCTCCACCAGCAGGGGCTTGCCGAGCCGGTCGGCGAGGAAGACGGTCGTGGCGACCGCGGGCGAGGCGAGGTAGCCGGTGGTGGCGAGACGTGCGGAGACGTCGTCGACGGACGTGAACAACGGGGCCTCCTGGTGGGCGGCGATGCCGGGCCTACTATCTAAGCGCTTGTTCAGCGCTTCTGTCACGGGGTATCCGCCGCACGGCCGGCATCCCCGCCCGGGACACCGATCGGTTTCCTCGGCGTGGGAGGCGGAGGTAACCTCGCGGGTATGGCCACGACAGAAAAGGCGTCCACCAGGGACCGGCTGCTCGACGCGGCCGCCGAGCTCTTCTACCGCGACGGCGTCTCCATCGGCGTGGAGGCGCTGTGCCGGACGGCCGGTGTCTCGAAGCGGTCGATGTATCAGCTGTTCGACAGCAAGGACGAGGTCCTCGCGGCCAGCCTGGAGCGCCGCGCCCCCGGCTACGCGGCCCAGCTCACGCCCGGCCCCGAGGACGCCGGCACCCCGCGCGAACGCATCCTGTACGTCTTCGAGCAGGTGGAGAAGGCCTCGGTCGGACCCGAGTACCAGGGCTGCCCCTTCCTTGCCGCGCTCGTCGAGCTGAAGGACCCCGAGCACCCGGCGAGCCGGGTGGCCGCCACCGCCAAGCAGCGGCTCCAGGACGCCTTCCGCACCCAGGCGGAGCTCGGCGGAGCCCGCGACCCCGAGCTCCTCGCCCGCCAGCTGATGCTGGTCTTCGACGGGGCCAGCGCCCGCGCCGGCGCCCGCATCGAGACGCTGGACGGCCTGGCCACCGCGACGGCGAGCACCCTCCTGGACGCGGCGGGCCTGCCCGAGTGATCCAGGGCCGATTGTCAGTGCCGCCCGGTACGTTGCGGGCATGGGGATCTACCTGGTGAGTGTCGACGCGGGGGAGTGGTTCGGCGACGACGAGGAGGAGGGCGGCAAGGGGGCGGTCGCGGCCGGCCTCGGCGCGGAGCTGAAGCGGCGCGGCCTGCCGCCGTACGAGCCCGCTCCCGGCAGGGGCGCGGCCTCCTGGTTCGAGGAGAAGCTCAGCCCGCCCATGACCGGGTTCGCCGAGGTGTGCCGAGCACATCTGACGCCGCAGGAACAGCGCGTGCTCGGCGACTGGTCGGTCCTGGTGCCCGTGTCGCTGGCGGAGCCGATAGAGCTGCCGATCGGCTCCGCCTACACGGACACGACGCTGATAGCGGGCGCTCCGCAGGTGCTGGCCCTCGCCGAGCGGCTGGCCGCGGTCATCGGACTGCCCACCGAGGTGCCGGACGCGTCGGAGAACCTCGCCCTGACGTTCTGGTTCCTCGAAGGGGAGGCCGAGGAACTGGCCGCCACCCGCCCCGGGCTGTGGAGCGAGGACCTGGACACGGCCTTCTACGTGGCGGTGTACCTGCGGGCTGCCCAGTTCTCGCTGCGGCACGGCTGCCCCATGACCTACTGCTGACCGGCAGGGGCCGAGGAAAGAGGACGTCACGGCTCCGTGACGAAGGTGACCGTACTGGTGCGGCGCGCCGGGTTTCCCTCGGAGCCCTGAATCGGTACACCCGGTACATGGGGGACAAGAACGGGGGGCTCCGCCGCTGGCGGACCCGGTACAGAGAAGTACTGGACGGCGCCGAGGCCGAGGCCAGGCCCAAAGGGCTCAGGGAACTGGTGCAGCCGGTCGACGAGGTGGCCTACAAGCTGTTCCGCGAGACCTATCCGGAACAGCACCTGCATCTCCAGGTCGCCCTGGGCGCCGCGCAGCGCACCTTCGATCGCCGGACCCGGATCAGCGTCCAGAACGCCCTGCGGTGCGTCGTGCGGACGGTCCTGGACGACCCCCGGCTCGGCGACCGGCCCGACCGGTACCTGGCCGCCTATCTCGACCAGGAGGTCGCCGAGATACGCGGCTGGCTGCGGCAGGACAGCGTGACCGCCGTCAGTCGAGGCCTGAACATCGGCCTGGCCATGGGCGCCGTCGCGGGCATGGCGCTGCTCGCCGTCCCGGTCCTGTGGGGTGTGCCGGTCCTGCGCGTCCTGGGCGTCACCCTCGACTGCGCCAACCGCTGGAGCCTGCTGGGCGCCTTCGTCGCCGGAGGCCTGGGGGCCCTCGGCGCCGTACTGAGCGTCCTGGTCCGGTTGCGGCTCAGCGTCGAGCAGCTGGCGTCCCGGCAGACCGTCGGCAAGGAGCGCACCATCCCGCCGGGCCGGCAACTCGCCCGCAGCCTGCGGCACGAGGGTGTCTACCGGGTCTTCGTCGGCTGGATCCTCGCCCTGGCGGTCTACTTCCTGCTCAGCGGCGGACTGGTCCCCATCTTCGAACTGCCCGCCACCACCGCCCAGATCTGCCCGGCGCCGGGGCACGCCGGGTCCGCCGCAAAGGGCACCGACTTCTGGGTCTTCTGGTGCGCGGTCGGATTCGTGTCCGGCTTCAACGAGCGCTGGGCCTTCGGCATCCTGGGCCGCGACGCGACGCACAGGACCCCCAAAGGCGCCTCCAAGGCCCCCGCCGACGACGCGAACGACACTTGACCGCACCGGCACAGGGCTACGCATTCGGCGCCGGTCCGCCCCCTCCAGCCCGTCCGGCGTTTGAGGACGAGGCCCGTCCAGGGCCGAAGCGGGGGTCTGGGGGCCGCAGGCCCCCCAGGACACGACGCCTGCATGCGCTCAGCCCTGTTCCTCCGGCGGGCCGCTCACCAGAACCACCTCCAGGGTGCGCGGACCGTGCACCCCCTCCACCCGGTCCAGCTCGATGTCACTCGTGGCCGACGGCCCGGAGATCCAGGTCAACGGGCGCGTCGGATCGAGCCGTTCGAGGGCCTGCGGCACGGACGAGACGACCTGCTCCGGGACACGTACGACGCAGATGTGATGGTCGGGGACGAGGGTGATGCGGCGACGGCCCTGGTCCGGGCTGCCGTCGAGCACGATCGTGCCGGTCTCGGCGATGGCGACGGCGCAGCCGGTGACGACACTGTCCAGCCGGTCCAACTCGGCCGGGGTGCTCTCGGCCCGATCGTCAACCCGTCCGGCGTCCGACCCGCCGAGCCACTCCCCGTCCAGGCCCGACGGCACCAGCACGCTCTTCGAGCCGCGCTCGCTCAGCAACCGGCAGATCACATCGGCGAGTTCCGTCGAGCTGGTGCGGTGCACGATCGCCCGATAGTCCGCCAGGTTCTCCGCCAGCAGCTCCACCGTCTCCTCGACGCTCCGCGCCCCGTGCTCGCGCAGATAGTCCCGCTGGACGGCCTGCTCGTACGGCACCTCGTCCGGCGGCACGTCCGCCAGCGCACGCCGGACCCGGCCCAGAATCCTGTCCCTGCTGCTCACTTGGCACCGCCCTTCCCGCCGCCGGTGCGCTGCCACCAGTCCCGGAACGGTTCCGCCGGCACCGTCGGCAGGTCCCGGCTGCCGCTCCACGCCTTGCCGGGCCCGGGGAGCGTGCGTGGATGGAGGCGGCGGGTGCGCGAGGCCATCCGCTGGCCGGTGCGCAGGGCGCCGGGGTGGCTGAAGGCCCAGCGCGCCGCCCGCATGGCGGCCCGCTCGGCGGCATGCCCCTTCGCCGGCTTCAGCACCACCTTGTTGCCCTCCCGGGTGGCCGGTCCGCCCTCGACGATCCGCTCCCTCAGGTGCACCAGCACCTCGGGAATGTCGATGGCGACCGGACACACCTCGTAGCAGGCGCCGCACAGCGACGAGGCGTACGGCAGCGAGGCGTCGATCTCGCTTCCCGTGCCCCGGAGTTGGGGGCTGAGGATGGCGCCGATGGGGCCCGGGTAGACCGAGCCGTAGGCGTGGCCGCCCGCCCGTTCGTACACCGGGCAGACGTTGAGGCAGGCCGAGCAGCGGATGCAGCGCAGCGCCTGGCGGCCGACCTCGTCGGCGAGGGTGTCGGTGCGGCCGTTGTCGAGCAGAACCAGGTGGAAGCTGCGCGGGCCGTCCTCGTCCGTCGTGCCCGTCCACATGCTCGTGTACGGGTTCATGCGCTCGGCCGTCGACGAGCGGGGCAGGGTCTGCAGGAACACCTCCAGGTCCCGCCAGGTGGGCAGGATCTTCTCGATGCCGACGACCGAGATCAGCGTCTCCGGCAGCGTCAGGCACATCCGGCCGTTGCCCTCGGACTCCACGACCACCAGCGTCCCGGTCTCGGCGATCATGAAGTTGGCGCCGGAGATGCCGACCTTGGCGCGCAGGAACTTCTCCCGCAGATGGAGGCGGGCCGCCTCGGCGAGTTCGGCGGGCGTGTCGGTGAGGTCCTCGGGGGCCGGGCGGCCCCACTCGCTCATCTCGGAGCGGAAGATGTCGCGGATCTCGCCGCGGTTGCGGTGGATGGCGGGGACGAGGATGTGCGAGGGCCGGTCCTTGCCCAACTGCACGATCAGCTCGGCGAGATCGGTCTCGTAGGCGCGGATGCCCTCGGCCTCCAGCGCCTCGTTGAGCCCGATCTCCTGCGTGGCCATGGACTTGACCTTGACGACCTCCGACTCGCCGGTCGCCTTGACCAGGTCGGCCACGATCCGGTTGGCCTCGTCGGTGTCCGCGGCCCAGTGCACGGTGCCACCCGCGGCCGTGACCGACTCCTCCAACTGCACCAGATAGCGGTCGAGATGACGGAGCGTATGATCCTTGATCCGCTTGCCCGCCTCCCGCAGGAGCGCCCAGTCCGACACCTCGGCGACGGCCGTGGCCCGCTTGGCGCGGATCGTGTGCGTGGCGTGCCGGAGGTTGCCGCGCAGGGTCTCGTTCCGCACGGCCTCGTGCGCCGCCTTCGGGAAGGCCGGCATCCCCAGATACGTGCCGCTCATGCCGCCGGCTCCTCCTCCGTGCTCGCCAGGATCTCCGCGATGTGCACCGGCCGCATGCCGGTGCTCAGCCGCGCCATCGTGCCGCCGATGTGCATCAGGCAGGAGTTGTCGGCCGCGCACAGCACCTCCGCGCCCGTCGAGGCGGCGTTGCGCACCTTGTCGGCGCCCATGGCCGCGGAGACGTCCGCGTTCTTCAGCGCGAAGGTCCCGCCGAAACCGCAGCACTCCTCCGCCCCCGGCAACTCGACCAGCTCCAGGCCCTTCACGGCCCGCAACAGCCGGCGCGGCCGGTCGCCGAGCCCCAGACCGCGCAGCCCGTGGCAGGTCGGGTGGTACGTCACCTTGTGCGGGTAGTACGCCCCGACGTCCGTCACTCCCAGCACGTCCACCAGGAACTCGGTCAGCTCGTACGTCTTCGGCACGACCGGCGCCAGCGTGGCCGCGAGGGAGTCCCCGCGGCCCTCGGCCCGCGCCCGCTCACCCATCCGCGGATACAGCTCCCGCACCATCGCCCCGCACGATCCGGACGGCGTGACGATCGCCTCGTACTCCCCGAAGACATCGGAGAAATGCCGGGCCAGCGGCTCCGCCTCATGGCGGTAGCCGGTGTTGTAGTGCGCCTGCCCGCAGCAGGTCTGGGCCATCGGGAAGTCGACCTCGACGCCCAGCCTGGTCAGCAGCTTCACCACGGCGCGCCCGGTGTCCGGATAGAGCGTGTCGTTGACGCAGGTCAGGAACAGGGCGACACGCATCGCGGCTCCTTGTGTTCGATCATCGGATGAGTGAAGGGTAGACCGGGGTGTGGGGTCCGCGGGAGACCCGGCTCACCCCCCGGCGAGCCGGTCCTGGGCCTCCCGCCAGCGCGCGGTGTCGCCCCGCGGCTCGTAGCGGGTGAGCGGCTGGGTACGGGCGAGCAGGCGCCGCCCGCTCGCCAGGTCGCCCACCAGCCCGTGCGCCCGGGCCTGGACCAGCACGTTGCCGAACGCGGCGGCCTCGGTCGGGCCCGCCACCACGGGCAGCCCGCACGCGTCGGCGGTCAGCTGGCACAGCAGGGCGTTGCGGGTGCCGCCGCCCACCACGTGCACGACGTCCACGGGGTGACCGGCCAGCCGCTGGGCGTCCTCGACGGCCCTGCGGTGCGCGAGGGCGAGCGAGTCGAGGATGCAGCGGGTGATCTCGGCGGGCGTCCCGGGCACCGGCTGCCCGGAGGCGCGGCACGCGTCGGCGATCCGCTCCGGCATCCGGCCCGGTGCCAGGAACGCCGCGTCGCCCGCGTCCACCACCGACCGCAGCGCCGGCACCTTCGCCGCCTCCAGCAGCAGGGTGCTCAACTCCGGCTCGCCCCAGGCCCGCAGGCACTCCTGGAGCAGCCACAGCCCCATGATGTTGCGCAGGTAGCGGACCGTGCCGTCCAGCCCCAGCTCGTTGGTGAAGTTGGCGGTCCGGCTCTCCTCGCTCAGCACCGGCGCGTCCAGCTCCAGACCCGCCAGCGACCAGGTCCCGGTGCAGATGTACGCGAACCGCTCGCCGTCGGCCGGCACGGCGGCCACGGCGGACGCCGTGTCGTGCGACCCGACCGCCGTCACCGGCACCGGCCCGCGCAACCCCGTCTCCTCCAGCACCTCCGGCCGCAGCACCCCCGCCGGATCGCCCGGCGGGCGCAGCGGCGCGAACAGGCCGAGGTCGACGCCCAGCCGGGAGGCGATCTCGTGCGACCACGTGCGGGTGCGCGGGTCGATCAGCTGGGTCGTCGAGGCGTTGGTCAGCTCGGTGCCCTGCTCGCCCGTCAGCCAGTACGAGAGCAGATCGGGGATCAGCAACAGCCGCTGAGCGGCACGCAGTTGGGCTGAATTACGGGCGGCGACCAACTGGTACAGCGTGTTGAAGGGCGCGTACTGCAGGCCGGTCGCCGCGTACAGCTCCTCGGCGGGCACGGTCGCCCACACCTTCTCCGCGACGCCCTCGGTGCGGGAGTCCCGGTAGTGCACGGGGTTGCCGAGCAGCGCACCGTCGGCGTCGAGCAGCCCGTAGTCCACCGCCCAGCTGTCGACGCCGACCGAGTCGACCTGCCCGGCCGCCCGCAGGCCGTCCAGCACACCCCCGTACAGAGCGAGGACGTCCCAGCGCAGGCCCTCCGGAACGCGCACCGGCCGGTTCACGAACCGGTGCGCCTCGGTGAGCTCCAGGGTGTCGGGGCCGACGCGGCCGACCATGACACGTCCGCTGGACGCGCCGAGGTCGACCGCGGCGTACGACTTCACGAGGGCGCTCACCGCAGGAAGGCGGCCGCGACGCCGGCGTCGACCGGGACGTGCAGCCCGGTGGTGTGCGTCAACTCCCCGCCGGTCAGGGCGAACACGGCGTTGGCCACATGCTCGGGCAGCACCTCGCGCTTGAGGATGGTCCGCTGCGCGTAGAACTCGCCCAGCTTCTCCTCCGGCACCCCGTACACGGCCGCGCGCTGCGCGCCCCAGCCGCCCGCGAAGATCCCGGAACCGCGCACCACACCGTCCGGGTTGACCCCGTTGACGCGGATGCCGTGCTCACCCAACTCGGCAGCAAGCAACCGTACTTGATGAGCCTGGTCGGCCTTGGTGGCGGAGTAGGCGATGTTGTTGGGGCCGGCGAACACGGCGTTCTTGGAGGCGATGTAGACGATGTCGCCGCCCAGCTCCTGCGCGGTCATCACCCGGGCCGCCTCCCGCGAGACCAGGAAGGAACCGCGGGCCATGATGTCGTGCTGCAGGTCCCAGTCCTTCGCCGACGTCTCCAGCAGCGGCTTGGAGATGGAGATACCGGCGTTGTTGACCACCAGGTCGACCCCGCCGAAGGCGAGGACGGCCGCCTTGAACGCCTCGGCGATCTGCTCCTCGGACGTCACGTCGACACCCACGGCGACGGCCTTGTCCGGCCCGCCCAACTCCTCCGCCACCTGGGCGGCGTTGTCCACGTTCAGGTCCGCGACCACCACACAGGCACCCTCGGCGACCAGCCGCTGCGCGATCGCCTTCCCGATGCCGCTGCCCGCACCCGTCACCAGCGCCACCCGCGTCGCCAGCGGCTTCGGCGCGGGCATCCGCTGCAGCTTGGCCTCCTCCAGCGCCCAGTACTCGATGCGGAACTTCTCGGACTCCTCGATCGGCGCGTACGTCGACACGGCCTCGGCACCGCGCATCACGTTGATGGCGTTGACGTAGAACGCCCCGGCCACCCGGGCCGTCTGCTTGTCCTTGCCGAAGGAGAACATGCCGACACCCGGGACCAGCACGATCGCCGGGTCCGCGCCGCGCATGGCGGGGGAGTCGGGCAGGGCGTGCCGCCGGTAGTAGGCCGCGTACTCCTCGCGGTACTCGGCGTGCAGCTCCTTCAGCCGGGCGACGGCCTCCTCCAGCGGGGCACCCGGCGGCACGTCGAGGACGAGCGGGCGCACCTTGGTCCGCAGGAAGTGGTCCGGGCATGAGGTGCCGAGGGCGGCCAGCCGCGGGTGCTCGGCGCGCGCCAGGAACTCCAGCACGGCCTCGGAGTCGTCGAAGTGCCCGACCTGCGGCTTGTCCTGGGAGGCGACGGCCCGGACGTACGGCGCGAGAGCCGCCGCCCGCTCGCGACGCTCCGCGGGCTCCAGCGCCGCGTACCCGTCGATCACCGGGCCGAAGGGTTCCGACCTGCCCCTGTCCGCGAGGAACGCCTCGGCGGTCCGGATGATGTGCAGCGAGTTGCGCTCGCACTCCTCCGAGGTGTCGCCCCACGCCGTGATCCCGTGCCCGCCCAGGACGCAGCCGATGGCCTGCGGGTTGGCCTCCTTGACCGCGGCGATGTCCAGCCCCAGCTGGAAACCGGGCCGCCGCCACGGCACCCACACCACCGTGTCGCCGAAGCACTCGGCGGTCAGCTTCTCCCCGTCGGCGGCGCAGGCGAGCGCGATCCCGGAGTCGGGGTGCAGATGGTCGACGTGCGCGGCCTCCACGAGCCCGTGCATGGCCGTGTCGATGGACGGGGCGGCACCGCCCTTGCCGTGCAGGCAGTAGTCGAACGCGGCGACCATCTCATCCTCGCGCTGCACGCCCGGATAGACGCCCTTCAGCGCCCGCAGCCGGTCCAGCCGCAGGACAGCCAGTCCGGCCTCGGTGAGCGTGCCGAGGTCGCCACCGGACCCCTTGACCCACATCAGCTCGACGTCACCGCCGGTCACGGGGTCGGTGTCGGTGCCCTTGGCGGAGGCGTTGCCGCCGGCGTAGTTGGTGTTGCGGGGATCGGAGCCGAGCCGGTGGGAGCGGGCCAGGAGGGCGGCGGCTTCGGGGTGCGGTGCCATGAGCGGGTCTCTTCCTTGCGTCGTCGGGACGGTGCGGGTGTACGCGAGGCGGGGTCAGGCGCCCCAGCCGGCTTGGGTGCCGCCGACACGCTCGGCGGTGATGCGCTGCGGCCATCCGGAGCGGTGGTAGGCGGCGATGGGGTCGGGGTCGAGGCCCATCTCGGTGCGGATGTCGGCGAGGAGGGGGCGGACGTCGGTGTTGTAGGCGTCCATGACGACGGCGTTGGCGGCCAGGACATCGCCTTCGCGCTGGGCGGTGGCGAGCGCGTCGCGGTCGACGAGGAGCGCTTTCGCGGTGGCTTCCTGGACGTTCATCACGGAGCGGATGATGGCGGGGATCTTGGTTTCGATGTTGTGGCACTGGTCGAGCATGAAGGCGACGTCGGAGGAGAGGCCGCCGCCGCGGACGACTTCGTACATGATGCGGAAGAGCTGGAAGGGGTCGGCGGCGCCGACCATGAGGTCGTCGTCGGCGTAGAAGCGGGAGTTGAAGTCGAACCCGCCGAGCTTGTTCTCGCGCAGCAGGGTGGCGACGATGAACTCGATGTTCGTCCCGGGTGCGTGGTGTCCGGTGTCGACGACGACCTGGGCCTTCTCGCCCAGCTTCAGGCAGTGCGCATAGGCGGTGCCCCAGTCCGGGACGTCGGTGGTGTAGAAGGCGGGCTCGAAGAACTTGTACTCCAGCAGCATCCGCTGTTCGTCGCTGAGGCGTGCGTAGACCTCGGTCAGGCCTTCGGCGAGGCGGTCCTGGCGGGCGTGGATGTCGTCCTGGCCGGGGTAGTTCGTGCCGTCGGCGAACCACAGCTTGAGATCCCGTGATCCGGTGGCGTCCATGATGTCGACGCATTCCAGCAGGTGGTCGACGGCCTTGCGGCGCACGGCGGCGTCCGGGTGGCAGATGCTGCCGAGCTTGTAGGCGTCGTCCTGGAAGGTGTTGGAGTTGATCGTCCCCAGCTTCACACCGTGGTCCTGAGCGAACTTCGCCAACGCGGCGTAGTCGTCCACCTTGTCCCACGGGATGTGCAAAGCCACCGTCGGCGCCACACCCGTGAATTCGTGCACCTTCGCCGCGTCCGCGAGCTTCTCCCAGGGGTCGCGGGGAACCCCGGGCTGGGCGAACACCTTGAACCGGGTCCCGGAGTTGCCGTAGGCCCACGACGGGGTTTCGATCCGCTGGGCCGCGAGCGCTGCCTTCGCGGCGGACAGGTCTGGCATGACCACCTCTGCACACTGTTTGAATCGTTTCAGGGAAAGTAGCCGCAGGTTCGCGACGACGTCAAGGTGTCGGGGCGAACCTGCCGAGTCGGCATCGTGAGACGGAAAGCTTTCGCCCGTCGGAACCCTTGACTGACGGCCGTGTCACCTTCACGATGCGTGAAACGTTTCACGCAACCTCTCGATATCAGTGACACGTGCCATCACCCACGTGCCATCACCGAATGTCCGGGGACGGCCCGCCGTATCACCGCCGTCCGGGAGAAGGAGACCGTCCGATGAGGGTCACGGCCCCTGTTCTCGAACACCACCGCGAGCCCGTCGGCATCGGCGAGTCCCGGCCCCGCCTGAGCTGGCGCACCGAGACCGACGCGCCGGACTGGACGCAGCGGGCCTACCGCGTCGAGATCACCGATGCCGACGGCACGGTCCTCACCGACACCGGGCGCATCGAGGGCTCCGACTCTGTGCTGGTGGACTGGCCGGGCCCGCGGCTCGGCTCCCGCAGCCGGGTCGGGGTACGGGTCCAGGTGTGGGGCGAGGGTGCGGAGGCGTCCGGCTGGTCCCCGCTCACGCGGGCCGAGACGGGACTGCTCGACCGGTCCGACTGGACCGCCCGCCCCGTCACCCCCGAACGCGACGCGTCCGACGTCCCCCTCCCGGTGGCGCTGCTGCACCGCACCTTCTCCCTCCGCAAGGCGGTCGCGTCGGCACGGCTGTACATCACCGCGTACGGCGTCTACGAGGCCGAGATCAACGGCAGTACCGTCGGCGACCATGTCCTCGCCCCCGGCTGGACCTCGTACCACCACCGCCTGCGCTACCAGACCTTCGACGTCACCTCACTCTTGCGCGAGGGCGACAACGCGATCGGCGCGCTGCTCGGCGAGGGCTGGTACACCGGCCGGCTCGGCTTCGGCGGCGGCCGCCGCAACCTCTTCGGCGACCGGCGCGCCCTCCTCGCCCAACTGGAGGTCACCCACCCCGACGGAACCGTCACCACCGTCGCCACCGACGCGACATGGCGCGCCACGACCGGGGCCGTCCTGCGCTCGGAGATCTACGACGGCGAGGTCTACGACGCCCGGCTCGTGCGCCCCGGGTGGTCCGCACCCGGCCACGATCTCGCCGACTGGACATCCGTCACCGAACTTCCTCTCCCCGAAGCCGAGTTGGTGGCGCCGATGGGCCCTCCCGTGCGCCGCACCCAGACCGTCGCTCCGCTCGACGTGATCACCACACCGTCCGGCAGGACCGTCCTCGACTTCGGCCAGAACCTCGTCGGACGCCTGCGCATCCGCGTGTCGGGCCCGGCCGGGCACACGGTCACCCTGCGCCACGCCGAAGTGCTGGAACACGGCGAACTCGGCGTCCGGCCCCTGCGGCACGCCGCCGCCACCGACACGTACACGCTCGCCGGCACGGGCGTGGAGACGTACGAACCCCGTTTCACCTTCCACGGCTTCCGGTACGCCGAAGTCGAGGGCTGGCCGGGCGAGTTCGACCCGGCCGCCGTCGAAGCCGTGGTCCTGCACACCGACATGGCGCGCACCGGCTGGTTCGCGTGCTCGCACGACCTGGTCGACCGGCTCCACGAGAACGTCGTCCAGGGAATGCGCGGCAACTTCCTGGACGTGCCCACCGACTGCCCGCAGCGCGACGAACGCCTCGGCTGGACCGGCGACATCCAGGTCTTCGGCCCCACCGCGTCGTTCCTGTACGACTGCTCCGGCATGCTCGGCGGCTGGCTGCGCGACCTCGCCGCCGAACAGCTCGCCCGGGCCGACCGGATCCCGCCGCTGGTCGTGCCCGACGTCCTGCCGTTCGACTTCGGCGGCACCCCGCACGCCGTGTGGGCCGACGTGGCGGTGCTGCTGCCGTGGACGCTGTACCGGCGTTTCGGCGACCTCGGGGTGCTGCGCGCCCAGTATCCGAGCATGCGCGCCTGGATGGAGGTGGCGGCCCGGCTCACCGAGGAGGGCGGCGGCCTGTGGCGGCAGGACTTCCAGCTCGGCGACTGGCTGGACCCGGCGGCGCCGCCCGAGGACCCGGGGGCCGCCCGCACCGACGGCGACCTCGTCGCCAACGCCTACGTCGCCCGCTCGGCCGACGTCCTCGCCGAGACGGCACGGCTGCTCGGGGAGAAGGACGACGCCGTGCGCTACGAGGAGCTCGCACGGTCCGTACGGGCGGCGTTCACCGAGGAGTTCGTCACCCCGGCCGGACGGCTCGCCAGTGACGCCCAGACGGCGTACGCGCTGGCGCTGTGCTTCGCCCTGCTGCCCACGGAACGCCAACGGCGGGGAGCAGCCGAGCGGTTGGCGTTCATCGTGCGCAAGGCCGGCTTCCGCATCGCCACCGGATTCGCCGGCACGCCGCTGATCTGCGACGCGTTGTGCGCGGGCGGGGAGCCGCAGTTGGCGTACCGGATGCTGCTGGAGGAGGGCTGCCCGTCCTGGCTGTACCCGGTGACGATGGGGGCCACCACCGTGTGGGAACGCTGGGGCTCGATGCTGCCCGACGGCAGCATCAACCCGGGCGAGATGACCTCCTTCAACCACTACGCCCTCGGTGCCGTCGCCGACTGGCTCCACCGCACGGTCGCCGGCCTGGAGGCCGCCGAACCCGGCTGGCGCCGGCTGCGGATCGCCCCCGTGCCCGGCGGCGGCCTCACCTACGCGCGGGCGGCGCACGAGACGCCGTACGGGCGGGCCGAGACGGGCTGGCGGATCGAGGAGGACACCCTGGTGATCGAGGTTCTGGTGCCGCCCAATACGCGCGCCGAGATCCGCCTCCCCGGCGAGGACGAGCCGTTCGAGGTCGGCTCGGGCCGACGCACCTTCCGACGGCCGTACACCGCACCAGCCTGGCCGCCGCCGGCGATCCGGCATCCGTTCTCCGCCCCGGAGTGACCGTGCCGTCGGCGGTGCTCAGGCGAGGAGCGCCGGCCTCAGCACCTCCTCGCACCACTGGCGGAAGCCGGTCGGGCTCGGTCGCGCGGTGCGGTGCTCCTCGTCGTAGGCCCCCTCGTTCTGGGCGACGGCCATGTCGGCCACACCCTGGGCCGAGGCCTCGCTCGCCCCGTTGTCGAGCATCATCGACTTGTACGCGTCGAGGGGAAGCTGCTGGTACCGGACCGCCCGCTCCAGCACGTCGCTGAGGACCGCCGCCATGCCGTCGGGCGTGAGGGAGTCGGGGCTGACCACGGGTACACCGCCCTGTCCGCTCCACGAGGCGTCCAGCAGCAGCTCGGCGCCTCGTGCGGCGATGTCGCGGGTGGCGACGAGCGCGAGGGTGCGGTCCCGGTCGCTCGGCAGGAAGAAGGTGCCCCGGCTCTTGATCGCGTCGACTTGGCGGAGCAGGTTCTCCATGAAGAACGGAGGCCTGAGCGCCCGGGACTTCACGCCCGTGGCGGCGATCAGTTCCTCGGCGGCGCGCGCGGCCGACAGGTGCCCGGCGTTCTTCTCGATGCCGCGGCCCATGGTCGACACGCTGACGACCCGGTCGACGCCGTTCGCGACGATCGCCTCGCACGCCGACCGTGTCGGGTCCAGGTAGTGGCGCTCGAGGTCCTCCGTGCGGTGGTCCGGCGGGATCACCCAGAACACGGCCTCCGCGCCGGTGAAGGCCGCCATGAGGACACCCGGGTCGGTGTGCGAGCCCTGGACGACCTCGACCCGCTCGCGCACCTCGGGGGAGAGCCGGCCGGGATCCCGCGCGATCAGGCGGACGGGGTGCCCGGCGTCCAGGACCCGGTCGACGACCTGTCCGCCGATCTGACCGGTGGGCGTGGTGATGACAAACATGGGGAAGCTCCAAAAGGGTTCGCGGGAAACGCGGTGCACGCCCGTCACCTGGGCCGGCATCGGGGGCCGCGCACCTCGATCCTGTGCCCGGACGCGCCCGCGGGGAAGGATCGGCCGGGTCCCGCTTGTTACCCTCCGGGTAACACCGAACGGAGGTGCCAGGCCATGGAGTCCCGGTCACTGCGCTACTTCGTCGCCGTGGCGGAGGAACTCAACTTCGCCCGCGCGGCCGAACGGCTGGGCATCTCCGCCCCGCCCCTGTCCCGCGCCATCCGCAAGCTCGAGGCGGACCTCGGTATCACCCTCTTCGAGCGCACCACCCACAGCGTCGCCCTCACCCCGTCCGGCACCGTCCTCCTCTCGGAGGCCCGGATCGCCCTGGACGCCCTCCAGGCGGCCGGCCGGCGCGCCCAGCGTGCGGCCGACCCGAGCCCCAAGCTCGTCCTGGCGGTCAAGGCCGACGGTGACGCGGGTCTGCTGGAACCCTTGCTGGCCCGCTTCGCCGCCGAGCCGGAGGCCCGGCCCGTCACGGTCCGCCTCTCCGGCTGGGGCGAGCAGGTCAGACTGCTGCGCGAGGGCGAGGCGGACGCGGCGCTCCTGTACGGCCCCTTCGACCAGACGGGCCTGGACGCCGAAGTGGTGACCGTCGAACCCCGCCTCGCCGCTCTCCCCGTCACCCACCCACTCGCGGACCGGGACGACATCACCCTCGCCGACCTCGCCCTGCCCGGCGTCGTACCCGGCGACTCGCACGGCCTGTGCCGTTACCTGGACATGATGATGGAGCGGCACTCGATCGCGGACCTCGCCCAGCTCCTCGCGCTCGTGGAACTCGGCAAGCTGGTGACCCTGCTCCCGGAGTCGGTCACGAGCCGCTATCCGCGCCCGGGCGTCCTCTATCGCAACGTCCCGGACGCCCCACCGGCCACCCTCTGCATCGCCTGGCCCCAGCAGTCCCGCTCGACGGCCACGGCGGCACTCGTCCGAGCGGCCACCTCGGTGGCCCAGTGCTCGGAGGCGGCGGCATGAAGTACATGATCCTCATGTACGCCGACCCGGCGGCGACCGAGGCCATGACGCCCGCGGAACGCGCGGACGTCTTCCAGCGGCACGAGGCCCTCCACGAGGACCTGCGGGGCACCGGCGAGATGCTGAACGGCGCCGGACTGGCCTACCCGCGCGACACGACCACCCTCCGGTACGGCGAAGAAGCCGCGACCGGGACGAGCGGCCCGCTCACCGGAGCGACCGAACAGCTCACCGCCTACTACGTGGTCGAGTGCGCCACCCCGGAGCGGGCGCGGGAGATCGCCGGGCGCGTCCTCGACTTCCATGTCGTCGCCGTCGAGGTGCGGCCTGTCCACGACTCGTTCGGCATGGGCGAGGACTGACCTGCCGGGCCTGCCTCAGGCACCCCAGCCGGCCTGCTGCCCTCCGACCCGCTCCTCGACGATCTTCTCCGCCCATCCGGAGCGGTGGTAGGCGGCGATGGGGTCGGGGTCGAGGCCCATCTCGGTGCGGATGTCGGCGAGGAGGGGGCGGACGTCGGTGTTGTAGGCGTCCATGACGACGGCGTTGGCGGCCAGCACATCGCCTTCGCGCTGGGCGGTGGCGAGCGCGTCGCGGTCGACGAGGAGCGCTTTCGCGGTGGCTTCCTGGACGTTCATCACGGAGCGGATGATGGCGGGGATCTTGGTTTCGATGTTGTGGCACTGGTCGAGCATGAAGGCGACGTCGGAGGAGAGGCCGCCGCCGCGGACGACTTCGTACATGATGCGGAAGAGCTGGAAGGGGTCGGCGGCGCCGACCATGAGGTCGTCGTCGGCGTAGAAGCGGGAGTTGAAGTCGAACCCGCCGAGCTTGTTCTCGCGCAGCAGGGTGGCGACGATGAACTCGATGTTCGTCCCGGGTGCGTGGTGTCCGGTGTCGACGACGACCTGGGCCTTCTCGCCCAGCTTGAGGCAGTGGGCGTAGGCGGTGCCCCAGTCCGGGACGTCGGTGGTGTAGAAGGCGGGCTCGAAGAACTTGTACTCCAGCAGCATCCGCTGTTCGTCGCCGAGGCGTGCGTAGACCTCGGTCAGGCCTTCGGCGAGGCGGTCCTGGCGGGCGTGGATGTCGTCCTGGCCGGGGTAGTTCGTGCCGTCGGCGAACCACAGCTTGAGATCCCGTGATCCGGTGGCGTCCATGATGTCGACGCATTCCAGCAGGTGATCCAGTGCCTTGCGGCGCACGGCGGCGTCCGGGTGGCAGATGCTGCCGAGCTTGTAGGCGTCGTCCTGGAAGGTGTTGGAGTTGATCGCCCCCAGCTTCACACCGTGGTCCTGGGCGAACTTCGCCAACGCGGCGTAGTCGTCCACCTTGTCCCACGGGATGTGCAAAGCCACCGTCGGCGCCACACCCGTGACGGCGTGCACCTGGGCCGCGTCGGCCAGCTTCTCCTGGGGGGTGCGGGGGACTCCCTGCTGGGCGAACACCTTGAACCGGGTCCCCGAGTTCCCGTACGCCCACGACGGCGTCTCGACTGCCTGGGTCTTCAGCGCGGTCTTCACCGCGGCGAGCTCGGTCACTTCAGGGCTCCTGTGACGTCGGGCCGGAATGGCGTCCGTACGGCTTCCGGATGAATCGATTCAGGAAGCGAAGCTTAGAACGCTCCGTAGGAGTGTCAAGCGTTCGGGCGCACTCTGTTGCCCGTAGCCTCACCGTGACCTTTGGCTCTCGGAGGGCTCTCGAAATTTTTTCGGGGCTCACCCATTGACGTGACATGGCGTACGCGCCTAACGTCCCGGCAACCAAGTTGAAACCTTTCACGACGTCGCGAGGTGCTTCCCGGGCGTCGTCGAGGAGCCCCTCATGACCCACCCGTCCGACACGGGTCCGGCCCCGGTGCTGGCGCTCGAGGACATCTCGAAGTCCTTCGGGGCCGTGCGTGCCCTGCGGGACGTGTCCCTGGAGCTGTTCCCCGGAGAGGTGCACGCCCTCGCCGGAGAGAACGGCGCGGGCAAGTCGACCCTGATCAAGACGCTCGCCGGCGTCCACCGGCCGGACGCCGGCCGGGTGCTGCTCGACGGTCAGCCCGTCGTCTTTCACGGACCCGGTGACGCTCGCGACGCGGGCATCGCCGTCATCTACCAGGAGCCCACGCTCTTCCCCGACCTTTCGATCGCCGAGAACATCTTCATGGGCCGCCAGCCCCGGCGTGCGCTGGGCCGGATCGACCACAAGGCCACGCACACCGCGACGCTGCGGCTGATGAAGCGGCTCGGCGTCGAACTCGACCCCGACCGCCCGGCGCGCGGCCTGTCCATCGCCGACCAGCAGATCGTGGAGATCGCCAAGGCGCTCTCCTTCGACGCCCGCGTCCTGATCATGGACGAGCCGACGGCCGCCCTGACCGGCAGCGAGGTGGCCCGGCTCTTCGGTGTCGTGCGCACTCTGCGCGAGCAGGGCGCCGCCGTGCTGTTCATCTCCCACCGGCTGGAGGAGATCTTCGAGATCTGCCAGCGGGTCACCACCCTGCGCGACGGCGCCTGGATCGCCAGCGAGCCGGTCGAAGGCATGACGGAGGACGACCTCGTACGGCGCATGGTCGGACGCGACCTCGAGGAGCTGTATCCCAAGCAGGACGTCGAGCCCGGTCAAGTCGCCCTGAGTGTCCGGCGGTTGACCCGTGAGGGCGTTTTCACCGACGTCTCCTTCGAGGTCCGGCACGGCGAGATCGTCGGCCTCGCCGGCCTCGTCGGCGCCGGCCGCACCGAGGTGGCCCGGGCCGTCTTCGGCATCGACCGCTGGGATGCCGGCGAGGTCGAGGTCGAGGGCCGCAGGCTCACCAACGGCGCCCCGTCGACCGCGATGGCCGCCGGGCTCGCCCTCGTCCCCGAGGACCGGCGCGCCCAGGGCCTGGTGATGGGCATGTCCATCGAGCGCAACATCGGCCTCACCGGACTCCGCACGACCGTACGGGCCGGCCTGATGGACCGCGGCGCCGAACGCGACCGGTCCCTGGACTGGGCGGTCAAGCTCCAGGTGAAGTACGCCCGGATCGCCGACGCCGTCTCCACCCTGTCCGGCGGAAACCAGCAGAAGGTCGTCCTGGCCAAGTGGCTCGCCACCGCCCCCAAGGTACTGATCGTCGACGAGCCCACCCGGGGCATCGACGTCGGCACCAAGGCCGAGGTGCACCGTCTGCTCAGCCGGCTCGCCGCCGACGGCGTCGCCGTTCTGATGATCTCCTCCGACCTGCCCGAGATCCTCGGCATGGCCGACCGCGTGCTCGTCATGCACGAGGGCCGGCTCACCGCCGAGATCCCACGCGCCGAAGCCACCGAGGAAACCGTGATGGCCGCAGCCACCGGGAGGGCCGCCGCATGACGGTGACCACTTCCCACGAGACCCCCGTCGCCGAGGTGCCCAAGTCCAGCGGCACCCGGCTCGTCGACCGCGTCTTCAAGATGCGCGAACTCGCCATCCTGGTCGTCTTCCTGGTGATGATCGGCATCACCCAGGCCGGCAACAGCGAGTTCCTGTCCGAGCAGGGCATCAAGGACCTGCTGCTGAACGCCACCATCCTGGTGCTGGTCGCCACCGGCCAGTCCCTGGTGGTGATCACGAGGAACGTCGACCTGTCCGTCGGCTCGACCCTCGGCATCTGCGCCTTCGCGGCCGGTGACTATCTGCACGGCGGCGGCAGTTCGGTGATCGCCATCCTCCTGGCGGTCCTGATGGGCGTCGGGTTCGGCCTGCTCAACGGCCTGCTCGTCAGCCTCGGCCAGGTGCCCGCGCTCGTCGTCACCCTCGGCACGCTGTACATCATCCGCGGCATCGACTCCATCTGGGTCGGCTCCCGCCAGATCACGGCGGCCGACCTGCCCGGCGGCTTCGTGGACTTCGGCTCCGGAGGCATCTCCGCGGTGCCGTACCTCGCGCTGATCGCGCTGGCGGTGCTGGTGGCGACGGCGTACTACCTCAAGCACTTCGGCAGCGGGCGCGAGCTGTACGCGCTCGGCTCCAACCCGGAGGCCGCCCGGCTCGCCGGCATTCCCGTCCGCAAGCGGATCCTCGCCGCCTACACCTTCTGCGGCGGACTCGCGGGCCTCGCCGGTGCCATGTACCTGGCCCGCTTCGGCAACGTCGACTCCGGGACCGGCACCGGCTACGAACTCACCGTGGTCAGCGCGGTCGTGGTCGGCGGCGTGGTCTTCACGGGAGGCTCCGGCAGCGTGTACGGGGCCGCGCTCGGCGCCCTGCTGCTGACCTCCATCAACAGCGTGCTGCCCGCCCTCGGCGTCAGCTCGGTCTGGGTGCTCGCCATCAACGGCATCCTGCTCATCCTCGCCATCGCGGTCGACCGGATCGTCGCGCTGCGCGTGGCCTCCGCCCTGAAGAAGAGGAACGCCCGCAATGCCTGAGTCCCTCACGCGCGCGGTCCGCTGGGACACGGTCGTCGGCGCGCTGCTGATCCTGCTGCTCCTGCTGTCGTTCGGCACCGTCGACGGGTTCGGCAACGCCCTCAATCTGTCGTTCCTGATCGGCAACACCCTGCCCATCGCGCTGATCGCCCTGCCGATGACCCTGCTGGTCGTCGCCGGTGAGATCGACCTGTCCGTCGCCTCCACCGCCGGCCTGTCCGGCGCGGTGATGGGCAAGCTGTGGAACGACGGCATGGCGATCGAGACGATCATCCCGCTGTGCCTGCTGCTCGGTGTCGTCTGCGGGCTCGTCAACGGCCTGCTGGTGACCCGGCTCGGACTGCCCTCCCTCGCCGTCACCATCGGCACCCTCGCCGCCTACCGGGGCATCGCGCAGATCGTGCTCGGCTCGGACGCGGTGACCGACTTCCCCACCCAGTACCTGGACTTCGCGTCCGGACGCCTCGGGAACACCTTCCTCCCGCAGGCTTTCCTGCCCTTCCTCGTCCTGCTCGCCATCGCCGTCGTGGTGCTGCACGCCACGCCGTTCGGGCGGTCGCTGTTCGCGATCGGCGCGAGCGAGGAGGCGGCGCGGTTCGCCGGGATCAGGGTCAAGCGGCACAAGCTGATCCTGTTCACGGTGACCGGCCTGATGGCCTCCCTCACCGGGATCTTCTGGGCGCTGCACTACGCCAGCGCCCGCTACGACAACGCCACCGGGCTCGAACTGTCCGTCGTCGCCGCGGTGCTGCTCGGCGGCATCGACTTCGACGGCGGCCGGGGCACCCTCGGCGGCGCCATCGCGGGCGTCTTCCTGCTCGGAGCGCTGCAGAACGTGATGAGTCTGCTGAACGTCTCCGCCCAGTCGCAGATCGTCGTCACCGGCGTTCTGCTCGTCATCTCCGTGCTCGGCCCCCGGGTCGCACGGCAAATCTCCGTCGCGAGGGCGGGACGCAGAGCCGCCGCCTCGACTCCGACGTCGTAACTCCTCACCCTCGTAAAGGAAACCCCACCATGCGCAAGTCATCCGTCCGTCGTTCCTGCGCGGCCCTCGCCGCCGGCACCTCGCTCGCCCTCGCGCTGACCGCCTGCGGCGGCACCACCAAGAACAACTCCGGCAGCGACAACGCCTCCGCCGCCTCGACCGCGAAGGCCGACCCGAACGCCGCGCTGAAGAAGGGCCTGACCGTCGGCTTCCTGCCCAAGCAGGTCAACAACCCGTACTTCACCTCCGCCGACAAGGGCGGCGAGAAGGCGCTGACCGAACTCGGCAGCAAGTACAAGGAGGTCGGCCCCTCCAGCGCCACCGACACCGCCGGCCAGGTCTCCTACGTCAACACGCTCACCCAGCAGCAGGTCAACGCGATGGCCGTGTCCGCGCAGGACCCGGGCGCCCTGTGCACCGCGCTGAAGCAGGCCATGAAGAACGACATCAAGGTCGTCACCTACGACTCCGACACCAAGCCCGACTGCCGCAACGCCTTCGTCTCCCAGGCCTCCGCCGAGGACCTCGGCCGCACCGAGGTGCAGCTGCTCGCCCAGCAGATCGGCTACAAGGGCGAGATCGCGATCCTGTCCGCCGCCCAGACCGCCACGAACCAGAACACCTGGATCGGGTACATGAAGGACGAGCTGAAGGACCCGAAGTACAAGAACGTCAAGCTGGTGAAGATCGCCTACGGCAACGACGACGCCCAGGGCCTCCTTCCAGCAGACCCAGGGGCTGCTCCAGCAGTACCCGAACCTGAAGGGGATCATCTCCCCGACCACCGTCGGCATCAAGGCCGCCGCCCAGTACCTGTCCGGCTCCAAGTACAAGGGCAAGGTCAAGCTGACCGGCCTCGGCACCCCCAACGACATGCGCAAGTACGTCAAGAACGGCACCGTCGACGGCTTCGAGCTGTGGGACCCGGCCAAGCTCGGCGACCTGGCCGCCCGTACAGCCGTCGCGCTGTCCTCCGGTCAGATCACCGGCAAGGAGGGCGAGACCTTCAAGGCCGGCTCGACCACGTACACCATCGGCAAGGACGGCGTGATCACCCTCGGCAAGCCGACCGTGTTCACCGCCAAGAACATCGACCAGTTCAACTTCTGATCCCCTCACCACCCCTGCGGGAGCTGGTACTTCCATGCAGCGCGTCTGTTTCCTCCTCAAGGTCCGCGAGGACCGGATCGCCGAGTACCGCGAACGCCACGCCGCCGTGTGGCCGGAGATGCGCGAGGCGCTCTCCGCCACCGGCTGGCACAACTACTCCCTCTTCCTGCGCGACGACGGCCTGCTCGTCGGCTACCTGGAGACCGAGAACTTCGACGCCGCGCTCGCCGGCATGGAGGCGACCGAGGTCAACGCCCGCTGGCAGGAAGAGATGGGGCCGTTCTTCGAGTCGCTGGACGGCGCCCGGCCCGACGAGGCCATGAAACCGCTCACCGAGGTGTTCCACCTCGCCTGACCCCGACCCGCCGACCGCCCCGCTGATCGTCCCCACCCCCGCTGATCGTCCCCACCCCCGCTGGAGCCGCTCATGAGAAGACGCACCGTGCTCGCCACCGCCATACTTGCGGCCGTGGCAACACCGGGCACCGCGCGGGCCGCCGACCCCGGCCCCGCCGTCAGCAAGAAGGGCACCACCCAACTCGACGCCCAGGCGGTCTTCTTCGTCTCCTACGACGGCCTGGTCAACAACAACTCGTTCCAGAAGAACGGCCTGTTGACGTACAAGGGCTATCAGTACGCCGTCTGGTACACCTCGACCGGCAACGCCGTCGTCGGCCGTCGCGCGCTCACCGCGGGCAGCTGGTCGACGGTCACGCTGTCCCACGTCCTCAAGACCAGCGACTCGCACAACGTCATCTCCATGGGCGTCTCCAAGGTCGACGGCCGACTGCACCTGAACATGGACTCGCACAGCGACGGCTACTTCTACGTGAAGTCCGTCGCCGGGCTGATGGACAACCCGGCCACCACGGCCTGGACCTCGTCCGTGTTCGGCGCCGTCCAGACGTCCATGGACGGCCTCGCCCTCACCTCCCAGTTCACCTACCCGCAGTTCGTCTCCACCCCCGAGGGCAGGCTGCAGCTGAGCTACCGGGTCGGGATCTCCGGCAACGGCCGCAACGCCCTCGCCGAGTACGACGGTTCGAGCTGGAAAGCCCTGGGGGAGTGGTCCGCCTCCACGGGCACGTACACCAGCTCGCACGGCTCCTCCACCGCCCGCAACATGTACCTGCACGGCATCGGCTATGACGTCAATGGACGGCTGCACTCCTTCTTCACCTGGCGCGAGCAGAACGCGGCGGTGATGTGCAACAGCGGTGGCATCACCAACCACGACACCGGCTACGTCTACTCGACCGACCGCGGCCGCACCTGGCGCAACGACGTCGGCACTCTGGTCGCCACCACCGGCACCTCGGACACCGTCGCCGTCACCGAATCCGGCCTGGTCGTCGACTCCCTCAACCCCGACCACTCCCTGATGAACCAGGAGAGCCAGTGGACGGACTCCACCGGCCTCCCGCACGCGATCATCAGCTATGTCCCGGGCCGCTTCGGCCAGTGCACCACGAACTACGTCGCCGACCGCACCGCCGACGGCCGCGCCTTCCACGTCCGCAAGAACGCCTCGGGCGGTTGGCAGAAGACCGAGATCCCGGTCCCCCTGGGCTCCAGCCAGCGCACCAAGCTGGTCCTGGACAAGTACGACAACGCCTACGCGGTCTTCCCCTTCGGCCGGATCGCCGCCGCGTCGAAGGCCTCCGGGTACACCGACTGGACCCTGCTCCACGACGGCAGCGAGCTGAACGCCTTCGGCGAGGTCGTCATCGACGAGATGCGGGTCGGGTACGACAACGTCCTGTCGTTCATGTACCAGGAGAAGTCGAGCGGTACGACCCCCTCGGCACTCCATGTCGTCGACTTCGCACTGCCCGCGTGACCGGCGCCGATGTGCGGGGCGATGACGGTAATGTGAAGGTCCTCTTCCCGCCGCTCCGCGTTCTACTGGAGGTCCCTGCCTGATGGCCCAGTCGGTGGGTATCAAGGACGTCGCCCGTGCCGCCGGAGTCTCCGTCGGCACGGTGTCGAACGTGATCAACCGTCCGGACACGGTCGCCACGGAGACCCGGGCACGGGTGCAGTCCGCCATAGACCGGCTCGGCTACGTCCGCAGCGAGTCCGCGCGCCAGCTGCGCGCGGGCCGCAGCCGGATCATGGGGCTGCTCGTCCTCGACATGGGCAACCCGTTCTTCGTCGACGTCGCCCGCGGTGCCGAGCGCGCCGCCCGCGACGCCGGGCTCGGCGTGATGGTCTGCAACAGCGCGCAGAGCGCCGGCGAGGAGGCCGAGTACCTGTCGCTCTTCGCCGAGCAGCGGGTCCGGGGCGTACTGCTGACCCCCGCCGACGCGACCGGCCGGAACATCGAGACGTTCCGGCGGCACAACATCCCCTTCGTCCTCGTCGACCGGGTCGCCGAGGGCACCACCGAGTGCTCGGTGTCCGTCGACGACGTGGCGGGCGGCGCCCTGGCCGTGCGCCACCTCGTCGACGCCGGGCACCGCTCCATCGCGTACGTCAGCGGCCCGCCCGGCCTCAACCAGGTCCGCGACCGCCGTATCGGCGCGCTGAACGCCCTCGCCGAGGCCGGCCTCGGCCCGGACTGTCTGCGGGAGCTGCCCACCGAGCGGCTCGACGTGGCCGCCGGCCGGGACGCGGGCGCCCGCCTGCTGGGCCTGGCCGACCGGCCCACCGCCGTCTTCTGCGCCAACGACCTGCTCGCCCTCGGTGTCCTGCAGGCCATGTACGCCGCCGGCATAACGGTCCCCGACGACCTCGCCATCGTCGGCTACGACGACATCGAGTTCGCCGCCGCCGCGGCCGTCCCGCTCACCTCCGTACGGCAGCCCGCCGTCACCATGGGCGCCATGGCCGCGGAGCTGCTGCTGGAGGAGACGGAGGCCGAGACCGGCACGACCCGGCACGAACACCGGCGGGTCGTGCTCCAGCCGGAACTCGTGGTACGGCGCTCCAGTCTCTCCGCCCGCTGATCGACCGTTCAGTAAATTTCATGATCCCGGAGGTCGGCACGGGCGCGGTCATGTGGTGAAGTGGGACGCGGCCAGAAGACCGTCCGTCCCGGGAGACCCGTTGACCGCCACGTACCGCCAGCCCGGCGTCGTCCTCGCCGACCGCCGCTTCACCGTGCCCCTCGACCACGACGACCCGGCCGGGGAGACGATCGAGCTCTACGCCCGTGAGGTCGTCGCGAGCGAGAAGGCGGACCGGAACCTGCCGTGGCTGGTCTATCTCCAGGGCGGTCCCGGCTTCGGGGCCAACAGGTTCGTCGGCAGGCCGTCCTGGCTCGGCCGTGCCCTGAAGGAGTACCGCGTCCTCCTCCTCGACCAGCGCGGCACCGGCCACTCCACCCCCGCCAACCGGCAGACCCTGCCGCTGCGCGGCGGCCCCGCCGAACAGGCCGACTACCTCACCCACTTCCGCGCCGACTCCATCGTCCGCGACTGCGAGACCATCCGCCCGGCGGTCACCGGCGGCGCCACCTGGACCGTGCTCGGCCAGAGCTTCGGCGGCTTCTGCACCGTCAACTACCTCTCCCGCGCCCCCGAAGGCCTCACCGCGGCCCTGATCACCGGCGGCCTGCCCGCCCTCGACGCGCACGCCGACGACGTCTACCGCGCCGCCTACCCCCGCATCGAGCGCAAGGTCGCCGCGCACTACGCCCGCTACCCGCAGGACGTCGAACGCGCCCGCCGCATCGCCGACCACCTCCTCACCCACGACGTGACCCTGCCGAACGGCTACCGGCTCACCGCCGAGGCCTTCCAGTCCCTCGGCATCCTCCTGGGCGGCGGCGAGGGCACCCACCGCCTCCATCACCTCCTGGAGCACGCCTTCGTCCGTACCCCGCACGGCGCGGAGCTCTCCGACGCCTTCCAGGAGGACGTACAGGGCCTGCTGTCGTACGCCGGCCACCCCCTGTACGCCCTCGTCCACGAGGCGTGCTACGCCCAGGACGAGCGCCCCACCGCCTGGTCGGCCGAGCGCGTGCGCGCCGAGTTCCCGCAGTTCGACGCGGCCAAGGCGCTCGCCGGCGACGGCCCACTGCTGTTCACCGGCGAGTCGATCCACCCCTGGATGTTCGACTGCGACCCGGCGCTGCGGCCCCTGCGCGAGACGGCCGACCTGCTCGCGCGGCGCACGGACTGGCGCCCCCTCTACGACCCCGCCCGGCTCGCCGCCAACGACGTGCCGGTCGCGGCCGCCGTCTACCACGACGACATGTACGTCGACACGGCCCACGCCCTGCGGACGGCCCGCACGATCCGGGGCCTGCGCACCTGGGTGACCGACGAGTTCGAGCACGACGGCGTCCGCGCGGGCGGACAGCGCGTCCTGGACCGGCTGCTCGCCCTCGTCCACGACGAGGTGTGAGGCCGTGACCACGCACTAGTCTGCGCCCATGACCGAGCCGAAGATCACCCAGCTCCCGCCCCTGCCCGGCGACTGGCGGCGCGCGCTCGCCGTCGTGGCGCACCCGGACGACCTCGAGTACGGCTGCTCGGCGGCGATCGCCACCTGGACCGACGAGGGCCGCGAGGTCGCCTACCTGCTGGCGACCCGCGGCGAGGCGGGCATCGACACACTGGCGCCCGCCGAGTGCGGGCCGCTGCGGGAACGCGAACAGCGGGCGAGCGCCGCGGTGGTGGGGGTGTCGGAGGTGGAGTTCCTCGACCACCGGGACGGCGTGGTCGAGTACGGCGTCGCCCTGCGCCGGGACATCGCTGCGGCGATCCGCCGGCACCGGCCCGAGCTGGTGATCACCCTCAACCACCGGGACACCTGGGGCGGCGTCGCGTGGAACACGCCGGATCACGTGGCCGTCGGCCGGGCCACGCTGGACGCGGCCGCGGACGCCGGGAACCGGTGGATCTTCCCCGAGCTCGCCGAGCGGGGACTGGAGCCCTGGAACGGCGTCCGCTGGGTCGCCGTCGCCGGTTCGGCCTCACCCACGCACGCGGTCGACGCCACGGCCGGTCTGGAGCGGGCGGTGCGCTCCCTGCTCGAACACCGCACCTACATCGAGGCGTTGACCGACGAGGACCCCGAGACGTACGCCCGGGCCTTCCTGACGGAGAACGCCCAGCGGCTCGCGGAGCGGTTCGGCGGCAGGCCGGCCGTGGCGTTCGAGGTGTTCGCCCGGTAGCCCGCGCCGCGCGCGGGTCAGGCCGCCACGGCCAGCGGGCCGAGGACGCGGTGCGGGTCGACGACCCGCCCGTCCGGCAGCAGCTCACCGGTGTCGTCGAACACGATCGTTCCGTTGCACAGCAGGCTCCAGCCCTGTTCGGGATGGGACGACACGATCGCGGCGCCGTGATGGAGCGGGCTGTCCGCGGTGGGGCAGGGTGGCTGGTGGCTGCACATGGTCCGACTCCTCGATCCGTCCGGCTCCCGCCTGAAGGGGGTTCGTGTCCGTGGTACACGAGCTTGTTTTCGGTTGTATGAGGAGACCCCCACACCGCCGGAAACTCATCGGTGAGGTGCCCTCGCGACGGGCCCGGGCGCCTATCAAATGAGGTGCTTCCCGCCGGGTGTTCGGAGAGACTGGCCTGATGCCGGACGCAGAGGAACAGCAGTTGACCGGCGGCAACGCCAGCGCCGGTGTGGTCCGCGTCGGCGACACGGTGCGCCGGCCCGCGGGACCCTGGACGCCGTCGGTGCACGCCCTGCTCACGCATCTGCACGAGGCGGGCTTCCGGTCCGCGCCCCGCCCGCTCGGGATCGACGAGCGGGGCCGCGAGGTGCTGAGCTTCGTGCCGGGTGAGGTGGTCTGGCCGGACCGGTTCGCCCTGGTGGAGCCCGAGGCGGGACTGGTCCGGGTGGCGCGGCTGATCCGCGACTTCCACGACGCCGTACAGGACTTCCGGCCGCCCGAGGACGCGTGCTGGCAGGTGCTCATGCCCGCCGAGGGCGACGACATCATCGCCCATCAGGACCTGGCGCCCTGGAACCTCGTCGCCGGTGACGGCGGGTGGGCGTTCATCGACTGGGACACGGCGGCCCCCGGCTCCCGCCTCTGGGACGTCGCCTACGCCGTGCGCGGCTTCGTCCCGCTGTCCGCGCACCCCCACTGGCAGACCTCCGACGCCGCCGCCCGGCTGCGCCTGTTCGCCGACGCCTATGGCCTCGATGAGGCTGAACGGCGCCTGCTGGTACCGCTGTTGGGCCGCCGCACCCGCGCGATGCACGACTTCCTGCGGGAGCAGCACGCGCTGGGCAACCAGCCCTGGTTAAGGCTCTGGGCCGAGGGGCACGGCGACGCCTGGCGCGGGGACGCCGAGTACGTCGAGGTTCGCGAGGAGCAGTGGCTGCGCGCCCTGCTCTCCGGCTGAACCGCGGACCGTCGGCCGACAGGCCCCACCGACCCTCTTTCGATAAGGTGTGCGATATGCAAGAGGGGACCGTCGGCCGTGCCGACCTGCGCGGCGACTGCGCGAACTGCTTCGGACTGTGCTGTGTGGCCCTGCCCTTCGCGGCGTCCGCCGACTTCGCCCAGGACAAGGCGGCCGGCACCCCCTGCCCGAACCTCCGCGACGACCACCGCTGCGGCATCCACGCCCGCCTGCGCCAGGAGGGCTTCACCGGCTGCACGGTCTACGACTGCTTCGGCGCCGGCCAGCAGGTCTCGCAGGTCACCTTCGGCGGCCAGGACTGGCGCACGGGCCCGCGGGAGCGCGCCCGGCGGATGTTCGATGTGTTCCCGGTCGTCCGGCAACTGCACGAACTGCTCTGGTACCTCACCGAGGCCCTCGACCTGCCCGCCGCGCACCCGGTCCACGCCGACCTGCGCCGGGCCCTGGAGCGGACGCGGGAGCTCACCCGGCAGACCCCCGACGAGCTCGCCGCACTGGACGTCGGAGCCCACCGGCAGCAGGTCAACCTGCTTCTGCTCAAGACCAGCGAACTCGTCCGTGCGGGTGTGCGGGGCCGCAAGAAGGACCGCCGCGGGGCCGACCTCATGGGTGCCCGTCTCAAGGGCGCCGACCTGCGCGGCGCGAACCTGCGCGGCGCCTACCTCATCGCCGCCGACCTGACCGGCGCCGACCTGAGGTACGCGGACCTCATCGGCGCCGACCTGCGCGACGCCGACCTCTCCGACGCCGATCTGACCGGGGCGTTCTTCCTCACCCAGCCTCAGCTCACGGCGGCCCGGGGGAGCGCGGGCACCCGGCTGCCCGGTTCAGTCACGCGCCCCGCGCACTGGACAGCGCGGCTCTGACGGCGCCTCCTCGACGGCGTCCGCCGCACCGGCCGTGACCTCGGGCCGCTCCAGGTGCAGCCGCAGCCCGTCCGGCATCAGCGTCAGCCGCTCGGTCACCCGCAGCCGGTAGCCGGGGTCGGGGACGAACGCGTACCGGCGCAGCAGCAGCCCCAGCACCAGCGTCGCCTCGTGCAGCGCGAACTGGCGTCCGATGCACGCCCGCGCTCCCGTGCCGAAGGGCTTGAAGGTGTGCGCGGGGCGGGAGCGGACCGCCTTGGGGTCGAAGCGGTCCGGGTCGAAGCGCTCGGCGTCGGCGCCCCACGCGGCGGGATCGCGGTGCAGCATCGGCGTGAGCACCAGCGTCCAGGCGCCCCGCAGCATCGGGTGCCGGCCGGCCAGCAAGGTGTCCTCGACCGCCTCCCGGGCGTACGCCGGCGCCGTCGGCCACAGCCGCAGCGACTCGTCCAGGATCCGCCGTACATAGCGCAGCTTGGCCACCTGGTCGTACCCGGGCGCCGGGGTGTCGCCCCAGACGCGGTCGACCTCGGCGCGGGCGCGGGCCGCGATCTCGGGGTGGCGGGCCAGGTAGTAAAGGGCGAAGGAGAGGGCGCCCGAAGTGGTCTCGTGCCCCGCCACCAGGAAGGTGATGACCTGCCGGCGGACGTTCTCGGCCGACAGCCGCTCGCCCGTCTCGGGGTGGGCCGTCTCCAGCATCCGGTCCAGCAGGTCGCCGTCCCCGCCCGCCGCGCGCCGGGCGCGTACCACGTCGTCGACGGTGCGGTTGAGGTGGGCGATGTCCGCCTCGTTGCGCTGCGCGGCCCGCCGCAACAGGGCGGGGAACGGGACGGAGTTGAGCCGCTGGGCGTAGGTGAGGGTGCCCACCATCGCGGTGACGAAGGGGTGTGGCCGGTCCCGTTCGAAGGAGCCGAAGTCGTGGCCGAAGCCGGTCCGCGCGATGGTCTCCAGCGTCAGCTTGGTCATGTCGCCGGGCACGTCCACCGCCCGGCCCGCCGCCTGCTCGCGGTCCCAGTGGTCGGTCAGCCGCCCGGCCACGTCCAGCATCATCGGGTGGTAGGCCGCCATGGCCTCCCGGCTGAACCCCGGGGCCAGCACGTCGTGCGCCAGCTGCCAGTTGGGCTCGTGGTTGTACGCCGTGAACAGGCCGTCACCGGCCACCGGCCGCAGGTTGGCGACCCCGAGACCCACGTGCTTGGCGAACCGCGACTCGTCCGCGAGGTCGGCCACCAGATCGGCGCCCCAGACGAACACGAACTCCCGGTTGAACGCCTTGCGCCGGTAGATCGGCCCCAACTGGCGGGCGAAGCGCAGGGAGTCCTGGAGCGGGGTGGCCCGGTTGGCGCCCAGCACGTCCCCGAGCAGCGGGAGCCGGCGCGGCGGGTGCGGGATGCGATGCAGCTCCGGCCAGCCCTGCTCGGCGCTGCGGAAGCCGCCCGGCAGCGCCGGCCTCGTCCTGGTCTGCGCCCTCACACGATCTCCCTCGATCCAGCGGCAGTCGAGCCAGTTGTACGTGGGTTCAATAGCGCGCCCAGTCTGGTCCCGCTGTTGAATCGACGTCAAGTAAAGTGCGGGGATGGCCGCGAATCCGGGCGGGCGCACGCGCCGCCGACTGAGCACCGAGGAGCGCCGCGAGCAGCTGCTCTCCGTCGGGGCGCGGCTGTTCTCCGAGAATCCGTACGACGACGTATGGATCGAGCAGGTCGCCGAGATCGCCGGCGTCTCCCGCGGACTGCTCTACCACTACTTCCCGACCAAGCGGGACTTCTTCCTCGCGGTCGTCGAGCGGGAGAGCGAGCGGATGCTGCGGATGACCGAGCCGGTGGCGGGGGTGCCGGCCCGCGAGCAGCTCACCGCGAACCTGGACGTCTTCCTGGAATACGTCCACACCCACGCGCACGGGTTCCGTGCCTTCCATCGCGCGGACGCGGCGGGGGACCAGGCCGTACGGCGCGTCTACCAGCGGGCGCTCGGGGCGCAGGAGCGGCAGATCCTGGCGGCGCTGGCGCGCGACCCGGAACTCGGCCCGATCGCCGAGGCGCGCCCGGACCTCCGGCTCGCCGTCCGCGGCTGGCTGGCCTTCACCACGGCGGTCTGCCTGGAGTGGCTGCGCGGCTCGGAGCTGACGCGCGAGCAGGTGCGCGATCTGTGCGCCCGGGCGCTGCTCGGCGTCATCGCCGCCTGAACAGGGCTCTTCCTCACGCGAAGGCGGTGTTGGCGTACACCTCGATCTCCGATAGGTTAGGCAAGGCTTACCTTGGGAGGTCCTGGGAGGGGTGACAGGCACAGCTGGACCGCGGCGCCCGCCGCGGCGGAACGGGCCCGCTCGGTGCTGGCCGCGGCATGGTCCTGCGCGATCACCGCGGAAGGCGGACGCGAGGAGTTCGTCGGCGCGCACACGGTCGCCGAGGACGGCCGGGTGCTGGTCGGTGTGCCCGAGGACAGCGCGCTGCTCGCGACCGCGATCTTCGCACCCCGCGGGCAGCCGTCCGCCGTGCTGGAGTTCGCCGACGTGGCACCCGTCCCCGTCCGCGACCGCATCCGGGCCAGACTGTGGATGGCGGGGTCCTTCACCCCCGAGGGCGAGCGGCTGGCGTTCCGGCCGACGAGGATCGTGCTGCGGCAGCCCTCCGGAGCGGTGGTCGTCGACCTCGACGAGTTCGCCGCCGCCGCGCCCGATCCCCTGGCGCAGGCCGAGGCCCATCTGCTGACCCACCTCGCGGACTGCCACGCCGACGCGGTCGAGCGCCTGACGCGCCTCGTCGACCACGCCAGTCTGTACGGCGCGGTCCGCGTCCAGCCGCTCGCCGTCGACCGGCACGGCCTGACGCTGCGCATCGAACGCACCCGCGCCCACGGCGACGTACGCCTGCCGTTCCACACGCCCGCCGACGACGTCGCGCAGCTCACCGAGCGCATGCACGCCCTCCTCGGGCAGGCCGCTGCCGCCGCCTGCCCCCGGGCCCTACAGCGGCAGCGCACAGACCGCGACCGCTGAGGCGAACGGCTCGCCCGCCAGCCGAAGTTCACCGCTGCCGTCGTCCACGTGGAAGACGCTGACCGTGCCCGACTTCTGGTTCGCCGCGAACAGCAGCGCGCCGTCGGGGGAGAAGGCGATCTGGCGGGGGAAGTCACCGGCCACCGGCACCGTGCCGAGCAGCCGCAGCCGGGCACCGTCCCGCTCGATCGCGTACCGCGCGAGGGTGTTGTCGCCGCGGTTGGCGAGGAAGGCGTACGAGCCGTTCGCGGTGACCAGGATCTGTGCCGGGTAGTTGGTGCCCGCGCCCGATCCCGTCGACTGGGGCTCGCCGATCGTCAGACGGCCCGTGGACGGCTCGTACGCGCACACCGTGACCGTGTCGTCGACCTCGTTGGCCAGGTAGGCGTGGCGGCCGCCGGGATGGAAGGTGAGGTGCCGCGGACCGGCTCCCGGCTTCGCCGCGGCCCGCGCGACCTCGGTGAGCCTGCCGGTGCGCTCGTCCAGGCGGTAGCTGTAGACCGTGTCCGTGCCCAGGTCCACGGCGAGTACGTGACCGCCGTCGGGGCTCGTGATGAACTGGTGGGCGTGCGGACCCTGTTGACCGGGGCCGGGGGCCGGGCTGGAGTGCGTGACCAGGTCGGTGCGCTCGCCGAGCCCCCCCGAGCCGGTGATGGGGTGCACGGCCACGCTGCCCGAGCCGTAGTTGGCGCTCAGCAGCCAGCGGCCGCTCGGGTGCACCGACAGATGGCACGGGCCCGCCCCACCGGTGCTCCGGCTGCCGAGGACCGCGCGGTCGGCCAGGCGCACGGCGGTCACCGCGCCGGCGTCCCGCTCGTCGACCGCGTAGAGCGTGTGCGCGTCCGGGTGCACGGCGAGGTAGGACGGATCGGCGACCCCGGTCACCGTCCCGGTGCCGGTGACCCGGCCCGTCGACGGGTCGTAGGTGGCGAGCCCGATGCCCTTCCCGCCGCCCTCGACGCTCGTGTACGTGCCGAGGAAGAGGGGGCGGGGGCCGGTGGGCTCGGTCTTCGGGCTCGGGGTGGCCGCCGGCGCGGGGCGCGAGGGCGCCGAGGACGCCGAGGACGCCGAGGACGCCGGGCTGCTCCCGGCGTTCCCTGGCGCGCAGGCCGGCAGCGCCGTCACCGCACCGAGCCCGGCGAGGGCGCCGACGAAACGGCGCCTGCTCCAGCCGCCGCTCGCCGCCCGTGTCCCACTGCCCATGGCCCGCACCTCGCGTGATCGCCCGTCTCCGCCCGACAAGCCACCTTGACGCGAAGCCCCCATCACGTGCAAACAACGGCCCCACGTGTTGCACGCCCTGCAATGCCCGAGCACGGCGATCGGCCACCTCCGCCACGGGCGGTCCTGGCGTGTCCGTGAGGGACGTGCCGGCCGCGGCGAGTCCTGCCCGGCCCCGTGGTCACGACCTCCGACCACCGCCCGCCACCAGCGATGGCCTGTCCTGGCCGGGAGTGGGGCGCCGGGCCCAGGTGGGTGGCCTGTCCTGGCCGGGAGTGGGGCGCCGGGCCCAGGTGGGTGGCCTGTCCTGCCCGTGGGTGGGGCGGTGGGCACGGGTGGTGGCCTGTCCTGCCCGGGAGTGGGGCGCCGGGCAGAGGCCGTGATGGCCCGTCCGCCCGGACGCGCTGCCCGCCGCAGGCTCGTGGCCGACGAGGCGCCGGGGACTCCCTGGCAGCCGCCGTCCGGGTTGCGTCCCATGCGTCGCCGTCCGGGTTGCGTCCCATGCGTCGCCGTCCGGGTTGCGTCCCATGCATCGCCGTACGGGCTGGGCCCCCCGCGTCGCCGTACGGGCTGGGCCCCCCGCGTCGCCGTACGGGCTGGGCCCCCCGCATCACCGTCCGGGCTGGGCCCCCTGCATCGCCGTCCGGGCTGGGTCCCCCGAGTCACCGCCCGGCCGGGCCCCACCACTCACCGCCCCGCCCGGGTCCTACCAGTCGCCGTCCTCCACCGGCTTGCCCGGGGCGTCCTTCAGGGGGGTGATCTGGTGGGGGGACGGGGGCTGCCAGGGGGCGTGGTCGTCGCCCAGCCAGTCACCGACCGGCTTCACCGCCTCCAGCGTGTCGGTGGGGGAGAGGTCCTGGGCGTCCTGGTCGTAGTAGTCGTACCAGGGCAGGCCCGCGCGGGTGTAGGCGGCGCGGTCCACCGGTGACGGCGGGGGCGCCTCGCCGGTGATGCGGCGCCACTCCGGAGGCGTCACCAGGTGCACGAAGACCCGGCCGGCGGGCCGCTCGGACCAGTCGTCGAGCGGCCGGTCGTCCTGGTAGACCTCCTGCCGCATGGAGCCGCCGACGCCGAACCCCATGGCCGCCGCGGCCCGCGGTGCCCGCGCCGCGGCGGGAGCGGGGACGGCGCCCGGAGCGGGCGGTGCCGCCATGGGCATCGCCATTCCGTAGCCGCCGCCCGGCGCGGGACCCCGCTCCCGGTCGAGCTCCGCGCGGCGCCGTTCCGCCTCCCGCCATTCGGCCAGCTTCCCCTCGCGCAGCGGGAAGGACTGCAGCTGTACGCCGCCCCACACCTCCTCGCCGGTGACCTGGCCCTCGACGGTCGCGCCCAGGCCCAGCGGCACCGCCACGAACTGGCGGACGGTTCCCTTGCCCGAGTTGATCCCGTCCAGCCAGGGCTGGCGCGGCAGGACGACGTAGTTCTGCGGCTTGCGGGAGAGCCGGTCGCTCCACGGCCTGCCCGAGACGGCGCACACCTTGCCCACCCCCACCTGGAGGGCGGCCGGCTCGGTCGTGCCCGAGAAACTCAGCCACATCGCCTCGCGCAGGTACACCGGCAGCATCACCCCGCCGCGCGCACGCCACGCCTCGGGCGCCGTGTCCGGATAGTCCGCCACCCGCCGGACCGGGAACTCGCCCAGCCCGGGGGGCAGCGGATGCGTCCCCGTCTCGGGCAGCCGCAGGGTGCGCACGAAGCGCACCGCCACCCCGCCCGGCAGCCGCAAAGTGTTCCCGTCGATCCGCACGCCGCTGTCGGCCATCGGCCCGCCCCCTTCGTTCTCCGTTGCCGGAGACGTACGCGTCCCCGGTGACCACATCACCTGGAACGACGCCGGGCACCCCCGCGGTTCCGGCGCAGCACCTCCGGGACGCGCAGCCGGCCGGAGTCGCGCAGGCCCGCCCGCAGCCGGGTCAGCCGCGGCATGCGCTCGCGCTGCTCGCCGGAGGCCCGGTCCAGCTCCTCCAGCAGCCGTCGTGAGCGGTGCTCGGTGTCCATCTCGTCCAGGATGCGGTTGACCTCGGTCAGTACCGCGCCGTGCAGCTGCCAGCTGCGGGCGTCGCGCTGGACCTCCTCCAGCAGCAGCTGGGCCAGCTTGTCCCGGGTCGTCCCGGCCTGGCGCAGCTCCGCGGCCAGCCGCGCCTCGGCCGACTCGGCGCTGACGCTGACGCTGGTGGTGACCAGGACCGCGAAACTGACCACCGCGTCCGCGATCTCGGACAGCAGCCGCTCCACGGCGGCCCCCGTCTCGCGCGCGAACAGCGGCTCCGGATCGCGCTGCTTGGCGAGGTCGGTGAAGGTGCGGGCCAGCACCCGCAGCACCACCGTGCAGATCTCCAGCGTGTCCAGCCCGGTGCGCAGCACCACCCGGTGCAGCAGTCCCTCGCGCACGCGCGGATTGAGCCGCAGACTGTCCTCGGCCTGCCGCAGCGCCGCGTCCACCTCGACGATGTCGTGGTCCAGGCGGCGCGCCTCGTGCAGCCGCTCGGTCGCGTGCTCGACCGGGGTGCGCCCGGCGGCCTCCTCGCCCATGCGCAGCATCAGCTGCCGCACCCGCCGGGCCAGTCCCTCGATCGACTCGCCCGCCTCGTCCACCCACACGGGCGGCGCGAGGAGCAGATTGCAGGCCATGCCGACGACGGCGCCGATCAGCGTCTCCACGATCCGGGCCCAGGCCGTGTCGCCGACGGTCGTGACGCCGAGGACCAGCATGGCGCTGATCGCCACTTCGGGGACGTACTCCTCGACCCGCACCAGCCGCCCCACGGCCAGCGAGGCCACGATCAGCAGCGCGAGGCTCCACCAGGTCAGACCGACCAGCTGGCTGAAGGCGATGGCGACCAGGACACCGGCCACCACCGAGTTGACCCGGCGGATGCCGTTGGTGAGCGTGGCGTACAGGGTGACCTGGACGACCAGCAGCGCGGTGAGCGGCGCGGTCAGCGGGGCCGCCTCGGGACTCAGCCGCAGCGCGACGACGTAGGCCCCTGTCGCCGCGACGGCCGACCGGAGCGTCTGCACCACCACCGGGTCGCGGCGGCGCTTCACGTACCGGACGAGGGACGCCCTCCACTCACGTACATCAGGCACTACGGGCTGTTCCTCCACTGGCTCGCACACGTACGACGTTCGATCGCGGACCGTAACTGTCCGCAAGGACACCTAGATTGTTGGCAACGGCCGAGGGACGGCAAGAGGGAAGAACGGTGATGGCGGACACCCGGGACTTCGAGGTTCTCACACGTGCGCACCGCTATCTCGGCGATGTCGTCGCCGCGGTGCCCGAGTCGGCGTGGGGAGCGCCGACGCCATGCACCGAGTGGACCGTGCGTCAGGTCCTCAACCACGCCCGGATCGACCAGCAGGGCTACGGTCTCGCGCTCACCGGCGGCCGGCCGGACTCCGACCCGTTCCATCCGGCCGACGCCCTCGACGGCGACCCGGCGGCCGAGCTCGGCAAGGTGCTGGCCCAGGTCGCCGAGGCCTGTGCCGCGGTGCCCGCCGACGCCGAGCAGGTGCCGACGCCCCTCGGCCCGCTGTCCCCGCCGTTCGCCGCGGCGGCCGCCGCCATGGACGCGGCCGTGCACGCCTGGGACATCTCCGTCGCCACCGGCCAGGACCGCCCGTTGGCCGTGGAGCCGGCCGAGGGGATCTGGCCGGCGGCGGAGCGGCTCGTCGACCGTCTCCGGAACTCCTATCAGGTCTTCGCACCCGCCAGGCCGCTGCCGTACGAGCACGACCGGGCCGAGGCCATGCTGGCCTTCCTGGGCCGGGATCCGCACTGGACCCCGTGACCCGAGCGGGACACTGCCCGCCGGCAAATGAGTTGCGGACGCCCCCGCCGATGAGTGATCTCTTGGGCAGGACGTCAGCATCTACGAAGGGAAGCCGGTGGAATCGAGCGATCTCGCGACGGACCGGACACTGCGGGCGCTGCGGCACGTGGCCGCCGGCTCCTCCGGGCCGGCCGTGGGTCCCGAGCCGCGGATCACACTGAACTTCCATCCCGACCGCCTGACCGGCGGGCTGCCCCTCCTGCGGGCCCTGGCCCAGGACGGCGCCTACCACTCGCAGTTCGTCACCGGCACCAGCAACGGCGGCCTCACCGCGCACCCCGGCGGCGACCGCTGGCGCTGGGAGAGCCGGATCTTCGGCGGCGCCTACGACGACGCCGATCCGCACGAGCGGCCCGTGTACGGCGCGCTGAACTTCCGGCGCCAAGTGGTCGGCGCCGCCCCGCGGTTCGGCTCCTCGCACTTCCGGCTCACCGCCGACGCCCTGGAGCGGACCACCTTCTGCTATCCCGACAGCGCCGCCGAGCCGGCCGATTTCGGGGTCGCCGCCGGGATGTCGCTGATCGCGCTCGCCGAGGCCGACGAGCAGGACGCCCTCAACGACTACATCGAGGCGCAGGTCCACGGCGGCGTCCGGCTCGCCCGGCACGTCGAGGCGCTCGTCCTGGACGCGTGCTACCGCGGCACCGCCGTCGAGGCCGAGGCCCGCCGGTTGCCCTGCCCCGTCGAGTGGCACCCCGGCTACCGGCTCACGGTGGAAGAGCTGCGCGAGCACGCCGACTACCGGGGGCCCGAGTACGCCGCCCTCGGCGCCCGGATCGCCGAGGAGGGCCGGATCGACCCGCGGATCATCGGGGACGCCGCGCGCACCGGCCGTTACGAGCTGCAGGACCTGAAGATGGTGTGGCACACCCTCGCCCGTTTCGGCGCTCCGCAGGGCGCGGGCACCGCCTACGCCTCCGGCGGCCACACCCCGGGGGTGAGCACACCGGGCGCGTAGGCGCGCGCCACCAGCTCGGTGCGGTTCGACGCGCCCCAGCGTGCCTACAGCCGCCGCAGGTGGTACGTGACGCCGTCCGTGGCCAGCCCGGTCTCCCTGGCGGCCCGGGCGGTGGTCGCGCCCCCGGCCGGCAACGCCAGGATGCGGGCCTCGACGGGCGCGACGCGGGCCGGTTCCGGCGCCGCCGGCTCGCGGGTGCCCAGCCCGCGCAGCATCACGAGCAGCGCGGGCGTCTCCTCCACGGTGTCGCTGACCGGGTCGGCCGTCAGCTCGCCGAACCGCTCGGCCCCGCCCGGCGCCTCCCAGAGCACCGACACCTGGTACCGCGACCGGTGCCTGAGCCGCAGCGCCTCGGCGATCCGCTCCACCTGCGTGGCCTCCTGCGGCCGGAACAGCTCCAGTACGGGACGGCCGCGCAGCCGTCCCGGTGTCGTCCCGCACTCCGCCGCCCTCGCGGGGTCGGCGAGCAGGACGTCGCCGTAGACGTTCGCACACGGCGACGGGCACGGAGACCCGGTCGAAGAGCGTCAGGGCGATTGCGCCACACCACGGCCTCACCCCGGCCCTCTCGCACCCGTCGCACCCGTCACCCGACGCCCACCCGCGCCACCCCATCATGCGACGGTGACCGAGCCGGCCCGCGCCCTCACGGGACGCCGGACGAACCTGCCCGCGGTCCCTCGCTACACCGCCAGCCAGGCCGTGTGGTCGGGTGCCAGCACGCCGTCCTCGACGGGGCCGCTCGCCAGCAGCAGCGAGGTGTGCGCGGGCAGCCGGTACCCCTCTGAGGAGACGTTGACCGCGCACACGAACCCGGGCTCGCGGCCGAACACGAGTACGCCGGCCGGGGCGTCGAGCCACGTCAGGTCGCCGTCGCCGAGCGCGGGATGCTCGCGGCGCAGCCGCAGCGCGGCGCGGTACAGCTCCAGCATCGAGTGCTCGTCGCCCCGCTGCTCCGCCACCCCGCGGCCGGCCCAGGCCGCGGGCTGCGGCAGCCACGGTTCGGCCCGCGCGCCGTCCGGGCTGAAGCCGTACGGCGGGCTCGACCCGGACCACGGGATCGGCACCCGGCAGCCGTCCCGCCCGCGGTCGGTGTGCCCGGAGCGCTCCCAGACCGGGTCCTGGAGCACGGACTCCGGCAGGTCCTCCACCTCCGGCAGCCCCAGCTCCTCGCCCTGGTAGACGTAAGCGCCACCGGGCAGGGCGAGCATCAGCAGGGCGGCCGCGCGGGCCCGGAGGGTGCCGAGCTCCAGGTCGAGGGGGCCCTCGGGCCGGTAGGGCTCGTTCACCGTCCACCGCCGGGCGGCCTTGCGGCCGTAGCGGCTGGGGTGGCGTACGACGTCGTGGTTGGAGAGCACCCAGGTGGCCGGCGCGCCCACCGCGCCGAGCATGGCGAGGGAGTCGTCGATGACGGCGCGCAGGTCCTCGGCGTCCCAGCTCGACATCAGGAAGTCGAAGTTGAACGCCGTGTGCAGGCCGTTGGCGCGGACGTAGGCGGCGAGCCGCTCTGGGGTGTCCGCCCAGGCCTCGGCGACGAACGAGCGGTCGCCCGGGAACTCGTCGGCCACCCGGCGCCAGGACCGGTAGATGTCGTGCACCTCGTCACGGTCCCAGTGCGGGTGGTCCATATGCCGCCGCGGTCCCCGCTCCTGGACGGGCGGCGGCAGGTCGGGCAGCTCCGGGTGCTTGATCAGCCCGTGCGCGACGTCGATCCGGAAGCCGTCCACGCCGCGGCTGAACCAGAACCTCAGGATCGACTCGAACTCGGCGCGCACCTCAGGGTGCTGCCAGTTCAGGTCGGGCTGCTCGGGGGCGAACAGATGCAGGTACCACTCCCCGTCGGGCAGCCGGGTCCAGGCCGGGCCGCCGAAGCAGGAGACCCAGTCGTTGGGCGGCTCGGCGCCGTCGGGCCCGCGGCCCGGCCGGAAGACGTAGCGCTCCCGCTCCGGGCTGCCCGGTCCCGCCGCCAGCGCGGCCCGGAACCAGGCGTGCTGGTCGGAGGTGTGGTTGGGCACGATGTCGGGGATGACGCGGATGCCGTGCGCGTGCGCTTCCTCGATGAGGCGCTCGGCCTCCTCCAGCGTGCCGAACAGCGGGTCGATCTCGCGGTAGTCGGCGACGTCGTAGCCGTGGTCGGCCATCGGCGACCGGTACCAGGGGTTGATCCAGACGGCGTCGACGCCGAGCCACTTCAGATACGGCAGCCGGGAGCGGATGCCGGCGATGTCGCCGACACCGTCGCCGTTCCCGTCGGCGAAGCTGCGGATGTAGACCTGATAGATGACGGCATCGCGCCACCAAGGTACGGCGGAGGTGGACATTCGGTGCGTGCTCCTCGGTCGTGACAACGCTTGCAAGCCTGAACGGTCCCGGCTCGGACCGTCAATGCGTTACGGGTGAGTAATGCCCTGGCAGCGCTGTCACGAATCGCGTACACCTGTGCTAGCGTCCGCCCATGCCGCCCGCCCGACGGCACCCCACGATGGCCGACGTCGCCGAACGCGCCGGGGTCTCCGTCTCCACCGTCTCGCGCACTCTGCGTGGGCTGTCGAACGTCTCGCCCGACGTGCGCGCCCGGGTCGAGAAGGCCGCCCGCGCGCTGAACTTCGCCGTCTCCCGGCACGCCTCCAGCCTCGTGACGGGCCGGACCGGGGTCGTCGCGGCGCTCGTGCCCACCCTGGACTCGTGGTTCATGGGCTCGGCCCTGTCCGCCCTCGGCCCCCTGCTGCGGGCCGCGGACCTGGAACTGACCGTCTACGTCACCCCGGACCTCGCCGAACGCGCCGCGTTCTTCGAGCGGTTGCCGGCCCGGCGCAACGCCGACGCCCTGCTGGTGTTCTGCTTCGACCTCACCGAGCAGGAGAGCGCGCGCCTGGACGACCTCGGCATGCCCGTCGTCTACGTCAGCCAGCACGCCGACGGGCGGCCGAGCGTGTACGTCGACGACGGCGCCGCGGCCGAGGCCGGCACCCGGCACCTGCTCCACCTCGGGCACCGTCGCATCGCCTTCGTGCAGAGCGCGGGCCCCACCGGCTTCTCCTTCAGCTCCCACGAACGGCTCCTCGGCCACCGGCGCGCGCTCACCGAGGCGGGCGTCCCCCTCGACGACTCCCTGGTGGTGGCCGCGCCGGCCGCGGACCGGCGCACCGTCGCCGAGGCCCTGGGGGTGCTGCTCGGCCTGCGCGAGCCGCCCACCGCGGTCTTCGCCGAGCAGGACGAACTCGCCGTCTCCCTGATCTGGACCCTGCGCAGGTCCAGGATCGAGGTGCCCGAGCGGATGTCCGTCCTCGGCTTCGACGACCATCCGGTCGCCGAGCTGTTCGAGCTGACGACGGTGGCGCAGTCGCCCGCCGACATGGGCCGGGAGGCGGGCGAACTGGTCCTGGGCCTGATCTCCGACCCCGACGCCGACCCCGCCCGGCACGTCCTGCTGCCGACCCGCCTCATCCCCCGCGGCAGCACCGCCCCGGCACCTGGCGAGGACACCGACTGACGTCCCGCACAGGGCCTTTGGTGAGGTCTTGACTCCATGATTCGGCTGGCAGCCCTCGCCGCGGCCACCCCCTGCCCCCCGAACGGGCCCGCCGGAGCCGTGTCGCTGCGCCCCGCCTTCAGCACCGCGGGCACCTTCGTGCAGCACCGCGTCGGCGCCGAGGCCGGTGAGGTCTGGGAGCTGCTCGCCGCGGGGGCCCGGGTGTACGTCTGTGGCGACGGTTCGAAAATGGCGCCCGGCGTGCGGGAGGCGTTCCGTACGCTGTACCGGCGCCACGTGCCGGGCGCGGACGACGCGGCGGCCGTGGAGTGGCTCGACGCGCTGATCGCGGACGGCCGTTACGTCGAGGGCGTGTACGCGGCCGGCTGACCGAGGGGAGAGGTGGGCGTACGGTGGTGGACTCCCGTACGGTGGTGGACTCCTGGGAACGGGCCCGGCGCATCCTCCAGGACGCGGGCATCCCTCCCGGGCGGCTGGCCGGCCTGCGCCCCCTCACCGGCGGGACCTACAACACCGTCGAGGAACTCACCCTCACCGACGGCGGCCGCCATGTGCTCAAGGCCGCGCCGGACGCCCCGGGGCTGAGCCACGAGAAGCGGCTCCTCGTCTCCGAGGCGAAGTTCTACCGCGGTGCCCAGGCGGCCGGGGTGCCGGCGCCCCGCCTGCTCGCGCTGGACGAGGACGGCGGCGTCCTGCTGATGACCGCATCGCCCGGCGACCCCTGGGACGCCTCGCTCACCGAGATCGAACAGACCCTGCTGCGGCGGGAGTTGGGGCGGCACGTGGCCGCCCTGCACCGGATCACCGGACCTGCGTTCGGCTATCCCTCCGGCGCGCTCGGCCCCCTGGCCGCGGGCTGGCGGACCGCCTTCACCGGGATGCTCGACGCCGTCCTCGACGACGCCCGCCGCTTCGGCGCCCGGCTGCCGAGGCCCGTAGACGAGGTGGCCCGCACGCTCGGCGCGGCGTACGACGCGCTCGACGAGGTCACCGTCCCGGCCCTCGTCCACTTCGACCTGTGGGACGGCAACATCCTCGTGGACCGCTCGGCCGGCTCCGCGCGGGTCGGGGGTCTCATCGACGGCGAGCGCATGTTCTGGGGCGATCCGCTGGCCGAGTTCGTCTCCCTGGCCCTGCTCGGGGACATCAGGAAGGACGAGGCGTTCCTGGCGGGCTACCGGGAGGCCGGCGGACGGGCCGAGTTCGACACCCCGGCGCTGCTCCGCCTCGCCCTCTACCGCGCCTATCTCTACCTGATCATGATGGTCGAAACCGTGCCGCGGGCGATGGGGGAGGACCACGTCCGGTGGCGGGAGAAGGCGGTCGCGCCGGAGCTCGTCGCGGCCCTGGACACCATCCGGGAACACGCCTCTTAGCTCACATCGTGAACTAAGGGTTGGAGGAATGTCGCGCCGAACCCGCCCGCAGAGGTATGTTGCAGGTCGGCAGGGTTCGGAAGGAGCCATATGGCGGGGCGGAACGGGCGCACCGTGCGCGACCTCAGGCGGGCGAACCGCACGGCGGTGCTGCAACGGCTCTACTTCGACGGACCCCTCAGCCGCTTCGAGCTCGGTCCGGCGACCGGGCTGAGCTCCGGCTCGGTCAGCAACGTCGTCGCCGACCTCGTCGCCGACGGCCTGGTCGAGGAGGCCGGCAGCGTCGACTCCGACGGCGGCCGCCCCCGCACCCTGCTGCGGGTGGCCCCCGGCGCCGGTCACATGATCGGCGTCGACGTCGGCGAGACCCGCGTCCGCGTCGAGCTGTTCGACCTCACCCTCACCGAACTCGCCCGCGCCGAAAGGCCGCTGGAGCAGCAGCGGTACGAGGTCGAGGTCATCGTCGGACACATCCGCGACGGGATCGCCGAGGTGCTGGACGAGGCAGGCATCCCGCCCGAACAGCTTCTCGGCGTCGGCATCGGCGTCCCCGGCATCGTCGAGCGCACCCCGGACCGCGGCGCCGTCGTGCACGGCCAGACCATCGGCTGGGACGCGGTCCCGCTGGAGTCCCTGCTGCGGACCACTTCCCGGCTGCCGGACTCCGTGCGCTACTTCATCGACAACGGCGCCAAGACCCTCGGTCAGGCCGAGATGTGGTTCGGCGCCGGACGCGGGGCGCGCAACGCCATCGTCGTGCTGTTCGGTTCCGGCGTCGGCGCGTGCCTGGTCACGCCCGAGGTGGAACACGGGCGCGCCGTCGAGTGGGGGCATCTGACCGTACGGGTCAGGGGGCGCCGCTGCCGGTGCGGTGCGCTCGGCTGCCTGGAGGCGTACGCGGGAGCGGAGTCCCTGCTGGAGCGCTGGCGCGAGGAGGGGGGACGGCCGCCGGAGGGTGCCGACGAGGAGACGGCGCTGTCCGCGATGCTGGCCGCCGCCTATCCCTCCGGGGGCGGGACGGCCGACCCCGTGGCGCTCGGTGTGCTGGAGGAGACCGCCGAGTACCTGGGCGCCGGTCTGTCCGATCTGATCAACCTCTTCCAGCCCGAGCGCATTCTGATCGGCGGCTGGGGCGGGCTTCAGCTCGGCGCGCGGTTCCTGCCCGCCGTGCGGCGGTACGCGACCTCGTACGCCCTGCGCTACCCGGCCGAGAAGGTCGCCATCGAGCTGGGGCGGCTGGGGCCGGACGCGGTGACCGTCGGGGCGGCGATCCTGCCGCTGGCCGACTTCTTCGGCCGGGGCGGGCGCCGGCTGGAACCGGCGGCCGAAGGGCCCGTGCCGGCGTGGCAGACGGCGCTGGAGGAGCGGGCCCCGCGGTAAGGGGAGGGCTGGGGGTCCTTCAGCCGCTGCGGCCGTGTTGTGGCTGGTCGCGCCGTTCCCCGCGCCCCTTGCGGGGCGCCTCACGGCCCCATGTTTCGCCGGTCACCGCCGGAGGTACTCGCGTGTCGCTCGACGACGCGAAAGGAGTGCGCCGTGGCGGATCGACACCGTACGGGACAGGACGGCGAGCCCGTGCCGAGGGACCTGCCGGATCAGCAGGTCATCGAGGGCGAGGACCCACTGGACGTGCCCATACCCGCCGCGGACGCGGATGAGTCCGGCTCCGGTGTGCCCGACACCGACGAGGCCGGCACCGGCCGTCAGGGTGAGCCGCGGTCCGCGACCGTGCATCCCGAACACCCCGAACCGGACGAGTCCTCCGCCTGACAGGGAGCCACCATGGGTATCGGCGACCGGGTCCGCTCCTGGCCCGTCTACCGTCAACTCGGCGGAACCGACCGTACGGCCCGCGGGAGCGCCGCGAAGTCGCCGTACACCGAGAAACTGCGTCCGCGCACCGACAGCGCGGACCGCGTCGTGCAGTCCGTCTGCCCGTACTGCGCGGTCGGCTGCGGGCAGCAGGTCTACGTCAAGGACGAGAAGGTCGTCCAGATCGAGGGTGACCCCGCCTCCCCGGTCAGCCGCGGCCGGCTGTGCCCGAAGGGCTCGGCGAGCCTCCAGCTGACCACCGGGCCGGCCCGGGAGCACCAGGTCCTCTATCGGCGCCCCTACAGCTCGGCCTGGGAGTCGCTGGACCTGGAGACCGCCATGGACATGGTGGCCGAGCGGGTGATCCGCACCCGGCGGGAGACCTGGGAGTGGGAGTACGAGGGGATGCGCACCGCCCGCACCATGGGCATCGCCAGTCTGGGCGGCGCGACCCTCGACAACGAGGAGAACTACCTGATCAAGAAGCTGCTGACCGGCCTCGGCGTGGTCCAGGTGGAGAACCAGGCCCGGGTCTGCCACAGCGCCACCGTCGCCGGCCTCGGCACCTCCTTCGGCCGCGGCGGCGCCACCACCTTCATGCAGGACCTGCAGCACGCCGACTGCATCGTCATCGAGGGCTCCAACTTCGCCGAGTGCCACCCCGTCGGCTTCCAGTGGGTGATGGAGGCCAAGAAGCGCGGCGCCCTCATCATCGACGTCGACCCCCGCTTCAACCGCACCAGCGCGCTCTCCGACCTGTACGTGCCGATCCGCGCCGGCACCGACATCGCCTTCCTCGGCGGGATCATCAACCACGTCCTGACCGAGGAGAAGGACTTCCGCGAGTACGTCCTGCGCTACACCAACGCCGCCACCCTGGTCGGCGAGGACTTCCGGGACACCGAGGACCTCGACGGCGTCTTCTCCGGACTCGACGAGGACAAGCTTCACTACGACCCCACCACCTGGCAGTACGAGGGCGTGGAGATCCAGCAGCCCGCGGGCGAGGCCGACGAGCTGTACGAGGAGCGCACCCACAAGACGGCCGGTGCCGAGGCGCACGGCTCCGGCGGCGCCCGCACCGGACACCGCGCCCCCACCGACGACACGCTCCAGCACCCGCGCTGCGTCTACCAGGTCCTCAAGCGCCACTACGCCCGGTACACGCCGGAGATGGTCGAGGACGTCTGCGGCATCCCCCGGGAGACCTTCCGGCGCGTGTGCGACGCCCTGACCGCCAACTCCGGCCCCGACCGCACCAGCGCCTTCTGCTACGCCGTCGGCTGGACCCAGCACACCACCGGGTCCCAGTTCATCCGCGCCGCGAGCGTGCTGCAGCTGCTGCTGGGCAACATCGGCCGGCCCGGTGGCGGCATCCAGGCCCTGCGCGGCCACGCCTCCATCCAGGGCTCCAGCGACATCCCCACGCTGTACAACCTGCTGCCCGGCTACATCCCGATGCCGCACGCGCACGAGGACATGAACCTCGACAACCACGTCGAGACGACCCGCACGGTCAAGGGCTTCTGGTCGAACATGCGGGCCTACATCGTCAGCCTGCTCAAGGCCTACTACGGCGACGCCGCCACCCCCGACAACGACTTCTGCTTCGACCACCTGCCGCGCCTGACCGGCTCGCACTCCACCTACGACACCGTCATGGCCCAGCTCGACGGCGACTGCAAGGGCTACTTCCTGCTCGGCGAGAACCCGGCCGTGGGCTCGGCCAACACGCGCCTGCAGCGCCTGGGCATGGCCAACCTGGAGTGGCTGGTGGTGCGGGACTTCTCCCTCATCGAGTCGGCCACCTGGTGGAAGGACGGCCCCGAGATCGAGACCGGCGAGCTGCGCACCGAGGACATCGGCACCGAGGTGTTCTTCTTCCCGGCCGCCGCACACACCGAGAAGTCGGGCTCCTTCACCAACACCAACCGCTGGGTGCAGTGGCACTACGGCGCCGTGGAACCCGAGGGCGACGCGCGCAGCGACCTGTGGTTCATGTACCACCTGGGCCGCCGGATCAAGGAGCGGCTGGCCGCCTCCACCGATCCCATGGACCGCCCGGTCCAGGACCTGACCTGGGACTACCCGGTCACCGGCGAACTGGACGAGCCCGTCGCCGACGCCATCCTCGCCGAGATCAGCGGCCACGGCCCGGACGACTCCCCGCTGAGCGCGTACACCGAGCTCAAGGACGACGGCTCCACCCGCTGCGGCTGCTGGATCTACTGCGGCGTCTACGCCGACGGCGTCAACCAGGCCGCCCGCAAGAAGCCCCAGTGGGAACAGGACTGGGTGGCCGCCGAATGGGCCTGGGCCTGGCCCGCCAACCGCCGCATCCTCTACAACCGCGCCTCGGCGGCGCCCGACGGCACTCCCTGGAGCGACCGCAAGAAGTACGTCTGGTGGGACCCGGAGGAGGGGAAGTGGACCGGCCGGGACGTCCCGGACTTCGTGCCCGACCGCGCCCCGGACCACGTCCCCGACGAGGACGCCGTCGGAACCGACGCGCTGCGCGGCGACGACCCGTTCATCATGCAGGCCGACGGCAAGGGCTGGCTGTTCACGCCGGCCGGCCTCGAGGACGGGCCCATGCCCACCCACTACGAGCCCCAGGACTCCCCGTTCCCCAACGCCCTGTACCCCTCCACCCCGCGCAGCCCCGTCCGTCAGCTGCTGCCGCGCGAGGGCAACCGCTACCACCCGAGCGGTGACGAGAAGGGCGCCGAGGTCTTCCCGTACATCGTCACCACCCACCGCCTCACCGAGCACTTCACGGCGGGCGGGATGAGCCGCTGGTCGGAGTATCTGTCCGAACTGCAGCCGGAGTTCTTCTGCGAGGTCTCGCCCGAACTGGCCCGCGAACGGGGCCTGGAGAACGGCGGCTGGGCGACCGTCGTCACCGCCCGCAACGCCGTCGAGGCCCGGGTCCTGGTGACCGAGCGCATCCGGCCCCTGCGCGTGCAGGGCCGGGTCGTCCACCAGATCGGCCTGCCCTTCCACTGGGGCCCCAACGGTGTGGTGACCGGCGACGCCGCCAACGAGCTGACCGCCATCGCCCTCGACCCCAACGCGCACATCCAGGAGGACAAGGCGCTGACCGCCGACATCCGCCCGGGCCGCCGGCCGCGCGGACCGGACCTGCCGAGGCTGGTCGCCGACTACCGCAGGCGGGCCGGTATCACCGCGGACACCGGAACGGAGACACGCAAGTGAGCGAGGAACGCGTCGGGTTCTTCACCGACACCTCCGTGTGCATCGGCTGCAAGGCCTGCGAGGTGGCCTGCAAGGAGTGGAACGCCGTCCCCGAGGACGGTCTGTCCCTCACCGCCATGTCCTACGACAACACACAGGCCCTCGGCGCCTCCACCTGGCGGCACGTCGCCTTCATCGAGCAGCCCCGGCCGGACGGCCGCACCCAACTGCCCGTGGTGGAAGGCGGGTCGACCGCGCAGGAGACGCCCGTCGGCGGTGACGGCGAGCTGCGCTGGCTGATGTCCTCCGACGTGTGCAAGCACTGCACGCACGCCGCCTGCCTCGACGTCTGCCCCACCGGCTCCCTGTTCCGCACCGAGTTCGGCACGGTCGTCGTCCAGGAGGACATCTGCAACGGCTGCGGGTACTGCGTTCCCGCCTGCCCCTATGGCGTCATCGAGCAACGACCGCACGACGGACGCGCGTTCAAGTGCACGATGTGCTACGACCGCCTTGGCGCGGGACAGGAACCGGCCTGCGCCAAGGCCTGCCCCACCGAGTCCATCCAGTTCGGGCCGCTGGACGAACTGCGCGAGCGGGCCGCCCTCAGGGTCGACCAGCTGCACGAGGCGGGCGTTGCCGAGGCCCGGCTGTACGGCCACGACCCGGACGACGGCGTGGGCGGCGACGGCGCGTTCTTCCTGCTCCTGGACGAGCCCGAGGTGTACGGGCTGCCGCCGGACCCCGTGGTCACCACCCGGGACCTGCCGGCCATGTGGAAGCACGCGGGCGCCGCCGCCCTGTCCCTGCTGGGCGGCGTCGCGGCGTGCTTCGTCGCCACGGCGGGAAGGGGCCGGCGATGAGCGTCGTCCAGAACGCGCGCCGCGGCCGGCGCCGGCGCGGCGAGCAACCGGTCGTCCCCCGGGCCGAGTTCCGGTCCTACTACGGCCGTCCGGTCATCAAGAAGCCGTCCTGGGAAGCCACCGACATCGCCGGGTACTTCTTCCTCGGCGGGCTCGCGGGCGCGGGCTCGGTGCTGGCGGCGGGGGCGCACCTGACGGGACGGACGAGCACCGCGACGGCACTGAAGGTGTCCTCGCTCACCGCCATCTCCCTCTCGGCCGCCGCCCTCGTCCACGACCTCGGCAAACCGAGCCGTTTCGCGAACATGCTGCGCGTGTTCAAGCCGACCTCGCCGATGAGCATGGGTTCCTGGCTCCTCGGCGCGTACGGGCCCGCGGCGGGAGTGGCCGCCGCGAGCGCCGTGACCGGCCGGTTGCCGCGTCTGGGGGGCGTGGCAACCGGCGCCGCCGCGCTGCTCGGCCCCGCCGTCGCCACGTACACCGGCGTGCTGGCCGCGGACACCGCCGTACCGGCCTGGCACGGCGCCCACCGCGAACTGCCCTACCTGTTCGCGGCGTCGGCGACGGCCGCCGCCGCCGGAATGGCGCTGGTGGCCGGCCCGACCGGCGAGAACCTGCCCGCACGCTGCGCCGCCGGGCTGGCGGCCGTCGCCGACACGGCGATGGAGAAGGCCGCGGAGCGGCGGTTGGGCATGGTCGCCGAGACCTGGAAGGAAGGCCGGGCCGGCACGCTGCTGCGCACCGCCCGTGCCCTCACGATCGGCGGCGCGGTCGCGGGCGCCCTCTTCGGCGACCGGCGCCCGGTCGCGGTCACCTCCGGCCTCACCCTCCTCACCGCCTCCGCCTGCACCCGCTTCGGTGTCTTCGCGGCGGGGGTCGCCTCCGCCGAGGACCCGAAGTACACGGTGGTGCCACAGCGGGAGCGGCTCGACGGGGCGACGCCCGAGGCGTCCGCGTAGCGGGGTCGCATTCATGCCGTCGGGGCGCCGCGTCAGCCGCGCGGCGCCCCGCGGGTCCTCCCGGCTCGCCGCTCAGCCCACCTTGCGCCCTCGCATCGGCTCCGTGGGGGCTCCCTCGCCCTGCTGGAGGCCGTGCAGGAATTCCCGGAGGACCTCGGTGGCCGAGTGCCGCGGCGCCCAGCCCAGTTCGACCCGCGCGCGTGTGCAGTCCATCAGGGGCAGGCGCAGCACCGCGTCGAACAGGTGCGGCGAGGCGGGCAGCAGGTGCAGGTTCCAGGCCGCGGCGATGGCCGAGCGGGCCGCGGCGCGGGGCAGCCGGACCGGGCGGGTGTCCAGCATCTCCGCCAGCAGCTCGGCGTCCACCCAGGGCTCGGCGGCCAGGTTGAAGGCCCCGCGGGCCTCCGTGCCGAGCGCCGCGACGTACGCGGCGGCCGCGTCGTCCGTGTGCAGCGCCTGCACCCGCAGGCCGGGCACGTCGGGCAGGAACGGCAGCAGCTCGGGGCGAGCCAGCGGGCCCGGCAGGAAGCGGCCGCCGAAGATCCGGCGCTGCTCACTGGCCGACTCCCGCTTGAACAGGAACGCCGGCCGCATCCGGACCACCCGCACCTCGGGATGCTCGTGCTCGAACGCGTCCAGCGCCCGCTCCAGATACGCCTTCTCGCGGCAGTACGCGGCGTCCGGCCAGCCGTGCGTCGGCCACGACTCGCCCACCGCGCGATCCTTCGGCCCCGGAGAGTAGGCGCCCACCGACGAGGCGTGCACCAGCGTCGGCACCCCGGCCGCCGCCACCGCCTCGAACACCCGGATGCTGCCGAGGACGTTCGTGCGCCAGGTGGTCGCCGGATCGTGCGTCGGCTGGAACGCCCACGCCAGATGGATCACCGCGTCGGCGTCCGCGAACTCCTTGGCCAGGTCGACCTGTTCGGACGACAGGTCGACCGCGGACCAGTCCGTCCGGGGCGGCGACCAGTCGGGGATGCGCCGGGCCAGCCCCAGTACGGAGCCGACGTCCGAGTCCTTCGAGAGCGCGCGCACCACGCTGGTGCCGACGTTTCCGGTGGCGCCCGTGACCACGATCCTGCTGCCCGCTGTGCTGCTCACCTTCGGCTCCCTCGCTCGCTGGCTGGACGAGCCGACCGAGTACCCGTGCGGCGCCGGTTCACCTGCCGCCCGGCATGACCCCCGAGGTAATCGACCCAGGCGGCGTCCGCCGGAACCATGGAGGACGTACCCACCGCACCGGACCAGGAGGTCGTCCCATGCCGTACTTCACCAGCCCCGCCGACGGTACGCGGCTGCACTACGTCGACTACGGACCGGCCGACGGACCGGTGGCCGTCTTCGTCAACAGCGCCTACCTCGGCTCCGAGATGTGGGAGTTCCAGATGCCGGCGCTGGCCGCGGCGGGCCACCGCTGCGTCAGCCTCGACCGGCGCGGGCACGGCCGCTCCGACGACGTGTGGAACGGCTTCGACCTCGACACCCTCGCCGACGACCTGTACGGCCTCCTCGACCACCTCGACCTGCGCGAGGCCACGCTGATCGGCCACTCGATGGGCTCCGTCGAGATCACCCGCTGCCTCACCCGGCACGGCGCCGAGCGGGTGGCCCGGGTCGCCTTCGTCGCCGGCATCGCGCCGGGCGTGGTGCGCACCGCCGACAACCCGGACGGTCTGGACCCCGACGCCGTGCGCGCCGCCAACGAGGTGTGCCGCCGGGACCGGCCGGCCTTCTTCCAGGACGGCATCGCCGGCTTCTTCGCCGTGGACCGGCCGGGCAACGAGGTGTCCGAGGCGTTCATGCAGTACTTCATCCAGCGCGCCCAGCTCTCCTCGCCGCACTCCACTGCCGCGGTCCAGGAACTCGTCGCGTCCGTGGACGTCGCCCCCGAACTGCCCAAGATCGACCTGCCGGTCCTCGTCGTCCACGGCACCCACGACACCTCGGCTCCCCTGGAGACGACCGCCCACCGCGCGGCCCGCCTCCTCCCGGCCGCCACCCTGAAGACCTACGACAACGCCGGTCACGGCCTGTTCGTCACCCACGCCGACCAACTCACCGCCGACCTGCGCGAGTTCATGACGAACTGAGCCGGCGGCGGAACGGCCGGGGGATGATCGGGCCATGACCGAGATCATCCTGATGTCCGACGCCCGGGTCGCCGCCGTCCCCGTCGAGGACAACGGCGAACCACTCGTGGACGTCCGTGGGGCGCTGCTGGTCGACGACCGCAAACACGAGGACTCCCGCGGTGCCGAGGTCCATCTGCGCCGTGGGGTCCTGGAGCGCCTCCGCCTCGCGCAGACCCTGCTGCCCGACGGTCTGCGGCTGCTCTTCGTGGAGGGGTACCGGCCGCCGCCCCTCCAGCGTCACTACTTCGAGCGGTACGCCGACGAACTGCGAACCGCCCACCCGGGCTGGCCGGCCGGCCGGATACACGACGCCGCGAGCCGCTATGTGTCCCCGCCCGACCTCGCGCCGCACAGTGCCGGAGCGGCGGTCGACCTGACCCTCGCCGACGCCGACGGGCGCGAACTGGACCTGGGGACACCGATGAACGCCAGTCCCGAGCAGAGCGACGGCGCCTGTTACACCGGTGCCGGGAACATCGACGCCGAGGCCCGGGCGCGCCGTGCGGTGCTGGGCGAGGCGCTGGGCGCGGCCGGGCTGGTCAACTACCCGACCGAGTGGTGGCACTGGTCGTACGGGGACCGCTACTGGGCCCTGGCGACGGGAGCGCCCACCGCCCTGTACGGGCCCCGGGAGTCGGTCCTCGGCTAGGACGCGAAGGCGTTCACGCCCGTCAGTTCCGCCGACAGGTCCCACAGGCGGGCCGCCTGGTCGGGGTCGGTCGCCCAGGGCTTGACGCCGGTGGTCGCGTCGGCCGGCGCGGGTTCGGCGATGTCGCAGTCCTCCAGGTAGACGCCGCCGAGGCCGTCGAGCCGGGGTGAGGTCGCCGCCCAGACCTGGGTGGCCGCGCCCTGCTGGGGGGTCTTGAAGCCCTCGGGGTTGAGGATGGTGCCGTCCTCGTCGATCCAGCCGCGCTCGACCATCTCCTCCTTGGGGATGTGCCGCTGCAGCGGGGTGAGGATGCCGCCCGGGTGGAGGGAGAAGGCGCGGACCCCGACGTCACGGCCCAGCCGGTCGAGGTGGACGGCGAACAGGACGTTCGCGGTCTTGGCCTGGCCGTAGGCCTGCCACTTGTCGTAGCCCCGCTGCCAGTGGACGTCGTCCCAGCGGATGCCGGAGAAGTGGTGGGCGCGGGAGGAGACGGAGACGACCCGGGCGCCGCCCGGCGCGATCGCCGGCCAGAGGCGGTTGACGAGAGCGAAGTGGCCGAGATGGTTGGTCGCGAACTGCGCCTCCCAGCCGGGCCCCACGCGGGTCTCGGGGCAGGCCATGATCCCGGCGTTGTCGATGACGATGTCGAGGACGCGGCCGGAGGCCAGGAACCGCTCGGCGAAGGAGCGCACGCTCTCCAGGTCGGCGAGGTCCAGTTCGTCCACCTCGACGCCGTCGAGACCGGCGAGCGCCTCCTCGGCCGTGGCCCGGCGCCGGGCCGGGACGACCACCCGGGCGCCCGCCTTGGTGAGGGCGCGGGTGGTCTCCAGGCCGAGGCCCGAGTAGCCGCCGGTGACGAGGGCCAGCTTCCCGGTGAGGTCCAGGCCCTCCAGGACGTCGTCCGCGGTGCTGGTCGCGCCGAATCCGGATCCGATCTTGTGCTGTGCAGTGCTCATGGGGGAACGCTACGAATTCGAGTGCGCTCGAAGTCAAGCGCGCCCGGCGGCCACGGGGCGAAGAAAAGCCCCGACCGGACGGGGGGATGCCGGTCGGGGCGGTACAGGCGTGGGCGCGGACGGCGGTCGCCTCTCGGCGAAAGGCTCCACAGGGCTTCAGCCGAACGATCGTCCCTGTGGGCGAAAGGTGAGGCCCGGGGACACTGTCCCGTCCACACCCACGGTTTGTTCAACGGAGAACTACCGCCGGGTGTTCCGCCGTTCGGCCTCCTCGGCGGTGATCTGAGTCACCTGCGCCGTGGCGGGAACGGAGTCCACCCACAGGTTCTCCGCCTGCAGCACCAGCGAGCCGAGCACGGTCGTGCGGTCCGCCCCACCGGCCGCCTGCTCCCGCAACTCCTCCTGCAGCCACCGGTGCAGATCCCGCCGGGCCTCCTCGCCCTCGCGGTCCGCGCCCTCGACACCGCGGCCGTCCAGCAGCCGGGACCCCTCCGCGGCGCACGCCTCGGCGATCAGCTCCAGCAGCCGCGCGTACGTCCGCAGCACCCGCCCCTCGGGCAGGGCGGGCGTGCGCCCGTCCTCGGTCGCGACCACGAGCGTCCGCACCAGACTCCCCACATGCCCGGTGACCCGGCTGAAGCGCTCGTCCTCCGACTCCTCGGGCACCGCCGCGGGAACCCGGTGCAGGGCGCGCAGCGGCCGGCTCGTCAGCCGCAGGCTCTCCCGGCTCCAGCGGCGCGCCGAGCGCAGCGCCTCCAGCCGCTGCTCCAGCCGGGCCGTGGCCCGCGACCAGCCGGCCGTGGTCCGCGTGTCCCAGCGCTCGTGCCGCAGGTTGTCCGCGACGGTGCGCAGCACGTCCCCGGCCTCGCGGGCGAGGGCCGCGAGGTTCTCCCGCACGTCCCGCAGATGGATCGGCGGCAGGACGAGCGCGTTGACGGCCACCCCGATCAGCGCGCCCAGTGCCGCCTGCCCCAGCCGGTGCCCGACCGCCGTGGCGTTCACGGTGCCGGAGGCCAGCGTGAACACCGCCGTCGTCGCCGTGTAGACCCCCTGGTCGCCGAAGCGCGACCAGTTCGACAGCAGCATCAGCACCGGCAGGCACAGCGCGAGCGCGCCCAGCGTCGTCCCGGTCAGGGCCTGCGCCCCCGACGCGCACAGGGCGCCGACGCAGATCGCCGCGAACTGCTGCGCCGCCTGCCGCAGCGAGCTGTACACCGTGGCCTGCACCAGCAGCAGCGCCACCCAGGGCGCCATCAGGGCCATCGGGTCGTTCATCCCGTCGCTCGCCACGACCCAGGCGAGCAGCGCCGCCCCGGCCGCCTTCAGCGACTGCACCACCAGGTCCCGTTCCCGGCCCGGTGAACGCCAGGCCGCCCGCACCGAGCGAGCCGCCCTCCCGGCCCCCCGCCGCCAGGCGTGCATCGAGTGCCTGAACACCGCTTTCGTCCTGCTCATGCGCCTACGGGTGTCCGAGATCGCGGCACCGCAGCGGGCGGACCCTTGTGACATGGCGCACTCAGGCGAACGGACCGTCCTTCAGCGAGGCCAGTAGATGCGCCGGGTCGTCGTAGACCGCCTCGGCGCCCGCCTCCTCCAGGTCGTGGCGGGGGATACCGCCGCACAGCACGCCCACGCAGCGCACGCCGGCCCGGCTGCCCGCGCGCATGTCCCACACCGTGTCGCCGACGAACACCGCCCGCTCCGGCGGCACCCCGGCCAGCTCCAGGGCGTGTTCGACGGGCTCGGGTGCCGGCTTGCCCTCCTCGACGTCGTCGGCGCTGGCGGTGGCGGTGATCGCGTCGTCGGCGGAGATGGCGCGGCGCAGCGCGGACAGCTCGGGGCCGCTCGCGGAGGTGGCCAGCACCACCTGCCAGCCGTCGTGGTCCAGGCGGCGCAGCAGGCGGCCGGCGTCCCGGAAGGCCGGCAGCCGGTCGAAGTACTGGGCGTACAACGCCTTGTGCGCGGCGCTCAGTTCGGCGTCCCGGTCCTTGTCCCGCCGGTCTCCGAGCAGCCGGGCGACCAGGTCTTCGGAGCCCAGCCCGATGGAGCGGTGGACGGCGTGCATGGGGATGTCGTGCCCCGCCTGCCGGAAGGCTTCCCACCAGGTCACCACGTGCAGGTGGTTGGTGTCGGCGAGGGTCCCGTCGACGTCGAACACGGCCGCCCGTTCCATGCGCGCTCCTTTTCTCCGGCCGCCCTTTGCGCGGCCGTACGGTCGACTGCCCGGGTACCACGTCAGGTGCCCGGCACTCCTGCGGGCAGGGCGCGTCGCTCCGCCCAGGCGAGGAGTTCCTCCCGCGACCACGTGTTCACCACGCGCTCGGCCGGCACGCCGCACTCCTCGGCCCGGGCGCAGCCGAGGATCTGCCAGTCCAGCTGGCCGGGGGCGTGTGCGTCGGTGTCGACGGAGAACAGCACGCCCGCCTCCACCGCCCGGCGCAGCAGCCGCCGCGGCGGGTCCAGCCGTTCGGGCCGGCTGTTGATCTCCAGCGCGGTGCCCGTCTCGGCCAGGGCGGCGAACACCTCGTCGGCCTCGAACTCCGACTCCGGCCGGCCGCGCCCGGTCACCAGCCGCCCGGTGCAGTGCCCGAGGACGTCGGAGTGCGGATCGCGGACGGCCGCCACCATGCGGCGGGTCATGGCGCGGGCGTCCATGCGCAGCTTGGAGTGCACCGACACCACGACCACGTCGAGCCGTTCGAGCAGCTCGGGCTCCTGGTCGAGCGAGCCGTCGTCGAGGATGTCGCACTCGATGCCGGTGAGCAGCCGGAAGGGAGCCCAGCCGGCGTTGAGTTCGGCCACCACGTCCAGCTGCTGCCGCAACCGCTCCGGGGACAGACCGCGGGCCACGGTGAGCCTGGGGGAGTGGTCGGTCAGCACCGCCCACTCGTGGCCGAGCGCCGCGGCGGCCCGCCCCATCTCCTCGATCGGGCTGCCGCCGTCCGACCAGTCGGAGTGCAGATGGCAGTCGCCGCGCAGCAGCGCCCGCAGCCGCTCGCCGCGCCGCTCGCCACGGGGCGCCGCGGCCTCGGTCTCCAGTTTCCCCAGGTAGCCGGGGACCTGCCCGGCCAGGGCTTCCCGCACCACCTGCGCCGTCTTGGGGCCGAGGCCCTTGAGCGACTCCAGCGTCCCGGCGTCGGCTCGCTCCCGCACCTCGTCCTCGGGCAGCGACGTCAGGACCCGGGCCGCCGTACGGAAGGCGCGTACGCGGTACGTCGGCGCCAGGGACCGCTCCAGCAGAAAGGCGATCCGCTCCAGTGCCTCGACGGGATCCATGGTCACCTCCACGTCCAGGGTTCCCCAGTGGCGCCCGGGCCGCACTGTTTGTCCGGTCCCGCCCACGGGTACTGCGAAGCCTCGCCCGGCAACATCACGAGGAGGTCGGCGATGTCCCCATCAGCTCCCGCCAGGGTGGCCGTGGTCACCGGTTCCGACTCCGGCATCGGCCGGGCCACCGCCGTACGCCTCGCGCGGGACGGCCTGGACGTGGGCATCACCTTCCACACCGACCACAAGGGCGCGGAGGAGACCGCCGAGGAGGTCCGTGCCCTCGGGCGGCGGGCCGAGGTCGCCCGGCTGGACCTCACCGCCCTTCCGGGAGCTGCGGACACCGTCGACGAGCTCACCGGGCGCCTCGGCCGCCTCGACGTCCTCGTCAACAACGCCGGTACGGGCACCATGACGCCGTTCCTCGACCTGGGGCTCGACACCGTGCGCGAGGTCCTGGACGTCGACCTGATCGGCCCGTTCCTGTGCGGGCAGAAGGCGGCCCGGCACATGATCCGCCAGGGCGACGGCGGCCGGATCGTCAACGTGACGTCCGTGCACGAGCACCAGCCCCGGGTGGGCGCGGCGCCGTACTGCGCGGCCAAGGGCGGCCTCGGGCTGCTCACGCAGGTCATGGCCCTGGAGCTCGCCGAGCACGGCATCACCGTGAACGCGGTCGCGCCCGGCGAGATCGCCACCCCGATGACCGGCCAGGAGGACGGCGACGTGCACGCCGAGTCCCGTCCCGGCGTCCCGCTCGGCCGTCCGGGCGACGCCCGGGAGGTGGCCGCCGTGATCGCCTTCCTCGCCGGTCCCGGCGCCTCCTACGTCACCGGGGCGTCCTGGAGCGTGGACGGCGGCATGCTCCGCATGGGACCGCAGGCCGGCTCCCACCTGCGCAGCGACGACTGGCGGCGGCCCTGAGGCGGCGGCCATGAGACTGCGCACCAGCTCCTGCGAACGGTCCGGGTTCAGCCGGTCCGCTGCGGCCGCGGCTTCCGCTACCGGGACCGGGACGGGCGGCCCCTGACGGACTCCGCCCACCTCGCCCGCATCCGTGCCCTGGTCATCCCGCCCGCCTGGCGGGACGTGTGGATCTGCCCCTGGCCCAACGGGCATCTGCAGGCCGTCGGCACCGACGACGCCGGCCGCCGGGCGAGCACGGGGACTTCGGGCGTCCCGCCACACAGGGCGCCGTCGAGGCCGCTGTGCTGGAACTTCTCCAGGCGTGACCTGCCCGAGCCGGATCGGCCGGTTGCGTCCTACGCTGAATTGCATGACCGAACAAGCAGCTCCCTACATCTCTCATCCGCGGATCATGGTGCTCGGAGTGCAGCCGGGCACACCTCCGTTCCGGATCGTGGAGATCGACGGCGAAGTGGTCGGTGAGGCCAAGGGCGTCATCGACGTCCTGGAGGCCGCGGCGGCGTTCGGCATCACGGTCCACGACATGGACGATCCCGACGTGGTGCGCTGGGTCGGCGGCGACAAGTTCACCTGGAGATAGCACTGGGCCCCGCCGGGTGGGTCAGCCGACCGTCCACTTCTGGTTGGCGCCGCCCGTGCAGGACCAGATCTGCAGGCGGGTGCCGTTGGCCGAGTTGTCGCCGGTGACGTCGAGGCACTTGTTCGCCTGCGGATTGACGATGTCGTTCGCCCCGGTGACCGTCCACTTCTGGTTCGGGCCGCCGGTGCAGTCCCACAGCTGGACGGTCGAGCCGTCCGCCGTGCCGTTGCCGGTGACGTCCAGGCACTTGCCGAGCGCGCGCAGCGTGCCGTCGGAGCCCACCGTCCACTGCTGGGCGGCGGTGCCGTTGCAGTCGTAGAGCTGCACGGGGGTGCCGTTGGCGGGGTTCGCGCCGGCGACGTCCACGCACTTGCCGGCCAGGCCCCTGATCGCCGTGCCGGTGGCGGTGCCGCTCGTGGTGACCGACACCGAGTCCACCACCAATTGCTGCGGGAAGGCCGTGGAGCCGTCGGGGTCGCCGGGCCAGTAGCCGCCCACCGCGAGGTTGAGGATCAGGAAGAACGGCTTGTTGAACACCCAGGTCTTCCCGCCCAGGTCGGCGGGGGTGCGGCGCTGGTAGACGGTGCCGTCCACGGACCAGGTGATCGAGTCGGGCGCCCAGTCGACGGCGAAGGTGTGGAAGGCGTCGGCGAAGGCCTGGCCGCCCGGCAGGGTGTAGGCGGCGCCGATGCCGCCGGAGCCGGAGTAGCCGGGTCCGTGGATCGTGCCGTGCACGGTGGAGGGCTCGAAGCCGACGTTCTCCATGACGTCGATCTCGCCCGAGTCCGGCCAGTTGACCGGCGTGCCCAGCATCCAGAACGCCGGCCACATGCCCTGCCCGCGCGGGATCTTCATGCGGGCCTCGACGTGCCCGTACTGGGCGGTGAACTTCCCCGAGGTGTTCAGCCGGGCCGAGGTGTACTGGCAGGTGCCGTACCAGCACTGGTAGTTGGCGGGGTTCTCGCGCCGTGCGGTGATGACCAGATGTCCCTGGCCGTCCAGGGCCGCGTTCCTGGTGCCCGAGGTGTAGTACTGCCGCTCGTGGTTGTTGACGTTGTCGCCGGTCTCGGTCTGCCATTTCGAGGAGTCGACGGCGGCCCCGGCCGGCCCGTCGAAGGTGTCCGAGAACGTCACCGCGGCGGCGGTGGCCCTGGGCGTCTCCGCCTGCGCCGCGCCGGTCGCCGCGGTCGCGACGAGGACGGCGGACAAGGCGGCGAACAGACATCTGCGCAGCAGTCGTGGGGAGGCCACGGCACTTCCTTCCGTACGGCGGCCGGGCGCACACGTGCGCCCGGCCGGGGTGGGGGGTGAAGGCGTCGCCTCTTGATTTAAGAAGTGAGATAAGCCCAGCGTCAATACTTTGGTTCGGACCAGGCTTCGGGGTTCCCGGTTACGCGCTCTTTGTCCGCTCGGCCGGCCGGGCGGGCACCCGTTCCTTGGCGTGCACCTTGCCCATCCGCCGTCCCAGCAGCAGCCAGCCGATCAGGGCGCCGGTCGTGTTGAGGATGACGTCGTCGATGTCGAAGGCGCGTCCGTTGACCAGGGCCCCCTGGGCGAACTCCACGAGCAGCATCACCACGGCGGTCAGCAGCAGGACGCGCAGCAGCCCGCGTGCCCGTGGCGCGACGACCGGTACGAGCACGCCGAACGGGACGCCCAGCAGGATGTTGCCGCCGATCTGCTTCACGGTGTCCCGCAGCGCGGGCTGCTCCATGTAGGCGCGGATCGAGCGGCCCGGATGCAGGTTGGTGTGCACCAGCGAGGCCGAGGCGGGGGAGGGTTCCAGCGTCAGCTTGGCCAGGACGACGGCGAAGGCCACCATGGCGCCGAACGCGACCAGCATCGCCAGCACCCGGATCGGCCAGGGGAGCACGTGCCGTTCCCGCGGCTCCGGGCGGGGCGCGGGACGCGTCCTGGCCTTCTGCGGGGACCGCACGCTCTTCGCCTTCTTCGTGGACTGCGCACTCTCCTCCGGCTTTTCGGCCTTGGCGGTGCGCAGCCGCAAAGCCGACAGCGGGCGCGCTGCTGCACGGGCCATCAGGTCCTCCAGTCTTCAACTTGCCTGCGTTTCAAGGCGTTTACCCCCTCGGCACCCGACGATGCCGCCCCATCCACGCTTCCGGCCGGGCACCCGCCCGGTTTCCGTTGCCGCGGTGGGGGCACTCCGGGCGGGGAGCCGAGCGCGTCGCCACCCGCGGCGCCCGTCGTGATGCTTGGATGCCGCGCAGGGACAGACCGGACATCTCGCCGGCGCGGTGGGCGGGCAGAGCCCGAGGAGGTGGCGCATGACCCCGCGGACGGCACTCCTCGCCCTGGCCGAACTGCTCGCCTGGTGGGCCGCGCTCGTCCTGCTGTGGCTGGTCCTGATCAGCACGGTGGACACCCTGGAACTCGCCGTCGGCGCGGGCTGCGCCGGTGTGGGCGCCCTCGCCGCGTGCGCCGCCCGGCGGGCGGTGACCGGCTCGTGAACGGCTGGACCCCGGCCGCGACCGTCGTGCTCGGCGGCGGCCTGGGGGCTGCCCTGTGGGGCGTGACCACCGGGCCGCTGCGGCGCCGGGTCGTGGCGCAGAACCTGTCCACCGCCCTCGCCTGCCCCGGCCTGCTCCTGCTCTCCCAGGCCTACGGCCGCCCCTCCTACGTCGACCTCGGTCTCGTCCTCGCCCTGCTCGGCCCCGTCGGCACCCTCGTCTTCGCCCGGCTGCTCGCCGACGAGCTCGCCGAGGACCCCCCGCGCGCCTGGGGAGCCACCTGGGCGGTCGCCGGCCTGGGCGCCGCCGCGGTGATCGCGCTGTGCGTGGCCACCGGGCCGGGCCGGGCCATGGTCAAACTGCTGGTGATCGGGGCGCTGCTGATCGGCGGGAACATCGTCGCCTCCCGTGCCCTGTCGGGCGGTTTCCGGGGGGTGCGCCGTGGATGACGCGCTGATCGTCGTCGCGCTGCTGTTGGTCGCGGCGGCCGCGACCACGGCGGTGACGACCCGTGATCCCGTGCGCCAGGCGCTCGTCCTGGCCGTCCTCGGCGTCGTGCTCGCCGTGCTGTTCACCGTGCTCCAGGCACCCGACGTGGCCCTGTCGCAGCTGGCCGTCGGCTCCGCCCTGACCCCGCTGCTGCTGATGCTCACCGTCCGCAAGGTCAGGCGGCGCGGCCGGGACAAGGAGGACGGCCGATGACCCGGCGCGGGCGGCTCTGGGTGCTGCTGGCCGGCGGCGCGGGCCTCGCCGCCCTGCTCGTCGCCGCCTGTCTGAGACTGCCGGACTTCGGCGGGGACCGGCACCCCTACGGCGACCGGGCCGTACGCGCCTCCCTCGCCCGGCGCACCGCCAACACCATCTCCTCCGTCAACTTCGACCAGCGCGCCTTCGACACGCTCGGCGAGATGATGATCCTCTTCTCCGCCGTCCTCGGCTGTGTCGTGCTGCTGCGCCAGACCCGCGACGAACACCGCGCCCGCCCCGAACCCGCCGAGGTGGCCCGGCCGGTGCGCCGCTACGCCCTCGTCGTGCTGCCCGTCGCCCTGCTCAGCGGCCTGTACGTGATCGCGCACGGCCAGCTCAGCCCCGGCGGCGGTTTCCAGGGCGGCGTCGTCGCCGCGACGGCCCTGCACCTGCTCTACCTGGGCGCCGACTACCGGGCCCTGGAACGGGTCCGCCCGATCGGCGCCTACGAGGTCGGCGACGCGCTGGCCTCCTCCGCCTACCTCGTCACCGGCCTCGCCGGACTCGTCGGGGGCACCGCCTTCCTGGCCAACACGCTGCTGCCGTACGGCACCTTCAACACGCTCTCCTCCGCCGGCACCGTCCCGCTGCTGAACGCGGCCATCGGCATGGAGGTCGCCTGCGCCGTCGTCATCCTGCTCGCCCGCTTCCTGGACCAGGCCGTCGAGATCGAGGGGGAGGGCGGGACGTGAACGCCGTACTGGACGTACTGCCCTACCTGGTGGCCGCGTGGGTCTTCCTCGTCGGCTGCTACGGCCTGGCCACCAGCCGCAACCTCATCCACGCCGTCGGCTGCCTGTCCGTCTGCCAGGCCGCCACCTACGTCCTGCTGCTGGCCGTCGGCTACCGCGACAAGGGCACCGCGCCCGTCTTCTCCGACATCAAGCCCGGCTCCCGGCCGGTCGTCGACCCCGTCGTCCAGGCGCTCACCCTCACCGACGTCGTCGTCGGCGCCACCGTCACCGCCCTGCTGCTCGCGCTCGTGGTGCAGATCGCCAAACGCCACGGCACCGTCGACCCCGACGAACTCTCCGAGCTGCGCGGCTGATGAACGACCTGCTGCCCCTCCTCGTCGCCGTCCCCCTGGTGGGCGCCGCCCTGCTGGTCGCCGTGGGGCGCCGGCTGCCCCGGGCCGTCGCCGAGTCGGTGGCCTGCGCCGTCAGCACCGCGACCGCCGGACTCGCGCTGGTCCTGCTGCTCGACTCCTCGCCGCCCCTGACCGAGTGGGTGGGCGGCTGGCAGCCGGTGAACGGCGAGAGCGTCGGCATCGTCCTCGTCGGGGACGGGCCGGGCCTCGGCATGGCCGCGCTGGCGTCGCTGCTGACCCTGGCGGCGATGGCGTACTCCTGGCACTACTTCGACGAACCGCCCCGCCGCCACGCGGGCTCCTTCCCCGCCCTGATGCTGCTCTTCCAGGGCGGCATGTGCGGCTTCGCGATCGCCGGCGACTTGTTCAACCTGTTCGTCTGGTTCGAGCTGATGAGTGTCGTCGCCTACGCCCTGACCGGCACCCGTGTCGAGGAGGCCAAGGCCGTGCAGGGCGCCCTGACCTTCGGCGTCGTCAACTCGCTCGGCGCGTACGCCATGCTGATGGGCATCGGCCTGCTGTACGCCCGCACCGGGGAACTGGCGCTCACCCAGATCGGGCGCGGCCTGGACAGCGCCGCCGTCCACGGCGGTCCCGACGCCCTCACCCTCGCCGGTTTCGTGCTCGTCCTGACCGGCCTGCTGGTCAAGGCCGCCGCCGCGCCCTTCCACTTCTGGCTGCCCGACGCGCACGCCGTGGCGCCGACGCCCGTGTGCATGCTGCTGTCCGGCGTCATGGTCGAGCTCGGCACATACGGCGTGTGGCGCGTGTACGGCACCGTCTTCTCCGGTCCGGGCGGCGTCCCGGCGGCCGACGCCGAGCGGGTCCTGCTGGTGCTCGGGACCCTGACGGCGCTGATCGGTGCCGTGATGTGCTGGTTCCAGCGGCACATCAAGCGGCAGCTGGCCTTCTCCACGGTCGCCCACACCGGACTGTTCCTGATCGGCCTCGGCGTGCTGACACCGGAGGGCGACGACGGGGTCGCCCTGTACATCCTCGGCCACGCCGGGGTGAAGGCCGCGCTGTTCGCCTGCACCGGCATCCTCCTCGACCGGTTCGGCAGCGTCGACGAGTACGCCCTGCACGGACGCGCCCGCCGGCTGCGCAGTGTCGCCGTGCTCTACGGCCTGGGCGGCCTCGCCCTCGCCGGGCTGCCGCCCTTCGGCACAGGCCTGGGCAAGGCCGTCACGGAGGAGGCCGTCGGCGGCCCGCTCACAGTGGTGTTCGTGCTGGTCAGCGCGGTGACCGGGGCGGTGGTGCTGCGCGTCGCCGCGCGAGTCTTCCTCGGTCTCGGGCCCCGGCCCGAGGAGGACACCGAGTACGAGACGTCCGGCTCCGGCGAGCAGCCCGAGACCGGGAGGCGGATCCGCCGGGTCCCCGACACGATGACGGCGGTGCCCGCAGTGCTGCTCGCCGCCGCCCTCGCCGTCGGCGTGGCCCCCGGTCTCGCCGGGGTGGTCGCGCACGGCGTCAACGAGGCCGGCGCCGGCGGAGCCGTGGTCTCGGCTCCGCACTGGACGCCGGCCGGTGTGGTCCTCGCACTCGCCTCGACCGTGCTGGCCGGGGGGCTCGCGGCCCTCGCCGTGGCCCGGCCGAAGCTGCTCGCCGGTGCCTACCGCGCCTCCGGGCTGCGGCGCCTGCAGTCCGGGCACGTCGGGGACTACGTGGCCTGGATGCTGGTCGGCACCGCCCTGCTGGGCGCGCTGGCCCTGCCCGGGGTGCTGGGCGGCTGATCAGCTCTGGTAGGAGACGCGCACCTCCTTGAAGCCGAGGGAGTGCAGCAGCCCTTCGAGCATGTCGGTGGTGTTGCTCTCGGCGCGCTTGGTCAGTCCGCTGTCCTTGGCGGCGTCGCCGATGTGCTTGACCGCGACCTTCTGCACGGCCTGCTCGCTGTTGGGGTTGTCCGAGAAGAGGTCGCCCAGCCGGTCCAGCAGACCGCGCTGCTTGGAGACGGCGTAGGAGCGGTCCGGGTCGAGGGCGGGCTTGCCCAGGGCCGCGTGCGGCAGCCGAAGGGTGGCCGAGGTGCGGTCGCCGTTGACCGTCACGTCGTCCTTGCCGACCTTGCCCAGGTCGACGTAGGCGTCGACGGTGCCCGCGCCCACGTAGAGGACGCGGGTGCCGCGGATGGCGTCGGGCAGGTACTTGGTGTCCTTCTCCAGGTCGACCACGACCTGGAAGTTGCCGGAGGCGGCGTCGTAACGGCTCATGTCCTGGATGGACTGGAGCAGGGTGGGGCCCGTGCGGTCGTGCGTCTCGGTGCCGAACAGGTCCTTGAGGCCCGGCAGCACGGCCAGCCGGATACCGGCGAAGAACACCACGAGCACCAGCACGACGGCGCTCACCGCCTTCGCCCAGCCCGGCATGCGCCGGGACACGCGCCTGATGGGAGTCGTCATGGCGACGGCCCTCCTTTCCTGTGTCACGCATGCCCGCCAAATGCCTCGCCAGACCGTCGTGTTGGCCGATTGGCGCCCTTGGTCGGGGCAGTCGGGGCGCACTAGCGTGAGAGAACTGTCCGTATCGGCACGCCGGGAGCCCCGGATGACCACAGACAGCACCTCCCGCTCCTCATGTCCCATGCACCGCGTCGACCTCCCCGAAACCGGCCCGCCCCGGCTTGCCGCCCTCGCCACCGGAACCCCGGTGTGGCTGGTCACGCGGTACGCCGACGTACGCCAGGTGCTGATGGACCCCCGCTTCGACCGAAGGTCGCTGTACGCCGAGGACGCGCCGCCGCTGCTCGTCGTACCGAACCTGCTGGACGACCCGAACGGCCTGCTCAACATGGACGGCGAGGCGCACCGCATGCTGCGCGGCACCGTGCAGCGGGCGTTCACGCCCCGGGCGATCGACCGCTGGCGGCCCTGGGTGGCCTCGGCCGTCGACGCGCTCCTCGACGACTTCACCGCGCGGCGGCCGCCCGCCGACATCGTCGAGGGCTTCACACGCCCGCTGCCCGTGTCGGTGATCTGCCGGCTGATGGGCCTCGACCACCTCGACCGCGAACGCATCCGCCACTGGGCCGACCACGCCCTCTCCGGCGGCGCCCACACCCGGGAGGAGGTCTCCGCCGCGCTGGGCGAGTTCACGGCGTTCGGCGCCGACCTGATCGCCGAGCGGCGCAGGTCCCCCGGCGACGATCTGGTCAGCGGCCTGGTGGCGGCGGGCGACGACCTCGGCATCGAGGAGCGGCAGCTGGTGCGCCTGGTGTGCGGCCTGGTGGTGGCCGGGCACGAGACGACCATGACGGCGCTCGGCAACATCGTCGTCTACCTGCTGACCGACGCACCCGGCGTCTGGCCCGGGCTCGCCGCCGACGAGGACACGGCGGCGGGCGCGGCGGAGCAGCTGCTGCGGGCCGTCCCCCTCAGCGAGGGCCGGGTGCTGCCGGGACTGATCCGCCGCGCGGTCGAGGACGTCGACGTCGGCGGCGTGGCCATCCCGGCGGGCGCGGTCGTCGCCGTGCAGACCAACTCCGCCGTCCGCGACCCCGACGTGTTCCCGCCCGGCCCGCCGGACCCCTTCACCCCCCTGACCTCACCGACCCTGATCTTCGGCGCCGGGCCCCACCACTGCCTCGGCGCCTGGCTCGCCCGGCTGGAACTCGGCCTCGCCCTGCACCGGCTGGCCTCCCGACTCCCCGGTCTGCGGGCCGGGTTCACGCCCGACACGATCGAGTGGCGGGAGGGCCAGCTCACGCGCAGTCCGCGCAGACTGCCCGTGTCGTGGTGAACGCCCCTCGCTACGGCCGTAGTTCACGGTCGCCCGACGGACGCGACCACCACACCCCCTCGCCGTGGGTGAGGCCCGGCAGGCGCAACTCGACCTCGCGCACCCGGCGGGCCGGCATCTCACCGGTGATCACCCAGGAGGTGCTCCCGCCCGAGGTGCCGGTGAACTCCGCACCGGCCTGCGCGAGTTGGGCGGTGACCGGGGCGAGGGCGTCGAGCGGGACCTCCGCCTCGAAGGTGTGGTAGGGCTCGTACAGTCCGGTCCCCGCGCTCTCCAGCGCGCGGCGCAGCACGACCGGCGTGAGGGTGCGGAAGTCGCCGGCCGTGCTCATGACCGAGCTGAAGCCGGACCGGATCAGCGTGACCCGGTAGTCCGTCACCGGCGCCCCCGACAGCCCGTCGAGCATGCCCGCGTGCACGGAGTCCTCGACGGCCTGGTGGAAGGCGCGGGGCAGGGCGCCGAGTTCCGTGTCGTACGCGAACACGCCTCCGCCGCCCCGCGGTCCCGGCTCCACGCGCAGCCCGACCGTGGCCCACACGCGGCCGCCGAGGTGCCACGGCATCGCGGCGCACGCCTCGCCCACGCCGCGCGGCCGCTCCAGGAACCGGACGCGGCCCGGTTCGAAGTCGGCCTCGATGCCGAAGTCGTGCGCGAGCGTGGCCGCGAGCACCTCCATCTGGACCTCGCCGTACAGCAGCAGCGCGGTGGCGCCGGCGGCCGCGGGACGGGCGTGCAGCAGCGGGTCCTGGTCGGCGAGGGCCAGGAGGGCCGCACGCAGGGGCGCCGCCTGCTCGGGGCGGCGGGCGCGCACCACGGTCCGCAGCGTCGGCGGGGCGAACCGCTGCGCCGCCTCGGACGGGGCGTCGCCGAGCCGGTCGCCGACACGGATGCCGGCGATGCCGGTGACCGCGGCGATGTTCCCGGCGGTGAGCGGGCCGTCCCGGCCGATCACGGCCAGGCCGTTCGCCCGTCCGCAGACCTCGGTGGTGCGCCCGTCGGCCTCGCGCCGCCGGAACCTCAGCGGCTGACGCGGCGTCACTTTGCCGTCGTACAACCGCAGATAGGCCGTCCGCTCACCGCCCGGTCCGGGTCGTACGGCGAACACCGTGCCGCGGGGTGCGCCGCCCCGCGCCGGGGTGGGCGGGACGAGGCGGACGAGGCCGTCGACGAGCTCGGCGACGCCCTGCCCGCCGAGGGCCGAGCCGAAGAGGACAGGATGGAAGGAGCCGTCGGCGGTGCGGGCGGCGAGCGCCCGGCGCAGGTCCTCCGGTGTGGGCGCGGGGCCGTCCACCAGGGCCGCGAGCACGTCCGCGTCGACCTCGGCGAGCGCCTCGGCGAGCCGGGCGTCCCCGGCCGGGCGCGGTGTCACCCGGGCGCCGGGGGTGCCGAGGCCCGACACGTCCGTGAGCGCGGCGGCGGACGGCGTCAGCCTGCGGTGGATGTCGGCGAGCAGGGCGGTGGAGCGGGCGCCCGCGCGGTCGATCTTGTTGACGAAGACCAGGGTGGGCAGCCGCAGCCGCCGCAGGGTCCGCATCAGCACCCGGGTCTGCGCCTGCACGCCCTCCACGGCGGACAGCAGCAGCACCGCGCCGTCGAGGACCTCCAGGGCGCGCTCGACCTCGGCGATGAAGTCGGAGTGGCCGGGGGTGTCGATGAGGTTGATCTGGGTGCCGCCGACGGTGAGGGCGGCGACGGCCGAGCGGACGGTGATGCCGCGCCGGCGCTCGATCCAGCCGTCGTCCGTGCGGGTGTCACCGGCGTCGACGCTGCCGAGCCGGTCGATCGCTCCGTGGTCGAACAGCAGCCGCTCGGTGAGGCTGGTCTTACCTGCGTCGACGTGGGCGAGAATGCCGATGTTCAGGGTGTGCATGCGGGGTGGTGTCCTCGAAGACCGTGGGCCGGTGGGGGCGCTGGGTGATCTCGAGGAGTCGGCGCATGCGAGGGGTCCTGACGTGAGGGGACTCGGACGGTCACATCATGACCCGCGGGTTCGCGTGCGGCGCAACCGGATTTTCCGGCGTCAGTAGCATGAAGAGCCCGTACGTGATCATGCGAGGAGCGGATCGTGCGAGACATCTCCGTGTTCAGCGGCAGCGCCCACCCCGATCTGGCCGCCGAGGTGTGCGCCCATCTGGGGGTGCCGCTCAGCCCGACCCGCGTCAGCCGGTTCGCCAACGACTGCCTGGAGGTGCAACTCCAGGCCAACTGCCGGGAGCGGGACGTCTTCCTGATCCAGCCGCTGGTCAAGCCGGTCCAGGAGAACCTGGTGGAGTTGCTGCTGATGTGCGACGCGGCGCGCGGTGCCTCGGCGGCCCGGATCACCGTCGTCATGCCGCACTACTCCTACGCCCGCTCCGACAAGAAGGACGCGCCCCGCATCTCGCTCGGCGGACGGCTCGTCGCCGACCTGATGGTCGCGGCGGGCGCGAGCCGGGTGCTGACCATGACCCTGCACTCGCCGCAGGTCCACGGCTTCTTCTCGGTCCCGGTCGACCACCTGCACGCCCGGCGTGAACTGGCCGCCCACTTCCGGCGGTACGACCTGTCCCGCACCACCGTCGTCTCGCCGGACCTCGGCAACGCCAAGGAGGCGGCCGCGTTCGCGCGGATGATCGGCGCCCAGGTGGCCGCCGGTGCCAAGCAGCGCTATGCCGACGACCGGGTCTCCATCAGCTCGGTCATCGGCGAGGTCGCCGGCCGGGACGTCATCGTCCTGGACGACGAGATCGCCAAGGGCAGCACGGTCCTCGAACTCCTCGACCGGCTGCGGGAGTCGGGCCCCCGCTCGATCCGGGTGGCCTGCACGCACGGGCTGTTCGCCGCAGGGGCGCTCAAACGCATCGGCGAGCAGCCCGACGTACTGGAGATCGTGTGCACCAACACCGTGCCGGTGCCGGAGGAGGAGCGCACCGAGAAGCTGCGGATCCTCACCGTCGCCCCGGCGCTCGCCGAGGCCGTGCGCCGCATTCACAACGGGGAGTCCGTCAGCGCCCTGTTCGACGCGCCCCGGAGCGATTAGACAGGGAGTGCACGACCGACGTCACCGGTGTGGTGACGCTGCCCGAGGGCACCGAGATGGTCATGCCGGGTGACGACACCGGCAATGCACGTCCAGCTGATCCAGCCCATCGCGATGGAGGAGGGCCTGAAGTTCGCCATCCGTGAGGGCGGCCGCACGGTCGGCGCAGGCCAGGTCACCAAGATTCTCCAGTAGGCGGCCCGGCGGCGCTCACAGCGACCCGGACGTGGCCTCGGGCTGCCCGAGGGCCGCGTCCAGGGTCGGATGCGGAGGCAGCAGTTTCGCGAGCCCTGTGACCCGCAGGATGCGCAGCGTCAGAGGATGCGTGCACACGAGCCGCAGTTCGCCGTCCTGGTCGAGGATGCGGGTCCGGGCCCGGTACAGCAGGCGCAGTCCGGAGCAGTCGAAGAAGTCGACGGGCCGCAGGTCGATGACCAGCCGCACCTCGGGGCGGGCCGTCACGCCGTCCAGGTACGGACCGATCTCCGTGGCGGCCGCGATGTCGATCTCGCCGCGGAACTCCAGCACCGTGTGACCGCGGTCCTGGCGGACCCGCAGGTGCCGCGTCAGCGGCGCCGGTTGCTGCTCCACGACGACATCGCCTCCACCTGCTCCGACACTGCGGGCTTGCAGGTCACCGGGGGCCGGGGTGACAACGTTCCGTGAGCCTGTGAGCGCGAGCCCGTCCCCTGGGTCCCGGTGAGCGCAAAAGCGTTCCCCGCCCTGCAAGTTACCCTCGATGGAGTGAATTTGAGCATGTTCGATTGACATATGTCTTCGAATTGCGGTGAACGCTTACGACAGCGCGTGCCAGGCTTTGGTCAGAGACTGACGGAACTGCTCGGTCTGGTGCGCCGTGAGATCGCGGACCATGCGCTCCTCCAGCGTTCTCACCGGCTCCGCGTGCTCCTCGAGCAGTCGCCGCCCGGCATCGGTCAGCAGGATCAGCAGCTCCCTGCGGTTGCGCGGATTGCGTTCCCGTCGCACCAGCCCGCGGTTCTCCAGCGACCGTACGAGGTCGGCGATGGACTGCGCGGTGACGAACGAGTCGCGGGCGAGTTGGGCGGCCGACAGTCCGTCGTGACGCTCCAGAACGGTCAGCGCGGTGTACTGCAGCGCGGTGATGCCTGCCGGCTTGACCAGCTCGTCCAGGTGCGAGCGCACCACGAGTTCCACCTGCTTGACCATGTAGAGCAGGGACGGCGATGTCTTGGCGGCCTGGGAGTCGAGCATGGGTTCAGCCTAGAGCATTGACAGGAATCCTGTCTCTAATGAAACTGCGAACCAACAGGATTCCTGTTTGTTGAAATCTTGGCGAAGAGGCTGAGGAGCGGCGATGACCACCTTCGAGATCGAACCTGGACGACTGTTCGTCGGGGGACGGTGGCGCGATGCCGCCGACGGAGCGCGCACCGAGGTGGTCGACCCGTCCCGGGGTGCGGTCCTCACCACCGTCGCGGAGGCGGGCGCCGCCGACGTGGACGCGGCGGTCCGGGCCGCGCGGGACGCCTACGACGGCGGTACCTGGTCCGGGCTGAGCGGCCGCGAGCGCGGCCGGGTCCTGCACCGGGTGGCCGAGCTGATCCGCGAGAACGCCGACGACATCGCCCGCCTGGAGAGCCTGGACGTCGGCAAGCCGATCTCGCTCTGCCATGCCGTGGACGTCACCAACGCCGCCAACGACTACGAGCATTTCGCCGCCCTCGCCCACTCCCTCGACGGCGCGGTCCGCGACACGCCCATGAACGCGTTCGCGTACACCAAGCGCGAACCGCTCGGCGTCGTCGCGGCCATAACCCCGTTCAACTTCCCGCTGATCCTGGCCGGTTCGAAGATCGGCCCCGCGCTGGCGGCCGGGAACACCGTCGTTCACAAGCCCGCCGACGAGACCCCGCTCAGCGCCCTGTACATGGCCCGCCTCTTCCAGCGGGCCGGCGTCCCCGACGGCGTGGTCAACGTGGTCACCGGCACCGGACCGGTGGCCGGCGAGGCGCTGCTGCGCCACCGCGGCATCGACAAGGTCGCCTTCACCGGCTCCACCGCCGTCGGCCGCCATGTGGCGAGCCTGGCCGGCGAGGCTCTCAAGCCCGTCACCATGGAACTCGGCGGCAACGCCGCCCACCTCGTCTTCGAGGACGCCGACCTGGAGAAGGCGGTCGGCGCGATCATCAAGGCGTTCGTCTTCAACACCGGCCAGTTCTGCATGGGCGGCCCGCGCCTGCTGGTCGCCCGCCCGGTGTACTCCACCCTGCTCGGCATCCTCGCCGAGGCCGTCCCCGGTGTCCCCGTCGGCGACCCGCGCGACCCCGGGACGGTCGTCGGGCCGATGGCGGGGGAGAAGCACCTGAAGAAGGTCGAGGAGTACGTCGACCTCGCCCGCAAGGAGGGCGGCCGTATCGTGGCCGGCGGCGAGCGGCTCGACCTCGACGGCGGCTACTACTACCGGCCCACCGTGATCGCCGACCTGGCGAACGACTCCCGGGTCGTACAGGAGGAGATCTTCGGTCCCGTCCTGACCGTGCAGCCCTTCGACACCGAGGACGAGGCCGTCGCCCTCGCCAACTCCACGCCGTACGGCCTGGCTTCGGGAGTCCAGACCGCGAACCTCGCCCGCGCCCACCGCATCGCCGACCGGCTCCAGGCGGGCATCGTGTGGATCAACGACTGGGCCATGCTCGACCCTGCGGTGCCCTTCGGCGGCGTCAAGGACTCCGGCTTCGGCCGCGAGTACGGCCCCGAGGCCCTCGCCGCCTACACCAAGGTCAAGTCCGTCGTCGTCTCACTCGACTGACCTCGGCTGAACACGCCCGAACCACAAGGGAGTTCGTACGATGTCCATCACCACCCGCGCCGCGGTCGTCGAGTCCGGCGGGGCACCCTTCACGCTCGCCGACGTCGAGCTCGACGAGCCCGGGCCGCGCGAGGCCGTGGTCCGCATGGTGGCCACCGGTCTGTGCCACACCGACCTCGGGGTGGCGAGCGGCGGCCTGCCCTTCCCGCTGCCCGGCGTGCTGGGGCACGAGGGCGCCGGCGTCGTCGAGGCCGTCGGAGCGGCGGTCACCGGCGTGGCGCCCGGCGATCATGTCGTGCTGTCCTTCACCTCGTGCGGCGCGTGCCGCAACTGCAACGGCGGCCACCCGGCCTACTGCGCGACCTGGCTGCCGCTGAACCTGATCGGAGGCCGCCGCGCCGACGGCACCAGCACCATCAGCCGGAACGGACAGCCCCTGGGCGGCCACTTCTTCGGGCAGTCCTCCTTCGCCGAACGCGCGCTGGTGGACGAGCGCAGCCTCGTCAGGGTCGACGCGGACGTGCCGCTGGAGTCCGTCGCCCCGCTGGGCTGCGGGGTGCAGACCGGGGTCGGCGCCGTCTGGAACGTACTGCGGCCGGCCACCGGCAGCACGGTCGTCGTCCTCGGTGCCGGCGCCGTCGGGCTGTCCGCCGTCATGGCGGCCGCCCTGACCCCCGCCACCACGATCGTCGCCGTCGACCGGTTCGCCGAACGGCTGCTGCTCGCAAGGGAGTTGGGAGCCACCCACACCGTGAACACCGCGGAGCGGGACCTCGGCGAGGCGCTCGCCGGGATCACCGCGGGCCAGGGCGCGGACGGGGTCGTGGAGACCACGGGCAACGTCGGCGTCCTGCGCCGGGGAGTCGACGCGCTCGCCGCCCGCGGCACGCTGGTCGTCGTCGGCGCGCCGCCCTTCGGCACCGAGGTCGCCCTGGACGTCAACGGGCTGCTCGGCGGCAAGCGGGTCGTCGGCCTCACCCTCGGTGACGCCGAGACCCGCTCCTTCATTCCGTCCCTGGTCCGGCTCGTGAAGGACGGCCGGCTCCCGCTGCACCGCCTGATCAGCACCTATCCGTTCGCGGACATCGACCGGGCGGTGCGGGACGTGGGCACGGGCAAGGCGATCAAGCCCGTGCTGACGTTCTGACTCAGCCGACCGTCAGGACGAGCTTTCCGGTGGTCCGGCCGGTGTCGCCGAGCCGATGGGCCTCGGCGGCGTCGGCCAGCGGGAAGGTACCGGCGATCGTGGGGCGCAGCTTCCCCTCCTCCACCAGCTCCGCGATCGCCGTCATACCGCTGTGCGAGGCGTCCACGAGCATCCGCAGCGACCGCACCCCCAGCCGCGCGGCCTCCTCGTGGAAGTCGTCGGAGCCGACCGGCAGGATCGACACGACGATGCCCCCGGGACGCAGCACCCGCAGCGAGCGGATCGAGGTGTCGCCGCCGATCGTGTCCAGGACGACGTCCACGTCCTTGACCGCCTCGGTGAAGTCCGTCTCCCGGTAGTCGACCGTCTCGTCGACCCCGATCCCGCGCAGGAACTCGTGCTTGCCCGCGCTCGCCGTGCCGATCACGTACGCGCCGCGCGCCTTGGCGATCTGGACGGCCACGTGGCCGACGCCGCCGGCCGCCGCGTGGACCAGCACCCGCTGCCCCGGCCGTACGTCCGCGTACTCCACCAGTGCCTGCCAGGCGGTCAGCGACACCAGCGGCAGCGCGCCCGCCTGCGTGTGGTCGATCGCGGCCGGCTTGTGCGCGAACCAGCGCGCCGGGCCGGTGACGTACTCGGCGTGCGAGCCGTGACCGAACGGGTAGGACAGCATGCCGAAGACCTCGTCGCCGGGCGTGAAGCGGGCGACGCCGATTCCGACGGCCTCGACCACGCCGGAGACGTCCCAGCCCAGTACGAAGGGCGGCTCGCCCAGGAAGCCGCCGGTCGCGCGGTGCTTCCAGTCGGTCGGGTTGACGCCGGCGGCGTGCACCCGCACCAGCACCTCGTTCGTGCGCGGCTCGGGCCGCGGCAGCTCCACTTCCTTCAAGACCTCGGGACCGCCGAGGACGTCCTGGCTGATGGCTCGCATCGTCTTCACAGTGCTCATGGTGAACCAGCCTGCCGGGATCCGCCGCCCCGGGAAATGGCACGATTGCCAACCTTCGATAAGATCGTGCCATGCACGGTGAACAGCGGGTGGAACGGGTCGTCGTCCTGGCCCTGGACGGGGTGTACCCCTTCGAGCTCGGCATCCCCAGCCGGATCTTCGGTGCGGCCGACGGCCGGTACGAGGTGCTGACGTGCAGCGTCGACGGCCGACCGGTGCGCTCCTGCGCCGACTTCACCATCGGCGTCGAGCACGGCCCGGAGATCCTGGCCACGGCCGACACGGTGGTGGTCGCCTCCATGACGCCGTCGCACATCCCCGCCGAGCTGCCCCCGGAGGTCTCCGACGCGCTCGCCCGCATCCGGCCCGACGCCCGCATCGTCTCCATCTGCACCGCCGCCTTCGTGCTCGCCGCGGCCGGCCTCCTCGACGGCCGGAAGGCCACCACGCACTGGCAGGTCACCGACGCCTTCCGGCGCCGCTATCCGCACGTCGACCTCGACCCGGACGTCCTGTTCGTCGCCGACGGCCGCATCCTCACCTCGGCCGGCGCCGCCTCCGGCGTCGACGTCTGCCTGCACATCGTGCGCACCGACCACGGCAGCGAGCTGGCCAACGCCGTGGCCCGCCGCTGCGTGGTCCCGCCCTTCCGGGACGGCGGCCAGGCGCAGTACATCGAGCAGCCCGTCCCGGAGAACGCCGACGCCGGTACGGCCGCCACGCGCGCGTGGGCGCTGCAGCGCCTCGGCGAACCCCTCACCCTGACCGACCTGGCCGGCCACGCCCGAATGAGCCTGCGCACCTTCGCGCGCCGCTTCAACGACGAGGTCGGCATGAGCCCCGGCCGCTGGATCGTCCAGCAGCGCGTCGCCCGGGCCCGGCATCTGCTGGAGTCCAGCGACCTGTCCGTCGACCAGATCGCGGGCCACGTCGGCTTCGCCACGGGCGCCTCCCTGCGGCAACACCTGCACGCCGCGATCGGCGTCTCCCCCCAGACGTACCGCCGGACCTTCCGCGCGGCGGCCGGGTAACCCCGAACGTTTCGCGCTGCGTTCGCGTCCAAGAACCGACGGGCGGCGAAGGGGGACAGGGGTGGGGATGCGCGCGGGACGGCTGGCGACGACGGTGCTGGTGGCGTCGGCGGTGGTGGCGTGCGGCGCCGGCAAGGGGCGGGACCTGGTCGTCACCGGCACCCCGCCCGCCGTACCCTACGGCGGCCCGCTGCACGTGCCCGTGAAGCACGGCGGCGAAGACGGCGTCCGGGCCGCGCGCGTGGAGTCGGGGGCTGCCGGCCGGGCGCTGGAGTGCGACGGTGAGATCTACTCCGGCGCAGGCAGCGGCCCCTGGAGCAAGGGCGACGGGGGCGCGACGCCGCGCGAGGGCCTCGAGGTCTTCTTCGACATCGAGCAGCCCGACCTCCCGCGGTACGGCTACCGCGTCGAGCGCAAGGAGGCGGACCGCGTCCTGTACTCCTTCGACGTGGGCGGCAGGACCAGAGTGGCCGTCGTGATCGCCAAGGACCAGAAGGGCAGGCCCGGTTGGGGCCCGGAGACCAGCGCCTCCTGCGACCCGGCCGAACTCCCGGCGAGCTTCACCGACACACGGCCGTACGAGATCTGGACCGACCGGGACGGCGAGCGCGTGCCGGTCAGCGAAGTTTCCGGCAGCAGCGGACCCGAGCACTGCGACTGGCAGCAGGCGCACTTCCTGTCACTGGGCCGGGGCAGGGACGCCAGGACGTACGCCCGGGACCCGGAGAACGTCCTCCCCGACGGCATGCTCACCGTGCCGTACGACGGTGACGTGCGGATGCCGGCCGACGCCCACGACACCGGATACCGCTACCGCGACCGGCAGTTGTGGCTCACCGGCGACCCGTCGCGGGTCTACGTCCGCACCTCCCACGGTGTGGAGGGCTGGGCGCGGGTGAAGGACGGGTACGGCTGCAAGTGAGTGGTCGTCAGCGGCTGGCGTGCAGGGCGACGAGCAACTGCCAGACCTCGTCGGCGATCCGGGCGGCGTCCCCGTCCAGCAGGCCGTGCAGCCAGTCGGCCAGGACCCCGGCGAAGGTGGCGGCCACCGCCGACGCCACCAGCGGGGCGTCCGCCGCGCCCGCGCGCTCGCGCTCCCGCAGGCTGTAGGCGCGCAGGTCCCGGTGCAGCACTCGGCCGAGCGGGCCGCTGCCTCCCGGCGTCAGCAGCTCGCGGTACAGACTGGCGTGCGGGGCGAGCGAGGCGAAGAACTCCGCCAGCGCGGGCGGCGCATGCACCGGATCGGGCCGGCCCGTCCAGGAGTGCAGCGCCTCGACGGCCTCCCGTACGACGTCCGCGCACGCGTCGACCGCCAGTGCCTCCAGGCCGTCGTAGTGGACGTAGAACGTGGCCCGTCCGACGCCGGCCCGCCGCACCAGAGCCGCCACGCCGACCTCGGCCAGCGGGCGTTCGGCGCATTCCGCGAGCAGCGCCTGGCGCAGCCGCGCCCGGGTGCGGGCGGCCCTGGGGTCCTCCGGCTCGGGGCGGGTCACTGCGCGATCAGCACGGCGGCCAGGGCGAGGGCGCCGGGCAGCGCCTGCGCGAAGAGGATGCGGCGGTTGGCGGTCAGGGCGCCGTAGACGCCGGCGACCACGACGCAGGAGAGGAAGAACACCTGGGCACGGTAGCCCGTCGGGTCGGCCGCGATCAGGCCCCAGACCAGGCCCGCCGCGAGGAACCCGTTGTACAGGCCCTGGTTGGCGGCCATCGGCGCGGTCGCGCGGGCCATCTCGGGGTCGAAACCGTGCAGTGCCTTCCCGGGCTTCTTCTGCCACAGGAACATCTCCAGCACCAGGATGTAGGCGTGCAGGGCGGCCACCAGGGCGACCAGGACATCGGCGAGCGTCGCCATGGCGACCTTCCTTTCATGGACAGGTGTCCACTATAGCTGGACACCTGTCCATGAAGTGCGGGGGTGGTGGAGCCGGGCGACGCGGGCCCGGTTCCTGGCGGAGAGTGATGGAACCCTCACGTCCACCGGCTGTTCGAGGTTGATCCTTTCGGGTTCAAACCCGATAAGCTCCCGTTCGGCGCTGCGAGTTGACGGATCGCGTCCGTTCACTTCGTGGTGCGCACCCATGAGTGCGGAACCCCCTTGTACACCCCCCTTGTTCGTTCGTGTTGCTACGAAGGATGCAGATGGAACTCGCCACTCCGCCGCCGGCGGCGCGGGCCCCTGTCGCCTGGTACAGCTGGTGGTTGATGCCGCTGGCCTTAGGAGGCGGGACGGTTGCCGCCACGTTCATGAGCTCCGAGCGCATAGCCGCCGGCGTCGCGGGTGCCGCGGCGACCGCCGCGAGCGCCGTCTGCGTACGGCTGCTGGTCCGCACCCGGGCCCAGCTCACCCGCTCCGAGAACACCTTCCGCACCACCCAGGCGGAGCACTCGCAGCAGTGGCAGCAGCATGTGTCGGTGCTGGAGCGGAAGTTCACCGCGGAGCGCGCCTCCCTGGAGGCCCAGCTCAACGAGCAGTCCAGCGGCTACGAGGCCCGGATCGCCGAGCAGAGCTCGGCCTACGAGGCCCGGCTCGCCGAACAGACCCGTGCCTTCGAGGCGCGGCTCGCCGAGCAGGTCGACTCCTACGAGGCCCGGCTCGCGGAGCAGAACGAGGCCTGGCAGGAGCAGCTGACCCACCAGCACGCCGCCGTCGCACGGCTCGCCGACGAGCAGTTGCCCGAGGCACTGAAGCAGCTGCGCGCCGGTGAGGCGATCGAGGACCTGCTGCCCGTCGGCAACCAGTGCGCCAAGGTCAGCTCCGACCTCCAGGCCGAACTGCGCAAGGTGCTGCGCACCGCACTGATCGGCGTGGAGGAGGAGTTCAACCGCTCGACCTCCGCCGAGCAGGCCGTGATCAGCATCGGCAACCGCATCCACGTGCTCACCAGCAAGCTCCGCGGCCGGCTGCACGAGATGCAGGGCGAACACGGCCGGCTGCCCGCCGTGGCCCGCGGCCTGATGGAGCTCGACCAGCAGCTCGGCCCCGCCGACTCGCTCGCCGCGAGCATCGGCGTACTGGGCGGCTCGGACCGGCCCGGACGCCAGTGGCAGGAGCCGCAGCGACTGCTGAGCGTGGTGCGCGGCGGCATCGGCCGGATCAAGGACTTCCACCGCGTCGAGGTACGGCACCTGCCCGAACTCGGCGTGGACGGCGGCCTGGTGGACCACCTCACGCTGGTCTTCGCCCACCTGCTGGACAACGCGGCCCGCTACTCGCCGCCCACCGAGCCGGTGATCGTCTCCGGCAAGGAGGTCCCCAACGGCGTCGGCATCGAGATCCAGGACTCCGGCAAGGGCCTGAGCGAGGAGAAGAAGCGGGAGGCCGACGAGGCACTGACCGGCACCGCCGCCGGACCGGGCATCGGCGGTATCTCCGAGGACGCCAACATCGGCCTGCGCGTCGTCGGGGCCCTCGCCCGCCGCTACGGCATCCGCGTCACCTTCGCGGACTCGCCGTGGCTCGGCACCTCGGTGGTCGTGGTGGTCCCGCACAAGTACTTCAGCCCGCTGCCCACCGCGACCCCGGTGACCGCCCAGGCCCCGGCGACCCCGCAGGCCCAGGTGGCCGAGGCGGCCCCCGCCGTCCCGTCCTCGCCCGCCGTCCCGGTGGCCGTCGCCGCCGCCGAGACCATGACCGAGGCCGGTGACGCCGTGGACACCACGCCCGGCGGACTGCCCCGACGCCGCAGCAAACGGCACGAGACGGCACGGCACGAGCCGGCCGAGCGGGCCGCGCGGACCGGGGAGAACGCGGTCCAGGCCGTCCCGCCGGACGCCTCGTTCGCGGGCCTGGCCGCCTTCGCCACCGCCGGCCGCACGTCCGCCGATGAGCCCACCGGGGAGTCAGCCGAGGGGGACCTCAGGCCTGACGGCCGTGAGTCCACCGAGCACCGCACTGAAGAGAGCGACTAGTCCACATGACGCAACAGGGAACCGACGTGAGCTGGGCGCTCCGCGATCTAGTGGAGTCCATCCCGGAGATCCGCTTCGCCCTCGTGGCCTCCAGTGACGGCAAGGCCATCACCTCCTTCGGCGCCGAGGACCCGGACGACGTGGACCGGTTCGCCGCCGTGGTCGCCGGACTGCAGGCCCTGGCCCAGCCGGTGGCCGAGCAGTTCCCCAAGTACGCGGGGCAGCTGCGGCTGGCGATGATCGAGGTCGACGGCGGCCATCTCTTCGTCGTACGCGCGGGTGTGGAGACGTATCTCGGTGTCCTTGCCCGGGAAGGCCTCGACCAGGGGCTGCTCGGACACCAGATGAGGGACCTGGCCCGCAGGATGGGTGAGCTCCTCGGCACCACTCCGCGCCTGGAGGAGCACTCTGGATGAGTGCTCCCCGCCGGCCCACGAACCCGTCCGGTCTCGAGCGTTACTACGTCCTCACCCGTGGACGCAGCGGACCGGGCGGTTCGGCGTCGAGTCTCGACGTGGCGACCCTCATCGTCTCGGTGACCGCCCCCGTACCGGGCATGCAGCACGAGCACGAGGACATCCTCCGGCGCTGCCGCGATCCGCTGTCGGTGGCCGAACTGGGCGCCCACCTCGGATTGCCCTTCAACATTCTCGCGGTGCTGTTGGCGGATCTGCTCGAGGCAGGCCGCGTCGAAGCCCGTGACCCCATCCCGGCGCACGGCGCCGGCCGCGGGCCCGACCTCGCGCTCCTTGAGGAGGTACTCAGTGGACTTGAACGGCTTTGACCACCCCGGGCGCCCGGCCGCCGGGGGCACCACCCGCTCGGTGAAGGTGATGATCGCCGGCGGCTTCGGCACCGGGAAGACCACCATGGTCCGCTCGGTCAGCGACATCAAGCCGCTGACCACCGAGGAGACGCTCACCCAGGCCAGTGCCGACGACGACCACCTCATCGGCGTCGCCGACAAGACGGAGACCACCGTCAGCCTGGACTTCGGAAAGATCAGCCTCAACGACAGCCTGATGCTGTACCTGTTCGGCACGCCCGGACAGGAGCGGTTCTGGTTCCTGTGGAACGGCCTGTTCAAGGGCGCGCTCGGCGCGGTCGTCCTGGTCGACACCCGGCGCCTGGCCTCCAGCTTCCGGGCCATCGAGGAGATGGAGCGGCAGGACGTCCCCTTCGTCGTGGCGCTGAACGTCTTCCCCGACTCCAAGGAGTACCCGGTCGAGGAGATCCGGGACGCGCTCGACATCCCCGCACACATCCCGGTCGTGGCCTGCGACGCCCGCGACCGGGCCTCCAGCCGTGACGTGCTCGTCGCGCTGATCCACCACCTGAAGGACCGCTCCGCCGTCGCACTGGAGTCCCGATGAACGCGCAGCCCTTAAACGATCCCGACACGCCGAGCGGGTGCCCGGTCGCGCACGGGGCCGACCTCACCCGGCTGTTCGGGCCGGAGGCGTCGACCGACCCGTACGGCATCTACGAACGGCTGCGCAAGGAGCATGGGCCGGTGGCGCCGGTGCTGCTCGAGGGCGACGTCCCCGCCTGGCTGGTCCTCGGCTACCGCGACAACCGGCGGGTGCTGGACAACCCACGCCAGTTCAGCCGGGACGCGCGGATCTGGCGGGACTGGCGGGAAGGGCGCATCCCGGAGACGCACCCCCTGATCCCGATGGTCGGCTGGCGGCCCGACTGCGTCTCCCAGGACGGCGAGCCGCACCGCCGGCTGCGCGGCGCGGTGACCGACGGGCTGCTCGCGGCGTCCAGCCGGGGTGTGCGGCGACACGCCACGTACTTCGCCAACAAGCAGATCGACGCGTTCGCGGACGCCGGCCGCGCCGACCTGGTGGCCGACTACGCCGATCTTCTGCCGATGCTCGTGCTCACCCGGATCCTGGGCCTTCCCTCGGCGGACGGGCTGCGCCTGATCGAGTCCTGCGCCCAGGTCTTCAAGGGCGGTGAGGACGCCCTGGAGCACAACGGCCGGATCGTCCAGATCCTGTCGGAACTCGCCGAGCGCAAGCGGGCCGAGCCGGGCTCCGACTTCGCCACCGCCCTGCTGGAGCACCCGGCCGGCCTGGACCACGACGAGGTCGTCAGCCATCTGCGCCTGGTGCTCATCGCCGGCCACACCACCACCAGCAACCTGCTGGCCCAGGTTCTGCAGCGGGTCCTCACCGACGCCGGCCGGCTGTCCGACCTGGTCAGCGGGCAGCTGAACATCTCCTCCGTGGTGGAGGAGATCATGTGGGACACCCCGCCGCTGGCCGTGCTGCCGGGCCGGTTCGCGGCGGCCGACCTGGAGCTCGGAGGCCACCACATCCAGGAGGGGGAACTGCTCGTCCTGGGCCTGGCCGCCGGCAACATCGACCCGGAGGTGCGGCCCGACGCGGCCGTCGCCGTGCAGGGCAACCAGTCCCATCTGGCGTTCAGCGCCGGACCGCACGAGTGCCCGGGGCAGAACATCGGGCAGTCCATCATCGAGATCGGCGTGGACGTCCTGCTGCACCGGCTGCCGGACCTGCGGCTCGCCGTGCCGGCGGAGGAGCTGTCCTCGACCGCCTCCACCTGGGAGTCCCGGCTCGACAGCCTGCCGGTCGAGTTCTCCGCCTGACCCCGACACCACGCTGCCCGGCCGGTTCCCCGGCCGGGCAGCGTCGTACGTCGGGACGGTTCGGGCCCGCGCGGTCAGCCGTCGAGCCAGTCGCCCGCGACGTCCGCGGGACGGTATCCCGTGGCGTTCCACAGGAAGTGCGGGTGGGCGCAGCCGAACATGTAGGCCAGCAGCGTGGTGTCCTCCCGCCCGGTCCGGGGGTCGTGCAGGGCGTGGAACATCTCGGAGCCGACGACGCCGGCGTCCTCCTGGATCTGTCGGGCGCGGTCCGTGGACGCCGCCGCGGCGGACGCCTCCACGGCGGCTATGTAGGTGCGCCGCAGGATCTCCCACGTGCTGTCGATGTCGCCGTACCAGGGACCGTGCAGCGCCTCGTAGGCGTGAAGCTCGGCGTCGAACAGGGGCCAGGTGCCGGGGTGCTGGGCCCGGCAGCGTGCGGACAGCTCGGCGGTTCGGGCGCTCAGCGCCGCCACGGTGGGCCGCGGGGCGACGGTGAGGGTGGTGCCGTGGGTGAGGATGCCGCTGCACGAGTTGGGCTGCAGGTCGCAGAGCGGGCATGACTCGGCCGGGGGGAGGCCCTGGGTGATGCCGTCGAACCACAGCGCGTGGCGGCCCGTGAGCCCCATCCAGACGATGGTGGTGGTCATCAGCCAGGTGTTCCACATCGGCGGATGCGCCTCGGGCGTGCAGCCGTACTTGACGAGGGCTATGGCGCAGGCGGCGTAGAGGGCCTTGGTGTGGGTGGGCATGTCGGCGAGCCAGAAGTTGCTGATCTCGCCGGTGAGGGCGTCGGCCCGTACGTCGGCCATGTCGTCGATGACGCGGCACAGCAGCAGGGAGGCGAGGTGTTCCTCCTGCCAGAGCTCGGTGTCGGGGGAGACGTGCCAGAACAGGCAGTCCAGCATCTGCAGCGCCGAGTAGGTGCTCTGGCTGAGCGGGTTGCCCGGGGGGAGCGTGACCTCGCCCGCGTCGTGCTGCCGGAGCCAGTACTCGTCGACGGATCGCTTGTGGGCCGCGAACAGTCCGGAGACCAGGGCCCGCGCGCTGTTGGTGCTGAAGTCCTCGGCCAGGCGTTCCTCGACGTGCTGGGTGAGGCGCGTGGTGTCGATGGTGTCGATCACGCGTTTGTACTCGTGGAAGACGAGGATGTCGTCCTCGAAGCGGTGGCGGTGGCCGAGGTCGCGTTCGAGGTCGTTCATCTGCCGGGTCCAGGACCAGCCACCGGTCAGGACGCTGTCGAGTTCGGGGCGGTGCGGCCAGGTCTTGACGGTGAGGGGACGGCCGGCGCTCTGCCGCCAGCGGTAGTCGTCCGGCGTGCGGGCCGGGGGCGTGGGCAGCCGGAGGCACAGCGGGCAGCCGCAGGCGCTCGACCGCTCCTCCTCGCGCGGCGGCGTGAGCGCCCGGGTCCGCCAGGCGCCCTCCAGCATGGCGCAGGTCAGGCGGCAGATCTCGACGTCGGTGCCGACCTGGGGGAAGGCCGCTTCGATCAGGCGCAGGCTGGCATCCAGACGCCTGAGCCTGGCTATGCCCTCCTCGTCGGGCGGGAGGAACGCGGGCCGCGCCAGATGGAGGGCTCCCTCCACACGCAGCGAGGTGCTGGGGTGGGGGGAGCCGAGCGCCTCCAGCCGCTGCCGCACGGCGTCCTGGTAGCCGCGGTACTGCTCCGTACTACCGTGGACGCGGGTCAGGAACAGGCGGGCCAGGGCGTCCCCGGCCTCCGTGGGGTGGAGTGGGGCGCTCGGCTGCGCCGTGAGCGGGCTGTCGGCGGACGCCTCCGGAACGGCACCTACGACTCGGGACTTCACACAGGTCTCCCATCAACTGCGGTCATGGAGGAACCGATCGGCCGTGGTCGTCGGCCGGTCGGTTCCGGGAACTTCTGCGCCCTGCGCGCAGCCCTCACCGGAGCCGGACGCACACGTGCGGCTCCGCTCCTGGTGCGTGCGCCCGTGAGGGGCACGACTGATGCGCTTGCGCGGCGAGGAAGTGGTGGCGGACAGCCCTGCTGTCCGTGCGCTGACGAACGGCTCAGAGCCCGCAGGGTGCACGGACGCGGCGAGTCGCCCGTCCGCGGCAGGTGATCAACGGCTCGGTGCCGTCGCGGTGTTCACGGCTGCCCGTCGGACGAGGAGCGCGGGGAGCGGCGGACGGTTCTGGGCGTACCCCAGATGACCGTTGACGGGAGTGTCGAACGGGAGGCCGAACCTGGCGTCCTTAGGCATGCGATTCCTTCCGGGATCCGGAACAGGCAGAGCCCCCCCGCCCTGCGAACGGGCGGCCTGCTGGCCGCCCGTGCACTCGAACTCAGCTTCTATGGCCGAAAGTTGAACCGAGAAGCGCTACGAGGCTGCCCAGAGCCTAAATGATCTACGCGTGACCTCACCGTGATATCCGTTACTGCTTACGCCTCATGAGCTGCGTACACTGCCTCCCCTCCCACGAAGGTCATCGCCACCCGCGTCCGCCCGATCTCCTGCGGCGGTCCGGCGAACGGATCGCGGTCCAGCACCACGAGATCCGCCAGGTGGCCGACCCGCACCCGCCCGGTGTCGTCGAGATGGTTCACGTACGCCGATCCGGCCGTGTAGGCCGTCAACGCCTCGGCGAGACCGATCCGTTCGGCGGGCAGGAACACGGGGGCGACCGCGCTGCCGGGTGCGACCCGGTTGACCGCGACGTGGACTCCCTGGAGCGGATCGGGGCTGCTCACCGGCCAGTCGCTGCCCGCGGCGAGTCGCGCGCCGGAACGCAGCAGCGCGCCGAACGGGTACTGCCACGCGGCCCGTTCGGCGCCCAGGAAGGGGATCGTCAGCTCGTCCATCTGCGGTTCGTGCGCGGCCCACAGCGGCTGGAGGTTCGCCGTGGCGTCCAGCTCGGCGAAGCGCGGCACGTCGCCCGGGTGCACGACCTGAAGGTGCGCCAGATGCGGCCGGGTGTCGCTCGGCCCGTTCGCCGCCCGGGCCGCCTCGATCGCGTCCAGGGCGTCGCGGACGGCCCGGTCGCCCAGCGCGTGGAAGTGGCACTGGAAACCGAGCGCGTCCAACTCGGTGACGTACTTGGGGAGTTGCCAGGCGTCGATGAAGCTCTTGCCGCGGTTGGCGGTGGCGCAGCCGCACCGGTCCAGATAGGGGTCCAGCAGCGCGGCCGTGCCGTTCTCCGCGACCCCGTCCAGCATCAGCTTCACGGTCCCCGCTCGGAACCGCCCGTGGGTCAACGCCTCCCGCTTCTCGACCAGTTCGGGGATCTGCTCGGCCCCGCGCTCCCGGTCCCACCACAGTGCGCCGACGACGCGCGCGGTGAGCGAGCCGTCCCGCGCCGCCGCCAGATACGCGCCGGACGGGTCGTCCATGCCGAGGAAGTCGCCCACGAGCGCGTCCTGCCAGGCCGTGACGCCGAGCGCGTGCAGATGGCGCTGGGCGTGCAGCAGGGCCGCCAGCCGGTCGGCCGCGGTGGCCGGGGGAGTGAGCCGCCCGACGAGCTGCATGGCCCCTTCCTGCAGGGTGCCGCTCGGTTCGCCGGCCGCGTCCCGCTCGATCCGCCCGTCGGCCGGGTCCGGGGTGTCCCGGGTGACACCGGCGAGCTCCAGGGCCCGGCCGTTGACCCAGGCGCCGTGGTGGTCGCGGTTGGGCAGGTACACCGGCCGGTCGGGCACGACGGCGTCCAGCAGGTCCCGGGTCGGCGTACCGCCCGCGAAGGCCTCCATGGACCAGCCCCCGCCGAGGATCCACTCCCGTTCGGGGTGGGCGTCGGCGTAGGCGCGGATCGCGGCGACCGTCTCCTCGGCCGTCGTGGCCCCGGTCAGGTCGCACTGCGACAGCTCCAGCCCCGCCGGGACCGGATGGACGTGCGCGTCCTGGAAGCCGGGCAGCAGCAACCGGCCCGCCAGGTCCACGACTTGGGTCCGCGGCCCCTTGAGGTCGTGCACCTCGTCGTGGCCCACGGCCGTGATGCGGCCGCCGGTGACGGCCACGGCGGTGGCGGTGCGGCCCTCGGGGGTCAGGACGGGGCCGCCGGTGAAGAGGAGGTCTGCGTGCATGGGTCCGTTTCCTAGGAGAGGGTGGTCAGCAGGGCGGGCGCGTCCGCGTCCGTTCCCTCGCCGGTGCGGAAGTACGGGGACCTGCGCACCCACTTGGCCCACGCGGCGGCGACGAAGCCCGACCCGATCATGGCCAGGGGAGTCAGGAGGAGGAACCACCCGTTGTCCGCCCGGAGTTCGAGATGGTCGGTGGAGGAGTAGAAGCTCCAGCCGAGATAGCCGCCGAGCCCGAGCAGCGCCGTCGCGCTCAGCGCGGGAAGCACCACCGCCCGCAGTCCCTGGAGCCGGTCCTCGCGCAGCAGCGAGCGGAAGCGCACCGCCGCCGCCAGCGCGGTGAGCGCGTACGACAGGGCCACCACGATCCCGACGGCGTTCACCGTCGCCATGATCATGTCCGCGAGCCGCGGGATCACCAGGGCGAGCGCGGCGACCGCCGCCGCCAGCGCGCCGATCAGCAGCGTCCCGGCCGCCGGAGTGCCGTAGCGCGTGTTGACCTTGGACCACACCGGCCCGAGGGTACGGTCCCGGCTCATCGCGAACATCCCCCGGGCCGTGGGGATCACCCCCGCCTGCAGCGAGGCCACCGCCGAGAACATCAGCGCCACCAGGGGCAGTGCGGCCAGTGGCTGCGCCGCCAGCCGGTCCCCGAAGTACGCCAGTCCCTGCGCGCCGTGACCGGCCAACTCCGGTTCGGACAGGACCCGTTGGAAGGCGATCGAGCCGAGCAGGAACAGGGCCAGCATGGTCAGGAGGGTGATGAAACCGGCCCGGGAGGCGTCACGCGGCTCGCGCACCTCCTCGTTGACGCTGAAGGCGGCCTCGAAGCCCCAGTAGCAGAACACCGACAGGATCAGTCCCTGCGCCAGCGCCGACGACGAGGGGATCGCGAACGGGTCGAACCAGCTCCAGCTGAAGGCGTGCGGGCCGGTGACGATGCCGTAGCCGCAGAACCCGAGCAGGACGACGTACTCGAAGACCAGCAGCCCCGTCTGCAGCCGCGCCGCCGTGCGGACCCCGGTGACGGCGGTGACGGTCACCGCCACCAGGACGAAGATGCCGAGCGCGGTGGTCTGCGCCGTCGAACCCGCGTCCAGGGCGAGCCCGGCGACCCGGTGCACTCCGGCCTCCCCGGCCAGCTGGATCAGCGCCGAACCGGTGACCGCGGTCGTGTACGCCAGGAACGCCACCGTCGCCACGATGTTCACCCAGCCGACCATGAAACCGAGCCACGGACTGAGGGAACGGCCCACCCACACATAGCCGTTGCCCGCGTTCGGCTCGACGCGGTTGAGCCGCGAGTAGGCGCCGGCGATGCCGAGCACGGGCAGGAAAGCCAGCAGCATGATCGCCGGCAGATGCAGGCCCACCACCCCGGCCGTCACGCCGAGGCCGATGCCGATGCTGGTGGTCGCGGCCGTGCTGGACGCGGCGATGGCGACGCCGTCGAGGACGCCGAGGGACTTGCGCAGCGCGGGCCGCGCGGGCGGCGCTGCGCCGGGGGACTGGTCGGACATGGGCGGGTCTCCGCTCGCACCGGGGGGCCTGGCTGGCCCCGGTGAGCGCACATGAAACTGCCCGGGCACTTAACAGGTCAACGGTGTTGTCATAAGGTGCGGGCACCGGCCACCGGTCCCAGGAGGCAGTCCATGAGCGAGCGCGTCGTTCCGCCCGGCGCCCGGCGGCGCAGGCGTCCCACCAAGCAGGGCGTCGTGCTGTCCGAAGAGCTGATCGTGGCGACCGCCCTGCGCCTGATCGAGGAGCACGGCGCCGACGCCCTGTCCGTGCGCCGCCTGGGCCGCGCCCTCGGTGCCGACCCCAGCTCGCTGTACCGCTACTTCCGGCACACCGACGACCTGATGCTCGCCGTCGCCGACGAGCTGATCGGCCGCACCCTGCGCGCCTGGCGGCCGACCGGTGACTGGCGTGCCGACCTGCGCGACCTCGGCCTGCGCATGCACGCGAGCGCCCTGGCCCATCCGCGGGCGGCCGTCCTGAGCTCGTACCGCGTCACCGGACGCGTGCACGAGATCCAGGCCGTCGAGACGATCCTGGGCGTGCTGTGCGGCGCCGGCTTCCCCGACGCCGACGCCGTGCGCGTCTATCACGCCTTCATCGACCAGGCCCTCGCCTTCGGCGCCCTGGACTCGGCGAGCACGGCTCTGCCGAAGGCCGCCCGGGAGGCGGAGGCGGCCGTATGGCGGGCGACGTACGCGAAACTGCCCGCCGCCACCCATCCGCACATCGCCGCCGCGGCCCGCCACCTCGTGCACGACATGCCGCGCAGCTCCTACCCGGGCGCTCTCGATCTGCTGCTCGGCGCCGCGGCCGCCCGGCTCGCGGAAATCCGGGCGGCGGGCCGGCCCGACGAGGAGACGGCCCGGGTCAGTTGACCGCATGTCACGCCTGAAGGGCCGAGCGACGATGACCGCACCCGCCCCGCGCACGCCCTGTCTCGTGCCGCTCTCCTTCAACCGGGACGGCATCGGTCGGACCCGGGACGTCGACGGGCGTGAACTGATGCGGGACGGGAGGCGGGCGGCCGGTCGGCGACTGAACCCGCCGGGCCGGGATATCCGGAGGAGGAGGGCGGCGGGACACGACCTGCCCCGCGCCCGGGACCCTTCGGAGGAGACATGCCGCTGGTTGACGCGGGCTACGTGGTGCTCGACTGCGCCGAGCCCGAGAAGCTCGCCGTGTTCTACAAGGAACTGCTGGACGCCGAGGAGACCGACGCCACCGCCAACCGGGTGGAGATCAGGGGCGCCGACGGCATCCGGATGGCCTTCCGCCGCGACGTCAACGCGACGCCGCCGAGCTGGCCGCGCCCCGAGAACTCCCTCCAGGCCCACCTGGACTTCAGGGTGAGCGACCTGGACGCGGCAGAGCGCAAGGTGGTCGAACTCGGTGGCCGGCCGCTCGACACGAAGGACGCGGCCGGACCCTACGAGGAACGCGGCTACGCCGACCCGGCCGGCCACTCCTTCGCCCTCCGCCGCATCACACCGACGGCCCCGAAGCAGGGGTAGGGAGTGCGGCGGACGAGGAAGAGGGGCCGGCATCCTCAAGGATGCCGGCCCCTCTCGTCAGTCCCGGCCGCCCTGTTCGGCGGTCGGCCAGACGCCCGTCGAGCGCTCGATGGCCTTGGCGCCGCCGCGGTCCACGGCGCTGCGCACCACGGCGAAGATCGCGCCCTGGACCGCGGCGGCCAGCAGGATCTCTCCCCAGCCGCGGTCCCGGTCCAGGGCGTCCGGCGCGTCCTCCTCGTGCCGGATCGCCATCCACGTCTTGCGGAACGCCATCCCCGACAGGGCGCCGCTCACCCAGCCCAGCGCGAAGCCCAAGGGCTTGTAGGCGAGGGGCAGTTTCGTCTTCTTCTTCTTGGCCACGTGTGCCTCCTTGGTCGATCCTGCTCGATCAGGGCCGCCCCTGTGCCGGGACTTCCTCCTGCGCCGGCACCGGCCCCGGCGGTGTTCCGTCGCCGAACGGCCGGCCGCCCAGTTCCTGCCGGAAGTGGGGCGCGAGCCAGCCGGACAGCTCCGGTCCGAGGGGCACGATGCGGGTCGGGTTGATACCGCTGTGGACCTGGTAGTAGTGCCGTTTGATGTGGTCGAAGTCGACCGTGTCGCCGAAGCCGGGGGTCTGGTAGAGGTCACGGGCGTACGCCCACAGGATCGGGTTCTCCGTCAGCTTCCAGCGGTTGCACTTGAAGTGGCCGTGATAGACGGAGTCGAAACGGACCAGTGTGGTGAACAGCCGGATGTCCGCCTCTGTGATGGTGTCGCCGACCAGGTAGCGCTGCCCCTCCAGCCGCGTGCTCAGCATGTCCAGCCGCTGGAAGACACCGGCGCACGCGCCCTCGTACTCCTCCTGCTCCGTGGCGAAACCGGCCCGGTATACCCCGTTGTTGACGTCCTCGTAGACCTCGGCCATCACCGTGTCGATCTCGTCGCGCAGGGCGTGCGGATACAGGTCCGGCGCTCCGTCGCGGTGCAGGGCGCTCCACTCGGTGGCGAGGTCGAGGGTGAGCTGCTGGTAGTCGTTGGTGACCAGTTGGCCGCTGGGCACGTCGACGATCGCGGGCACGCTCACCCCGCCGGGGTACCCGGTCTCCCGCTTGTCGTACGCCTCACTGAGATAGCGGATGCCGAGGACCGGGTCGCGGCCGCCGGGATCGAGCGTGAAGCGCCAGCTGCGGTCGTCCTGGATCGGGTCGGCGATCGCCATCGGCAGCGCGTCCTCCAGGCCCAGCACCCGCCGGGAGATCACGGCGCGGCTCGCCCACGGACAGGCACGGCTGACCACCAGCCGGTAGCGGCCCGCCGCCACCGGCCAGCCGTCCCGCCCGTCCGCGGTGATCCGGTCCGCGAAGTGGCTCTTGGACCGCTTGAACGCCTTCTTGCCGTAGGAGTCGTTGCCCCCGCCGCCCATGGTTCCTCCTTGCGATCGTGTGCGCCCTGCTCACCGCGTTCCCCGAATTCCCTGCCCCGCACGGTATGAGTCGACCCCGGACGGGCAGTCGGCGTACGTGAGCAGGACATCCTCGGACAATAAAGCTGACAGCTCGGACAACAAGGCTGACAGGCGGACCCGCGTCACCGTGCTGGTGGCACTCGCGGCGAATCTCGTGATCGCGGCGGCGAAGGCGGTGGGCGGCCTGGCCGCCGGATCACCGGCCCTCATGTCGGAGGCGGCGCACTCGGTGGCGGACAGCATGAACGAGGTGTTCTTGCTGGCCGCCCTGCGCCGCAGCCGCCGTCCGGCCGACAAACGTCACCCCTTCGGTTACGGCAAGGAGCGTTTCTTCTGGTCGCTGCTCGCGGCCGTGGGCATTTTCGTGATGGGCGGCTGCTTCTCCTTCTTCCAGGGCCTTCAGGCCCTGCGCAACGGCGCCGAGGAGAAGACCAGCGGCTATGTGGCCGGTCTGATCGTGCTGGGCGTGTCCTTCCTCGCCGAGGGCGTGTCGCTGTTGCGGGCCGTGCACCAGGTGCGCCGCCAGGGCGGGACCGGCGGAGGGATGCGCGACCCGGCGCTGCGTACGGTGGTCGCCGAGGACGGCACGGCGGTGCTGGGCGTGACGCTCGCCGCGATCGGCATGGCGCTGCACATGGTCACCGGTCAGGTGGTGTGGGAGGCGTCCGCCTCCTTCGGGATCGGTGCCCTGCTGGTCTTCGTCGCCTTCCATCTGGGCCGCGAGGCACGCGACCAGCTGATCGGCGAGGCCGCCGACCCCGAGGCGGCCGACCGCATCCGGGACCTGCTGCAGGAGCAGCCGGAGATCGACAGCGTGGAGGCGCTGTTCACCATGAAGACCGGCCTGGATCAGGCCCTGGTGGCCGCTCGCGTCGACCTCGTGCCGGGCCTGGACAGCGAACAGGTGGAGAAGGTCGCCGTACGCATCAAGCGGACGGTCGCGGACTCCGTCCCGGAGGCCGACCAGATCTTCCTGGACATCACCGACCGGCCCGCGGAAGAGGCACGGGAAAGCCCCGCCGCGACGGGGGAGCGCGGCGGGGCCTGACGCACGCGTGCCCGGGGGACACCGGTTCATGCGCCGGGGAACGGAGATTTTTTCGGAAGGCCGCATCACGGCTGATCCGGCCAGGTCCGGGTCAGCCGGCCCGGGGCGGGGGCCGCCCGGGTCGGGGGGCCCCGTTCAGTGCTCCGCGTCGACCGGTTCGAGCACGAAGACGGGGATCTGCCGGTCGGTCCTCTTCTGGTAGTCGGCGTACGGCGGGAACGCCTCGACCGCCCGCTGCCACCACTCGGCCTTCTCCTCGCCGGTGACCTCACGGGCCGTCATGTCCCGCTTGGCCGGGCCGTCCTGCAACTCCACGCGGGGATCGGCCTTGACGTTGTGGTACCAGACCGGGTGCTTGGGCGCCCCGCCCTGCGAGGCGACGACCGCGTACCGCCCCTCGTGCTCGACACGCATCAGCGGTGACTTGCGGATCTTTCCGCTCTTCGCGCCGCGGGTGGTGAGCACGACGACGGGCAGGCCGGTGTCCCTCAGGGTCGTCCCCTTCGTGCCGCCGGAGCTCTCGTACAGCTTCACCTGCTCGCGCACCCACTGCTCCGGGCTGGGTTCGTACTCGCCCTCAAGAGGCATGACATCCGTCCCATCGTCGAGTCCTGTGCGTTGCCGGCACGTCCAACACCGTCCCGTGCCGGAATCATCCCTACCGTACGAGCCGCCGACCGCAAGCGGAGGAGGTTGTTCCGTGCGCGGTTCTTTCGAATCGTGTGCGACCAACTCCGGCCAGAATGCCGCCGCCACCGATGTGGCCGAACTTCCCGTCGCCCTATAGATGCCCCGGGCATCTAATGAAGATCTGCACGACGCACTCTTCGTCTGCGAGGTCTTCCATGACGCAAGCGGAACCCGTGGCCTTCCCCCAGGACCGCACCTGCCCCTACCACCCGCCGACCGCCTACGACCCCCTGCGCGCCAGCCGCCCACTGGCCCGGATCACCCTCTACGACGGCCGTCCGGCCTGGTTGGTGACCGGACACGGCCTCGCCCGCGAACTGCTCGCAGACCAGCGCCTGTCCACCGACCGCAACCACCCCGACTTCCCGGCGCCCACCGAACGCTTCGCCTCGGTGCGCAATCGGAGGGTCGCGCTGCTCGGCGTCGACGACCCCGAGCACCGCGTCCAGCGGCGCATGATGGTTCCCAGCTTCACCCTCCGGCGGGCCGTCGACCTGCGCCCGCAGATCCAGCGGATCGTGGACGGGCTGCTCGACGACATGATCGCCCAGGGGCCGCCCGCCGAACTCGTGAGCGCGTTCGCGCTGCCCGTGCCCTCGATGGTGATCTGCGCGCTGCTCGGCGTCCCCTACGCCGACCACGACTTCTTCGAGGGCCAGTCGCGCCGGCTGCTGCGCGGCCCGAAGGTGGCGGATGTGCAGGACGCGCGCGAGCAACTGGACGCCTACTTCGAGGACTTGATCGACCGCAAGCTGAAGCAGTCCGAACCGGGCGACGGCGTCCTCGACGAACTCGTCCACCAGCAGCTGCGCGAGGGGGTGCTGGACCGGCAGGACGTCATCGCGTTCGCCACGATTCTTCTGGTCGCCGGGCACGAGACGACCGCCAACATGATCTCGCTCGGCACCTTCACTCTCCTGCAACACCCCGAGAAGCTGGCCGAGTTGCGGGCCGATCCGGAGCTGATGCCGCAGGCGGTCGAGGAGCTGATGCGCATGCTGTCGATCGCGGACGGCCTGCTGCGCAGGGCCACCGAGGACATCCAGGTGGGCGACACGACCATCCGGACCGGCGACGGGGTGCTCTTCTCGACCTCGGTCATCAACCGCGACGAGGACGTCTACCCCGACGCCGACATCCTCGACTGGCACCGCCCGGCCCGCCACCACGTGGCCTTCGGCTTCGGCATCCACCAGTGCCTCGGCCAGAACCTGGCCCGCGCCGAACTCGACATCGCCCTGCGCACCCTCTTCGACCGGCTGCCCGCCCTGCGCCTGGCCGCCCCGGCGGACGAGATCCCCTTCAAGCCCGGCGACACGATCCAGGGGATGCTGGAACTCCCCGTGACCTGGTAAGAGGCCCGAGCCATGCACATCGACATCGACAAGGACGTCTGCATCGGCGCCGGCCAGTGCGCCCTGTCCGCCCCGGGCGTCTTCACCCAGGACGACGACGGCTTCAGCGCCCTGCTGCCGGGCCGCGAGGACGGCGGCGGCGACCCGATGATCCGGGAAGCGGCGCGGGCCCTGCCCGGTGGGCGCCATCACGGTGACCGACACCTGAGCCGCACGCCCCCAATCCGCCGCCCCGACACGACAAGCCGGCACCGGCTCGCTCGCCCGGCGGGGCGGTGGGCGGTCGCTCGCCTCGGGCGGCAGCCTCGCGGCCGCTCGCTCGCCCAGCCGGGCGGTCTCGTTGCCGGTGTTCTGCCCTGGGCGGTAACCCGCGACCGCTTGCTCGCGTAACGGGGCGGCAGGTGGTTGCTCGCTCCGGACGACAGCCTCGCAACCGCTCGCTCGCCCGGCCGGGCGGCCTCGTGGCCGGTGGCTGGCCCCGGGTTGCAGCCCCCAGTGGCTCGCTCGCCCCGCGGGGCGGCCTCGCTGTCAGTCGCTCACCCCCGCGGCGGTCGGCCAGTGCTCACCCCGGGCGGCAGTCCGGAGCCGCTCGCTCGCCTGGCGGGGCGGTCTCCCGGTCGGTCGCTTGTCCCGCGCTGCGGGCTCCCGGACAGTTGCTCACCCCGCGCCGCAGCCCCGTAGCAGCAGTTCCGCTGCCGTGCGGGCCTGGCGGGCGGGCTCGGTGCTTCGGGTGATGCCGGCGGTCACCATGGCGCCCTCCGCCAGCAGGAACAGCTGACCGGCCAGCGTGCCGGGCAGTCCGGCGTCGGTCACCAGCCCCTCGATGTACGCCCCGAACGCCCCCTTGTGCAGGCGTACTTGGGTCGCGACACGCTCCGATGTGGCGCCCAGCTCGCCGTAGGAGTTGATCCACGCGCACCCGCGGAAGCCGTCCTCGCCGAACCAGCTCTCCAGCCAGTCGAAGAGCGCCAGGATCCGCTCCTCGGGGTCCTCCCGGCGCTCCACGAACGCGGCGAGCCGCCCCCGCCAGCGTGCGTCGCGCCGCTCCAGATACGCCTCGACCAACTGCTCCTTCGCCGGGAACAGTTGGTAGAGCCGCTTGAGTGAGACGCCCGAGGCCCCCCGGATGTCGTCCATGCCGACGCACTGGACGCCCCGCCCGTAGAACAACTCCTCGGCCGCGTCCAGCACCTGTTCACGGGCGGTGGAGCTGTCCATGGCGACCATGCCGGGTACGACCTTCCTTGACGTGAGAACCAGCGTTCTCCTACGGTAGCAGCCGAGGAGAGAACGCTCGTTCTCCGCTGCCGTCCGCCCGCCGAGGAGCCACCATGACCGACCGTCCGCCCCTTCCCCCCTTCACCCGTGAGACCGCCGCCCAGAAGGTGCAGGCGGCCGAGGACGCCTGGAACACCCGCGACCCGCACAAGGTCGCGCTCGCCTACTCCGAGGACTCGGTCTGGCGCAACCGCGACACCTTCGTCACCGGCCGCGAGGAGATCGTCGCGTTCCTGACCCGCAAGTGGGAGCGCGAATTGGATTACGCCCTGCGCAAGGACCTGTGGGCCTTCGACGGCAACCGCATCGCCGTCCGCTTCCAGTACGAGTGCCACGACGCCGACGGCCGGTGGTGGCGCTCCTACGGCAACGAACTGTGGGAGTTCGACGAGCAGGGCCTGATGACCCGCCGCGAGGCCAGCATCAACGACCTGCCGATCGAGGAGAGCGAGCGCCGCATCCACGGCCCGCGACCGGAAGCCGAACGCGGGCAGTCCTTCCCCCTCCGCTAGGGGCCCCGGGCAAACCGGCGACCGCGGATCAGTAGGGTTCCCGGATGACCGAACAGGCCGGGAAACCCTTCCTCTACGTGGTCGTCTGCGCCGCCGGCGTCGCGGCGGACGTGGGCAGGCTGATCACCGCCGCGCGGCAGCGGGACCGGGAGGTCGGCGTCATCGCCACGCCCGTCGCGACCAGCGGCTTCTTCGACACCGAGGCCGTCGCGGCGCTGACCGGCCGCCCCATACGCTCGGCCTGGCGCACCCCGGGCGACCCGCGCCCCTTCCCGCCGCCCGACGCGGTCGTGGTCGCGCCCGCCACCTTCAACACCGTCAACAAGTGGGCGGCGGGCCTGGCCGACACCCTCGCCGTGGCGACCCTGTGCGAGGCCACCGGCCTGGGCGTCCCGGTCGCCGTCCTGCCGTGCGTGTCCGACGCCCTGGCCGCCCACCCCGCCTACCGGGACAGCCTGGTACGGCTGCGCGGCCTGGGCGTCCGGTTCGGCGAGCGGTACACGGGGGAGCCAGGGGAGGACGGCGTGCGGCCGGAGTTCGGCTGGGAGCGGGCGCTGGACCTGCTGGACCTCGGCTGACACCCCGGAGCGCACATGGGGCGCGCACGGCGTCGTACGCTCCCCTCGTACCCCACCCGAAGGCAGGAGCAGCAACGATGCAGTACGTGAAGCTCGGTTCGACGGGCCTGGACGTGTCGCGGATCTGTCTGGGCTGCATGACCTACGGCCTGCCCGACCGAGGCGTGCACGAATGGACGCTCGGCGAGGAGGATTCGCGGCCGCTGATCCGGCAGGCGCTGGAGGCCGGCATCAACTTCTTCGACACGGCGAACGTGTACTCCGACGGCACCAGCGAGGAGATCGTCGGCAAGGCGCTGCGCGAGTACGCCAACCGCGACGAGATCGTGCTCGCGACCAAGGCACACGGCCGGACGCGGCCCGGCCCCAACGGCGCCGGACTGTCCCGCAAGGCCATCATGGCCGAGATCGACCACAGCCTCGCGCGCCTCGGCACGGACTACGTCGACCTCTACCAGATCCACCGCTTCGACCCGCACACCCCGGTCGAGGAGACCATGGAGGCCCTCCACGACCTGGTGAAGGCGGGCAAGGTCCGCTACATCGGGGCGAGTTCGATGTACGCCTGGCAGTTCTCCAAGATGCAGTACACCGCGGAGCGGCACGGCTGGACCAGGTTCGTGTCCATGCAGAACCACTACAATCTCCTCTACCGCGAGGAGGAGCGCGAGATGCTGCCGCTCTGCGCCGACCAGGGCGTCGGCGTCCTGCCCTGGAGCCCGCTGGCCCGCGGCCGGCTCACCCGCGACTGGGGCACGGTGACCGACCGCAGCGCCAACGACGACTTCGGCAGCCGCCTCTACCCGGAGGGCGACCGCACCATCGTCGAGGCGGTGACCCGGATCGCGAACGACCGGGGCGTCCCGCGCGCCCAGGTGGCCCTCGCCTGGCTGCTGCACCAGCGGACGGTGGTGGCCCCGATCATCGGCGCGGCCAAGCCGCACCACATCGAGGACGCCGTCGCCGCGGTCGAACTCCGGCTCAGCGACGAGGAGATCGCGGAACTGGAGCGGCCGTACACCCCGCACCCGATCGTGGGCCACGGCTGACTAGTGGGGCCCCTGCGGCGCGAACTCCGTGCCGCACGGGCCCGCCCCCTCGCTCTCCGGCAGCACGACCCGTTCGCCGCTCATGGCCAGCGTCCGGTAGTACGCGCCGATCCGCTCGGCCGACCGGCCCACGTAGTGCCCGATGAACGATCGCCGGAACCGGTCGGCGGTGCGGTTGGGCTGCGAGCCGTGCACCAGGCTGCCGTTGAAGAACAGCACGTCGCCCGGCGCCATGTCGACCGGCACGGCGGTCAGCCCCTCGGGCGGCGCGACGTACTCCCGCGCGAACGACACGTCCTCGTCCGCCTCCTCCGGGCAGAACAGGTCCATCAGGTGCGTGCCGGGCACGACCTCCAGACCGCCGTTGTCGCGGTCGATCACATCGCAGGCCACCCACGCCGCCACGCAGGTGCCGGGCTCCACCCGCAGATAGAAGTTGTCCTGGTGCAGCGCCTGGCCCCGGGCGCCGGGCGGCTTGAAGTAGAACATGCTCTGCGCGGCCAGCACCTCCTCGCCGAGCAGCACCTCCAGCACCGTGCGCAGCCGTGCGTCGAGCAGGACCCCGCGCGCCCGTTCGTTGATCTCGTGCGGCTGCATCACCCGCGGATGGGCGGCCAGCGGATCGGTGCCCGCCCGCGGCTGGAAGTGCCCGGGCACCGGGCCCGCAGCGTGCAGCGCCGCGAACTCCGCGCGCAGCCGCTCGATCTCGTCGTACCCGAACAGCCCGCGCAGGACCGTGAAGCCGTCCTGCCGGAACTGCCGCAGCCCGTCCGCCGTCAGTGGTGAACCGCCGGTGATGCCGATGTCCGTGGCTGTCATCGCGCTCCTTCTCCCCGAGGGTGCTCATGTGGTGTCATCTGCGGTCCACGCTAGGCCGCTGCCGTCCGCCGGAGGATGCCCGTGAACACTGACCGATTGCCCGAGGCTGCTGCGCCGCCGCCGGGCCTGGTCGTCATCGGCCACTACGACGAACTGCCGGGGTACGGGATCAGCCGCCCCGGCGGAGCGGAGAGCTGGCTCTTCCTGTGGACGACCGGCGGCCGCGGCCGGGTGCGCCAGGGGCGGGCGGAGACGGTGGCCGGCGCCGGCGATCTGGTCGTGCTGGCGCCGGGGGCACCGCACCAGTACGCCGTCGCGCCGGGCGCCGAGGGCTGGCGGTTCTGGTGGGTCCACTGCCAGGCCCGGCCGGCCTGGACACCGTGGCTGCGCCCGTACGACACCGGTGACGGCCTGTACGCCGTCACGCCGACCCCGGCCGCCGTGCACGGCCGGGTGGAGACCGCCTTCGGCCGGATGCTCGCCGACGCGCGCTGGACCGGCACCGAGCCGCCGCCCGCGACCGCGCCCCGCCACGACCGGGTGGCCGTGGCGCACGGGACCGCCGCCCGCGAACTCGCCCTGTCCTCACTGGAGGAGGTCGTCCTGCTCACGGCGGCCACCGCCCGGCCGCCCGCGGCGCGGCCCGGCATCGACGAGCGGGTGCGCCGCGCCGAGGCGCTCATCGCCGCCGATCCGGCCGCCCCGCACACCGTCCGCTCGCTCGCCGCCCGTGTCTCCCTGTCGCCCTCGCGCTTCGCTCACCTGTTCGCCGAGCAGTCGGGCCGGTCTCCGATGCGGGCGCTGCGCGAGGCGCGGCTGCGGCACGCGGCCCGTCTGCTGGAGGGCAGCGACCTGTCCGTCGAGCGGGTGGCGGCGGCTTCGGGGTTCGCCAGCCCGTTCCACTTCAACCGGGTCTTCCGCGATCGGTACGGAGTGCCGCCCGGGGTGTACCGGGCGCGCGGCTCAATGGTTGGCGAGTGAGCGGGCGTGCGCCGGCGCGACAGACGGCGCATGTGGTGGAGCGGGTCTCCCAATGGTTTTCGCCCGGTGCCCCGGTCGCGGTGCGCGAATAACGTTCCGCGGCATTGACGTTTCGTCAATATCGCGCGTGGGGCACGGAATGCACAAAACCGCGAGATCCCTTGTTCCGCTTCGCTGACCTGTGCAAAGGTGTGCGTCGGCGGCGCACGGAAAATGCAGGTTTTCACTGTGCGCGCGAGGCATCTCCCGCTCGTCCCGGGCTCCATAAGAGTCCTTTCCGACAGGTGTTCGAGATGTCGAACCCTGTACGAGTGGATCTCGTCGTCGTGTCGACGGATCCCCATACCGTTTGGTATGGACTTTATGCGCGTGCCTCGAGAGGAATGCAGCCGTGAACGACGCCGGCCTGTCGAATTCCCCCACAACAGCCCGCCGGTTCGAGGTGACGGACGAGCAACTGAGTGCCGAACTCAAGAAGTGGACCGGATCGTCGCCCGCGCTGCAGCCCGTCGGTGAACTCCTGGACCGGCACTGGGAAGCGGGGTTCGCCTACGCCCGGCTGTGCACCGACGGCATACCCTCCGCGGGAATGCTGACGACCGCCGCCTTCACCCGCCTCTTCGGCGAGACGCTCCGGCAGAACGGCCCCACCTCCGCCTGGCGCCCCCAACTCCTCGTCACCGTGCGCCGTATCGCGGCCGAGTGGGACAACGACCACCGGGGCGAGCACCTCCACCCGGAACTGCGCTCCGGGGCCGACGGCGAGCGCATCGCGGCCCGGCTGCTGCCGCCCGGTGACCGGCGCCTGCTGTCCGGGGCGTTCCAGCGGCTGCCCCAGTCCTTCCGCTGCCTGCTGTGGCACACGGAGGTCGAGGCCGAGCCCATCGACGTCCCCGGCGGGCTGCTCGGCTTCGACGCCGAACACGCCCTCCTCGAACTCGGACGGGCCCGGGACCGGCTGCGCGAGGAATGCCTCCAGGTCCACCGCGAACTCGCCCCCGAGCAGGAGTGCCGGCGCTACCTGCGCATGCTCGACGTGACCTACCGGCGCGGCGGCGCCGACGTCGACCCCGACCTGGCCGCGCACCTCGCCCGCTGCGGCCACTGCCGGGACACCGCCGACCAACTCGCCCAGTTCAACCAGGGATTGGGCCTCGCCCTGGCCGAGGCGGTCCTCGGCTGGGGCGCCCAGGCCTATGTGGAGTCCAGACTCGCCGGCCCCGTCGAGGGCAGCGCGCTGCCCGACGAACTGCGCCCCCGGGTGATGGCGGGCGAGCCCTTCTTCGCGGCGCCCGGCGAACCCCCGGCCCCCGCGCGGACCGTCGCCGGCTCCGCGCCCCGCCCCGGCGGCCGCAGCGCCTCCCGCCGCTCGGACCGCAAGGCCGCCCGGCGCGCCGCGGCCCGCCGCCGCAACCTCACCGCGGCCGTCCTCACGGTGAGCGGACTGATCGTCCTCCCGCTCGTCCTGTGGGCCGTCCTCGGCGACGGCGACCACGCCACACCGGCCGCCGGCGGCCGGCCCTCGCAGACGCCCGGCCCGGCGAAGAGCACCCCGACCGGCAACCCGTCCTGGATCAGCGCGAGCGAGGCGTCCCAGGGCAACGTCCAGGGGCGGCTGCACAACGTCGACTCCGGCCTGTGCGTGTCCGTCGTCGGCAAGAAGGCCGTCCAGGGCGCCGAGACCGAACTGGCCTCCTGCTCCTCGGCCAACACCCAGCAGTGGCGCTACGAGACCGACGGCAGGCTGCGCAGCGTCGCCGACCCCGAACTCTGCCTCGACTCCCACCTCGGCTACTCGGTGGTGCTCGCCCCCTGCACGGGCGGCACCCAGAAGAACATCCGCTACGACTTCACCCTGAAGGGAGCCCTGGTGCCGCGCTGGAACCAGGACCTGGCCCTGGCCCCCGCCGCCACCGACGGCTCGGGCGCCCTGGTGCTCAAGACCCGCGAGGAAGGCGACGTGCAGCACTGGGCCTTCGACACGACGAAGGCCGACCTCCAGATGCAGGTCGTCAACTGGGACGAGGACACCACCCCGGTCCCGACGCCCACCCGGAAGGCGGCCAGGACGCCGAGCCCCTCACCGACACCCTCCACGGCGCCGACCACCGCGCAGCCCGCACCGACGCAGTCGACCGCGTATCCCGAGAACCCCTACTGCGCCTACAACCCGTACTACTGCGGGACGGGCGGGTACGGCGGCTACGGGGGAGGTTACGGCGGCTACGGCGGTCACGGGGGCTACGGCGGGGGCCGCCACTGACATCCCGCCCGGTTCAGCCGGCCACCTTCAGCGACAGCCACAGCGCCGCCACGGCCGGCACCAGCGCGGCCGGCGTGGCCAGCAGGCCCAGCCGGGTGAACTCCCCGAGGCCCACGTCGTGTTCGTGCCGGTGCACGATCCGCCGCCAGAGCAGCGTGGCCAGCGAACCGGCGTAGGTCAGGTTGGGGCCGATGTTCACCCCGAGCAGCACCGCCAGTACGGCCCCCGGCCCCGCGGCGGCGGTCAGCGGCAGCAGCACCAGCACCGCGGGCAGGTTGTTGATCAGGTTCGCCAGAACGGCGGCCAGCACGGCGATTCCGAGCAGCGCGAGCAGCCCGGAGCCGGAGGGCACGATGCTGTCCAGGGCGTCGGCCAGGCCGTTGTCGACGACCGCCCGCACCACGATCCCCAGCGCCAGCACGAACGCCAGGAACGCCGGCGACGAGGCCCGCACCACCGTCAGCGGCGTCGCCTTGCGCCGTACGAGCGAGCGGCCGGCCAGCACCAGCGCGCCCGCGGCGGCCACCCAGGCCGGCTCCACGCCCACCGCGGAGGCCACGGCGAACCCGGCCAGCGTGCACCCGACCGTGACCAGCGCGAACAGGGGCAGCTCGGGTGTCTCGCCCGGCTCGGAGGACGGGGCGGCGATCCGCAGGTCGTCGGCGAAGAAGCGGCGGAACACCAGGTATTCGGCGCCGATCGCGACCAGCCACGGCAGCGTCATCAGCAGGGCGAACCGGGTGAAGCTCAGCCCGCTCGTCTCGAACGCCAGCAGGTTCGTCAGATTGGACACGGGCAGCAGCAGCGAGGCCGTGTTCGACAGGTGCGCGCAGGCGTACAGATGCGGTCTGGCCCGGACGCCCGCCCGGGCCGCGGTGGCGAACACCACCGGGGTCAGCAGCACCACGGTGGCGTCCAGGCTGAGCACGGCCGTGATCACCGAGGCCAGCACGAACACCGCGCCCAGCAGCCGCCCCGGCGAGCCCGCTGCCCGGCGGGCCGTCCAGGCCCCGCACCACTGGAAGAGCCCCTCGACGTCGCAGAAGTGGGCCAGCACCAGCACGGCCGCGAGAAAGCCCACGACGGGCCCGAGCCGCGCGGCCTCCTCCCGCGCGTGGTCCAGCGAGATCGCGCCGGTGGCGATGACCAGCCCCGCGGCGGGGACGGCCAGCACCGCCTCCGGCAGACCCTTCGGCCGCAGCACGGCGAAGGCCAGGACGGCGACGAGCAGGAGGACGGACAGCGTCTCGGCGAGCGCGGTGTTCAGGGCAGGGTCCTTCGGAGCGGATCGGGGCGGGATGATCCATCAAAGCAGCTCACAGTAAGAAAGCGCTCCCGCCCCTGCCGCTCAGGCGCCCGTGCCCGGGCTGAACACCGTCAGGAAGACCGAGGACGAGTTGCCCGACACGGGCACCTGACCGCCCGTCCACGTCACCTTCAGGGAGGCCCGCTCGTCCGGCGGAGTCACCAGCAGCGCGGCCGGGGTGGCCGGGTTCGCGCCGCTGACCTCCGGGTTGGAGAACGTCAGCCCCGCCCAGGCACTGCGGCCCGGGGCCAGCGTCACGGTCGTCGGCGCGCTGCCCGACTCGCGCTTGGGGTCCGGTCCCAGCTGCTTGCCCGACGCGTCGACGAACGCGGCGCCGGGGAAGCCGCGCACCGTGCATGTTCGCGACGAGGTGTTGGTCAGCACGATCGGGAAGTTCTCCTGCCCGGCCCCGGGGTCGTTGCGCCCGACGGTGGCCTTCAGCTCGGAGGTGTGGCACCGGCCGGAGGCGGCCGCCACGGCCGAGGACGCGGTCTTGGAGGGCTTCGCGGACGCGGCCTCGCCCGACGGGCCCGTCGACTGCGTCACGGAGTCGGTCGCCGTCGCGGCCGCGCTCGTACCGCCGTCCGTGGCGGGCGCGGCCGTACCGGACAGGGTCGTCGGAGAGCTCGCCGTGCCCTCGCCGCCGCTGCCGCAGGCCGTCAGCAGGCCGAGCAGCGCGGCCGTGCCCGCCAGCAGGGCCGTCCGGTGGACGGAAGGGGACTTGTTCGCCATGGTCCTCAGCACTCCCAATGTGATCACGCACCCGCCCGGGCGGATGCGTACGGCGCTCTGTGCTCCGTCATGTATGTCCGATGCGCGCCCGAACGAAAAAGTTCTGGCGCGAGAAGAGTGTGCCGGGTCAGTTTCCGACGTGTACCGAAGTCAGGACATGATCGGTCGCCGTCGACCCGCCCCGCTCGCGGATCTGCACGTACACCCGCGGCCGCCCGCCGCCCCGTGCGGGGGCGAGCGCGGCCTCCGTGACCGATCCGCCGGAGCCGCGGCAGCCGCTCCACGTCCGGACCCTGCCCTGCCACACGGCATCCGTCCAGGCGCGGGCGCCGTCGTAGTGGCAGCCGGGGTGGCCGAGGGCGTCCACCGCGGCCGTGAGGTCCCCGCCGCCCGTGCGGCCGACGAACACGCCGTTCACGTCCGCCGTCAGGTCCTGCCACTTCCCCAGGTCGTCCGCGACGACGAACCCCGGCTGATGCCCGGCGGGCAGCCCCAGCACGCGCGGGTCCCAGCCCGAACCGCGCAGCTGGCGTCCCCAGGCGCGGGGCACCTCGGCCGCGACCCGGCCCGTCGCGTCCGTCGCGCCGACGCCGGCGGGCGGCGTGGGGGAGCGGTCCGCCAGCGCCAGCGGGACGGCGACGGCCGTGGCGCACACGGCCAGCGCGCCCGCCAGCGTTAGGGCCCGGCGGCGGGGCCGCGGCCGGCGGCCGGACGCGGCGAGACGCTCCAGCTCCTCGGCGAAGGCCCGCGCGCCGGGCCAGCGCCGTTTTCTGTCCGGCTCCAGCGCCCGCAGCAGCGCCCGCCGCACCGCCGGGTCCAGGCCCGGACGCAGCCGGTCGGGCCGTACGATCCTGCCGGGCTCGCCCGGCACCTCCCCGGTGACCAGGTGGTAGCCGAGCGCACCCAGGCTGTACACGTCGGCCCGCGCGTCGATGCCGCTGCCCGCGCTCGCCTGCTCCGGCGGCCGGTAGCCCGCCGACCCCGCGGCCTGGGTGAGGCCGGACGCCTGGGCCAGGCTCTTGGCCAGCCCCAGGTCGGCCAGCAGCACCCGCGACCCGCCGCCGGGGGAGGAACACAGCAGCACGTTGCTCGGCTTGATGTCCCGGTGCACGATCCCCGCCTCGTGCAGCGCGGCCGCGCCGCGCGCGGCCGACGCCGTCAGCCGCAGCGCCTCGGGCACCGGCGGCGGACCGTCGGCGACCAGGTCGGCGAGGGTGCCGCCGTCTGCGTACTCCATGACGAAGTAGGGCCGTCCGTCCGGGAGTTCACCGATGTCGTGGACCTGCACCACCCGCTGGGAGCCGGCCTGCCGCAGCATCCGCGCCTCCGCCAGGAAGCGCTCGCGGACGTCCAGGCGGTGGGACCAGTTGTCGGCGAGGACCTTCACCGCCACCGGCGCCCGCAGCTCGTCGTCGTGCGCGAGCCAGACGGTGCCGAACGCGCCCGCGCCAAGGCGCCTTTCGAGCCGGTAGCGCCCGATCCGCTCGACGGAGTGCATACGACTATCATGCCTGGCCGTGGACCGATCCCGAGCAGAGCACCTGGTCGCGCCCGTCGAGGACCTCGCCCGGCAGGCGGCCGCCGGGGACCGCGCGGCGCTGGAGGAGCTGCTGCGGGCGGTCCGGCCCGAGGTCCTGCGGCGCTGCGGCCGCTTCCTGCCCTGCCGGGAGGACGCGGAGGAGGCGGCCCAGGACGTCCTGCTGCAACTCTCCCGGAAGATCGGCACGTTCGAGGGGCGCAGCCGCTTCGGCACCTGGCTGTACACCGTCGTGGCCAACTGCTGCCGGCAGAAGTACCGCGAACTCAAACGGCGGTCCGCCGAGGTGGCCGCCCCGGCGGACGAGGTGCCGCGGGCCGACCCGCGCACCACCAGCGTCATCGCCGGCTCCCGCATCGACCTGCTGGAGGCGCTGGAGCGGCTCGAGCGCGAACACCCGCAGCTGGTCGAGCCGTTGGTCTACCGCGACATCTGCCAGCTGGAGTACGCCGAGGCCGCCGAGCGGGCAGGGATTCCGCTGGGCACGTTCAAGTCGCGGCTGCACGAGGCCCGCCGGCAGGTCAGGCCCTGGCTGGCGGACCTGTCCTGAGCGGGCGGCCACCGCGCCCCCGGCGCCGTCAGTCCGCGTCGAGCAGCCCTATCTCCGCCCAGATCGTCTTGCCCTCCGTCGTGTGCCGGCTGCCCCAGCGCTGGGTGAGCTGCGCGACCAGCAGCAGTCCGCGGCCGCCCTCGTCCCAGGTCTTGGCGCGGCGCAGGTGCGGGGCGGTGTGGCTGGTGTCCGACACCTCGCAGATCAGCGTGGCCGCGTCGTGGATGAGCCGGAGCCGGATGGGATGGGCGCCGTACCGGATCGCGTTGGTGACCAGCTCGCTCACCACCAGCTCGGCGGTGAACGCGGCCTCCTGCATGCTCCAGGTGTCCAGCTGCTCGACGACCTGCTTGCGGATCGGGCCGACCAGCGCCGGGTCGGCGGGAATGTGCCAGGTCGCGACCTGGGCGGCGGGCAGGCCGCGGGTGCGGGCCAGCAGCAGCGCCACGTCGTCCTGGGCGCCGCCCGGCGGCAGCAGGGCGTGCAGGATCCGGTCGCAGGTCTCGTCCAGCGAGTCGGAGTACGTCGCCAGGGCGTCGCACAGCAGCCGGTGGGCGGCGTCCACGTCCCGCTCGCGGGTCTCGATCAGACCGTCCGTGTAGAACGACAGCACGCTGCCCTCGCGCAGCTCCAGCTCGGCGCACTCGAACGGCAGCCCGCCCAGGCCCAGCGGGGGTCCGGCCGGCAGCTCGACCTGCTCGGGCACGCCCCCGGGCCGGACCACCACGGGCGGCGGGTGGCCGGCGCGGGCGAGCGTGCAGCGCCGCGAGACCGGGTCGTAGACCGCGTACAGGCAGGTGGCGCCGACCTCGCCGGGGCTGCCGTCGCCTCCGGCCTCGTCGGACAGCCGCACCACCAGATCGTCCAGGTGGGTCAGCAGCTCGTCCGGGGCGAGGTCGATGTCGGCGAGGGTGCGGACGGCGGTGCGCAGGCGGCCCATGGTGGCCGAGGCCTGGATGCCGTGCCCGACGACGTCGCCGACGACCATGGCCACCCGCATCCCGGACAGCGGGATCACGTCGAACCAGTCGCCGCCCACCCCGGCGCGCGCGGCCGGCAGGTAGCGCGAGGCGGCGTCCACGGCGGCCGTGCGCGGCAGCGAGCGGGGCAGCAGACTGCGCTGCAGGGCGAGGGCGGTCTCCCGCTCGCGGGAGAAACGGCGGGCGTTGTCGACGCACACGCCGGCCCGCGCGGTGATCTCCTCCGCCAGCAGCGCGTCGTCCGCGGTGAACGGGTCGGGGCGCCGGAACCGGGTCAGCACCGCGACCCCGAGGGTCAGTCCGCGGGCCTGGATGGGCACCGACATCGTGGAGTGGATGCCGTACTCCCTGACGCGGTCGGCGCGCGCCTTGTGCCAGCTCAGCCACTGGTCGATGTCGCCGGCGGCGACCGAGGCGACGATCGTGCGGCCCGCCATCAGGGAGTCGGCCTGGGGCGAGCCCGCGGGGTAGTGCTCGATCTGCCCGGGTTTGAGGACGGCCTCCGGGGTGCCGGGGTTCACCGAGGCGTGCGCGGCGCGGCGCAGGCCGATCGGCGCGCTCAGCCGGGGCGCGGGCTCGCCGTGCTCCGTCGGGTCCAGCAGGTCGATGCTGACCAGGTCGGCCAGCGCCGGGACGAGGACGTCGGCCAGCTCCTGCGCCGTGCGGGTGACGTCGAGGGTGGAGCCGATGCGCACGCTCGCCTCGTTGACCAGTTGCAGCCGCTCCCGGGCGAGGTAGTTGTCGGTGAAGTCGTGTGCGGCCAGGCACACCCCCCGCACCCGTCCCCCGGCGTCCGTGATCGGGGCCAGCCGGGCCAGCCAGGCGTGCGCGCGGTCCTCGCCACCGGTCCGCATCCATGTCTGCACGTCCACTGCCCGGCCGCTGGTGAGCACCTGGAGCATGTGCTGCTCCAGCTCCTCGCTCTCGGGCTTGCCGCCGATCTCGGGCAGCCGCATGCCCTGGATGAGGTGCTCGGGCAGCCCGATCACGTCGGCCATGGCGTCGTTGACGCGGCGCAGCCGCAACCGGTCGTCGTAGACGGCCACGGCGCAGGGCGACTGGGTGAGCGCCGCGGTGGCCAGCGGGTCGTCCTCGGAGGGCGGACCGCCACCGTCCAGGGGGCTGACCACCAGCCAGCGGCCGGGGCTGTCTAGCCGTGCGGGCCGGTGATGGGCGAGCAGCCACGCGGAGACCTCGTGGCCGTCGCGGTGGCGCAGTGTGACGGTGCCGTCCCAGCGGGGCCCCAGGGGCGCGACGGCGTCCGCCGCGGCCAGCAGCCGCTGGGCGGGACGCCCGACGACCTCGGCCGCGGGCCAGCCCAGCAGCAGCTCGGCGCCCGTGTTCCACTCGACGAGCGTGCCGGAGTCGTCGAGGACGGCCCGAGCCGTCGCGGCATCGTCGAACGGATACTCCGGGCCCATCGCCACTCCATCGCGCACACTCACAGTGAACCGCTGGGTCACTTCGGTTCCAGACTAGTCCGTCGGCGCCCGGCGAGGACGGCGAACCCCGTCGCCCGCGCGGCGGGCGGGTCAAGGGGGAAATCCGGCCACCGCGCCCTCCTGCGACAGAACGCGCTTGCCGAACCCTTGACGCCGCCGCGTGGCCCACCGTCAGAATCTGTTTGTTCACGATCAGTTGTGAGTACTTCTGGGCCCTGATGAGGGAGAAGCCGCGATGACGGTCACTCGCAGATCGGTTCTGCTCGCCTCCACCGCCGCGCCGGCGGCCGGAGTGCTCCTCGCCACCCCGGCGGCCCGGGCCGCCGAGGCCGCCGGGGGCGCGTCCGGCCGGCTGACGGTCGCCCTGCGTGACGGCTGGCGCTTCGCGCTGGTCGACCCGGGCGGGATCACCGATCCGACCGGTGCCTACGCGAACGCCGCCGACCCCGCCTACGACGACTCGGCGTGGCGTGAGGTCGCCGTGCCGCACGACTGGAGCATCGAGCAGACCCCCACCACCGAGCACGGCACCACCAGCGGCACCGGCTTCTTCCCCGGCGGCCTCGGCTGGTACCGCCTGGCCTTCACCCTGCCGCCCGCGCTCGCCGGCAAGCGGATCTCGGTGGAGTTCGACGGTGTCTACATGGATTCCTCCGTCTACTGCAACGGCACGCAGGTCGGCCGCCATCCCTACGGCTACACCGGCTTCGCCCTCGACCTCACCGACCTCGTGCACGCCGACGGCACGTCCACGAACGTGATCGCCGTCAGGGTCCAGAACCGGCTCCCCAGCAGCCGCTGGTACTCGGGCAGCGGCATCTACCGCGAGGCGCGCCTGGTGATCACCGATCCGGTGCACGTGGAGCGCTGGGGCACGTACGTCACCACGCCCGACATCACGGCCGAGCGGGCCGTGGTCAGGGTGCGGACCGCGGTGGTGAACGAGTCGGGGGCCGCGCGCGCGGTGGAGATCAGGTCGGCGGTCAAGGACCCCCGCGGCCGTACGGTGGCCCGCGCGGCGACCACGGTCACGGTCACCGACAAGGGTGCCGACACCCACGAACTGACCGTGCCGAAGCCCCTGTTGTGGGACTTCGCCACTCCGGAGCACCGCTACACCCTGGTGACCGAACTGCGCGTCGGCGGGAAGCCCGTCGACACCTGCCGCACCACGTTCGGCATCCGCGGCTACCGCTTCGACCCCGACGAGGGCTTCTCCCTCAACGGCACCCCCGCCAAGATCAGGGGCGTCGACCTCCACCACGACCAGGGCGCCCTCGGCGCGGCCGTCAGCCTCGACGCGGTCCGCCGGCAGATGACCCTCATGAAGTCGATGGGCGTCAACGCCTTCCGCACCTCCCACAACCCGCCCTCGCCGCAGATGATCCAGGTCTGCGAGGAACTGGGCATCGTGATGATGGTCGAGGCCTTCGACTGCTGGAGGACCGGCAAGACCACGTACGACTACGGCCGCTTCTTCGACGAGTGGTGCGAGAAGGACGCCACGGAGATGGTTCTCGCCGCCCGCAACTCGCCCGCGGTGGTGCTGTGGTCCATCGGCAACGAGATACCGGACTCCACCTCGACCGCCGGGCTCGCCATGGCCGACCGGATCATCGGCGCGATCAAGGCCGCCGACGACACCCGGCCCCTGGTCATCGGCTCAGACAAGTACCGCACCCCGCCCGCCAAGGGCTCCGCCGCCGACCTGATGCTGGCCAAGCTCGACGGGCTCGGCCTGAACTACAACACCGCCAGGTCGGTCGACGCCCTGCACGCGGCCTACCCGCACCTGTTCCTCTTCGAGTCCGAGTCGTCGTCGGAGACCTCGACCCGCTCGACGTACCAGGAGCCCGAGCACCTCAACACCGGCGAGAACCACACCCCGGGCGGGCGCGCGACCTCCTCGTACGACAACAACCTCGCCTCCTGGACCATGAGCGGCGAGTACGGCCACAAGAAGGACCGGGACCGCAAGTGGTTCGCCGGGCAGTTCCTGTGGTCGGGCATCGACTACATCGGGGAGCCGACCCCGTACAACGTCTTCCCGGTGAAGGCGTCCTTCTTCGGCGCGGTGGACACCGCCGGTTTCCCCAAGGACATGTACCACCTCTTCCGCAGCCAGTGGACGGCCGAGCCGATGGTGCACCTGCTGCCCATGAGCTGGAACCACGAGGAGGGCGACACCGTCGAGGTGTGGGCGTACTCCAACGTCGCGACCGTCGAGCTGTTCCTCGACGGCACGTCCCTCGGCACCCGTTCGTTCGACACCAAGAAGACCGTCGACGGCCGCACCTACCTGGAGACCACGGAGGCGACCGGCGACGACAAGACCTTCACCGGCGGCCCCTACCCCGGCAGCTACACCAGTCCGAACGGCAGCGCCGGAAAACTCCACCTGACCTGGAAAGTCCCCTTCGCCCCGGGCGAGTTGAAGGCGGTGGCCAGACGGGACGGCAAGGCGGTCGCGACCGACGTGCTGCGCACCGCGGGCAGGGCGCATGCCGTGCGGCTCACCGCCGACCGGGCGTCCGTCGCCGCGGACGGGCGGTCGCTCGTGTTCGTGACCGCCGAGATCGTCGACGCGCACGGAGTGGTCGTGCCGGACGCCGAGGACCTGATCACCTTCGCCGTCGACGGCGGCTCCCTCGCCGGACTCGACAACGGCCGCCAGGAGAGCGCCGAGCGCTACCAGGCCACCACCCGGACCGCCTTTCACGGCAAGGCGCTCGCGATCGTGCGCTCCGGCACCCGGTCCGGCCGCCTGAAGGTGACGGCGCGGGCACAGGGCCTGCGGGCCGGTACGGCCACCGTGCGCACCACCCCGGCCCGCTCGGCCGCGACGACGCCTCCGCCGAAGTTCGCCCCCGAGCAGCCGATCGCCCCGAACTACCCGATCGCGGACGCCAGTTACTGCGGACGCCCGGACACCCTGCCCGCCGCGATGCTCGACGGCGACGCGGCCACCGGCTGGTCCAACGCCTTCGCCAAGTCGGCCACCGCCCTGCTGCCCGCGTTCGGCGGAGCCCGGCCGCGAGACTGGGTGTCGGTGGACTTCGGGCGGCGCCGGAGCATGAGCCGGGTGGAGGTCTCCTTCACGGTGGACGCGACGCACGGCCTGCCGGCGTCCGTCGAGGCGGCCGTGTGGGACGGCGAGGCGTTCGTGCCGGTCGAGGGGGCGTCCGTGGAGTGGGCGACCGCCTCGGACGCGCCGAGCGTCCTCACCTTCGACGCGGTGACGGGCTCCCGGCTGCGGCTCACCCTGACCAGCCGTCACCCCGGTGAAGCCACCGGCGCCGTACGCATCAGCAAGCTGGAGGTGTCGGCCGGTTGACATGCCGGTCGGCGGTCGGACGGCAAACCAGTGCCGTCCGGACCGTTGACGCGGTGTCATGGCGCGAACAAGCATGAGCTGCGTCCGCATCTGGGAGCGCTCCCATCTCTGGGGTGATGGGAGCGTTACCCGCACCTCCACCCGAGGAGCCCAGACGTGAAACGACGCAGAACCGTCCTGCTGGCCCTGACCGCCCTGCTGGGCGCGGCGCTGACCGGCCTGCCCGCAGGCCCGGCCGCCGCCGACGAGGTCGAGCAGCTCAAGAACGGCACCTTCGACGCCACCACCGATCCCTGGTGGACGACGCCCAACGTCACCGCGGGACTGTCCGGCGGGCAGCTCTGCGCGGACGTGCCCGGCGGCACCACCAACCGCTGGGACGCGGCCGTCGGCCAGAACGACGTCACCCTCGTGAAGGGGGAGTCGTACAAGTTCAGCTTCAAGGCGTCCGGTTCTCCCGCGGGGCACGTGGTGCGGGCGATCGTGGGCCTGCAGGTGTCACCCTACGACACCTACTTCGAGGTGAGCCCCCAGCTCAGCGTCTCCGGCGACACCTACGCGTACACCTTCACCTCGCCCGTCGACACCACCCAGGCACAGGTCGCCCTCCAGGCCGGTGGCAGCGCGGACGCCTGGCGGCTGTGCATGGACGACGCCTCGCTGCTCGGCGGGGTCCCGCCGGAGGTGTACCACCCCGACACCGGGCCACGGGTGCGCGTCAACCAGGTCGCCTATCTGCCCTCCGGCCCCAAGAACGCCACCCTGGTCACCGACGCCACGACGAAGCTTCCCTGGCAGCTGAGGAACGCGGGCGGCGCGACGGTCGCCCACGGCTGGACCGTGCCGCGCGGCACCGACGTCTCCTCCGGGCAGAACGTCCACTCCATCGACTTCGGCGGCTTCCGCAAGGCCGGCAAGGGCTTCACGCTGGTCGCGGACGGCGAGACCAGCCGGCCGTTCGACATCGGCCGGAGCGCGTACGAGCGGCTGCGGCTGGACGCGGTGAAGTACTACTACACCCAGCGCAGCGGCATCGCGATCCGCGACGACCTGCGACCGGGCTACGGCAGAGCCGCCGGGCACCTGAACGCGGCGCCCAACCAGGGCGACGCGAACGTCCCCTGCCAGCCCGGCGTGTGCGACTACACGCTCGACGTCACCGGCGGCTGGTACGACGCGGGCGACCACGGCAAGTACGTCGTCAACGGCGGCATCGCCACCTGGGAGCTGCTGAGCACCTACGAGCGCGAACGCCTGGCCCGCACCGGGGAGGCGGCGCGACTGGGCGACGGCACCCTGGCCATCCCCGAGAGCGGCAACAAGGTTCCCGACATCCTCGACGAGGCCCGCTGGGAGCTGGACTTCCTGCTGAAGATGCAGGTCCCGGACGGACAGCCGCTGGCCGGCATGGCCCACCACAAGATCCACGACGCGCAGTGGACGGGCCTGCCCCTGCTGCCCAGCGACGACCCGCAGAAGCGGGAACTGCACCCGCCGTCCACCCAGGCGACGCTGAACCTGGCCGCGACCGCGGCGCAGGCCGCCCGCCTGTACCGGCCCTACGACCGCGCCTTCGCGGCCAAGGCCCTGACCGCCGCCCGCAAGGCCTGGACCGCGGCACTCGCTCACCCGGCCATGTACGCCTCCCCGAACGACGCCACCGGAGGCGGCGCGTACGACGACACCAATGCCACCGACGAGTTCTACTGGGCGGCTGCGGAGCTGTATCTCACCACCGGGGAGAAGCAGTTCGCCGACTACGTGCTGAACTCACCCCAGAACACGGCCGACATCTTCGGCCCCAACGGCTTCGACTGGGGCCGGACGGCGGCCGCCGGACGCCTGGACCTGGCGACGGTGCCGAGCAAGCTGCCCGGCCGTGACAAGATCCGCCGGTCCGTGGTCAAGGGCGCCGACCGCTACCTGGCCACGCTCGCGGCACAGCCGTACGGAATGCCGTACGCCCCCGTCGACAACCTCTACGACTGGGGCTCCAGCCACCAGGTCCTCAACAACGGAGTCGTCCTGGCCACCGCCTACGACATCACCGGGGCGTCGAAGTACCGCGACGGCGCGGTCGAGACCATGGACTACATCCTCGGCCGCAACGCCCTGAACATCTCGTACGTCACCGGCTACGGCGAGGTCAACTCCCACAACCAGCATAGCCGTTGGTACGCACACGAACTCGACCCGAACCTCCCGAACCCGCCGAGCGGGACCCTGGCCGGCGGCGCCAACTCCTCCATCCAGGACCCCTACGCGCAGAGCAAACTCCAGGGCTGTGTCGGTCAGTTCTGCTACATCGACGACATCCAGTCCTGGTCGACGAACGAGACGGCCATCAACTGGAACGCGGCCCTGGCCCGGATGTCCTCCTTCGTGGCGGACCAGGGCTGAGGTCCCTCAGGGCCGTGGCTCGTGTTCCACGAGCTCCCTCGGCCGCCGGTGTGCGGTGAGGGTGTGCAGTTCGGCCTGGTCGAGCGGCTGGTGCACCTCGACGTACTCCCCGTGCGGCAGCCGCTTGATCACGCCGGTCTCCCGGCCGTGCGACACCAGCTCCGCGTCGCGGAGTTGAAGACCGATGCAGACGCGGCGGGTGACGACGAAGACGACCGCCGGGAGCACGAAGACGGCGACCCGCACCGTCCAGGTGACCGTGTTGATGGACAGGTGGAGCCGGGTCGCCACGATGTCGTTGCCGCCGCCGGCGAGCAGGATCAGATAGAGGCTGATCCAGGCCGCGCCGATCGCGGTGCGGACCGGGCGGTTGCGCGGGCGGTCCAGCAGATGGTGTTCGCTGCGGTCGCCGGTGACCCGGGCCTCCAGGAACGGGTAGACGCCTATGAAGACCAGCAGCAGCGGGAACACCACGATGGGTATCAGCACCCCGAGGACCAGGGTGTGGCCCCCCAGCGTGACCTCCCAGCCCGGCATCACCCGGACCAGGCCCTCCGCGAAGCCCAGGTACCAGTCCGGCTGGGCGCCCGTGGAGACCTGGTCGGGGCGGAAGGGGCCGTAGACCCACACCGGGTTGATCGTCGCCACCGCCGCGACCAGGGACAGCGCGCCGAAGACGAGGAAGAAGAAACCGCCTGCCTTCGCCAGGTAGACCGGCATGAACGGGGTGCCGATCACGTTGCGTTCGGTCCGTCCCGGACCCGCGAACTGGGTGTGCTTGTGGTACACGACCAGGATGAGGTGGGCCACCACGAGCGCCGCCATGATGCCCGGGATCAGCAGGATGTGCAGCGAGTAGAAGCGCGCCACGATGTCGTGGCCCGGGAACTCGCCGCCGAACAGGAACATCGACAGGTACGTCCCGACGACCGGCACCGACAGCAGCGCGCCGTTGACGAAGCGCAGGCCCGTGCCCGACAGCAGGTCGTCCGGCAGCGAGTAGCCGAACAGGCCCTCGAACAGGCCGAGGAACAGCAGCAGCCAGCCGAACAGCCAGTTGACCTCGCGCGGCCTGCGGAAGGAGCCGGTGAAGAAGTGCCGCATCATGTGCGTCACCATCCCGGCGACGAAGACGAGCGCCGCCCAGTGGTGCAGCTGCCGGATCAGCAGCCCGCCGCGCACGTCGAAGCTGATGTGCAGCGTGGAGGCGTACGCCTCGGACATGCGGACGCCGTTGAGCGGGACGTAACTGCCGTGGTACGTCACCTCGTTCATCGACGGGTGGAAGAAGAGGGTGAGGTAGACGCCGGTCAGGACGAGGACGACGAAGCTGTACAGGCAGATCTCGCCCAGCAGGAAGGACCAGTGGTCCGGGAAGACCTTGCGCAGGTACTTCCGGCCGAGCGTGTGGATGCCGAGCCGGCCGTCGAGCCAGTCGGCGACGCGCTCGCCCCGGGCGGGCGTGCGGGTGTCGGTCACTCCTCCTCCTTGTGCACGTGCGTGAGCTTGTCGGGGTTGGTGACGATGTAGACGCCGCTGACCCGGTCGCCCTCGGGCGTGAGGTCCATGACCATCACGGCGTACGGGGAGTCGCCCTGGAACACCACGGCCGCGTCGTCGCCGTTGACCCGGCGGTAGCGCAGCTCCAGGTCCTGGGCCTCGGGCCGGCCGGCGTAGGAGGCGATGAGGCGGACCGCCTTGTCCCGGCCGTGCACCGGGCGCAGACCGGCCGGCTTGCGCTTGCCGCCGCCGTCCGTCCACACCGTGACGTCCGGTGCCAGGATCTCCATCAGCTCCCCGATGTCGCCGCCGAGCGCGGCCCGCACGAACCGCTCGGTCGCCTCCCGGCGCACCCGCGGATGGGCGCGGTACAGCGGCCGCCGTGCGTGCACATGGGTGCGCGCACGGTGCGCGAGCTGCCGTACGGCCGCCGGGGTGCGGCCGATGATCTCCGCGATCTCGGTGTGGGGATAGCCGAAGACCTCGTTGAGGACGAACACCGCGCGTTCCAGCGGCGTCAGCGACTCCAGGACCACCAGCATCGCCAGTGACACGGACTCGGTGCGCAGCGCGGGGTCCTCGGCCCCCTCGGCGTCGGTGACGAGTGGCTCGGGCAGCCAGGGGCCGACGTAGGTCTCGCGTCGGCGGCTGATCGCGGTGCGGCGCTGCAGGGCGTGATTGACGGCGATGCGGACGAGGTAGGCACGCGGGTTGGCGATCCCGTCGGGGCCCCGGCCGGTCCAGGACAGCCAGGTCTCCTGCAGCACGTCCTCTGTGTCGGCGACCGAGCCCAGCACGTTGTAGACGAGGCTGAACAACAGCTCCCGATGTGCCAGGTAGACATCGGTCGCCTCGTCCGTGACCGGACTTCCCGAGCTCTGTGTCATCTGGGGCCTCCCCGTCGGCGTGCTCACTACTGCGAGGCCGTGGAGGGGGCCGGATGTGACATCCGGAGGCAGGAATGTGACCCAGCTCTCAGGGGAATGGGCGCGTGTCACCTACGGCGCGGATCCCGGTCTGACCTGGAAGGTACCCCCTCGCAGGTGCTCTGAGCAGGGGGTATTTACGATCCAGTACCCCGGCGGTACCGTGAGGGCATGCCAGCACTGAATGTGGAGTTCAGCGATCGGGAGCTCGAGGACCTGCGGCAGATCGCCAAGGAACGGGGCACGTCGATGAAGGCGCTCGTGCGGGAGGCCGCCGCCGCGGACATAGCCCGGCACCGGGCCCTGCAAGAAGGTGCAGAAGCGTTTCGCCGCTTCTTCGCCTCCCACGCCGACGAATTCGCGGCCGCCTTCCCCGACGACGAACCGCCCGCCGCGGGCGAGGGACGGGTCGCCTGACCGATGGCATCCGTCATCCACATCGACGTGCCCTGGCTGCTCCAGCGTCACGAAGAGGTCCTCCCGGACCAGCCGACCGTCAACGACTTCTCCGCACTGGTCGCCGCCGTCGCCCGCCACCGCGTCGACCCGCCCCGCCTGGGCGTGGACTCCGACCCGGCCTGGCGTGCCGCGGCCCTGCTGCACACCCTCGCGCTGCTCAAGCCGCTGCCCTCGGCCAACGCCCGGTTCGCCTGCGCGACCGCGGTGGCCTACATGTTCGTCAGCGGCGCCGGCATCGATCCGCCCTACGGAGCCCTCGTCGACCTCGCCCGCGACCTGATGTCCGGCAAGGCCGACGTCTACGGAGCGGCCGACCGGCTGCGCTCCTGGCAGATCTGAGACACCCTTCAGGGCCGCCGACCGAGGGCGGGAGGATCAAGGTCGGCGGCCCGTTCGGCGCAGGAGAGCCGCCGTCCTGCGCGTGGCCTTCACGAAGGGGCCGGTACCCAGTGCACTACGGGGTGGTGCGCGCCGGGAGCGTGCGCGGGGCGCCGGCGCGTGCGCCTCTTTCACACGGGGCGCATGAAATGCGGAAAGTGCCAGCGGGCACGGCATGCCGCCCTCGTGTCTGACTTTCTTTCAACGAGGCGGATGTTGCTCAAGTGCCTTGTTGGCTCAGGTGCGTTGTGCAAGGGTGAGCTAGCCGTGCGGGGGGAATGTCCGGGTCTTGTCCGTGCCACCCGGGGGGAGCCGGGTCGGACGGACGTACCCGAATTCACGCTCCGCGCGCCCGCCGTCCAAAAGGTGTGCACCAACAGGGGGCCTTTGCGGCGGCCACTGTGCCCGAGTGTCCTATGCGCCTGGGAAGGATCCCGCTCAGTGCCCACCCCCCACCCCCCTCGTCCACCCCACCCGCCCGCCGGCGCGGTTCCCGGAGAATCCGACGAGTACGTCGCCGCCCGGCTCCGAGGCCGCCCCGAACCGGAGGTGTCCCACTCCGTGGCGCTGCTCATGACACGCCACTGGAAACCGGCCCGCGACTACGCGGGCATCTGTCTGTCCACCCGCGGCGAACCGGCCGCCATGGTCACGTCCGCCGCCTTCCACCAGGTACTCGACCGGCTGGCACTGGGCGAGCCGGGCGTCGCCCTGCGCCCCCGCTTACTCGTCGCCGTGCGCGACACGGTGCGGGCATGGGCGGCGGAGGAGCGGCTGGCCGGCGTGGTGCCGGAACTGCGCAAGCCCGCCGGAGCCCGCGGCATGCGTTCGGCGAAGTTCATGACGCCGGAGAACCGAAAGCTGGCCGACCGTTCGTTCCAGGCTCTTCCGGGAGTCGGCCGGTGTTTGCTCTGGCACACCGAGGTGGAGGCGGAACCGATATCCGTGCCCGCCGGCCTGCTGGGTATGGATACCGAGACCGCGTCGGCCACCCTCGAACAAGCGCGGGAGAAATTCCGCGAAGGTTGTGTACAAGCCCACAGGGAACTGGCGCCGACCAAGGATTGCCGGTTCTACAACCGTCTCCTCGATGTTCCGATTCGCCGGGGCGGCGCCTTGCTGCCCGATGTGCAGCACCATCTGACGGAGTGCCGCTACTGCCGATTCGCCGCTGAACAACTGAGTCATTTCGAAGGCGGGTTGGGAGTTCTTCTTGCCGAGGCGGTGCTCGGCTGGGGCGCGCGCCGCTACCTGGACTCCAGACCGGGGCGCACGAATCTGCCGGCGCGCCCTCGGGGTTCCGCCCGGCACGGCGGCGGCCGCCCGCGCATCCTGCCCCGCATCCCGATCCCCGGCCGCGGACCCGAGGGCTTCCCGCGCACGTCGCGGGCCGTGCTGACCGGCGTGGGCGTCGCCTCGGCCGGACTGCTCGCCGTGTTCGCCGTCGTCGGCCTGTGGTCCCACGACGACGGGGTCGACCCGGCCGCGTCCAACAGCGCGAGCGACGGCACGGCGCCAGGCACCGGGCCGGGGGCCACGCCCGGCACGGCGCACCTTCCCGCGGCGCCGGGAACCTCCCGGCTGCGCAACGCCGGGGCCGGCCTGTGCCTGGACATCGTCGGCGAGGTGAAGGAGGGCGCCGGGACCGGGCTGGCGCGGTGTTCCCGCGGGGTGACCCAGCAGTGGTCGTACGAGGCCGACGGGCTGTTGCGCAGCGAGGCGGACCCGGATCTGTGCCTGGACTCGCACGTCGACGCCGGTGTGGTCGTGCTGGGCCCGTGCGCCGGGGACAAGGGGACGCGGCGCGACGACGTGCGCTACGACCTCACCGTGCAGGGGGAGTTGCTGCCCCGCTGGGACGAGCGGCTCGCGCTGGCGGCCACGACGACCGGCACGGACGCCGACATCGTCGTCAAGGTCCGCGACGGCTCCCCGTCCCAGCGGTGGCTCGCCGATCCGGGGGCCTCGGCGAGCCCGGGATCACTGTCGATCACCGGCACGGAGCGGCCCCAGGCCCGGTGGGCGGCGGGGCAGGGCACCTGACCCTGTCTCCTGCCAACCCCCTTGCGGGATGGGGGTGTTGGCTGGCCCTACGGGTGTCGCGCGGGGCGGCGGGGTCCTCCCCGGCCGCCCCGCGCGACCATCACGGTCGCTCTGGTTCCTCGACCAGGTCGGCGGGGCCGATCGTGGCGGGGGTGGCGTGCCCGGACAGGGCGAGGGTGAGGTCCAGTTCGGCCAGCAGACAGCGGATCACGTGCTCCACGCCCGGCTGTCCGTCGAGGCCGAGCCCGTAGACGTACGGCCGTCCCACGAGGACCGCCCGCGCGCCGAGGGCGAGTGCCTTGAAGATGTCGTCGCCGGTGCGGACGCCGCTGTCGAACAGGACGGTCAGCCGGTCGCCGACGGCTTCGGCGACGCGGGGGAGCGCGTCCGCGGCGGCCACGGACCCCGCGACCTGGCGGCCCCCGTGGTTGGAGACGACGACCCCGTCCATCCCGGCGTCGGCGGCGAGCCGGGCGTCGTCGGGGTGCAGGATGCCCTTGAGCACGATCGGGCCGTCCCAGTTCGCCCGCAGGAACTCCAGATCCGGCCACGTCTTGGCCGGGTCCGCGAACATGCCCACGAAGTGCAGCACCGCCGCGTTCGGGTCCTCGTGCACCGGCTTGGCCAGGGCCGCCTGGAAGGCGGGGTCGGAGAAGTAGTTGGCGGTGCCGACGCCGTGCAGGAAGGGCAGGTACGCCTGGTCGAGATCGCGCGGGCGCCAGGCCAGCAACGGGGTGTCGAGGGTGACGACCAGCGCGGTGAACCCGGCGGCCTTGGCCCGGTTGAGGAAGCTGCGGGCCACCTCGACGTCTTTGGGCCAGTACAGCTGGAACCAGCGTTCGGCGTCCCCCATCGCCTCGCCGACCTGCTCCATCGGTGTGCTGGAGGCGGAGGAGAGGATGTACGGCACCCCTTGCGCGGCGGCGGCGCGGGCGGCGGCCGACTCGGCCTCCGGGTGCATGATCGACAGCACGCCGACCGGCGCCAGGGCCAGCGGGGCGGGCAGCGCCCGGCCCAGCACCTCGACCGACAGGTCCCGCTCGTGCACGTCCCGCAGCATGCGCGGCACGATCCGGCGCCGCTCCAGGGCCGCCCGGTTCGCGCGTGCGGTGCTGCCGTCGCCCGCGCTTCCGGCCACATAGCCGACCGGGCCGGGGCCGAGCCGCTGCTCGGTCAGTTCCTCCAGCCGGGTCAGATCGGTCGGCAGGCGCGGCACGGCACCTGACAGCCCGTTGAGATAGATCTCGTACTGGAAGTCCGCCCAGTGCTTGGCCATCCGTACGTCCCGCCTCTCGTGGTCGAGTACGCGCCGTGGTGACCATACTCGGCGGTATGCGCGGGGCCGGACACCGGCCGTCGTCTCAGGTCATGCGGCCGGGGGCGTGATGGCCGTCCTCTCGGCGGTCTCGTTCACTCGTCGTCCGTCGGCGCGTCCTCCGGTTCGGTGTCGGGCCCCTGCTCCCGTACCCGCTGGACGTGTTCGAGGGACTCGCGCAGCTCGGTGAGCCAGTCGTCGGTGTGGCGCTGCACCAGGCGTACGCACCAGGCGAGGGCGTCGCTGCGGCTGCGGGCGACCCCGCCGGCGACGAGGGTGTCGAGGACCTGCCGCTCGGGCTGGCGCAGCCGGGTCATGACGGGCGCGGCGACATGGGTGAACAGGGCACGCCTGCCGTCGCACTCCACGCCCCAGGACACCTTGCGGCGATAGCGGTGCTCCGCCTCGCGGGCCACCTCGATCCGGGCCTCGCGGGTCCGCTCCCGGAACTCCTGGATGCGGCCCTGTACCGCGGCCTCCCGCTCGGCGTCCGAGGCGTCCTCGGCGAGCCGGGGCGCGGGGATCCGGCCGATCACGGTGATCTCCTCGCGGTCGACCGTGACCTCGGCCGGCTCCTCGAAGAAGTCGTCCGGCAGGCGGCCGCTGAGCCAGCCGCGCAGATTCTCTCGCTGCTCGTTCGTAATCATGTAATGACGATTACTCGACGACTTCATGAACGCAAGAGGCTGCTGGGAAGTCAGCCGAGAGCTCAACCGGAATGTTTCAAGCCTATTAACGAAGCGATGGAAACCGGCCACTTGGCTGCTTCAGGCGATCAAGAACCGCTCAGTTGCGGGCCCGACCTGTTCGATTTCCGTGACTTCACGCCACTGATTCAACACGCAAGGTTACTGAATCGCATGGGGTCGAGGTGTGTTTCCGTCGCGGACTCGGCAGACTCGCGCTCGCCGGTTCCGGCACCACCCTTGAACGGTCCGGCTCACCCTCGAATCCTGCGGAAGGATGCACACGATGCGGAACACCGCGCGCTGGGCAGCGACCCTCGCCCTCACCGCCACCGCCGTCTGCGGACCCCTCACCGGGGCCGCTCTCGCCACGCCGGCCTCGCTGTACGCCCCCTCGGCCCTGGTCCTGACCGTCGCCCACGGCGACAGCGCCGCCGAGGCCACCCCGCTGCGGGCGGTGACCCTCAGCTGCGCGCCCACGCCCTCCGGCACCCACCCGGCCGCCGACCTGGCCTGCTCCGAACTGCGCGCCGCGGGCGGCCTCGAAGGACTGGCGCCGAGATCCGACGTGCTGTGCACCAAGCAGTACGACCCCGTCGTGGTCACCGCCGACGGTGTCTGGCAGGGCAAGCGCGTCTCCTACGAGCGCACCTTCTCCAACTCCTGCCTGAAGTACGCCTACGGAGCCGACGTCTTCGAGTTCTGAGAGACCGGCTGCCGAGAGACCGGGATCGCGTGGACCCCGTGGTCGACCTGAGCGGCTCGCGGATGGGGAGTGCGGGCACTCGCCGCGGGGCGACGACGATCTCGCCCCCGGGGGTCGGACGGGCGGAGTGGGGCCGCCCGCCGATCCCCGGGTCACCTCCGCCCCTCCCCGGACGTACCGGGGAGGGGCGGAAAGCGTCTGAGGAGCCCGGTCCCCGCCAGCAGTCTGCGGATGCGGGGCTGGTCGGAGACGACGCGCAGCCGTCCGCCGTGCTCCCTCGCCCGTGCCTCGGCCCGGCACAGCACACGCAGCCCCGAGCAGTCGAAGAACTCCACGTGCCGCAGATCCACCAGCACGTCCGGCCGCGCCCCGGCGGTCGCGGCGTCCAGATGCTCCCCGAGCGCCCCCGCCGTCGCCAGATCGATCTCGCCGACGGCCTCGACCACGGTGAACCGGCCCTCGAACCGGGTGCGGGCGTGGGAGTTCGCCGCGGGCACTGCGCCCGCACGGTCGTCCGCATCCGGGGTCATGGCCGCTCCACCTCGGCAAGGGGCCCATTCGGTCTCCGTAGTTACCCCGATGCGACGGCGAACATCCCTGGACGGCGGCACGCAAGAGCCGGTTCACCCGACCTGGTGAATTGAAGTGAAAGCGCTTGACTTTCCGATGTGTGGCTACGCGCGGTCGCGATGGCTGGTGTCGCACCACGGGAACCGGCGGCTCCGCCGGCAGGTGCACACGGCGACCCGGAAGCGGTCGGAGCGGACGATGCTGCCGTCCTCGAGTTCCACCTCGACCGGGCCCTCGACGAGCAGGGGGCCGCGGCGCTGGACCGTGAGGCGGCGCGCGCTGTCAGACGGGGAGTTCGGCACGGACGATCACCAGCTCTTCCTTCTCGTCGTCGGCGGTCAGCAGGCCCTGTCTGCGCAGCCAGCCGGCCCGCTGCCGCAGCACGGGACCGAACGGGATGAAGTGACGCTGCGTCACCGACGCCCGCATTCCCGCGTCCTGCAGATGGTCGAGGGTCCGCTCCGGGCCGCTGAGCGCGGAGTGGATCATCAGCAGGACACCGCCGGGTCGCAAGAGGTCCGGGGCCTCGCGGCAGATCCGGTCCAGGATGAGCCTGCCGTCCCCGCCCGCGTCCCAGGCGCGGGCCGCCCCGCGCGGCCGGGCGCGCTCGGCGGGCGCGGGCACGTAGGGCGGGTTGGACAGGATCAGGTTGAACCGCTGATCGCGCACCGGTGCGAACAGGTCCCCGCGCCGGATGCGCAGCGGCAGCCCCGCCATCCGGGCGTTCAGGCGTGCGGCGCACACCGCCCGCCACGACACGTCCACCGCGGTCACCCGCGTGCCGCGGCGCGCCGCGGCCAGGGCCAGGGCGCCGGTGCCGGTACCGACGTCGAGGACGTCCGCGCCCGGCGGCAACGGCTCTTCGAACAGGGCTTCGGTCAGCAGATCGGTGTCTTCCTGCGGGGAGTAGACACCCGGCGGTACCAGTGGATTCACCCGACCCCAGTACCCCGGCAATCAGTAAATATGGGAGATTTCGGAAAGATCCGAAGAGCGCAGGGAGGAACGGCCCGCCCGCCAGTCCTTGAGCAGCCGGGCGGCGAACCGGTCCTCGACATGGCCCGTCGCGTCGATGCCGAACACCACGTCCGGTGCCAGATGCGGCTGCTCCTCCAGCAGACCGCCGATGACCTCGTGCCGTACGACCTGCTCGTGGACGGCGTCGGCCTCCACGTGCTCGTCGTAGAAGTGCTCGGCGGCCGGCCCGGCCCCCGTGCGGCGCATCGCGTCGGCCAGCCGGCGCGAGCCCGGCGACGAGGTGATCTCGACGGCCGCGAAATGGCCGACCAGGGCGCCGCGCAGGGCCCGGTGCAAGCCGAAGAGGGACATCAGGTTGACCGTGGCGAGCATCTCCGCGCTCGCCGCGTCGACATAGCGGCCGTACGTCGTGTCCAGGCCCAGGTCCGTCATCAGGTTCGCGAAGAGTTGCGCGTGCAGCCGGTCGGCGCGGCCGCCGCCGAACTCGTCGAACTCCACCGCCGCCATGGCCGCCTTGGCGCGCCCGGTGAGCCGCGGCAGCACCCAGGCGTGCGGGTCGGCCTCCTTGAGGTGGTACAGCGAGCGATGGGTGGCGTACTCGCGAACCTGCCACAACTCGCCCTCCTCGCGCAGGAAGTGGCTGACACCGCTGCCCTCCACGGGCTCGACGAGCAGGTCGCCCAGCGCGTCCTCGACGGTGTCGTGCACCGTGGTGTCGGCGCGCAGGGTGGTCAGGAAGCGGTGCTCCAGCGCCGCCCGGGTGCGCAGCAGGTCGGTGTCCCACTCGCGCTCCGGGGAGACGCCCGCGAGACCCCGGTAGTGCAGTTCGTAACAGAGGTACAGGGCGAGCTGGAGGTCGTCCCCGTACGGGTCGGCGGCGGCGACGGTCTCGGGCCGGGGCAGTGGGCCGCTGTCCAGCAGATACCCCTGCACACCGGCCGAGACCGGCCCTCGGGGTGACGGGAACAACGGCCCTTCATGGTCGTACGACATGCCGGCCGGGTACCCCGGCAAGGCCGTCACCAACGTCTTCCGTCGGGCCGGGACAGCGTGCGACCAGCCGTGACGTCCGGTCTCACCTGCCCTCGGACTCCTCCTGCGCGTGCCGGTTGGGCGTGATGGCGTCGGCCGCCTGGCCCTCGTCGTCCCGCTTCTCGCCGGACACCTCGGCGTCCTCGGCCTCCCGCAGGACCTCTTCCAGGGCGGTCTTCGGCGGTCGCTCGGTGTTCTCGTGGTTCTCGGGCACGGTGGCTCCCTTTCTCTCAGTGGCCGACGGTGGCGATCCGCAGGGGCAGCGGCTCGGGGGCGGCGGGCGACTCGTCGAGCCGGTTGACCTCCGCCCACCAGCCCGGGCCGTCCTCGATGTGGCGCAGCATGACGCCCTCGCGGATCGCCCAGGGGCAGACGGTGACGGCGCTCAGGCCGGTCAGTTTCATGGCGGTGTGCCCGACCAGCGCGCCGGCCAGGCTCTGTGCGGCGCGCGGCGCGGAGATGCCGGGCAGCCGGGCGCGTTCGTTCGCGGGCAGTGCGGCCAGCCGGTCGACGGCCATCCGCAGGTCCGTGCGGCGCAGCTGCCGCTCCACGAACGGTCCGTGCCGCCCCGGGGCGGCACCGCACAACCGGCCCAGCTGCTGGAACGTCCGGGAGGTGGCCACCGCGGTGCGCGGGCCCTCCCAGCGGATCCGCGCCGCCACGTCCCGCAGCTGGTGGCGGACCTTGCGGCGCAGCGCCCGCAGCTGTTCCCGGGTGGGCGGGCCCTCGGTGGTGAAGAACTCGTGGGTCAGCCGGCCCGCGCCCAGGGGCAGCGAGGCCACGAAGTCCGGCATCCGGCCGCGCCCGAAGGCGACCTCGAGCGAGCCGCCGCCGATGTCCAGCAGCGCCAGTGGGCCCGAACGCCAGCCCATCCAGCGCCGCGCCCCGAGGAAGGTGAGCTCGGCCTCCAGCTCGCCGGGCAGCGTGCACAGCGGCACGCCGGTCCGGGAGCGGACGGCACGCAGGACCTCCAGGCGGTTCGGGGCGCTGCGCACCACGGCGGTCGCGAAGGCCAGCGGGCCGGCCGCGCCCCAGCGTGTGGCGGTCCGGCTCGCCTCGGTGACGGCACGGACGAGCAGTTCGACGTCCTCTTCCGGGATGTCGCACCCCGGCCGCACGTGCTCCGACAGCCGCAGTCGCCACTTGGCCGTGTGGACGGGCAGGGGTACCCCGCCATCGGCATCCGAAACCACCAGACGTACCGTGTTCGACCCCACATCCACCACGCTGATCCGCATGGGCCGGTGGGTACCCACTTCTGAGCGCGCCAACGCTCATCGCGCCCCAGGGCGCCGGTCCTGGCCGATAACCGCCGTCGCCGTGGCGCGCGAAGGGGCCGCCGTCTCCCTGCGGACGGCGGCCCCTGATGCCGAGCGGCTCTTGGCGGGTGCTCACATGTGGACGACCGGCGCGGCGTCCGGGTCCTGCTCCGGCACCCCGCGGCGGAAGAGCAGGAAGGCGATGACCGCGCCCGCGGCGAACATGACCGCCGACCACCAGAAGGCGGTGGTGTAGCTCTCGATCGTCGCCTGGGCCTGCACCAGCTTGCTGGTGGCGTCCCGGCCGGCCAGGTAGTCGGTCGCGGCGCCGGCGGCGAGCGTGTTCAGCAGGGCCGTACCGATCGAACCGCCCACCTGCTGCATGGCGTTGACCGTCGCGGAGGCGACGCCCGCGTCCTGGGCGGTCACCCCGCCGGTGGCCAGCTGCATGGAGGCCGGCATGACCAGACCCAGACCGATGCCGGTCACGATCAGCTGGGGGAGGACCGCGCTGACGTAGCTGGAGCCGTTGCCGATGCCGGTCAGCCAGGCCATGCCGGCCGCGGCGACGGCGAAGCCCAGCGGGACGGCCACCTTCGGCCCGATGCGCGGCAGCAGGACCGTGGTGCCGAGCTGCGCGGCCACCATCAGCGCACCCACCATCGGCAGGAACGCCACACCGGTCTTCGTCGGGCTGAAGCCGAGGTTGAGCTGCAGGTAGTAGGTGAGGAAGAGGAACACGCCGAACATGCCGCCGGCGGAGATCAGCACGGCGAGGAACGAGGCGGCCCGGTTGCGGTCGAGCAGGATGCGCATCGGCAGCAGCGGGTGCGCGGCCCGGGTCTGCCACCAGGCGAAGGCGGCCAGCAGCAGCCCGCCCGCGGTCAGGAAGCCCCAGGTGAGCGCCGAGCCCCAGTCGTGGGTCTCGGCGTTGGAGAAGCCGTAGACCAGCGAGAACAGGCCCGCGGCGACGAGGATCGTGCCGGGCACGTCCAGTTTGCCGTTCTCGGCGTCGCGGTGGTTGGTCAGCAGCATCCAGCCGCCCACGAAGGCGACGACGGCGATCAGTACGTTCACGTACAGCGTCCAGCGCCAGTCGAAGGCGTCGGTCAGCACACCGCCGAGGAGCAGGCCCACGGCACCGCCGGCGCCGGCGATGGCCCCGTACACGCTGAACGCCCGGGCGCGTTCCCGTGCGTCGGTGAAGGTCGTGTTCAGCAGGGACAGCGCGGCCGGCGCGAGCAGCGCGCCGAAGGCACCCTGCAGGGCGCGCGCGGTGACGAGCATGCCGAAGCCGTTGGCGGCTCCGCCGAGCGCGGAGACGGCGGCGAAGCCGACGACGCCGACCAGGAAGGCCGTCTTGCGTCCGAACAGGTCGGCTATGCGGCCGCCGAGCAGCAGCAGCGAGGCGAACGACAGGGCGTACGCGGTGACGATCCACTGCCGGTTGCCGTCGGAGAACCCGAGGTCGGCCTGGGCCGAGGGCAGGGCGATGTTCACGATGGTGGCGTCGAGCACCACCATGAGCTGCGCGATGGCGACGACGGCGAGGATCCACCATCTCTTCGCCGTGGGCGCGCCGGGCGCCTCGACGGCACCCGTGCGGGTGCCGTCGGTGAGGGTCTTCTGGGTCATGGGGGAACCACTCCAGGGAAGCCGTTCGGGATGCGGAAGCACAAAACCACGGAACGAAACGGTTTCGTACAGATACAGCTTAGACCGCGTTCCAGCGAAACGGCAACGTTTCGCTAGGTGTGGTGTCGGTCTCTTCCGGGCCGTGCCACGTTGTCCCAGGAGGACTGATCACATGGCCGCCGCGCTCACCGGTACCTGCCCGACCCTGGACGACGGCCGCCGGGCCGTCCGCTTCGCCCGCACCTACGACCTGCCCGTCGAGCGGGTCTGGCAGTTCGTCACCGACGCCGGGGAACTCGCCCACTGGTTCCCCTCCCGCGCCGAGATCGACCCGCGCCCCGGCGGCACGATCACCTTCGGCCCGGACCCGGACATGCCGGAGTCCACCGGCCGGGTGCTCGGCCTGGACGAACCGCGCCACCTGTCCTTCGACTGGGGCGGCGACGAACTCCGCTTCGACCTGGAGGCACTGGACGAGGGGCGCACCCGCTTCACCCTGACGAACATCCTGCGGGCCGCCGACACCGCCGCCCGCAACGCCGCCGGCTGGGAGGTCTGCCTGGCCGCACTCGACGCACGCGCGCGCGGCGAGCGGTCCGAACAACCGCACGCCGGACCGAGCGCGCTGTGGAAGGAGTACTACGACGCCTACGTCGAGGCCGGCGTGCCCTCCGGGGCCCCCGTTCCCAGCATGGACTGACCGCTCCTCACGCCATCTGGCGCCGCACCAGCTCGTGCAGCCGCCCGCCCGTGTCCGCCAGCAGCAGCGCCGGCGGGCCCTGCTGGGCGACCTTGCCGTCCTCCATGACGATCACGCGGTCGGCGTCGAGGACGGTCGACAGACGGTGGGCGATGACGATCCGCGTGGCGTTGAGGGCCTTGGTCGACTCGATCACCGTGCGCTGGGTCTCGTTGTCCAGAGCGCTGGTCGCCTCGTCGAAGAACAGGATCCGCGGCCGGCGGATCAGCGCCTGGGCGATCATCAGGCGCTGGCGCTGGCCGCCGGAGACGGCACCGCTGCCCGAGACGATCGTGTGCAGTCCCATGGGCATCCGCTTGATGTCCTCGGCCAGCCCCGCCATCTCGGCCGCCGCCATCGCCTCCTCCGGCGTGTACGGCTCGGTGCCGCAGATGACGTCCAGGATGGAACCGGTGAACGGCTGCGCGTGCTGCAGCACCACACCGCACTGGCGGCGCACCGCCGACTGGTCCAGCGCGGCCAGGTCCTGGCCGTCGTACAGGACACTGCCCGAGACCGGCTTGTCGAAGCCGATCAGCAGCCTGAGCAGTGTGGACTTGCCGCAGCCGCTGGGGCCGACGATCGCCACGAACTCGCCCGCGCCCACCTCGAAGGACACGTCGTCCAGGACCAGCGGACCGTCGTCGGCGTACCGGAAGGACAGCCGGCGCGCCTCGATCGCCCCCGACAGCGGGCCCGGCCGAGTGCTCCCCGTGCGCACCTCCGGCGTCGCCTCCAGCACCGGCTTGATCTCCTCGAACAGGGGCAGCGCGGCCACCGCGGAGACGAACGCGCCGGTCAGCTGGGTGACCGACGTCAGCAGCATGGTGACGGAGGTGTTGAAGGTGAGGAAGCTCGCCGCCGACATCGAACCGCGCGCCGGGCCGGCCAGCAGCATGAACATCAGCAGCGTGCACAGAGGCAGGTACACCGCGCCCATGACCGTCGTGAGGTTCTTGATGCGGCCGACCTTCTGCTGCAGTTCACGGCTGCGCGCGAACTCCGACGCCCAGGCCGCGTAGGCGTAGTTCTCGGCCGCCGCCACCCGCAGCTTCGGCAGGCCGCGCAGCGTCTGGAACGCCTGGTTGTTGAGCTTGTTGCCGAGCACCACCAGCTTGCGCTGCCAGCGCACCTGCCACAGGCCGAGCCCCAGGAACGCGCCCGCGATGACGACGAGCATGCCGATCGCCGCCAGCGCCATCGACGGGCTGTACCAGAACAGCAGCCCCAGGTTCATCGCACCGACCGTCACCGACTGGGCGACGACCGGCCCGATGCCCGCCATCATGCGGCGCATCGCGCTGATGCCCATCGCCGCGCTCGCCAGCTCACCGGTGGAACGCTCGGTGAAGAACTTCGTGGGCAGCCTCAACAGCCGGTCCCAGACGGCAGGTTGCAGGGTGGCCTCGATACGGCCCTCCAGCCGCAGGATGGTGAGGTTCTCCAGCAGCATGAAGGCCGCCGCCACCAGGCTCGTCACCATCACCGCCAGACAGACCTGCCCGATCAGGTTCGTCTGGGCCCTCGGCACGAACTCGCCCAGCACCTTGCCGGTCGCGACCGGCACCAGCGCGCCGATGGCGACCGTCACCAGGCCACTGAGGAGCAGGTTCACCAGGTCGCTTCTGGTGCCCCGCATGCTGAACCGCAGGAGCCGCAGCGGGCTCAGCGTCCGGTCCGGCAACGGCCGGTAGAACATCACCGCGCGCGGCTCGAACTCCTCGGCGTTGGCCTTCTCGACCGGGGTCTCCCGGCCGGTCGCCGGATGCACGGCCACATAGCCGCCACGTCGCCACAGCAGCGCGACCGGGGCGCCCGACAGGGCCCGGTGACCGACGAGCGGGCCGACGTCGTCCCGCCACCAGGCACCGTCCAGGCGCACCGCCCGGGTCCGCACGCGGGACGCGATCGCCACCTGTTCCACCGGGTCGAGCCGGTCGCTGCCCGTGCCCGCCTGCGTGCGGTCGGCCAGCTGGATGCCGGCCGCCTCCGCCACGAGCTTGCAGGCCGCGTACGTCGCGTCGGCGTCGGCGGCGGTCGTGCGCTTCGACGAGGACTTGCCGATGGAGGCCAGCAGCGTCCGGTCGGCCTGGGCGCGGACCGCCTCACCGGCTCTGATGCCGGCAGCGGTGCGCGTCTCGTGGGTCCGCTCCAGCTGCTCGATCCAGCGGTCCAGCGTGGTCAGCAGCCGGTACTGCTGGTCGACCATGCTCTGCCAGACCGCCGGGTCCATCAGCAGGTCGGCGGCGGCCTCGGCGCCGTACAGGGAGCCGTACTGGACGCTGCCGGGCGGCACCTGCATCCAGAAGACGTCGTCGTCGGTGATGTCCGCGGCCCGCTCCGTCGCCATCGGGGCCTGGAAGAGGACGGACAGGCTGCGGCCGACGCCGAGGGCCAGGGCGTACTCCAGCGGGCTCGTCGTCGGCGGCACGTACTGGGGGTTGCCGTACTCGTCGTAGGACCAGGTCTGGGTGTCGGCCGTCTGGTACAGCTCGCGCAGGCCGATGCGGTGCACCACGCAGTCGCGCAACGGCCGTGCCACCAGCGTGTGCTGCGGTCCGGCGACGGGTCCCAGGAGCAGTGAGCCCGCCTCCAGCCGGCCGAGGTGGTGCCAGTGGCCCTGCTGCACGGCGTCCACCGCGAACAGGTCCAGGCTGCCGGCCGCGACCAGCCACAGCACCTGCGGGCCCTCCAGGTCCAACCGGGTCAGCCCCGAGCAGTCGACCGGCGTGCCCATGGACCCCAGAGCGCCGAGGACGAGGTCGCCTTCGTGTGCCGTCGTCATCTCATCGCTCCCTGACCAGCGCCGCGTACGCGCCGCCGCGTGCCACCAGGTCCTCGTGTCGCCCGCGTTCCACGATCGTGCCGTGCTGCAGGACGACGATCTCGTCGCTGTCGCGGACGGTGCTGAGCCGGTGCGCGATCACGACGCACGCGCAGCCGCGCCGGCGTAGGTTGTCCATGACGACCTGCTCGGTCTCCGCGTCCAGCGCGCTGGTCACCTCGTCCAGCACCAGGATGCTCGGCCTGCGCACCAACGCCCGTGCGATCTCCAGCCGTTGGCGCTGACCGCCGGAGAAGTTGCGGCCGTCCTGCTCGACCTTGCTGTGGATGCCGCCGGGGCGGCGCAGCACGACGTCGTAGAGGGCGGCGTCCCGCAGCGCGTCCACCACCGCGTCGTCCGGGATCGAGGGGTCCCACAGCGCCACGTTGTCGCGCACCGACCCCTCGAACAGGAAGACCTCCTGGTCCACGAAGGAGACGGAGGCGGCCAGCGCCCCGCGCGGGATGTCGTCCAGGCGCTGCCCGTCGATGCGGATCACGCCCTCCCACGGCGTGTACAGGCCCGAGATCAGCCGGGAGACCGTGGACTTGCCGCTGCCTGAGCCGCCGACCAGGGCGACCTGCTGGCCGGGGCCGACGGTCAGGTCGAAGCCGGTGAGCAGGGGCTTGTCCAGCGGGTTGTAGCCGAAGGTGATGTTCTGCAGCTCGACGTGCCCGTGCAGCCGGCGCGTGGAGTCACCGGCACCGGGGCGCCCGTAGAGCGGGTCGGCCTGGAAGTTCTCGACGTCCTTCAGCCGGGCCACGTCGGCCGCGAAGTCCTGGATGCGGCCCGCCACGCCGTTGAGCCGGGTGATCGGCGCGGTGAAGCGGGTGACCAGCGACTGGAAGGCCACCAGCAGGCCCACCGAGATGCCGCCCTCGACCGCGCGCATACCGCCGATCCACAGGATCACCGCGCTGTTGAGCGAGGCCAGCGTCGGCGCGACCACGCCCAGCCAGGCGCTCGGCGCACCGAGGCGCTGCTGCTCCTCCAGCGTGGTGGCGTGCTGCCCGGCCCACTTGCGGAAGTAGCCGTCCTCGCCGCCGGTCGCCTTCATCGTCTCGATCAACTGCAGCCCGGTGTACGCCGTGTTGGTCAGACGGGCGCTGTCGGCGCGCAGCTTCGCCGTGCGGGTGGCGCGCAGCCGGATCACCACGCGCATGGCGACGATGTTGAGCAGGGCGACGCCGATGCCGACGAAGGTGAGCTGGGGGTCGTACGTGTAGAGGAGTACGGCGTAGAGGACCACGACCACCGCGTCCACACCCGCCGCCGCGAGGTCGCGGGCCAGCGTCTCGGCGACCTGGTCGTTGGACTGCAGCCGCTGCACCAGGTCGGCCGGGCTGCGCTGGGCGAAGAACGTCACCGGCAGCCGCAGCAGATGGCGCAGGAAGCGGGCGCTGGAGAGGGTGGAGGAGATGATGCGGCCGCGCAGCAGGTTCGCCTGCTGCAGCCAGGTCAGCATCACGGTGAGCAGCACGCACGCGCCCATGGACGCGAACAGCACGCCCAGCAGCGAGGTCTGACCGCCGATCAGGAACATGTCGATGTAGGTGCGGCTGAGCGCGGGCACCGCGGCGCCGACCAGCACCAGCAGCAGGCTCGCCAGCACCGCGGCCGGCATCGTGCCCGCCGTGCCGCGCAGCCGGGCCGGCATCGCGCCCAGCACGCCGGGCTTGCGGCCGCCCTTGGCGAAGCCCTCGCCGGGCTCCATCACCAGCACCACACCGGTGAAGCTGCCGTCGAAGTCCTCCATGGGCACGAAACGGCGGCCCTTGCCGGGGTCGTTGATGAACACTCCGCGCCGGCCGAAGCGTCGGCCCATGCCGTCGTAGACGACGTAGTGGTTGAACTCCCAGAACAGCACGGCCGGCGTCTTGACCTCGGCGAGGGCGGCCGTGTCCATCTGCATGCCCTTGGCCGTCAGGCCGTAACTGCGGGCCGCCTTCAGCAGGTTGCTCGCCCGCGAGCCGTCCCGCGAGACGCCGCAGGCGATGCGCAGCTCCTCCAGCGGGACGTGCCTGCCGTAGTGGCCGAGCACCATGGCCAGGGAGGCGGCGCCGCACTCGACGGCCTCCATCTGCAGCACCGTCGGGGTGCGGACCGTCTTCGCCTTCCCCGTGGGGACCGGACGCTTGGGCGGGGCGGCGCGGCGTCTGCTCCGCGTCTCCTGGGTGGTACTCACGGCAGCAGCCAATCGACGGGACGCTGGTCGGCCAGCCGGATGGAGCCCGAGGCCGTCGTCATGGAGGTCAGGGCGAAGGGCGGCCCGTCCTTGGACGACCACTGGTAGCCGCTCTTCGTGGTGGACGACGTGTCCAGCTTCACCGTCACGGCCACCGGGCGCCCCTTCCTGGTGAACTGCTCGCCCAGCTGGCTGTCGCCGAGGAACGCGGCGATCTGCTGGGCGGATTCGGCGGAGCGGTCGACCGACTTCACATGCCCGCGCAGCACGCCGAACTCCTGCGTGGGCACGGAGGAGACGGTGAGGTCGACGGCGGCGTGGTCCGGTATGGAGGCCGCGTTCTCGGCGGGCACGTACACGGTGGCGTACAAGGGGTCCGAGGCGTGCGCGACCTTCTCGACCGCGGCGACGTTGGCCCCGGTCTGGATGATCTGCCCGATGGTGGCGGCGAGGCCGGTGATGCGGCCCGCTGCGACCGTGCGGACGACGGAGTCGCCCCGGGCGGTACGGACCTTCAGGACGGGGGCGCCGGCCGGCAGCCGCTCGCCCTGCTTGGCGAGAACCGCCGTGACCTGGCCCGCGACCGGGCTCTGCAGGATGTAACTGCCCTCGCCGTGCGTGAGGATGGCGGGCGCGCTGACCGTGGAGGCCACCGAGCCGGTCACCGCCCACACCGAGGCGGCGGCCACCGCGGCCACGGTCACGGAGAGGACCAGCCAGCCCTGGGGGCGGGCGAAGCGCACCGGAAGGTCGAGCTCCTCCGGCGACTGCAGCTTGGCGAGGGCCTGTTGGCGGAACTGCACGGGATTTCCCTCACCTGGTAACGAGGAAGGACCGGCTCGCGCGAGCCGGCTGGTTCAGGGCATCGGGAAGCCCCGGAGCCGACAAGAGGCTCCGGGACTCAACGATCACAAAGGGTGCGATCAGAGACCGGCGACCAGGTTGGTGACCGGGGCGGTGTTCAGACCGGTGACACCCTCGACGGTGCCGACAGCCGTGTCGACCAGGCCGGAAACCGGGGCGACGCCGTCCACCAGGCCGGTGACGGTGCCGAGGGCGTTCACGGCCAGGCCGCCGGAGACGTTGTCGAGCTCGGCGTCGGAGATCTCGACGGTCTCAACCTGGGGGGTGGAGTTCATGATGGAACTTCCCTTCATATGGATATTCACAAGGGGGGAGCGGCCCCCTCTGGGGGACAGAGCGGCACCGCGACCGCAGGCACCCGGGCTCCGTCTCCGAAGCCCCGCGGCCCCCGCAGTGCGATGGATCAAAGCACGCTCCCGGTCCGCCCTTCCAATCAACCACCGGTCTCACCAGGCAACTTGCGTCGCTGCGGTACCGACGCGTGCAGGACTCTGCACGCGTCGGTGGCAGCTTCTTCACATGCGTCACGGCATCGGCTCGTCCGAGCGCTTGCTGATCGTCGTGCGAATCCGACACTCCCGCCGCAATGGCGTGGGGGCGTCCGGCCGCCTGTGCAGAACTCTCGGCCCCCGTGACTTCGTTGAGTATTCAATGTGCAGATTCTCAGGAGCCGGGATTGGGAGCGGCGATCACGACGGACCGTCGCCGACCGGCTGCGGAGCGTATCGGAATGGTCGAGGCGCGTGTGCGTGCACGGGAGCCTGTCAGCCCAGCAGCGCGTAGACCGTGCTAGCCGTCGCCGCCACCGCCCCCGAGCTCTCCTCGGTCATCGTGATGTTCGCGAACGCCATGCGGCGGCCCAGCTTGGTGACCACCGCCTCGATCAGGACATCCGATCCGGTCACCGCGCGCTGGAACGACGTCGACTGCTGAACCGTCGTCATGGGCCCGTACCCGCCACGCGCCGCCGACACCGCGATCACGGTCGCCGTGTCCGCGGCCGCCATCAGCGCCTGCCCCGACAGTCCGCCGCCCTCCCGCGCCAGCCGGTCCGACCAGGGAAGACGCAGGGTCGCCCGGTCCTCGCCCACCGCCTCCACCGCGAGGCCCAGTTCGAGAATCCAAGGGGCGAAGCAGGCGGAGAGGATCGTGTCGCCTTCGGCGGTCGTCATCGTCATATGGGCGATTGTTCCCCGAGCCGCCGCGCCGGACCCGGGTCATGGCCGATTCCGCTCCGGGCAAAGCGAGTTGGCAAACGGAATTGAACGCACCGCGCGGCCCCTGCGTACCAACAGCCATCCAGGCGCCCAGAACGACAACAGCTGCCGAACGGCGGCACAGACTCCGGTCCCCCAGGAGGTCGAGAAGTTTGAGTCACAAGCGAATCCCGAAGCGCAAGGCCGCTATCGCGGCAGGCGGTGTCGTGGCGCTCGGCGCGGCGGCCATCCTGCTGCCGAACGCCAACGCCTCCCAGGACGGCTCGTCGGCCGGCGCCGCCCCCAAGACCCTGAAGGCCGCGGACGCCTCGGATCTCGCCGCCCAGCTCCAGAACGTGCTCGGCCAGGCCTTCGCCGGTTCCTACTACGACTCCGCCGCGCAGCAGCTCGTCGTGAACGTCGTGCCCGGCGACAACAACAAGGTGGTCGTCGAGGCGAAGAAGGCCGGTGCGAAGGTCCGTGAGGTCAAGAACAGCCTCGCGGCGCTGAAGTCGGGTGCCCAGACCCTGAAGGCCAAGGCGACCATACCGGGCACGGCCTGGGCGATGGATCCGAAGACCAACAAGCTGGCGGTCACCGCGGACTCCACCGTCACCGGCGCCGCATGGAACAGACTGACCTCGACGGTCAAGAGCCTCGGCGCCGACATGGCGACGGTGAAGCGCTCCTCGGGCACCTTCAAGACCCTCGTGTCCGGCGGCGACGCCATCTTCGCCCAGGCACAGGGCGGCACGGTCCGCTGCTCCCTCGGCTTCAACGTCAAGGCCAGTGACGGCAGTCCGGCGTTCCTGACCGCCGGTCACTGCGGTGTGGCCGCCAAGCAGTGGTCCGACTCCGAGACCGGCCAGCCCATCGCCACGGTCGACCAGGCCACCTTCCCCGGCGCCGGTGACTTCTCCTTGGTCAAGTACGACGACCCGAACACCCAGGCGGCCAGCGAGGTCAACGTCGGCAACGGGCAGACCGTCCAGATCACCGCCGCCGCCGACGCCACCGTCGGTGAGACGGTCTTCCGGATGGGCAGCACCACCGGTCTGCACAACGGCCAGGTCACCGGTCTGGACGCCACGGTCAACTTCCAGAGCGAGACCGACCCCAACGGAGTCGACACCGTCACCGGCCTCATCCAGACCAACGTCTGCGCCGAGGCGGGCGACAGCGGCGGCTCCCTGTTCACCCAGGACGGCAGCGCGGTCGGCATGACCTCGGGCGGCAGCGGCGACTGCACCGCGGGCGGCGAGACCTTCTTCCAGCCGGTGACCGCGGCCCTGCAGGCCACGGGCGCCACGCTGGGCGACGGCGGCGCGGGTGCGGGTGCGGGCGCGGGCGACCAGGGCGGCTCGGCCGACCCGTCGGCCTCCGCGAGCGACGCCGCGGGCGCCGGTGACCAGGCCGGCGGCGGCGACGCGGTGGGCGGCGGCGCCGACCCGTCGGCGAGCGCGACCGACGGCACGGGCGACCAGTCCGGCGCGGGCGTGGGCGACCAGTCCGGTGCCGGGGACCAGTCCGGCGTCGGCGACCAGTCGGGTGCGGGCACCGGTGACCAGTCCGGTGCCGGTGCGCAGGACAACGGCTCGTCCTCGCTCTCGCAGACCCACTGATCGGCCTCACGCGCGGTTCCGGTCGACAGTGGACGGTCCGGCCCTCCGGCGGGAGGGCCGGACCGCGTCGTGTCCGCCACCGCTTTCGGTCAATGTCGGCCGGCCGCGCCGAACGGCGCCGCACCAGACCCCTCCGCCCCCGCACATCCACCGGGACATGCGCCGACATGTGCCCGGTGGGCATGCCCCTCGCTTCCCCGCGCGGCCGGGCGACAGACCGAGGCGAACCCGATGCGCCCGCCGGCAGCCCGACCCGCCCGGGCCGGCACGGGGGAAGCGGAGTCCTCGCCGCCGCATCCGGGCCCGTACGCGGGCATGCGTGACCGCCCTGCGGCGGCGAGCCGCGAGTACCCGTCCGCCTCGGACCCATGCCACCCCAACCGATGCGCGTCGCAGCGTGCGGGCGCCTCGCGTGCGCCCCCGCGCAACCCGATGGCCGGTTCTTCGCGCCCGCGGGTGATGACGGGCGCCAACAATGGGCACGCGCTCAACACCATGGAACCGGCGTACGTGAATCGAGGGGGCGGGGAGTGATCCGGGTACTTCTGGTGCACGACGAGTGTCTGGTGCGGTCGGTCCTGGCGGAGTGGCTCCGCCGGGAACCCGATCTGCGGGTGGAGGACACGCCGTGGGGGAGCGCACCGGGCAGGGCGAGGGCGATGCGGCCCGACGTCTGCGCGGTGGACCTGGAATGCGCGGACGCCTACGGCATGCCGCCACTGGGCGAGCTGTGCCCGCGCACCCCGGGCCTGGTCCCACCGAGACTTCTGGTGCTTGCCGGTGCGAACAGGCCGGGCCTGCTGAAGCGCGCGCTGGAGGCGGGGGCGCTCGGCTACGTCGGCAAAGAGGGCTCGCCCGAGCACCTCGTGCGCGGCATCCGGCGCGTTGCGGAGGGAAAACGTTTCGTCGACGACTCGCTCGGTTTCGGTTTCCTCAAGGCCGCCGAAATGCCGCTGACGCGCCGCGAGTTGAGCGTTTTATCGCTGGCGGCGGAGGGAGCCTCCGTCGCCGAGATCGCCGGAAGCCTGCACCTGTCCAACGGGACGGTGCGCAACTACATGGCGGCCATCACCCGTAAGACCGGGGCGCGCAACCGCATCGACGCCATCCGTATCTCGCAGGGCGAGGGCTGGCTCTGAGCGGGGGGCCGACACCGGAGTCCAGCTGCCGACCAGATCCCGGTACAGCGGCGAGACGTCCAGCAGTTCGCGGTGCGTCCCGCAGGGCCGTGCCCGTGCCGTCCATCACCAGGACCCGGTCCGCCCTCCGGGCGGAGCTGATGCGGTGGGCGACGACGACCAGCGTGCCGCCGGGCCGGGCCGCGAAGGCCTGCTCGGCGCGTTCCTCGGTCCTCGGGTCGAGATGGCAGGTCGCCTCGTCGAGGAGGGCGAGCGGGGCGTGCGCCAGGTAGGCCCGGGTCAGCGCGACGAGCTGCCGCTCACCCGCCGACAGCGCCGCCGGGTCCACGACGGCACCCGGCCCGCCGAGCCGTTCGAGCAGCGGGCCCATGCCGACCGCCTCCGCCGCGGCGAGCAGCTCCGCCTCCGGCACGGGGTCCGCCCGGAAGTGGCCCAGGTTGTCGGCGACGGTGCCGGTGAAGACGTACGCCTCCTGCGGGATCAGCACGCGCCGTGCCGCTGCTGCCGGTGAGGGCACCGGCTCCCCGCACACCTCGATGCGGCCTCTCGCGGGCCGCAGCAGCCCCGCGACCAGGGCCGTCAGCGTGGACTTGCCGATCCCGCTGGGACCGACGACGGCCAGATGCGACCCGGGCGGAAGGACGAGGCCGAACTCCTCGACGACGGGAGCGGAGGCGGGCCCGTAGGCGAAGGTGACGCCGGACAGGGAGAGGGCGGGGGGAGCGGCCGTCGCCTCTCGCGGGGCTGCGCCCTTGGGGCGCCGGGCGGCCGGTTCTGGTTCCGGTTCTGGTTCGGGTTCTGGTTCCGGTTCGGGTTCGGGTTCGGGTTCCGGCAGGGTGACCTCTCCACCCGGCGCGTCATCGGTGCCCGCCGACGTCAGGCGGCGCAGCACCACCGTCAGGCGGGAGCCGCTGGTGCCGAGGCCGTGGACGAGGTTGTGGAGGGCGGGCAGAAGCGACTGGGTGACGTAGGCGAGGGCGCCGACCAGGGCACCGGTGGTCACGCCGCGGGCCAGCAGCCAGGGGGCGGCGGCCAGCAGCAGGACGAGGGGAAGCTGTCCGCCGACGGCGAGGGACGCCACGCGCAGTACGCTCCAGCGGGCCAGGGAGCGGGCCGCGCCGAACTCGGCGTCGACGAGGCGGCCGGTGTCGGCGGCGATCTGCTCCTCCGCCCCGGTCGCCGTGACGTCCCGGAGCCCCGGGCACACGGTCCCGAGCCGGTCGGCCAGCGCCTCGTCGGCCACCAGGAACGCCTCCTGCCGGCGGGCCAGCGGCCGCAGCGTCGCCGCGAACAGGGCCACGCCGGCCACCAGCGGCGGTCCGACGACGAGCAGCAGGAGCGGGGCGAGCGAGAACAGTCCGACCAGCGCCCCGGCCGCGGTGAACACGAACGACCGCGAGACCATCACCAGCCCGGCGAAGGTGTCCCGCGCGATCTCCACCTGCTGGGTCAGCCCGGACAGCGCCCCGCGGTCGGCCTCCCGCACCCCCCGCCGGACCACGCCCTCCACCAGCCGGTCCCGCAGGGGCTCCACCAGGGCGGCGACGGCCGCGTACACCCGCGCGGTGCCGTACGCGCCCAGGACCACGCCGATGCCGGCCACCCCGAGCCAGGCCAGTCCGACCCCGGCCCGCCCGGCCAGGAACCCCTCGTCGAGCGCGCGCGCCGGGGCGTACCCGGTCAGGAAGGTCTGCCCGGTCTCCAGCACGGACCAGCAGGCGAGCCGCACGACGATTCGCCACCGGGCCCGCAGGAAACGCGTCCCCCGCGACCGGACCCCGGCGCTCATGCCGTGCCCCCGGCCGAGTGGGCCTCGTTCACGGTCTCACCGCTCCCGTCGCCGAACACCGCCCGGTACTCCGCCTCGCGCCACAGCTCCGCGTGCGGCCCGACCGCCCGCACCCGTCCCCCGTCCAGCCATGCCACCGCGTCCGCGCGGGCCGCCGTCGCCGCCCGGTGGGCGATCAGCAGGCGGGTGCCGCCCGAGCCGTGGGCCGACAGTGCCTGTGCGATGCGGGCCTCGGTCACCGTGTCGAGGCTGGAGAGCGCGTCGTCGAGAACGAGCAGCCGACCGCCGTGGGCGAACGCCCGTGCCAGGCCCAGGCGTTGGGACTCACCGCCGGAGCGCGGGGCGTCGGCGCACCGGGTGCCGTACCCCTGCGGCAGGCGGCGGACGAACTCGTCGGCGTGAGCCGTACGGGCCGCCTCGCGGACGCGTGCGGAGGAGGGGGAGGACCGGCCGAGGGCGATGGCGTCCTCGATGGTGCTGCCGAGGAGGGCGGGGCGTTCGAAGGCGTACCCGACGGCACGGCGCAGCTCGTCGTGGGACAGCTCGCGCAGCGGGACGCCGTCGAGGAGGACTTCCCCGGCATCGGGGTCGGTCAGCCGGCCGGCGAGGGCGGCGAGCAGCGACTTGCCGCTGCCGGAGCCGCCGACGACGGCGAGGGTCGTGCCACCGGGGACGACGAGGTTGAGGCCGACGAGGACGGTGCGCTCGCCCCGGCGCGCCGTCACGGCGCGGAACTCCAGCCTGCCGGGCCCGGCGGGCAGCCGGCGGTCGCCGTGGACCGGGGGCGCCTGCGTCAGCACCTCGGCGAGGCGGTCGGTGGCGGCACGGGCGCGGGCCAGGCTCGCGAACTGGCCGACCAGGACGCCCACACCGGTCGCCAGTACCGCGTACCGGGACGCCGCGAGCACCTCGCCGACGGTGAGCCGGTGCCGCAGGAGCAGCACACCGGCGACGGCGACCACGCCGAGCTGCAGCAGCGGCGCGACGGCGGAGGCCTGCCCGGCGGCCCGGCCCTGCACCCGCCACATGCGGTGACCGGCGCGGGACAGCTCCGGCAAGGGGCGCAGGATCCGCGCCGTCTCCTTGTCCGCCGTACCCGCCGCCCGGACGGTGCGGTGACCGTCCACCGCCTCCGACAGGGCGCCCGCGATACGCCCCTGCACCCGCTGGTAGTCCGCCACGCACCGGGTGGTGTCCCGGGCGAACGCGCGCAGCAGCAAGGTCAGTACGGGAGCGCCGGCGAGCAGGACGGCCGCCAGCCACGGGTCCACCAGCGCGAGCGCCACCACACCTCCCACGGGACCGGCGAAGGCGGCGAGCAGCGCGGCCCGCGCGGCCGGGGCCGTACCGGACTGCGCGGCGTTGCCGACGAGGCGGGCGATGAGGTCGCCCGGCCCGAACCGGTCGGTGGCGCGGGGGCCCAGGGCGAGCACATGGCCGGTCAGCCGGCGCCGCAGCCACGCCGTCGTGCGGGCGTCGACGGTGCCGGTGAGCACCGTGTCCATTGAGTCGAGCAGGGCGATCAGCAGGATCAGCGCAGCGCAGCACAGCACCCAGCGGGTCGCCGGGGCGTGGGCGAGCAGCAGGTCGAGAGTGCGGCCCAGCGCGGCGGGCAGCAGCAGGCCCGCTCCGGTGGAGGCCGCGCTCACCAGGCACAGGGTCACGCAGCGGGCCCGGCTGTGCCGGGTGGCGAGCCGCGTCAGCGGCGGTGCTTGTCCGGGGGCGACACCAGTCGTCATACGGCCGCGGCCTCGCATCCAGTCTCGAAGGGGCGGCAACGGACCACGGGCGGCCCCTCCCTGGTGGGAGCGGACCGCCCGGGGCCGTGTGCGCACGGTGTTCAGAGCGTCAGAGACAGAGCAGAACGCTCGCGGCGCTGATGCAGGAGAGCAGGCTGGCCGTGCTGGCGCCGCCACCGCCCGTGTGCTCGTCGGATTCCATGGTCTGCAGGTCGAGCAGTGCCATTTCTTTTCCCTTTCCTTCTCTGTCCACCCGTGGGGACGGGGTTGGGTCACGACTCCGTCAGATTGCGGAGCCGCGTCATGTGGGCCGCCGTGGCGGCGGGAGGAACGGCAGGTGGGCGGTGCCCGAGGCGGCCGCGTCGAGCGCGAGCAGACAGCCCGCCGTTCCGGTCGAGAGGTCCATGGAGAGCCGCATCATCTGGTGCCCGGGGAAGGCCAGTTGGCCCTCGTACGCCATCGCGTACCAGCCGAGTGCGGCGATCTGTTCGGTCAACTGCCGCCTGGTCACGCTCGGTTCGGTGGTGCGGGCCAGGTGCAGGATCATTCCGGCGCGGCCCTGGAACAGACCGGGCTGGGCGTAGAAGCGGGAGGTGGCGGCGGTGACGATGCCCGCCCGCGCCTTCTCGAACTCCGGGTCCGAGGCATGCGCGAGGTAGTCGTCGAGCACCATGCCGATGCCGGCACTGCCGTCGCCGAGGTAGGGCAGGGTCCGCCAGCCCTCGTCGACCTCCAGTCCGCCACCGCTGCGCTGGACGACGCAGCAGTCCAGGTCGCGGCGGAGGGCGGCGCCGGCCGCGTCGAGGAACCGTTCGTCGCCGGTCCACTCGTACTGCCGCAGCAGGAACAGCGCGGGCCCGCTCGCGCCCCGCAGCAGCCCGGCCCGGCGCCGTGCGCGCGTCTCGGGCAGCGGTTCGGCCAGCCGTCCCGCAAGGATGTCCGCGGCCTCGGCCGCCCGCTCGCGCAGCTCCGGCTCACCCGTGGACTCGGCCAGCCGACCGAGGACCAGGCCCAGCCCGGCCAGTCCGCCGTTGAGGTCGGAGGACAGCCGCTGCCACTTCTCGGCCAGGATGCCCTCGACCAGATCGAGGGCCCGCTGCCGGTGGCCGAGGAGGTCCAGGACGTGGGCGACGCCGGCGAGACCGTCGTAGAGCCCGAGCGGGGTGCCCGCGGGCGCCGGGTCCGTGTGGGCCAGCAGCCAGCGCTCGCCCTGCTCGAAGCGCTCCGCGCCCGTGGCGGCGAGCGTGTACAGCACGCCGGCCGCGCCGTGGGCGAGACCGAGTCCGCCGCCGTCGGAGAACTGGGCGATGTCGCCCGGGAAGAGCCGGTCGTCGCGGTCCGGGGTGGCCGAGGCGAGGATCGCCTTGACCATCGAGTCCCGGCTGTGCGGCCAGTCGTCGGGCCGTACGAAGGCCGGCGCCTCGACACCCCGTGTGATCTCGGCGACCGCCTCGTCCAGGAACGCGCGCGGCACGTCCGGGAACTGCTCGGCGATCACCTCGGCGAGGTGGGCCGCCTTGCCCCGGTCGACCACGAACAGCGTCGTCACGGGAAGGAACAGGGCGAGGCGCAGACAGGCCAGGGCGTACCGGTCGACGTCGGCTCCGGTGCGGTCGGGCGGCGCGAAGAAGCCGGGGTGGGCCACGACCTGGCGGCCGCCCTCCTCGACCGGCGCCGCCGCCTCGAAGTCGATCAGGAAGACCGACTCCTCGTCCGGCGCGACCATGATGTTGAACACGTGCAGGTCGTTGAAGACGATTCCGCGCTCGTGCACCGCCTCCACCGCGCGCTCCACGGCCCCGTGGATGCGCACCGCCCACCGCGTGTAGGCGGCCACGGCGTCCGGATCGGGGTCGGACGACAGCAGCGGATGGCGTTCGGCGAAGAAGGAGTTCAGGGGGCGTCCCTCGACGAAGTCCATGACCAGGAACCGGTGGTCGCCCAGCGTGAACCAGTCCCGCACCTCCGGCACCACACCGGTCCCCGCCACCTGCTCCAGAGCCCGCTTCTCCCGCTCCAGCCGGGTGATCGCGTCGGCCCCGTCGGAGGCCAGCCCCGCGTGCGGCCGCCCCTCCTTCAGAACGACCTTGCGCCCGCTGCGGGTGTCGGTGCCCGCGTACACCCCGCCGCCGTTGGAGAAGTGCAGCGCCTTCTCGATCCGGTAGGGCAGGTCGCCCACGGTCGTGGTGTTGCGGGCCTGGAGATGCGGCTGGAGGAAGTCAGGCAGGGTCACCCAGTCGGGCACCTGGAAGGACGGCGCCCGCCGGTCGGGCACCAGCCGGCCCCCGCCGTCGCGCACCGCCGGCACCAGGGAGCCGCGCTCGTCGACGGTGAAGGCGCGGGCGAAGGCGCCGTAGCGGACGTAGAGCGGGCCGTCGTACCAGCGCAGGTCGGTGAGGATGTACGGCCCCTCGAAGCCCTTCAGCAGCTCGCCCAGCTCGCGCAGCACCAGGTGCAGCTGCTCCTCGTCGGCCGGGTAGACGGTGACGAACTTGCCGCTGTTGTCGCGGCCCGCGTACTTGGTGTTGCGCAGGTGCAGCAGATGCGGGGCCGGCACGAACTTGAACGGGATGCGGCGCGGCACGCAGTAGTCCCACACGATCGCGGCGATCCGCTCGGCGTTCGCCCGGGTGGCGGAGGCGTGGATCTTCCAGCCCTGCGAGGGGCCGGCCACCACGCTGCCGTCCGCCTCGAGCGGCGTCAGCGTCAGCCAGTCGCCGATCCGCGCCGCGTCCCAGCCCTCGGGCACCGCCCGGCGCGCCGTGTCGAACTCCGGTGCGGACCGCTCACCGCTCGCCGAGAGCCGGTCCGGCGTCTCGTAGAAGTGTCTGTCCGCCAGCGCGTACACCTCGTACCGCTTGTCCATCGAACCCCCTCCGTGGCCCGCCATCGAGACTTCCAGCCGGGCGGGGCCCCGGACAGTCACGTGTGTCACGAGACCACCGTGCGGTACGCATGGGTTAAGTCATGTTCGGCGCGTTTCGACCTGACACGCCTTCTGACCTCCGCTGAACGCTCACAGGGGCTGCGCGGGCGGCTCATACGCGCTGTAATGACGGACGTGGTCAGTGAGGGCACGGAGGGACGCGGAACGCGACTCCTGCGTGCCGAAGGCGCCCTGAAAGCGCTCATGAGCGGTCCGGCCTCGCTCGAAAGGGTGCGCCGCGTCCTGGAGCAGGGACTCGTCTACGCCGGTGCGGCCTGTGTCGCCCTGTACACGCCGGGTCAGGACCCGGACGTGCTGTGCCTGGTGGAGTCGGCGGGGGTGCCGCGCACCCTGTTCGGGCTGCGGGACGGCTATCCCCGCTCCGGCCACTCCGCGGTGGCCGACGCCCACCGCTCGGGCAACGCGGTGTGGCTCGGACCCGAGCAGCTCGCCGAGCACGCCGAGTCCCGGCGGACGCCGTCCCGGGACTTCTCCGTGGCGGCGCTGCCCGTGCGCGGGGACGACAGCGGCGGCTGTCTGCTGGCGGTGAGCGAGCGCCGCGAGGGCTTCGACACCGACGACCGCAAGTGCCTGGAGCTGATCGCCGACGCCGTCGGCGCGCCCGCCCCGGCCCGGGCCCAGGAGGGCGGGGAGCTGCCCGCGGGCTCCTTCAGCCTGGCCATGGACAGCGGCCGGGTCGAGGTCGGGGACGACATCCTGGACCTGTTCGCCCTCACCCGCGCCGAGTTCGACGGCAAGGTGGAGACCCTGCTGGGCCTGACCGTGCCCGAGGACCTGCCCTCGCTGATGTCCGTCGTCGAGGCCGACCACATGTCCATTGGCGAGCGCGAGCTGGAGTTCCGGGTGCTGCAGCCCGCGGGCCCGCCGAAGTGGCTGCGGCTGCGCGGCCGTCTGCTGCCCGGCGGCGAGGGCCGGTCGGCCCGGCTCGTGGGCACGGTCGCCGACGCCTCCTCGCTGCGTTCCGACGTCACGGACGTGGCACGGGTCCAGCGCCTGGCCGCCGCCCTCGCGACCGCGGGCACCGTCCGGGACGTCAGCCAGGCCGTGGTCGCCGCCCTGCGCAAGCCGCTGCGGGCGGACCGGATCGCGCTGGCCGAGCTGGAGGGGGAGCGGCTCGTCGTCACGGTCCTCGACCCGCCCGAGCCGGAGTCCTGGCCCGAGCTGTGGCAGCTGGAGTGGCGCTCGGAGTGGCCGGACGCCCCGGTGCGCGCCATGCCGACGCTGGCCGCCGCGCTGCGCGAGGGCCGGGCGCAGATCTGGCCCGCCGGCACCGCCCTGGAGCCCGCGCTGGCCGATGTCGGTCCCGGCGGCCTCGCCGTGCTGCCGCTGTCCGCCGCGGGCCGTATGGCCGGCGCCTGCCTGATCGGCTGGGACACCCCGCACGACTTCGGGCCCGACGAGCGCGCCCTGCTGACCGCCTCCGCCGGTCTGGCCGGACAGGCCCTGATGCGCGCCCACGCCTTCGACGCCGAGCACGAGCTGGTCGGCATGCTCCAGCGCCAGCTGCTCCCGCGCCGCCTGCCCACGCTGCCCGGCGCGGTCGCCGTCGCCCGCTACCTGCCCGCCACCGCCGGCCTGGAGGTGGGCGGCGACTGGTACGACGTGATCCCGCTGCCCGACAACCACGTGGCCCTCGTCATCGGTGACGTCCAGGGCCACAGCACGGCCGCGGCCACCCTGATGGGCCAGATGCGCACGGCGCTGCGCGCCTACGCCGTCGAGGGCCACCCGCCGGACGTCGTCGTCTCCCACGCCAACCGCCTGCTGCTGGACATCGAGACCGACCTCTTCGCCACCTGCTGCTACGTCGACGTCGACATGGAGGAGGGCTCCGCCTGGTACGTCCGCGCCGGCCACCTTCCGCCGGTGCTGCGTCACCCGGACGGCCGTACCGAGATCCCCGAATCCGACGGCGGGCCCCCGCTGGGGGTGATGGAGCGGGCCGACTTTCCGATGAGCGTGCTGCGGCTGAGCCCCGGCACCGTCGTCGCGCTGACCACCGACGGGCTGGTCGAGTCCGCCGAGGCCGACATCGACACCGGCATGGACCGCCTGGCCCGCGAACTCGCCGCCTCCGACCCCGACCACCTCGGCCTGGTCGCCGACGCCCTGCTCGGCAACGCGCACCGCGCCGACGACATCGCCCTGCTCCTGCTGCGCTACGACGGCATGGCCCTGCGGCCGCTGCGCGAGGGCTGGACGGTGTGGCGGGTTCCCGAGGCCGTCGGGCACGCCCGCCGCTTCACCCGGCGCACCCTGCGCTCCTGGGGCGTGCCCGCGGGGAACCGGGACGCCGCCCTGCTCATCGTCTCCGAACTGGTCACCAACGCCCTCGTGCACACCGACGGCCGCGTCCGGCTCGACCTCACCCTCCTCGACAACCGGCTGCGCGTCGCGGTCGCCGACGCCTCGCCCCGCACCCCGGCCAAGCCGACGAGCATCAGCTGGGAGGCGACCGGCGGCCGCGGCATCCTCCTGGTGGAGGCCATGTCGGACACCTGGGGGACCGTGCCGGTCAGCGGGGGCAAGCAGGTGTGGGCCGAGGTGGCGCTCAGCGTTCGCTGACGTTGGCCGTGATCAGTCGCAGCAACTGCTTGGCCAGGGCGTCCTGTTCGGGCGTCAGCCCCATGGCGTCGCCGATGGCGAGCGGGACGGCCAGGGCCCGCTCGCGCAGCGCGGCGCCCGCCTCGGTGAGCCGGATCGCGACGGACCGCTCGTCCTCCGCGCGCCGTTCCCGGCGCAGCAGCCCGTTGCCCTCCAGGCGCTTGAGCAGGGGGGACAGGGTGTTGGACTCCAGCTGGAGGGACGCGCCGAGATCGCGCACGGAGATCGAGTCCCGCTCCCACAGGACGAGCATCACCAGGTACTGCGGGTAGGTCAGGCCGAGTTCGTCGAGCAGGGGGCGGTAGCGCGCGGTGACGGCGCGCGAGGCGGCGTAGAGCGCGAAGCAGAGCTGGTCGTCGAGGAGGAGCGAGCCCTCGCTGGGCTCCCCTGGGGCTGGGCTCACGGTGCGGCTCCCGAGTGCGGTGCGGTCCACGGCGATCACCGAGTCTAGCGTTCCAGTGCGTTCGACTGAATCGAACGCCATCATGTCGGAGTCGATTAAGTTGTGTGCGACTTAATCGAGCGCTACTCTTCTTCTCGTGCCGCACCCGCCCGGTGCCCCCGCCGGGGCGCGCCCGCGGCACCCGACCCGAGGAGGCCGTCATGACCGACAGCACCGCACCCCGCCCCGTCCTCGAACCCGCCGCGCAGGCCTTCGTCGAGGCCACCGCCAACCCGCCCTACCTGTTCGACCTGCCGCCCGCCGAGGGCCGTAAGACGGTCGACGAGGTGCAGTCCGGCGAGATCGGCAAGCCGGCCGTCGACGAGGAGTGGATCACCGTCTCCGGCGGCCCGACCGGCAGCGTCCGGGCGCGCGTCGTCCGCCCGGCCGGCACCACCGAAACCCTTCCGGTGATCCTCTACATCCACGGCGCGGGCTGGGTGTTCGGCAACGCCCACACCCACGACCGCCTGGTCCGCGAACTCGCCGTCGGCGCCAACGCCGCCGTGGTCTTCCCCGAGTACGACCTCTCGCCCGAGGCCCGCTACCCCGTCGCCATCGAGCAGAACTACGCCGTCGCCCAGTGGATCGTGCGGGAGGGGGCCGACCAGGGCCTGGATGCCGCACGGCTGGCTGTGGCCGGTGACTCGGTCGGCGGCAACATGACCGCCGCACTGACCTTGATGGCCAAGGAGCGCGGTGACGTACCCCTGGTGCAGCAGGTGCTGTTCTACCCGGTGACCGACGCGAGCTTCGACACCGCCTCCTACCACCAGTTCGCCACCGGCTACTTCCTGCGCCGCGACGGCATGCGGTGGTTCTGGGACCAGTACACGACCGACGAGGCCGAGCGGGCGCAGATCACCGCCTCCCCGCTGCGCGCCTCCACCGAGCAGCTGACCGGACTGCCCCCGGCCCTGGTCATCACCGGCGAGGCCGACGTGCTGCGCGACGAGGGCGAGGCCTACGCCAACAAGCTCCGCACCGCCGGCGTCCCCGTCACCGCCGTGCGCTACCAGGGCATCATCCACGACTTCGTCATGCTCAACGCCCTGCGCGAGACCCACGCCGCCGAAGCCGCCATCAACCAGGCCGTCGCCACCCTGCGCACCGCGCTCGGCACCGCCTGACCGGCGCGGCCCCGGGTACCCGGAGCGGACGGCGGCGACCTGCGCCGCCGTCCGGCAGCCAGGAGGGCACGTCATGCCCCAGCACGTCAGCGACATCATGACCGCCGACCCGACGACGGTCGGCCCGCAGACCTCGGTGACCGCCGTGGCCCGCATCATGCGCGACCAGGACCTCGGCGCCGTCCTCGTGACGGACGGCGACCGGCTGCGCGGCCTGGTCACCGACCGCGACCTGGTGGTGCGCTCCCTCGCCGAGGGCGGCGACCCCGAGGAGAGCACCGTGGCCGGCGCCTGCAGCGACGACCTGGTCACCGTCGCCCCCGACGACGACCTCGACCGCGCGATCACGCTCATGCGCGAGCACGCCGTACGCCGGATCCCGGTCGTCGACCACGGCCGGCCCGTCGGCATCGTCTCCCTCGCCGATCTGGCCATGGAACGCGACCCGGAGTCGGCCCTGGGGGACATCAGCGTGGCCCGGCCCAACGACTGACCACCCGAACGAGGGTTTTCCGCCTCCCCGGCACTGCCCACCCGCCGCCGCGTGGGATGGACATCACGGCGACGCTGGTCAGGGAGGCGGTCGGGAGTGCGACGTTCGACGGCACGTACGGGGGAGCGGCCGGCCGAGGCCGCCGACGCCAGGCTGCCCCTCCTCGACGGCGGCGGCCCGCTGCTGCGCAAGGCGTTCCCCGACCACTGGTCGTTCCTCCTGGGCGAACTGGCCCTCTACAGCCTCCTCGTGCTGGTCCTGACCGGGGTGTGGCTGACGTTCTTCTTCCACCCGGAGATGCGCGAGGTCGTCTACGACGGCTCCTACGTCCCCCTGCGGGGCGTGCGCGTGTCGGACGCCTTCGACTCCACCCTGCGCATCAGCTTCGACGTGCGCGGCGGCCTGCTCATCCGGCAGACGCACCACTGGGCGGCCCTCGTGTTCCTCGCCGCGATCGGCCTCCACCTGCTGCGGATCTTCTTCACGGGCGCCTTCCGCAGACCCCGCGAGGTCAACTGGATCATCGGCGTCACGCTGTTCGTCCTGGCCCTCGCCGAGGGCTTCGCCGGCTACTCCCTGCCGGACGACCTGCTGTCCGGCACCGGCCTGCGCATCGCCCAAGGGATCATGCTGTCGATCCCTGTCGTGGGCACGTACACCGCGCTGTTCGTCTTCGGCGGCCAGTACCCCGGCCACGACATCGTCCCCCGTCTCTACGGCCTGCACGTCCTGCTGCTGCCCGGGGCGCTGCTCGGCCTGGTCACCGTGCACCTGATCCTGGTGTTCCACCTCAAGCACACCCAGTGGCGCGGACCGGGGCACACACCGGACAACGTCGTCGGCAAACCCCTCTACCCGCAGTTCGCCGCCTCCTCGGGCGGCCTGTCCGCGATCGTCTTCGGCATGCTCGCCCTGCTCGGCGGCCTCGCCCAGATCAACCCGGTGTGGACCTACGGCCCCTACCGCCCCGACCAGGCCTCCACCGGCTCCCAGCCCGACTGGTACGTCGGCTTCCTGGAGGGCGCGCTGCGGCTGGTACCGCCGTGGGAGACGAACCTCGCCGGCCACACCCTCATGTGGAACGTCCTGCTCCCGGCGGTCGTCCTGCCCGGCCTGCTCTTCCTCGCCCTGTTCGCCTACCCCTTCGCCGAGCAGCGCCTGACCGGCGAGTGGCACCTGGAACGGCACCTGTGCGACCGGCCCAGGGACCGCCCCGTCCGCACCGCCCTCGGCGCCGCCGGCGTCACCTTCTTCGTCGTGCTGCTGCTGGCCGGCGGCAACGACGTCATGGCGCAGACCTTCCGCGTCTCGGTGAACACGCTCACCTGGATCCTGCGCACGGCCCTCGTCCTCGCCCCGGTCGCGGCCTTCCTGCTCACCCGGCGCCTGTGCCACGCCCTCACCGACGCCGAGCGGGAACGGCTCGTCGAGGGCGAGGAGACCGGCGAGGTGCGGCAGACCGTCGAGGGCGGCTACGAGACCGGTCACCGCCCCGTCACCGACATCCGGCCCGGCGCCCCCGGGCTCCCGGTCAGTCCCGGGGACCCTCGCCCCGATGCACGTACTGGAACACGAACCCCGTGACGCCCCGGGCCAGCACCGCGCAGCCGATGAGGAACAGCCACAGCCCGTAGACCACCCCCAGCGCGGTCACCGAGAAACCGAACGCCGTGACGACGGGCCACGGGCTGCCGGGCGGGAAGAACTCCACCGGCCCCGCGGCGTCGGCCACTTCGGCGTCGGTACGGTCCTGCGGGCGCCGCCCCTTGCGCCGGTACTGGATCGCGGTGAAGAAGGAGATCAGGGCGGCCATCAGGAACGCGACGGCGAGCACCGCCGACCCGGCGGGCTCCCGCGCCCACCAGCCGTACAACGCGGCGGTTCCCGCGAAGAACAGCGCCACGCCACCGAAGAACAGCGACTCCGCCTTCATCGCGCCGCCTCCTCGCTCGCCGCGCGCACGACCGCCGGATGGCGCACGTCGAACGCCGGTGACTCCGAACGCACCTTGGGCAGGGCCACGAAGTTGTGCCGCGGCGGCGGGCAGGCGGTGGCCCACTCCAGACCACGGCCGTAGCCCCACGGATCGTCCTCGGTGACCGGGCGGCCGTACCGGGCGGTGCGCCAGACGTTGTAGAGGAAGGGCAGGGTGGAGGCGCCGAGCAGGAAGGCCCCGATCGATGACAGGGTGTTGAGGAGCGTGAAGCCGTCCGCGGGAAGGTAGTCGGCGTAGCGGCGGGGCATGCCCGCCTCGCCCAGCCAGTGCTGCACCAGGAACGTCAGCTGGAAGGCGGGGAACAGCAGCCAGAAGTGCACCTTGCCGAGCCGTTCGTCGAGCATCTTCCCGGTGAACTTCGGCCACCAGAAGTAGAACCCGGCGAACATCGCGAACACCACGGTGCCGAACAGGACGTAGTGCAGGTGGGCGACGATGAAGTACGAGTCGGTGAGGTGGAAGTCGAGCGGCGGGGACGCGATCAGCACCCCGCTCAGACCGCCCAGCAGGAACGACATCAGAAAGCCGAACGCCCACAGCATCGGCGTCTCGAACGACAGCGACCCGCCGCGCATGGTGCCGATCCACGCGAAGAACTTGATGCCGGTCGGCACCGCGATCAGGAACGACATCAGCGAGAAGAACGGCAGCAGCACCGCGCCGGTGGCGAACATGTGGTGCGCCCACACCACCGCGGACAGCATCGTGATGGCGATGGTCGCCCCGATCATCGGCAGATAGCCGAACAGGGGCTTGCGGGCGAACACCGGGATGATCTCCGAGATGATCCCGAAGAACGGCAGCGCCACGATGTACACCTCGGGGTGGCCGAAGAACCAGAACAGGTGCTGCCACAGCAGCGCGCCGCCGTTCGCCGGATCGAAGACGTGCGCCCCGAACTTGCGGTCCGCCTCCAGCGCCAGCAGGGCGGCGGTCAGCACCGGGAACGCGGGCAGCACCAGCACCGACGTGAACAGCACGTTCCAGGTGAAGATCGGCATCCGGAACATCGTCATGCCGGGGGCGCGCAGACACAGGACGGTGGTGATGAAGTTGACGGCGCCGAGCGTCGTCGACACGCCCGTCACCACCAGGCCCATCACCCACAGGTCCCCGCCCGCGCCGGGGGAGTGGTAGGAGCTGTTGAGCGGCGCGTAGGCGAACCAGCCGAACGCCGCCGCCCCGCCCGGCACCACGAAACCGGACGCCACCATCAGCCCGCCGAACAGGTACATCCAGTACGACAGGGCGTTCAGCCGCGGGAACGCCACGTCCGGGGCGCCGATCTGCAGCGGCATCACCGCGTTCGCGAACCCGGCGAACATCGGCGTCGCGAACAGCAGCATCATGATCGTGCCGTGGATCGTGAAGAGCTGGTTGTAGGTCTGCTCGTTCATGAACTGCAGCCCCGGACGGGCCAGTTCGGCCCGTATGGCGAGCGCCAGCAGCCCGGCGAACAGGAAGAAGCAGAACGCCGTCACCATGTACAGGCGCCCGATCACCTTGTGATCGGTCGTCGAGGCCCAGCGCAGAAGCGCCGCACCCAGCGTGTTCCGGGAGGCGCTGGGCGCGGGGACGGTCGGTTGCGACAGTTGCGGCGGCTCGGTCATCGTCCTCCTCCACGAACCGCGGCGACGCTACCGCCGCGACCCGCGGCGACCCCTCGCGCCACGCCCTGGTGTCTGCCGTCAGGGGGGGGCCTCCCGCTGCCGGCGGTGTTTGACACGACCTCGGCGGGGGACCCGCACGAGCAGCATCGAGGCAGAAGGAAGATGAGCCGCCGTGACGTCGCACACCACCGAGAAACCCGCCCTCGCCAGGCCGGACAACGGCTCGTTGAAGGCACGGCAGCTGCGCGGCGAGGGCGTGCGCACCTGCCTGCCGGCCGTCGTGGACGCGAGCACCACCCGATCGGCCCTGCCGGACACCGAATGGAACATCGTGCGGGGCGAGGACTGACCGTCCCCCGGTCGCCCGCCCGCACCAGGACATCCGCTGCGCCGCCGCCGAGGCGGCGCAGCGCCTTTGCCTCCCGCAGGCCCTGACCGAACGCCCTCTTTAGGGCGATCGACGCTAGGGTGAACCGAATGAAGGCTCTCGTGCTGTCCGGCGGCGCCGGTACTCGATTGAGGCCGATCACGCACACGTCGGCCAAGCAGCTCGTGCCCGTGGCCAACAAGGCCGTGCTTTTCTACGGTCTGGAGTCCATCGCCGCGGCCGGTATCACCGAGGTCGGTGTCATCGTGGGAGACACCGCCGAGGAGATCCAGGAAGCGGTCGGTGACGGATCCAAGTTCGGCCTTGAGATCACCTACATCCCCCAGGAGCGGCCCCTCGGGCTGGCCCACGCGGTGCTGATCGCGCGGGACTGGCTCGGCGACGACGACTTCGTCATGTACCTCGGCGACAACTTCATCGTCGGAGGCATCAGCGGCCTCGTCGAGGAGTTCCGCACGAACCGCCCCGATGCCCAGATCCTGCTCACCCAGGTGGCCGATCCCCGCTCCTTCGGTGTCGCCGAACTCGACGCCTCCGGGCAGGTCGTCGGCCTGGAGGAGAAGCCCGAACACCCCAAGAGCGATTTCGCCCTCGTCGGCGTCTACCTGTTCACCCCGCTCATCCACGAGGCGGTGCGCGCCATCCGCCCGTCCTGGCGGGGCGAACTGGAGATCACCCACGCCATCCAGCACCTCATCGACGCCCGTGCCGACGTCCGCTGTACGGTCATCAAGGGCTACTGGAAGGACACGGGGAACGTCGTCGACATGCTCGAGGTCAACCGGACCGTCCTGGAGGGCCTCGACCGCCGTATCGACGGCGAGGTCGACGAGGAGTCCGAGACGATAGGGCGCGTCGTGATCGAGGAGGGCGCACGCGTGGAGCGCTCACGGATCGTGGGGCCCGTCGTGATCGGCGCCGGCACCGTCGTCGAGGACTCCTACGTCGGTCCCTTCACCTCCGTCGCGGAGAACTGCCGGATCACCGACAGCGAGCTGGAGTTCTCCATCGTCCTGCGCGACTCCTCCATCCTCGGCGTGGGCCGCATCGAGAACTCGCTCATCGGCCGGCACGTCGAGGTGACACCCGCCCCCAGTGTCCCCAGCGCCCACCGTCTCGTCCTCGGCGATCACAGCAAGGTGCAGATCCATACATGAATCTCCTCGTCACCGGCGCCGCCGGATTCATCGGCTCCGCCTACGTCCGCATGCTGCTGGCCCCCGGAGCGCCCGACGCGCCCCGGATCACCGTGCTGGACAAACTCACCTACGCCGGCAACCTCGACAACCTCGAACTCGACCATCCTCGGCTGGAGTTCGTGCAGGGCGACATCCGCGACGCCGAACTCGTCGACAAACTGGTCGCCGAGGCCGACCAGGTGGTGCACTTCGCGGCCGAGTCGCACGTGGACCGCTCGATCAGCGGCGCCACCGACTTCGTCCTCACCAACGTCGTCGGCACCCAGACCCTGCTGGACGCGGCGCTGCGCCACCGCGTGGGTCCCTTCGTGCACATCTCCACCGACGAGGTCTACGGCTCGATCGAGCAGGGCTCCTGGCCCGAGGACCACCCGCTGCGGCCCAACTCGCCCTACTCCGCCTCCAAGGCCTCCTCCGACCTGCTCGCCCTCGCCTACCATCGCACCCACGGCCTGGACGTCCGCGTCACCCGCTGCTCGAACAACTACGGCCCGCACCAGTACCCCGAGAAGGTCATCCCGCTGTTCGTGACCAACCTCCTGGACGGCAAGAAGGTCCCGCTCTACGGCGAGGGCCTCAACGTCCGCGACTGGCTGCACGTCGAGGACCACTGCCTCGGCGTCGACCTGGTGCGCACCAAGGGCCGCCCCGGCGAGGTCTACAACATCGGCGGCGGCACCGAGCTGAGCAACAAGGAACTCACCGCTCTGCTGCTGGAGGCCTGCGGGGCCGACTGGGACATGGTGGAGCACGTCGAGGACCGCAAGGGCCACGACCTGCGCTACTCGGTCGACTGGAGCAAGGCCCGCGAGGAGCTCGGCTACCGCCCCCGCCACGACTTCACCACCGGCCTCGCCGAGACGATCGCCTGGTACCGCGACCACCGCTCCTGGTGGGAGCCCCTGAAGCGGCGGTCGGTATGAAGTGGCTGGTCACCGGTGCCGGCGGCATGCTCGGCCGGGACACCGTCGAGGAACTGGCCCGGCGCGGCGAGGACGTCACCGGCCTCGACCGCGCGGCCCTGGACATCACCCGGCCGGACGCGGTCGAGGCGGCGCTGGCCGGACACCGCCCCGAACTGGTCGTCAACTGCGCCGCGTACACGGCCGTCGACGACGCGGAGACCGACGAGGAACGGGCCCTCGCCATCAACGGCGACGGCCCCCGCAACCTCGCCCGCGCCTGCGCGGCGTTCGGCGCCCGGCTGATCCACGTCTCCACCGACTACGTCTTCGCCGGCGACGCCGGCACCCCCTACCCGGAGGACCACCCCACGGGCCCGCGCACCGCCTACGGCCGCACCAAGCTGGCCGGCGAGCGGGCCGTGGCCGAGGAGCTCCCCGCAGCGAGCGCGATCGTGCGAACCGCTTGGCTCTACGGGGTCCACGGGCGTAGTTTCGTCCGCACGATGATCGACCTGGAGTCCCGCCGCGACACCCTCGACGTCGTCGACGACCAGCGCGGGCAGCCCACCTGGAGCGCGGACGTCGCCGCACGCGTCGCCGACCTCGGCCCTCACGTGGGCCGGGGCGCGAGCGGTGTCCTGCACGCCACCAGCTCCGGCGAGGCCACCTGGTGCGAGCTGGCCCGCGAGGTCTTCCGCGGCCTCGGCGCCGACCCCGAGCGGGTACGGCCGGTCGGCAGCGGGGCCTTCCCCCGTCCGGCGCCCCGGCCCGCGTACAGCGTTCTCGGCCACGACCGCTGGCGGCAGCTGGGCCTGCCGCCGCTGCGCGACTGGCGCGCCGCCCTGCACGAGGCACTTCCCCTGATCCGCAAGGAGTCCCCTTCGTGAAACGCCACGAGTTCCTGCGGGGCCTGCACAAGGCCACCGCCAACCGCAACTACCTGGAGATCGGAGTCAACGACGGCCGCAGCCTGAAGCTGTCGCGCGTGCCCAGCATCGCCGTCGACCCGGCCTTCAAGGTGGTCACGGAGATCAAGTGCGACGTCCACCTGGTGAAGGCCACCAGCGACGACTTCTTCGCCCGCGACAACCCCCTCGCGCACCTCAAGGGCGGCCGCCACCCGCTGCGCAACCTGCGCCGGGGCCGCAGCCCGCTGGGCCACTGGCGGCGCACCACGCTCGACCTGTCGTTCATCGACGGCATGCACCTGTTCGAGTACGCGCTGCGGGACTTCATCAACATCGAGAAGCACTCCGACTGGTCCAGCGTGATCGTCTTCGACGACATGCTGCCGCGCAGCATCGACGAGGCGGCCCGCGACCGGCACACCACGGCCTGGACCGGCGACGTCTACAAGGTCATCGAGATTCTGGGCCGCTACCGCCCGGACCTGGTGACGGTCCTGGTGGACACCCAGCCCACCGGTCAGCTCGTCGTCTTCGGCGCCGACCCGAAGAACACCGTGCTGAACGACAAGTACGACGACATCATGGCCGAGTTCGACGTGCCCGACCCGCAGAAGGTGCCCGAGTCGGTCCTGGAGCGCGTCAAGGCGGTCACACCGGAGACCCTGCTGGAGGCCGACTTCTGGCGGCCACTGGTGCGCGCCCGCAACCGCGGGCCTCAGCCGCTCCCGGGGCTGGGAGCCGCTGAGGTCCGCGCTGCAGCCGCTCGCCGTCAGTCGCTGACCGAGCGGCCCCGCAGCTCCTCGTAGTAGGCGGAGCAGGCTTCGTACGACGGCAGCAGCCCGGTCTCCCGGGCCTCGGCCAGCGACGGAGCCTGCTCGTCCTTCGGGGAGAGCGCCGGACGGATGCCCTCGGGCCAGGTGATGCCCAGGTCCGGGTCGAGGGCGTGCACGGCGTGCTCCCGCTCGGGCGCGTAGCCCTCCGACGTCAGGTACACCACGGTCGCGTCGTCGGTCAGGGCCATGAAGGCGTGGCCGAGCCCCTCCGCGATGAACACGGCGTGCCGGGTGTCGTCGTCGAGGCGCACCGCCTCCCACTGCGCGAACGTCGGCGAGCCGACGCGCAGGTCGACCACCACGTCCAGGACGGCCCCGCGCACACAGGTGAGGTACTTGGCCTGCCCGGGCGGCGTGTCCGCGAAGTGCACGCCGCGCACCACGCCCCAGCGGGAGACCGAGAGGTTGGCCTGCCGCAGCGACAGGTCGTACCCGGTCGCCTCGCGGAACTCGGCTCCGCGGTACCACTCGTGAAAGTTGCCCCGCTCGTCGTGGAAGATCTTCGGTTCGAGCGCCCAAGCGCCTTCTATACCCAGTGATCGCACGCTGTCACGCCTTTCGAGCCTTTGAAGCCGATGCCGTACGCCGTCCGAGGACCGCGGCGAGCGCACGGCGCACCCTGCGGGCCAGCCGCCCCACGGCCGAGGGCCGCGGGGCGCGGACCACCGTGACCGAGCCGTTGACCGCCCGCAGGGTGAGCGGCAGCGGCAGGGACCGCGCGTCCGCGTCGCCGGGTGCCGGGCACAGCGCGGTCCGCCAGGTCCCGCCGCCCAGTTCGCCCACGGGCAGGGACGCCTCGAGCACGGCACCCTCCCCGGCCGGGGCGAGCGTGCCGGGTGTGTCCACCGAGCGGCCCTGCGAGGTCAGCCGCACCAGCACGGCACTGTCGACGGGGACGTGCAGCGGCAGCGGCACGCGCACCCGGTCGCCGGAGACGGTGACCGTCTCGGGGTCGAGGCGGTCCAGGCCGAGGCGCTTGTTCGCGCGGTCGACGTCCAGGGAGAGGTTGTCGTGCTGGTCCGTCCAGTACGGCAGCACCACATGCCCGCCGACGACGGCGGCGAAGGCGGCGGCACGTGCCTTGCGCGGGCCCGGGCCGATCCGTGCCTCCTTGCTCCAGCCGCCCATCCTGACCCGGGCGTAGGCGTCCCACAGGCCCGCGCCCAGCGGCCCGCCGTCCACCGCGGCGGCCGGGTCCACGGTCGCCGCGGCCCGCAGTACCAGCCGGACGTTCCCGCTGTCCCCGACGGGCACGATCTCCCGGGTGACCTCGACCGGCTGGAAGTACTGGGCGGCGGTGGACCGCTCGCGTACCAGCAGGTCCACGGCGGCCTTGCCGAACCGGGCGACCACGTCGGAGCCCACCCAGGCCACCGCCTCGGCGACGTTCGGCGGCGGGCCGTCCAGCGGGGCGCGGCCCCCGCCGCCGGGGAACGTCAGCGGCGCGCCGCCCGTCGTGAACTCCGCGGCGATCTCCACGCGCAGCGCGCCCTCGCGCCACTCGATCTCGCCGGGCACGGCGCGCAGCGAGAGGCCGGCCTCCCACTCGGCGAAGGCCACGACATCGTCGTACCGATGAGCCGCGATCAGCGCGGCGACCACCTGCTGGGTGGGCTGCAGACCCGCCGCCACACCGGGGCCGAAGCGCTCGGTGGTGATGCGGTGGATCTCCTCGAACAGCTTGCGCCGGTAGTCGTCCGCCAGCTTCAGGAAGCGCCTGCCGCGCAGCCGCTCCACCATCTCCACCCGCAGCCAGCGGCGGTGCAGGGAGTCGCGGACCGGTCCCGGTTCGGTGTACCGCTCGACGACGTCGAGCGCCTCGCGCAGGTTCTTGAAGTAGCCGACGGGCTCGAACTGCTGGATGCCGGCGTTGGCCGCGTCGTCGCGGCGGATGTGGTAGTAGCAGACGTAGTCGCCGATCACGGAGACGTTGGCGGCGCGCAGGTAGGCCTCGACCACGAAGACATGGTCCTCCAGGCGCCGTCTGCCCTCCGGGAAGCGCAGGCCGGTCTCGTCGAGGAACGCCTTGCGGAACATCTTGTGCGGGGTGAGGCTGTCGATGAGCGGGGCGTCCTCCACGGAGGCCCGCGGCCGGTTGCGGCGGAACAGCTCAACCGGCACCGAGCGGCCGCGGCCGGCCATCTTGCCGACGACGACGTCCGCGCCGTTGGCCTTCCCATAGCCGTACATCCGCTCCAGGGCCTCGGTGCCGAGGCTGTCGTCGTTGTCGACGAACATGACGTACTCGCCGTGGGCGGCCTCGATGCCGACGTTGCGCGGCTTGCCGGACCAGCCGGAGTTCTCCTGGTGGATCACGCGGACCCGGGGCTCCTTGGCGGCGAGCTCGTCGAGCCGGGCCGGGGTGCCGTCGGTGGAGCCGTCGTCGACGAAGACGGCCTCGTACTCGTCGGGCGGCAGGGACTGCTCGAGCAGCGAGGCGATGCAGTCCTCGATGTACGGCCCCGGGTTGTAGACCGGGACGATGACGCTGACCTTGACCGGCATCGGGCTTCCGAGCCCCCTCGGTTCGCTTGCCGTATGTGTTCGGGCGGTGGCCAGATGCTAACCCGGTCGGGTGCCTCGTCCCACTCCGCCCCGCCCGTGCAAGTGCCGTCGCCGGCCGGTCAGTCGTGCGTCTTGGCGAGCAGTTCCAGGATCTCGGCGGTGGTGCCGGTCTCGCCCAGCCGCGGGAAGATCCGCTCGACGCTGTTCGCGTGGGCCTCGGCGGACCGGTCGCTCATCGCGTCGGTGGCGAGGGTGACGTGGTAGCCGTGCTCGTACGCGGCGCGCGCCGTCGACTCCACGCCGATGCTGGTGGCGATGCCGGTCAGCACGATCTGGGTGACTCCGCGGCGGCGCAGCTGGACGTCGAGGTCGGTGCCGTGGAAGGCGCCCCAGTTGTGCTTGGTGACGGTGATGTCGCCGTCGTGGCCGGAGAGTTCGCCGACGATCCGGTCCCAGCCCTCGGGCAGGGCGCCGCCGGGCCGGGGCGTCTCGGTCCGGCCGGGGACCGCGTCGCCGCCGTCGGCGGCGAAGGAGACCCGCACCAGGACCACGGGCAGGCCGTGGGCGCGGAACGCGTCGGCGAGTCGAGCCGACCGGGTGACGACCTCGGCGCCGGTGTACGGCTGGGTGGGCGCGCCGACGATGCCGCTCTGTAGGTCGATCACGACGAGGGCGGTGCGCGGGTCGAGGGCGGTGACGGTCATGACGTCGGGCCTTTCATCGGTGAGAGGGAAGCAGAACGCCGCTGCGGGGCGGTGCGGTCACGGTTGCGTGAGCCGCTCCAGCAGGGCCAGTCCCTCCAGGAGCGTCTGCCGCTCGTCCTCGGTGAACCGGTCCTGCAGTGCGCGGGCCAGCCACTCCTCGCGCGCCAGCCGGTCGCCCTCGACGCGCCGGTGCCCGTCCTCGGTGAGGGTGACCAGTCGACGGCGGCCGTCGGCGGGATCGGGGCTGCGGCGGATCAGGCCGTGCCGGTCCAGAGCGGCGAGCGTGGTGGCCATCGACTGCGGCCGTACGCCCTCCGCGGTGGCCAACGCGCTCGCCGTGGCGGCACCGTGCTTGGCGACCAGGGTGAGCGCGGAGACCTGCGGCGGGGTGAGCTCGTCGTCCTCCGCGACCTCCCGGATCCGCCGCCGCAGCCGGCTGAGGACGACCCGCAGGTCGCGTGCGGCCCGCGCGGCGGAGCCGGTGATGCCGCCGGAGGAGCCGGGCGTCGCTGCGCTCATGCGGCCCACACTATTTTCTTCAGTTCAGACTGTCCAGTTCGGACTGTCCAGTTCAGGCTGTCCAGTTCAAACTGTTCAGCCTCACCTGAAGATCCGGAGGTCGTAGCCTGGCCGTGTGCGCCTGCTCCTGATGTCCGACACCCACCTGCCCAAGCGGGCCAGGGAACTGCCCGCGCCGCTCCTCGCCGAACTGCCGCGCGCCGACGTCGTCCTCCACGCCGGGGACTGGGTCGACACCGCGACCCTCGACCTCCTGGAGAGCCGGTGCCGCAGGCTCGTCGGCGTCCACGGCAACAACGACGGTCCCGACCTGCGCGCCCGGCTGCCCGAGGTCGCTCGCGTGGAGATCGGCGGGCTGCGGTTCGGCGTCGTGCACGAGACGGGAGCCGCCCAGGGCCGAGAGGCGCGCTGCGCCGCCCGCTTCCCGGACCTCGACGTCCTGGTCTTCGGGCACAGCCACATCCCGTGGGACACCACGGCCCCCGGGGGCCTGCGCCTGCTCAACCCCGGCTCGCCCACCGACCGCCGACGCCAGCCGCACTGCACGTACATGACCGCCGGCGTCGAGGACGGACGGCTGACGGACGTACTGCTGCACCGGCTGCCGCCGCGCTAGCGGCCGGTTTCACGGAAGCGGGCCCGGGGCACCCGGCACAGCCGACGGTCCCGCCCTGTCCGAGGGGCTGTCGGACCCGGCTGCTGTCGAAGAGTCATGGCTGTCACACCGGCAACCCTCCTGCGACGCGCGGTGAACCCCGCCCGGCACGCAGGCTCGCCGCGCACCGTCCTCGTCGTGATGTGCGTCGGGTACTTCCTGGTGCTGCTCGACGTCACCATCGTCAACGTCGCCCTGCCCGCGATCGGATCGCGTCCGGGCACCGACGTCGGCGGCCTGCAGTGGGTCGTCGACGGCTACGCACTGGCCCTCGCCGCCCTGATGCTGAACAGCGGCACGGCCGGCGACCTGTACGGACACCGGCGCGTGGTGCTCGGCGGCCTCGTCGTCTTCGGTGCCGGCTCGCTGGCCTGCGGACTGGCCCCCGGCGTACCGGTCCTGGTCGCCGCCCGGGTGGTGCAGGGCGTCGGCGCCGCCCTGCTGCTGCCGGGCACGCTCGCGATCATCAGTATGCTGGTGCGCGCCGGGGCACACACGGGCTACGCGGTGCTGTCGCCCGCGTTCCTGCTGTGGGGCGTCGGCATGGGCTTTCTGACCCCGGCGGTCGTCGCCGCGGCGATCGCCGCCGTACCGGCCCGTCGCTCGGGGCTGGCCTCGGCCGTGAACAACACCGCACGTCAGACCGGGGGTGCCATAGGCATCGCGGTGGCGGGCGCTATCGCCGGACCGCCCACGGACGGCCCGCGTTTCGTACGGGGGTTCCACGCGGTCGCGCTCGGCGCCGCGGGCCTCCACACGGCGGCCGCGGTGCTCGCGCTGGCCGTGCTGCCGGGTGCGCTGCTCCCCGTCAGGCGTGCCGGAGGCGAGGGGTGATCCGATCGGCGCGACTCATGGGTCCGGGCCGCTGCAGATGCGGCGAGCGGCCCGGTGATTCGAGTGTGCGCTTTCACGGACCTCCTTCCCGCAGAGACACTGCGGTGAGGCAGCCTGCCTCGTTGTTGCCCCCTACCCCATTCGAGCGCTTTTCACACTTTTTCGCCGAGCTTCGAAGAGACCGCGCCGGGCCGGTGTCTCAGTGCCCCCTCCGGCGCCGCAGACCGGCGTACACCACCGCCACCACCAGGGCCGCCGCGACGCCCACCGCCGCCCGCTTGGCCACCGGTACCCCCGCCGTGCGGAACAGGTCGAGCGGCTCGGTCTCCTCCGGCTCCTCCCGCACCGCGGGCTCGGGTGCCGCCGGTTCGCCCAGCCGCTGGGACAGACACTCGGCGAACTGGCCGATGATCCGGTCGCCCACCTCCGACATCACCCCGCGCCCGAACTGCGCCGGACGCCCGGTCACCGTCAGGTCGGTGCGCACCGACACGGCCGTGCCGCCGTCGCGCTCGGCCAGGGTGCTGGTGACCGTGGCCCGGGCGGTGCCCTGCCCGCGCGTCTCCCGGCCGCTGGCGATCAGCACCATGCGGTGCGCGGAGTCGTCCTGCTCCTCGAAGACGGCCGTGCCCTTGTAGGTCACGGTGATCGGGCCCACCTTCACCTTCACCGAGCCGGTGACGGTCTTGCCGTCGTACTCCTCGACGCTCGCCCCCGGCATGCACGGTGCGATCCGCTCGACGTCCAGGAGCGTCCGCCAGGCGTCGTCGACCGGGACCGGCACGGTGAACTCGTGGTGCAGTTCCATGACTTCCTCCAGTGGGCGTTACGTCGACGGGTGGATCGTCCCCCCGGTGACCGTCAGCGGGGCGCCGCTGCCGCCCCAGCGCAGCGCGACGATCTCGGCGGCGACGGACACGGCGACCTCCTCGGGCGTGCGGGCGCCCAGGTCGAGGCCGACGGGTGAGCGCAGCCGGGAGAGTTCGGACTCGGTGAGCCCGGACTCGACCAGGCGCTTCATACGGTCGTCGTGCGTGCGCCGACTGCCCATCGCCCCGATGTAGGCGGCCGGCCGGCGCAGCGCCTCCTCCAGCAGCGGCACGTCGAACTTGGGGTCGTGGGTGAGGACGCAGATCACCGTGCGCTCGTCGGTGTCGGTGCCGCGCAGATAGCGGTGCGGCCAGTCCACGACCACCTCGACGGCGTCCGGGAAGCGTTTCGGAGTGGCGAAGACCGGGCGGGCGTCGCACACCGTGACCCGGTAGCCGAGGAAGCCGCCGATGCGGGCGACCGCGGCCGCGTAGTCGATGGCGCCGAAGACGAGCATGCGCGGGGGAGGGGCGAAGGAGTGCAGGAAGACGGTGACCGCGTCCTCGCGGCGTTCGCCGTGCGGGCCGTAGTGCCGCAACCCTGTTGCCCCGAGGGCGAGTTCGCCGCGCGCGTCGGCGGTGACGGCCACGTCCAGGCCGGTGGAGCCCAGGGTGCCGGACACCTCCTCGGGCCAGACGGCGAGGGTGGCCCCGACGGGTGCGGGGCCGTCCGTCACCGTCGCCACGGTCACCGGCCGGCCCGCCGCGACCGACTCGGCGACGGCCGCGAACGCCGGGTCGGTCCGCCGGGTGACGGGGCGCACCAGCAGGGTGATCTCGCCGCCGCAGGTGAGCCCGACGGCGAACGCGTCCTCGTCGCTGTACCCGAAGGTCTCCAGCCGGGGCTCACCGCTCTCCACGACCTCCTTGGCGAGCTCGAAGACCGCGCCCTCCACGCAGCCCCCGGAGACGCTGCCCACGACCTCGTCACCCGGACCCACCGCCATCGCCGCGCCGGGGTCGCGCGGCGCGCTGCGGCTGGTCGCGACGACCGTCGCGAGCCCGAACGGCCGGCCGGCCGTGTACCAGTCGGCGAGCGCCGGGAGGATCTCACGCACGATCCGCTCCTTCCACGAGGTCCGCCGCCGCGTCCCCGCGCACCACCGCGGCCAGCCGCTCCAGCGCCGCCAGGCTGTGCCCCTCGACGAACGCGTCCACACTCGGCAGCGCCGCCGCCATCCCGGCCGCCAGCGGCGCGTAACCGGGCCGCGCCTTGCGCGGGTTGGCCCAGATCACCCGGTGCGTCAGCCGGTGCAGACGGCGCATCTGGACGCCCAGCAGCTCCGGATCGCCGCGCTCCCACCCGTCCGACAGGATCACCACGACCGCCCCGCGCGCCATGCCCCGCTGCCCCCACCGGTCGAGGAACTCGCGCAGCAGCTCCCCGAGTCGGGTGCCGCCGCGCCAGTCGGGGACGGCCGCCGCGAGCGCCGTCATCGCCAGGTCGGGGTCCCGGTGGGAGAGTTCGCGGGTCACCCGGGTCAGCCGGGTGCCGATCGTGAAGACCTCCGTCGGGGCGCCGCGGGCCGCCGCGTGCGCGAAGCGCAGCAGCGCGTCCGCGTACGGCGCCATCGAACCGCTGATGTCCACGAGCAGGACGACCCGCCGGGGCCGCTCGGCGCGCGCGTGCCGCCGCAGCCGGGCCGGTTCCCCGCCGCGCCGCAGCAGTTCCCGCACCGTCCGGTGCGGATCGACCTGCCCGCGCCGGGCCGGCCGCCGGCGCGCGCTGCGACGCGTCTCGCCGCGCAGCGTGAACGCGGCCAGCAGGCACCGCAGTTGCTCGCGCTCGGCGGCGCTGAGACCGCCGACGTCGCGGTGACGCAGGACCTCGGTGGAGCTGGCGAGGGCGGCGGTGGGCGGGCCCGTGCGCTGCTCCTGCCGGGCGCCCGGACGCGGCCCGGCGCCCTCTCGGGTGAGCAGCCGCAGCCGTGGCCGGTCGGCGGCGGCGACCGGGCGTCCGCGGGGCTCGGCGGCGCCGAAGTAGGCGGCGAACACCCGCTCGTAGCGCTCCAGGTCGTCCCGCCCCCCGCACAGCGTCAGCCGCCCCGCCCAGTACACGTCGGCCCGCATCTCCGGCCGCAACTGCTCCACCGCCCGCAGATAGGCGTGCACCCGCTCGGCACTGGCATCCACCCCGGCGGCCCGCAACGCCCGGGCGAACCCGACCAGAGCGGCGTCCCCACCGGGCGACCGTGACGGGCTGCCGCCCCCGGACGGGTTACCGCCCTTGGATGGGCTGCCGCCGCCGGACGGGTTACCGCCCCGTGACGGGCTGCCGCCCCGTGACGGGCTGCCGCCCCCGGATGGGCTGCCGCCCCTGGATGGGCTGCCGCCCCCGGATGGGCTGCCGCCCCCGGATGGGCTGCCGCCCCCGGATGGGCTGCCGCCCCCGGATGGGCTGCCGCCCCCGGATGGGCTGCCGCCCCCGGATGGGCTGCCGCCCCCGGATGGGCTGCCGCCCCTGGATGGGCTGCCGCCGCCGGACGGGTTACCGCCCCTGGACGGGCTGCCGCCCCGTGACGGGCTGCCGCCCCCGGATGGGCTGCCGCCCCGTGACGGGCTGCCGCCCCGTGACGGGCTGCCGCCGCCGGACGGGTTACCGCCCCTGGACGGGCTGCCGCCGCCGGACGGGCTGCCGCCCCGTGACGGGCTGCCGCCCCTGGACGGGTTACCGCCCCGTGACGGGTTGCCGCCGCCGGACGGGGTACTGCCGGGGTGGCTTCGCGCCCGCCCGGCGTCGCCCTCGCGCCGGAGCGCATCGGCGATCCCGGGGTCCGCTCCGGGCACGTCGTCGCCGCGCGGAAGCGCATCGGGGGTCCTGTCGTCCGTCCCAGGCGTTCTGCCGCCGGGCGGGAGTGTATGGGCTGTCGCGCTGTCCGTCCCGGGCGTGCCGGCGCCGCGGGGGAGTGCATCGGCGGTCCCACCATCCGCTCCGGGCACACCGTTCCCGCGCCGGAGCGCATCCGGTGTGCCGGGCGCGGGGCCGGCGACGGCTGGGTCGGCTCGGCCGGTCTCGTGCCGCGGTGCGGCGCCTGCCTCGCGGCGGTCGCCTTCCGGCCCCGGCCCCTGCGCGCTGTCGGCCATGGCGTTCACGCCCCCCGCGCCGCGAGTACCGCCGCCAGGTCCAGCCCGCGGGCGCGGTCCGCGTCCTCGCGGTACTTCAGCACCGAACCCAGGGTGGCCACCGCCAGTTCCGCGTCGACCTCGTCGGCGCCGAGGGCGTCCAGGGCCTGGGCCCAGTCGAGGGTCTCGGCCACGCCCGGGGGCTTGAGGAGATCCTCGGCCCGCAGTGCCTGCACCAGTGCGGTCACCTGCTCCGCCAGCCGGGCCGAGACGCCGGGCAACCGCCGCCGCACGATGGCCAGTTCACGGGCGAAGGTCGGGTGGTCGAACCAGTGGTACAGGCAGCGCCGCTTGAGGGCGTCGTGCACCTCGCGCGTACGGTTGGAGGTCAGCACGACCACCGGCGGCACCTCGGCGCGCAGTGTGCCCAGCTCCGGGATCGTGACCGAGAACTCCGACAGCAGCTCCAGCAGGAACGCCTCGAACTCGTCGTCGGCCCGGTCGATCTCGTCGACCAGCAGTACCGACGGCTGCGTCTCCAGAGCTTTCAGCAGCGGCCGGGCGACCAGGAAGCGCCGGTCGTACAGCTCGCCCTCCAGCCGGTCGGCGTCCTTCACCCCGGCCGCCTCGGCGGCCCGCAGGTGCAGCAGCTGACGCGGGAAGTCCCAGTCGTACAGGGCCTGCGAGGCGTCGATGCCCTCATGGCACTGCAGCCGGATCAGCGGCGCGCCGAGCGCCTCGGCGAGGGCGGAGGCGAGCGCGGTCTTGCCGACGCCCGCGTCGCCCTCGCAGAAGATCGGCCGGTGCAGCCGGAGCGCGAGGAAACAGGCGATGGCCAGTCCGTCGTCGACGAGGTAGCCCGTCGCCTCCAGCCTGGCCCGCACCTGCTCGGGGCCGCTGATGCCGTGCGTGTGCGTGATCTGTCCTCACCCCATTCCGGCGGCCGCCAGCACCGCGCGCCGGGTGAGCACCCGTGTCAGGTGCTCCCGGTACTCGGGCGTGGCCGACGCGTCCTGCGAGGCATGGGTGCCCTCCGCCGCCGACTCCGCGGCCCGCGCGACGGCCTCCGCGTCCCCGGCGCCGGTCAGCGCCTGCTCGGTCGCGGAGGCCCGCAACGGGACCGAGCTCATGTTGGTCAGGCCGATCCGCGCCTCGGCGATGTGCCCGTCGTCGCGCCGCACCAGCGCGGCCACGCCGACCATCGCCCAGGACTGCGAGACGCGGTGGAACTTCTCGTAGTGGAAGCCCCAGCCGTCCGCCTTCGGCAGCCGCACCTCCACCAGCAGTTCGTCCGGTTCGAGGGAGGACTGCAGGTAGTCGACGAAGAAGTCGCGGGCCGCGATCGTCCGCCGTCCCCGCGGCCCCTGCGCCACCATTTCGCCTTCCAGCGCGAGCACCACGGCGGGCAGGTCCCCGGCCGGGTCGGCGTGGGCGAGCGAGCCGGCGAGGGTGCCCCGGTGCCGTACCGCGGGGTCCGCGACGGTCGCCGTGGCGGCCGCCAGCAGACCGGCGTGGCGGCGCACCAGCGGGTCGTGGACGACGTCGTGGTGCGTGGTCATCGCGCCGATGACCAGCGTGTCGCCGTCCTCCCGCACCCCGCGCAGCCCGGGGATGCGGCCGACGTCCACGACCAGCTCGGGGAAGGCGAGCCTGAGCCGCAGCAGCGGCAGCAGGCTCTGCCCGCCGGCCAGCACCTTCGCCTCCTCGCCGCCGTCGGCGAGCGCGCGGACCGCCTCGTCGACGCTGGTCGGCCGGACGTAGTCGAATGCCGGGGGGATCATGTGGAGGCCTCCATTCCGGACCGGACCGCCCGCCACACCCGCTCGGGGGTGCAGGGCATCCGGACGTCGTCGACGCCGAAGGGCCGCAGCGCGTCCACGATCGCGTTGACCACGGCCGGCGTCGAGGCGATGGTGCCCGCCTCGCCGACGCCCTTGACCCCGAGGGGGTTCGTGGTGGACGGCGTCTCGGTGCGCTCGGTGGTGAACTCGGGCAGGTCGGGCGCCGAGGGCACGAGGTAGTCGGCCATCGTGCCGGAGACGAGGTTGCCCTCGTCGTCGTAGACGGCCTCCTCGTACAGGGCCTGCGCGATGCCCTGCGCGAGCCCGCCGTGCACCTGTCCCTCGACGATCGTCGGGTTGACGACCTTGCCTACGTCGTCGACGCAGACGTAGGACCTGATCTTGGTCTGCCCGGTCTCGGTGTCGACCTCGACGGCGCACAGGTGAGTGCCGTGCGGGTAGGAGAAGTTCTCCGGGTCGAGCAGGTGCTCGGCGTTGATGCTCGGCTCCACGCCGTCGGGGAGATCGTGCGAGGTGAACGTCTCGAAGGCGATCTCCTGGATGGTCTTGCGGGCGTCCGGGGAGCCCTTCACGGAGAACACCCCGCCGGAGAACTCCAGGTCCTGCTCGCTCGCCTCCAGCAGGTGCGCGGCGATCTTCCGGGCCTTGTCGACGACCTTCACCGCCGCGTGGTGCACGGCCGATCCGCCCACCACGAGCGAGCGCGAGCCGTAGGTGTCCATGCCCTGCGGGGCCGCCTTGGTGTCGCCGTGCACCACCTCGACGTCCTCGAAGGGCACGCCCAGCACGTCGGCGGCGATCTGGCTCCAGCTGGTGACATGGCCCTGGCCGTGCGGGCTGGTGCCGGTGATCACCTCGACCTTGCCGGTGGGCAGCATGCGGATGCTCGCCGCCTCCCAGCCGCCGGCCGCGTACCTGAGGTCGCGCAGCACCCGGCTCGGCGCCAGGCCGCACATCTCGGTGTACGTCGACACGCCGATGCCGAGCCGTACGGTGTCGCCCCGGTTGTTGCGGTCGGCCTGCTCGGCGCGGAGCTTGTCGTAGTCGAACAGCGCGAGCGCCTTCTCGGTGGCCGCCTCGTAGTTGCCGGTGTCGTAGGTCAGGCCCGCGATCGAGGTGTACGGGAACTCCTCGTGCCCGATCCAGTTCCGGCGCCGCAACTCCACCGGATCCAGGTCGAGTTCGTGGGCGAGCTCGTCCATGATCCGTTCGATGGCGAACGTCGCCTCCGGGCGCCCGGCGCCCCGGTAGGCGTCGGTCGGTGTCCGGGTCGTGAAGACGCCGGTGCAGGTGAAGTCGTAGGAGTCCATCTTGTAGATCGCCGGGTACATGAAGGCGCCGAGGATCGGGATGCCCGGGGTGACGAGCATCAGGTAGGCGCCCATGTCGGTCAGCAGGTCGACCTTGAGGCCGAGCAGCCTGCCGTCCCGGTTGGCGGCGACCTCGATGTCCTGGATCATGCCGCGGCCGTGGTGCGTGGCCAGGTAGCCCTCGGAGCGGGACTCGGTCCACTTAACGGGGCGGCCGATGCGGCGGGCGACCGCGAGCGCGAGGGCCTCCTCGCCGTACACCTGGAGCTTGGAGCCGAAGCCGCCGCCGACGTCGGGGGCGATCACCCGGATCTTGTGCTCGGGGATGCCGGTGACCACGGCCATCATCACCCGCAGGATGTGCGGGATCTGCGTCGCCGAGTACAGCGTGTACTCGCCGGAGGCGGCCAGCGGGGTGACGACGACCGCGCGGGGCTCCATCGCGTTCGGGATGAGCCGCTGGTGGACGTAGCGGCGCTTGACCGTCACTTCGGCGCGCTGCCGTACCGAGTCGAAGTCCTCGCCGGTCTTCAGCGGCCAGACGTAGCAGCGGTTGGTGCCCTTGTCGGAGTGGACCAGCGGGGAGTCGTCCGCGAGCGCGGCCTCCAGGTCCAGGACCGGCGGCAGCGGGTCGTAGTCGACCTCGATCGCCTCCAGGGCGTCCGCGGCCGCGTACCGGTCGCGGGCCACGACCAGGGCCACCGGGTCGCCGGCGTGGCGCACCTCGTCGACGGCGATGGGCGGGTGGTCGGGCAGCACGATGTCCTCGGTCACCGGCCACGCGCACGGCAGCGAGTTCAGCCCTTCGGCGAGGTCGGCCCCGCTGAACGCGGCCACGACGCCGGGGCGTTCGAGCGCGGGCGAGACGTCGACGCGGGTGATGCGGGCGTGGGCCATCGGGCTGCGCAGGATCGCCATGTGCAGCAGTCCGTTGACGCTGATGTTGTCGGTCCAGTTGGTCTGGCCGGTGATCAGCCGGGCGTCCTCCTTGCGGGGCCGGGCGCGGCCGACCTCGCCCTGCACGGCCTGGTCGGTCATGCCGGGACCTCCTCTTCGGACGCGGCCTGCACGGCGCGCACGATGTTCTGGTAGCCGGTGCATCGGCAGAGGTTGCCCTCCAGGGCGTGCCGGATCTCGTCCGTGGTGGGGTGCGGGTGCTCGCGCAGCAGGTCGCGGGCGGCCATCAGCATCCCGGGGGTGCAGTAGCCGCACTGCAGGGCGTGCTTGTCGTGGAAGGCCCGCTGCAGCGCGGTCAGCTCGCCGTCGTGGGCGAGCCCCTGGACCGTCGTCACCTCGCTGCCGTCGGCCTGGACGGCGAGCACCGAGCAGCTCTTGACGCTGACACCGTCCAGCTCGACCGTGCAGGCCCCGCAGTTGGAGGTGTCGCAGCCGATCGGGGTGCCGGTCAGGCCGAGGCGGTCGCGCAGGTAGTGGACCAGCAGGAGGCGGGGCTCCACGTCGTCCTCGTAGGTCGTGCCGTCCACCTTCACCGAGATGTGGGTCATGTGCCCTCCAGGGACTGAGCGGGCCGAGTGAGGGAGCGAGGGGAAACAACGAACGATCGTGATGTACGTCACTCTAAGACCGCCCGCGGGAGGCGGCGAGTGCTCCGGCGCGGTTCGTTGAGCGTTAATCCATTGCCGGCGCCGTCGCGGCTCTGCTGCACTCGTGGGGACCGGCCGTCCCACCACGAGGAGCCCTCATGCGCACTGCGTCCATGTCCACCCAGGAAGGAACCCCTCCCATGACGAAGGACATGACGCTCGGTGCATCTGCTCAACCTCGGAATCCTCGCGCACGTAGACGCCGGTAAGACCAGCCTCACCGAGAGGCTGCTGTACTCCGTCGGGGTGATCGACGAGATCGGCAGCGTCGATCACGGCAGCACCCGGACCGACACCCTCGCGCTGGAGCGGCAGCGCGGCATCACCATCAAGTCCGCCGTCGTCTCCTTCCCGGTCGACGGCGTCACGGTCAACCTCATCGACACCCCCGGCCACCCGGACTTCATCGCCGAGGTGGAGCGCGTGCTCGGGGTGCTCGACGGCGCCGTGCTGGTCGTCTCGGCCGTCGAGGGCGTCCAGGCGCAGACCCGCGTCCTGATGCGGACCCTGCAGCGGCTGCGCATCCCGACGCTGCTGTTCGTCAACAAGATCGACCGCCGCGGAGCCGACGGCGAGGGCGTCCTGCGCGCGATCCGGGAGCGGCTCGCACCGGCGATCGTGCCGATGGGCGCGGCGCACGGCCCGGGGACGCCCGGGGCGCGCTTCGTCGCGGGCCTCGGGGCGGGGGCGGCGGAGGTGCTCGCCGACCATGACGAGAGGCTGCTGGAGGAGTACGTCGAGCACGGTGCCCTGTCACCTTCCACCGTCCGCGAGGCACTCGCCGCCCAGTCCCGCTCCGCCCTCGTCCACCCCGTCTACTTCGGCTCCGCCATCACCGGGGCGGGCGTCGACGCCCTGATCTCCGGCATCCGGGACCTGCTGCCGCCGGCTGGCGGCGACCCCGACGGGCCGGTGTCGGGCACCGTCTTCAAGGTCGAACGAGGGCCGGCGGGGGAGAAGGTGGCCTACGCCCGGATGTTCTCCGGCACCCTGCGCACCCGCGACCGGGTCCCCTTCGGGGAGGGCCGCGAGAACGGCGCGGACCGCAGGGGCGGCAGGGAGGGCCGTGTCACCGCGATCAGCGTCTTCGACCACGGCGCCGACGTGCGCGTGGACGCCGTCCCGGCCGGCCGGATCGCCCGGCTGTGGGGACTGGCCGACATCAGGATCGGCGACGCCCTCGGTGAACCCCGCAAGGCCTGCGGGCACTTGTTCGCGCCGCCGACCCTGGAGACGGTCGTCGTGCCGGGCCCCGGTGCGGACGGGCGCCGGCTCCACACCGCCCTCACCCAGCTCGCCGAACAGGACCCGCTGATCGGCCTGCGCCACGACGAGGTCCGCCAGGAGCTGTCCGTGTCCCTGTACGGCGAGGTGCAGAAGGAGGTCGTCCAGGCCACCCTGGCCGACGAGTTCGGGCTCGAGGTCGGCTTCCGCGAGTCCACGGTCATCTGCGTCGAGCGGCCGATCGGGACGGGCGCGGCGGTCGAGTTCAACAAGAAGGGCGCCAACCCCTTCCTCGCCACCGTCGGACTGCGCGTCGAGCCCGCCCCTGCGGGCGCGGGCGTCGGCTTCCGGATGGAGGTGGAGCTCGGCTCCATGCCGTACGCCTTCTTCAAGGCCGTCGAGGACACCGTCCGCGAGACCCTCGGACAGGGTCTGCACGGCTGGCAGGTCGGCGACTGCACGGTCACCATGACCCACTGCGGCTACTCGCCCCGGCAGAGCCACGCCAACCAGGGCTTCGACAAGAGCATGTCGAGCACCGGAGCCGACTTCCGCGGGCTGACGCCGCTCGTCCTGATGGCGGCGCTGCGGCGGGCCGGCACCCGCGTCCTGGAGCCGATGCACCGCTTCCGCGTCGAGGCCCCGGCCGACACCCTGGGCGCCCTGCTGCCGGTGCTGGCCGCCTCGCGGGCCGTGCCCCGTACGACCGAGACGCGGGGGGCGGTCTGTGTGCTGGAGGGGGAGGTCCCGGCCGGACAGGTGCACGTGCTCGGGCGGCGACTCCCCGGGCTCACGCGCGGGGAGGGCGAGTGGGAGAGCGCCTTCGACCACTACGCACCGATCACCCACGGAACCGTTCCGGAACGCCCGCGCACCGACCACAACCCCTCGACCGCAGGGAGTACCTGTTGAACGTGACACGTCGAGTGGGCAGTTGAGGCGGCTGGGAAGGGGCGTACCGAAAAAACCTGAAACTTACTCAAGAGTCAGAAGTATTGACGGTGCCCGGAAAGGGCCAGACTGTAGTGGACATGCCGAATATCCGGACGCGTCTGCTCGTTGTCCTGGTTGTCCTCTTCGGATCTCTCGCGGTGGCGGGCGTCCCGTCCGCCACCGCCGCCACCCTCCCCGACTCCCTCTGGTTCGACGAGTCCCCCCTGACCGTGCAGAACGGCCGGTTCGTCGACGGAAACGGCCGCGAGGTCGTGCTGCGCGGCTACAACGTCTCCGGCGAGACCAAGCTGGAGGAGAACAGCGGCCTGCCCTTCGCCTCGGTCGCCGACGCCAGGAAGTCGGCCACCGCGCTGCGCGCCCTCGGCGGCGGCAACTCCGTCCGCTTCCTGCTGTCCTGGGCCTACGCCGAGCCCACCAGGGGCACGCTCGACACGGCCTACCTGGCCGCCGCCACCGACCAGATGCGGGCCTTCCTCGACGCCGGCATCCGTGTCTACCCCGACTTCCACCAGGACCTCTACTCCCGCCACCTGTTCGACGCGGGCAGCTGGTACACGGGTGACGGCGCCCCCAAGTGGGCTGTCGCCTTGGGGAGTTATCCGCAGGAGTCGTGCGGCATCTGCCTGTTCTGGGGGCAGAACATCACCCAGAACCAGGCCGTGACGAAGGCGCAGTACGACTTCTGGCACAACGCCTACGGGCTGCAGGACTCCTTCCTGGACACCGCCCAGAAGACCATGGCCTATGTCCGACAGCACCTCGGCGACGCGGAGTTCGCGGGCATGGTGGGCTTCGACCCCTACAACGAGCCCTACGCCGGCAGCTACGACTCGGGCCAGACCAGCCGCACCTGGGAACAGAACCTGCTGTGGCCCTTCTACCAGAGGTTCCGTGCCCGGATGGACGCGGCCGGCTGGCAGGACAAGCCCGCCTTCGTCGAGCCGAACCTCTTCTGGAACGCCAACATCGCCTCCCAGAAGCAGGAGGGCGGTCTGCTCGACGCGGGCACGCTCGGCCCGCGGTACGTCCTCAACACCCACTTCTACGACCAGAAGGCCATCTCCGGCATCCTGATGTGGGGCAACGCCTCCGACGGGCAGTACGCGAGCGACTTCGGCACGGTCCGCGACCGCGCCTCGGCCGCCGGAACGGCCGCCGTGGTCAGCGAGTTCGGCCATCCGCTGTCGGGATCGACGGCCGGCAAGGCCCCGACGGTGGACAAGGCGATGTACCAGGCACTCGACTCCCGCCTGCCCGGCTCCGGTTGGTGGAACAACCCGTCCGCGTCCGGCCCGGTGATCTCCGGCAACCAGTGGCAGTGGGACCTCTACAACGGCCGCCACCACGAGCTCATGAACGGCAATCCCGACAAGGTGCGGACCGCCGGGGACGCCTGGAACGACGAGGACCTCTCGGCGGTGAAGCTCGACGACTCGGGCGCGGTGACGCTCCGTCAGGACGCCCGGCTCCTTGACCGTGTCTACCCCGCCGCCACGGCCGGTACGACCCTCGCCTTCACCTACGAGGACCGCTCCCGCGACGGTTCGACGACCCTGACGTGGAACCCGGTGCCGAACTCGCTGCCGAACGTTGCCCAGTTGGTCGGCTCGGGCCAGTACGGGCTGCTGGTGTGGCGCTCGGGCAGCGGCTCGGCGCCCACGGAACTGCACCTGCCCGCCTCTTTCCCGACCGCCGGCACCACGGTCGTCTCCGACCTCGGATCGGTTTTCGGTCCACCGGCCTACACGGCCTCGGCCCCGGTCGCGGCGGCCCCCGAACCGGGTGGCACGGGCAGCCGGCGGCTGCTGCTCACCGACGCGGACTCGGGTGTCCTGCACTACGCGCTGGTCACCAACGGGGCGACGGCGCCGTCGGCGGCCCTGCTGTCCGCGGCGCGGTCCGAGCTGGCGTCCTGGGCGGCGGCCCGCTTCTGACCGGCTCGGCGCGTACGACGGCGCCGGACCGTGCGGTCCGGCGCCGTCGGTGCGCGGTCAGCTCGCGGACGGACCCGTCCAGTCGGCCTGTACATGGCCCAGCCGCACGCGCTGCGGGTGGTCGCCGACGGCGACGGACGTGACCTTCTGGCCGGTGGCGAAGTCGATCGCCGTGATCTGGTCCGCGCCGCTCTCGGAGATGACGCAGTCCTTGCCGTCACCGCTGACGGTGGCCCAGTACGGGGTGGACGCCGTGACGAGCGGCCCCTCCTGGAGGGTGGCCCGGTCCACGACGGTGGCGTAGTTGTCCATCGTCCCGGCGACGCACAGCTTGGTGCCGTCGGGGCTCATCGAGATGCCGTGGTGGCGCGAGTCCAGCAGCCAGGTGGTGCGGTCGGTGCTGGTCGCCGGGTTCGCGGGCAGCGTCTTGACCCGGGTGATCTTGTCGGTGGCGATGTCGTACTCCAGGAAGCCGTTGAAGAACGACACCTGGAAGTACATCTTCGACCAGTCGGGGGTGAACGCGGCCGGGCGGACCGCGTCGGAGAAGTTCTTCAGGCCGATCGCGTCCAGCCGGTCGCGCATGTCGATGGTCTTGACGGTCTTGTACGTGGTGGCGTCGACGACCGTGATGTGGCGGTCGCCCTTGGTCCAGTCCGCCGACGGGTCGTCCAGGGAGGTGGTGACCTCGCCGATCGACATGTTCCAGATGTACTTGCCGCCGTTGGTGAAGACGTTCTCGTGCGGCTTGTCCCCGGTGTCGAACTCCCCGAGTTCCTTGCCGGTGTTGATGTCCAGTACCTGCACCTTGTTGGCGGTGGACGCGGAGACCGCGACCCTGGTGCCGTCGGGGGAGACGGCCATGTGGTCGGCGCGGTAACCGGCCACCGGGAAACGCCAGTTGATCTTGTCGGTGGCCAGGTCGATGGAGACGACGTCGGCGAAGCTCGGCCGGGAGACCACCACCGACCGGCCGTCCGGGGTGGAGTACATGTCGTCGACGTACTGGTCGTGGCCCTGGCCGACCTGGTTGCGGATGGCCGTGTAGTAGATCCACTTGATGGGGTCGGCGTTGATCTCCGCGATGCGCTGCGCCTTGTCGGGGACGACGTTGATCTCCCCGACCTTGGCGAAGTCGCCGGAGGACTTCAGGACGGTGGCGGTGCCGTCCCAGTTGTTGCCCACGAACAGCACCTCGCGCAGCGCCGCGGACGAGTCCGCGGTGGCGGCGGTCGCGGGCACGGAGACGGTCAGGGCGAGGGCGGCGGCTACGGAGCAAAGGTGCCTGGATCTGAGGGCAGGCATGACTGCTCCCTCCTCTGGATGACGTGGCGACAGGGGCATGCCAAATGAAGACGGCTCGCGGAATCTGAAAACAACGGCGTTCAGACTCTTACTTACTGGAAAGTAAGGAAGGGGTGGCCTTCTCCACAAGACTGCGTACACGACAAAATCAAGGGATCACTCGACAGGGAGGTCCCGTGACGGGGAGGCTCAAGGCACCGACCGGGCGGTACGGCGGCAAGACCGCCGCTCAGCGGCAGGCCGAGCGGCGCGGCAGATTCCTGGACGCCGCTCTCGAGCTGTTCGGCGCCGACCCCGGCTACCGGGCCACGACGGTGGCGGCGCTCAGCGAGGCCGCCGGGCTGTCCACCCGGCAGTTCTACGAGGAGTTCCGCACCCTGGAGGACGTACTGGCCGCCCTCCATCTGCAGGTCAACGGCTGGGCCGAGGAAGCGGTGGTGGCCGCGCTCGCCGAGTCCCGGGACCGGACGATCGCCGAGCGTGTGACCGCGCTCTTCCGCGCCTACGCCGCGAACATCACCAGCGACCACCGCCGCATCCGGATCGCCTTCGTCGAGATCATCGGCGTCAGTCCGCGCCTGGAGGAGCAGCGCCTGGCCCGCCGCGCCCACTGGGTCGACCTCATCTGCGCCGAGGCCGAGACGCTGGTCGCGCGCGGAGAGGCGGCGCCGCGCGACTACCGCCTCGCCGCGACAGCCTTCATCGGCAGCGTCAACGGCCTGCTGCACGACTGGAGCGCTGGATGGGTGGACGCGACCCTGGACGAGGTGGTGGACGAACTGGTGCGGCAGCTTCTGGGCATCCTGCGGCCGCAAGGGTGGGAGCCCGCCGTCGGATGAGGTCCGGGCCCGGCGCGTCGATGCGCCCGGGCCGAACGACCGTGCCCGGACGGCCGGTTGACGTCTGCCGCAGCCGTTGACTTCCACGCAACCGGAGCCCTACCTTCGGCCGCAGCCTGTTCGACTCACCGATCTGTGTTCGACATGTCGAATAGACATCCTCTCGGAGCCCGCCCCGCTGAAGGAGCCGCATGCATCCCCCACCGCGCACGACGGTCCGGCGCCTCAGAGCCGCCGCCGCACGCCTCCTCGCGCTCGCCCTGACGGTGACCGCCGCCCTGCTGTTCGCCGCACCCGCCCCCGCACAGGCCGCTACGAGCCGTCAGATACCCGTGCCCACCGCCCCGATGGGCTGGGCCTCCTGGAACAGCTTCGCCGCCAAGATCGACTACAACGTCATCAAGCAGCAGGTGGACGCCTTCGTCGCCGCGGGCCTCCCGGCGGCCGGCTACCGGTACATCAACATCGACGAGGGCTGGTGGCAGGGCACCCGCGACAGCGCCGGCGACATCACCGTCGACACCGGTGAGTGGCCCGGCGGCATGAGCGCCGTCGCCGACTACATCCACAGCAAGGGCCTCAAGGCCGGCATCTACACCGACGCCGGCAAGGACGGCTGCGGCTACTACTACCCGACGGGCCGGCCCGCCGCCCCGGGCAGCGGCAGCGAGGGCCACTACGACCAGGACATGCTGCGGTTCTCCGAGTGGGGCTTCGACTTCGTCAAGGTCGACTGGTGCGGCGGCGACGCCGAAGGACTCGACGCGGCGACGACGTACAAGGCGATCAGCGGCGCGGTGGCGAAGGCGGCGGCGACCACCGGCCGCCCACTGACCCTGTCCGTATGCAACTGGGGCAAGCAGAACCCCTGGAACTGGGCGCCGGGCCAGGCACCGATGTGGCGCACCAGCACGGACATCGTCTACTACGGCAACGCGCCGTCGATGACGAACCTGCTGTCCAACTTCGACCAGACCCTGCACCCGCTCGCGCAGCACACCGGCTTCTACAACGACCCGGACATGCTGATGGTCGGCATGGACGGCTTCACCGCCGCCCAGAACCGCACCCACATGAACCTGTGGGCGGTCTCCGGCGCACCCCTCCTCGCCGGCAACAACCTCGCCACGATGACGACGGAGACCGCCGCCATCCTGAAGAACCCCGAGGTCATCGCCGTCGACCAGGACCCGCGCGGCCTCCAGGGCGTCAAGGTCGCCGAGGACACCAGCGGACTGCAGGTGTACGGCAAGGTCCTCGCCGGCACCGGCAACCGCGCCGTCGTCCTGCTCAACCGCACGTCCTCCGCGCGGAACGTCACCGTCCGCTGGGCCGACCTGGGCCTGACCGACGCGTCCGCGAGGGTGCGGGACCCGTGGGCGCGCGCGGACCTCGGCACGTACGGCACCGGCTACACGGCGAGTGTCCCGGCGGGCGGCTCGGTGATGCTCACCGTCACCGGCGGCACGGAGGCGTCGAGCAGCACCTACACGGGCACGTCGAGCTTCTCCGGCGTGGCCGCCGGCAGCACCGGGATCAAGGTCGTGGACGTCACCTACACCAACGACACCTCCACGGCCCGCACCGCCACCCTCACGGTCGACGGACAGGGCGCGACGACGGTCTCCTTCCCGCCCACCGGCTCCGCGCAGGGCACGATCTCCGTCATGGCCGGCCTGGCCAAGGGCTCCTCGAACACCCTCGCCTTCTCCGGGGCGCCGGCGCTGTCCGGCATCACGGTCCGCCCGCTGCCCGGCGCGAACGGCAACCAGGTCGTCGGCAGGCAGTCCGGCCGCTGCCTCGACATCTACGACAACACGATCACCAACGGCACCCAGGCGGAGGTGTGGGACTGCAACGGCGGCCAGAACCAGGCTTGGACGTACACCTCCCGCAAGGAACTCCTCCTCTACGGCGACAAGTGCCTGGACGCCTACGACCTCGGCACGGCCAACGGCACCAAGGTCGTCATCTGGGACTGCAACGGCCAGAACAACCAGAAGTGGAACGTCGACGGCGACGGCACGATCACCAACGTCAACGCCGGGCTGTGCCTGGACGGGTACGGCAACGGCACCGCGAACGGGACGCCGCTGGTCCTGTGGAGCTGCAACGGCGGCGACAACCAGAAGTGGACGCTGAACTAGCCCGCTACAGCAGCCGCGCCCCCAGCACGGCCACGGCCGCGGCGCACGCCAGCAGCCAGCCGGCCAGCAGGCGGCGCCGCAGTCCGCGGTAGGTCTCCTCGTACTCGCCCCGCAGCGCGTGGGCCCGCTCGGCCGTGTGCTCCCATGAGGAGCGGGCGAGTGCGAGGTACTCCGCCTCGAAGCGCCGCTCGATCTCGTCCCGTTGAGCCCGGGTCAGCCAGTCGAAGGGGGCGGTGAAGCGTGCGGCTGCCGCGCGGCCGTCCCTACGGGCGGCGGCGATCAGCAGGTGCCCCTCGACCTCGTTGACCAGCACGCGCGCGTCCTCGCCCCTCATGACGTCGTCAACTCCCGCTCCGGCGCGGCATCCTGGCCGTGGTGAAGGTCGAACGCCGGGGATTCGCTGCGGATGCGGGGGAGCCGCACGAAGTTGTGGCGCGGGGGTGGGCAGGAGGTCGCCCACTCCAGCGAACGGCCGTAGCCCCACGGGTCGTCCACCTTCACCTTCTCGCCGTACTTCGCCGTCTTCCACACGTTGTAGAAGAAGGGCAGGAACGACATGCCCAGCAGGAACGAGAAGATCGACGACACCGTGTTCAGCGTGCTGAGCCCCTCGACCGCGAGATAGTCGGGAATGCGCCGCTGCATGCCCTCGGCGCCCAGCCAGTGCTGCACCAGGAACGTGCCGTGGAAACCGGTGAACAGCGTCCAGAAGGTGACTTTGCCGAGCCGTTCGTCGAGCATCTTCCCCGTGAACTTCGGCCACCAGAAGTGGAATCCCGCGAACATCGCGAAGACGACCGTGCCGAAGACGACGTAGTGGAAATGGGCGACGACGAAATAGCTGTCCGAGACGTGGAGGTCGATCGGCGGGGACGCGAGCATCACGCCGGTCAGGCCGCCGAAGGTGAAGGTGATGAGGAAGCCGGTCGCCCACAGCATCGGGGTCTCGAAACTCAAGGACCCCTTCCACATCGTGCCGATCCAGTTGAAGAACTTCACACCGGTCGGGACCGCGATGAGGAACGTCATGAACGAGAAGAACGGCAGCAGCACACCGCCGGTGACGTACATGTGGTGCGCCCACACCGTCACCGACAGGCCCGCGATGGCGATGGTCGCGCCGATCAGGCCCATGTAGCCGAACATCGGCTTGCGGGAGAAGACCGGGATGACCTCGGAGATGATGCCGAAGAACGGCAGCGCGATGATGTACACCTCTGGATGGCCGAAGAACCAGAAGAGGTGCTGCCAGAGCAAGGCTCCGCCGTTGGCCGAGTCGAAGACGTGTGCCCCGAACTTCCGATCCGCCTCCAGCGCGAACAGCGCGGCGGCGAGCACGGGGAAGGCGAGCAGGACCAGCACCGCGGTCAGCAGCACGTTCCACACGAAGATCGGCATGCGGAACATTGTCATGCCCGGCGCGCGCATGCAGATGATCGTGGTGATGAAGTTGACCGCGCCGAGGATGGTGCCGAAGCCGGAGAAGGCCAGACCCATGATCCACATGTCGGCGCCGACGCCCGGCGAGCGGACCGCGTCCGACAGCGGGGAGTAGGCGAACCAGCCGAAGTCGGCCGCGCCCTGCGGGGTCAGGAAGCCGCCCACCGCGATCGTCGAGCCGAACAGGTACAGCCAGTAGGCGAACATGTTCAGCCGGGGGAAGGCCACGTCCGGGGCGCCGATCTGCAGCGGCATGATCCAGTTCGTGAAGCCGGCGAACAGCGGCGTCGCGAACATCAGCAGCATGATCGTGCCGTGCATCGTGAACGCCTGGTTGAACTGCTCGTTCGTCATGATCTGCAGACCGGGGCGGGCGAGCTCGGCGCGCATCAGCAGCGCCATCACCCCACCGATCAGGAAGAACGCGAACGACGTGACCAGGTACAGCGTGCCGATCGTCTTGTGGTCGGTGGTCGTCAGCCACTTGATGCTCTTGAGGTTCCTCACGACCCGCCTGTGTCCGCACCGGCCCGCGCCGTCACACGCGCCGGACGCGACGAGCATCACGGAAAAGGGTGTGACGATCCCGAAGGTGCCGGACACGAACCGAACATGAGCAACGACGAGATCTTCGCCGCTGCCTATCGCGAGCACTACTGGGCGGTCAGCCGTTATGTCGCACGTCGACTGAGCGGGCGGACCGGCGAGGTGGAGGAAGTGGTGGCGGAGGTGTTCACGGTGGCCTGGCGGCGCCGTGCCGACCTGCCGGCGTCCCCGCTGCCGTGGCTGTACGGCGTGGCACGCAACTGTCTGGCCAACGCGGTACGCGGACACGGGCGCCGGCGCAGGCTGCTGGACCGGCTGGGCAACGACGAGACCGCGCACGGCCGGCAGATCGTGGACAGCCCCGACGCCGAAGCGCCGGGCGCCTGGGTGCACGACGCGCTGGGCCGGCTCTCCGAGGCCGACCAGGAGGTCCTTCGCCTGACGGCCTGGGAGGAACTGGGCGTCGACGATCTCGCCGTCGCGCTCGGCTGCGGCACCCGGGCGGCCGCGATGCGGCTGCACCGCGCCAGGCGCCGGCTGCGCGCCGAGATCGACCGTATGCGCCCCGCTCTCGCCGACGGAGGGACCGCCACGAAGGAGCACCGCCATGGCTGACGAACTCGAACTCCTGCGCCACGCCAACCCCGTACCGGCCGACGCACCGCGTTTCTGTGACGGCCCCTTGGACCACCGGGCGGAGCGGCATCTGACGGACCTGCTGGACGGCGGGCGGAGCGAAGGCCGGCGGTCGGCGCCTCTCCCCGGCCGGGGCCGGCGTGCCGGGCCGCCCCGGGGCCTCCCGTCCGACGGCGAGCGCCGCGGTGAGAGCGGGCGGCGGACGCGTGGTCCCGTCCGGGGCAGCCGGGGGAAGGTCCCCTGGGGGCGGTCCGCGCCTCTTGTTCTCGGTAGCCGGCCGGCCAAGGCCGCCTGGGGTCTCACGGCCGCCCTCGTCGTGACCGTCGTGACGCTCGCCCTCGTGCTCACCGGCCCCGGCACGCCGCCCGCCGTCGCCGCGCCCCGTCCGCTCGTCGTGCAGGCCGGCTCCACCCCCGTACCGCTGAAGGTGCTGGCCGGGCGGGCGCGGGCGGCCGCGGCCGACGGCTCGCCGAGTCTGCGCAAGGGCAGCCACGTGCAGTCGTGGAGCCTCGGCATGAGCGAGGACGCGCCGCCGATCACCCTGCCCGAGGAACGCGTCGTGCGCTGGCGGGCGGACGGCAGCCACACCGAACTCGTCGTCGCGACCGACCCGCGCCACCCCGGCCGGCCCGTCCTCAGCGACGGTGGCGGCGCCCGCCCGGTGCCGGACGGCCATGTGATCAGCCGCCGGACCTACCCGCCGAGCTGGAGCGACGCCCCGCCGGAGTCGACCCCGCCGCACGACGTCGCCCGCCTGCGCGGCTACCTGAGCGAGGCCGCGTACCTGCACACCGCCGCACCCACCACCCCCGAACTCCTCGACGCGGTGGAGGTGTTGCTCGACCACTGGACCCTCGGCGCCCGCGAGAACGCGACCCTCGCGGCGCTGCTGGCGGACACCGGGGGCCTGCACCCGGCCGGGCAGGTGACCGACCGGCTCGGGCGGCGCGGCCAGGCGTACGTCTACGAGGGCCGGGGCCTGCGCCGGATGCTGGTGATGGACCCGGTCACCGGCGCCGTGCTCGGCCTGGAGAGCGTCTTCGTCCGGGCCGATCCCGCGTACGGCGTCAAGGCCGGCGACGTGATGTCGTACAGCGCCTGGATGCGCTGATCACACCCCGAGCTGCCGGGCGGCGGCGTCGACGGTCTGCTCCAGCAGTGTGGCGATCGTCATCGGGCCGACACCGCCCGGCACCGGCGTGATGAGGGAGGCGCGCTCGGCGGCGGAGTCGAAGTCGACGTCGCCGACGTTGCCCGCGTTGTACCCGGCGCAGACGACCACGGCACCCGGCCTGATGTCCTCGCCGCGGATCAGCCGCGGCCGGCCCACCGCGGCCACCACGATGTCCCCCTCCCGGACCACGGACGACAGCTCGCGGGTACGCGAGTGGCAGTAGGTCACCGTCGCGTCGCGGCCGAGCAGCAGCATGCCGACCGGCTTGCCGAGGATGGCACTGCGACCCACGACGACCGCCCGCCTGCCGGCCGGATCGACGTCGTACTCCCTCGAGCAGCCGCATGATCCCGCCGGGGGTGCAGGAGACGAATCCCGGCAGGCCGAAGCTCATCGTCGCGAAGGACGCGAAGGTGACGCCGTCGACGTCCTTCTCCGGCGCGATCGCCTCGAACGCGGCCCGCTCGTCGATGCGTTCGCCGACCGGGTGCCGCAGCAGGATGCCGTGCACGGCGGGGTCGTCGGACAACGCGCGCAGAGCGGCGACGAGTTCCCCGGTGGTCGTGGCGGCCGGCAGGGCCACATGCCGGGACGCGATGCCGGCCTTGCGGCAGCGGTTCTGCTTCATCCGGACGTACGTGACGGAGGCCGGGTCCTCGCCGACCAGTACCGTCGCGAGGCAGGGCGCCGCACCGGTGCGCCCGGTGAGGTCGGCGGCGCGCTCGGCGGTGTCCTCGACGATACGGCGGGCGAGCGCCGTGCCCTCCATGAGCCGGGCCTGGGTCATGATCCACTCCTGGGCCGGTGACGGATCGCCCAGGCGCACGGCATCGACTCCGCGGAGCCGCTCCCCGGTGGTGCTCCACCTCAGCGCCAGTCACGGCCCGCCGACAGCCTGACCCGAGGCCGGCCCGGACAGACCGAAGACCGGGACCGCCCACGGCGGGCGCCCGGAACCCGGCCTCTCTCCTCCTACTCGTCCCAGGCCTGGATCAGGATCTCCTCGGCGATCTTCCCGTCGCGCAGCGTGATCATCGACTCGGCGAGCACCCGGGTGCCGTCCGAGTACCGGCAGGACTGGCTGTACGCGGCGTGGTCGCCCTGGATGATGCACTGGTCGACCTTGTGCGTCATGTCCCGGCTGTAGATGTCCTGGAAGAGGGCGCCGATCTCGTCGCGCCCGCGCAGGACCCTGGGCCGGCTCGGCTGACTGTTGCGGTCCACGATGCGTACTTGCGCGTCGTCCGCGTAGAGGGACAGAAGATCTGTCGCCGTGTGTCCTTCGACGCCCTTGCGCAGTGTCTCGGCGTTGAAGGTGGAGCTTGCCGCGGTGCCCATGGTGACCTCCTCCGAGAGCCGCGGCCCTGTGCGGAGCGGGCCGCGCAGCACCTCACCTTCGAGACTCCTCCGCCCCGGCAGGCTCGGCAAGCGCAGGGGTGCGATGCGCCTGACGGGTGAGCGGGGCGGTGCGCCCGTGTCCGGCCGGCGTCCGCGGCCGTTGCTGAAACCATGATCTCAACACGACGTATCGCCGCCGCCGTTGGTCTCGCCGCGGGGATCACGGGCCTCGCCGCGCCGATGGCGGGCGCGGCCCCGGCCGTTCCGAACCCGGGCCGGATCAGCCCGATGGCCACGCTCGACTCGCTCGCGGCGAGCGACGTGCCGGCGAAGCACGTGGGCGAGATGCCCCGGCCGTCCGAGCAGCTGCAGCGGCTGAACGACCTCAACCAGCTGCACCAGGTCACCGACCTGGCAGCCCCCCTGCTCCCGCTCCTCGGCGCCATCCACTGAGCCGCTGACCGACCGAGGGCCGCCCGATCCGGGCGACCCTCGCTGTGTGCGGGGACCCCGACCTCACCCGGCCGTCGCCAGGAACTGGGTCGCCGCGAGCTCCGCGTACAGCGGGTCCGAGGCGACGAGTTCGCGATGGGTGCCCACGGCACGCACCCGGCCCGCGTCCATGACGACGATCCGGTCCGCCATCGTCACCGTCGACAGCCGGTGGGCGACGACCAGGACCGTCGTCGTGCGGGCGACGTCCGCGACGGTGTCGCGCAGCGCCGCCTCGTTGACCGCGTCCAGCTGCGAAGTGGCCTCGTCGAGCAGCAGCAGGCGGGGACGGCGCAGCAGCGCGCGGGCGATGGCCACCCGCTGGCGCTCACCACCGGAGAGCTTGGTGCCGCGGTGCCCCACCAGCGTCTCCAGGCCCTGCGGCAGGCGGGAGACCAGCCCGTCGAGACGGGTCGTCTTCACCACGCGCGCCACGGCGTCGTCGTCCGCCTCCGGGTTGCCCAGCAGCAGGTTGTCCCGCAGTGAACCCGACAGGACCGGCGCGTCCTGCTCCACATAGCCGATCGCCGACCGCAGCCGCGGCAGCTCCCAGTCGGCGAGCGGGCGGCCGTCCAGGGAGATCGTCCCGGACTCGGGGTCGTAGAACCGCTCGATGAGCGAGAAGACCGTCGTCTTGCCCGCGCCGGACGGACCGACGAACGCCGTCATGCCGCGCGGGGGCACGCGGAACGACACCCCGTGGTGCACGTACGGCAGGTCGTCGGCGTACCGGAAGCGGACGTCGTCGAAGGCGAGGGCGGCCGGTTCCGCGCCGGGCGACGGCAACGGAGCGGGCCGGTCCGCGGGTTCGGACGGCAGGCTCAGCGCCTCCTGGATGCGGGCCAGGGCGGCCGCGCCCGTCTGGTACTGGGTGATCGCGCCGACCACCTGCTGGATCGGGGAGATCAGGTAGAAGACGTACAGCAGGAACGCCACCAGCGTGCCCACCTCGATCGCCCCGGTCGCCACGCGTGCCCCGCCCACCGCCAGGACGGTGATGAAGGCGATCTGCATCGCCAGACCGGCCGTGTTGCCCGCGGCCGCCGACCACTTGGCGGCGCTCACGCTCTGCCGCCACGACTCCTCGGCCGCCTCGTGCAGCGTCCGTTCCTCACGGTGCTCGGCACCGGAGGCCTTCACCGTGCGCAGCGCGCCGAGGATGCGCTCCAGCGAGGCACCCATCACTCCGACCGCGTCCTGCGCCCGCCGGCTGGCCCGGTTGATGCGGGGCACGATCACCCCGAGGACCGTGCCCGCGCCCGCGATCACGGCCAGCGTGACGCCCAGCAGCACGGGGTCGACGAGTCCCATCATCACCACGGTCGCGACGAGGGTGAGCCCGCCGGTGCCGAGGCCCACCAGGGAGTCGGTGGTGACCTCGCGCAGCAGTGTCGTGTCCGAGGTGATGCGCGCCATCAGATCGCCGGGCTCGCTGCGGTCCACCGCCGTGATCCGCAGCCGCAGCAGATACGACGACAACGCGCGCCGCGCGCCGAGGACCACCGACTCCGCGGTGCGCCGCAGCACGTACGAACCGAGCCCGCCCAGGGCCGCGTTGGCGATGACGAGCGCGGACATGGCGAGCAACGCGCCGGTGATGGCCCGGTCGTGGGACAGGTCGTCGATGAGTCCCTTCGCCACCAGCGGCAGCAGCAGCCCGGTGGCGCCCGTGAGCAGCGACAGCAACGCGCCGGTCAGCAGGGCCCACCGATGCGGCCGGACGTAACCGATGAGCAGCCGCCAGGCGGCCGGTGGGGTCTCGGTGGTTGCGATGCTCACGGGGCTCCTCGCGCGAAGGGTGGAGCATTCAGGCTACGTCGGCCGCGTCGCCGGGCGCGGGGCGCCGCCGCCGTTACCGATCAGTCACCTCTAGGGTCGAAAGGACGGACACCGGCGAAAGGAAGGGTTCAGCACCATGGCGCAGGAAGTACGGGGCGTGATCGCACCGGGCAAGGACGAGCCGGTGCGGGTGGAGACGATCGTCGTGCCCGATCCCGGTCCCGGTGAGGCGGTCGTCCAGGTGCAGGCGTGCGGGGTGTGCCACACCGACCTGCACTACAAACAGGGCGGCATCAGCGACGACTTCCCGTTCCTGCTCGGGCACGAGGCGGCGGGCATCGTGGAGTCGGTGGGGGAGGGCGTCTCCGACGTGGCGCCCGGTGACTTCGTGATCCTCAACTGGCGTGCGGTGTGCGGGCAGTGCCGGGCCTGTCTGAGGGGCCGTCCCTGGTACTGCTTCAACACCCACAACGCGAAGCAGAAGATGACGCTGACCGACGGCACCGAGTTGTCCCCGGCGCTCGGCATCGGCGCGTTCGCGGAGAAGACCCTGGTCGCCGCGGGGCAGTGCACCAAGGTCGACCCGGCGGTCTCCGCGCAGGTGGCCGGTCTGTTGGGTTGCGGTGTGATGGCGGGCATCGGCGCGGCGATCAACACCGGCAACGTGGGCCGCGGCGACACCGTCGCCGTCATCGGCTGCGGCGGCGTCGGGGACGCGGCGATCGCCGGCTCCCGGCTGGCCGGCGCGGCGAAGATCATCGCCGTGGACATCGACGACCGGAAACTGACCACCGCGAAGAAGCTGGGCGCCACCCACACCGTCAACTCCAAGGAGAACGACGCCGTCGAGGCGATCCGCGAGCTGACCGGCGGCTTCGGCGCGGACGTGGTGATCGAGGCGGTCGGGCGCCCGGAGACGTACAAGCAGGCCTTCTACGCCCGTGACCTGGCCGGCACGGTCGTGCTGGTCGGCGTGCCCACGCCGGAGATGAAGCTGGAGCTGCCGCTGCTGGACGTCTTCGGCCGGGGCGGGTCGCTGAAGTCGTCCTGGTACGGCGACTGCCTGCCCTCCCGCGACTTCCCCATGCTCATCGACCTGCACCTCCAAGGACGCCTGCCGCTCGACGAGTTCGTCACCGAGACGATCCGACTGGACGAGGTGGAGAAGGCGTTCGAGCGGATGCACGGCGGCGACGTGCTGCGCTCGGTGGTGGTGCTGTGATGGCCGCCCGCATCGAACACCTCGTCACCTCAGGGCAGTTCAGCCTCGACGGGGGCACCTGGGACGTCGACAACAACGTGTGGCTCGTCGGCGACGACCGCGAGGTCGTCGTCATCGACGCCGCGCACGACGCCGACGCCATCCTCGCCGCGGTGGGCGAACGGCGGCTGACCGCGATCGTGTGCACCCACGCCCACAACGACCACATCGACGCCGCGCCCGAACTCGCCGACCGCACCGGCGCCACCATCTGGCTGCACCCCGACGACCTGCCCCTGTGGAAGCAGACCCACCCCCATCGCGACCCCGACGCGCATCTGGTCGACGGCCAGGTCATCGAGGCCGCCGGAGCCGACCTCACCGTGCTGCACACCCCCGGGCACGCGCCGGGCGCCGTGTGCCTGCACGACCCCGGACTGGGAGTCGTCTTCACCGGCGACACGCTCTTCCAGGGCGGCCCCGGCGCCACCGGCCGCTCCTGGTCCCACTTCCCTACGATCATCGACTCCATCCGCGACCGGCTGCTCACCCTGCCGCCCGAGACCAGGGTCCTCACCGGCCACGGCGACCCGACCACCATCGGCGCCGAGGCGCCCCACCTCCAGGACTGGATCGACCGCGGCCACTGAGCCCCCTGCGCCGACCAGGTGATCACCGGACCCGGCGACAAAAGGCGACAGAAGATGTCCGGCTTCCCCGGCACCCTCGAACCGTGACGACAACCGAGGGAAACGGGAGGCCGGACATGTCCGCAGCACTCGAGGGAAAGGTCGCGCTCGTCGCCGGGGCGACCCGCGGAGCCGGACGCGGGATCGCGGTGGAACTCGGCGCCGCCGGTGCCACCGTCTACGTCACCGGACGCAGCACCCGCGCACGGCGCTCCGAGTACGACCGCCCCGAGACCGTCGAGGACACCGCCGACCTGGTCACCGCGGCCGGCGGCCGAGGCATCGCCGTACCCACCGACCACCTCGACCCCGTCCAGGTCCGCGACCTCGTCGACCGGATCGCCGGAGAACAGGGCCGCCCCGACGTCCTCGTCAACGACATCTGGGGCGGCGAGACCCTCTTCGAGTGGAACGCCCCGGTCTGGGAGCACGACCTGGACAAGGGCCTGAGGCTGCTGCGGCTCGCGGTCGAGACCCACGCGATCACCAGCCACCACGCCCTGCCCCTGCTGCTGCGCCGGCCCGGCGGGCTGGTGGTGGAGGTCACCGACGGCACCGCCGAGTACAACCGCGACACCTACCGCGTCTCCTTCTTCTACGATCTTGCCAAGGCGTCCGTCCTGCGCATGGCCTTCGCCCTCGGCCACGAACTCGGCCCGCGCGGCGCCACCGCCGTCGCGCTGACGCCCGGCTGGATGCGGTCGGAGATCATGCTCGACCACTTCGGCGTCCGCGAGGACAACTGGCGTGACGCCCTCGCCGACGTCCCCCACTTCGCGATCTCGGAGACCCCGCGCTACGTGGGTCGCGCCGTCGCCGCCCTGGCCGCCGACCCGGACGTCTCGCGCTGGAACGGCGCGTCCCTCTCCAGCGGCGGGCTCGCGCAGGTCTACGGATTCACCGACCTCGACGGCAGCCGGCCGGACGCCTGGCGCTATCTCGTCGACGTCCAGGACGCGGGCAAGCCGGCGGACACCACCGGCTACCGCTGAGATCAGGGGTGCGGCGCGGGCGGCAGCGGCCAGCGCGCGGAGTGACCGGGTGGCAGGGCCAGGTCCCGCCGCACCGCCGCGTAGTACGCCCGCCGCCCGGTCCGCTGCCGTTCCAGCAGTGCCTGCCAGGCCGCCGGATCGCGGGTCTCCTCGCGCAGGAACCGTTCCATCTCCATCACGCAGATGACCCAGTCGCGCGCGCTCTCCACCACCTCCGGGCTGCCCAGCAGGAGCAGCGACTCCCCGGCCGGGTCGCGGGCCGTCGTGGCCTCGGCGATCAGCGGAGCCGCCTCCTCGGCTGACAGGGGGTGGGGGTGCGGGTCGTTGCCGAGATGGGACGCCACCCGGTAGGCCAGCGTGACAGCCGTCTTCAGCACCCGTGCGTAGTCGGCGTAGACCGCAAGCCGCCGCTCCTCCCAACGGGCTTCCCGCTCCCGCCGGAACCGGGCCTGATCACCGCGCACCACGGCCAGGTACGAGCCGAGCGCGCCGATCACCACGCCGATCAGCGCGGGGAGTTGCTGCAGGAACACGGACATGCGCGCACGCTATCTGCCCCGGAGATCGTTCCGGGAGTAGGTTCGGCCCATGGCTGACTCACAGCGCTTCGCCGGACACGGAGTTCTGGTCACCGGCGCCGCCCGTGGCATCGGCGCCGCGATCGCCCGGCGGCTGGCCGAGGAGGGCGCGAGCGTCCTGCTGACCGACACGGACGGCTCCGAGGCCGCGAGGACCGCGACGGCGCTGCGCGAACAGGGCCTGCACACCGACGCGTTGGCGTGCAACGTCGGCGACCGGGTGGCGGTGCAGGCGGCCGTCGCCCACGCCGTCGACACCTTCGGCGCGTTGGACGTCCTGGTGAACTGCGCGGCGCACTGCACCCCGGACACCCCGCTGTTCGAGGACGGCACCGACGAAGGGTGGGCGCGCGACCTCGACATCACCCTCACCGGCGCCTACCGGTGCTGCCGGGCCGCCCTGCCGCACCTGGCCGCCTCCGGCCGCGGCGCCATCGTCACCATCGGCTCGGTGAACGCCGTGCAGGACTTCGGCAACCACGCCTACAGCGCGGCCAAGGCGGGCCTGATCTCCCTCACCCGCACCATGGCCGCGCACGTCGCGGCCCGGGGCGTGCGCGTCAACCTCGTGATGCCGGGCACAGTGCGCACCTCCGCCTGGGAGGGCCGGGACGAGGAGCTGCACGCGATGCGTACGCTGTACCCGCTCGGCCGGGTCGGTGAGCCGGAGGACATCGCCGCCGCCGTCGCCTTCCTCGCCTCGCGCGACGCGTCCTGGATCACCGGGACCGCGCTCACGGTCGACGGCGGTCTCACCGCCGTCAACACGGGGTTCCTGCGGGCGACCGGGCAGCATCGGGATGTCTGAGAACTCACCCTGTGAGCTGGGGCACTGCGAATGTCACCGTTTCGTCGCATCGTGGGCGATCCCTGCAACCGATCGCTGGGCACGCCGGTCTAGCTTGCAGACACCACGAATCAGAAGACCACACCACACGAGAGGCAAGGCCGGCCATGGGGGACATACGCAGACGGGCAGCCGTCGTACTCGGGATCACCGGACTGGTGGCACCGCTCACACTCGTTCTGGGCAGCGGATCGGCCCAGGCGTCCACGAGCTGCACCACCTCGACCGGCCCGTACCAGAAGCAGGTGGAGAAGTTCCTCGGCCTGCCGGTCGACGGCAAGCAGTCCACCAGTGACTGCAAGGCCATCAAGGCATTCCAGACCAAGCACGGCATCACGCCGAACATCGGCTACGCCGGGTCCGTCACCTGGGGCGTGATGGATCTCATGAACAAGCAGAAGGCCGTCGGGAACAACCCCAACAAGGACGGCAAGTGCCCGACGAACAAGGGCCGCATCGCCTGCGTGAACCTCACGCTCCAGCTCAGCTGGATCCAGGACGGCAGCAGGCTCGTCTACGGCCCGGTCCCGGTCCGCACCGGCCGTGACGGCTACGAGACCCGCACCGGGCTGAAGAAGATCTACTGGCGTGACATCGACCACGTCTCGAACATCTACAACGTGCCGATGCCCTACAGCCAGTTCTTCGACGGCGGCCAGGCCTTCCACTCGGTGAACCTCAGCATGTGGAACCCGCCGGGCTCGCACGGCTGCGTCAACATGACCCCGACGACCGCCAAGAAGTACTGGTCGCTGCTGAAGACGGGCGACGACGTCTTCGTCTACGGCCGCAAGCCGGGCACCTGAGCCGGCACCCGGCCCCGGCGTCCCGCTACTGCGGGGCGTCCCCGAAGTCCGGTATCTCCAGCCGGATTCCGCCCTGCCGCGCGGACTCGTGCGCGACGATGCCCGGCAGGGTGTAGCGGGCCGCCACCCACGCGTTCACCGGCGGCAGCGACCGGGTGTTGACGGCCGTGACGAAGTCGTCGACGAGGAAGTGGTGGCTGCCCTCGTGACCGTTGTGCAGGTGGTCGAAGACCCTGGGCAGCCGCGCCCGGTCGTGCACGGGGGCCGAACCGGACGTGAAGGCGGCCCGCAGCTCCGGCGCGATGTGCCGCAGCGAGGGGTCGTCGGGTGACAGGGTGGGCTTGGGCTCCAGCAGCACGCTGATGTCCTGCACGCCCTTCTTGTCCTGCCACAGCGCCACCGTGGCGAGCTGCTCCATGCTCGCCTCCGTGCCGAAGAACCGGAAACGCGACTCCCGGATGTGGGAGGGGTAGCCCACCCGCCGGAACTCGTTCGTACGGAACGAGCCCCCGCCCGCCACCTCGAACAGCGCGGTGGCGTTGGAGAAGTCGTTGCCGAACTGGCTGACGTCCTTGTCGAAGACGCCGTCGCCGCGCTCGTCGACGACACCGAGCGCCGACACGCTCACCGCGTGCGTCTGCCAGGCGCCGAGCACCCCGCCCACCGAGTGCGTCGGGTACAGCAGCGGGGGGTAGCTGGCGGTCTGCTTCCAGTTCTCGCCCCCGCTGTACCGGTACGCGTCGTAGAACCCGAGATCCATGTCGTGGACGTAGTCGCCCTCGGCGTAGAAGAGCCGCCCGAAGGCGCCCTCGGCGATCTGGTTGCGGGCGTGCACGGTCGCCGGGTTGTACTGGCTGGTCTCGCCCATCATGTACGTCAGCCCGGTCGCCCGGACCGCGTCGATGATGGCGGCGATCTCCTCGGTGGTGATCGCCATGGGGACCGCCGAGTACACGTGCTTGCCCGCGTTCAGGCCCTGCAGGACCAGCGGTCCGTGTGTCCAGCGCTGGGTGAAGACGGCGACCGCGTCGACGGCCCTCCGACTCCAGCATCGCCTGGTACGAGGGGAAGGTGCCCGCCAGCCCCTGCGCGGCGGCGAGTCGTTCGGCCCGGTCGGGCAGGAGGTCGGTGACGTAGACGTCGCTGACGCCGGGGTGGGCCTGGAACAGCGTGGCGAACTGGCCGGAGAACTGGCCGGCGCCGACGATGCCGAGCGAGAACGTCATGGAGGACTTGCCCTTCACTGGTCGAAGCGGTCCACTTACTTTCGTCGTGGAAGAATCGAGACGTCAAGAGCTGCGCCTTTTTCTCTTATGAGCCGCCCGGCCGACTAAGATCCCAAGAGATTGATTTCATGACGAAAAAAATGGATGGGGGAGTATGACCTCCATGACCACAGGTGCCGCGAGCTGGCTTCCGCTGAGTCCAGGAGAGCGCTCGGTGGCGATCGAGGTGCTCGTCAACGGCCCGCTGTCGCGCACCGAGCTCGCCCGTCGCCTGGACCTGTCCGCGGGCAGTCTCACCCGGCTGACCAAGCCCCTGATCGAGTCGGGGCTGCTGGTCGAGGTCGCCGAGGCGGGCACGCCGCCGGAGGTGCGCCAGGGGCGCCCCTCGCAGCCGCTCGACGTCGTCGCGGAGTCCCGCTCCTTCATCGGCTTCAAGGTCACCGAGGACATGGTCTACGGCGTCGTCACCACCCTGCGCAGCGACATCGTCGCGCGCCACGACCGCCCGCTGACCACGCACGACCCCGATGAAGTCGCCGATCTCCTCGCCGAGATGGCCGACGAGCTCGCCGCCGCCCATCCGGGCCCGGCCGGCATCGGCATCGGCGTGGGCGGCCTGGTGGAGGGCCGTTCCGTGGTGGCGGAGTCGCTCTTTCTGCGCTGGAACGACGTCCCGCTCGCCGATCTCGTGGAGGAGCGGACGGGGCTGCCGGTCGTGGTCGAGAACGACGTCGCCGCGCTGGTGGAGGCCGAGACCTGGTTCGGCGCCGGCCGCGGCCTCGACCGCTTCGTCGTCCTGACCATCGGCGCCGGCATCGGCTACGGGCTCGTCCTCGGCGGCAGGCGGGTGCCGAACGCCGAGGAGGACCGCGGCTTCGGCCGCCACTGGATCATCGACCCCCACGGCCCGCTCACCCCGACCGGCGAGCGCGGCAGCGCCGTCTCCCTGCTGGCCATCCCCAACATCCGCTATCAGGTCGCCGCCGCCACCGGGTGCGACCTGGCCTACGAGGAGATCCTGGACCAGGCCGGCGCCTGTGAGCCCATGCCGGCCCGGGTCGTCGACGAGGCGGCCCGCGCCCTCGGCGTCCTGCTCGCCCAGATCTCCAACTTCGTGATGCCCCAGAAGATCCTGCTCGCCGGGGAGGGGGTGGGGCTGATGGATGTGGCGGGGGACACGGTACGGCGGACGATCGACGCCCGGCGCCACCCGCGTGCGGCCCCGGTCGACCTGGAGACGAAGGTGTCCGACTTTCACGACTGGGCCCGTGGCGCCGCGGTTCTGGCGATCCAGGTGCTGGTCCTCGGGGCGGCGGAGATCATCTGAACTCCCCCGTGGGGCCGGGCAGATGGACGTGATCAGCAACACGGTCCGATATGCCCGTTTCCTGCGTTATTGCTCACAGCGCCTTCACCTTTGGGGCTCTATGCTTCACAGCATGTCCACCACTGTTGAACCGGCTTCCGAGCGCTCGGCGGCCGAGGTCAACGAGGAGATCCGGGCCCTGTGGCTCCGGTCCGGCGGGACACTGACGGGCGAGCAGCGCGAGGAGTACCAGCGCCTCGTGCTGGAGTGGGCCGCCGCGGCCACGCAGCCCGTGCCGGCGGCCTGAGCCGCACCTGACCGCAGTCCGCCGGGAATCCCGGCGCCGGACCGGGGCACCCCGGTCCGATGGGCCCTCTCCTCGCACTGGCCTCGGCCGTCCTCCACGGCATCGTCGACTACTCCGGCGGGATCCCCTCCCGCCGGTTCCGGCATGCCGCCGTCAGCGCGTCCTCGGCGACAGCCCGGACGCCGTCGCCTGCAGCGGGAGCGGCCCCCTAGCTCCAGGTCGCCGAGTAGTAGCGCCGGTATGCCTTGCGGTCCTGTTCCTCGCGGAAGTAGCGGGTGGCCACCAGGGCGATCAGGCTGCCGCCGACCACGAGCATGCCGGGGCCGATGTTCTGCGGGTCGGTGAGCCGCGCCAGCAGGGTCTCGCCGGCGGCGCCCGTGGCGGGTGCCGAGGAACCGGGCGAGGTGGCGCCCGGCGCGATCGAGCTGTGCATCGAGGACGCCGACGGCGCCGGCGTCGGCGAGCCGCCCTGACCGGCGGCCGCCTGCTTGGACACGATCAGCTGGACGCCGAGCGCCTGCATCGCCTTGGTCAGCGGCTGGAAGAACGTCGTGCCGCCCGTCGTGCAGTCGCCGCTGCCTCCCGAGGTCACGCCCAGCGCGATGCCGTCCGAGAACAACGGCCCGCCGCTGTCGCCGGGTTCGGCGCACACGTTCGTCTCGATCAGCCCGGTCACCGTGCCCTCCGGGTAGTTGACCGTCGCGTCCAGCCCTTTGACCTCGCCGTCGTGCAGCCCGCTGGTGCTGCCGCTGCGGAACACCCGCTGCCCCACCGCGGCGTCGGCCACGCCCGTGATGCGCACGCCGTTGCCGTTGCCGATGGCGACGATGTCGGCGCCTTGGCCCGCCGAACCGCTCGCGTACTGGACCAGGGAGAAGTCGTTGCCGGGGAAGTTCGACTGAACCGTCGTGCCGAGCTGCTGGTTGCCCTGGTTGTCCGCGAACCACGTCGAGCCCTTGGGCCCGCAGTGCCCGGCGGTGAGGATGAAGTCGCTCTGCCCGTTGGTCACGTTGAAGCCCGCAGAGCAGCGCCCGCCCGTGGACAGGATCGGCTGCGCCCCGTTGAGCCGGGTGGTGAACGTGCCCTGGGTGCGCTGCATCTGGACGAAGCCGCCGATCCCGGAGGCCACCTTCGTCATGCTCGACCAGTCGGAGGCCGAGACGGTGCTGTCGGCCTGCACCACGATCCGGTTCGTCCGGTAGTCCATGACCCAGGCGGTCCCGGCCACGCGGGGAGCCGCGCGCAGCGTCCTGGTGGCCGCCTTCAGCTCGTTCATGCTGTGGCCGACCATCTTCGCCTTTGCGCCCGCCCGCTCCACCTGGGCGGCGGCCTTCTCGTCGGTCACGGCGACGACCGTGCGCCCCGCCGAGTCGATCCACGTGCCCGCCGTGCGCGCGGTGCCGAGTCGTGAGATCAGCGACGCGCCGGTGCCGGAGGCGGAGTCCGCGGCGGCGAACGGCACGGCCGAGGTGCCGGACGGTTCGCTCGCCATGGCGGCCTGCGTCACCATGGCGCCTCCCACAAGGAGTCCGCCGACGGCCGCCAGTCGCGTCACTCGCCGGACGATCCGTCGTCGTGCGTGCCTCATGCATGGCTCCCGAACCAGAACGCGCGGCGTCAACGCCGCGAGGCACTCCGGTCGTTGAGCACCCTCTTCCCATACGGGGCGGGAGGCGCGCGCGTTCAGCGCGGGGACGATCTTCTAGCGTTTGCGGCCCACCCCGCCGTAGATCCCCACCTCGTCCGGCGCGTTCCCGTCCGGGGTGTCCGGCCGCCAGCGCGAGCACGTCACCACCCCCGGCTCCAGCAGCTCCAGCCCGTCGAAGAAACGGATCACGTCCTCCGGGGTGCGCTGGGTCAGCCTCGGGGTGCCGTGCTCGTTCCAGAACCTGACCGCCTCGTCCACCTCCGGCAATGCCGGACTCGTGACGGTGTGGGACAGCACCAGATGGCTGCCGGCCGGCAAAGCGTCCATGAACCTGCGCACGATGCCGTACGGGTCCTCGTCGTCGCCGACGAAGATGACCACGCCGAGCAGCAGCAGGGCGACGGGACGGCTCAGGTCCAGGGTGCGGGCGGCGCGCTCCAGGACCGCGTCGACGTTGCGCAGGTCCTCGTCCAGGTGGTCGGTGCGGCCCTCGGGCGTGCTGGTGAGCAGGGCGCGGGCGTGGGCCAGGACGAGCGGGTCGTTGTCGACGTAGACGATCCGTGACGCGGGGGCGAGCCGCTGGGCGACCTCGTGCGTGTTGTCGGCGGTGGGCAGCCCGGTGCCGATGTCGAGGAACTGCCGGATCCCGGTGTCGGTGACGAGATGGCGCACGGCGCGGCCGAGGAAGAGCCGGTCGGCGCGGGCGTACTCGCCGATGCCCGGGTGCAGTTCACGGATGCGGTCGCCGGCCACCCGGTCGACCTCGTAGTAGTCCCCGCCGCCCAGCCAGTAGTTCCAGATCCGGGCCGTGTGCGGGCGCAGGGTGTCGATGCGTCTGCGCAGGGCCGCGGCCGGATCGTCGGTGGCTGCCGGGTTCTCCGTCACGGGCTCAGCTCCTGGAGTGCCTGGTGGTGCGGTGGGCGCACTGCAAGAGGCAATCTAGACGGCCGAGTTGATGTCTGCCGAGGGTTCGGGGCAGGTCGCACCGGCGCCCCCGAGCAGCGCCCGCGCCACGTCGTCGCCCCATACCGACGCCGCGTCCACGTACGGGCGCAGCAGCGCGGTCAGCGCCGGGTCCGCCCGACCGCCGAGCGCGTCGTCGGCGATCTTGCGGGCGATCCCGGCGAGGAAGTCGGCGAGTTGCACCCGCGGGTCCTCCCGCGCGACCACGAGTCGCAGCTCGGCAAGCCGGACGCCGGAGCGCCGGGCGGTCTCCTCGATCCAGGCGATGCGCTCCGGCGTCAGCATGTTCTGCCGGTCGTGCACCAGGCGGACGCGCCGGCCGCCCGCGCTCCAGTACGCGGCCGTGGCGACGATCGCGGGCAGCAGCGGGTTGAGCACCGGAACGAGCGTGGGCCCCGCGTCGATCCGGGCGCGGTAGGCGTCCGCGCGGGGCCGCGCCGCCGCCAGCCGTTCCAGCACCGCCGCGGCGCGCGTACCCGCGTGCGCCCGCCGCAGCGCGTCGACGGTGCGGAAGAACCGCTCGGCGGGTTCGGAGGGTTCCCCGTCGTTGCGCACCCGCAACAGCCGGTTGGCCGCCTGGAGGAACTCCCGCCAGTGCTCCTCGCCGAGCGTCCGCCGCCCCTCGCGGTACAGCGGCAGGGCCTCGCCGCCGTCGCCGAGCAGCAGGTCGGCGGCCCGGTCCACGACGAAGAACGCCTTCTCCGTCAGGTGCACATGGGCCGTCCCGTGCAGCGGCCCTCCGGGGGCGAGCAGCCACTCCAGCACCGCCCGGTGCTTCTCCCGCAGCAGGTGGTTGGCCTTGTACTCCTCGGCGGGCGAGCGGATCCGGTCCCGTACCTCGCGCAGGTACCCGGCCGCGGCGTCGACCGGCAGCCGCACACTGGCGTGCGCGAACACGTCGGTGTTGCCGCCGGTGAGGTTCTCGCCGTCCGACCCCGACTCGTCGCACCCGACTTCCAGGTCGTTCCAGGTCACACCACAGCCCCCTATCTTGTGCCCCATGAACAGGATTGCGCACGACACACCCGGTGCATCAAATCCTTTGCGCGCCCTCACCCTCGACGTTCTGCGGCGCCGCACCAGCATGAAGTGGCGCACCTACCCGCCCGACGTGCTGCCGCTGTGGGTGGCCGAGATGGACGTGCCGCTCGCCGAACCCGTCGTCCGCGCGGTCACCGACGCCCTGGCCCTGGGCGACACCGGCTACCCCTGCGGCACCGGGTACGCCGAGGCGCTCGCCGCCTTCGCCGAGAAGCGGTGGGGCTGGGACGGCCTCGCCGTGGAGCGCACGGCGATCGTGCCCGACGTGATGCTGGGCGTGGTCGAGATGCTCGAACTGGTCGGCCGGGCCGGGGACCCGGTGGTCGTGAACACGCCCGTCTATCCGCCGTTCTTCCCGTTCGTCGCCCACATGGACCGGCCGGTCCTGCAGGCGCCGCTCGGCGCGGACCACCGCATCGACCTCGATGTCCTGGAGGAGACCTTCCGGCAGGCGGTCGCCGGCGGACGCCGGGCGGCCTACCTGCTGTGCAGCCCGCACAACCCGACCGGCACCGTGCACACCGCCGCCGAGCTGACCGCCGTCGCCGCCCTCGCCGACCGGTACGGCGTGCGCGTGGTCGCCGACGAGATCCACGCCCCGCTGACCGCCGCCGACGTGGACTTCGTGCCCTACCTGAGCGTCCCCGGCGGGGAGAACGGCCTGTCCCTGATGTCCGCCTCGAAGGCGTGGAACCTCGCCGGTCTGAAGGCCGCGCTCGCGATCGCGGGCCCCACGGCCGCCGCCGACCTCGCCCGCATGCCGGAAGAGGCCGGCCACGGAGCGAGCCACCTCGGCGTCCTCGCCCACACCGCCGCCCTGCGCGACGGAACCGCCTGGCTGGACGCCCTGCTGGCCGGCCTCGACGACAACCGGCGGCTGCTGGCCGACCTGCTCGCCGCGCACCTGCCCGACCTCGGCCACCGGCCGGGCGAAGCCACCTACCTGGCCTGGATCGACTGCCGAGGACTCGGCCTCGGCCAGGATGATCCGGCCGAGGTCTTCCTGGAGCGTGGCCGGGTCGCCCTGAACTCCGGGGTCCCGTTCGGGAACGGCGGGGCGGGCCACGTACGCCTGAACCTGGCGACCTCGCCGGAGGTGATCGAGGAGGCGGTACGGCGGATGGTGGCGGCCGTGCGCCCATGACGGTCGGCCTGCCCGCCCGGCCGCCGGCGCCTTCCCGATCTTCTCCGCGCGCCCGGGGGTGCCTAGACTTCTGTCATGGACGACACGGCGCTGGAGCGGCTGAGCGAGGGCAAGTATCTGCTGGTCACCAGTTTCCGCAAGAACGGCACCCCCGTCGCCACCCCGGTGTGGGTGGTGCGCGACGGGGACGGCCTCGGCGTGTGGACCACCGCGGACTCCTGGAAGGTCAAGCGCATCCGGGCCCGCGGCGATGTCCTCGTCGGCCCCTGTGACCTGCGCGGTCACCCCACCGGCGCGCAGATCCCGGCGACCGCCGAGATCACCGACGGGAAGACCGTGGCCCGCTACCGCGACCTCATCGCCCGCAAGTACGGCATCGTGGGCCGCCTCACCCTCCTCGGCAGCCGGCTGCGCCGGGGCCAGGACGGCACCGTCGGCATCCGTGTGACCCTCAAGCCCTGACACGCGTACGGCCGCGCTGCCCCCTCGGCAAGGGAAGGGGCAGCGCGGCCGTCACCCGTGGATCGGGCCTACGGCGCGTCGACCACCGTGCCCGCGAGCACCGGCCCGCCGGGCAGCGGGTCGCCGTTGTCGTCGGCGAGCTGGAAGCGCACCGACTCGGCCGGCTCCGCCACCTGGTCCTTGACCGTCGGCAGCTCCACCTGAGCGGTCAGCTTCCCGGCCGGGACGTCGGCCGCCAGGGCCAGGTACCTGATCGAGGACAGCGGGCGCTCGGGATCGGGCTCCTCACCGGAGGAGTCCGCCAGCCAGTGCGGATCGACGTCCTTCGTGGACAGCTCCGGGCCGCCGGTCACCGGCGTGACGACGAAGTACTCCGCGAGGTCCACGTCCGCGGCCGCCGACAGCGACACCTTCCACTTCAGGGCGCCGCCCTCGGTCACCCGGTCCGCGACCGGGGTCACGGAGACCGCGGGCATCGGGTCGTCGTTCTGCACGGTGACCCCGCCCCGGTAGGAGCCGATGACGGCACCGTGCACGGCCTTGACCAGCACGTCGTTCTGCACGTCGTACGAGAAGCGCGTGTTGCCCTTCACCTGGACGGGGACGTCGATGTCGTGGCCGCCCGGGCGCACCGTCACCAGACGGTCCTTCGCCCGGCCGGTGACCGGGTCCACGACGTACACCCGGACCTGGCCGCTGCCCTGCCCGGCCACCCGCACCGGCACCCGGTAGGTGCGCACACCGGAGTCGCCCTCCTTGACCGTCGTCCGGCCGACGTCGACGCGCGGCAGCGCGGCCTCCCGCACCGCGGGGGTGCCCGGGCGCCAGCCCCAGGCGTCCATCAGCCAGGCCTTGCCCCTGGTCGAACGGGGCGTCAGGTCGAGGGACTTGACGTGCCCCAGGTCCACACCCGCCCGGGTCGCGGCCGTCAGCGGCACACGGACCTCGCGCGCCCAGTAGGAGGCGGTCTGTTCGGTGCCCGGCAGTCCGTCGATCCGGACGCGGCCGAGCGTGGCCCGCCGGCCGTGGGTGTCGGTGACGGACACGTCCAGCTTGGTGCCGGTGGAGTTCGGCGGCACGATCACCCGCAGCGCGAGGTCCTTGCCGCCCTTGAGCCCGACCGGGGTGCCGGGGCGCACCCGCACCGCCGATCCGGCCGCCGACCAGCTCAGCGCGACGGCGCGACGGCCGGCCTCGCGGTCCGTCTCCCACTGCGCGAAGTGCGGCGAGGCGCCCTTGGCACCGGGCCCCAGGCAGGCCACGTGCACGTCCGGGTCCACGGCCGAGCACAGCCGTCCGCCGGTCACCGACAGGGGGCCGTCCGGCAGAAAGCCGCCGGCGCGGTGGGCGCCGACCGCGTGCGTCAGCACCCGCGCCGGGTCGGCCGACGGCGCCCGCCGGCCCGTGCCGTCGAGCAGCGGGCGTACGCGGTCGTCACCGGCGACGAACAGCCGGGCCGCCGCCGCGATGTAGACACTGCCGGCCTTGTGCTGCCGGTCGGCGGTCAGCCGGGTCGCGGTCCCCCGGGCGCACACCGGGTCCGGGTGCTGGGGGTCGGTGTAGAAGTCGTCCTCCGAGGGGGCCTCGGACTGCCCCGGAGTCCACTCGGAGTTGAAGAAGTTGTGGTCGGCGCCGATCACGTACACCGCGCTGTGCAGCGCCTTGCCGCGGCTGACGCCCCGGGTGCCGTCGACGTAGACCTCGCCCTGCAGGTCGGAGACGTCGCCGTCGCAGCCCGGCAGGATCGTCGCCGACGGCACGTCCGCGACCGGATTCTGGCCGAAGATCGTCGGTCCGATCAGCACGGTGCCCCGGATGTGCCAGCGGACCGGGCCGCGGTAACCGTCCCGCGCGGCGGGCGGGGGAGAGAGGCTGTCCATCGCGGCACGGTTCACGCCCTCACCGCCGCGCGAGTGGCCGACGAGCAGGACCCGGGACAGGTCCGCCTTCGGTGCCCGGCGCACTACCGCGGGGGCGGTGCGGGGGTGGGCGGCCCAGTCGGCCCAGCGGGCCAGGTGCTGCCGGATCAGGGAGGAGCGGGCCTGCGCCCCGCCGTCCTCGGCCGCCCAGTCCTGGCCGTTGACGCCGTTGGCGGAGATGGAGACGGTCACATAGCCCTGCGACGCGAGCAGGCGCTGGTCGCGCAGATAGCCGCGGTAGCTGGGGATCGGCTTGGTGCCCGCCGGGCAGGGCCATTCGCCGCCGGCCTCGTTGCCCTTGTAGCAGGTCGCGTGGCGTCCGTGCAGGAACAGCGCGAGCGGCCGGCTGCCGGTGGCGCCCTTGGGAGCGACCACCACGGCCTTCATCTCGACGGGCTGGGGGAAGTCGGGCAGCTTGACCGGGGCGAGGTCGTACTCGCCGGTGGCCGTGCGGTACTGGCCCGGCTTGCCGGGGTCCACGGAGTTCGCCGGAAGCGGCGCGGGCGGCTGCGGGGCCGCCGCCTCGGGCCGGGTCCCGGGGGCCTTCGCGCGGCCGGCGGCGTCCAGTTCGCGCCCGCCGGCACGGACTTCGAGGACCTTCAACTCGCCTGCGGAGCGGATGCGTTCGAGGTCCAGCCGGAAGGTGCGGCCGTCCTGCGCGGCCTTCGGGTGGCCGAGCAGCCGGTCGCCCGCGTAGAAGTCGACGCGCGCGTCCCCCATGCGCACGGGCGCGGCCGAGCGCCACACCAACTGCCGTTCCCCGCCACGGCCGGCGATCCGCCAGCCGGGCGGGAGGCCGCCGTCGTCTGTCACCGCCGCGTGCGGACCGGCAGCGGGCGGCGGTGCCGCCTGCGCCAGTCCTGGCGATCCCCCCGCCACCGCGAGCACCACCGCGGCGGTCGCCCCTATTCGCCGGGCACGGATCAAGGTGTTCCTCCTCAAGTACCGGTCGCGGGCACCCCGTTGGTCGGGCGGGGCACCTCGTGACCCGGAGGACGGGGAGACGAAGCTGTGGGTTGCCTGTGACCGGTGATGTGACGGGGGCCGGTGGTGTGATCAGGCCAAACCCGTAGGGCGGGCATGCGTCCGCGGGCTTCGGCAGACCTGCGTCCGTGTGGCTCACGCCGAGGCCGTGCGGCGGGCATGCACCCGCGTCCGTCGGGACAGGACCCACTGCCCGCTCGGCCGGGCGCGCGAGGCGCACGGCGGGGGAGACCCCGTATGCTCGACGCGCTGTCCGGCCCGTCGACGCGGGCCGGCCGGGGCGGCGCCGCTGGGCACGACGGCGATGGAGCACTACGGCACCCTGACGCTTCCCCCGGGGCTCGCGGCCGACCGGCGTCGCTGGACCGGAGTGCCCGTGGCCTGTGCGGGACCCGATACCTGGACTGTGGGAGCGATGACGCGGAAAGAGGACGGCGCGAGCGAGGCGGCCCGGCGCATGTTCGACGCGGACCGTGCGGCGCGGGCCCTGGGCGTCGAGCTGGTGGAGATCGCCGAGGGAAGCGCCGTGGTGCGGATGACCGTGACGGCGGACATGGTCAACGGACACGGCATCGCCCACGGCGGCTGCGTGTTCCTGCTCGCCGACACCGCCTTCGCCTGCGCCTGCAACAGCCACGGCCCCGTGACGGTCGCGGCCGCCGCCGACATCGACTTCGTGGCGTCCGCGCGCGAGGGGGACTTCCTGACCGCCGAGGCGGCCGAGCGGGTGGGCTTCGGCCGGAGCGGGATCTACGACGTCACGGTACGGCGCGGCGACGAGGTGGTCGCCGAGTTCCGGGGCCGCAGCCGTACCCTGCGGTCAGCGCCGGACTGATTCCGGTCAGGTCCAGGCGCGGAAGGGCTCGTCGACCAGCTGGAACACCGGCTCGCCACGGACCGGGTCCTTGGCCGTGGACAGCCGGACCCGGTCCCCGCTGTGGATGCCGATCGGCGGCCCCATGACCCGGCCGCGCACGACGAACCCCTCGGCCATCTCGACCAGCGACACATTGCGGGCGGCAGGGGTGTTGCGGTGCACCGTCGTGGAGTGGCGGACCGTGCCGACGCCCTCGCTGCGCTCCGTCCGCAGATCGCTGCCCTGGCACACCGGACACAGCAGACGGTGGTACATGGCGGTGCCGCACCAGGTGCAGCGCTGGAAGAGGATGGCGTCCGAGTCCCGCGGCGCCGTGTCGAGCACGCCCGCCGAGCCGCCCGCCTGCCGGACGACGCTTCCTGAGTGGTGGTACACGCTGGTCAACTCCCTGCGCTCGGCCGGAATCCCACGTGCGCGGTTCGCCGTGCCACCGTGCACGGCATCAATGTATGGCACTGAGTGTCATACGTAAAGGCACTGCGTACCCTCAATATGACGGTGGCCGGTCAGTCCTGTTCGAGGGTGCTCTCGATCTCCCGGACCACCCGCCACATCGGCGCGCCGCGCCGGGAGACGATCACCACCACGTCCTCGGGCTCCTCCGCGCCGTGCGGCGCCCGGCGCCCTGCGAAGGCCTGCTGCACGTACCCCAGCGCGTGGTCCAGCGCGGCACTCGCGTCGCCCTCCCCGTCCGAACGCAGCCAGGACCGCAGCGCGTTGTTGTGCGCAGCCGCCACGGCCGCCGCGACCACGTCGGCCCGCAGCGTCCCGTCGGGACGGCCCGCGAGGCGGTCGCGCAGGTAGTCCGCGAAGGCCCGCTCGTAGCGCCACACCACCGACAGCTCGTACGCGCGCAGCCCCGGCACCTGCTTGGTCAGCCGGTAGCGCTGCACGGAGAAGGTCGGGTTCTCGGTGTACATCCGCAGCACGATCCGGACCGCGTCGCACACCCGCCGCACCGGCTCGTCGTCGGAGCTCTCGGCGAGGAACGCCGTCATGTCGGCCAGGCAGCGCTCGTGGTCGGGGAAGACCACGTCCTCCTTGGACGGGAAGTAGCGGAAGAACGACCGCCGTCCGACGCCGGCCAGCGCCACGATGTCGTCGACGGTCGTCTGCTCGTAACCGCGCTCCAGGAACAGCTGGAACGCCGCCGCCACCAGGGCGTCCCGCATCGGGGGCTTCGCGGCCGCCGGCTCGGTGCTCATGAACGCGAAAGTAGCACCTCCGGGACACGGATGGCACTCAGTGCAGGCCGAACAGGGAACTGAGTGCTCTGTACGCTCCCGGAGGGTGACGACGGCCGGGCGCTGAACTCCCGGCGTCGCCCCCGCGTATCTCTCCTCGGGGAAGGGCGGACAGACCCGCCACGGGAGGGAAGGAGAGCGTACTGTGCCCACGCCGCCGGCATCCGGGTCACCTCAGGACCAGCCGCCGCTGGAGCCCATCCGCGTACTGCGCCCGCGCCGCACCGACGCCCTGGCCGAACTGTTCCGGGAGATGGAGCAGGGCGGCTCCGGCCTGGAGACCGTCACCGTGCCCGACCCGCACTCCTGGGACGAGGGCGAGACACAGGAACTCCCGCCCGTGCGGACCGACGACCGCATCCCGCCGCGCGGCGACCGGTTCGGCTTCGGACCGGGCCTGCGCCGAGCCGCCGTGGCCGTGGCCGTCGCGGCGGCCGCCCTGGTCGGTTTCGGCGGCGCGCTCCTGCTGTCCGGCAACCGCGACGACACCCGCGCGCAGGCACCCGCGCCCACTGCCTCCGCCGAGCGGACCCCCGCGGCCACCGCCACGCCCGCCGGGGACCCCGACGGCGCGGGCACCCTGCGTGAGGGCGACAGCGGCCCGGCGGTGACCGACCTGCAGCAACGCCTGCTGCGCATCCCCGACGTCTACCGCGACGGCCCCACCAGCGGTGTCTACGACGCCACCCTGCGGGCCGCGGTGGCCCGCTTCCAGCTCTGGTACGGCATCCGGGGCGACGAGACCGGCGTCTACGGCAACGACACCCGGCAGGCACTGGAGTCCCGCACGGCGCCCACCGGCTGAGGGCGCGGCGCCGGGTCCGGTGGCCGCCGGCTACTCCGGCTCGGCCGGCACCCGGATGTCGAGCAGGCAGACGTCGTCGCGCCGTTCACCCGCGAGCACCTCGGCGAGCAGCGGGCCGAGTGTGCCCGCCTCGTCGCAGCGGTGCGCCAGCACACCTTCGGCGAGCCGCTTCAGCCCCCGGTCGAGGGTCTCTCCGGGCCGCTCGATCAGGCCGTCGGTGTAGAGGAGGACGCGGTCGCCCGGTTCGAGGTCGACCGCCGCCTCCTGGAACCGCGGTGCGGTACTGGCGCCGAGCAACATGCCGGCGGGACGGTCGAGGAAGCGCACCTCGCCGTCGCGCAGCAGCAGCGGTGGCGGATGGCCGGCCTGGGCCCACAGCAGACGGCGCCGGGCGCGGTCGTAGCGGGCGAGGACCATGGTCGCCGTGCCGTGCGAGTCGCGGGAGTGCAGCAGCAGCCTGTTGAGCCGGGACAGCGCGCCGGTCAGCGACGATCCGGTGATGACCATGCCCTTGGCGGTGAAGCGGAGCTGGGCCATCGTGGCCACCGCGTCGATGCCGTGACCGGCGACGTCACCGACCACGAACAAGGCGTCCCCGTCCGCGAGTTCGATGGCGCTGAACCAGTCGCCGCCCACATGGATGCCCGACTGGGCGGGCAGGTAGCCGACCTCGACCCGCAGCCCGGCCAGCCGGACCGGCCGGGTGGGCAGCGGCAGCAGCGCGTCCTGCAGCCGGCCCGCCAGGGTCCGTTCGGCCAGCAGCACGTCGTGCTGGGTGAGGATGGCCCGTTCGCTCTCGACGAGGGCGAGTTCCGCGCTGCGCTGGGCGGTGAGGTCCTGGATGACCCCGTGCACCTCGACGGGGGTGCCGTGCGAGTCCGGCACCGCCTCGGCGACGGCGCGCAGATGCCGCAGCCCCGCCGTCGTCCTGATCCGGAAGGGCAGGTCGAACGGCCGCCCGTCCCGCAGGAGCCGCGCGATGGCGTGGGCCAGCGCGGAGCCGTCCTCGGGCAGCGCGAGGCCCGGCAGGTCGCCGAGGGCCACCGGTCCCGACTCGGCGTCCCGGCCGAGGAGCGCGTACACGTGCGAGGACCAGGTGACCTCGTGCGTGAGCAGGTTCCAGCTCGCCCAGCCCAGGTTGCCCAGCCGCTGCAGATCCGCCAGCCGCTGCTCCTGCCGGTCCGAGGAGCCGTGCCGCACCCAGGTGAGGACCAGCCCCTCGCCCAGACGGGTCGCCCGTACCGAATAGGTCGACAGCTCGGCGATCCCGTCCACGATCTCCTGGTGCCCGAACCGCTCGCTCTCGTACGGCTCTCCGGTGGTGAGCGTCCGCATCAGCCCCCGGCGCAGCGGCGGTTCGGCCGCCAGTGCCGGACAGCACTCCTGGAACCGGCGGCCGACCAGCTCGCGTCCGGCCCTGCTCACCACGTCGCCGGCCTGGGCCGTGGCCGCGGCGACGCGGAAGTCCTCGACGCCCTTCGACGCGTCGTGCGGCAGCAGGAACATGGCCGCGCCGGGCAGTGCGTCGAACACCGCCTGGACGGAGTCCGCGGCGGCGTCGACCGCGTCCCCGGGGCGGGTGTCGAACGCGCGCAGCCGTCCGGCGCACAGGCGCGCCACCGCCTGCAGAAGGTCACGGTGCTCCGGCGAGAACGGGCCGCTTCGAGAGCGCAGGACGCCGATGCACACGTCGGTCGAGGCGCCGCGCCGTCCGTCCGCCGCCGCGGGAGCTGGCAGGGGCAGCCAGACGCGGGTGGGCCAGCGGCTGGGCGGATCACCGATCAGCAGATACCGTCTGCGGTCCGTCTCGAGGTCCTCCAGCCAGCGCGGCTCGCGCGCCCGCAGGGCGTCCAGTGCGGCGACCCCGCTCAGCGGCGGGACGTGATGCCACTGGGCGGCCAGCGTCTCCTCGATGCCCGCGTGCCCGATGAGGTCGAGTCCCCCGGCGGGCAGCCACGCGTAGATCATGACCGCGTCGGCGTCGGCGGGGGCGAGCTGCTCCAGCAGGCACTGGGCGAGTTCCTGCGGTGTGGCGATCCGCACCAGCTCCCTGCCGAGCGCGGCGAGGGCGACGCAACTCCCGTCGTCCGGGGCCGGGTCCCGCGACGGCGGGGCGGTGGAGGCGGGGCCGGCATCGGGTCGGCTCGCGGCGGCCGGCCGGCTTTCCGCCGAGACGTCCTGCGGCATCGCCAGGGTGCCGAGGGTGATCCAGCACTCCTCCAGCAAAGTGCGCCGGCCGGCCTTGGCGCGCCGGCGGAGCTCCTCCTCCGCCGCGTCCGGAGTGGAGCCGGTCAGGGTCATCAGCGCGCCCTTGGCCCGCTCCAGGACAGCCGCCATCGCCGCCAGGTCCCGCAGCCTGTCCAGCTCGGCGCGCTGCCTGGCGACGACCTGGGCCAGCGCGACGGTGTCCGGCGCGGAACCGGAATCCGCCGGCGTGGCGGGCTCGCTCGTCACGCGTTGAGCATCGCACACAAAGCTGGGCCCGATCACGGTCTTGCCTGCCCGGACTTCACTCGAAAAGGGGACGCCCGACGCCGTGGCCGTCGACGTTCCCGCTCGCGCACACCGCGCTCACTCATCCGGTTGCCGGTAGAGCCACAGCCGCAGCAGCCGGCTGAGCAGCGGCATGATCAGGTACGTCAGCACCGGCAGGAGCACCACCGGGAAGACGGCCGCCCGCAGGAGCAGCGGCCAGGCCCTGGTGCGGGGCGTGGCCAGCCACTGGATGAGGAGGGTGCAGGGGTAGGCGCCGAGGAACGTGGTGAGGACCATCTTCCACCGCGGTGGGGACTGCACGGTCGTGCCGGGGAGGCTGAACCAGGTCTCCATCCCGCTCGTCGACTGCCGTTCGCTGCCGACCTCGGTGGCCACGCCGTCGATCCGCCGATGCCACTCGGCCCGCTCGGCGGACCGGAGCCACTGGGTGAGCCGGTCGGGGTCGGACCAGCGCAGTACCGCATGGAAGCGGTGGCCGTCCTCGGGGCGCAGCCACGAGACGCCCTCGTTGCCCGGGAAGCGCCGGGCGCAGCGGGTGATCCCGCGGGTCCACGCCTCGAACTCCTGCTCCCGGCCGGGCCGTACCTGCCAGGTGAGGACGGTGGTGACCGGCTCGCCTCGGCGCAGTTGGGTGGTGCTCATGCTCACCACGGGTGCCACGCGTCGCCCGGATCATGCGCCGGGCGCCGGTGCGGGGTCAGCGCCCGGCTTCCACCAGGGCCCGGGTGACGGCGCGGACGCTGCGCGCGATGTGCTGGAGCTGCATCACTTCCGCCGCGTACAGCTTGATCGTGTGCTCGATGACCGACTCCGGCATGCCGAGGCCGGGGAGATCGGCTCGGGCGGTCTGCAGGGCGGTGCGGGCCACCCGGATCTCCTGCTGGACCTGGATCTGCGCGTGACGGGCGAGCAGCACGGGATGGCGGATGAGCGCCGGATAGCTGGCGTAGCGCGCCGGTACCAGCTCACGCAGCCACTTGGCCGCCGAGCGCTCCCAGTCGTAGGAGCCGGGCTGCTTGACCTGGCACGGCCAGTCCGGGCTGAGGCGCGTGGTCGTCAGTTGCATGAGCATCGCTTCCGGGTGTGCGGCGTCGTGAAGGGTGGTCCGACGAGTGCGGGCGGCCCCGGCCTAGGGGATGACCGGGGCCGCCACGGGCCTCGCGAGGCGGGGCCCGCCCGAACACCACCGGCGCCGACGCGGGTAGGAGACGGCGGCTTCGGGTGTCCGGGTGACGCGTGAGAAGTATTTATATATGCCGTCTGCTTTGCAAGACGCATGAAAACATTCATGCGCGAAATGATGTGAAAGGTCCCTTTGTAATTCCGGACAGCGGGTGGGGCGGGTGTTACCGACGGTTGCGGCTTCGGTGGTTCCGCCGAGGGGTCCCGGTCAGTCCCGCAGGAAGAATTGATGCTGGTCGGAGATCTGCTCGTACTCCTCCAGCCGAGCCTGGGTGCGCTCCGGGTCGGCGTCGGTCATGGCCTGCAGCAGCGCGGCGGCGATCACGCCGGGCGCGGCGTAGGAGTCGAAGACCAGCCGGGAGCCGGTGCCGGTGGCGAAGACGACGTCGGCCTCGTCGGCCACCGGACCGAGCGCCAGATCGGTCACCAGGGCGACCTTGAGCCCGGCGCTGCGGGCGACCTGTACCGCGGTCAGCGTCTCCTGGGCGTGCCGCGGCATCGAGAACGCCAGCACCCAGGTGCCGCCCGCCTCACGGGACTGCAGCAGCGCGTCGTAGGCGACACTGCCGCCCAGGGTCACCAGCCGCACGTCCGGGTGGATACGGCGGGCGGCGTAGGCGAAGTACTCGGCGAGCGAGACCGAGATCCGCACGCCCAGCACGGTCAGCGGGGTGGACGCGGACAGCTCGCGGCCGATGGCGATCAGCTGGTCGGGGTCGGCGAAGTCGCGCCGCAGGTTCTCCAGGTTCTCGATCTCGGCGTCCACCGCCGCCTGCAGTTCGTTGCTGCCGTTCTCCTCGGTCGCGCCGGGCCCGCCGGCCAGGGTGCCCAGGGCGATCGACTGGAGCTTCTCGCGCAGCGCGGGGTAGCCGCTGAAACCGACCGCCGCCGCGAAGCGCGTCACCGACGGCTGGCTCACGCCGACCCGTTCGGCGAGGTCGGTGATCGACAGGAACGCCGCCTCGGTGATGTGCTCGATCAGGTACTGGGCGATGCGCCGCTGGCCGGGAGAGAGCCGGGGCCGGTCGAAGAGCGTCCTGAGCTGCGATGCCGGCGCGGCCTCCGCTTCAGGAGCGGTTTTGCCCGAGGTGATCGAGGATGCCTGTGCGCGTGCCTGCTGCGGCGATGGCACCGGTGCGCCTCCTTTGTCTGCCACAGTGCTTCAACATAGCTCACACACCGTCGTGACCAGGGCTTGTACGAGGGCAACGGGCGCCCGGCGGAAGGATCCTGAGGCTGTCGGCCGCAGGATCGCCTCAGCGGCGGTAGATCGTGATCGAGTGACCGACCTCGTCGACGGGGCGGCTGCTGTCGATCAGCGTGCGCAGCCGCCCGCGCGCCTTGTCGACCGCCGAGTCCGACACCACCAGCAGTCCGTGCACCTGACCGGGCGCCACCGCGCGCGGATCAGCGGCGGTGATGCCGTAGTACGACGGCACGCCACTGCCCTTGTACACCAGCCAGATCCGCTCGCCGCGGTACCGCTCCCGCAGCCGGTCGGCGAGCCTGCCCAGATCCTGGCCCCAGTCGACGTTGGAGTCGTGCAGCCGCAGATACGTCTTGTCCGGGCCGCCGAACGCCTCGTTGGAGTACGGCAGATAATAGGGGAACGTCCGCAGCGAGGAGACCGCGACGAACAGCACGAGCACACCGGTCGCGAGGGTCGCCCAGCGCCGTCGCACGGCGAGCACACCGCCGGCCGCCACCGCCAGGAACATCGGCACGAAGATCGCGTAGCGGGTCCCGAAGTCCCGCGACCCGGTCATGGCCGCGGCCAGCAGCACGGCGGGCGGGACCAGCACGTAGGGCGCGGCGGGCCGCAGCCGCCGCACCGCCACCACCGCCGCGGCACCGGCCGCCCACAGGGCCGGCATCCCGAGCGGCGTCTTCACCAGCAGCGCGGCCGGCAGGTAGTACCAGCGCGAGCCGGTGTACAGGTGCCCGAACAGGAAGCCCTGCCACGGATACCGCTCCAGCCCGAACTGGATGCGCATCCCGTCCAGATACGACGGCGGGAACGGCATCAGCCGCAGGAGCAGCCCCTTCAGGCCGTGCACGGCGGGCACCTGCTGCCCGGCGGCCGACCACCGCAGCCGCGGATCGACCACCAGGTACGACAGCCATACGACGGCCAGGCCGGCCACCGCCACGACCGCCGCCCCCGCCACGGCCCGCCCGAGCGCCCGCCGCCGGTCCCCGGACACCGTCCCCCACACCGACCAGGCGGCCAGCGCCATCAGCACCGGTACCACCGGCAGCACGCTCATCTTGGTCGCCAGCCCCGCGCCGAGGGCCAGACCGCCCAGCGGCACGTACCGCCGGGGGCGCCGCCGGGCCCGCCACAGCAGCCAGGCCGACGTCAGCACGAATCCCGCCGCCGGTACGTCCAGCGTCGCCAGCGAACCGTGCGCGATGACATCGGGGGACAGCGCGTACAGGGCCAGGGCCACCGCACCGGCCGCGGCGCCCGCCACTTCCCGGGCGAAAGCGAACACCACCAGCCCGAACAGCAGGGTCAGCACGATCATCGGCAGCCGGGCCCAGAACATCAGCCGCCACGGGTCGTTGCCGGACTCGTACAGCAGATGGCGCGCGTACGCGCTCTGGTTGCCCCGGTAGGCCGTGTCCACGTGCGGATCGGCGACCGCCACCCCGACGGCGACGACCAGCTTGCCCAGCGGCGGATGCTCGGGGTTGAGCCGGACACGGTGCTCGCGCAGATAGTCGGCGGCCGTGGCGACGTAGATCGGCTCGTCGATCGTCGGGGTCTGCTGCACGGCGGCGGTGACCATCGCGGCCGCCATCTGACCGAGCAGGACCACCACCAGCAGGGGCAGCAGCCACCGCCGACCGGGCCGGTGCGTGGCCGGTGCCGCCCGCGGCGGCTGCCGCTGCGCGTCGTCGCATGGGCCCGGTGCGAGGACCGAGTGCTGTTCGTGCGCCATCATCCGCCCCGCGGTGACACCGGCCGCGAGGGGGCGGGAGCGATCCGGGGCCCTGTCATGGACCCCACTGTCGCACCGTCTCCCGCCCCTGGGATGTCACCGCTTCATGAGTCGTACCGACAGACCTTCCGCCGTGTAGACGGGTACGGCCCGCAGCCCCTCGGAGTTCACCTCCACGCGGTCGAATCGGCCGCTCAGCCGGGGCGCGCACACAACGCGCACCGTGTCGCCCGCGACGGGCGGCCGGTCGGCGTCGAGCACGAGGGACAGCACAGCGCCCGTGCCCAGCATCGCCCGGCGCGTCACCTCCAGGGCGGGTTCGTGGCCCGAGCGCAGCGTCAGCTCCAGCGTGGCGGACTCCTGCGCGTACGTGCCGTGCACCCGCACCGGCCGCGGCACTCGCAGCGTGCCGCCGGACACCCGCACATCGCCGTGCCCGAGCGCGTGGGACGAGGCGGCGACCAGCACGCCGTCCCGCACCACGGTGCCACCGGTGTACGTGTTGTGGCCGGTCAGGGTGAGCGTGCCGGTGCCCAGCTTGGTGAGTGAGCCGGCGCCGTCGATGTCGTTGCGCCAGCTGTCGGCCGCGCCGAAGCCGCCCGCCGCCGCGTCCAGCGTCACGCTCACGTCGGAGTCGAAGGCGCCGTAGCCGTCCGCCGCCGTGAACAGGTCGAGCCGGCCCCACTGCTCGAAGCCGTCCAGCAGGACGTACCCCGACGGCAGGGCGGTGGTCCGCAGCACCTCGCGCCGCTGCTCGGCGCTCAGGTACGGCAGCCGTGTCTCCAGGAGCACCTCGGCGCCCTTGGGCACGGTCAGCGGGGTGCTGCGGCCCTGCCGGCTGAGCACGTAGGTCAGCCGGGGCCGCACGGCGCGGGCGTTGGCGTCCCGGTCGCCGTAGGCGTCGCCGGCGCCGGGGTGCGCGTAGGCGTACAGGGAGTCGGCGGTGGTGCCCGTGCGCCCGGTGAAGTAGTCCAGCGCCTGGGCGCGGGCGGCGGCCTTGAGGCCGGCGTTCGCCGGATCGGCCAGGGTGGCGGCGGCCAGGGCGGTGGCCATGATGCGGCCGCCCATCACATCGACCGTGGAGTGCATGCCGGCCATGATCCGGGTGTGGCTGAGCTCGAAGGCGCGGGCGACCAGCTCCTGGAAGCGCTCGGGCACGGCGTAGGCGTAGGCCAGGCCCGCCAGGTGGAAGGCGTTGGTGTGACCGCTGGGGAAGCCGCCGTCGTCCGTGGGGGAGGTGCTGCGCTGGCGCAGCAGTTGGGGCGCGATGACCACCTTCGAGTCGTAGACCGGGTAGCCGAGCGCGTCCGTCGCGCCCGTGTCGACGACCTCGCTGTCCTCGTTCATGCGCCAGGGACGCGGGTACTGATAGGCGTACTTGGACGGGTTGCCCGACGCCCAGTTGCCGCGCACCGTGTCGACCAGCTCGGCCACCTTGCCGAGCGCGGAGTCGTGCGACCCGGCACCCAGCGCGGAGCCGGCCGGGGCGTCGGCGGGCACGGCGTCGTCGATCTTGGCCGGCGGGGTGCCGTCGGGAGCGCCGGTGATCGAGGTGACCGCCTTGGCGCCCGCCTTGTAGAGGTCGGCCAGCGGGCCCAGGCCCGCGATCATGGCGTAGCTCTGGTGCTGGCGGTCGTAGAGGAACGCCTCCTTCGCCTGCGCGTCGGTCCGGGCGCCGGTGAGGCGGGCGCAGTAGCGCATGTTGGCGCGCAGCACCTCGGGCATGAGCGGCGTGCCGGTGTTCCAGGCGCCGCCCGTCTTCCATATCCGCGCGAACCCGCCGAGGACCCGTACGACCGCGTTGGTCTCCGGGGTCTGGTTCGCCATGACGTTGGTCTTGTAGTCGTCGACGAACGCGGCGGCGGAACCGGCGGCCTTGGCGTCGGCGGCGCCCAGCCAGGAGGCGAAGGTGGGCGCGGCCAGGACGCCGGCCGAGGCGCCCAGGGAGGTCTTGAGGAATCCCCGTCTGCCGACGGAGGGTCGGCCGTTCGACGAGGTGGAGCGGTGCCCGGCGGATGACGGCATGCGTGTGCCTCTCTTGAGTTCTTCGGCCCTGCGGCCGGGGGAGATCGAGCGGTCAGAGGTGTTCCGTGGGGCGCGGCGATGTGCGCACACGGTGCGTCCCGTGAAGCTTTGAGCGAAGATCTACGGCCGTGTCCTGGCCCGCCGGGGAGTGCCCGGCGGCCGAGACGTGTCGTGCGGGTGAACTGAGCGGACCGTGGGAGGTCCGCTGCCGCTGTGCGGCGGGGCTTCGGCGAGGGCCGGGCCCCCGGCGCCCCCTCACAGCAGCGAACGCGCCAGCGCCACCGCGCCCTCGACCGGGGGCACCCGCAGGGGCTGCGGGCGTGCACCGGGCAGGGAGGCGGCGAGCGAGGAGACGAACGCGTCGTACAGGGCGGGCTGGTTCAGGATCGTGCCGCCGGCGACCACGACGTCGTCCACCGGGAGCCCCCGGGCGGCGAGCCGTTCCACGAGCGCGGCGAGCGAGCGCCCGGCCGCCGCGATCACGGCGCGCGCGAGGGGGGAGCCCGCCTCGGCGGCCGCGAACACCGCCGGGGCGTGCCTGCCCCATTCCGCGGAGACGTCCCGGGCGCCCTCCAACGCGGCCCCGAGCGCGGGCACTTCGCCGACGCCGAACGCGGCGACGAGACCGCGGGCGAGGTCGTCGGGTTCCTCGCCGCGGTCATGGGCCGCCCAGACGGCCCGCGCGGCCTCGCGGACGAGTCCGGCCGCGCCGCCCTCGTCGCCGAGGACCGCGCCCCAGCCGCCGACCTGGACGGGGGTGCCGTCGGCGAGCCGGCCCACGGCCACGGACCCGGTGCCGGCCACCAGGCCGACGCCCTTGTCCGACCCGGCCGCGGGGACGAGGAGTTCGGCGTCGCCCACGACCAGCGCGGGCGCGTCGAAGTGGAGTTGCAGTGCGGTACGGATCTGCTCGCACTGGCGGGGGGTCTCACAGGCGTGGCCGCCGACGGCCAGCGCGGACGGGCGGGTGCGCGCCGGGCGGGTGCGCGCCGGGAGGGCCTCGGCGACCAGCGCGGCCAGCCAGCCGGCCGCGGCCACGGGGTCGTGCGGCCGCCAGCCACTGCTGGACCGGACGTGATCGGCCACGGGGTCGTGCCCCGCCAGGGCGCGGAGGTGGGTCTTGGTGCCACCCACGTCGATGCCGACCACGAGAGGCGTGAAGTCCTGCACGGAACCTCTTTCGTCGTTGCGCTGTGCTGCGACGGCGGGCGAACCGTGCCTGGTCAGAAGCAGGTTGAAGCACTCGCGAAGCCCCGGGACGGGCCTCTGGACGGAACACGGCAGGCGAGTACCGTGAAGTTCGTTAGGAAGTTAACTAACGAAGTACAGTGCGTCAAGAGGCTTCGCGCACCCGACCGGCCGAGCACCCCGTGGGACGGGGGGCGGCCTCGCGTGACGCCGGGCATCCCATCGCCGCCTCCCCGCAGTCCGTCCGACGGGGAGCGGCCCGTGACCTGCGGGAGAACTGTGGAACACGACGTGGTGCGAGCCCCGCGCCTGACCGAGAGCGCCGGCGCGGTCTTCGCCGTCCTGGCCCGGGCGGGCAGCGCGACGCGGCCGCAGCTTGCGAGCCTGGCGGGCCTGTCCAAGCCGACGGTGTCCTCGGCCGTCGCCGAACTGGAGAGCGCCGGGCTCGCCGCCCATTCCGGCACCGCCTCCAGCGGCACCGGCCGCAGCGCCGCCGTCTATCGGCTGGGCCCGGCCGCCGGCGCCGTCCTCGCCGTCGACCTCGGCCCCGCCCTGACCCGGGTGCGCGGCTGCGCCCTGGACGGCACCCTGCTCGCCGAGGCCACCGAGTCCCGGGAACAGGCCGCCGAGGCCGTCCGGGAGGCCCTGGACGCGCTGCCGGCGGGCGCCCCGCTGCGGGCCATCGTGGTCGCCGTCGGTGACGTCACCGCGCGCGACGACGAGGGCGCGGGGGCGCGTCCGGCGACCGCCAAGGCCGGGCCCGTCTTCGACGCGGTGGCCGTCGCGCTGCCGCCCGGGGTGCCCGTCCACCTCGAGAACAACGTCAACTGCGCGGCGCTCGCCGAGCTGCACGAGGGCGCCGCGCACGGTCGCGAGACCTTCGGCTACCTGCGGATCGGCGTCGGCATCGGCCTCGGTGTCGTCATCGGGGGCCAGGTGCTGCGCGGGGCCAACGGCGCGGCGGGCGAGGTCGCCCGGCTGCCCTACCCCTGGGACGACGGCCGCGAGCCGCGGCACGAGGCCCTGGAGGAGCACGTCGGCGCCCGCTCGCTGCTGCGCCGGGCCGCCGAGGCCTGGCGCGAGGAGGACGGACCGTGCCCGCGCACCACCGAGGACCTGTTCTCCCTCGCCGGGGAGGGCCGGACCGCGGCCCGCGCCGTGGTGGGCCGGCACGCCGCCGACATAGGCCGGCTCGCCGCCGCCGTGACCGCCGTACTGGACCCCGGCCTCATCGTGCTCGGCGGCAGCACCGGGGCGTATCCGCAGCTCCTGCCGGGTGTGCGGGCCGAGCTGGAGCGGCTGAGCTGGCCCACCGAGGTGGTCAGCAGCACGCTCGGCGATCTGGGCACCGTCGTGGGTGCCGCACGGCTCGCGGTCGCCCGAGGAGTCCAAACCGTGACCGAGGCCGCGCATGCGAAGGATTGACGGCCTCCGACTCGGTCTGCCAATGTCCGGACAAGCGCTTTCTAAGTCGGCCGGGACGCCGGCTTGGGTTGGCGTCCCGGCCGTACGCGACGTACGGCAGCCGCACGAGGGCGTGCTTGTGCGACGACGGCCCTCGGGGCCGGGGATCCCACCCGTCGAGGCGAAGCGGCCGGGCGAGGCCGCACCCCCGGAAAGCGAAATTTCCTGCAAAATGCACCCGTGCCGCCTCGATCGGCGCCGTGCTCCGTCTCCTACGACGAAAAAGGGATCGAAGATGACCAATGTGGGTGTGCGGCGCTCCCGCCGACTCGGCCGCGGCGGTATACGCCGTGTGGTTCCCCTCGCTGCCGTGGCCACGGCAGGTGCCCTCCTGCTCTCCGCCTGCGGAGGCTCGGGGTCGAGCTCGGGCGGTACCTCCAAGTCCCTGACGTTCTGGATCTCCACGGTTCCGGGACAGGACGCGGGCTGGAAGAAGCTGGTCGCGCAGTACAAGAGCGAAGCCGGCGTCAAGGTCAAGCTCGTCAACATCCCCTACGACGGCTACACCACCAAGCTGCACAACGCCGCGCAGGCGAACTCCCTGCCCGACGTGGCGGCCGTGCCGGCGCTGGACCCGATCTGGTCGAACAAGCTGGTCGACCTCAGCTCGATCGCCAACAACAAGGCGAACAAGATCAACGCCAACTTCCTGGCGAAGGACTCGTCCGGGAAGGTGCTGTCCATCCCCTCGGACGTCACCGCCTCCGGCCTGTTCATCAACAAGTCGCTGTTCGAGAAGGCCGGGGTCTCCTTCCCGACCTCGCCGCAGAAGACCTGGACCTGGACCGAGTTCATCAAGGCCGCCAACAAGGTCCGCGAGAAGACCGGCGCCAAGTACTCCCTGACCTTCGACCAGTCCCCCTCGCGGCTGCGCGCCATGGTGTACGAGCTGGGCGGCAAGTACGTCCACGCCGACTCCTCCGGCAAGTTCTCGGTGGACGCCGCGACCAAGAAGGCCGTGAAGACCTTCGTCGGCTGGAACGACGACAAGACCATGCCGAAGTCGGTGTGGACCAGCGGCGCCGACCCGTCGGCCATGTTCCAGAGCGGTGACGTCGTCGCCTACTGGTCCGGCGTGTGGCAGGTCGCCGCGTTCTCGGAGTCCATCAAGAAGTTCGACTGGGCGAGCGTCCCGACGCCCGCCGAGCCGGTGCAGGCCAGTGACGTCAACAGCGGCGGCATGATGGTCGGGTTCAACAACAACGGCGCCGCGGCCACCGCGGCGAAGAAGTTCATGTCCTGGCTGTACGAGCCGGCCCACTACGCCGAGCTGTGCGCGGCGTCCGGCTTCCTGCCGGTCGAGAGCGGTCTGAGCCCGAAGTACCCCTTCAAGTCCGAGGCGGCGCAGGCGGCGTTCAAGCTCTACAACGAGGAGATCCCGCTCTACGCCCCGATCTCGGGCTACTTCAACAGCGCGCAGACGAACTGGGTGCTGAAGGGCAAGAGCCTCACCGAGGACCCGACCAAGACGGAACTCGGCAAGGCGATCAACGGCCAGCAGTCGCCCGACAAGGCCCTGGAGAACATCGTGGCCGGCTACAACCAGCAGGTCGGCGGCGCGTCGTAGGCCGCGGGGCCGGGCGGCGGGCCGACACCCCGCCGCCCGGCCTTGCGCCCAGGTGATGCCGGGCCCACGGCCCGAGCCCACGGCAATCCAATCCCCCAGCACGGAGTCAGGAAGATGACCAAACGCGCCTCGGCCGTGTCCGCGAGCCCGCCCAGGAGACGCAGCAAGTACGTTCTCGCGCCGCTCGTCCTCATCGCGGCCAATGTCGTGCTCTTCGCGCTGTTCTTCGTCTGGCCGGCGGTGATCGGGCTCGTCTACTCCTTCACGAACTACACCGGCGTGGGGGCGTTCCAGTTCGTCGGACTGGACAACTACCACAGCCTCTTCGGGGACTCCACCTTCTACGACGCGCTGACGCGGACGCTGCTGTACGCGGTGCTCTTCGTCCCGCTGAACTTCGCGCTCTCCCTCGCCGCCGCCAACCTGGTGGTGAGCAAGCACGCCAAGGGCACGTCCGTCGCCCGCGTCATCTTCTTCATCCCGTGGCTGCTGTCGCCCATCGTCGTCGGCGTGCTGTGGCGGTGGCTGTTCGGCGAGAACTTCGGACTGGTCAACTACGTCATCGAGAAGCTCGGCGGAAGCGCCGTCCCGTGGCAGTCGAACGCGGACCTGTCCCTGATCGTGGTCGTGATGGCCGCGTCCTGGGCCTGGACGGGCTTCTCGATGCTGCTGTTCATAGCGGCGATCAAGAACGTGCCCACCTCGTACTACGAGGCGGCCTCCCTCGACGGAGCCGGCCCCTGGCGGCAGTTCGTCAGCATCACCCTGCCGAGCATCGCGCCCACCTCGTTCATCGTGATCCTGCTCAACACGATCAACGCGATGAAGGAATACCCGGTGTTCGTCGCCCTCAACAACGGCGGACCCGGCACGTCCAACAACCTGCTCGTCCAGTACATCTACGAGACCGGCTTCAAACGGGGTCAGATCGGCTACGCGAGCGCCGCGTCCTTCGTGCTCATGCTCATCCTGATGGCCGTCGCGATCGTCCAGCTGATCGTCAACCGGCGGGTGGAGAACCGATGACAACCACAGACATTCCGCGCCCCGTCGACGCCGCTCCCGGACGGGCCGTCGCCAAGAAGCGACCCCGCGGAGCCGGCAGCGGCGGGCTGCGGCGGGCGGTGTCCGCGACGACCCTGCTGTGGATCCTCGCCTGCCTCTACGGGCTGCCGGTGCTGTGGTTCGTCCTCAGCTCCTTCAAGCCGGCCAGCGACCTGTTCTCCTATCCGCTGACGCTGGTACCGCACAACCCCACCCTGTCCGGCTTCAGGGCGGCCTGGGACAGCGCCAACTTCTCCCAGTACTTCATCAACACCGCCATCGTCTGCGTGATCACGACGATCCTCACGGTGGGCGTCAGCTGCTGCACCGGCTACGCGCTGGCCAAGTACGACAACAAGTGGCTCAAGGCCTTCTTCCTCTGCATCCTGGCCACCACGATGCTGCCCGGCGAGGTCATGCTCGCCCCCGAGTTCCTGGTGGTCCGCAACCTCGGCCTCTACAACTCCTTCGCGGGCATCATCCTGCCGGCCGTGCTCACCGCGACCGGATGCTTCATGTTCCGCCAGTTCTTCCTCACGGTCCCCGACGAACTCGTCGAGGCCGCGCGCATCGACGGCGCCCGCGAACTGTCCATCTTCCTGCGGATCATGGTGCCCATCTCCCGGCCCATCATGCTGACCCTCGCCATCCTGTCCTTCCAGTGGCGATGGAACGACTACATCTGGCCGCTGCTGATGCTCAACGACCCCAACAAGTTCACCGTGCAGATCGGCATCCAGAGCATCGTCGGCGCGCAGAACATCAACTGGTCGGTCCTGCTGGGCGCGTCGGTCATCTCCATGATCCCGCTGATCGCCGTCTTCCTGGTCTTCCAGCGCTACGTGATGGGCGCCGACATCAACGCCGGACTGAAGGACTGACCTTGCCCGCTCCGATCGACCACGAGTTCGTCCGCGCGGCAGCGCTCGCCGCCGACGGGTCGGCCGATCCGTCGGCGGAATTCATCGAGCCGCACCGCGCCCTGGCCCGGAGGGTGAAAACCCTGGTCGCGGCGTACCGCTCGCCGGAGTCGGTCCTGCACGGCAGCGAGCGGGCCGTCGCCGCCGCGCTGACCCACCTCCGTGCCCTGCGGTCCGCGCAGACGGCGTCCGGCCTCTTCGCGGGCGGCGACAACGTGCAGTCGCCGCCGGACTCCGCGTTCACCGTCAACGACGTGTGCGACGCGCACGTCCTCGCCGCGGGCGCGGGGCCCGAACTGGCCGACGTCACGGCGGCGCTCGCCGAGATCGCCGGCGCCGCCACCGAAAGCCTCCTGGCCGGTGGCGTGCACACCCCCAACCACCGCTGGGAGCTGTCCGCGGCGCTGGCCCGGCTGCACCGATCGTTCCCCGACGACCGGCTGCTCGTCCGCGCCGAGGGGTGGCTCGCCGAGGGCGTCGACATCGACGCCGACGGCCTGTACTCGGAACGCAGCGCCGTCTACGCGTCCATCGTGACCAACCCGGCGCTGCTGTTGCTGGCCGAGGTGCTCGGGCGTACCGACCTGGTGGACGCCGTCGAACGCAACCTCACCGCGACCCTGGACCTGATCAGGCCGGACGGCACGGTGGAGACCGTCCACTCGCGCCGCCAGGACCAGAGGCAGTCGTTCGCGCTGTGGCCCTACCTGCCGCACTACCGGCTGCTCGCGATCCGCACCGGCCGGGGCGACTTCGCCCGCGCTGCCCGCCTGGCGGCCGCCGACGGCATCCACGACCCCGACCTGCTCGCCCAGACCCTCCTCACCCCGGATCTGTGCCGCGCCCTGCCGGCCCCGGACGCGGAGCAGCTCCCGCGCGACCGGTACCTCCCCACCGCACGCCTCGCCACATGCGCTTCGGCCACCGCCCACACGGTGGTGTACGGCGGCTCCGACGTGCCCGAGCACCGGCGCATCCGCTCGGGCCTCGCCTGCAACCCCACCTTTCTGCGCCTGTTCGCCGGTGCCGCCGTCCTCGACGCGGTCCGCCTCTCAAGGGGGTTCTTCGACCTGGGCCCGTTCCGCGCCGCCGACATGCAACGGCTCGCCGACGGCCGCTACCTGCTCACCCAAACCCTCTCGGCCGCCTACTACCAGCCGCTGCCGTCCGACCGCCGGCGGGACGACGGCGCCTACCGGATGGCGGACGAGGGACGCTTCTCGGCCGCGATGGCCTTCCCGGACCGGCCCCGGGACGAGGTCTCCCACACGACCCGCGTGCAGGTGGACCTGCGGGAGGACGGGGCCGACCTGTGGATCGACATCAGCGGCCCGCCGGTGCCCTGGGCCCTCGAACTGACCTTCCGGCCGGGCGGCGAGCCGCAGGGCGCCGTACCGCTCGGTGACGGAAGCTGGTGCCTGACGACCGAGCCGTTGACCTACCGCGTCGGCGACGACGAGATCCGGGTCGAGGCCGCCGTCGAGACGGGTGAACCGCTCGCCGGGCCGGACCGGAGCGGCGTACTGCGCTATGACCCCGGGCAGGACCACACCGTGGTGGGCGGTACCGACGCGACGACCGGGAACCGCGTCTACATCGGTGGACGTGGCCCGCACACACTGACCGTCGCCCTGCGCGCGATCACCTCAGGCATGAAGGACTGATCCCCGTGCACCTCACGCACCAGCGCGGACCGCTGCACGACCTGCCCGACAGCCCGGAGGCGTACGACGCCGTCCTCGCCGACGTCGTCGAGCAGGCCCTGCGGCGCATCACGCCCGAGGGCAACCTCGAACACCCCGACTGCGTCGACGACATCGGCGACACCTCGCTGGGCATCACCTCCCTGCTCGCGTTCGCCTGGCAGCGCGGCAAGGACCCGCGGATGCCGGAAGCGGTGCGCCGCAGCCTCGCCTTCCATCTGCGCGAGCGGGTCTACGTCGAGGACAACCCCGGCTACCCGAACCTGCGTGCCCGCCATACCGGTCTGCCGTACGCCCGTTACGTCCTCGAGGCGGGCGCCCACCCCATCGGCGACTGGCCCAGCACGGTGTGGGCGCTGCTCCAGGCCGTCAACGTCCTCGACAGCGCCGAGGGCCTGGTCGACGACGAACAGCGGGCCGCGCTGCTGGAGTTGGCCCAGGGCTACTGGCGGTGGCTGACCGAGGCGACCTTCTTCAACCCGCAGGAGGCCGGCAACCAGGCCATCGGATGCGTGGTCGGCGGCCTGATGCTGGCTCGCCATCTGCCGGACGCCGAGCGCGAGTCGGTGCGCGCCCGGGCGCTGGAGCTGTACACCGGCGAGATCCGCGCCCACCGCGTCCGCGACCGGGGCGCCCTGCTGCCCCCGGAGCACGGCGGCGCCTACGACAACAACTACGGCCCGATCTCCCTGTCCTTCCTCGCCCAGGCCCACCGGGTCAGCGGCGAGGAGATGTTCGCCGAGGACGGCGACGCGCTCGCCCGCTACATCGACGCCCGGCTCACCGGCGGCGGCTTCGACAACGGCGGCCCCCGCTACAGCGAGCAGCACTCCGCCTTCGAATCCGTCCTGGGCCTGCGGTACTTCGGTGCCCGCGTCGGCTCCGACCTGGGCCGCTACCGCGGGGACAGCCGCTGGGCCCGGTACGCGTGCAAGCCCGACGGCGGCGTCGACGGTCACTTCGCCTGGATGCTGGTCTGGCAGATCCAGGACACCACGCGCTGGCACCGCGAGCCGAGCCCGACGCCGGCCCGGCACCAACTGCGCGCCGGTACCGTCTCGGTGGCCTTCGACGACCACATGACCCCGGCCGTCGTGGAGGCGGCCGGCACCTACTATCTGGCCGCCGCCGTCGGCCGTCAGCACGGCTTCGGCCCCGTCACCGACGGCTTCCTGATGTGCCGCCCCATGGGCGAGGTCCGCGTCCGCGACCTCAGGGCGGATGGCCTGACGGCCAAGCTGGTCACCAAGCCGGTCGTCGGCCGCGACCACGTCCTGCGGCACGTGCGGTCCCTGTACGTCACCGACGGCGAGACGCTGTGGACCACGGTGGCCGTCGAACGCCTCGGCGGGACGCCGTACCTGCTGGCCGGGCTGCCGTACGCCGAGGACGACGGCGACCGGGTGCGGCGCACCGCCGCCGGCACGGTCGCCTCGGCGGGCACCCTGCGTCTGACCCACCCGCGGGCCACCGGTACCGAGCACTTCGACGCCCGCGCCGAACTCCTCCAGGAACAGGCCGCGTTCGCGCTCGCGGCCGACCCACGCGGCTACGGCAACCCGGACGAGGGTTGGCGGCACCTGGTCAGTTCCACGGCCCTGGAGGCCGGCCCGGTCGCAGGCACCCCGGACGACCTGCACGTCTTCGCCGTCCGCTACGGCTCCGAGGCTCCTCTCACGGTGTCGGTGGAGCGGAACGGCGAGGAACTCACCCTCACCACGGGGCAGTTCACGGCCGTCATCGGACCGGACGACGACAGGGGGGAGCCCCTGCTGGCGCTGCGCGCGGTCAGTCGGTGACGCCCAGCGGCGAGCGGCGCTCCAGCACGCTCGCCGGCACCACCACATCCGCCCGGTCCCGGGTCGCGGCGACCAGCTCGGCGTTGGGCTGGTCGCTGCGCATCACCCAGGCGACCGCGTCCTCGTGCCCCTTGCCGAACTCCTCGTGCCGGGTGATCAGCCGCCGCAGCCGCTCCCGCTCGTCGAGTTCGCAGAACCACACCTCGTCCAGCTGCCGCCGCACCCGCGGCCACGCGCCGCCGTCCAGCAGCAGGTAGTTCCCCTCCGTCACCACCAGCCGGGCCGTCGGCGGCACCGGTATGGCCCCCGCGACCGGCTGCTCCAGCACCCGCTCGAAGCCCGGCGCGTACACCATGTCGCCGGCCGCCTCCGGGTCCGTCTCGCGCAGCCGCCGCAGCAGGGCGGCGTACCCGGCCGCGTCGAAGGTGGCGGGCGCGCCCTTGCGGTCGCGCAGGCCCAGCCGGTCCAGCTCGACGTCGGCGAGATGGAAGCCGTCCATCGGGACGTGCGCCACCCACGGCTCGCCCGCCCCGTTCAGCTCCCGCACCAGGGTCTCGGCGAGCGTCGTCTTGCCGGCACCGGGACTGCCCGTGATGCCGAGGATCGCGCGCCGGTCGCCCCTGCTCAGGGCGCGGGCGCGGAGGAGGAGGTCGTCGAAGGTCAGCGGCACAACCCGAGTGTGCCATTCGCGCCGGGGCGGGGATCAGCGGGCCGGCCGACAAGATTTTGCCGCCGGTGTGGTGCGGGCCACCCACTGGAGTCGTCGTTATGGGGAACGGTGTCCTGTATGACGCTGCTCGGACTCCCCGAAGACATCCAGGCCTGCCTCTTCGACCTCGACGGTGTGGTGACCAGGACCGCGGTGGTGCACGCGGCCGCCTGGAAGGAGACGTTCGACGAGTTCCTGCGCGAACGCGACGGCGAGGACTTCCGGCCGTTCGACTCCTCCGCCGACTACGACGAGTACGTCGACGGCCGCCCGCGCGCCGACGGCGTGCGCACCTTCCTCGCCTCCCGCGGCATCGAACTGCCCGAGGGCAGCCCCGACGACCCACCCGACGCCCAGACGGTCAACGGCGTCGGCAACCGCAAGAACGTCCTGCTCCTGCAGCGGATCCGCACCGAGGGCGTGGAGGCCTACGACGGCACGCTGCGCTACATCGACGCGGTACGCAAGCGGGGCCTGCGCACCGCGATCGTCTCCTCCAGCGCCAACACCCTCGACGTGCTGCGCTCCATCGACGCCGAGCACCTCTTCGACGTACGCATCGACGGCGTCGTCGCGGCCGAGCGCAAGCTGCCGGGCAAGCCGCGGCCCGACACCTTCCTCGCCGCCGCCCGCGACCTGGGCGTCGACCCGAAGCGGGCCGCCGTCTTCGAGGACGCGCTGGCCGGCATGGACGCCGGTCGCTCCGGTCACTTCGGATACGTCGTCGGCGTCGACCGCGTCGGCCAGACCGAGGCGCTGTACAAGCACGGCGCGGACGTCGTCGTGAAGGACCTCGCGGAGCTGGGAGGGCAGGAGTGATCAGCGACCGTTCGTACACCGTGGAACCGTGGTGCGTGCGCGAGACGGCCCTGAACCTCGACGTCCTGGCCCAGAGCGAGTCGGTCTTCGCCCTGTCCAACGGCCATGTGGGCTGGCGCGGCAACCTCGACGAGGGCGAACCGCACGGACTGCCCGGCTCCTACCTCGGCGGCGTCCACGAACTGCACCCGCTGCCCTACGCGGAGGCCGGCTACGGCTATCCCGAGTCCGGCCAGACGGTCATCAACGTCACCAACGGCAAGGTGCTGCGGCTGCTCGTCGACGACGAGCCCTTCGACCTGCGCTACGGCCGCCTCGTCTCCCACGAGCGCACCCTCGACCTGCGCCGGGGGGTGCTGGAGCGGGTCTGCGAATGGATCTCCCCGGCGGGGACGGCGATACGGGTGCGCTCCTCCCGGCTCGTCTCCCTCACCCAGCGCGCGATCGCCGCCGTCTCCTACGAGGTGGAGCCCGTCAAGGCACGGACGCGTGTCGTCATCCAGTCGGAGCTCGTCGCCAACGAGACGCTGCCCGAGACCAAGGGCGACCCGCGGGCCGCCAAGGCGCTGCAGTCGCCGCTGGAGCCGGAGGAGGACTTCGCCGCGGGCCGGCGGCTGCGGCTCGTGCACCGCACCCGGCGCAGCGGTCTGCGGGTGGCGGTGGCCGCCGACCACGTGGTCGAAGGCCCCGAGGGCACGAGCACGAGCAGCGAGAGCAACGAGGACGTCGCCCGGCTCACCGTCACCTCCGTCCTGGAACCCGGCGAGCGGCTGCGCGTGGAGAAGCTGGTCGCCCACGGCTGGTCCGGCACCCGCTCCAAGCCGGCGATGAGCGATCAGGTCGAGGCGGCGCTGGCCGCCGCGAGCGTCGGCGGCTGGGCCGGTCTGGCCGAGGAGCAGCAGACCACCCTCGACGACTTCTGGGCGCGCGCCGACGTCGAGGTGGGCGGCGACGAGGAGATCCAGCAGGCCGTCCGCTTCGCCCTCTTCCACGTACTGCAGGCCGGCGCCCGCGCCGAACAGCGCGCGATCCCCGCCAAGGGCCTGACCGGGTCCGGCTACGACGGCCACGCCTTCTGGGACACCGAGGCCTTCGTGCTGCCGCTGCTCACCTACACCGCGCCCGAGTCCGTTGCCGAGGCGCTGCGCTGGCGGCACAGCACTCTGGACGCCGCGCGGGAGCGGAGCGCCCAACTCGGCCTGCGCGGCGCGGCGTTCCCCTGGCGCACCATCGAGGGCTCGGAGTGCTCGGCGTACTGGCCGGCCGGCACGGCGGCCTTCCATGTGAACGCGGCGGTCGCCGACGCGGTCGTGCGCTACACGGCCTCCACCGGCGACGAGCGGTTCGAGCGGGAGGCGGGCGTCGAGCTGTTGGTGGAGACGGCCAGGCTCTGGCGCTCCCTCGGCCACCACGACCACCGCGGCGACTTCCACATCGACGGCGTCACCGGCCCCGACGAGTACAGTGCGATCGCCGACGACAACACGTACACCAACCTCATGGCCCGCGCGAACCTGCTGGCCGCGGCGGAGGTCTGCGAGCGCCACCCGGACCGTGCCGCGCAGCTCGGCGTCGACGACGAGGAGAGCGCGGCCTGGCGGGACGCGGCCGAGGCGATGTACATCCCGTACAACCGCGAACTCGGCGTGCACGAGCAGCACGAGGGCTTCACCCGCCACCAGCGCTGGGACTTCGCCGGCACCCGCCCGGACCAGTACCCGCTGATGCTGCACTTCCCGTACTTCGACCTCTACCGCAAGCAGGTCGTCAAGCAGGCCGACCTGGTCCTGGCGATGTACACCTGCGCGGGCTTCTTCGACGCGGAGCACCTGGCGCGCAACTTCGCCTACTACGAGCCGCTGACCGTGCGCGACTCCTCCCTGTCCGCGTGTGTGCAGGCCGTCGTCGCCGCCCGGGCCGGTCATCTGGAGCTCGCCTACGACTACACGGGCGAGGCCGCGCTGATGGACCTGCAGGACCTGGAGCACAACACCCGCGACGGGCTGCACATCGCCTCGCTGGCCGGGACCTGGACGGCCCTGGTCGCCGGGTTCGGCGGACTGCGCCACCATGGCGACGGACTGAGTTTCGCCCCCTGGCTGCCGGAACGGCTGAGCCGGCTCGCCTTCAACCTCCAGCTCCTCGGCCGCCGGCTGCGCGTGGAGATCGGACCCGAGAAGGCCACGTACACCCTGCTGTCCGGTCCGCCCCTGACCATCCGCCACCACGGGACCCCGGTGACGGTCCGTACGGACACCCCCGTCCTGCGCACGGTTCCGCAGCCGCCGGCCCGCCCGGCGCCCGAGCAGCCGCCGCACCGCAGCCCGCACCGCCGCTGACAACGTCGGGGGAGGGCGTCAGGCGCCCGGCCGTACCGGACAGGGACGGTCGGGCACTTTGGGTCGGTCTGTGCCCGTCCGCGAAGAATCCCCCGTGGTGCGGAAGGGCGGCCCCGCATGACGTCCGAGCAGGTCACCCTCGCGGCCGGCCGCCGGCACGCCTACTGGCACCGCTCTCACCGCCGCCGTGGTGGTGGCCGTCGGCTATGCCGTCCACCGGTACTGGCCGGTGCTGCGCACGGGCGCCGTCCGGCTGGCCGTGGCCGATCAGCGCTGGCTGCTGGCGGGCGCCCTGGCCGCCGGCGCGACCTGGGTCTGCGCGGCACTGGCCCAGCAGGGCGCGGTGCGGCGGCGCCTGCCCGCGGGCCCGCTGGTGGCCGCGCAGTTCGCCGCGACCGCCGCCGGCCAGTCGCTGCCCGCGGGCATCGGCGCCGCCACGGTCGGCCTGCGCTTCCTCATGCGCTGCGGACTGACGCCCGCCCGCTCCGCCGCGGCCCTCGCCGTGAAGGCCGCGGCCGGCGCCGTGGTCCGCGGCGTCCTGCTCGTCGCCGTCGCCGCCGGTTGCCCCGGCGTCCTGCTCGTCGCCGTCGCCGCCGGCTGCCCCGGCGTCCTGCGGATGCCGCCGGTGCCCGCGGCGGGTGCGGTCGCCGTCGCGGTGGTCCTGTGCGTGGCGGGTGCGGTGCTGTGGCGCCGGTGCCGTCCGGCGCTCGCGGCCGTGCCGGCGGACCTGCGGGCCCTGCACACCCGGCCGGCCCGGGCGGCGGCGCTGTGGCTCGTCGGCCTTCGTCGCGCTGCACGCGCTCGTCCTCGTCGCCGTCACCCGGGCCGTCGCCCTGCCGCCGGCCGCGGACCGGGTGGCGCTGCCCTACCTCGCCGCGAGCGGCGCTGCCGCCCTGCGGCCCACCCCCGGCGGCCTCGGCTCCCTCGACGCGGCCCTCGCCCTCGCCCTCGCCCTCACCGCCGCAGGCGCCCCGGCCCCCGCGGCCGCCTCCGTCGTCCTCGGCTACCGCCTCCCGATCGGGTGGCTGCCCCTGCTGCCGGGCCTGCTGGTCCTGGGCGTGCTGGTCCGACGCCGCACGCTGTGAGACGGCGCCGGGTGTCTCCCCGCCGCTGCCATAGTCGCCCGGACCCTTTCCCCGCCCATGGTGAAGATCTGCCGCGGGCTTTACTGCAATGAATGTGCAAGTACGGAAGGATGGCATCAGGTTGCCCGCCGCGACCGCCCTGCACCCGGAAGAGAGAACCACCCGTATGACCTGGCACCGCGTCCGCACCTCCATGACCCGCGAGGAGTGGACCAGGGTCGGCGGCATGGCCGCCTTCGTGATCGCCCTGCACGTCATCGGCTGGTTCACGCTCGTCGGGATCGTCGCGCCCGAGCACTACAGCATCGGTGAGAAGTCCTTCGGCATCGGCATCGGCGTCACCGCCTACACCCTGGGGATGCGGCACGCCTTCGACGCCGACCACATCGCCGCCATCGACAACACCACCCGCAAGCTCATGGGCGAGGGCAAGCGGCCCTTGTCGGTGGGCTTCTGGTTCTCCCTCGGCCACTCCAGCGTCGTCTTCGTCCTGGCGCTGCTGCTGTCCTTCGGGATCAAGGCGGTCGCCGGACCGGTCCGCGACGGCGGTTCGCATCTGCACGACGTCACCGCAGTGATCGGCACGACCGTCTCCGGGACCTTCCTCTACATCATCGCGGCCATCAACCTCGTCATCCTGGCCGGCATCTGGAAGGTCTTCCGCCAGATGCGCTCCGGCCACTTCGACGAGGCCGCCCTCGAAGAACAGCTCGACAAACGGGGCTTCATGAACCGGCTGCTGGGCCGCGTCATGAAGTCGATCACCAAGTCGTGGCAGATGTACCCGCTCGGACTGCTCTTCGGCCTCGGCTTCGACACCGCCACCGAGATCGCGCTGCTCGTGCTGGCCGGCTCGGGCGCGGCCTCGGGCCTGCCCTGGTACGCCATCCTGTGCCTGCCCGTGCTGTTCGCCGCCGGCATGTCGCTGCTCGACACCATCGACGGCTCGTTCATGAACTTCGCCTACGGCTGGGCCTTCTCCAAGCCGGTCCGCAAGGTCTACTACAACCTCACCATCACCGGCCTGTCGGTCGCCGTCGCCCTGCTCATCGGCACCGTCGAACTCCTCGGCCTGCTCGCCCAGAAACTCGGCCTGCACGGCCCCTTCTGGGACCGGGTCGCCGGAGTCGACCTCAACGTCGTGGGGTTCGTGATCGTCGGCCTCTTCTTCGCCACCTGGATCGTCGCCCTGCTGGTGTGGAAGTTCGGCCGCATCGAGGAGAAGTGGACGGCGGGCCTGGCCCGGCCGGCCGAGCAGCCCGCCGAGTAGACCCGCCGCACCTCAGCCGCGCAGCCGCAGCTCCTTGCGCCACTTGACGAACTGCTGCTCCGCGTCCCCGGTGTACGACCAGGGCGTGCGCGTCGCCCGCCGGCCCAGCATCCGCATCAACGGCCCCGCGACCTCCCTGTCGCCGGCCAGACAGGCCGCGTGCGCAAGGTAGTTGAAGTCGCGCAGCTCGCCCGGGGCGATCTCGCTCTCGACCCGCCCCATGATCCAGCGCTGCCAGGTGCGCCGCACGTCACCGACCGCACCGTCGTTGTTCCAGTGCTGCCCCAGACCCACCGCACTGCGGCCGCTGTGACCGGCGTCCAGGGCGAAGCGGTACTCCTCCACGCGCGCGTACTGCACGAGCACCGGCAGCGCGCAGCCCGGCGGCGCCACTCCGGCGGCGTCGCGGGCGAAGTCGTACATCAGACCGTGGCTGCCGTGCCAGCGGGCCGAGTAGTAGTGCAGGACCTGCAGGTGGCCCTCCACGCTGTACGGGTCACGCTGGTGCAACTCGTCCCACCAGCGGGCCAGTTCCTGCCGGCGCACCCCTTGCGGGTACAGCCGTGCCACGGAGATCAGCGAGATCCACGGCGTCGGATCGTCCAGATAGGCCTCCGCCGCCTGCAGGCACGCCGTCACCGCGGTGTCGATGCGGTGCTGGTCGATCGGCGCGCCCCGGCCCGCGGCGATGGCCACGTTGAACGCCCGGGCCGTCTCCGTCGCCGCCCGCAGCACCAGCGCGTCCGCGCTGTACGGCTCGGCGGCCACCCAGGTCTCCGCGGTCGAACTGCTCGCGCAGGCCTGGGCGAGCGTGCGGACCCGGTGGCCGCGGGCGAGCCACTCGGGGCCGGTGGTCCGCAGCAGGTCCCTGAGGCCCTGCCAGCGGCCGATGACGATGTCGTGCGAGGCGTTGCTGAGGGCGGCGTCGCCGCAGTCGGGGTCGAAGTCGGGGGCGAAACGGTCGCGCGCCATCGGGGGAGTCTCCCTCAGAAGTCGGTCGGGAGACCCTCGTAGGCATGGTTGCTCGCCACCGCCAGGTCCTCGGGCACGTACTCCGACTCCACCGTGCGGCTGGCGTCCAGCCGGGCCGGCCGGTAGTAGTCGCTGCCCTGTTTCCAGTACCAGAGCATCGGCACGAGACCGACGGCCAGGCCGCCGATGCCGATCGCGATCGCCGCGGGGTCGAGCTCGCCCAGCGACTCGACGAAGATCCAGAACATGAACAGGGCGCCGAACAGCGGCCACAGACCGCCGAGCACGAAGTTGCCCACCGACTTCAGCAGCATCTTGCGGTACGCGACCACCACGGCCAGGCCCGCGAGGCCGTAGTACACGGCGATCTGCAGACCGATCGCCGAGATCGCGTCGCCGAGGATCTGCCCCACGGAGCCGAGGGCGTTGGACGCGATGAACATCGCCAGCGCCACCCCGCCGACCACGGCGATCGCCACCCACGGGGTGTTCCAGGTGCGGTGGACCTTGCCCAGGGCGGAGGGCATCGTGCGGTCGCGACCCATGGCGAACAGCGAGCGCGTGACCTGGATGAGGGTGGTCTCCAGCGTGGCGATGGTCGACAGCATCACCGCCACGATCAGCAGCTTGCCGCCCCAGCCCGGCCAGACCTCCTCGCCGAGCACGCCCAGCACGTTCGCGTCGTTGTCCTCGATCTGCTTCGACGACAGGATGACGTTCACCGCGATGGTGAACACCTCGAACAGCAGGAAGACGATGCCGACCCCGATCAGGCCCGCGAGTCCCGTTGTACGACGGCTGTTGCGGGTCTCCTCGCTCAGGTTGCTGGTGACGTCCCAGCCCCAGTAGTAGAAGGCGGCGACGAGCGCGCCCGAGGCGAAGCCCGCCACCCCGTCGAAGTGGGAGAAGCCCAGCCAGGACCAGTCGAAGGCGCGGGCGTTGCCGGTGTGGAAGAAGGCGAGGACCGCGAACAGCGCCAGAATGACCAGCTCCACGCCGGACATGACGAGCTGCGCGCGCACGGTGAGCCGGGCGCCGCCCAGCACCACCAGCAGCATGATCACGAACCAGGCGGCTCCGACGACCGTGGACAGCGCCGTGTTGTCGGCCAGCCCGGAGTCGAACAGGGCGAGGGTCATCGAACCGGCCGGCAGCGATCCCGCGACCATGAAGATGGTCGCCGAGATCACCAGCGCCCAGCCGCTGATGAAGCCCAGGAACGGATGGAGCGTGCGGCCCACCCAGGAGTAGCTGGCGCCCGCGTTGACGTCGATACGGCTGAGGTAGCTGAAGGCGAGGGCGATGCCCAGCATGGGTATCGCGCAGTACAACAGCGCGGCCGGGCTGGCGAGCCCGACCGCGCCGACGAGGACCGCCGTGGTGGCGGCGATGGAGTACGCCGGGGCGCTGCCCGCGACGGCCATCACCACCGTGTCGAACGTACCGAGGGCATTGGCCTGCAGCCCTCTGCCCCTGTTGATGCTCATGGTTGCGCTGCTTTCCGTATTGCGCGACGCGAGGCCGGCCCGGCCCCGACGACGTAAGGGAGGTGGGGGGTGGTGAACCAGCCTCTGCCCGGCGGGGGTTGACCTCGGGGCAGGGGCAGGCGAAAGGCGTGGTGGATCGCGCCCGGCCAGTGCGTCGCCGGGTAGTCACAGCGTGTGTGCGAGTGATGATAGCCCCACACTTTGAGCTTTCAAGATTGACCAATGGGTAATCTCATGAGCCGCACGGGACCGGGGAGGTTGGACGGCGCACAACGGGAAACGCGGATCAGGACACCGTACGAAGCGATCCGCCGCAGTGCGCCAGGAGGTACTCATGGGGACCGACCCGATGGCCGACGACGCCTACCAGCCCACCGGAACCAACGAGGAGCAGGAGGACGCGGCGCCGCTCGACCTGCAGGACGCCCTCGACGAACGCGACTACGACACCGTCCTCGACGAGGGCTACTCCCCGCCGGAGAAGCCGCTGGGCGTCGACAAGCACGGCACGACCGCGGCCGAGCAGCACGACGGCGAGAGCCTCGACCAGCGGCTCGCCGAGGAGGTCCCCGACGTGACGGCGCCGCCCGGCGACGAGATCGGCGACCTCCCCGGCGGCGAGGGCGAACCGCTCGACCCCGAGGCAGGCACGGACCGCGCGGGCCGGCTGGTAGCCCCCGACGAGGGCGCCCACCCCGACACCACCAAGGAGACCATCGCCTCCGACGTGGGCATCGACGGTGGGGCCGCCGGCGCCGAGGAGGCCGCCGTCCACGTCGTCGAGGACGACACGGAGCTGCCGGGCGGCTGACCCGGAGCCGACGGCCGCCGATTTGGCGCTCAGTCGCCGATGTGATCGATCTGCCGCAGCCGGTTGGTGGCGTCCAGAGCGGCGACCTTGTAGGACTCCGCCAGCGTCGGGTAGTTGAACACCGCGTCGATCAGATAGTCCACGGTGCCGCCGCAGCCCATCACGGTCTGCCCGATGTGGATCAGCTCGGTGGCGCCGGTGCCGAAGCAGTGCACGCCGAGCAGTCTGCGGTCCTCGGGGGAGACGAGCAGCTTCAGCATGCCGTGCGAGTCGCCGATGATCTGGCCGCGGGCCAGTTCGCGGTAGCGGGAGATGCCCACCTCGAACGGCACGCTGTCCTCGGTGAGCTGGTCCTCGGTCCGGCCCACGAAGCTGATCTCGGGAATCGTGTAGATGCCGATGGGCTGCAGGCCGGCCATCTGCCCGACCGGCTCCCCGCAGGCGTGGTAGGCGGCCGAACGGCCCTGCTCCATCGACGTGGCCGCGAGTGCGGGGAAGCCGATGACGTCACCGACGGCGTAGATGTGCGGCACCTCGGTGCGGTAGTGCTCGTCGACCGTGATCCGGCCGCGCCGGTCGGCGGTCAACCCGGCCTTGTCGAGGTCGAGTTCGTCGGTCAGGCCCTGCCGGCCGGCCGAGTACATCACGGCGTCGGCGGGGATCTTCTTGCCGCTCTCCAGGACGGTGAGCGTGCCGCGCGCGTGCCGTTCCACCGCGGCGACGGTCTCGCCGAACCGGAAGGTCACGGCGAGGTCCCGCAGGTGGTACTTGAGCGCTTCGATGATCTCGACGTCGCACATGTCGAGCATCCCGGCCCGCTTCTCCACCACCGTCACCTTGCTGCCGAGCGCGGCGAACATGGAGGCGTACTCCATGCCGATCACCCCGGCGCCCACGATGACCATGGAACGCGGGACGCGTTCGAGCTCCAGGACGTTGTCGGAGTCCATGATCGTACGGCCGTCGAACTCGACGCTGTCCGGCCGCGCCGGCCGGGTGCCGGTGGCGATGATGATGTTCTCCGCACTGAGCAGGCGTTCGTTGCCGGTCACCTCCCGCAGCGCGACGGTGTGCGGGTCGACGAACCGTCCCGTGCCCGCGAAGAGGTCGACCTGGTTGCGGGAGAGCTGGCTGCGGATGACGTCGACCTCGCGGCCCACGACGTGCTGGGTGCGGGCGGTCAGGTCGGCGACGGTGATGTCCTCCTTGACCCGGTAGCTCTGCCCGTACAGATCCCGCTGGGTCAGACCGGTCAGGTACAGCACCGCCTCGCGCAGGGTCTTCGAGGGGATGGTGCCGGTGTGGATGGAGACCCCGCCGACCATGTCGGGGCGGTCGACGACGGCGACCCGGCGGCCGAGCTTGGCCGCGGCGATGGCGGCCTTCTGGCCGCCCGGGCCGGATCCGATGACGAGTATGTCGAAGTCGGGCACCCTCGGAAGTCTGTCAGTCCGAAGGCCCTCTTAGAAAGGGCGAACGGTCAACGGATGTCCATTGATCGATCCGAACCCCGCTCGACCGTCCGGCAGTTGCCCGCCGGCATCCGAGGAGGTGCCGATCCGCCCGGCGAGCGCGAGAATGCGCCCATGGGCCATCGACTCGCCGACACAAGCAGCCCCGCCCGGCTGGCCGCCCCCGACGAGGGCATCGGCCGGGACGAACTGGCGCTGGCCACCCGCAACCACGGTCTGCCGCTGGAGGCGCTCCGCTACGACGTCACCCCGCCCGGTCTGCACTACGTGCTGACCCACTACGACATCCCCTACGTGCCCGACGACACGGCCTGGCAGTTGACCGTCGCGGGCCGCGTCCGCCGGCCGCTGCGGCTGGACCTGGCCGACCTGAAGGCCTTTCCTCAGGTCACCACCCGGGTGACGCTGGAGTGCGCGGGCAACGGCCGCGCTCTGCTGACGCCCCGCCCGGTCAGCCAGCCCTGGCTGGTCGAGGCGGTCGGCACCGCCGAGTGGACCGGCGTACCGCTGCGGCTGCTGCTCGCCGAGGCGGGAGTGGACGCGGGCGCCGTGGACGTGGTCTTCACCGGCGCCGACCACGGCGTGGAGCGCGGGGTCGAACAGGACTACCAGCGGTCCCTGCCGCTCGACGTGGCCACGGGCTCCGAGCCCGAGGTGCTGGTCGCCCACGCGATGAACGGAGCCCCGCTGCCGCCGCAGCACGGCCGCCCGCTGCGGCTGATCGTGCCCGGCTGGTACGGCATGGCGCACGTGAAGTGGCTGCGCGAAGTCACCGTCACCGACGCGCCGTTCACCGGCTTCCAGCAGGCGGTCGCCTACCGGCTGCGCCAGGAGTCCGGCGAGGACGGCGAGCCGGTCACCCGGATCGTGCCGCGCGCGCTGCTCGTCCCGCCCGGCTTCCCCGACTTCATGTCCCGGGCCAGGGTGGTGCGGCCCGGCCCGGTCCCGCTGGAAGGGCGCGCCTGGTCGGGACGGGCGCCGGTGACCCGCGTCGAGGTCAGCACGGACGCGGGGCGCACCTGGCAGGAGGCCGAGCTGGACCCGGACGACGGCAGGCCGTGGGCGTGGCGCCGCTGGCACCTCGTGTGGACGGCCGCCGAGGGCGAGCACGAACTCAGCGCCCGGGCCACCGACGCCGAAGGCCACACCCAGCCGCTCCGGCAGCCCTGGAACCGGGGCGGGTTCGCCAACAACCTGGTCCATCGGGTCCCGGTCCACTGCCTGCCGCAGGAGGGCTGACCCGATAGTCGGTCCCGGCTAGGGCAGCAGCTTCTCCATGGCGGCGTCGCCCTCGCTCTCCAGCTTGCGCCTGGCCCATTCCAGGCTGCGGGGCGTGATGTCCTTGCCTGCCGCGAGGACGAGGTCCTCCGGCGAGACCTCGGTGCCGGTGCGGGTGTGGAGCAGGGCGTCCGGGGTGACGCGGTCCTCGGACGACGCGGACGCGTCGGGCTGTGACATCGACATGATCTCTGCTCCTCGTGTCCGGGGCTGTTGCGCGGTCCCGGTGCTGTACCCGGTTCCGATATCACCATTCAACGCCCCGGCCCCGTCTGCATCCGGAAGGAGACCCGAGATGCCGGAGTGACGGGGCGGGCGTCTAATGATGAGGACGATTGTCTGGCCGACGGGAGAGACCAGGCCATGCCACCGACGCATACCACGACGGGGAGAACGGGAACCGCCCGCGGAGGCGTCCTGCGGCGGCTGGGGGAGTGGTGCGCCCGGCATTTCCTGATCGTGATCGTGGCGTGGCTGGTCGCCCTGGTCGTCCTGCAGGTCCTCAACCGGACCGTGGGCGGCGGCTTCTCCGACAACTTCTCCCTCCCGGGAGTCCAGTCCCAGCAGGGCCTGAACGTCCTGAAGAAGCACGATCCCGCGGCGGGTGGCTACAGCAGCCAGATCGTCCTGCACGACGGCGACAAGTCGTTGAACGCCCTCGGCTCGCAGATGTCGAGCACCGTCGGCGACCTGCAGAAGCTGCCGCACGTGCTGTCCGCGCAGAACCCGCTGTCCACCCCCGCGTCCAAGGTCGGCCCGCTGTCCTCGGACGGGAAGACGGCCTACATCACCGTCCGCTTCGACACCCAGCCCTCCACCCTCGGCGCCAGCTACCTGAACGGCGTGGACAAGGCGGTGCAGCCGCTGCGCTCGGCCGGGGCGCAGGTCGAGTACGGCGGCCCGCTCGGCGAGCTGGCCCGGCCCGCACCCGACGACCGGGTGAGCGAGCTGATCGGCTTCGGCGTCGCGATCGTCGTGCTCCTCATCGGCTTCGGCAGCGTGATCGCCGCCGGCCTGCCGCTGCTGACCGCGCTGGTCGGCGCGGTCGGCGGCCTCGCCTGCCTGGGCCTGCTGGCCGCGGCGTTCGAGTTCGCCACCGTCTCGCCGACCCTGGCCACGATGATCGGTATCGGCGTGGGCATCGACTACGCCCTGTTCCTGGTCACCCGGCACCGCCAGAACCTCATGAACGGTGCCGACCCGGTGCGCGCCGCCGGACACGCCACGGCCACCAGCGGACGGGCCGTCCTCGTCTCCGGCTGCACCGTGATCATCGCGCTGGGCGGCCTGTACGCCTCCGACGTGAGTTTCATCGGCAAACTCGGCCTGGCCGCCGCCGTCACGGTCGTCTCGGCCGTCACCGCGGCGCTGACCCTGGTCCCCGCCCTGCTCGGGCTGCTGGGCTCACGCATCGACCGCTACCACGTGCGCCGGCCCGTCGCCGAGACCGATGTCGAGCCAGGCGCCACACCGCATGGCACCTGGCACCGCTACGCGCAGCGCGTGGAGCGCCGGCCTTGGCAGTTCCTGGCGGTCGGCGTGGCGACCGTCGTCGTCCTCGCCATCCCGGTGCTGTCCCTCCAGCTCGGGCACATCGGCGACGGCGCCGACCCCACGTCCTTCACCGACCGGCGCGCCTACGACCTGATGACCGACGCCTTCGGGCCCGGCTCCAACGGCCCGCTCACCGTCGTCATCGATCAGAGCACCGTCCCCTCCTCCCAGCGCTCCGGCCTGTCCTCCCAGGCGCAGAAGACCCTGGACGGCGTCTCCGGAGCTTCCACGGTCACCCAGCTCACGCCCACCAAGGACGGAGACGTCCTGGTCGGCACGGTGTACTCCAAGGAGTCCCCGCAGAGCGCCACCACCACGGACCTGTCCAACCGGCTGGTCCACCACACCCTCCCCGACGCCGTCTCCGGCACCTCCGCCAAGGGCTATGTCACCGGCACCACGGCGGCCCAGGTCGACTTCCGCGACATCGTCGCCAGCCGGCTGCCGCTGATCATCGCCGTCGTCGTCGGGCTGGCCTTCCTGATCATCCTGGCCGTCTTCCGCGGTCTGCTCGTCGCGGTGAAGGCGGCCGTCCTGAACGTCCTGTCGATCGGGGCCTCGTACGGCGTCGTGGTGGCCGTCTTCCAGTGGGGCTGGGGCGGGCCCGCGCTGGGCGTCAACGGCAAGGTGCCCATCGAGAGCTATGTGCCGATGATGATGTTCGCCATCATCTTCGGGCTGAGTATGGACTACGAGATCTTCCTGCTCTCCCGCGTCCACGAGGCCTGGCTGCGCACCGGGGACGCCAAGGCGTCTGTCGCCCACGCCCTCGAGATCACCGCCCGGGTGATCACCTGCGCGGCCCTGATCATGGTGAGCGTCTTCGCGGCCTTCATCGTCAGCGACAACATCGTCGTCAAGATGCTCGGACTGGGCCTCGCGGTGAGCGTGCTGATCGACGCGACCGTGGTGCGGCTGCTGATGGTGCCGGCCGTGATGACGCTGCTGGGGCCGCGGGCCTGGTGGACACCGCGCTGGCTCGACCGGATCCTGCCGCACATCGACGCCGAGGGCGACCAGGAGCAGGCCGCCGCCCAGGACGACGTCAGCGGCCGTCCGGTGACGCGGGCGTGAGGACCAGCATCGTCACATCGTCCACGACGGCCGGGCAGTGACGCAGAAGATCCGTCCAGACCCGCTCGGCCAGCACGCCGGGGTCGCTGTCGGCCAGTGCCGGGAGGCGGTCGGGCAGCGGGTAGAAGGCGCCGTCGCCGTCCCGTGCCTCACTGACGCCGTCCGACGCCAGGAACAGACTGTGCCCGGGCTCCAGCCGCAGGGTGAGCCCGGCGGGCGGGCCCCCGTCGGGCAGACCGAGCCCGAGCGGCAGACAGGCGGTCAGCTCGACCTCGGTGGCCTCCCGGCCGCGCAGCAGCAGGGGCGCCGGATGCCCGCAGGAGACCAGCCGCACCGAGCGCGCGTCGCGGGAGAACTCCAGCAGCACGGCGGTCGCGAACAGTTCGGGGTACCGCGACGACGCGGAGTCCGTCACCAGCCTGCGGTCGAGCCGGGCGGCGACCGACTCCAGGTCCGGCTGGTCCAGGACCGCCTCCCGGAAAGCCCCCAGCAGGGAGGCCACCGTGGAGATCGCCGACAGCCCGTGCCCCTGCACGTCGCCGAGCACGGCCCGTACGCCGTAGGGCCCCTCGCGCACGTCGAAGAAGTCGCCGCCGACCAGGGTCCCCCGCTGCGCGGCCCGGTACAGGCCGGCGCAGCGCACCGCGCCGACGCGCTCCGGCAGCGGCGGCACGACCGCGCGCTGCGCCGCCTCGGCGACCGTGCTCTCCAGGTCCAGCTGGGCGTCGCGGTGACTGCGCACGTACGAGACGAACACGCTCAGCACCGCCACGAAGACGATGGTCAGCAGGTCGGTGTTGCCGGGGCTGTCCAGGTGGAATGCCGGCACGTTGAGCACGGCGACCACGGCCACACCGAGGAGCGCGGTCGCCCAGGGGCCGTATGAGAGAACGGCCAGCGGCGGGATCGCGCCCAGCAGGAAACCGATGTCGAGCGGGTCGGGGCTGATCAGCGTCGCCGTGCACACGCCCGCGATCAGGACGACCGGCAGGGCCCTCACCCACCACGGCGGCGGCGCCCCCCGCAGCCAGCCGCGCCGGCCACGGTCCCGGCGCGCCGGCTCGACGGTCTTCACACCACCACGCTCCTACGTCGGGCCGGTGCGCGCATGCCGGAGGAGCGGGGCAGGGGGCGGGCCGCCGCGCCGCCTCAGCCGGTGCGGCCCTCCAGCAGGGCCTCGGCCTCGGCCAGGATCTCCGTGACCCGCAGCCCGAACGCCGCGTCGCAGGCGTGCGGCCGCCCGGTGCCGACGGCCGTCAGCAGGGCGTCGGCGGCGTGGGCCAGAGCGGTGACGGCGTCTTCGTCACTGGTGGGCAGTACGGCCACGCCCGGCTCGCCACGCAGTTCGACGGCGGCTCCCGCCGCCGCGGGCGGCGCCGAGAGGCTGAGCGTGAGGGTGCTGGACGCGCCGTCGGCGTGGGCGAGGACCAGGTGCACGGTGTCGCCTGGGCCGGGTGCCGCGGCCGTCACCACGCGGGCGTCGCCGAGGACCGGCAGCAGCACGGAGAGCGCGTGCGGGCCCACGTCCCACAGCGCGCCCTTCTCCCGCCGCCACGGCGAGTCGGCGAACGGGCTGCCGCTGTCGTGGCCGAACAGCGCCCCCAGCCACTGCGCGCGCCCGGTGAACCAGCCCCGCGCACCGGCCTGTTCGGTGATCCACGCCGCGGGCTGCGTCTGGAACCGGGTGGTGAAGAAGACCACCGACGCCACCCCCGACTCCCGCACGGCGTCCACCACGGCCCGCCCCTGCTCCACCGTCGTCGACAGCGGCTTGTCCAGCAGCAGATGACGGCCCGCCCGCGCCGCGCGCACCGCGAGGTCCGCCTGGACGGCCGGCGGCAGTGCCACGGCCACGGCGTCCACCTCGGCGAACAGCGCGTCGACGTCGTCGTAGGCACGCGTGCCGAACCGGTCGGCGAGTTCCTTCGCGGCCGACGGGCGGCGCCCCCACACCCCGGCGAAGTCCACTCCGGGATGTGCGCCGAGGGCGGGCGCGTGTGCCATGGCCGCCCAGGGGCCGGTACCGAGCAGTCCGATGCGCATGCCGCCGCCTCTCCGCCGAGCCGCCCTTCGCGGCGGCCGTCCGGCAGTGAGGGTCGCACACCGACCGACGCCTCGCGCAACCGCGCCGGCGGACGCCCTGATTCAGTGCCCGGGCTGCTGAATCCGTTCTCGTTCCTCTATTGGACCTCTGACCCGCGGGCGGTCCAGGCTGGAGGAGTTCCGGTACCCCCCACGCCCAGGCGAAAGAGGTCACGACCACATGCACACCCGCCGCATCGGGGACGTAGAAGTCAGCGCGATCGGGCTGGGCGCGATGCCCATGTCGATCGAGGGCCGGCCGGACGAGGCGCGCTCCCTCGCCACCCTCCACGCCGCCCTGGACGCCGGTGTCACCCTGATCGACACCGCGGACGCCTACCACCGCGACGCCCACGAGGTCGGCCACAACGAGACCCTGATCGCCAAGGCCCTCACCTCCCACGACCGGGGCAAGGACGTCCTGGTCGCCACCAAGGGCGGCCATCTGCGGCCCGGCGACGGCAGTTGGACCCTCGACGGCAGCCCGCGGTACCTCAAGGAGGCCTGCGAGGCGTCCCTGCGCCGGCTGGGCGTCGAGGCCATCGGGCTCTACCAGTTCCACCGCCCCGACCCGAGGGTGCCCTACGCCGAGTCCGTCGGCGCGATCCGCGACCTGCTGGACGAGGGCAAGATCCGCATGGCGGGCATCTCCAACGCCGACCCCCAGCAGATCAGGCAGGCCCAGGAGATCCTCGGCGGGCGGCTGGTCTCCGTACAGAACCAGTTCTCCCCGGCGTTCCGCTCCAGCGAGCCCGAGCTGGACCTGTGCGACGAGCTCGGCATCGCCTTCCTGCCCTGGAGCCCGCTCGGCGGCATCTCCCGGGCGAGTGAACTGGGCTCCGCGTACGCGCCGTTCGCCCGCGTCGCCGACGCGCACGGGGTGAGCCCGCAGCGCGTGTGCCTGGCGTGGATGCTCGCCAAGTCGCCGGTCGTCGTGCCCATCCCGGGCGCCAGCCGCCCGGAGACGATCCTCGACTCCCTCGCCGCCGCCGACCTGGAACTGAGCTCGGAGGAACTCGCCCGGCTCGACGCCGTCTGACACCCCGTCACCCCGGAGGACCCCCGCCGATGGCGTCGTCGTCGGAAAGACCCCTCGACCACCGCTACCGCGACGAACGCCCCGTCCGCACCCTCGGCTACCTCTTCCGCGCCGACCGCCGCCGTCTGTGGGCGGCGCTCGGCGTGTTCACCGTCAAACACAGCCCCGTCTGGCTGCTGCCCCTGATCACGGCGTCCATCATCGACACGGTCGTCCAGCACCAGCCGATCGAACACCTCCTGCTCAGCACCGGGATCATCCTGTTCATCCTGGTGATCAACTATCCGCTGCACGTCCTCTACGTCCGCCTGCTGTACGGCAGCGTCCGCCGCATGGGCACCGCGCTGCGCTCGGCGCTGTGCACCCGTATGCAGCAGCTGTCCATCGGCTACCACTCCCGCGTCAGCGCCGGCGTGCTGCAGGCCAAGGTCGTCCGGGACGTCGAGACGGTCGAGCAGATGGTGCAGCAGACCGCCGAGACGGGACTCGGTGCCCTCACGGTCCTGACCGGCGGACTGGTCATCATCGCCGTGCGCACACCGGAGTTCGTCCCCGTCTTCGTGGTCGTCGTCCCGGCCGCCGCGCTCGTGGTGGCCCGGCTGCGGGCCCGCCTGCGCACCCACAACGAGCGCTTCCGGCACGAGGTCGAGACCCTCTCCTCCCGGGTCTCGGAGATGACCCGCCTCATCCCGGTCACCCGCGCCCACGGTCTGGAGGGCAAGGCGCTGCACCGCATGGACGGCATCCTGAGCAGGCTCCTGACCTCCGGGATGCGCCTGGACCTCGTCAACGGCCGCTTCGGCTCGCTGGCCTGGGTCGTCCTCAACGTGGTCGGCGTGCTCGTCCTCGCGGGCGCCGCGCTGGTGTCGTACTACGACGTCTGGGGCGTCACCCCGGGCGACGTCGTGATGCTCAGCGCCTTCCTCACCACGCTCACCAACTCCACGACGACGCTGGCGGGCCTGGCCCCCGTCATCACCAAGGGCCTGGAGTCGGTGCGTTCGGTCGGCGAGGTGCTGCAGGCGCCCGAACTGGAGGACAACGAGGGCAGGGCGGAGGTGACGGCGGTGCGCGGTGCCGTCGTCTTCGAGAACGTCTCGCACGCCTACGAGGAAGGCGAGCGGCCCGCCGTACGGGACTTCGGCCTGTCCGTCCGGCCGGGCGAGACCGTCGCCCTGGTCGGCGCGTCCGGGGCCGGCAAGTCCACCGTGCTCAACCTCGTCATCGGCTTCATCCGGCCGACCACCGGCCGGCTCCTGCTCGACGGCACCGACATGAACACCCTCGACCTGCGCACCTACCGGCGCTTCGTGTCGGTCGTACCGCAGGAGTCGATCCTCTTCGACGGCACGATCCGCCAGAACGTCGCCTACGGCATGGACGACGCCGACGAACAGAGCGTGCGCGCGGCGCTGCGCGACGCCAACGCGCTGGAGTTCGTCGACCGCCTGCCGCAGGGCCTCGACACCCTCGTCGGGGAACGCGGGGCCCGGCTGTCGGGCGGTCAGCGCCAGCGCCTCGCCATCGCCCGGGCCCTGATCCGCGATCCGCGGGTGCTGATCCTGGACGAGGCGACCTCGGCGCTGGACACCCGCTCGGAAGCCCTGGTCCAGCAGGCGCTGGTCCGGCTGCTGCGCGGCCGGACCACGTTCGTGGTGGCGCACCGGCTGTCCACGGTGCGCGGCGCGGACCGGATCGTCGTGATGGGTGAGGGCCGCATCCTGGAGACCGGGACGCACGAGGAACTCCTGCGCCGGGGCGGGGCGTACACGCGGCTGCACGGCGGTCAGGTCGCCTGACCCGCGGCGGCGCCGCCCGTCTCAGGCGGCGCTGCTGCGCGGCACCCGGTGCGGGCAGACCGCGTCGTGGGCGGTGCCCAGGCTCGTCCACCAGCGTTCGCAGCACGCCGCCTCCAGCTTCTCGCGGACGATCTCGTCGGCGGCCGACCGCGCTGGCCGGCCCCGCCCGTCGGCGGCCGTGCGCAGTTCGCCGATGAGCGTCTCCCGTACGACCGCGATCACCGGTACCACGGTCGCGGCGGCGCACAGGAACACGGCCCACAGCGGACCGCCGCCGCGGTACTCGAGGGCCGTGGTGCAGGCGAGCCCGCCGCCGGTGGCGAGGTACAGAGCGCAGAGGAGGCGGCCGGATCCGTCCATGATGGTCACCCTTCGTGCCGAGAGTGTTGCTCTGCGTACAACGACCCAGGGAGGCCGGGGAATCGGATCGAGGGCGATATTGCGTCAATTGTGATGCGAGTGACGGTGGATGGGATTGAGGCCGCTCTGCCCGGGAACACGAGGCGAAAACCGAGAGAAGGGGCGTTTTCGTGCTCAGTGCGGACCCGAAGGCCGTCAGATCGCTGCTCACCCGCTACGCGTCGCTGCGCATCGCGCAGGCCGAACGCAGCACACCGCGTACGACGAAGGAACTGGCGGACGTCAGCCGCAGGCTGTGCGCCATGACCGGGGCCACGGACGTGCGGGACGCGATCGAGCGGGCCGACGCCCTGCTGAGCGCGGCGCGCCGGACGGGGACGAAGACCGCCTGCGGCGACGACTGCGTCTCGCGGGCCGCCTGACGGAGCCCGGCCGCCTCAGGACCGTACGCCCGCGAGGGCCGCGCGCCCGTGGAACGCGGCGCGGTACGCCTGCGGAGTGGTGCCGACCACCCGCCGGAACCGCTCACGGAACGCCGTCGGTGAGCCGAACCCCGCCTGCTGCGCGATCCGTTCGATCGGACGGTCGCTGTTCTCCAGCAGGTACTGGGCCCGCCGCACCCGGGCCCGCAACAGCCACTGCAGCGGCGTCGTGCCCGTCTGCTCCCGGAAGCGCCGGCTGAAGGTGCGCTCGCTCATGCCGCAACGCGCCGCCATCGCGCCCAGGGTGATCTCGCCCGCGAGGTGGTCCTCGATCCACTCCAGGACCGGCTCCAGGGTCGAGCCGCGCGGCACCGGCGGCTGCTCGTGGACGATGAACTGGGCCTGCCCGCCCTCCCGTTCGAGGGGCATCACACACCTGCGGGCCGCGTCCGCGGCCACCGCCGAGCCGAGGTCCCGGCGGATCATGTGCAGGCACAGGTCCAGTGCCGCCGCGGCGCCGGCCGAGGTGAGGATCTGGCCGTTGTCGACATAGAGCACGTCCGGCTCGACCTTCACCTCGGGGTGGAGGCGCGCGAGATCGCCGGCCGCCATCCAGTGCGTGGTGGCCCGCAGGCCGTCCAGCAGGCCCGCCTCCGCCAGCACGAACGCGCCGGCGCACACCGACGCGACGCGGGTGCCCGCGGCTGCCGCCCGGCGCAGTGCCGCCAGCACCGGCTCGGGTGTCGGCCCGGCTCCCGGCGCCCGGCCCGGCACGATGATCGTGTCGGCCTCCGCCAGCGCCTCCAGCCCGCGGTCCACCCGCAGCACCAGACCGTCCCCGAGCACCTCCGGCGACTGGGCGCACACCCGCACCCGGTAGGGGCGGCGGCCGTCCGGCAGCCGGGCCCAGTCGAAGACCTGCATAGGGGCCGCCAGGTCGAACGGCACCACCTGGTCGAGTGCGAGGATCGCGACGGAGTGCATGGAGGCCACCCTAGGCGGATTCCCGCCGCGGCCTTGACCTGGGCACCGACTGGAAACCACTGGCGACGGTCTTGGCGAGAACCCGTTGGAAGCTGTCGATTCAGCCTCTGTGGTGCGGACCTGAAGATCCTTAGCGTGAGCGCGGACCCGGCCCCCGCACTCCTTCGAAAGGCCCCCGATGACCAAGCTGCTGCTCACCCTCCATGTCCTGGCCGCCATCGTGGCCGTGGGGCCGGTGGCCGTCGCCGCGAGCATGTTCCCGCCTGCGGCCCGCCGGGCCGACGGGGAGGCGGTGCACACGGTCCGGCTGCTGCACCGCATCTGCCGGGTCTACTCCGGCATCGCGGTCGCCGTGCCCGCGCTCGGGCTCGCCACCGCGGCCGCGATGGGCGTCCTGGGCAGCGGATGGCTCATGGCGTCCCTCACCCTGACCGCCGTCGCGGCCGGCCTGCTGATCGCCTTCGTGCTGCCCCGCCAGGACGAACTCCTCGCGGAACTGGACGCGGGGCGGCCCGTCGAGCGGCCGGTCACCGTGCGACTGGCCATGTTCACCGGGGTGTTCAACCTGATGTGGGCCGCCGTGACCGTGCTGATGATCGTCCGCCCGGGCTCCACCACGGGAGCCTGACCGCCGGCCCGGCCCGAGGGCCGTGGTCGGGTGCTCCGGGGATTTCACACCGTGGTCTGCCGTGGCGCTTACACTCGACAACTGTGCCCATACCTATGGGCCGGCATACGAAAGGCGCGTCGAGGGTGTTTCAGGATTCCCCCATCTACGACCGGCTCGTCGCCGAACGCGGCGACATCCCCCTTCAGACCCGCAGGGAGGCCGAGCGCGTCAGCCGCGAACTGGAGTACGCGATGCGGCCGTTGTCGTCCTTCGGCGCGGGACTGACGCCCGAGCGGCCCGCCTCGCCGGGTGCGGGATGGCAGCGGACGGCGCTGCTGCCCGGCTCGCTGCCCCACTGACCACCCGTCAACACACCGATGCGTCGGCGTCGTCGACCCGGTCGCCCGACTCCGGGCCGGGCCGGGCGAGCCACTCCGCGACGGTACGGGCGATCGGCTGGCCCGTCTCCACCTCGACGAAGCCGAACTGTCCCGACTGGTTGCACTCCAGGAACCACCACGTCCCGTCGGCGTCCTCGGCGAAGTCGAACGCTCCGTAGGCCAGTTGCGCCCGGTTGAGGTAGGAGCGGACGGCGTCCGCGACGCGCGGCGGCACCTCGGTGGCCCGCCACGGCACGTCCCCCGGCGTGAAGCGCACGTCCACCGCGTCCGGGTCGCCGTCCGCGGGCGTCTCCTTGCGGGCCGCCAGCATCCGCCCGCCCACCACCGTCAGCCGGATGTCCGCCCGTTTGGCGACGCGCCGCTGCAGCAGGGTGGGCCCGAAGGCGACGGCGGAGAAGTCCGTGTCCGGTGCCACCCTGCTGGTCGGCACCGCCCGGGGCGGATCCTGCGGGTGCGCTCCGGAGACCGGCTTGACCACCAGGTCCGGGAAGCGCTCCGCGAACTCCCGCGCGGCCTGCGGGAACGTCGTGATCAAAGTGGCCGGCACGGGCAGCCCGCAGTCCTGGGCCAGCCGCAGCTGCCACGGCTTGTGGCGGGCCTGCCGGGCCGCGTCCGGATGGTTCATCCAACGGGCCCCGCTGCCGCGGAGCATGCCGTACAGCGCCTGTGCGGACTCCTCGGTCAGCCAGCCGGAGGACTGCGGAGCACGCGCGGCCGGGGCGCCGGGCCTGCGCACCCAGATGGAGCGCAGGCCGGCGATGCTCACCAGCCGGCCCGCGGACTGCAGGTGTCCGCGGAAGGCCCCGTGCACATATTCGCCCGACAGCGCGACACCGCCCGGGAGGTCCGCCGGGTCCAGGCGGACCACCGGGACCCCGGACGCGTGGAGGTGCACCACCACCATGTCGGCGGTCACATCCTCTTCACAGGTCAGGATCAGGACGGTCATCGTGGGCGGTTCCGCGTTCAGTCGTCGAAGTGAGTCTTGGAACCGGCCGTCGAGGTCGTGGTCCCCAGTTCCCTCAACAGAGCGAGGTCGCTCGCGGCGACCCGGCCGTCCATGAGCACGTTCAACTGCAGCGCGCCGTCGTAGGCGTACGGAGTCGTGGCCTCCAACTCCACCGCCGGACGTGCGTAGTTGAGCGCGAACGGTTGCATCGTGTCTCCCTCGTCGGTGCTGCGCCGACCGGGCCGTCCCCCCTCCGGGACGGCGCCGGTCCGCCGACTGCCTTGCCCTTCCAGTCACTTATACGAATCGAACGGGTGATTGGTTTCCTTACTCTGCGTAGTCAAGGGGGATTTGTGGCCATAGATCCCGCGAAGTGGCGCACGCAGATGATGCAGGGCGAGGAGAAGGACGCCGATGTCGTCCAGATAGACGGGGTCGGGCAACAGGTCGACGGGCAGGACGAAGTAGAGGACGGCTCCCCAGAAAACCCAGCGCGGCCCGGTCGGCAGGCCCGCTCTGCTCAGATCGCGCCGCGTCCGCACCAGGCGGACCAGCACGGCGACGGCCGCCGCGAGCACGAGTGCCGCGACGACCGCGGCGATGACGATCACGGTCGTGGTCGTATCCACGGATCTTCCTCCGTCCGGCGCGCCGAGCGGCCCGCCACTGGACGGATTCCCGTATCCGGCCTTCGTACGTCCTGCCGCCCTACCCGTGGCACCGCGCGGCCGCACCCCCGGGTCACCCGAGTGACACGGTGCGGTGGTGACGGGTGGTAGTTGCACGTAGCGCCCTCTCTCACATGGAGCAGCGCACATGAGCATCCGCTCGTCGTCCCCCGAACCCAACGGCACCTCCATAGCCGCCCCCCACAGCGACCCGGTCGGCGCTCTGGTGCACGCCGCGGTCGCCGACCGGCCACTGAAGGAGGTCGCCCATCTGATCACCCTCCTGGAGCAGTCCCCGCAGGCCACGGTCGACGCCCTGCGCGCGGTCGGCACCGACCGCTCCGTGGAGGACGTCACCCGCCTGGTCGCCCTCCTGACCCGGCCGCCACGCGATCCCGACAGCGCCGACGAGGCGATCCGCGCCGCCGCCGGGTCCCGCCCGGTGGAGGAGGTGACCCGGCTGATGGCGGTGCTGCACCGCACGCCGGTCCAACCCCCACTGCGGGCAGGAGGCGGCACGCGTGGCCGCCACCGCGCGGCCGGTGGAGGAACTGGTCGAACTCTTCGGCCGCCTGAGCCAGGAACGCGACGCGCAGGCCGCCCTGCCCGAGGCGGAACCGCGGGACGCGCCGGAAGCCGACACGGACGGCGCGCCGCCCGGCCCCGATCCCGAGATACCGGACACGCCCCATGAGAGCGGGACACCGCGCCGGTTCACCCGCACACCGCCCCGGCCCGCCGCGCGCCACGCCTGGCCGGCCTTCGCCGCCGCCACCGCGCTCCTGCTGTGCGCGATGCTCTGGTTCCCCGTCCACCGCGACGACGTGACACCGCGCACGTACGGCATCGCGCTCGGCGTTTCCGCCCTGTGCGCGGTGGTCGCCGCACTGCTGATCCTGCGGCCCAGGTTCGCCGTGCTCGCGGTGGCCGTCGTGGTGCCGGCGGTGCTGGCCGCGGGCCAGCTGTACGAAGGACGCTTCCGCTCGGACCAGTTGTCCCGGGCGCTCGGCCTCACGCTCGCGCCGAGCTGGGTCGTCGGCCTGGCCGCCGTCTGCGCCTGCCTGACGGCCCTCATGGCGCTGGGCGTACGGCCGGCCTCCTCCCAGTCGCCGCTGCTCGATGCCGCGGTGCGGCCGCTGGAGCCGGTCCGCCGGGCGGAGTGAGCGCGCCGGGGCGACTGCGACCGCGCCGGACCGGCTGACTACGGTCGGCCCGACGCGGCCGCGCGCAGCACCCGGTCCGGTGTGAGCGGCAGTTCGCGCAGCCGCACGCCCGTGGCGTGATGGACGGCGTTGCCGATGGCGGCGGCCGTTCCGACGATGCCGATCTCCCCGATGCCCTTGCTCCCCATGGGGTTGAGGTGGGGATCGTCCTCGTCGATCCAGTGCGCCTCGATGTCGGGCACGTCGGCGTGCGCGGGCACGTGGTACGACGCCAGGTCGGACTCGGCGAAGTCGCCGAAGGCCGCGTCCACGGTGCTGCCCTCGGTCAGCGCCATGCCCAGGCCCATCGTCATGCCGCCGACGAACTGGGAGCGCGCGGTACGGGCGTTGAGGATGTGCCCGGCGGCGTACACCCCGAGCAGCCGGCTCACCCGGACCTCGCCCGTCACGGTGTCGACGGCCACCTCGGCGAAGTGCGCCCCGAAGGCGTGCCGGGCCCAGCGGCTCTCCGCGTCGGCCCGTCCCGCGGTGTCGGCGCGCGCCTCCAGGCCCTCGGCGGGCAGTGGCCCGGCCTGCTCGCGCAGGTCCGCCGCCAGCCGGGCACACGCGTCGTGCACCGCCCAGCCCCAGGAGGCCGTGCCGGACGAGCCGCCGGCCAGGGAGGCCGGGGGCAGCTCGCTGCTGCCGACCTCGGTGCGGACCCGTTCGAGTCCCACGCCGAGGGCGTCGGCCGCGACCTGTGCGAGCATGGTGCGCGAACCGGTGCCGATGTCGGTGGCGTTGATCCGCACCAGGAACGTCCCGTCGGGCAGCGCCCGTGCCGTAGCCGTTGACGGCTGCATGAGGACCGGGTAGACGGCGGCGGCCACGCCCGTGCCGAGGAGCAGCGGACCCGCGCGGCGTGAGCGCGGGCGCGGGTCGCGGCGCGCCCAGTCGAAGCGGCGGGCGCCCTCGCGCAGGCACTCGACGAGATGCCTGCTGCTGAACGGCTTGCCGCTGTCGGGCTCCGTCTCCGGCTCGTTGACGATTCTCAACTCCACCGGGTCCATGCCGAGTTCGCAGGCCAGCTCGTCCATCGCGGACTCCAGCGCGTACATCCCGGGGGCCTCGCCCGGCGCCCGCATCCACGACGGCGTGGGCACGTCCAGGGGCGCCACGCGGTGCAGGGTGCGGCTGCCCGGCGCGGCGTACATGATCCGTGCGGGCACGGCCGCCTGCTCGACGAACTCCTTGATCCGGGAGGTGTGGGTGGTGACCTCGTGGATCAGGGAGGTGAGCCTGCCGTCGGCGCGCGCGCCGAGGTGCAGCCGGTGCAGCGTGGGTGCCCGGTGCCCGACCACGGCCGGCAGGTACCGGCGCGGCAGCGCCACGGTGACCGGGCGGCCGGTCCGCCGTGCCGCCATCGCGGCGAGCACCACGTCGGGGCGCGGAGTGCCCTTGGAGCCGAAACCGCCGCCCACGTGCTCGGCGACGACGGTGACCCGCTCCTCGGGAAGGTCGAAGAGGGCGGCCAGCGTGGCACGGACGGCGTTCGAGCCCTGGCTGGAGGTGTGCACGGTCAGCCGGTCCCCGTCCCACAGGGCGGTGCTCGTGTGCGGCTCCATGGGGTGGTTGTGCAGCGGCGGCACCCGGTAGCGGACGTCGACGCGGACGGCCGAGGAGCCGAACGCGCCCTCAGGGTCGCCGTGTTCGCGGCTCGCCGGGTAGCCGCCGTTGGCCTTCTCGGGGACGTAGACGCCGGGATGCGTCTCGCTGAGCGTGACGTCGTGGTCCTGGGTGTCGTACGAGACCCGGACCGCGGCGGCGCCGGCCCGGGCCGCCTCCAGGGTCTCGGCCACCACGAGGGCCACGAACCAGCCGTGGTGCGGCACCCGCGGGTTCTGCAGCACCGCGAGCACCGGATCGTCCGGTTCGGTCAGGCGGGGCGCGTTCTCGTGGGTGAGGACGGTCAGGACGCCCGGCTGTTCCAGGGCGGCGGCGGTGTCGACGGCGGTCACCGTGCCCCGCGCGATCGCGGCCGGCACCGGCCAGGCGTGGGCGCGGCCGGGGTGGACGTGTTCGGCGGCGTAGCGGGCGGTGCCGGTGACCTTCTCCCGGCCTTCCCGGCGCTCGGCCGGTGCGCCCACGGCGGCGGTGCGGACCATGAGGTCTCCTCGGATACCGGTGTTCAGGACCTGGCGGGCTCGGCGAGCCGGCCCAGGACGTCCAGGGCGAGCGAACGGGCGAGCGGCACCTTGTAGGCGTTGTCCCGCAGCGGCCGGGCGGCGGACAGTTCGAGGTCGACGGCGTGTTCGAAGGCGGCCACGGTGGGCGCCGCGCCGACCAGCGCCTCCTCGGCCGTGCGGGCCCGCCAGGGCCGGTGGGCCAGCGCCCCGAACGCGATCCCGGCCCGGGCGACGACGCCGTCCGCCACGTCCAGCACCGCGGCCACGGAGGCCAGGGCGAAGGCGTACGAGGCCCGGTCGCGTGCCTTGCGGTACAGGGACGGCAGCCCGGCCGTGGACCCCGGCAGCAGCACCCCGGTGATCAGCTCACCGGGGCGGATCTCGGTGTCCCGCTCGGGACGGTCGCCGGGCAGCCGGTGGAAGTCGGCGGCGGACACGTCCCGCGCGCCCTCGGGACCGTACAGCTCGACCCGCGCGTCGAGCGCGGCCAGCGCGACGGCCATGTCCGACGGGTGGGTGGCGATGCAGGCCTCGGAGTGCCCGAGGACCGCGTGGTCGCGGTGGACGCCGTCCCGCGCGCCGCAGCCGCTGCCCGGCTCGCGCTTGTTGCACGGCTTGGTCACGTCCTGGAAGTAGGGGCAGCGGGTGCGCTGCAGCAGGTTGCCGCCCGTGGTGGCGGCGTTGCGCAGCTGCCCGGAGGCGCCCGCGAGCAGGGCCTGGGACAGGGCGGGGTACCGGTCGCGGACGACAGGGTGGGCGGCGAGGTCGCTGTTGCGGACGAGGGCTCCCACGCGCAGCGAGCCGTCGGACAGGTCCTCCACCGTGTCCAGGGGGAGGCGGCCGACGTCGACGAGGGCGGCGGGCCGTTCGACGCCGAGCTTCATCAGGTCGACGAGGTTGGTGCCGCCGCCGAGGTAGCGGGCGCCGGGCAGGGAGGCGAACGCGGCGGTGGCCTCCTCGACGCTGGAGGGCCGTACGTAGGCGAAGGACTTCACGGGATCACGTCCTCGACGGCGTCGACGATCCGTGGATAGGCGCCGCAGCGGCACAGGTTGCCGCTGAGTCGCTCGCGGATCTCCTCCCGGCCGAGGGGGACGGGCTCGCCGGAGGGGGTGCCGGGGTCGGTGACGCGGGACGGGTGCCCGGCCTCGGCCTCGGCGAGCATGCCGACGGCGGAGCACAGCTGCCCGGGGGTGCAGTACCCGCACTGGAAGGCGTCGCGGTCGAGGAAGGCCCGCTGCAGCGGGTGCGGCTCCTCCCCGTCGTCGGCGAGCCCCTCGACGGTCGTGACGTCGCGGTCGTCCAGGGTCACGGCGAGCAGCAGGCAGCCGTTGACGCGGCGGCCGTCCACCAGGACGGTGCAGGCGCCGCACTGGCCGTGGTCGCAGCCCTTCTTGGCGCCGAACAGGCCGAGGTCCTCGCGCAGCACGTCCAGCAGGACGCGCCGGTGGTCGACGGTGAGGGTGTGCGGTTTGCCGTTGACCCGCAGCGTGACGGGGGACCGGTGGGGACCGCTGGTGGTGCCCTGTCCAGCCCGGAGGCTGTGGTTGCTGCCCATGGCGAGGGACCTTCCGGGACGCGCTCGGATGCCGTCCAGACCGCGTATCCAGCCTGCGCCGGCTGACACGTGCGTCCCGGGAGGCGACGCGGGTCAGCCGTCCGTGGGCCGGGGCCGCTCGTCCGTGCCGTCCCCGGCCGGTTCCCCGGCCTCGCGGTCGCCGCCGGCCGCGGGCCGCAGTGCCCTGGCCGAGAACTTCAGGCGCTCGAAGGTCCGGGTGAGCTGCTGCAGGGGGGAGCCGGCCGGCGGGGTCGCGGGAGGCTGCGGCTGTGCGGGGATCTCGACACCGGCCTCCCGGTAGACGGCCAGCGCCTCGTGCGCGCGCTCGGCGGCCTCGCGGTACAGGTCCCGCGACTTCGTCATGGCCTCCAGGGCCTCCGCGTACATGGCGACGAGCCTGCGCTCGTGGTCGAGCTGCTCCTCCAGCGTCATCAGCCGCCACTCGTCGCGCAGATCGGCGACGGCCTGTTCCGCGTCCTGCGGCAGCGGCTGGGGCAGCGCGGCGTAACGGATCAGCGCGTCGGCGAGCTCGTCCGGGCGCGAGCCGTCGAGGAAGACGGTACGGATCGAGAAGTCGTCCGCCTCGAACCCCTCGGGCGCGGGGTCCGGCGGCAGCACGACGGCACCGCCGCGCGGGACCTGCACACCGAACTCGCGCAGTGCGCGGTTGACGATGCGTAGTTGCTCCGGTGCGGCGCGGTGCTCCAGGACGCGGTGACGCAGAGAGGGCGGCAGGAAGGGGGCGATCGGACGCCGGCCGCGCTCGTCCGGTGTCATCGCCTCGTGCACGACGAAGTTGACGCTCCAGCCGCCGCGCACCGAGCTCCTCAGCAGCCGCCGGATCTCCTTGTCGTCGTCCGCCGGCAGATGAGCGGCCTCGCGGAACCGCCGTCCGGTGCCGGGCTCGTGGTCCCAGGCGACGTCCGGATCGTCGGGCCAGAACATCGTGGCGGGCGAGGGCCAGCCCTGGTCCCAGGCGGTTTCCGCCTCCGCCGCCAGCACCCAGTCGCGCCCGTCCTCGGCGGGCGGGGCAAGCGTCAGCCGGGCGCGCACGGTCACCGTCCCGGCGACCTTCCAGCGTGCCTCGAAGACCTGTCGCGCGTCGCCGTCGGCCTGGGGCACCTCCATGTGGTCGTCGAGGACCTCGTCGCTCTTGAGCCGCTGGAGGGTGCGGCGTACGACGTCTGCCGCGTCGGGGCCGGTGTGCCGGCCACGGGCCAGCCACAGGGTGGTCGAGGGAGTGGGGCGTGCGGTCGGGGAAGTGCGCATGAGTCCATCTGAGGGCGGGGGCATGTGCGGACACCAGTATCTCTGCGCCGCTCGGCCGAGATCATGCGGGGTCGGGCACTCGGGACGCGGGCCACGCACTCGGGGTGCGCGCGGTCCACGTCAGGCACCGGTGCTTCACACGTCCCCCGGCGGCACCGGCCCGGCCACAATGGCGCCGCGAACAGGACCCGCCCACCATCCGCTTAGGGGCGGGTCCTGTTCCGCACGCGCCGCCATCCCGACACGCCGCCGCGAGATCGCGAGCGTGGCCGCCCTGGCCGTGCGCAGCAGACTGCCGCCTCCGGCGCACCGCGGCCGTACGCCCTGCTCGGCTCGGCCGCGTGCCACTTCGCGCTGTTCGCCTGCTGCTGCAGGCGGCCGCGGCCGTCGTCGACCGGATCATGAACCTGACCTGGGCCTCGACGCACGGCGCGCGAGTGGGACATGTTCCTGTCGGGATTCACCGGCCGCGGAGTGCCGCTGAGCGTGGTCGCGGTCGCGCAGCGGGTGCTGCCCCTGCTGTGGACGGTCGCCTTCTTCGCGCTCGTCCACGACCGCGGGCGTACCGACGCCGGCCGCGCCGCCCTGCGGGGGTGGTTCGACGACCCGGAGTTCGTGCCCGTCGAGTACCGGGCACGTCTTCGGTGCCTGGCCCTCGCCGGACTCGCTCAGCCAGGGACTCGTCGGCGCCGCCATGCTCGGCACCGCCCCCGGCGCTGTTCACGGTCCACCGGGCCCGCCTGTGGCAGGAGGCGCGAACCCTGCTGTGTCGGCCGGCGGTCGTGCTGGTCGGCCTGTTCGGAGTGAGCGTGCTGCACGCCGGCGACCTCTCCATCGCCAAGGGCGGTTCCCTCGTCCCCGTCCTGTTCAGCCTGGGCCGGCTGCTGACGACGGGACTCCTGGCGGTCGCCGCCGTCGCCCTGCTCGCGTGGCAGCACCTGGTCGCCGCGACGCCGCTGCCCGCGCGGACCGCGCCGCTGCCCGGCTGGTCGAAGCCGGCGCTCGCCGTGCTCGGCTCGTCCTGGCTGGGCATCGGGGCGGGCCTGCTGACCCGCCCCGGCCTCTGGTCCGGCTTCGTCCCCTGGAGCACGAACCGCCTCGACGCCCAGGCCCTCGGCGTGTGGGCTCTCGCCCTCGGCGTCGGGGTGCTGGGCGCCCTGGCGGAGGACGACCTCGACCGCACCCGCCCGGCCCTGCTCGCCCCCGGGGACCGGGGCCGCCCTGACGCTCGTACCGGCCTGCCGGGCCACGGGCGTCGACTGGTCCTCCGGTCCCGCGGCAGCGCTCGTCCGCAGGGTCGCCGGGCTGCTGTTCACCGGCGCGAGCGGGCGGGTGCTGCTCGCCCGCTCCTTCGCCCTCACCCGTGGAACGTGATGTACCCGTTGCCGTCGCCGTCGTTGCCGCTCTTGGTGTACGCGTGCGAGTCGGCGCCGCTGCCCGAGGGCTTGTACACGTAGATCGTGTCCTTGTCGTTGTTCCACATGAAGTTGCAGTTGTTGCGGTACACGACGTTGCGCGCGTCCGAGTCGGTGCCCCTGCCGCCCCGGAGCTTCACGTAGTCGCCGGGCTGGAGGTAGTGGTTGCGGGTGAACGTGAACTTGTTGCCCGCCTTGTCCTTGACCACGTACCCCTTGAGGTTCACGGTCGTGCGGGACGAGTAGTTCTTCAGCGTCAGGTACTCCTCGTCCGTGTTGCCGGTGGAGCAGCTGTTGGAGTCCCGGCCCGGCGCGTCGTACTGGACGCCCTTGATCTTCAGCGCGGACTGGTACTCGGTGGCGTGCGCCGGGACGGCGGCCAGAACGGCGAGCGTGCCCGCGGCGGTGGCGGTCGCGGCGACAAGACGTATACGCATGGAGAAGTTCCCCCCTGTGTGCATGTTTCGTGAAGAATCTGGAGCGTATGCGACGGGGGCGAATTGTGTGGCCGGTTCATCGAAATCGCGTCGTCCGGTTGCCCGGTCGTGCTCAGTGGGGATATGCCCGCGGTGGCCGCTGACGCGCCAGTCCGTCGCGGAACTCCGCGACGGCGGTGCTGATCTGACGCATCAGCGCGGTGTCCTCCAGCCGGTCGAGATAGAGGTTGCGGCGGGCCAGGGCGACGGCGTCCGCACAGAAGTACAGGGACATCAGCGGATTGATGAACAGCTCGCTGTCCTTGGTCCGTTGCGTGAAGCGGACGTCGCCGAAGTCGCCGCGCACCGCGGCCGCGACGGAGCCGTTGACGATGCTCGGGTGATCGGGCGTGGCGCGCTGGGCGTGGGCCACCGCGTCGAGGTAGAGCGCTCCTTCGCGACTCTCACGAGGCAGGGAGAACGCGCCGAGATAGCCGCCGTCGCGGTCCAGCGCGGCCAGGTTCTCCAGCACCAGGGAGTGGTTGACGCCGTGGTGGGCGTCCACCCCGAACCCCAGGCAGGCCACGAGCCGTTGGGGTATCTCGTTCATGCCGTGCACGGCGGCCAGGCTCGCCATGTCCTCTTCCGGCGTGCCCAGTCCGTGCTCGTCGCCCCGCATCAGGATGTCGGTTCCGCCGTCCACCAGCACCACGGCGTCCACTCCGCCCAGGTGTTCCACGAGCGCGCGGTAGGCGGCGCGCAACGGCTGCACGCCCGTCTGCGGGAACGCGTACACCGTGGCCGGCAGCCCCTGCTCGTCGAGCCAGCGCGCGAGGGTGCGCTCCGGGAAGTAGTCGCCGCGCGCCGGGGTGTCGGGCCGCACGGCCGCCACGTCCGCCTCCAGCCACACGTCCAGGTCGAGGCCGTACAGGTCGGCGAAGGAGAGGTTGGCCAGATGGACCTCCTTGCCCGCCGACCGCAGTGCGAGGGCCAGCGGCAGCCCGGCGTACACGTCGAATCCGCCGCCCGCGCCGGCGACGAGGACCCGCCGCGCCTCGCGCAGACGAGTGAAGAAGGGGGGTTCCGTGAGGGTGAACACCCGGGGACGGTAACAGGCTGAGGGGGTTTCAGGGCCGTGCGCTCAGGTCGGCCGTCCAGTCCAGCAGATGCGCGAGTTCCTCCTCGCCGGGGCGTGAGGGCGCGGCGCCGCGGCCGGCCGGGGACGGGGAGTTCACCCCTCGGGAGATGTTGCCGCTGACGGTGATGTTGTGCTCCACCCGCGGCCGGCGCAGGTCCTCGTAGCGGGCGAGGGCCGCGTCCGTGCCGGGGAGGTCGCGCAGGGACTTTGCGAGGACCACCGCGTCCTCCAGCGCCATGGACGCGCCCTGGCCGGTGGCCGGGGAGGCCGCGTGCGCGGCGTCGCCGACGAGCAGCACGCGGCCCGAGCGCCAGGGACTGCCGGACGGGATCTCGGTCGCCTGGGTGACCAGGACGCCGTCGCCGGTGGCCGCGACGATGTCGGCCGCGGGGGTGTCGTCCTTGCGCAGCAGCGGAAGGAGGGACTCGCGCCATCCGGCGCAGGTGCCGTCGCCGATCTCCCCGGCGGGCAGCGGGGCGCCGCTCACGCGCGCGAACCAGTACGTCTCGCCCTCCGGTGAGACCGCGAAGCCGAAGGCCGCCGCGCTGCCGCGGACCATCGTGATGCGGGCGTCCCCGTCGGGCAGTCCCGCCACGCTCGTGCGGCCGTAGTAGACCTGCTGGCCCGCGTAGCGCGGCCGGACGGCGGGCGCGATCGCCGCGCGGACGGCCGAGTTCAGGCCGTCGGCGCCGATCAGTAGGTCGCCGCTCGCCGAAGTGCCGTCGGCGAAGCGGGCGGTGACGCCGTTGGTGTCCTCCTCGACGGAGACCAGTCGTGCGCCGTGCCGGACGGTGACGCCGCGGCGCACCGCCTCCGCCTGCAGCGCCGAGCCGAGGTCGCCGCGGCGCAGGCAGCGGTAGCGCAGGAGCGGGTCGGCCGCCTCGCCGAGCGGCACCTGCGCCACCTGTGTGCCGGCGTCGTCCAGGACCCTCATCGAGGTCAGCGGGAAGCCGAGGGCGGTCACCGCGGCGGAGGCGTCCAGCGCCGCCAGTGCGCGCATTCCGTTGCTCGCCAGGGTCAGGAAGGCGCCCAGGTCCTCGGCCGAGTCCGGGTGCGCCTCGTACACCCGGGCGTCCAGCCCCGCCCTGTGCAGTGCCAGAGCCGTCGCCGCGCCCGCGATCCCGCCACCGATGACCAGCACCCGAGCCACGCCCACCCCCGTGTGTCGGTACGGCCCCCGTGGTCGTACGCGCACCGGTAAGAACGCTCCCTCGGCGGCGGAGGTTCCGCGGACGCCGGCGAACGGGCCGGTTCACACACCGGACACGCCGAAGCCGGTGGGGTCACGCCGTTCGTCCGCGTGACCCCACCGGCTTCCGTGATGTCAGGCGCCGCTCTCGCGGAGCATGTCCTCGCGCTCGACGATCTTCACGCGCTCGCGGCCCTGCGGCTCGCCCAGCGCCTTCTCGGCGGCGTCCAGCTTGTACCAGCCCTCCCAGGTGGTGAAACGGACGTTCCGGTCGGCGAGGAACGCCTCCACGGCCGCCGGCTCCGGCGCGGCGGGGGTCTGCAGACGCCCGCCCGCGTAGTCGGCCAGCAGGTTGGCCACCGTTTCGTTGGCGTCGCCCTTGGTGTGGCCGATCAGGCCCACCGGACCGCGGCGGATCCAGCCGGTGACGTACGTCGACTGCAGGTGCTCGCCGGACTCCTGGACGACCCGGCCGCCCTGGTCGGGGACCGTGCCCGAGTCGATGTCCCAGGGCAGCTTGGGGAGCTTGTCGGACAGGTAGCCGACCGCGCGGTAGACGGCGGTGACGTCCCAGTCCTTGAACTCGCCGGTGCCCTTGACGTTGCCCGTGCCGTCCAGGGCGGTGCGCTCGGTGCGCAGCCCGACGACCTTGCCGTCCTCGCCGAGGACCTCGACGGGCGACTCGAAGAAGTGCAGGAACAGCTTGTGCGGGCGGTCGCCGACATCGCGGATCGCCCAGTTCTCCAGGGTCTTGGCGACCATGTCGGCCTGCTTGTTGCCGCGCCGGGTCTCGATCGAGCCCGCGTCGTAGTCGATGTCCTCGGGGTCGACGACGACCTCGATGGTGGGGGAGTGGTCCAGCTCGCGCAGCTCCATCGGCGAGAACTTCGCCTGCGCCGGGCCGCGGCGGCCGAACACATGGATCTCCAGCGCCTTGTTGGCCTTCAGGCCCTCATGGACGTTCGGGGGGATCTCCGTCGGCAGCAGCTCGTCGGCCGTCTTGGCGAGGATGCGGGCCACGTCGAGGGCGACGTTGCCGACGCCGAGCACGGCGACCTTCTCGGCCTCCAGGGGCCAGGTGCGCGGCACGTCCGGGTGGCCGTCGTACCACGACACGAAGTCGGCGGCGCCGTAGGAGCCGTCGAGGTCGATGCCGGGGATGCGCAGCTCGCGGTCGGCGGTCGCGCCCGTGGAGAAGATCACGGCGTCGTAGAAGGCGCGCAGGTCGTCGAGGCTGATGTCGTTCGGGTAGTCGACGTTGCCGAACAGCCGGACCTGCGGCTTGTCGAGCACCTGGTGCAGGGCCGTGACGATGCCCTTGATGCGGGGGTGGTCGGGGGCGACGCCGTAGCGGATCAGCCCGAACGGCGCGGGCATGCGCTCGAAGAGGTCGATGGACACACCGGGCTCGGCGGCCACGTCGGACTTGAGCAACGCGTCGGCGGCGTAGATCCCGGCGGGGCCGGCACCGACGATGGCTACCCGCAGGGGGCGGGGCATGATCAGGTTCCCTTCGAGCGGCGAAAAAGATCGACTCGAACAGGAAGCCTAAGCTAAGGCAAGCCTAAGTCGGTACGCGGGTCCGGTCTATGGGCTCATAAGCCGGGCTTATGAGCCCACAGAGTCCCTCCGGCGGTGTCAGCCGATGTGGTAGCTGTCGCCGTAGACCTTCCAGTCCAGCGGCGTGTTCAGGCACAGGTTGCCCTTGCGCAGGAAGGCACGCTGCTCGGTGTCGACCCGCGTGGTGTCGCTGTGGGCCTCCTCCTGCTTCATCGCCCACACCCGGGCGTCCAGGAAGGCGTTGAGCCACGCCGTCTCGTCGCCGCCCTGCGTCGGCGGCTTCGCCTTGTTCAGGGCGCGCTTGCGTATGTTGCGGAAGCTGGTCGGGTCGTCGCCGTCGCCGTGCATGACGATGGCGTCGTAGTACGCGAACTGCCCCAGCGTGCCGATCCCGTCCGCCTTGCCCTGCTTGACGGCCGGGTTGAAGTACACCCGGTCCCGCTCGTCGTTCTGCGCCTGCTGGAACGCGCTGTCCTGGGCCGCCTTGCGCCAGTCCTTGGGGAAGTTCGGGTCGAGGCCGTCGTGGGAGTCGGAGCCGTTCACGTCGCGCAGGGCGGGCAGGTACTTGGCCAGGACGTTGCCGGGCTTGCGGTCGGTGTAGAGCTGGACGAGGTCGAGCATGTCGCCGGTGCCCGAGCAGAAGCCGATGATGCCGGCGGTGTAGCCGCGCCCGTCGCCGATGTCCTCGATGTACTTGTACTGCGCCTTCCAGTCGAGCGAGGAGTTCTCCGCGCTCGACACCAGCTGCATGGCGATCTCCTTCTTGGCGGGGTCGTCCAGCCCCACGCAGCCCGCGGCCGCCGGGGCCGCCGAGGCGTGGGAGGGGCGCAGCAGCAGCGGGGTCGCGGCCAGGGAGGCGCCGAACAGGGCGAGGAGCGTACGGCGCGAGGTGTGGACGGCGGTGCCGTCGGAAGCGTCTGTCACGGGTGCTCCAAGGGGGAGTGGGGGGTGGGGAGTTGGCCGTGCTTCACTCTGATAGGAAGGTTTCCTATCAGAACCTGGTCGCGAGTGACACCCACTGCGGAGAAGTTCGCGGGAAACGGGGGGAACTTCGTAGGGAACGACGAAGCCCGTCCCGTCAGGGCAGCGGCTGCTCGGCCCAGATGACCTTGCCCGCCGGCGTGTACCGCGTGCCCCAGCGCTCGGCGAGCTGGGCCACCAGGAACAGCCCCCGGCCGCCCTCGTCCGTCATCGCCGCGTACCGCAGGTGCGGCGAGGTGCTGCTGCCGTCGAAGACCTCGCAGATCAGGGTGCGGTCGAACAGCACGCGCACGTGGATGGGATCGGCGCCGTAGCGGATCGCGTTGGTCACCAGCTCGCTCAGGATGAGTTCGGAGCTGAACCCCAGCTCCTCCAGCCCCCACAGCTCCAGCTGCCGGGTCAGCGCGGCCCGCACCCCGGCGACGGCCGCCGGTTCCCCTGGTACGTCCCACTCGGCGACGCGGTCGGCGGGCAGGGCCCGGGTCCGGGCGACGATCAGTGCGACGTCGTCGCTCGGCCTGGACGGCAGCAGCGCCTCGAGCACGGACCGGCAGGTCTCCTCCGGCGACTTGCCCGCCCGCTCCAGAGCGTCCCTCAGCAGGTCCAGTCCCTCGTCGATGTCCCGGTCCCGGTCCTCGACCAGCCCGTCGGTGTACAGCACGAGCCGGCTGCCCTCCTCCAGCTCCAGCTCGGCCGTCTCGAACGGCAGACCGCTCAGCCCGAGCGGCGGACCGGCGGGCACGTCGGGGAACGTGACACTGCCGTCCGGCCGGACCAGGGCCGGCGGCGGGTGGCCCGCTCGGGCGACGGTGCAGGTCCGGGCCACCGGGTCGTAGATCGCGTACAGACAGGTCGCGCCGGTGACCGGGGCGCTGCCGTCGTGGGCCGCCTCGTCCTGGTCTATGCGGGCGACCAGCTCGTCCAGGAGCGCGATCAGTTCGTCGGGCGGCAGGTCCAGCGCGGAGAAGTTGTGCACCGCCGTGCGCAGCCGGCCCATCGTGGCCGCGGCGTGCAGCCCGTGCCCCACGACATCGCCCACCACGAGCGCGACCCGCGCGCCCGACAGCGGCAGCACGTCGAACCAGTCGCCGCCCACCCCGGCCTGCGCGGGCAGATACCGGTAGGCGATGTCCAGCGCCGACTGCTCGGGCAGCCGGCGCGGGAGCAGACTGCGCTGCAGCGTCACGGCCATGCTGTGCTCGCGCGTGTAGCGGCGCGCGTTGTCGATGGAGACCGCGGCGCGGGCCACCAGCTCCTCGGCGAGGGCCAGCTCCTCGAGGTCGAACGGCTTGGGCTTCTCCGAGCGCCAGAAGCTGACCACACCCAGCACCAGTGCCCCGGCGCGCAGCGGCACCGTGATCAGCGAGTGGATGCCGTACTCCACGACCTGCGCCGTCCGCTCGAGGTCCTGAGCGTGCCAGCCCGGCGCCAGGTCGAGGTCCGGTTCCAGCACGGGCTGCTCGGAGCGCAGGCTGCGGGCCTGCGGCGAGGTCTCGACGAACCTGATCTGCCGGCCCACCGGATACAGCGGCGCGTCCTCGCGGATCCCGCTCACCGCGGTACGGCGCAGCGGCGTCACCGCCTCCGGCTGGCCGCCGCCGAGCACCGCGTCGAACAGGTCGACCGTCGCGAAGTCCGCGAACCGGGGCACGGCCAGCGCCGCGAGCTCCTGCGCGGTGCGGGTGACGTCCAGACTGGTGCCGATGCCCACACCGGCGTCGTACAGCATCTCCAGGCGCTCACGGGCCGCCTCCGCCCGGCCGGACAGGGCGCGCAGCTCGGTGGAGTCGCGCAGGGTGGCGACACTGCCCGGCGGCCCGCCCTCGACGTCGGTGGGGCGCTGGTTGACCGCCAGCAGGCGGTCCTTGACCAGGTGCACCTCGTCCGTCGCGACACGGCCGGAGGCCAGCAGGTCGGCGGTGTCCGCGGGCAGGCCCAGCTCCAGGACGTGCCGGCCCTCGGCGTCCTCCGGCAGGTCGAGCAGCCGGTGCGCCTCGTCGTTGGCGAGCAGCAGCCGTCCCTCGCCCGTGGCGATGAGCACGCCCTCGCGCACGGCGTGCAGCACGGCGTCGTGGTGTTCGTACATCCGGGTCATCTCGTGCGGCCCGAGCCCGTGCGTCTGCCGCAGCAGACGTCTGCTCACCAGCGCCGTGCCGCCCGTGGCCAGCGCGAGGCCCACGGCCGCGGCCAGCAGGACGAGCGGCAGCTGCCGGTTGGCGGCGCCGCCGATGTTGTGGGTGGTGACGCCGGCCGACACCAGGCCCACGACCTTGCCGTCGGGCGCGGTGATCGGCACCACCGCCTGGTCCAGCCGTCCGATCGTGCCGTTGATCTCCTCGACCACGGTCTTGCCGGCCAGCGCGGGCCCGATGGTGCCCACGAACTTCTTGCCGATCCGGTTCGGCTTGGGGTGCGTGTAGCGGATGCCGTCCGTGTTCATGACGACGATGAAGTCGACACCGGTCGCCTTGCGGGCCGCCTCCGCCCGCGGCTGAAGGATCGCCGTGGGCCGGGGGCTGCTCAGTGCCTCGCGGGTGCCCGGCGCGTTGGCGAACGCCTGGGCGACCGCGACCGACCGTCTGCGGGCCTCCTGGGTGCTGTCGTGCCGTACCTGCAGGTACAGCGAGACCACCGCGGCGACCACCAGCAGCAGCACGATCACGACCTGCAGGACGAACACCTGCCCGGCCACGCTCCGCCCGGTCAGCGCCGAGCGCAGTCTGCCAATTCGCCGCGGCTCCTCGGGGTCGGTGCGCCCGCCCGGGTGGAGGGCCGCGCCGCGGGTCCGCCGTCTGTGCGTCGTGCGGGCATGGTCGGCCACGTGCCGGGCACGGGGACCGCCGGGACGCCGGGTGGACCGGGTCCCGGAGCGGTCCGGAAGTCGGACCATGTGCCCATGTCTACACTGCCGGGCCCCAGGAGGCGAGAGGCGTCACAGACGGTGACAAAGCCTCGTTCGGGCGGAAAGCGGTCTCACCGGCGTGCCGCGCGGGTTGCCGCCGTGATGGTCGGGGAGGCCGGGGTTCGTCAGTTCGGCGGCGCCAGCGGTCGGGCGCCTCGTCGGCTGTTGCGCGCCGCGACCCGCCGCGTGGCCAGGAGCAGGGCGATGTCGTCGGGCCGGTCGGCGGTGTGCCGGGCCTTGGCGGTGAGCCGGTCGGCGACCCCGGCGAGCGGCCGCCGGCCCGGACGCGCGGCCGAGGCCCCCGCTCTCGCCAGGGCCACGCGCAGGGCGGTGATGCCGTCGTCGATGTCCACGCCGGGCCGTTCCACGAGTCCGTCCGTGTACAGCGCGAGCACGGCGCCCGGCTCGATGAGCAGCTCGGTGACCGGGTAGCGGGCCTGTGGGTCCACCCCGAGCACGACACCGCCGGGCAGGTCCACGACGTCCGTGTGACCGTCCGGGCGGCGCAGCAGCGGCGGCGGGTGCCCGGCGTTCGCGGCCCGGGCCCGTCCCGAGACCGGGTCCAGCCGGATGTAGCAGCAGCTCGCGAACTGGCCCGGGTCGAGGTCGATGAGCAGGTGGTTGATGCCGCTCAGCACCTCGTCGGGCGGCCGGTCGCCGAGGGCGAACGCCCGCACCGCGCTGCGCAGTTGCCCCATGGTCGCCGCCGCCGACACCCCGTGCCCCTGCACGTCGCCGATCACCAGCGCCAGACCGTCACCGGCCTCCACGACGTCGTACCAGTCGCCGCCCACCTCCATGCCCTGGGTGCCCGGCAGATACCGTCCGGCGGTGTCCACCTGCGGGTGGACGGACAGCCGCCGGGGCAGGAGGGCCTGCTGCAGCCCGCGGGCCAGCGCGGCCTCGCTCTCGTAGCGCTGCGCCTTCTCCATGGCGTGGGCGATCAGTCCGGCCAGCGCGGTGAGCACCGCGCGCTCCTCGGTGCTGAAGGTGCGCGGGACGTCGAAGCCCAGGATGCAGGAGCCCACCGGCCGGCCGGAGGCGATCAGCGGCAGGAAGGCGCGCGCTCCGCGCGTGGCGTCCAGCGGGATGCCGGGGTAGGCGTCCGTCAGCTGCTGCATCGAGTCGAAGAACAGCGGCCGGCCGCTGGTCAGCGTCTCCACACCGGGCAGATGGGCGTCCAGTGTCACCCCCTCGAAGGGGGTCAGGAACCCCTTGGGGAAGCCGGACTCCCAGGCGAGGTACAGATGCCGGTCCTGCAGCAGGTAGATGGCGAGGCGGCGGCCGCCGAACGCGGGCAGCAGCTCCCGCATGACCACGGCCGCCACCTGGCGCGCCGTGACCGCCTCGGTGAGCGCGATGGCCAGCACGATAGGCCGGTACAGCGGAGCCAGCGACGCGGCGCGGGGCGCCGCCTCGGGGACCGACTCGTCCGGCTCGGGCGGCGGAGGCAGCCCGGCGGCCTCGGCGACCCGGCTCGCCGGGCGGAAGGTGCACGCCAGGACGTCGGGCCCCGGGAAGACGCACACATCGAGCCAGGCGCCCTCGTAGAGCGCCCCGTCGGCCCCGTCCTGCCGCGGTGGCCCGGCGCCGCCGGCCGGGCGGGCCACGTGGAAGCGCACGGGCTCCGGGGAGAGCAGGGCACCGCGCAGGTGGTCCTCGCAGGTCGGCTGGTTCAGCCAGGGCACGCCCTCCCACAGCGAGCGGCCGAGCAGCTCGGCGCGGGGGCGGTGCAGGAGCTGCGCGGCGCGCGGGTTGGCGTAGTGGATCACGCCCAGCCGGTCCAGGCACAGGATGCCGTCCGGCAGCAGGTCGGCCGCCGCGTCGGCCGCAGCTCCGGGGCCCGGATCGACGACGAAGCCCCGGACGGGGTGGGCGCCCGACGGTGTGCCGGGCAGGGAGGGCGCGGCGTACGGGCTCCACAGCTCCACCAGCCGCAGCGCCTCGTCCTCGGCCCGCACGTACAGCGGCAGCGGCGGCGGTCTGCCGGCGGCCGTCTCCCGCAGCGCGGCCAGTACCTGTGACGGGTCGGCCGGGGCCACGGCCGCGGCGAGCGCGTGCACCCCGGGGCCGAATCCCTCGGCCGGCACCCCGAGGAGCGCGGGCAGCCGTTCGTCGACGGTCACCACGTCGGTCACCGGATCCCAGGCGAACCCCCCGGCCCGCCCGGCCGGGGGGCGGGTGCCGGGCGGCCGTGTGCTCAGGGGCTCGCCGTCCCAGGCCAGAGGCGGGCCGCCGCGGCCTTTCTCCAGCCGCAGCAGAGCCGCGCCCAATTCCTCGGCCAGCGTCATCATGCGGTCGCGGTGATGCATCAGCTCGGCGGCGTCGGCGGCGGAGGGACGCAGCACGGTCAGCACACCGTAGGTGGTCCCCCCGCCCACCACCGGGACGTACAGCGAGCCGAACTGGAACGGCAGCCCCGCGGCGAACTGCGGATAGCGGCGCATCGTCTCGGTGGCGTTCGGCAGCACGACCTGTACGCCGAGCCGGTAGGCGTCGGCCACCGGGAACGGCCGGTCGACGTGCATCCGCCACCAGGGCCGGAACAGCGGCCCGGGCAGTCCGGCGAGGACCGCCAGCCGGAGCAGTCCGGGCGTGCCGGAGCGCAGGTAGACGCCCCCGGAATGGCCGCCGGCCACGCTGATCGCCTCTGCCGAGGCGTCGATCAGCAGCGCGGCCAGCTGCCCGGACGTCTGTTGTGCGTCCTCCGCGCTCCCAGTCATCGGCCCTTCCTCGTCCGTGCCGCCCAGCGGATGACACAGCAAGAATGCGCCACCAGGGGCCTCGGGCGCACCCGGGCGGACGGTGTGGAATCGGCGACGGAAGGGAGAGAGGCGGCACGGGGGACTGGGCCTGGCGCACGGGAAGCCACCCCGGCCTGCTCCGACCAGGGAATTTACCCCCGACACCCGTGTCCCGGATATCCGTACCGGGCGCTTCCGACGGGACCTTTCGTGCGACCGACCTCCCGGTGGCGGGCCGGCGGCGACGTCGGCGTGGCCGGAATGCGGCTGCCGCGGAGGCGACGATCATGGCTGAGGGGCACGCCGTGGACGGCGGGGAAACCGGTCGGCTGCGGCCGGCACGGTGTCGCCCGAGCGGACATGTCCAAGTGCCACGGCCTTGTGGGAGCGCTCCCAAGTGGTCAGGATAGGGCGATGACCTCGACGACTCCAGCCGTCCGCCCCTATCGGCCCGAGGACCGTGCGGCCCTCGACGACATCTGCGTCCGCACCGCCCACGTCGGCCAGGACAGCCGGGGCGTGTACGAGGACCCCTCGATCTTCCCGGCGACGTTCGCGGCGCCGTACGTCCATCTCGAACCCGAGCTGGCGTTCGTCCTCGACGACGGGCACGGGCAGGCGGTCGGCTACATCCTCGGCACCGCCGACACCCCGCGCTTCGTTGCGGAGTTCCGCGCCAAGTGGCTCCCCCTCGTGGCGGACCGCCACCCGGAGCCCGCCGGGCCGCCGAAGACCCCCGACGAGGCGATCGTCCTGCTGCTGCACCACCCCGAGCGGATGATCGTCCCCGAAGTGGCCGCCTACCCGGCCCACCTGCACATCGACCTGCTCCCCGACCGGCAGGGGCGCGGCCACGGCCGTGCGCTGATGCGGGCCTTCCTGCGGGCGCTGCGGGACCGGGGCGTGGCGGCGGTCCACCTCTCCATGGTCACGGCCAACACGCCGGCCCGGGCCTTCTACGACCGCATGGGCTTCCATGAGATCGCGGTGCCCGACCCCGGCCCGGTCACGTATCTCGGGCGCACGACGGGGGACTTGGACGCCCTGTGAGGTGCCGTACGGCCGTCAGATCCAGGTGTCCAGCCACATCCGCGCGTGCCAGTCGGCGTAGGGGATCGCCCGGCCCGCGTACAGGGGGAAGAAGTAGATGAAGCTCCAGGCGATGAGCAGGACCAGGGCCCCCGCGGACACCGCGCCCACCAAGCGCCGTCCCTCGCGCGCCCCCGGCGGCCCGAGCAGCGCGCCGACCAGCATCGCGACGGCCAGGCATAGATAGGGCACGAACGCCACGGCGTAGAAGGAGAAGATCGTCCGGTCCTGGAACCCGAACCACGGCAGATAGCCGGCCGCCACCGCGCACAGTACGGCTCCCGCCCGCCAGTCGCGGCGCAACGCCCACCGGAAGAGCAGGTAGACCAGCGCGGCGCAGGCCGTCCACCACAGCAGCGGGGTGCCCAGCGCGAGGATCTCCTGGGAACAGGGGGAGGTGCCGTGACAGCCCTCCCGCCCCGGCTGCGGTGTCTCGTAGTAGAACGACACGGGCCGGCCGAGGACCAGCCAACTCCACGGATTCGACTGGTACTTGTGCGGCGAGTGCAGGTTCACGTTGAACTGGTAGACCAGGTACTCGTAGTGCCACAGGCTGCGCAGCGGGGCCGGGACCCACGACCAGGGGCCGCCGCGGCCGTCCGCCCAGTGCCGGGCATAGCCCTTGTCGGACAGGAACCATCCCGTCCAGGTCGCCAGATACGTCACCAAGGCGACCGGTACCAGCGACAGCACCGACCAGCCGAGGTCCCGGCGCAGCACCGCGCCGTACGGGCGGCCCGCGCCGGCGACCCGGCGTGCGCCGACGTCCCACAGCACGGTCAGAGCGGTGAAGAACACCAGGAAGTACAGGCCGTTCCACTTGCCGGCGGCCGCCAGCCCCAGGAACACGCCGGCCGCGAGCCGCCACGGGCGCAGCCCCAGGCGCGTGTACGTACCCGTGTCGTGATCGGGTCCGGCCGAACCGTCCGCGCGCGGCGGCAGCGCGGCCGCGAGCCGGGCCCGGGACCGGTCGCGGTCGATCAGCAGAGAGCCGAACGCCGCCAGCGCGAAGAACATGACGACGATGTCGAGCAGCGCGGTACGGCTCATCACGAAGTGCAGGCCGTCGATCGCCATCAGCGCTCCGGCCAGACAGCCCAGTGCCGTCGACCGGAACAGCCGGCGTCCGATGCGGCACAGCATGAGCACCGACAGGGTGCCGAGCAGCGCCGTCATGAACCGCCAGCCGAACGGGCCCAGCCCGAACAGCTCCTCCCCGAGGGCGATCACCCACTTGCCCATCGGCGGGTGCGCGACGAAGGAGGCGGTGTCGGAGAGCGGGATCACCGGGGGATGGGCCAGCAGGTGCGGATCGGTGACCTTGCGGTCCGGCCAGGTCCCTTCGTAGCCGAAGCGCAGCATCGACCAGGCGTCCTTGGCGTAGAACGTCTCGTCGAAGACGACCGCGCGGGGCTGCCCGAGCCGCCGGAAGCGGAGCACCCCGGCGAAGACGGCGACGAGGACCGGCCCCAGCCAGCCCGCCACGGCGCCCGCCCGCCTTCTCGGCCGGGGGAAGGGCGGCACGAGACGCTCGCGGGTGTCGGTGCGGGGAAGGGCCAGGTAGCCGAACCGCCGCAGCCGCTCGGCCCATGCGGTGGCCTCGGGCACGACGGTCGCGCGCACGTCTTCGTCGACGCCGGTGTCACTGGTCATCCGATCATCGTAGGGAACGCGCGTACGAGCCGTGACGACCTCCCCGACAGTGACCGCGCGCTCCCCAACCACCCCTGGGCGTAACCGGTTTCGTCGGCGCGTGCCCTCCCACCCCGCCCTGATGCGGCCAACCCGGAAGCCGCCGTGCGTGACGGGCGGCCGTCGTCGTCCCCGACGTTCACGGCGGCCGCCCGTGCCTCGTTCTCAGCTCCCGGAGCTGCTCACTCCGGCAGTGTGCCGGGGGCCGTGCCCCACTCGCTGTTCGGCTGCTCGGACAGCCGGAAGTCGAGCCGGCCGCCGGTGCGCGGGAGGCCGCCGTGCGTCCACGACTGTCGCAGCGGGTGCCCGTCCAGCCGTACGGCGTCGATGTACGGGTGCATGGCGTCCGCCTCCGGCGCGGTGATCGCGAGGTCCGCGCGGCCCGGCCGGTCCACCACCGCGGCCGGGAAGACCGGAGCGCCCAGCAGGAGGGCCGCGGTGCCCGGCGTCTGCGGATGGACGCCGAGGGCGGAGAGGACGTATCAGGCGGACATGGTGCCCAGGTCGTCGTTGCCGGGCAGACCCGAGGGGCCGGTGCCGTAGACGGTGTCGACGATCCGGCGGACCGTCGCCTGGGTCTTCCACGGCTGTTTCAGGGCGTTGTACAGCCGAGGGGCGTGGATGCCGGGCTTGTGTGCGTGAGTCGCCTCTCGGTGACGGAACGAGGACCCGGAACGCTTCCAGGCCGCGCGCAAGGCTAGGAGGCCGCCAGGTGAAAGGGGAGAGTCGGGCAGGTCGTCGTGGTGAGGCGGGGTGAACGGTGCGGCGGGGCGCGGGCGGTGGACGCGGGTGACGCGGCGCTGCTCGAAGTCCGGCTCCGGCGCACGGAGTTCTGGCTGGAGGTGCGGCCCCGCACGCGAGACAGCGCGGCATGTGTCCGGTCGCGCTGCTCGGGATTCCCTGCCGCCGACCTCTTGACCTTGGACGAGGGCGCGACCTAACGTTCCGGCGTTTACATTGGTTTGAAACGATTCAATCCCTCGACTCCAGGGGCACAGCCATGCACGAACTCGTCTCGCCCGGCGGGATGTCACGCCGCACGGTCCTCGCCACCGGCCTCGCCGTCGGGGCCGTGGCCGCTCTCGGTACCGTGGCGCCCGCCGCGGCCGCGCTGCCCGCCGGTGCCGAACGGAGGCCGGACGCCGACTGGTTCGCCCGGCCCGCGCGTTCCGTGCGTCCCCGGTTCCGATGGTGGTGGCCGGACGGCCTCGTCGACCCGGACGAGATCGCCCGCGAGATCGACCAGATCGCCGACGCCGGCTTCGGCGGCGTGGAGATCGCGGGGGTGCACCACAGCATCAAGGACAAGTCCGTCCTCGACACCGAGCATCACGGGTGGGGCAGCAGACCGTGGCTCGACGGTGTGGAGGCGGCGCTGCGCCGGGCCGCGCGACGCGGCCTCACCGTCGACCTCACCCTGGGCCCGAGCTGGCCCGTGGCCGTCCCCGGCGTCGGCCCCGACGACGAGTCCGCCGCCCAGGAACTCGCCTACGGACGGGTGTCGTTGGCTGCCGGAGCGACCTACCGGGGCCCGGTCCCGCCGCCCGCGCACGCCCCCGCCTCCGGCGTCACGCGCCAGCGGCTCCTCGCCGTCCAGGCCGCCCGTGTCGCGCCGGCGAACTCCACCCGCAAGGAGACCGGCCTCGACCCGTCGACGGTCCGCGACCTCACCGCGACCGTCGCCGACGACGTCCTGACCTGGACCGCGCCCGCCGACGGCGACTGGGTCCTGATCTCCTACTGGCAGCGCGGCTCGGGCCAGCAGCCCGAGTCCGGCCCGCACACCGCGCCCGCCGCCTACGTGGTCGACCACTTCAGCCCGGCCGGCACCGCCGCCGTCACCGGCCACTGGGACGACATGCTGACCCGTGACCTGCGGCTGCTCCTGAAGGCCGCGGGCGGTTCCTTCTTCGAGGACTCCGTGGAACTGGAGACCGACGGACTGACCTGGACCTCGCGCCTGCCCGACGCCTTCGCGGAGCACACCGGCCGAGAACTGCTGCCGTACCTCCCGGCGCTCGTCCTCGACAAGAGCAACCAGGTCTTCGCCTTCGACGCCCAGCTGACGCGGCAGATCCGGCACGACTTCTGGGAGACCGTCTCCGGCCTCTTCGACCGCCACCACCTGGGCGCCCTGCGGGACTGGGCGCACTCGCTGGACATGACCCTGCGGTCGCAGCCCTACGGCCTGCAGACCGACGCCATCGCCTCGGCGGCACTCCTGGACATCCCCGAGGGGGAGTCCCTCGGCTTCAAGAACCTGGACGACTTCCGCTGCCTGGCCGGCGGCCGCGACATGGCCGGCCGGACCGTGCTGTCCTGCGAGGCGGGCGCCTACAACGGCTCGGCCTACAGCACGACCTGGGACCGCTTCCTGCGCACCATGGGCGGCGCGTACGCGGCCGGCGTCAACCAGACCGTCGTGCACGGCTTCTCCTACGCCACCGCCCCGCAGGTGAGCTGGCCCGGCTTCGCGGCGTTCAGCCCCTACAACGGCACACCCGGCTACGGCGAGTCCTGGGGACCCCGGCAGCCCACCTGGAACCACATCGAGGACATCTCCGGTTACCTCGGCCGCGTGCACGGGGTGCTCCAGGCCGGCACGGCCAGGGCGGACGTGGCCGTCTTCCGGCAGACCGGCTACACAGCCACCGGCATCGGCGCCTCCTGGTTCACCTCGACCGGCATCCCACAGGGCTGGACCCACCAGTTCCTCAGCGGCCCCCTGCTGGACCTGCCCGGCGCCACCGTGTCCGACGGCCGCCTCGCCCCGGACGGGCCCGCCTACAAGGCGCTGTTCGTCGAGGGCGACTTCTTCTACGGCTCCACGCCCACGCTCGCCCTCGCCGACGCCCGCAAACTGCTCGCTCTCGCCCGGCAGGGACTGCCCATGGTCCTGCTCGGCGCCTTCGACCAGGCCCTCACCCCCGGCGTCCCCGGCGACGGGGAGACGGCCCAACTGCAAAACGTCATCGACGAGTTGCTCGCCCTGCCGCACGTCACCCGGATCACCGACAAGACCGCGGTCGGCGACGCCCTCGCCGGGCTCGGCGTCAGCCCCGACGTCCGGTACGCCACCTCCTCCACCCTCCTCAACGCCCACCGGGCCACCGCGGAGGCGGACTTCTACTACCTGTGCAACGGCAAGCACGCCGAGACCGTCAAGCCGCCGGTGGCCGCGATCGACCACGACGTGACCCTGCGCCGCACCCGGGGGAGGAAGTCGGTGCCGTACCTCCTCGACGCGTGGACGGGCCAGGTCGTGCGGCTGGCCCGCTACACCGAGGACGGCGACGACGTCACCGTGCGGGTCACGCTCCAGCCGGGCGAGACGATGATCGTGGCACTCGGACGGCCGGGGCTGTTCGGCGACCGCGACGGCGACCGCCCGCACGCCGTCACCTCCGACGCCGACACCGTGCTGTTCACCGAACGCGGCCTGACCGTGCGGGCCGGCGCCGCGGGCACGTACACCACGCGGCTGTCCCAGGGGCGCACGGTCACCAGCACGCTCCCGGCCGTTCCCGACCCGATCGTCCCGAGCCGGTGGCAGCTCGACGTGGACGACTGGACCCCCGGCTCCGCCCCGACGCGCACCGAACACGTCCGGCGCACGGTGACCCTGGACGCCCTCGCCCCCTGGTCGCGGATCCCCGAGCTGGCCGACTCCGCGGGCATCGGCCGGTACCGCACCACGATCGCCCTGCCGCGGCAGTGGAGTTCGTCCTACGGCGCCGTACTGGAACTCGGCCAGGTCAGCGACACCTGCCGGGTGACCGTGAACGGCACGCTCGTGCCCCCGGTCGACCGGCTGCACCCCGTCGTCGACGTCGGCCGGTACCTGCGGGCCGGTGAAAACGTCATCGAGGTCGAGGTCGCGACCCCGCTGATCAACCGGCTGCGGGTGGCGCAGCCGGCGGTCTTCGGCACGACGGCCCGTCAGGACCACGGCCTGGTGGGTCCGGTGCGACTGGTGCCCTACGCGCAGGAGGTCGTCGCCTGACGTCGTCCGGGGCACACCCTTCCGCCACGGTGCGCCCCGGACGCCGTACCCCTCGCACCGGACAACAGCCGTCCCGTTCGGAACTGTTGACACTCCCGGTCATTTCTCCAGCGGGGAGAGCCTGCACAGCCTGTCGTCCAACGGCCGATATGTCGAGCGGGTGGAGGACGGGACGCCTTCGCCCCGCGTCTTCGGCATGCGGAGGTCTCCATGTTCCTGACCCCGTGCAGCGACGCCGGAACCCTGCGGTACGCGATCACCGCGGGCGGCGGCGGAGCCGAACAGCGTATCGACGCCGACCCGCTGCCCACCGACCGCTGGGTGCACGTCGCGGTCGCCTACGGCGCCGGCACGGCCGTGCTGTACGTCGACGGCCGGGAGGCCGGCCGGAACACAGGGATCACCGTGGAGCCGCGGTACTTCGGCAACCACATCCGGGCCTCGTACATCGGCAGGTCCCCGTACGACGACCCGTACCTGAAGGCCGCGGTCGACGACTTCCGTGTGTACGGCAGGACGCTGACCGCGGCCGAGGTCGCGGAACTCGCGGGGCCTGACCGGGCCTCCCGCCCGTCAGCGGGGCAGCTTGGCCCGCAGAGTGCCGGCGACGGCCGCCGGACGGGCGGTGGCACGGGCGGTACGCCGCACCAGGTGCGCTTCCCGGCGCACGTCCCGCGCGGCGTGCCGGCCGCGCCACAGCAGGGACGGGGCGCCGGCGGTGTCGTCGGCGGCGATCAGCAGACCGCCCAGCATGGACAGGTTCTTCAGGAAGTGGATGCGCTGCTGCGCCCGGTCGGCTGGGTCCTCGGCCTCCCAGAAGCGGTGGCCCGCCAGCGTCGTGGGTACCAGCGTGGCCGCGATGGCCAGCGAGGACAGCCGGGGCAGTCGGCCCAGGCCCAGCAGGACGCCCCCCACCACCTGGACGGCACCGCTCAGCCGTACGAGCTGGTCGGTGCGGTCCGGCAGCGCCGAGACACGCTCCGTGACCGGCCGCACCACCGGCTCGGCGGCCGGGGCGACTTCCTCGGGGGCCCGCAGGCTGTTCAGGCCGCCTGCCACGAACATCGAGGCGAGCAGGGGACGGCCGGTCATGCGCAAGAGACTCATGGCGCTCTCCAGACGTGTCGATGCGGACGGCCCCTCCCGGGTTCCCGGTCCGGACGTCCGCAATCGGCACCCCGTACGGCCGGCGGGTCGAACAACGTCTGAGAGGTTTCTATGAATCCCTCAGGCGGTTGAACACTCGGGCGGCGTCATCCGTATGGGGCGAGGGATTTCCATGCCGACCGCCGAAAGCAGTAGGAGAACACTCGTGGGACGCAACTCGCGCAGACGCCCGACAGGCCCACGCCGGGCCACCTTCGCGGCCATGGCCCTGATGCTGGGCGGCGGAGGACTGATCGCGGCCAACGTCTACGCCTCGGCGACGGAGGACTCGGGGGCCCAGCAGGGATCAACGTTCAGTGCCGCCGGCGGCACGATCGACTGCCCCGACGTCGGCAGCAAGCTGACCGAGGTGCCCGACAAGGCCAGGCCGGACGTCGACAAGGACCTGGCCGCGCTGGACCAGCAAATAGCGCAGGCCTACCAGCAGTTGCAGGCGGCGACGCCGCAGCAGCGCCAGGACAGCGGCTACACCGACGACAAGGTCATGAAGCCGCTGGAGGAGCAGCGGGGGCAGACCCTCGACAGCATCGGCGCCGCGATGGACCAGGCGGGCGGGAAGTCCGACGGGCTCGACGCGATGGCGGACTGCTCGATGCGCACGTGGAACGGCCAGGACGGCGGCCAGAACGCGGGCGACTCCCAGGGCGGAGGCCAGAACAACGGCCAGAACAACGGGAGTTCCCCGAGCGGCCAGCCGCAGGGAGGCCAGCAGACGGGCAACGGCGGCCAGGCCGGCAACGGTCCGGTCGCCGCCGACTACCAGGACATCAACTCCGTCCAGCCCAACACCCCGGCCCCGGACCTGAGTTCCTTCGCCTCCAAGGGCACCTTCACCACCAGCTGCGGGGTCAACGCCAACGGCCTGCGCAACTCGGACAACGTGATCGTCGCCCCCGGCGTCAGCAACGGCGCCCACCACTTCCACGACTACATCGGCAACCAGTCCAACACCGCCTTCGCCAGCGACGACGACCTGGCGAAAGCCGATACCAGCTGCGAGAACAAGGGCGACAAGTCCACGTACTACTGGCCCGTGCTGCGTCTGCAGAACGGCACCCAGGAGCAGGACGCGGACAAGCCGGGCGGCGGCACCGAGGGCAACGCCGGGCAGATCGTCACGCCCAAGCAGGTCACCATGACCTTCATCGGCAGCCCGCGCAGCAAGGTCGCGGAGATGCCCCGCCTGCTGCGCATCATCACCGGCGACGCCAAGGCCTTCGTCAACGGGCCGGCCAACGCCAACGCCTCCTGGAGCTGCACCGGCTTCGAGGACCGGCAGCTGAAGGACAAGTACCCGCTGTGCCCGCAGGGCAGTGACGTGGTGCGCACCTTCCGCTTCCAGAGCTGCTGGGACGGCCGCAACATCGACAGCGCCAACCACCGTACCCATGTGGCCTTCGCCGACGCCTCGGGCGCCTGCCCCAACGGCTTCGAGGCCATCCCGCAGCTCGTCCAGCGCATCGTCTACGACGTCAAGGCGCCGAGCCTGCAGGACGGCGGCCGGACCACCCCGCTGTTCGCGGTGGACTCCTTCCCCGAGAACCTGCACAAGCCGGTGACCGACCACGGTGACTTCATCAACGTCTTCGACGCGGGCCTGATGAAGGAGATGGTCTCCTGCATCAACGACGGTCGGAACTGCGGCGCCGGCACCGGTGAGGACCCGGGCGGCTCGGGCGGTTCCGGTGACACGGGCGGCAACGGCGGCGGTGACAACGGCGGCAACGGCGGCTCGGGCGACAACGGCGGTTCCGGCGGGGGCGCGACCGAGTCGCCGTCCGCGCAGCCGACCGACGCTCCCTCCGCCACGCCTTCGCAGGAGCCGACCGCGCAGCCCACGCAGGACCCCGGCACGGGGAACGACGGCAAGGGCAACGACGGCAAGGGGGCGGGCGACAACGGCGGTTCGGGCAACGGTGGTTCGGGCGGCGGCGACCAGGGCGGCTCCGGTGGGGCGTCGCAGCCCACGACCGCCGCGCCGCAGACCGAACAGCCGGGCGGCGAGAAGCCGAGCGTGTCCAGCACCTCCGTGCCCAAGGTCTACGGGAAGTCCTCGTCCTCCAAGAGCGCCTCGGCCGCACCGGCGAACAGCGCCCCGGCGGACAACGGCGGCGGCTCCGGCGGCTCGGGCGGCGATTCCGCGCAGTCCCAGGCCTCCGGCGGGAGCGACGCGGCGGCCGCGGGACAGACCGAACCCCAGGCGGTCCAGGGCAACCTGGCCGAGACCGGCACGAGCCTGTGGCCCGCCGCGGCCGGCACCGTCCTGCTGATCGCGGGCCTGGTCGTGCTGGCCCGCTCGAAGCGCACCTTCCTGCGGCAACGGTGAGGACGCGCGAGCGCGGGTGACCCGCCCGCGCTTGCGCGGGTGCGGCGCCAGAGGGCAGGGTGCGGGATGTGCCCACCCTGCTGATCGTGCACCACACGCCCTCGCCGAACTGCCAGGCCATGCTGGAGGCCGTCGTCTCCGGTGCCACCGCACCGGAGATCGAGGGCGTCGACGTGGTACGGCGGCCGGCGCTGTCCGCCTCCGCGGCGGACGTGCTGGCCGCCGACGCGTGTCTGCTGGGGACCCCGGCCAACATCGGGTACATGTCCGGGGCCCTCAAGCACTTCTTCGACCAGATCTACTACCCGTGCCTGGACGCCACCCAGGGCAGGTCCTACGGCTGCTACGTGCACGGCGGCAGTGACGTCACCGGCGCCCTCCGCGCCATCGACACCATCACCACGGGCCTCGGCTGGCGACGTACCGCCGCGCCCGTGACCGTGACCGGCGCGCCCGGCAAGGCCGACATCGAGGCCTGCTGGGAACTGGGGGCCACGCTCGCGGCCGGACTGATGGGCTGACCCCGGCCGCACCGTCCGAACCCGTTCCGCACTCCGCTGCCGTGCGCAGTATTTGAGCCAGCCTCCCCGCGGAAATGGTATGGACTATTAAAGCCCGTCCTCCTTTTCGCTGGCCGAAGAGGCGAGATGCCACCGCCCGGCGTGCGCGAATGAGCCACCCGCGGAAAATCACCCCACTGTGCGGTTGATTCCTCAATCAGGGCGCTGCCATACTCCGGCTTCCGGCCGGGATCTCTTGGATCTCCCGCCCGTGCATCCGGAAAGCGGCAGTTCCGGATTCACCGATCCCCCACGATGTCCGCACGGGAAGCGATTCCAGTATGCCTCTTCCGTCTCCCTCTCTGGCTCGGTGAGCTGGTCTTTCGAATGTTCGACGGAATTGCGTGCGCGGCCCGAAGCAGCGAAGAAGGTGCTCTGGTGTCAAGGAACCATGAAGGATTCGAACCGCCCCCGCGATTTTCCCCCACGGCTGCCGATGAACTGCGACGGCAGGCGATATCCGACAATCCAGAGTTTCAAGCCCTGAAGCGCGCGCAGCGCCGCTCCGGCGTGGCGATGACCGCTATCGGGGTGGGCGGCTTCCTGCTGTATGTGCTGCTGTCGAGTTTCGCGCCGGACCTCATGAACAGTTCTCTCAGCGGCCATCTGACCCTCGGGCTCGCCCTCGGCCTCGGGCAGTTCGTCCTGATGGCCGTCATCGCGCGGCGCTACGTCGTGCGCATGCGCACACGCGTCGACCCGGTCGCCCGCGGTTTCCGCACCCAGTTCCACCGGCCGCCCGCCGACGCACCGGGCCGCGCCGCCCGGCACCCGTCGGTGCCCCGCCAGCGCACCGAGGAGTACCGCACATGGTGACGAGCGGCGCCGGCGTCGTGGACCGGTTCAGTCTGCAGCTGACCTTCCTGCTCTTCCTGTGCGTGGTCGTGGTCACCCTGTTCACCGCGCTGCTGCTCGCCCCGCAGCGCGACGAGATCAGCGAGTTCTACCTCGGCAACCGCGAGATGACCCCGCTGCGCAACGGACTGGCGATGTGCGGCGACTACATCTCCGCCGCCACTCTCCTGGGCAGCACCGGCCTGGTCGCGCTGACCGGCTACGACGGCCTCCTCTACCTGTGCGGCACCGCGGTCGCCTGGATGACGGTGCTGCTGCTGATCGCCGAACCCCTGCACAACGCGGGCAGGTTCACCCTCGGCGACACCCTGGCGCTGCGTCTGCCGCAGGGGCGGCGGTCGGTCCGTCTCGCGCTGTCCCTGTGCACCCTGGCCGTCACCACCCTGTATCTGGTGGCCCAACTGGTCGGCAGCGTGGCCCTGCTGACACAGTTCACCGGCGAACCCAGCGCGACCACGCGCACCTTGTGCGTGGTGGTGATCGGCACCATCGTGATCGTGTACGCCGCGATCGGAGGCATGCCCGGAGCGACGTTCATCCAGATGGTGAAGGCCGTCATGCTCATCTCCGGGATCGCGGTGACGGCGGTGATGGTGCTGCACCGCTTCCACTGGAACCTCGACGCCCTGCTGGGCTCGGCCGCCGACCACAGCGGCCTCGGCACCCGCTACCTGCAACCCGGCCTGCGCTACGGCGCCAGCACCACCAGCAAGCTGGACTTCTTCAGCCTGCAACTCGCCATCGTGTTCGGCCTGGCCGCCCTCCCGCACGTCATGATGCGGCTGCTCGCCCCGCGCTCCCCACGCGTCCTGCGCTCCTCGGTGGTCTGGGCGATGGGTCTGGTCGGCTTCGTCTGCCTCGCGGCCGGCATCCTCGGCCTGGGCGCCACGGCCGTCGTGGGCCGCGGAACCATCGAGCAGACGGACCGCAAGGGCGACTCGGCCGTCCTGCTCCTGGCGCACCAGCTCGGCGGCGGGGTCCTGACGGCCCTGCTGTCCTGCCTGGCCTTCGTCACCCTCCTCGCCGTCGCCTCCGGCCTCACCCTCGCCGCGGCCTCCTCCCTAGCCCACGACCTGTGGGGCGAGGTCGTCCGCAAGGGCAGGGCGGAGCAGACCGAGGAACTCGTCGTCGCCCGCCTCTCCGCGGTCGTCATCGGCGTCCTCGGCATGCTGCTGGCCCTGGTGTCCTGGGGTGCCAACACCGCCACCCTGGCGTTCCTCGCCTTCGCCATCGCCGCCTCCGCCATCCTGCCCACCCTCGTCTACACCCTGTTCTGGCGGTGCTTCAACGCGACCGGCGCCCTGCTCAGCCTCTGCGGCGGCCTGCTGTGCTCGGTGCTCCTCGTCGTCTTCTCCCCGGTCGTCTCCTCGACCCCGGCCTCCTTCTACCCGGACGCCGACTTCGCCTGGTTCCCGCTGCAGAACCCGGGCATCGTCTCGATCCCGGCAGGGTTCGTCCTCGGCTGGCTCGGCACCGTCATGGCACGCCACGAAGAGCCCGACACCTTCGACGAGTTCCAGGTCAGAGCGCTGGTCGGCGCCGAGTAGCAGACAGGCGCCCGCGTCCCCGCACCGGACCCCGGTGCGGGGCACGGACTGTCCGAGGCGTCCCTTAAGCTCCTCGCCATGAACGACGGGGAGAGCGGCAGACGCATCGTCGACGACCGCTTCGAGTTGCAGACCAGGCTCGGTGGCGGCGGCATGGGCACGGTCTGGCGCGCCCGTGACCTGCTGCTGCATCGCGCCGTGGCCGTCAAGGAGGTCCGCCCCGCGGACCCCGACCTCGCCGAGTACGACCCGGACAGCGCGCGCATGCTCCGCGAGCGGGTGCTGCGCGAGGCCCGCGCCCTGGCGAGGGTCCAGCACCCGAACGTCGTGACGATCCACCACATCGTCGACGGCGGACCGGGCACCTATCCGTGGATCGTCATGGAGCTCGTCGAGGGCGGCTCGCTCGCCGACCGGCTGGCCCGCGGGCCCATGGCGCCCGCCGAGGCCGCCCGCATGGGCCGCGGGGTGCTGGACGCCCTGCGCGCCGCCCACGCGGCGGGCGTCCAGCACCGCGACGTCAAACCCGCCAACGTGCTGCTGCGCACCGACGGCCGCCCCGTGCTCACCGACTTCGGGATCGCCGCCGTCCGCGAGGCCACCGCCCTGACCGCCACCGGTTCCATCATCGGCACCCCCGACTACATGGCCCCGGAACGCGTGACGGGCGGCGACGGCGGTCCCGCGGCGGACCTGTGGTCGCTGGCGATGATGCTGTACGTGGCCGTCGAGGGCCACCACCCGCTGCGGCGCGGAACGACCCTGGCCACGCTGGCCGCCGTACTCCACGAGGAGGTGCCGCCGCCCAAGCAGGCCGGGCCGCTGACGCCCGTACTGGACCGTGTGCTGGTGCGGGACCCCGCGGCGCGGCCGGACGCGGAGACGATCGACGCCCTGCTCGCCGCGGTGGCGCAGGACGCCGGCGGTTCCGGCACGACCTCCTACCCCCTCGCGCCTCCGCGGCCCAAGGCGCCGCCGCCGGTGGAGACCGTCGTGGCCCGCCCCGGGCGCTCGCGCCGTGCCCTGATCGCCTCCGCCGCGGCCGGTGCGCTGCTGGTGGGCGGCGTGACCTGGGTGGCCCTGTCCGGCGACGGCAAGGGCGACAGCCCTTCGGGCTTCGCGGGACCGAGCAGGCACACGACGGTGGGACAGAGCGCGGCGCCCACGAAGCCGTCGCCGTCGCCGTCTGCGGCGCAGGACGCGACGTCGCGTGACGGCACCGGCATGCTCACCCCCACAGCCATCCGCAAGGCCCTGAAGGCCATCGAGGACGAGACGGGCAGAAACACCTTCGGCGACTTCAAGGTCTACCCCACGTACGTGTCGGCGGACGCGATGGTCCCGGGCAGCCGGACGCGCTACGACTCCTACACCTACCGTTCCGGGGGCGGAGTGGAGAAGAGCATCATCAAGGGCACCCTGATGAGCGGCGACACCCCGGTGAGCCTGAAGAACTACAACTGGGACGCGGTGCCCGACCTGCTCGCCCTCGCCCGGAAGAAGCTCCATGTCGACAAGCCGACACTGACCTACCTGTTGGTGGAGCCCCCGAGCACCCTGTTCGGCGAGCCCGCCTCGATCCGGGTCTACCTCACCGACGACTACGGCGAGACCGGCTACCTCGTAGCCACCCCGCAGGGCAAGGTCACGAAGCTGTACCCGGCCGGCGCGTGACGGCAGGCGGGGCGTCGTTCGGCCGGATGCAGCAGCGCCGTGGGGCGGGGGCGGGGGCGAGCGGCGAGGCTGGGCCTGCACCGCAGTCCCGCCCCCGCCTGGAGTGCCCATGCCCCGCCGCCTCACCGTCCGTTCCCGCCTGCTGATCGCCGGCTGCCTCGCGCTCTGCGTCACGGCGCTCGGTCCCGCCGCGACCGGCACCGCCGTGACCCCCGCCCCGCACCACGACGACCTGTGGCGCCAGGCCGAGCAGCTCACGCACGAGCCCGGCGGTCCGCCCGCCGTCATCGCCGTGCTGCGCCGGGACCGGGACACCCGGGTGATCCGGGCGGGCGTCGCCGACCTCGCCACCGGCCGCCGTCCGAGTCCCGGCGACCACATGCGGATCGCCAGCACGGCGAAGGCCTTCAGCGGCGCGGTCGCGCTGACCCTGGTCGACCGGCACGTGCTGCGCCTCGACGACACGATCGGCCGACGCCTGCCCCGACTCCCGCGCGCCTGGGCCGCAGTGACGCTGCGTCAGCTGCTCGCCCACACCAGCGGTCTGCCCGACTACACCGCCTCGCCCGCGTTCCGCAACATCCTCGCGGCCGACCCGCACCACCGGTTCGACTCCCGGCGGCTGCTCGACTTCGTCGCCGACCGGCCCCTGGAGTTCCGCCCAGGAAGCCGCTACCACTACTCCAACTCCGACAACATCGCCGTCGCCCTCATGGCGGAGGCCGCCACCGGCACCCCGTACGAACAGCTCCTGCGCGAGCTCGTCTACCGTCCCCTGCACCTGCGCGACACCAGTCTGCCCCAGGGCTACCGCATTCCCGAGCCCTATCTGCACGGCTACGACGTGACCCCGCCCGCGCCCCCGCAGGACGTCAGCGAACTCCTCGGCGCCTCCGGCTCCTGGGCGTCGGGAGGCATCATCTCCACCCCCGCCGACATGACCCGCTTCATCCGCGGCTACGCGGGCGGACACCTGTACGGGCCGGACGTCGTACGGCAGCAACGGCACTGGATCGACGGCGCCTCCGAGCCCGCCGGTCCCGGGCGCAACTCCGCCGGACTCGCCCTGTTCCGCTACACCACCCGGTGCGGAGTCGTCCTCGGGCACACCGGCAACTTCCCCGGCTACACCCAGCTCGTCGCCGCCACCCCGGACGGCCGCCGCTCCCTGACCTTCTCGGTCACCACCCAGATCAACGAGGCCCTGAAGCCGGACCTGTTGAAGCGGCTGCGCGCCGTCCAGGAGAACTTCGTCTGCGCGCTGCTCGGCCGGTCCGGGCACTGACCCGCTCTCGCTGCGAGCCGCCCCGACGAGGGAAGATGGGGCGGCAAGCAGTTTGGACAACCGATGTGGAGGAGCGGGCACATGCAGCACGAGCGAGCGGGCCGCCCGGCCGGCCCCGAGGACCTCGTCGACGTCGCCCGGCTGGTCACCGCGTACTACGCGCTGCACCCGGACCCGGCCGACCCGGGGCAACGGGTCGCGTTCGGCACGTCAGGGCACCGCGGATCGTCCCTGACGACCGCGTTCAACGAGGACCACATCGCCGCCACCAGCCAGGCGATCTGCGAGTACCGCGCCGGGCAGGGCACCGACGGGCCGCTCTTCCTCGGCGCCGACACCCACGCCCTGTCCGAGCCGGCCCGGGTCACCGCCCTGGAGGTGTTCGCGGCCAACGGCGTCACCGCGCTCATCGACAGCGCCGACGGCTACACGCCCACCCCCGCCGTCTCGCACGCCATCCTCACCCACAACCGCGGCCGTACCTCCGGCCTCGCCGACGGCGTGGTGGTCACCCCCTCGCACAACCCGCCCGCCGACGGCGGCTTCAAGTACAACCCGCCCAGCGGCGGACCGGCCGGCTCGGACGTCACGTCCTGGATCCAGGACCGCGCCAACGAGATCATCGCCGGCGGTCTGAAGGACGTGAACCGCATCCCGTACACCCGGGCGCTGGCGGCCGAGACCACCCGGCGCCACGACTACCTCGGTGCCTACGTCGCCGACCTGCCGAACGTCCTCGACCTGGACGCCGTCCGTTCCGCCGGCATCCGCATCGGCGCCGACCCGCTCGGCGGGGCGTCCGTCGCCTACTGGGGCCGCATCGCCGAGCAGCACCGCCTCGACCTGACCGTGGTCAACCCGCTTGCCGACCCCACCTGGCGGTTCATGACGCTGGACTGGGACGGCAAGATCCGCATGGACTGCTCCTCGCCCTACGCGATGGCCTCGCTCATCGAGCAGCGCGACCGCTTCCAGATCGCGACCGGCAACGACGCCGACGCGGACCGGCACGGCATCGTCACCCCCGACGCCGGCCTGATGAACCCCAACCACTACCTCGCCGTCGCGATCTCCTACCTCTACAGCCACCGGGAGCAGTGGCCCGCGCAGGCGGGGATCGGCAAGACCCTGGTGTCGTCCGGCATGATCGACCGAGTCGCCGCCGACCTGGGGCGACGGCTGGTGGAGGTGCCCGTCGGGTTCAAGTGGTTCGTGGACGGGCTGGTCGACGGCTCCATCGGCTTCGGCGGGGAGGAGTCGGCGGGTGCGTCCTTCCTGCGCCGGGACGGCTCGGTGTGGACCACGGACAAGGACGGCATCATCCTGGCGCTGCTCGCCTCCGAGATCACCGCGGTCACCGGGAAGACGCCCTCGCAGCACTACGCCGCCATGACGGACCGCTTCGGCGAACCCGCCTACGCGCGCATCGACGCCCCGGCGACACGGGAGGAGAAGGCGCTGCTGGGCAAGCTCTCCCCGGCGCAGGTCACCGCTGACACCCTCGCCGGGGAGGCGGTCACCGGGGTGCTCACCGAGGCGCCCGGCAACGGCGCGTCCATCGGCGGCATCAAGGTGACCACCGAGAACGCGTGGTTCGCGGCCCGGCCCTCCGGCACGGAGGACGTGTACAAGATCTACGCCGAGTCCTTCCGCGGGCCCGAGCATCTCGCACAGGTGCAGGACGAGGCGAAGGACGTGGTCATGGCGGCCCTGGGCGGCTGACGCGGCGGGTGTGCACCGGGGTGGACCGACGGAAGGCCGTCGGTCCACCCCCGTATGTCGCTATCATCCTCTTAGATGTGAAGTCGGGGGTTTCGCCCTGAAGGGGCCACGGCCCATGGCCCCGCCGGAGTGATCGATGCCCACCATGCGCGACGCGGAGGACGGCGACGAACTGCTCGCCCGACTCGGTTCGCTCACCGCCCAGGCGCGCGAGCTCGCCGAGGTCCAGCGTTCCCGCGTCGAGCTGGCCATCGCCCTCCAGCGCGGCATGCTGCCCCGGGACCTGCCCCTCGCCCGCGGCTTCCACCTGGCCGTCCGCTACGCCCCCGCCTACCACGGGCTCAACGTCGGCGGCGACTGGTACGACGTCTTCACCCTGCCCGACGGGCAGATCGGCCTGTCCATCGGCGACGTCCAGGGCCACAACATCGAGGCCGCCGCCTTCATGGGCCAGGTCCGGGTCGGACTGCGCGCGCTGGCCTCCGTGACCAGCGAGCCCGGAGAGCTGCTGTCCCGGACCAACGACCTGCTGCTGTCCCTCGGCACCGACCTCTTCGCCACCTGCACCTTCATGCGGCTCGACCCGACCACCGGCGTCCTGGAGAGCGCCCGGGCCGGGCACATCCCGCACATCTGGGCCACCGCCGACGGCCGCTCCGGCGTCGCCGACGACGAGGGCGGCCCGCCGCTGGGCGTCCTGGCGGGCATCGACTTCCCGGTCACCCGGTCGCGACTGACCACCGGCGGCGTGTTCGTCCTGCTCACCGACGGCGTGGTCGAAGGGCCCTCGCTGAGCGTCGACGACGGCCTCGACCAGGTGGTCCGCCTCGCCGGCCTCGCCGCGGTCGCCGGCATGGAGGCGGGCGCACTCGCCGCCGCGGTGATGAAGGTCGCCGAGCGGGTGGGCCACGAGGACGACGCGGCGGTACTCGTGGTGGGCCACGACGGGGTCGCGACGCCACCGTAGGCGCCCTAAGCGGGCGGGAGACGCGCTCGCCTCGCAGAGACGGGCCGGCCGGTGTGTGATGGCAGATGTGGTGGGTACCGAGGATCTGCGCCGAGGGGGCGGCTACGCCCTCCAGGTGACGGCCGTCGCCGCCTGCTACTTCGCGGCCGGACGGCTGGGGCTGATGCGGCAGCTGGTCGTGGACGGCGCCGTCGTCACTCCCGTGTGGCCGCCCACCGGCCTCGCGGTGGCCTGCCTGCTCCTGTTCGGGGTGCGCTTCTGGCCCGGCATCACCCTGGGCGCCCTGCTGGTCGTCATGTCGATCAGCCCGATCCAGCCCGCCGTCATCGGCACCCTGGTAGGCAACACCGCCGCCCCCGTGTGCGCCTACTACCTGCTGCGCAGGGTCGGCTTCCGCACCGACCTGGCCCGACTGCGGGACGGCTTCGCCCTGGTGTTCCTCGGGGCGCTGACCGCCATGCTGGTCAGCGCGACGGCCGGTGCCGGTCTGCTGGTCCTCACCGGCAAGCTCGCCACCGACGGCTTCTGGCTCGTCTGGTCGACCTGGTACGTCGGCGACGCCATGGGCGTCCTGATCGTCACCCCCGTCCTGCTGGTGCTGTGGCGGGTGCACCGGCTCCCGCGCACACCGCGCTGGAAGGAGGCCGTGGGTCTGGCCGTCGTCGCCGGCAGCGTCATCCCCTTCGCCACCCGGAGCGACGTCAGCCTGCTGTTCCTCGTCTACCCGCTGGTGATCTGGGCCGCGCTGCGCTTCCAGCTCGCCGGCAGCATGCTGTGCGCCGCCCTGGCCTCCGTCATGGCCACGGTCGCCGCCACGGATCAGATCGGCCCCTTCGAGCGGATGTCCCGCATCGAGGTGATGGTCAAGCTCCAGGCCTTCAACGGCGCGATGGCCCTGACCGCCCTCCTGCTGTCGGCGGTGATCACCGAACAGCTCCACACCAGGCGCTCGGTGGAACAGGCATGCAGGGAACTGGTCGAGGTCCTGGAACACCTCACCGCCGGTGAGTCCGTCCAGGGCCGGTCGCCGCTGGACACCGGGGACCGGGGCTCACGCGAGGAGAGGGATCAGTCCCACAGCGGATAGACCACGGTCTGCGGGAAGGAGCGCGGCCGGTCGGCGTTGTACACGAGGGTCATGCGCGTGTAGTGCCGCAGCCGAGGGTGCTTCTTCCAGGGCCGCGCGTGGTCCAGGCGTACCACCACGGAATAGGCGTGGAACCGGCCGGCCGCGCAGTACGGCTTGCAGTCGTTGACCCAGTTCACGCCCTGCGCCCTCGCCCCGTCCCGGCCCCACGTCGTCCAATGCAGCGACGCCAGGCGGCTGTTGCCGTCCCCGCAGGCGAGCATGAAGTTCGCCGGGCGGACCCGCGCGTGCCAGAAGCAGTCGACGAGCACCGGAGCCGGCCGTGCGGCCCGCGCGGCGGGCTCCGACGCGGGCCGGGCCGCCGACGGAGGTGCCGCTGCCGCCGCCGTGAGCGACGCGGCGAAGAAGAGTGCGACCGCCGTGCTGATTACCTGTCCGCGCATGACCGCTCCCGAGCGCGAGCCACCATCGTCCGTCCCGGATTCGACGCTACGGCCGAGCGCGTGCATCCACCACTCGGGCGGCGCAACACGCCGGTCGCGGTTTCTCCGCCGGGCGTCACAGGCGGCCGCTCGTGGACACCGGCGGGGGAGCGGTGTCGGCCTGCCGCAGCTCGGCGAGGAGCTCGTTCTGCCCGGCGAGCAGCTCGGTCAGGATCCGGCGGGCCGCGCGCAGCAGTTCGGCGACGTCACCGCCGGCGAGGGCGTAGGTGACGGTGGAGCCCTCCCGGATGGACACCACGATCCCGGAGCGGCGCAGCACGGCCAGCTGCTGGGAGAGGCTGGACGGCTCGATCTCGATGTCGGCCAGCAGGTCCCGTACCGGGACCGGACCGTGTTGGAGCAGCTCCAGGACCCGGATGCGCACGGGATGCCCGAGCATGCGGAAGAAATCCGCCTTGGCCTGGTAGAGGGGGACCTGCATCAGTGCTCTCTCCCTGCCGGGTCGGGTGCGGTTGCCATGGGGCGGCGGCCCCGAGGTCACCGCCGCGGCTGCCCTTCGGAACCGATCCTGGCCGCCCGGGGCCGTGCGCAGGCACGAATTGGGATCATGCTGATGTGGTGAGTTGAAGAAGTCTTCACATCGTGGGCGCACGACACCCGGACGGCGGAGGGATCTAGACCTCGAGTTGTTCCTCGACGCGCTTGAGCTGGTGGCGGGCCATCGCCAGGTTGGAGCGCTCCTTGTCGAGTACGAGGTACAGGAAAAGGCCGTTGCCGTTGCGGCCCGCGACGAGGCGGATCAGGTGGTACTGCCGGTCGAGCGTGATCAGGATGTCCTCGATCCCGCTCTTGAGTCCCAGCTGCTCCATCGTGCGCACCTTGGCCCGGATCACATCCGTGTTGCCGGCCGCCGCGACCGTCAGGTCGAGGTCCTTCCCGCCGCCCAGCGTGCCCAGGGCCATCCCGCTGGTGTAGTCGACGACCGCGGCCCCCACCGATCCCTCGACACCGGCCATCATTTCCTTCAGTGACACTTCCACGCCCGCCATGGCGCCCACCCCTTCGAATGCGTTGTCGGCTGCGACGGACCGACGGCCCGCCCGGTCCTCGGAAGGTAGGCGCGGAGCCGGGGCGCGGGACGCGAGTCTCCGGGACTGACGGATGATGGACGGGAATCGACGTCGTAAGACCGTTCGGACGGCGGTAACTGGCTTACGAAGGAGACAACTTGTCGTCCGGTGCCCGGTCCGGAGCTTTTCGGCCGCCCTGGCCGGCCGATGCCGAGGTCGTGGGTTCAATCACCTCAAAAAGGGCACGCGTCGTGATGCTGTGCCATGACCGCGGAGGTGATGCGTGATGACCGAGTACGAACGCTCCCGCACGATGCCCGCCCTGCCGGAGCACGTCTTCGACCAGGCGGCCAACGTCGGCCAGCTGGACAGCTGGCTGCCGGGCGAGCTGCACGTCCGCCCCGACGACCCGCCGGCGGTCACCGTCCACGAGGACGGCAGCGACCGCGACACGCCCGCCCTCCTGCGGCCGCGCCCCGACCAGATGCGCCTGGAGTGGGGCACCCGGGAGGACGGCGGCTACGCCGGCTGGCTCCAGGTCGCCGGCATGGACACCGGCACCAGCGAGGTGACCGTGCACCTGTCCTTCTTCGAAGACGCCCACGACCCGGGTGAGGCGGCCGCCTGCGAGGCCCTCGACCACAGCCTGGAGCGGCTGGAGGAGCAGGTGCGGATGCGGGTCGACAACGCCGCCGGATGACGGAGTCCGGGCGTCAGGCCCAGGTCAGTCCGGCGGGCTCAGCTCGAACGTCGTGAGCACCGCCGCGTGGTCCGAGGGCCAGTCGTTGCCGGCGACGTCGGGCCAGGCGCGCGGGACGCCGGTGACGACCGTGCGCGCGTCGAGGACGCCGAGGCCGCGCCCGTTGTGCAGCACGTAGTCGATCCGGTCCTGCGGCTCCGGGAGCGCGGGGTCGTCCTCGTGCCGCGGGTGGATCGGCGACCAGGTGTGGCCGGGGTCGCGCTCCGGGTCCGGACGGGCCTCCCTGTAGGAGTCGCGCAGCCCGGCCTCCTCGGCCGCCCTGGTCGCCGGCCAGGCGACGTCCGTCCGGTCCAGGTGGGAAGGGCAGTTGAAGTCGCCGGTGAGGACGACCGGTGTCGTCGCGCCGGCCGCCTCGGCGATCTGCCGCAGGGCCTGCCGCATCTGGGCGAGCCGCAGGTCCTCGTGGGCGATCAGCTCGGCCGGCGAGAGCCCGTCGAAGGCGGCCTCGTAGGGCCCGTACGGCGTGCAGTGCAGGTGGGCCGTCCACACGTCCAGCTCGCGCGTGCCGTCGAGGCGGATGCGCGCTCCGGCCGCGCCGTAGAAGCCGACGGCCGGGTCGCCGAGGCGGGCCGTGATGGGGTGGCGGCTGATGATGCCGAGGTTCTCGCCGGCCTGGTGGTGGTGCCAGCCCAGCGCCTCGGCGAGTTCCCGGGCCGCCGTGCCCGCTGTCTCCTGCAGGCCCACCACGTCGGCCTCGGTGTCGAGGATGACCTTGAGCTGCTTGGCACGGTGGTCGTCGACCTTCGCGCCGCCGTGCCAGAGGTTCCAGCTGAGCACGCGCAGCCGCGGCCGGACCAGGCTGCGCAGCCGTTCCGTGGTCACCTCCTCCAGGCTGGCCACGACCGTCCGCCCGGGCGCGGCCTCGATGGGCGCGAGCGAGGGCACGGCGAGGACGGTACAGCCCGCCGCCTCGGCGGAGCTGACGCCGGTGGGGGTGTCCTCGACGGCCACGCAGCGGGCCGGTTCGACGCCGAGGGCGCGGCAGGCGGTGAGGTAGGGGTCGGGGGCGGGCTTGGTGCTGGCGGTGTCGTCGGCGGTGACCGACACCCGGAACCGGTCGGCGCCCAGCACGGCCAGCACGCTGTCGGCGACCGATCGCGGTGAGGCGGTGACCAGGGCGGTGGGGACGCCGTCGCGATCGAGGGCGTCCAGCAGGGCGAGCGCGCCCGGGCGGGGCACGATGCCGGTGCGGACGCGGTCGGAGAACTCGCGGTGCAGCGGGCCGGCGAGCCCCGGCGTGCCGGTGAGCCGGCCCAGCCAGTCGGCGGTGTGCTCGACGGGCCGGCCGAGCACCTCCGGCTGGTCGGCCTCGGTCAACGGCCGGCCGAGGCCCGTGGCGACCTCCTGCACCGCCTCCCACCACAGCCGCTCGGTGTCGACGAGCGTGCCGTCCATGTCGAACAGGACGGCCTGGAGCGGGGGTCGGGTCACGGTCTCTTCTTTCGTGCGTGGGGGAGGTGCCGGGAGCCGGCGTCGGGTGTCCTCAACGTGCGCGCTTCGGGTGTGCTCAACGTGCGCGTTCGGCGACCAGCACCGGCCGCTCGGGCAGCGACACCCGGACGGCGGCGCCCGCGCCCAGCGGGGCCGCCTCGTGCGTGGGCAGGTCGGCCTTGACCTCGGTGCCGTCGGCGAGGCGCACGGTCAGCCGGGTGGCGGCGCCCAGGAAGGCGGTCGCGATGACGGTCGCCGAGCCGGTGGCGTCGGCTTCGACGCGTACCGCCTCGGGCCGCACCAGGACGTCGACCTCCGACGCCTGCGGCACGGTCCCCTCCGCGGGCAGCCGCATCCCGAGGACCTCGACCGTGTCCCCGGCCAGGTGCCCCGGTATCCGGCTCATGGTGCCCACGAACTCGGCGACGAACGCCGTCGCGGGCCGCCCGTACAACTCGGCGGGTTCCGCGCACTGTTCGAGCCGGCCCGCGTGCATCACGGCGACCCGGTCGGCGATCGACAGGGCCTCCTCCTGGTCGTGCGTGACGAACAGGGTGGTGATGCCGAGTTCCTGCTGCAGCCGGCGGATCTCCTCGCGCAGCGTGAGGCGCACCTTGGCGTCCAGTGCGGACAGCGGCTCGTCCAGCAGCAGGACCCGGGGCCGCAGAGCGAGCGCGCGGGCGAGCGCGATGCGCTGCTGCTGGCCGCCGGAGAGCTGGTGCGGGAACCGGATGCCCTTGTCTGCGAGACCGACCAGCTCCAGCAACTCGGCCGCGCGGGAACGGCGTTCGGCGGCGCCCACCTTGCGCATGCGCAGCCCGAAGGCGACGTTGTCGAGCGCGTTCAGATGCGGGAAGAGGCTGTACGACTGGAAGACCATCCCGGCATCGCGGCGGTGGGCCGGCACGTCGGTGACGTCCTTGCCGTCGACCAGCACCTCACCGGCGTCGGGGTGTTCGAACCCGGCGAGCATGCGCAGCGCGGTGGTCTTGCCGCACCCGGACGGGCCCAGCAGCGCCAGGAACTCCCCGGGCCGCACGGTCAGGTCGAGGCCGTCCAGGGCCACGGTGGGCCCGAACTCCCGGCGCAGACCGCGGAATTCGACGGTGGCGGCCTTGTCGACGGCGGCCTTCTCAAGCGTGGTGGCGGTCATGGTTCATCCCCGGGACGAAGCGGTACGGGTGCGGCCGCCGACACCGGCGAGCGCGAGGAGCAGGGCCCATGTGACGAGCAGGCTGAGCACGGACACGGCGACGGACAGCTGGGCCTGCGAGCCGCCGACGCTGTAGATCCACACGGCGAACGGCTGGAAGCCCAGCAGCTGGGCCACGGTGAACTCGCCGAGGACCAGTGCGAGGGTGAGGAAGGCGGCGTTGAGCAGCGCCCCGCGCAGGTTGGGCAGCACGGTCCGCAGCAGGGCCTGCGGCCGGCTCGCGCCGCAGCTGCGGGCGGCCTCGACGAGGGTGCGCACGTCGATCGAGCGCAGCCCGGCGTCCAGCGCCCGGTGCACGAACGGCAGCGCCATCACGACGTACGCCATGACCAGCACGAACGGGAAGCCGGGGTTCTGGATCGCCACGAACGTCTGGAACAGCGGGGTGCGGGAGAGATGGTCCGGGCCCCACTTCAGGACGGTGGAGATGCCGGCGACGAAGGCGATCGGCGGGACCACCAGCGGCAGTTGGCAGAGCACCTCGACCACCGGCCGCAGCCGGGGCGCGCCGAGCCGCAGGGCCACCATCGCGGGCACCATGAGCAGCAGCACGATCGCGATGGTCGCGAGGGCCAGTTCCAGCGAGAGCAGCAGGCTGGAGACGAAGCCGTCGGTGGAGACGATCTGCGTGTAGGCGTCGAAGGTGACGCCCTGACCGGGCACGTCCACGGTGAAGATCACCGAGGAGGCCAGCGGCACCAGGAAGTACAGCGCGGCCAGGCCGAGGACGACCCACCGCCACGGATTCAGGCGAGCCATCGCGCACTCCGTCGTTGCAGGGGCAGGTACACGGCCATGACGAGGCCGGCGACCAGGACCATGTCCAGGCTGAGGGCGAGGGCCACGTTCTCCTGGCCGACCAGGACGTTGCCGGAGATGGCGTCGGCGATCTGCAGCGTCACCAGCGGCACCGAACTGCCCACCATCGCCGCGGCGGTGGCGTAGGCGGCGAACGCGCTGCCGAACAGGAGCACGAACCCGCCCAGCAGCGACGGCAGCAGCACGGGCAGGGCGACGTGCAGCCAGTACTGCACGGAGGTGGCCCCGTTGTTCTGCGCCGCCTCCCGCCACTGGGAGCGCAGGCCCTCCAGAGCGGGGGTGATGGTGAGGACCATCAGCGGGATCAGGAAGTACAGGTAGACGACGACCAGGCCCCAGAAGCTGTAGAGGTCCCAGCCCGCCTGCGCCAGGCCCAGGTGCCGGGTCAGCACACCGGCGTTGCCGAGCGTGGCGACGAAGGCGAAGGCCAGCGGGATGCCGCCGAAGTTGGCGAGCACGCCGGAGGCGGTGAGCACGGCGTCGCGCAGCGCCCGGAACCGGGAGGTCACCACGACCTGGGCGAGCGGCAGCCCCAGCACCGTGCCGATGCCCGCGGAGACGGCCGACAGCTTGACGCTGCCGAGCAGCGCGGTCAGATAGGCGCCGTGCAGCGACGTCGTGAGGTTCTCCGAGCTGTACGAACTGACGCCGGTGGCCTGGTCCTTGACGCTGAAGGCGCCGTCCAGCATGGCGATCGCCGGCACCCCGAAGGCGATCGCGGTGAACACGAGCAGCGGGACGACGGCCAGCCAGCCGGGGGCACGGCGCCGCCGCTTCACCGAGGTGACCGGCGGCGCCACGTCCACGCCCGTGAGGGTCGCCGTCATCCGCTGACGGCCTTCGCCCAGCCCTGCGCGATGACCGTCTTGGCCTTGGACTGCTGGGCCTCGGTCGGGAAGGAGGGCGTGCCGGAGACCTCGGGAAGCTTGGCGGCGGCCTCCTTGTCGAGGGTGCCGGCCTTGTCCATGGCCGTCATCAGCGCCGGGCGGGCGTAGCCCTTGAGCCACAGGTTCTGGCCCTCGGCGCTGTAGAGGTACTCCTGCCACAGGCGGGCGGCCGCCGGATGCGGGGCGTCCTTGTTGACGGCCTGGGAGTAGAACTGGGAGAACTTGCCGTCGGTGGGCACCGCCACCTTCCAGTCGACGCCCTTGGACTTGAACTCGTCGGCGTAGCCGGCGTTGAGGTAGTCCCAGTCGATGCTGATCGGCGTCTCGCCCTTCTCGACGGTCGCCGGAGTGGACTCCACGGGCGTGTAGTTGCCGTTCTTCTTCAGCTTGGCGAAGAAGTCCAGGCCGGGCTGGATGTCGTCGAAGGAGCCGCCGCCGGCGAGCGCGGCCGCGTACACGCCGCCGAAGGCCGAACCGGACTTGGTCGGGTTGCCGTTGAGGGCGACCTGGCCCTTGTACTGCGGCTTGAGAAGGTCCGCGAAGGTGGTCGGGCAGGTCTTGACGCGCTTGGCGTCGCAGCCGATGGAGATGTAGCCGCCGTAGTCGTTGTACCAGCGGGCCTGCGGGTCCTTCTGGCCGGCCGGGATGTCGGCGTAGGAGGCCACCTTGTACGGCGCCAGCAGGCCCTGCTGGGCGGCGCTGAGGGCGAAGGAGGAGCCGAGGTCGAGGACGTCCGGGGCGCGGTCCTGACCCTTGCGGGAGGTCACGGCGTTGATCTCGTCCTGGCTGGAGCCGTCGGGGTTCTCCACCTGGATCTTGATGCCGTACTTCTTGGTGAACCCGTCGATGAGGGCGCCGTAGTCGGCCCAGTCGCGGGGCAGCGCGATGGCGTGCAGCGTGCCCTCCTTCTTCGCCGCGGCCACCAGCTTGGACAGGCCGCCGAAGTCGGCGGCGGAGGTGGCGGTGGCGGCGCTCTTGCCGTCGGCGGTGGTCGACGCGTTGTCGGGTGCCGCGCCGCAGGCGCTCAGGGCGAGCGCGGCGACGACGGCGAGGGAGCAGGCCAGAGCGGCTGTTCTCGGCTGGGACACGGGGACTCCAGGAGGGGCGCAGGGGAGGACGCACAAAGACTGAGAACTTGTCTGAACAAGTTGGCCTCAGTAAGGCTTCCTGTGGTGACGCCTTCGTAAACAGTGGCGAAATTGTGACCTGTCATTCCCTGCACACTTCGGGCAGAGCGCGATCCGCCGCCGGCCTCGTTTAGGGTGGTCACGCTGTGCACAGCGGCAGACTCGGAGGGGCACGGTGGCGACGCGACACGAGGAGATCGCCGACGAACTGCGGCGGGCGATCGACCGCGAGCAGTACACGGTGGGGAGCAGGCTGCCCCCCGAGACGGAGCTCGCCGCCCATTACGGCGTCTCACGCGGCACCGTCCGCCAGGCCGTCGCCGCGCTGACGGCCGAGGGACTCATCGGCTCCCGGCAGGGCGCCCGCCGGGTCGTCCTCGCCAGCCGCCGCAGCCAGAGCTTCGCCGAACTGCGCAGCTTCGCCCAGTGGGCCCGCGCGATGGGCCGCGAGGCGACCGGCCACGTCGTGTCCCAGGCGTACCTGCCCGCCACCGCCCAGGACGCCGCCCGCCTCCAACTGCGCGAAGGCACACCGGTGTTGCACGTGCTCCGGGTGCGCGGGCTGGACGGGGAGCCGGTCCTGGTGGAGCGGACCGTGTACGCCGACTGGATCTCGCCCGCCGTCGAGACCGTCGACCCCGACGCGGCCTCCGTCACCCAACTGCTCTACGAGAGCACCGGTCTGGTCTTCGCCTACGGCGAGCACGTCATCGACGCCGTCGCGGCGAGCGCGCAGGACGCCGAACTCCTCGGCATCCGCCGCACCAGCCCGCTGCTGCGCGTGCGCCGCGTGACCACCACCCGCGAGGGACGCCCCGTGGAGTGGTCGGACGACCGCTACCGCTCGGACGCCGTCAGCTTCAGCGTGCACAACTCCATCGACAACAACGCCCTCGCCCGCAAGACGGCCGACTGACGGGCGGGCCGGGGCTCACCCGGCGGGCCGCACGCCCGCGGGCAGGACCGGACGCCGCCACCACCGCCGTACCACCGGGGTCACCCGTTCGCGCGCGTATCCGGTGTGGGTGACGAACGCCTCGATGACCTGCGGGGCGGGTCGGTGCGGGGCGACGGCCATCAGCACCGCGTCCCCCGTGCCCGACGACGGCGGTGCGATCAGGGCGACCTCGTCGCCGGAGCGCAGCCGCAGCAGGGTCGCCCGCAGCTCGTGCTCGTCCCCGGGCACCGGCCGCAGACGGGAGAACAGCGGGTCCTGGGGCGGCGGGTACAGCCGCACGTGTGCCAGCAGCCGACCCGTGCGGTACTCCTCCCAGCGCTCCCACTCCAGGGTGCGGAACGGCGGTTCCCGCCACGGCCGCAGCGCGTCCAGGCGCTGGAGCAGCCGTCGCAGGAAGTCCCGGACGGCCGCCTCGGCGTGCGGCTGCCAGGACAGGTCGTCCTCCCAGTCCGGGGCGGCCAGCACCGCCTCGATGCCGGCGTACTCCTCCTCGACCGTGAGGTCGTAGAAGGGCCGCTCCAGAACCATGTCCGCGATGCGCTCGACCTCGGCGTCGTTCAACTCCGGGCTGAACTGCACGCAGTAGAGGATCGCGGTGACCACCCCGAGACGCATGGGCCCAGTATGCCGCCGCCGCTACGGCGTCGGCCGCGCCAGCAGCTCGGCGACGTGACCGCGCACGATCTCCCAGCCCGTCTCGTGCAGCGTGCCGACGGCCGTCTCCCGGAGGCGGTCCAGAATCTGCCCGGCACCGTCGCCACCGGCGATCTCGGCGGCGAGGACGTCGTAGCCGTCGCGCACCGCGACGCGTACTCGGGGCGGTCCCTCCTGCCCCGCGTGCACCGCGGCCGCGACGACCAGCGGCGGGGGACCGCCCGCCTCCCCCTCCACCTTGCGGTAGGCGCTGACCAGCGGCTCCGGCCAGTGAAGACTGAGCAACAGGTGCTGCTTGGCGAGGAGTTCGGCCAGATCGGTCTCGAAGACCCGGTCCCGCTCCAGGACCGTCGCGCGGGCGTCCAGCACCAGGGCGGCGGGCAGCAGGCAGCGCAGCGTGCTGCCGACGATGTTGCCCCCGACGGTGGCCGTCCGGCGCACGGCGCCGGTCCCCACCCGGGCGGCGGCCTGCCGGAGTACCTCCGGGACCCGCTCGTCGATCCGGTTCAGCACCACGGCGGCGCCCAGCCTGCCAGGCTCGACGCCGTTGGCCTCCGGCACGTTGCGCAGGGACATGGCCCGCTCGGGGAAGCCGTCGCGTTGCCAGCCCGCCCACACCAGGGTGGCCCCGCCGACGGGCACCGCCCCCTCGGCGACGCACTCCTGCGCTTCGGACACGGACTCGGGCAGACGCAACAGCACGGAGCCGACCTGCTTTCTCGACGAGGTGAAGCTCGGGTACGCGGTGTCCCGGCCGAGCGGCCGCCGACACGGCACATCCTCCCCGCCGGGGTGCGGGCGCATGTAGGGCTCACTGGCCTGTGCGTGCGCCCCCTGCCGTGCGGAGGTGCGGGCACCGGGTGGCCGGGGGCCCGGGGCGATGGGGCATGGTGGGAGGGTGCCACGCAATGAGTCCGCACTGATCGTGCGGCGCGCTCCGCAGCAGCCCGTCTCCGCCGCGATCGTGACCCTGCACGGCGGCCAGGAGGTCAGCCGCCGCGCGGTGCGCCCCTGGCAGCCGGCCGCGCTCCGCATGCACCCGGTGCTGCGCGCCGCCGCCGCGACGGCACCCCCGGACGCCCTGCTGGGGCAGGTCCGCTACCGCCACCGGGGCTGGAACACCGGCGACCCGGCCGACGACGCCCTGCGTGCCCTCGACGAAATCGCGGAGCGGGCCGAGGCCGCGCGCGTCGTCCTCGTCGGGCACTCGATGGGAGCCAGGGCCGCCCTGCGCGCCGCCTCCCACCCCCTGGTGCGGGGCGTGCTGGCCCTGGCGCCCTGGTGCCCGCCCGCGGACCCCGTCGCCCACCTCGGCGACGTGCGGATCGTGCTCGTGCACGGCGACCACGACCGGGTGTGTGCGCCCGCCGAGTCGGCGGACTTCGTGCGCCGGGCCCGGGCGGCGGGCACGCCGGCCGGCCTGGTGACGGTCCGGGGCGGGGACCACGCGATGCTCCGGCGCAGCGGCGCCTGGCACCGGGCCACGGCCGAGTTGGTCGCCCAGATGCTGCGCCCGGACCCCGGCCCCGGCGGCCTGGCCACCGAGGCCTGCGCCGCGCACGGCGCCGTACAGCTCTAGGAGTTGTCTTCAATTGTCACGCCCACATCAGGAGCGAGGCGAGGGTGACGGCTGCCTGGTAGGACTCGGCGGTCTTGTCGTAGCGGGTCGCGATGCCGCGCCACTGCTTGAGACGGTTGAAGCACCGTTCCACGACGTTGCGCCGCTTGTAGAGCTGCTTGTCGAAGGCCGGCGGACGCCCGCCGCGGCTGCCGCGGCGGAGCCGGTTGCGAACCTGGTCGGCCCGCTCGGGAATGGTGTGTGGGATGCCCCGGGCGCAGCCAGGTCCGTATGGCGCGGGAGCTGTAGCCCTTGTCGCCCAGAATGTGCGCGGGCCGCACCCGGGGCCGCCCCACTCCGGTGCGGGGCACGCGGATCGCCTCCATCACGGCGGTGAACTGTGTGCAGTCGTTGGTGTTCCCGCCTGTTACGACGAAGGCCAGCGGGCGCCCGAAGGCATCGCAGGCCAGGTGTATTTTGCTGGTCAGGCCGCCCCGGGAGCGTCCGAGCGCGGGGCTGCGGCGCCCCCTTTTCGGGCCCCCGCCGCATGCTGGTGGGCTCGCACGACGGTGGAGTCAACCGACACCAGCCAATCGATGTCCCCAGCGGCGTCCGCCCTGGCCTGCGCGGTCCGCAGCATCCGCTCGAAGGTTCCGTCCAGGGCCCAGCGCCGGAATCGGGTGTGCAGTGTCTGCCACGGCCCGTACCGCTCGGGCACATCCCGCCAGGCCGTACCGGTGCGGAACTTCCACACGATCCCGTTGAGGACCCTTCGGTCGTCCAACCGCTTCCGGCCCCGTCGGGACGCGGGCAACAGCGGTCGGACGAACTCCCACTCCGCATCGGACAGTTCATGGCGACGAATCACCCGACCATGATCCACCAAGCAAGATCAATTGAAGACACGACCTAGGGCGGGTCAGGAAAGGCCCGGCAGGTCCGCGCAGTTGGAGGTGGCGGGCTTGGCCTGGAGCCGGTCGGTCAGCCAGGAGATGGCGGCGCCCTGGTCGGTGAGCAGCGGGGTGACGTGGTTGAGCAGGGCGCTGCCCAGGTCGAGCTGGGAGACCGGCTTGTACGTCACGTCGGCGCCCTTGGCGCACCAGTCGGCGGCGAGCCGGCGTGCCTGGGCGTGCGGGACGAGGTTGTCCTTGGTCCCGGTGGCCACCCGGACCGGCGAGGCCGGCCGCATCGTGCCGATGCGCTGGTCGGCGAGGAAGTTCCGCAGGGCCGGCTCCGAGGCGATGATGTCGCTGAGGGACGAGCCGTCCGTGGTCCACTTGGTGCTGTGCGCGCCGCCGTAGGAGAACAGCGCGTCCCCCACGCACATCGTCGACAGGTCCTTGAGGGCCGCCCGGCCGGCCGCGTTGAGATGGGCTTCGGCGATCGGCACCAGCGCCGGGTCGGACTGCAGGAAGCCGTTGACCGACCAGCCGAGCGCGCCCGCGAGTTCGCTGCCGTCGATGGCCCTGGTCACCTGGACCAGGTCGGCCGGCGGGGCGCCCGCGTAGGTGCCGGAGAGGGTGACGTCGGGGGCGTAGGAGGGCTGCAGTTCGGCGGCTGCCGCGGACGCCCCGCCGCCCTGGCTGTAGCCGTACAGGCCCACCCGCGATGCCGCGGTGATCGACGCCGTGGGCAGGGAGCGGGCCGCGCGGACGGCGTCGAGCACGGCGTGGGCCTCGTCGACCCGGTTGACGTAGGTGTGCAGCCGGTCGGTGGCGCCGAGCCCGGCGTAGTCGGTGACGACGACGGCGACGCCTTCGGACAGCAGGCGGTAGGCCGCCAGGTCCTCGTAACCGACCGACACCGTCTGGCCGTTGAGCAGCAGTGGGTGCTCGAGGCCGAGGGAGGCCGAGCACTGGTCGCCCTGCCCCAGGGTGCCGGGCGCCAGGACGACCAGCGGCCGGTCGCCGCCGCCCTTCCAGGCGGCGGCCGGTTCGATGTAGGCGCCGGTGACCGCCATGGGACGGCCGGTGGAGTCCGTCGACTTGTACATCAGCCGGGTCGCCGTGCCCGGCAGCGGCCCGTCGACGCCCGGCAGGCTCAGCGCGAGGGGGAGCGGTTCGCTGCGCACGAGTGCGCCGTCGGCCGACGGCAGGGCGGCGGGCGGGTTGTAGAACTCCGGAATCGTGACACCACGGGAGACGACGGCGTCGTTCTGGGACGCCGACGCGGCGGGCACGGCGGTGGCGCCGAGGCACGCGGCGGTGGTGACGGCCACGGCGAGCTGGCGTGCGGAAACGGGCATGACGAGCCTCCGGGGCAGGGGGAGGCCGAGCCTCGGGCTGCGGCTCGGGCGGCGGCTGGTGACCTGGTGGGGCAGGTGCCGACGGCACGAGGGCGCGGTCGTCCCACCGCACCTCGCGCCGTTCTTAGACGAAGTGTCAGGACGGTACCGAGGCCGGTGTTACCGGGGGTACCCCTCGGTAGGTTACGTTTCAGTAATATGAATTTGGATCAACTGCACCGGCAGCACGTGGCCGAAAGCCGATGATTCGCGGCGGATACGGGAACCCTCACCGGATCGGGTAGGTGATCGGGCGAAGGAGGCACCGTGCCGAGGAACGCGGACGGCGGGAGCGACCCCCGGCGGTGGAAGGCCCTGTGGGTCACCCTGGTGGCGGGGTTCATGAGCCTGCTGGACGTGACGATCGTCGCCGTGGCCCTGCCGTCCATGCAGCGCGACCTGCACGCGAGCGCGCCCGCCATCCAGTGGGTGGTCTCCGGCTACGCCCTCGCCTTCGCGCTGGTCCTGGTGACCGCCGGGCGCATCGGCGACGCGCTCGGCAGACACCGCATCTTCCTGCTGGCCCTCACCGCCTTCGTGCTGTGCAGCGCCGCGGCCGGCGCCGCCCCCACCATCACCTTCCTGGTCGTCGCCCGCATCGCCCAGGGCGTCGCCGCCGGCTGCCTGGCCCCGCAGAACTCCGCACTGATCCAGCAGATGTTCCGCGGAGCCGAACGCGGCCGCGCCTTCGGCCTGTTCGGCGCGACCGTGGGCATCTCCAGCGCCGTCGGCCCCGTCGTCGGCGGACTCATCCTCACGCTGGCCGACGGCCCCCAGGGCTGGCGCTGGATCTTCTACGTCAATGTCCCGGTCGGCGCGATCGCCCTGCTGCTCGGCGTCCGCCTGCTGCCCAGGGCGGTCCCCGGCCGCCGTGAACGCCTCGACCTCGGCGGCGTCGCCCTCCTCGGCTGCGGAGTCCTGGCGCTGATGCTGCCACTGGTGCTGGCCGAGTCCGGCGGCGTACGACGACTGTGGTGGCTGTTCCTCGTGGGACCCGCCCTGCTGGTGGCCTTCGCCCGGTGGGAACGCCGGGTCGCGGCCCGCGAGGGCCAGCCCCTGCTGGACCCCCGGCTGCTGACCGAGACCCGCGGCTACGCCGTCGGCGCCGCCATCGCCACCCTCTACTTCGTCGGCTTCAGCGGTGTGTGGCTGGTCTTCGCCCTCTTCTTCCAGAACGGCCTCGACTACTCACCGCTGCGGTCGGGCCTCACGGTGACGCCGTTCGCCCTGGGCTCGGCGCTGGCCGCGGCGGTGGCGGGGCGGCTGGTGGACCGGCTGGGCCGGCTGCTGACCGTCTGCGGACTCGCCGGTGTGGCCCTGGGACTCGGCGGGACCGCGCTGATCCTGTGGCTGGCACCGAAGGGCCTGGCCGTGTGGCTCACCCCGCCCGTCCTGCTCGTCGGCGGTCTGGGCAGCGGCTGCGTCATCTCGCCCAACGTCACCATGACCCTGCGGGACGTGCCGGTGCGGATGGCGGGCGCGGCCGGCGGCGCGCTCCAGACCGGGCAGCGGCTGGGCGGGGCCGTCGGCACGGCCGCGCTGCCCGGCCTGTTCTACGTCGTACTGGGCGGGCGCGGGCACGACTACCACCTCGCCGTGGCGACCGCCGTCGGTCTCGGCGTGCTGCCGGTGCTGTGCTCCCTCGCCCTCGCGGTGCACGACTGGCGGCGCGACCGCCGGGGCGAGGACACCCCGTGCCCGCCCGAGGCGTCCCACAGCCATCTGCACGCGGGGCACGGGTGACCTCTCCGGAGAGCGGGGGCAGGTGCGTGGCCCGCGTGACTTCACGTGGCGGACGCAGTCGTACGACCCCTTGAGCCGCTGCCTCATGCCCCGGGCAGTCACCGAGGTCACGCTGCGCCGCAGAGCGGCCGGTCACGCGGCCGAAACCGCCGAGCGGCGGTCTCCGTCGGCCGGGGCCTGTCGTCCGGATCAGGCCGGCTGCTGAGGGCAACGCGTCATGGCCGACCCGAGCGGAGTCCGGAGCGTGCGGCTGCGAGCCGAAGGGACGAGCCGGCGAGTGGCGACGACGCGGCACATGTGCGTGCCGGGCCCGGCGACGCCGAGCTGATCCAGACGGCAGGCTCTAGGCGGGAAGGGCCAGGACGGCGCGCACGCGCTTGCCGCCGCCGGTGACCGATCGGACGTCCAGGCGCTGGGCGAGGCAGCGCACGATGGCCAGGCCGCGCCCGCTCTCGCCCTCGGCGGTGAACGCACGGACTCGCGGCGCGACCGGGTTGTCGTCGTAGACCTCGACGGTCACCTGGCCGTCCGTCATCTGCAGGCGCAGGCGGCAGCCGCTCTTGCCGTGCTCGGTGGCATTGGCGACCAGCTCGGACACGACGAGCTTCACGTCGTCGATCCGCTCGGCCGTGACCCGCGTCGCCCGATGACGGGAGTGGGTGAGGAATCTCGAGGTCAGTCCCCGCGCCCGGCCGGCCGACGCGGCCTCGTCGGGCAGGAGGTACTCCACTCGTACGGAACGCCGATGGGTACGCCCCTGCGCACGCATGGCGGATCACATCCCCTCCAGGCGCATCCGGTATCCCCGCGGTCTGTCCGCCCACCGGGGCCGCGGCACCTCGCGCGCGGCCGGCCCTGTCCAGTCCTGATGCCCCGAGCGGGAGATCGTCAATCACTCTCGGCGCGGCGCCCTCAACCCCCGTCACCTCGTGGAAAGTTGACGACACCTTTTCGGACGGCCGGCGAGGCCCGGCGATCCGGTCGGTTGCCGCAAATCCCCGCACGCGCGCGGACGGCCTGCGGCATCCTCGGACCAGCGGGGGCGCGGGGCGGCCCCAGGGGAAAGGGGAGTGGCCGTGGGGTGGCGCACCGAGGAGTTCGGCGACGCGCACGAGGGCATCGTGGGCGCGGTCCTCGCGGACGGCGCCGAGCCCGCGCCGGTGTCCTTCGACATCGGCGGTGGCGCCACGGGCCGTGAGACCCGCGAGCTGTGGGCCTACGACGGGCGACTGGGCCGGCCCCGGGCGGCCGCCTTCCGCGCCGCCTGCGCGTGCGGCTGGCGGGGCGTGAGTCACCCCCTCGACGCGCGATGGATCGCGGACGACCCGCTGGACGACCTCGACACCTCGCCGGCCTTCGACGAATGGCGTGCACACGTCCGGGCTGTCGAACGGCAGACGGTACCCCTGCCCGAGGAGGTCACCGACCTGCTGCGGCGGCTGGACGAGCGGCTGACCGTCCTCGCCGACCAGGCGCCGGTCGCCGCCCTGAAATCGGTGGCCGCGCTGGAGCGCCTCGCCCGCCGCATCGGCCAGGAGGCCGCCTACGCCGCCCGGGCCGACGAGCTCGCGCCGGAGACGATCGGCAGGGCCCTCGGCATCAACGCGGCCGATGCCGAAGCGCGCCTCTCCCGCTACCTCCTGCCGGGCTGACCGACACCCCGCCACAGGCGGCGTTCCACGCACTGTTTCCGTGCGGTTTCCGCCGTATTGATACGGCGAAGCAATGGTCAAAACTTGTACAGCCGCGCTTGTGCGGTCCTGGGGTGCCACGGATCATTGGCCAAATCTCGCCCCCGGCACAAGCACACAGGAGCGTCCGGTGACCGCTGGCCCCATAGCACCCGAATCGGCCGGCACGCCGGCAGCCGCGCAGACGGAACGCCAGAAACTGCGCAAGCACTTCGGCCGCTTCGACATCCTCTTCTTTCTGCTGTGCACGATCGTCGGCGTCGACACCATCGGCACGGTGGCCGCGTCCGGGGCCGAGGCATTCACCTGGCTCATCGTCCTGGCCGCCGTGTTCTTCGTGCCCTCCGCGCTGCTGACCGCCGAACTCGGTGCCGCGTTCCCCGACGAGGGCGGGCCCTACATCTGGACCAGCCGGGCCTTCGGCCGCCTGGCCGGCGCCGTCAACAACTTCCTGTACTGGATCACCAACCCCGTCTGGCTCGGCGGCACCCTCTCCGTCTCGGCCGTCACCGCGTACACGACCTTCTTCAACGACGGCAAGGAGCTGAGCACCCCCGCCTTCTACGCCTTCACCCTCGTCTTCGTGTGGGTGGGCGTGCTCGCCGCGATCCTCTCCTTCGACATCGGCAAGTGGATCCCCACCATCGGCGCCTGGAGCCGCTTCCTCCTGCTCGGCCTGTTCACCGTCACCGTCGTCATCTACGGCGTGAAGCACGGCCTGCACGGCTTCGGCCTCGGCGACTTCGCGCCGTCGTACGCGGGCTTCGTCGCCCTCGTCCCCGTGTTGATGTTCAACTACGTCGGCTTCGAGCTGCCCAACACCGCAGGCGACGAGATGACCGACGCCCAGAAGGACGTCCCCTTCGCCATCTTCCGCAGCGCCGGCCTCGCCATCGCGCTGTACGCCCTGCCGATCCTCGGCATCCTGCTCGTCCTGCCGGTCAAGGCCATCACGGGTCTCGGCGGGTTCATCGACGCGATCCGCCAGGTCTTCACCGTTTACGGCGGCCATGTCGCCACGGACGGCACCGCCACCCTCAGCGGAGCCGGCAGCCTGCTCGGCGACCTCGCCGCGATCATGTTCATCCTCACCGTGCTGTCCTCAGGGGTCACCTGGGTCATGGGCTCCGACCGGGCCCTCGCCGTCTCCGGCTACGACGGCGCCGCCCCGCGCTTCCTCGGTGTCATCTCCAGCCGGTTCGGCACCCCGGTCCGCGTCAACGTCCTCAGCGGCCTGGTCTCCACCCTGGTGCTGGTCCTGGCCCACGAGCTGACCCACGGCAGCGCCGCGAAGCTCTTCGGCGCCGTCCTCGGCCTCGCCGTCTCCACCACCCTCGTCAGCTACCTGGGCATCTTCCCCGCCCTCGCGGTGCTGCGCCGCAAGGCCCCGGACGTGCACCGCCCCTACCGGGCGCCCTTCCCGCTCGCGATCAGCGTGGTGCTCACCGCACTCGTCCTGTTCGCCACCGTGCAGCTGATCGCCCCCGGCGCCGGCGACCAGTGGTTCGGCTCCGCCTACGCGCCGGACGGCTGGACGCACGGCGAGCGCGGGCGGTACCTGCTGACGGAGGCCGTCCCGCTCGCCGGATTCATGCTCCTCGGCGTGCTGTTCTGGGCCCTGGGCAGGCCGACCCGCATCGCCGCCGCCGACTCCCGGTAGCAATCCCCGCGTTCGCGAACTCCTCCTCGCTCCGCGAGCCGTCACCGGAAATTGGTCGTTGTACGGCTCTGGCCCGAATGCGCTACTCGCGGGTATACAGGCGCAGTTGAACCGGTGACGGCCGTACCGGGGTACGCCCCGCCGTGACGGCCGCGAGGAGGAGGCTCTCCATGACGCGTGACACGCACCCGGCCGCTGAGCCGCGAAGACGTCGACGGGCGAGGGCGGCCGCGGCGGCGGTCAGCGGCTGTGCGCTGGTCCTGGCCGCGGGCACACCGGCGGTGGCGCACGACTCCCACGGCGGACACGAGCGCCAGTACGTGGCCCTGGGGGACTCCTACACCTCGGGACCGCTCATCCCGACCCAGGTGGACGCCAACTGCGCCCGCTCCGACCACAACTACCCCTCGTTGGTGGCGGCGCAGCGGACGGCGACCGAGCTCGAGGACGTGAGCTGCGCCGGGGCGACCACCGAGGAGATGTGGAAGCCGCAGGGCACCAACCCGCCCCAGCTCGACGCGCTGGACCGGGACACCGACCTGGTGACGGTCCAGATAGGCGGCAACGACGTCGGGTTCGGCTCCATCATCGCCACCTGCGCCCAGCTCGCCGCGCAGGACCTCGCGGGCAACCCCTGCCAGACGCACTACGCGGCATCCGGCTACGACGAGTTGGCGCTGGCCGTCCTGAGAACGGCCCCCAAGGTCACCCAGGTGCTGCGGGCCGTCCACCACCGGGCGCCGCACGCACGCGTGGTCGTCGTCGGCTACCCCGACCTCCTGCCCGACGACGGCAGCGGCTGCTACCCCTCGGTGCCCTTCGCCGCGAAGGACTTCCCCTACCTGCGCGACACGGAGAAGCGTCTCAACCTGATGCTCCGTCTGACGGCCGCGCTCAACCGTGCCGAGTACGTCGACACCTACGGCCCCACCCGCGGCCACGACATGTGCACGGCGCCCGCCGACCGCTGGATCGAGCCGCTGCGGCCGGCCTCGCCCGCGGCCCCCGCCCACCCCAACGCCAAGGGCGAGGCGGCCATGGCGCAGGCGGTGCTCGACCGCCTGGAGAGCGGGCGAGGCCACTGAGGCACCGCGACCGCCGTCGCACCCGTCGCCGAGGCGTCCGCCCCGTGTGCACGGCCGAGTTGGGGGCATCCGGACCTCACATCCCGCGGGGGAGCCCCACCGGTCGAAAGGACGCACACATCATGCTGGCCATCGTCTCGGCGATCCTGTTCTTCATCGCCTTCCTGATCAACGCCGCGGACATCTCGACGAACGACACCTTCACGTCCACCAACGTGATGCTGCTCGGCCTCACCGCGCTCGCCCTGCACCTGGCGGGCGTCGGCAGCGGCTGGAACGTGCGCGGCCGCAGACGCTGACCCGGGCCGCAAAGCGGGCCGGCGTCAGGAGGTCGCGCTGCGGATGCGCGCCAGCAGGGCGCGCATCCGCTCGCGGTCCTCGTCGTCGAGCCCGGCCGTCGCCTCCGCGAGGGCGCGGCGGTCGACCTCCTCGGCCTCGCGGTGGCAGCGCAGTCCCTCGTCGGTCAGCCGCAGCAGGAACGCGCGGCGGTCGTGCGGATGGCGGAGGCGCTCGACCAGGCCGTCGCGCTCCAGCGCGTCGACGATGCTGGTCACGGTCCGCGCCGCGACGCCCGTCATCTCACTCAGGTCCCGCATACGCAGCGGCTGTTCGGCACGGGCGAGCATCCGCATGGTGCGCAGCCGGGCGACGGAGGCCCCGCCGGTCCGCAGTCGCGCCTCCACGAAGTTGCGCAGCTGGTGGGTCGTCTCGTAGAGCTCGTCGATCAGGACGTCGCTGCTGCCCTGTACTGCCATGCCGCTCCCCGTTCCACGCTGCACCGGAAAACCCAATTCTATGAGCACGCACATAGTGAGTATGCTCAGCATGTGCTGTCGTTCCCCCGCCGAACCCGTCTGTCCGCCCTGTCCGCCCGTCTGGACCAGCGTCTCGTCGTCCCCGTGATGTGCGTCAGCGTGACGTTCATCGCCATCGTCGACGGAGCGATCACCACGGTGGCGCTGCCCTCCATCGCCCGCCAGTTCCGGCTCACCACGGCCGCCCTGGACGGCGTGGTCGTGGTCTACCCGGTCTGCCTGGCCATGGCGATCCCCGCCTCCGCCTGGCTGGTCGAACGCTTCGGCGGCAAACGCGTCCTGCTCACCGCCCTCACCGCGTTCCTCGCTTCCTCCCTGCTGTGCGGTGCGGCGGCCGACCTCTCCCAACTCGTCGCCGCCCGCGCCGTCCAGGGCCTCTCCGCCGGCGTGCTCTTCCCGGCGTCGGCCGCCCTGCTCTACTCCACCTTCAGCTCCGCCGAACAGGTCCGCATAGCCCGCTACATGATCGTCCCGCAGCAGATGGCCCCGGCCGCCGCTCCCATCCTCGGCGGCCTGCTGGTGGACCACCTCTCCTGGCGCTGGGTGTTCTACGTCAACCTGCCGGTGGGACTGCCCGCCGTGCTGTTCGGGGCGCTGTTCCTCGCGGGGCACCGCGGGCACCGGCCGCCCCGCTTCGACCTGCCCGGCCTGCTGCTGAGCGCCGCGGCACTCGGGACCACGATGTTCGGCGTCTGCGAGGGCCCCAACCGCGGCTGGTCCTCCACGGCCGTGGTCACCTCCCTGGTCGTCGGCGCCCTCCTGCTCGTGGCCGCCGCAGTCCATCAACTGCGCACCCCGGCACCGCTGTTGAAGCTGCGCCTGTTCGGCAACCGGCTGTTCCGGGACACCAACCTGATCAACCTCGTCGGTCTCGTCCCGATCCTCGGCGCGATGTTCCTCGGCCCGCTCTTCCTCCAGGAGGCACAGGGCCGCACCGCCCTGGAGTCCGGCACCAGCACCTTCCCCGAGGCCTTCGGCGTCCTGCTCACCGTGCAGGTCGCCGGCATCCTCTACGCGAGGGTCGGTCCCCGGATCATCGTCGGCTGCGGCCTGACCGGCGTCGCCCTGGTCCTGCTGCTCTTCGCCACCTGCGACGAGCACACCGGCCTGTGGACCTTCCGCGCCTACATGTTCCTGCTCGGCGTCGCCATGGGCGGGGTCTTCATGCCCACGACGGTGGCCTCGCTCGCCACCGTCGACCGGAGCGACCTGGCACAGGCCTCCACGCTCAACACCGTCGTACGGCAGACCGGAGGCGCTCTCGCCCCGGCCATGGTGATCACGGCCCTGGTGCTGAACACCCCCGCGGCCGCCGCCGCGCACCCGCCCGTCAGCGCCTACCAGGACGCCTATCTGGTGCTGGCCGCCCTCGCGGCGGTGACCGCCGTCTTCGCCTTCACCCTGCCGGACGCCCCGGCTCGCGCGGCCGCGGGCGGCACGACCACGATCTCGAGGCGCTCGGTGCCCTCGCGGTCCCGCACGGCACGGACGCGCTGACCACCGGGCGGACCGCGCCCGCCTCCACGGCCCGGACGGCCTCGTACGGGCCGCACGTCGTGTGTTGCGTATCGTGTCCGGGTGTCAGCCTCCCGTCTGCGCCGTGTCGCCGTCCTCGTGCTCGAAGGAGCCAAGCCGCTCGACGTCGGCATCCCGGCGCAGGTGTTCACCACGCGCGCGAGCATGCCGTACGAGGTGCGGCTGTGCGGCGCGGCGCCCGGCCTGGTCACCGGGGGCGACGGGCTGTCGTACCACGTCGCCCACGGCCTGGAGGCGCTGGAGTGGGCGGACATCGTCTTCGTGCCCGGCTACCGCTTCCCCGACCGCGAGGACCCGCCGCGGACCGTCGTCGAGGCGCTGCGGGCCGCCCACGCCCGGGGCGCGAGACTGGCCGCGATCTCGACGGGCGCCTTCGCGCTCGCGGCCACCGGCCTGCTCGACGGCCGGCGGGCCACCACCCACTGGCACTACACGCGCGCGCTGGTGGCCGGGCACCCGCTCGTCCGCGTCGACGAGAACGTGCTGTTCGTGGACGAGGGCAGCGTCCTGACCTCGGCCGGTGCAGCCTCGGGCATCGACCTGTGCCTGCACATCCTCCGCGGCGACCTCGGAGTCGCCGCGTCGAACCACGCCGCCCGGCGCCTGGTCGCGGCCCCCTACCGCAGCGGCGGTCAGGCGCAGTACGTGCCGCGCAGCGTGCCCGAACCACTGGGCGAGCGGTTCGCCGCCACCCGGGAGTGGGCACTGCACCATCTCGACGAGCCCCTCACCCTGGAGACCCTGGCACGGCAGGCGGCGGTCTCCCCACGCACGTTCTCGCGCCGCTTCGTGGAGGAGACCGGATACACGCCCATGCAGTGGGTGATGCGGGCCCGCATCGACATGGCCCGCGCCCTGCTGGAGCGGTCCGAGCGCAGCGTCGAGCAGATCGCCGCCGATGTCGGTCTGGGCACCGGCGCGAACCTGCGACTGCACTTCCACCGCATCCTCGGCACCACACCCAGCGAATACCGGCGCACCTTCGCCCAGGGCGAGTAGCCGGGACCGCCCCGCAGCGCCTCCCCGAGCCTTGGCGCGATCCTTTTGAACCATGGCGATCGCGCCACTGTCAGCGGCCGCCGCGGCGAGCGAGCCTGGGGGTGAACGAAAGGGACACAGCTGATGACTCGCATCGCCATCAACGGATTCGGCCGCATCGGACGCAACGTGCTGCGCGCGCTGCTGGAACGCGACACCGGCCTGGAGATCGTCGCCGTCAACGACCTCACGGAACCCGCCGCGCTGGCGCGACTGCTGGCCTTCGACTCCACGGCCGGCCGGCTCGGCCGCCCGGTGACCGTCGACGGGAACACCCTGGTCGTGGACGGCCGTCGCATCACGGTGCTCGCCGAGCGCGAGCCGGCGCAGTTGCCGTGGGCGGAACTGGGCGTGGACATCGTCCTGGAGGCCACCGGCCGGTTCACCTCGGCGAAGGCCGCCCGCGCCCACCTGGACGCCGGCGCGAAGAAGGTCCTGGTCAGCGCGCCGTCGGACGGCGCCGACGTCACGCTCGCGTACGGGGTCAACACCGACGCGTACGACCCGGCCGTGCACACGATCGTCTCCAACGCCTCCTGCACCACCAACGCGCTGGCACCGCTGGCCTCGGTGCTGGACGAGCTCGCCGGCATCGAGCACGGCTTCATGACGACCGTGCACGCCTACACGCAGGAGCAGAACCTGCAGGACGGCCCGCACCGCGACGCCCGCCGGGCCCGGGCGGCCGGGGTCAACATCGTGCCGACCACGACGGGCGCGGCGAAGGCGATCGGCCTCGTGCTGCCGAACCTGGACGGCAAGCTGTCCGGCGACTCGATCCGCGTGCCCGTCCCGGTGGGCTCGATCGTGGAGCTCAACACCACGGTGGCGCGCGAGGTGACGCGCGAGGACGTGCTGGCCGCGTACCGCAAGGCGGCCGAGGGCCCGCTCGCCGGCGTCCTCGAGTACTCGGAGGACCCGCTGGTCTCCTCCGACATCACCGGCAACCCGGCGTCGTCGATCTTCGACTCGGCTCTCACCCGGGTCGACGGCCGTCACGTGAAGGTCGTCGCCTGGTACGACAACGAGTGGGGCTTCTCGAACCGCGTGATCGACACCCTCGAGCTCCTGGCCGCGGGCTGACCGCAGTCGTTTCCGCCGCGGCTGCCCGGGACACGACGGGTTCCCGGGCCGCCGCGGCGTCTTCTCTCAGCCGACCGCGCCGAGATCGGCGCTCAGCCAGTGCTCCGGCCGCATCCGCACCACGACGTGATCGGCCAGCTCGGCCTCCGCGAACGTCGCGAAGGCGTCGAGTGCCTCGCCGGACAGATACCGTCCGGCCATCTCCCGGTGCAGCGCGCCGCTTCCCTCCGCCACGCCGGCGACCGGCCCTTCGACCGACACGTACCGGGTGGTCGGCGACGTGCGCTGGACCAGCAGGCTGAAGCGGCCCGCCGCTTCGATCAGCCGCATCTTCCGGGAGTTCGCGCCGGTGAGGATCCACGGCAGCCCGCCGGGTTCGTAGGCGTACCAGATCGGGACCAGCAGGGGTCCGCGGCCGTCGCCGGCCGCGACGCCCAGGGTGGCGACATGCGGCTCGGCCAGAAAGGCTTCACTTTCCTCGCGTGACATAGCCATACGCCGACTGTAGGCCGGGCCACCGACAACGGACGCGGCGACGGGTCACGACCCGGGGAAGAACAGTTCGCCGAAGTACGTGCCCTCGGCCCAGCGTCTGAGGGCGGTGCCGTCGAGGAGGCGGGTGTTGCCCTGGCGGCGGGCCCACTGGATGTCCCGCGCCCGGAAGCTCCCCCGGTGCACGATCAGCTGAATGGGCTTCTGCGTGTCTCCGCGATGGCGGTGCGGATGCGGCGGATCCTCGTCGGGCAGGGGTTCGGCCACCGGCCGGAAGACCACGTCCAGTTGACGGCCGCCACGGTCCTCGGCGCATAAGCGCGGCCGGTCCGCGGCCGGCAGCAGGCGGACCCGCCACCCGTCCCGGCGCAGCATGCGCGCGACGGCCAACGCAAGGCCCTGCGTGTCGAGTTCGAGGAGTTCGTCCGGCGTGTAGTACCCGAGGCGGCGTCGCATCCCGGGGCGCCTGCGCCGGAGCACCACCGTGGTGATCAGGAGCAGGATGACGACACCGGCGAGGGGCACGCCGATCCCGGCGGCGCGGTAGCCCGCGGCGAGCGCGGCGGCCAGGGCGCACACCGTCAGGACGACCACCGCGAGAGCGGGAAGCACCTCGCGGAACGTCGGCCCGGACGTGCTCGATCGGCGTGCCACAGTGTCCGCCCCCTCAACACCGCCTGCAATCAACCGTGTTGAAGAGATACCCAGCGGGGGACCGGTTGTTCGATTCCGGCGAGTCATTCGGCCACACGCGCGGGCGCACGGAAGCACGGGCCGGGGGACGGAAAGGTCCGCGCTCCCCCGGGGGAGCGCGGACCGCGATGCATGAGGGGCGTCAGCAGGCCCCTTCGTCCTGCCACGGACCCCAGTCGGTGGCGCTCGGCGTCTCGTTCTGCGTCCACCACTTGGCCTTCCAGTTGTGGTGGTTGTACGAGGCCTCGTCACCGGCGGTGTAGACGGCGGTGGGACTCCAGGCGGTCTTGCACCCCGCCGGCGTCGGCGTGGGGGTGGGCGTCGGGGTGGGGGTGGTGGAAGGCGGAGTGGCCCCCGCGAACCGGACCGAGTACTTGGCGAAGTCCCACGGATTCTGGGCCACGCTGGAGCAGGTGCCCGAGGTCCGTCCGCCGTTGTCGACCGGCGTGCACGGGCGGTCGCGGTTGAGGGACCAGAAGGTGAACCGGTCCATGTTGTGGCTGGTGGCGTAGTCCAGGACGGTCTGGAAGTCGGCCTGGGAGAAGACCTCGCCGGTGTCGCTGCGTCCGTTCATGCCGGAGAAGCCCTCGTGGGCGTAGGCCGTCGCCTGGTCCCAGCCGAACGTCGACTGGAGGATCGCGTTGAAGTTGGTCAGCGCGCTCGTCTGCGAGGCCGCTCCGCTGAAGCCGCCGTCGAACGGCATGATGGAGAAGTTGTCGGGCGTGAAGCCCTGCGACTTGGCCTCCAGCAGCATCTGCTTGCCGAACCAGCCCGTGCCGTCGGCTGTGCCGGCGGTGGTGACGGAGACGTACAGGCCGGGGTTGTTCTGCTAGAGTATCTTGGCCGCCCCGATCTCGTTCCTGATCGCCGCGGTGTTCTCGTACTCCGGCTCCTCCAGGTCGAAGTCGATCGCGTGGAGACCGTACTTGGTGATGACCTGCTGGTACGCGGCAGCGGTGGCCGACGGGTCCGCGCAGGTCTGCCCGAGCTTGGTGCCGCCGTAACCGCCGACGGAGATCGACACGTCGCCGCCCTTGGCGCGGACGGTGTCGATGACGGACCGGACGGCGGTGTCCGAGGAGACCGGGGCGGTGCCGCCCCAAGTGGGAGAGCAGCCGCCGCCGTTGGGGGCGAGGACGAAGGCGAGCTGGAAGGCCTTGAGGCCGGTCGCGTCCATGATGGCGGCCGGGTCCGGCGGGTCGTTGTCGAGGGGCATCAGATAGGGCGCGGCCGCGTACCAGCGGTTGCTGAGCGCGGTGGTCGCGCCCGAGGCATTGCCCGCCACGAGCGCCGTGGCCCCTGCGGCGGTGAGTCCGACGGCAGCGGCTGCGCCGAGACATGCGCGAAGACGTCTCACGGTGTGCCTCCGGTGGGGTGGGGGAAGAGCCCAAGCTTCGGGCCGCCGCCCCAGCCGCGTCCATGCTTCGGTCTAGACCAAACCACTTCTTGGTCTAGACCATACGAGTTCTTTGTGTGCCGTGCGCCTCACCGCGTACGACGGCCGACGGACGCGCCCGCGCGCAGCGCCCTGGGGATCTCGGCGACCTCGTCCACGACGTCGAGCAGCCGGTCCAGGTCCGCGGCGGGGGCGGCCGAGTCCAGCGTCACCGAGTAACCGATGCCGGTCGACGCCCAGTGGTCGGTGTCGAACCCTCCGGACGCGGTGACCCGCACCCCGTCGAGGGTGATCCCCAGTCCGGCCGCCTCGCGGTACAGGTCGTTGAGCACACAGCCCGCCGCTGCCAGATGCAGCAGGTGCGCCCCGGTGAAGTCGGCCTCGACGGTCACACCCTCGGGCGTCCAGCGATGCGGGAAGCGCACCGCGCGCCCGTCGCCGGGGCGCAGGCTCCCGGCGCTGACCACGACGCCGAAATCGTCAGCCATGGGCGGTCCTTCGGTGAGCGTCGGACGGCGCTCCCGGCGGAACGCCGCTGTAGGCCCATTGAAACAGTCCGTGCCGAGGCTCGCAGGCCCGCGCGCAGGGCGTGAGGGGACGCGGGCGGGCCGCCGCGCGACCCGGTGCGCTCTACGTCGGCGGCGCCCTCGGGCGGGACGATTCTCAAGCTCGCAACACGACGAGAGGGGTGGGGCATGGCTGTGGTGCTGTCGATGAGGTGGGCGGGGGTCACTCCGGAGCAGTACGACCTGGTGCGGGACGCGGTGAACTGGGAGGAGGCCGCGCCGGCCGGCTCCGAACTGCACGTCGCCTGGTTCGACGCGGCGGGACTGCACGTGCTGGACGTGTGGGAGTCGGAGCAGGCCTTCCAGGCCTTCTTCGCCGAACGGCTTGCCTCGGCGGTCGAGAAGGCGGGGATCGCGGGCGCGCCCGTGAGCGAGTTCACCCCGCTGCACAGGCGTTTCGTCGCTCCCGGAGTGACCGGCGCCGCCTGACCTCGTGTCCTCGCTCCGGGACGGACCGCACCCGCCCCGGAGTGAGCGAGAGTATCGGCCCCGCCGAAGAGCCGGCCCGGAACCCCGGGTGCCGGCCGTGCGGCACCCGGGGCGGCCGTCAGGCGACGGTGCCCGTCACCGAACTTCCGGACCTCGTGAGGTGGTACGTGACGGTGGCTCCGCTCCAGAAATGGAACGTGAGCGTCGCCTGCGCGCCGTCGCGCAGAGCATTGAGGTAGTCGGCGTTCAGGGTGATCGCGTTGCCTGGATAGTCGGGCGAGAAGGCCACGTCGAACTCCTGGTACGGCGTCCAGCTTGTGTTCCCGGCGTTGCTGCCGTCGGCGTAGGTGGACTCCATGGTCGCCAGCAGGTCACCGTTGAACCGGGCCGGGACGGTCAGCCCGCCGGTGGTGCCGGTCGCGTCCGACAGCGCCGGTGCGTCGTACGTGGTCACGTAGATCTTCCAGGGCAGCCCGGCGGAGAACCGGGCCTCGACGGTCGCGTTGGTCCCGTAGGCGCGGTTGCCCGCCAGCCGGGTCAGCGCGGAGGCCGTCAGCGTGAGTTCGTTGCCGGAGACGGTGTAGTCCCTGCCCTGGGCGAGTTTCGTGCCGCCCTGCCACATGCCCTTGAAGGTCAGGCCGTTGGGGTTCAGGGTGAGGGTCCTGGCCGTGATCGCTTGCGACTTCGCCAGGAACACCCGGTCCGAGGACGCGGTGCCCGAGCGGGTGGTCCAGGCCGACTTGATCTGGCCGATCAGGTCGGGGTCGCGCCACTGCAGCGTGGTGCGGTTCAGGAAGTTGAAGGCGTCCCACAGGGCCGTGGTCACACCGGTGGTGCGGGCCTCGTACCCGAGCATCTCGAAGTACTTGAGAGCCTCGCCCTGTTCGACGCGCGCAGGGTGGTTGAAGTCGGGGTGGCCGAGGAGGCCGTACTCGCCCATGTACACCGGGATGCCCTTGGCGATCAGCGTGTTGCCGATCGCCGTGAAGGTGTCGGTCATGTCCTTCTGCGAGGTGGCGTCGAACCGCGTGCCGCCGGCGATGTTGACGCTGAACGGATACCAGCCGTAATAGTGCACCGTGGCCACGAGGTTGGGGTCGTTCAACGAGCCGATCTCGTCGGCCAGCGGGGCCATGCGCTCCTGGGACGGCGTGGAGCCCAGGCTGGGCAGCACCAGCAGCCGCGTCGCGTTGTTGCCGCCGGACTGGCGCACCACCGTGTGGAACGTGGTGTCGAGTTCGTCGAGGTAATGGCTGCCCTGGGTGTCCGTGGCGTTGTTGAACTGCGGTTCGTTGATGCTCTCGAACAGCAGGGTGTGCGGCGAGTCCCTGAACTCGGCGGCGACCTGGGTCCAGGTGGCCTTGAAGCGGGCCAGGACGTTGTCGTGGTCGGTCGGCATCGAGGATATCCACTGCCACGAGTCGTGGTGGACGTTGATCACCACGTACAGGCCGTCGGACAGGGCCCAGTCGACGACCTGCCGGACTCGCCTCAGCCAGGCCGCGTCGATCGTGTAGGGAGCGGTGGCGGACTGGTGGCCGCTCCAGGTGACGGGGAGGCGGACGCTGCGGAAGCCCTGGGCCCTGATGGTGTCGAACAGGGCCTTCGTGGCCGGCGGATTGCCCCAGGAGGTCTCGTCCGGGATGGCGTCCAGGGTGTTGCCGAGGTTCCAGCTGGGCTGCATCGCCGCGACGACGCCCTTCGGACCGAGCACCCGTGCGGTGGCCGCCGCGGAGGTGCCGGCGTGGCCCGGTGCGGCGAGCGCGGTCGTGCCGGTCAGCCCGACGGCGGCGACCAGGGTCAGGAGCAGAGCGAGCACACGGCCTGGTCCGCGGCTGCGGTGACCGGGGTCTTTCGTTCCCTTCATCTCCGACCTTTCTCTGTTGGCCGAGCGGAGTTCCGCCCGTGGGGGGAGGGTGAGGACAGGGGCCGAGTGAGGGGGGCGGGCCGGTGTCAGGGGGTGAGGGGCTCGTAGTCGAACCAGTCGAAGTGGACGGTGCCGGCCGCGGCGTACATGCCGATGACCCGGCCGGTGAAGCCGCCGGCCACCTCGGTCGACAGATAGCGCCCGTCGAGGGTGCCGAGCCCGGTGAACGTGCCGTCCGGCTCCTCGACGCCGAGCGTGACGACGTCCGGCCCGGTCCGGGCGTCCCGCAGCGGGGTGCCGAAGACCCGGACGGCGAGGACCACGGGCCCGGCGGGCACCGCCCGGGACGCCACGACGGTGCGCAGCGGGCCGATGCGGCTGAGCAGCCGTACCTCCGTCCCGGACGCCTCGATCTCGTAGTGGTGCTCCTCGTCCAGCCGGACCGCGAGCCCGCCGCGCCCCTGCGACGCGTCGATCAGGGTGCGGGCCTCGCAGGTCAGGTGCTGCTGGCGGCGGCCGACGAAGACGACGTCCGGCTGGTCGAGCGAGCCGCCCCGGGCGTGCAGCGTGAGCCAGCCGGACCGCTCCGTGGTGGTGCAGTGCTCCGCCGGACGGTCCCGGAGGGAGATCCACTGGGGCCGTAGTGCTCCGAGGCCGAAGTCGTCCCGCACGGGCTCCGCCGGACCGGGCACGAGCGGCCAGGGGGGCGCGGGCAGGTCGAGAGTCACCTCGCCGACGACCGGCCAGTCGTCCACCCAGGTCACCGGTGTCAGGAAGGTCTCGCGGCCCAGGACGTGCCAGCCGGGGGTGCCGCCGCCGGGACGCACCCCGAGCAGCACCATCCACCAGGAGCCGTCGGGCGCCTGGACCAGGTCGGCGTGGCCGGTGTTCTGCACGGGACGGTCGGTGCCGCGGTGGGTGAGGACCGGATTGGCCGGGCAGGGCTCGAACGGGCCCTCGGGCGTGCGCGCGCGGGCGACGGACACACCGTGGCAGCGCTCGGTGCCGCCCTCGGCGATGAGCAGGTACCACCAGTCGCCGATCCGGTACAGGTGCGGCGCCTCCGGGGCCTTGGCGCCGGGCATGCCGGACCAAAGCCGCCGCGCGGCGCCGAGGGTCTCACCGGTGCGGGGGTCGAGGCGGATCTGGGAGACTCCGGCGACCGTGCACCAGCACGTTCCGTCCTCGTCCCAGGCCAGGTCCGGGTCGATGCCCCGCACGCCGGGCAGCAGAACCGGATCGGACCAGGGGCCTGCCGGATCGTCGGCCGTGACCAGCAGATTGCCGTCGGCGCTGACGTTGGTGACGATGAGCCAGAACCGGCCGTCGTGGTGGCGCAGGGTGGGCGCGTAGATGCCGCCCGAGGAGGGCGAGTCCGCAGGCAGGCGCAGCTGTCCCGGCCGGTCCAGGGCGTTGCCGATCTGCGTCCAGTGCACCAGGTCCCGGCTGTGGAAGACGGGCACGCCGGGGAAGTACTCGAAGCTGGAGCAGGCGAGGTAGTAGTCCTCGCCGACCCGGCAGACGCTGGGATCGGGGTGGAAACCGGGGATCACGGGGTTGGACACGGTGGTGGGCGACGGCGGTGTGTCTGACACTCGGTCGATTCCGTTCTGGATCGGCGAAGCGATCGTCGAAGCGCTTCATCTGCCCGCGAACGGTAATGACATGTTTCTGTCGAAACAAGAGCCGTAGCACCGCGAAACTTTCTCCCTGGCGGGCTCGTTGACCGTCCTGGGCCGCTAATGGAGTTGTTGAAGCGCTTCAACAACCTCCAGTACATCCTGACCTCAGGACACGAAAAGACCGCCGGTCCCTGGGGGACCGGCGGTCGTCTCGGGCGGGATCAGGCGTTGGGATCGAAGGGGATGCCGGACGGCATGGAGTGGGCCAGCGCGTACGGGAAGTCGCCGTCCTTGATCTTGATGGTGGCGGCGCCGAAGTCCGCGCTCAGCAGCTTGTCCCGGTAGCCGGCGGGATAGCCGTTCCAGCCCACCAGACGCGGATAGAACCAGCCGCCCGTGACGTTCTCCGGCGGGTCGTCATTGCCGTTGGCGAAGCGGAAGTCGTGGGTGGAGACACCGTCCTTGTGGTAGACGATCTTCGGGTGGGTGCCGTCGAAGCGGACGGACGAGGCGGCCGCGACCTGGTAGCCCGAGTGCTGGGAGACCGACACGTACCGCACCTGGTCGTCGTTGATCCACACCACCACGTGCTCCCAGTCGTGGCGGTGCCCGATGGCCGCGGGCCCCAGGGTGGCCTGGTCCTTCTCGAAGTAGCTGGCGTACATCACCGCACACCAGCCGTTGTTGCACTTCTCGCGTGAGTACGTGTTGGCGTTGGCGAGTTGGGCGTAGTCGTGGCAGTGCCCGTTGACGTCGCCGCCGAGCTTCAGGCCGGGGTTGATCGTGCCGTCCGCGCCGATGGCGGCCGTGGCGTAGCAGCCGTCGCCGTCGTAGTCGTAGGCGGGGGAGAAGGTCTGCTCCAGGCCGTCGGCGTTCTGCGGCAGCAGCGTGAGCACGTCGGCGTTCGCCTGGGCGGGCAGGGCGACGGCCAGGGCCAGGGCGCCGAGGACGGCGGAGAGCGCGGACCTCCCCGACGAGGACCTCCCCGACGAGGACCTGCCCGACCGGGAGAAGGGATGACGCACATCGACTCCTACGGGTAGCTGGTCAGGTTGGCCACGTTGGTGGCGGAGTTGGACGGTCCTCCGGTGTTGTTGACGACGTGGCTGATGGTTCCGGTGCCGCCGAGGGAGACGGTCACCATGCTGGTGAAGCGGACGCCGGAGGTGTTCGGTGCCTCGATGGCGTGGGCGGCGACGACGGAGGGGTTGACGTTGAAGTAGCAGTAGCTGCCGAGTCCGTAGGCCTGGTGGCTGGTGACACCGGAGGCGACCTTGTAGGCGGCGTAACCCTGCGTCGAGCCGTTCATCCAGGCGGACTGGCTGGGCGGGTCGTACGGCATCTCGTTCTGGAAGAAGTACGTGCGGCCGCCGTTGCCGTTCCAGATGGTCTGGTACTTCTGGAAGTGCTCCACGAACAGGCCGTACATGGTGACGTCGTCACCGTTGACGATCAGCCCGGTGTCCGCGGTGTTGCTGGTCCAGCCGACGCCGCTGCCGTGGTCGGCGCGCCAGATCCACATGTGGTCGCCGATGACGTTGTCGCTGTTGACGATCAGGCTGGTGGTGGCCTTGCCGACGCCCGCGCCGCCGACGCGGAAGTAGACGTCGTGCAGGGAGGTCGGGTCGGCCGCGTGGGAGGCGGCGGAGCCGGCCGGCCCGACCTCCAGCAGGGAGGGCGAGTTGGTGGTCCCGGCGTCGAACAGCAGGCCCGCGATCTTCACGCCGTCGACGTCGGCGACCTTCATCGCGGTGACGCCGTTGTCGGGGACGAGGGTGGCCAGGCCCAGGCCGAGGGCGACCGTGTCGGCGCGGTTGACCTGCAAGGTCTGGTCGAGGTGGTACACGCCCGGTGTGAAGAGCAGGTTCTTGCCCGCCGAGAGTGCGGAGTTGATCTGGGCGGCGGTGGCGCCCGGCTTGACGACATAGAAGGTGTCGAGCGCCAGGGAGGAGCCCGAGGGGCTGCCGCCCGCCCAGCTGGTGCCGGTGGAGTTGGACCGCACGGACGGGACGAACACCTGGTAGGCGCCGTTGCCGTCGACGTACAGGAAGGGCTTCTCGCGCGTCACCGGGCTCTGCGCGACCGTCGTGTACGGCGGGCTGGGAAAGGTGGTGGAGGGGACGCCCGTGCTGCCGGTGAAGACCATGTTCCAGTTGGAGCCGGTCCAGCTGCCGAGCTGGGAGTTGCGGGTCAGCCACTGCTGCTGGCTGCCGGAGTCCACCTGTCCGTCGATCTTGCTGTCGGCGAGCAGGCCGCCGCTGGACCAGCCGCCGTCGTCGAGAGCGAGGCCGCCGCGAAGGTGCATCCGGCGGTACGGCGCCGCCTGCGAGACCGCCCAACGGTCCCTGCCGCCGGCCGGGTTGACCGACAGGTTCTCCGCACCGCGCCAGAAGTTCTGGGTGGCGTTGCCCTGGAACCAGTCGGCCTCGGCGTGCACCGCGCCGTTGACGGTCACCGCGTCGGGGGACAGGCCGAGGCCCAGCACCTGGGTGTAGAAGCCGACGTTGACGTCGGCGTCGTAGGAGCCCGGCTTGAACAGCACCGCGTAGCGTTGGGAGCCGAACTGGTTGGTCTCCTGCTGCTGGAAGATCGAGTTCAGCCTGCTCTGGATCGTCGAGGACGACATCGAGGGGTCGAAGACGACGACGTTCGGACCGAGGTCGGGGGCGGCCGTCGACTGGTCGACGGGGACGACCTGGAAGCGCTGGGCGGCGGAGCCGTTGCAGCTGTACTGCACGAACTGCACGCTGTCGGCGGTCGAGGCGCTCGGGTCGTCCAGGCATTTGCCGCTGTTGCGGTTGACGAAGTGGTAGGCGCCGCCCCCGTCGGCCACGGGCAGCCACTGCTGGTTGGCGCCGCCGCCGTAACTCCACAGGTGCACCTGGGCGTTGTCGGCGGTGGAGACGTCGGCCACGTCCACGACCTGGCCCGTGTCGTTGGCGTTGTTGATCCGTACGTAGCCGCTGTCGGTGGTGGTGAAGCTCCACCGCTGGGCGTTGGTGCCGTTGCAGGCGTACTGCTGGACGGCGGTGCCGTTGGCGGTGGCGGCGGCCTTGGCGTCGAGGCAGCGGCCGCTCGCGGCGTTCATGACGGTGGCGAAGCCGGTGGGCAGGGCGGAGGCGGCAGCCTGCGCGGGCGCTGTGCCGAGGAGGGACGCGGCCGTCACGGCCACGAGTGCGGCGGCGAGGGATCTGCCACGGCGCGGTAGGGAAAGCATGGGTTCTCCTAGCCGGGGGTGGGTCTCAGCCGGTGTACTGCGCGAAGACGCGGGTGTAGTCCCAGTCGGACTGGCCGACACCGGAGCAACTGTCGGCCGGGCCGCCGGTGCACGGACGGTCGCGGTTGGCCGACCAGAACGTCAGACGGGCCAGGTGGTGCTGCTGGGCGTAGGCGAGGATGGTGCGGAAGTCCGCGACGGTGACCGTCTCGTTGTCGTCGGTCACGCCGTTCATGGACGAGATGCCCATGTCCCGGTAGGCCTGGTCGTCGCTGTAGCCGTAGGCGTTCCTCAGCGCGTTCTTCAGTCCCTCGGCGGCCCGGACGGTGAGGTTGCCCATGTTCTGGCCGGCGCCGCCGAAGTCGAAGGGCATGATGGCCCAGGCGTCGACGGCGAGGCCCGAGGAGGCGGCCCGGTTGATCAGGCTGGTGTCGGGGCCGCTCTGGCCGGTGCCGATCGTGATGTACACCTTCAGGCCCGGGTTGCCGGCCTTGACGGTCTTCAGCGCGTCGACCGTGCGCTGCTGGACGGTGGGGTTGCCGTAGGCGTCGGCCTCGATGTCGATGTCGATCGCCTTCAGCCCGTAGGCGTTGATCACCTTCTGGTAGGCGGCGGCGAGTTCGCCCGCGCTGGAGCAGGAGCTCTCCAGCTTGTTGCCGCTGTAGCCGCCGAACGACGGGATGATGTCACCGCCGCCCGCCCGCACGGTGTTCACGGTCTGTTGGTCGACCCCGCCGGTCAGCGGGCGGCCGCCGTCCCACTGCGGGTTGCAGTAGCCGTTGCTGAGCACGAAGGCGAGCGTGAACCACTTCACGCCGGTCGCGTCGGTGATGGTGGCCGGGTTCGGCGGGCTGCCCCAGCCGTTGTACAGGTACGGCGCCACCGCCATGGGGGAGGACGGGGTGCCGCCGTTGTCGGAGGCGGGCGCGTTCCACTTCTGGTTGGCCGCGCCCGTGCAGCTCCAGATCTGGGCGCGGGCGCCGTTGGCGGAGGAGTTGTCGGTGACGTCCAGGCACTTGTTCGCCTGCGGGTTGACGATGTCGTGCGCGGCGGTGACCGTCCACTTCTGGTTGGCGCCGCCGGTACAGGTCCACAGCTGCACCTTGGCGCCGTCCGCGGTCGCATTGCCGGTCACGTCCAGGCACTTGCCGAGGGCGCGGACGGTGCCGTCGCCGCCGACGGTCCACTGCTGGGCGGCGGTGCCGTTGCAGTCGTAGAGCTGAACGGCCGTGCCGTCCGCGGAGTTGGCTCCGGCCACGTCCAGGCACTTGCCGGCGAGGCCGGTGACGGTGCCGGTGGCGGCCTGCGCGGGGGAGGCGGCGAGCAGGCCGCCGGAGAGGGTGAGGACGGTGACCGCGAGGACGGCGGACGCGGGCAGGGGGAAGGGTCTGGCCATGGCGGGCGCCCTTTCGTGGGGGGTGGGTCGCCCGGTGAAACTAAAGGTACGGACCACTTCCGTCAAGATGTGAAGTAAGAGTTGAGGGAAGTGAGTTGCCGCCTGGGGGTATGGCGCCCTCCGCTTCGGGAAGTGAAGGGGCGGGAAGGCAGGGCACACGTGTGGTGAGCTGGTGGGGCAGAGTCCGCACCGCAGGACGGGAGTGATGGCAGGTGGACGGGGCCGACGCGTTCACGGACCGGCTCGACCCGGAGATGTGCGTGGTCACGGCCGCCGCCGAGGGGCGGCGGTCGGGATGCCTGGTGGGCTTCTTCTCCCAGTGCTCCATGCGGCCGGTGCGGTTCATGGTGTGGTTGTCCACGGCCAACCACACCTACGAGGTCGCCCGCGCCGCGGACTTTCTCGCCGTCCACCTCCTCGACCGCGAACAGCACGACCTCGCCGAGCTGTTCGGCGGGGAGTGCGGCGCGCGGACCGACAAGTTCGCCCGCGTGCGCTGGCGGAGCGGCCACGGCGGGACGGTCCTGCTGGAGGACGCCGCGGCGTGGTTCGTCGGCAGCGTCGTACGCCGCGTCGAGGACGGTGACCACACCGGGTTCGTCCTGGAACCCGTGGCGTGGGGCGGCCGGACCGAGGGGCAGCTGCTGCGGCTGCGCGAGGCGCTCGACATCGACCCCGGACACCCGGTGGAGTGATCCCCGCATCGGAGAACCGTGGTGCGGCCGGCCGATGAGTTTCGCGGCCGACAGGGGTCTACCGCCCTGGAGGACGAGCGCCTACGAGTTCTGTGAGGGAACCATGACAGCCCAAGCACTGCCCCCGGTCGTCGACGCCGCGACATGGGAACGCCGCCTGCAGGCACTGCGTGCCCGCGAGAAGGCGGCGACCAGGGAACTCGACGCCATCGCCGCCGAGCGCCGGCGACTGCCGATGGTCGAGATGCCCGACTACGTCCTGCGGGGCGAGGAGGGCCCGGTCCGGCTGGCGGACGTCTTCGACGGCAAGAGGCAACTGATCGTCTATCACCACATGTGGTTCGCCGGCCAGGAATGGCAGTGCCCGGGCTGCACCGGATTCACCTCGCAGTTCACCCGCCTGGAGTTCCTGGACGCCTACGACGCCCGGTTCGTCGTCGTCACCCAGGGCCCCATCGAGGAGGCACTGGCCTACAAACGGCGCGTCGGCAACCGTATGACCTGGTACTCCACCGCCGACAGCCCCTTCGGCGCGGACGTCGGCGCCCCGCCCGGCGGCGGCTTCGCGGTCAACGTCTTCCTGCGCGACGGCGACCGGGTCCACCGCACCTGGCACACCGACGGCCGGGGCACCGAGCAGCTCAGCCACACGTTCGCGCTCATCGATCTGCTGCCCCACGGACGGCAGGAGGAGTGGCAGGACTCGCCCGAGGGCTGGCCCCAGTCGCCCACCTACAGCCGCTGGGCGGCGTCGAAGGACATCGCGGCGCTCTACGGCCCCGCAAGCGCCGGCGCCTGAGCCGCGGCGGCCGGTGCGCGGGACGAGAGGTCGCCCCGCGCACCGGCCGCCCCCCGGCCCCCCTCAGCCGGCGTACACCTTGCCCTGCTTCACCACGTAGTGCGCCGAGCCGGAGCAGCCGAGGGACGGTGTGACCAGCAGGCTGACCGCGACGGGCGCGGGCTCGGTGCTCGCGGTCGAGAACTCGCACACGGCACCGTCCCCGGTGAGCGGGTACCAGAACCAGCCGTCGGCCTCGCCCACGGTGACCCGGTCGGACTCCTTCCAGGCGCCGGTGGTGTGCGTGTACACCTGCATCCGCACGGAAGCGGCGTACTCGTCCTGCGTCGACCGCACCGCCGTCAGGGTGATCTTGTAGGTGCTGCCGAGCACCGACGAGGCGATCTGCCGGGTCTGTGGTGCCGCGGTGTCGGCGCTGGACGCGGTGGCTCCGGCGGTCCCCAGGGCCGCGGCGGTCAGAAGGGTGACGCCCGCCGTCGCGGCGCGACGGGCCAGGCGGTGTGCGCGGATCAGGCTCATGGTTCCCCCGTGTGATCTGCGATGTGCGCGGCACGGGTTCCGCCGTGCCGCGTCCCGTCGGTGATGATGGCCCGGCCCCCCGGCGGGCCGAAGCCTTTCGAACCTGCTCGAAACGTCGAAGGCCGCGGCTCGGTCCTCAAGACCGGCCGAGACCCGAGGCGACGCCCGTCTCCTGCAGTCTGTTCGCGTCCCCGTCCAGGAGCCGGTGGCCCATGGGCGTCACCGAGTGACGGACGTACTGCCCCTCGCGATGGCTCGCCACCAGCCCTCCGTCCCTCAGCACGGTGAGCTGGTAGCTGGCGCTGGGCAGGGCGATGCCGACGGCGGAGGCGACTTCGGAGGTGGTGCGGGCGCGTCCACGGGCGACCTCAGTGAGGACCGAGGCCCGGGTGCGGCCCAGCAGGCGGTCCAGACCGCCGTGGCGCAGGGCCGTCACGTCGAGCGGCCGCGCAGTGACGGGATAGACGAGGACGGGGCCGAGGGCGGGATCGGCGAGGGCGGTGGGCCGGCGCCAGCAGAAGTAGGACGGGACGAGGTGCAGGCCGCGGCCCTCCAGATGGAGGTCGCGGTGGGTGGGGTAGTCCACCTCCAGGACGGGCGCCTTCCACTGGGCGTGCGGGCGCAGGCTCTCCAGCAGGGCCAGGACGCCGCCGTCGAGGAGTATCCGGGACCGCACGTCGATCTCGTCGTGGATGGCCCGGCGGACGTGCGGCCAGCGGGGTCCGAGCAGCGCCCCGGAGGAGATCTCCAGCGCCTTCACCAGGGAGCGCATGCCGTGGCCTTCCGGCCGGCCGAGAGCCGTGGTCCACGCGGGCAGCGGCCGCGCCGTGCCCAGCCTGGTCAACTCGTGTCGCAGACGCCTTGCAGGCGTGGCCCCCACCACCTCCAGGGCCGCGGCCAGACCTCCCTCGGGGACGGAGGACGGGGTGAGGAAGTCGGGGATGTATCCGACGGGTGGGACGAGCGTCTGCAGGGCGAGCACGGCGCGCTGCGACATCGGGTCGCCGGCCAGCCGTTCACGCACGGAGCGGCGCCAGGCCCCGAACTCCAGCGGTCCCTGATGCGTGCTCAGCCGGCAGGTCGCGCAGACCAGTTCCCACAGGGGATCGGGGCGACGGGAGATCCGGATGTTCTGTAAGTCCTCGGGCGTGAAGTGGATGCGGAGCATGCGGCCTCTTTCGTGGACTGTGGGGGGTTGGCCGAGGGTGGAATCGAGTGAAAGCGGTACACGTCGTCATGGGTGACGACTGACACGGACGGAAGGTTGGTTGCGCCCTCGTGACCACCGGCTCCACCGTGCCCGTCGGAAAGGCCGAACCCGAAGGCGATCGGGGCGTGTTGGGGCGTAGGTTGTGCTGTGACTCGATCACAACGCGGTGAAAGGCGGACCGGCAGATGACCGATCCCGGGGCGACGCCCGACAGACTGAGCCAGACGATCGACACGTCGGTCCCGCACTCGGCACGGATCTGGAACTACTGGCTCGGCGGCAAGGACAACTACCCCGTCGACGAGGAGGCCGGCGACGCCTACACCGCCGTCTTCCCCGGCATCGTCACCATCGCCCGCAGCAGCCGGGCCTTCCTGCGCCGCACCATCACCCATCTGGTGTCCGAGGCGGGCATCCGGCAGTTCCTGGACGTCGGCACCGGCCTGCCGACCGCCCAGAACACCCACGAGGTCGCCCAGGGGATCGCCCCCGAGGCGCGGATCGTCTACGTCGACAACGACCCCATGGTCCTGGCCCACGCCCGCGCCCTGCTCTACTCCTCCCGCGAGGGCGCGACGGCCTACATCGACGCGAACGTGACGGACCCGGAGCGCATCCTCGCGGCGGCCGCGGAGACACTGGACTTCGAACGCCCCACCGCGCTCATCCTCAGCAACATCCTCGGACACGTCGCCGACTACGACCAGGCCCGCGCCATCGTCGGCCGGCTCATGGACGCTCTGCCGTCCGGCAGTTACCTCTGCGTCAACGACGGCTCACGCGGCATCGACCCTGTCTTCGAAGAGGCCCAGGACGCCTACAACGACAGCGGAGCCGTCCCGTACAACCTGCGCACCGTCGAGGACATCACCCGGTTCTTCGACGGTCTGGAACTCGTCGACCCCGGCGTCGTGTCGGTCACCCAGTGGCGTCCCGAGCCCGGCTCACCCGCCCCCGAGGTCGTCGCGGAGCACGGGGGTCTCGCCCGCAAGCCGTGACCGGTGACGGTCGTACACGACGACGGCACCCACGCCCCCGGGGCTGAACTCCCCGCGATCCGGCACCCGCCCTTTGCGCCACTGCCGTGCGCCAGGGCGGGGCGCGGAGTCGCCCCGGGCGGCGATCTCACACGTATGACCTCAGTGATCACGGGCAGAAGCCTGGCGTGTGGCGGGCTCGCGCCTGCCGCAGAATTCGCCTCAGCGAAGCAGCACGTGGTCGAAAGAGGGTGGAAACGTGACCGGGGCCGTGCCCGACGGAGCGTCCGATCCGAGGCCGGCGCAGGTGCCGAAGGCGGTCGCGGAACTGCCTCGGCAGGTGCGCGAGGAACTCACGCGCCGGCTGCGGCGCAAGAAGCACGCCTTCGGCGCCGACGACGTCCAGGTCGTCGAGCCGCCGCTGCTGCGGCGCGCGGTGGGCGCCTCGGCGCTCGGCAACTGCATGGAGTGGTTCGACTTCGGCGTCTACAGCTACCTGGCCGCCACCATCGGCAAGGTCTTCTTCCCGGGCGCCTCTCCCGGCGCGCAGGTCGTCTCCTCCTTCGCCACGTTCGCGGCCGCGTTCGTCGTCCGGCCCCTCGGCGGGCTCGTCTTCGGCCCCCTCGGCGACCGCCTGGGCCGGCAGAAGGTCCTGGCCACCACGATGATCATGATGGCGATCGGTACCTTCGCCATCGGCCTCATCCCCAGTTACGCGACGATCGGCATCGCCGCGCCGATCCTGCTGCTCGTCGCCCGGATGGTGCAGGGCTTCTCCACCGGCGGCGAGTACGGCGGCGCCACCACGTTCGTGGCCGAGTACTCACCGGACCGGCGCCGCGGATTCCTCTCCAGCTGGCTGGATTTCGGCACCTTCGTGGGCTACGCGCTCGGTTCCGCGCTGGTGACCGTGCTGAACCTGGCGCTCACCGACGATCAGATGCTGGCCTGGGGCTGGCGTCTGCCGTTCCTGATCGCCGGCCCGCTGGGCGTGATCGGCCTCTACATGCGGCTCAAGCTGGAGGAGTCGCCGGCGTTCCAGCAGCAACTGGACGAGCACGACAGGAGCATCGCCCAGGAGTCGGCGGGCAGCGAGCTGAAGTCGATCGTCACCCGCCACTGGCGGCCGCTGCTGATCTGCATGGGGCTGGTGCTCCTCTACAACGTCACGAACTACATGGTCACCGGTTTCCTGCCGACGTATCAGACGGAGACGCTCAACCGGTCCAGCAGTTCCGCCGACGTGCTGGTGCTGACCGGCATGGTGTGGATCGTCGTGCTGATCACCTTCATCGGTCGCCTCAGCGACCGGATCGGCAGGCGTCCGGTCTACGGGGTCTCGGCGGCCGCGATGATCGTGCTCGCGGTGCCTTCCTTCCAGCTGATCAAGATGTCGGGAACGTGGCCGCCGATCCTCGGCGTGCTGATCCTCTCCACCCTGCTGGCCTGCTTCGCCGCGCCGAGTGCCGCCACTCTGCCCGCCCTCTTCCCGACGGCCGTCCGGTACGCGGCGATGGGCATAGGCTTCAACATCGCGGTCGCGGCGTTCGGCGGCACCACCCCGCTCGTCACCGAAGCACTGGTCAACGTCACCGGCGACGACCTGATGCCCGCCTACTACCTGATGCTGGCCGGGGTGATCGGCCTGGTGACGGTGAAGTTCCTGCCCGAGACCGCGCAGGTCCCGCTCAACGGCTCGCAGCCCATGGTCGGTTCGCCCGAGGAGCGCCAGGAACTGATCAGCACCTCGCAGGAGCTGTACCGCGTCTCCACCCGACAGGGCGAAGGCGCTTTCCGACCGGAGTCCTCGGCCCGCTCGCGCCGGCCCTGACGCGTACCGCGCGCCGTGGCCACCGCAAATTCGCCGCGTCTTCCACAGCCGTGCGTCACAGCCGATCCGGACGGCATCAACTGAATCCTTCTTGTTCACCGGCGACTTCAGGTCGCCGGTGACCCGCCTGCCGCGGTGCCGGACGTTCGTTTCGTTGGCAAAGAGCTGTGAGTTGTCCACGTACGCGCTGTTAACGTCGCTGGCCCACGGGTGGGAAGCGCAGTGAGGAGCAGAACAGTGCCCCGGAACGAGTCGCAGGCGCCGCACACCGTACGGCGCGAGCACGCCCGGCGCCGTGCGCGGTCCAAGTGGTCGCTCGCCGTCGTCGGAGGGCCGATGATCCTGGCCGTCGTCGCCGGATCGGTGTTCGCGGCCGGCGGCCACCACCGGCACCAGCCCGGCGGGGGAACTGCCGCGCGGTCGACGCAGGCCGCAGAACCGGACCCGAACTGCACGCTGGTGGTTCCGGAGCACCCCCTCACCGCCCGAGGACTGGCCACGCCCTACCGGCTCGTCGCGACGGACCCGCGCCAGGGCCCCTGCCACGAGGCCGATCCCGGCCAGGCGGCCTTCGTCGAGGCCGCGATCCTGACCAGGGACGGCAAGCTGACCGTCTACGACCCGCTGGTGATCGACCGGGGGACGAGGCCGGCCGCGAGGACCGTCCGGCCCAGGGTGCCGAAGGGCTCGACGGTCGGCATATGGTTCGGGTTCAACGCCGCCCAGCTCACCCTGAAGTCGAGCGGCCGCGCCGACAGCCTCGCGCAGGGCAGGTGCGTCAACGGCGCGCCGGGCTCCCCCTTCGGCCAGTTCGCGTACTGCAACGCACCCGCCTTCTTCCGCGCCGCCGACGTGCAGAAGGCCCAGAAGCACTTGAGGATTCCCCCACTCGGGACCGCCAGGGACGGCCTGCCCTGTCCGACCACGCGGGACTTCTCGGTCGTGGACCAGGACGGCAGCGACAACGTGGTCACCCACTACCTCGCCGACGCCCGTGGACGCACCGCCCAGAACAACGCCGCGAGCCGGGCGGTCCTGCGCCGGGCGGGCGCGAAGCCCGCGGACCTCACCAACGGCAGCGACAACCTGCTGCTGACCCACTTCATCGACCCCGCGCTCGGCTGCACGCCCTTCACCGCGCCCGACCAGTCCAGCGACGGCCGGGCCTCGTCGGCGTTGCCGTTGGACGAGTTGTCCGCCGCGGCCCGTCAGCGGGCGCCGATCGCCCTGATCCCGCAGAACGACCCGATGACGCTCGTCGACGGCCACGCCAGTGTCCGCAAGACCGACCTCTACCGGGCCGGAGTCGACATGCCCCCGGTCGGAGCGGGCGACGACGGCAACGGGGCCGCGTACTGCAGGAAGCTCTTCGCCGGGCCGTCCGGCATCCACCGCGTCTTCAAGGACCGCTCGCTCCTGCGGACCGCGCCCTCGCCGGACCCGGCCACCGCACCGAACCTCTTCGGCTTCCTGGCCTCTCGCGCCAACCAGACGTTCACCAACCTCGGCTGCGACCGGCTGCTCGGCTCCGGAAACCCCGTGGTGCTCACGACGGACGGCCAGGGTCTGGTGACCGACGCGGTCCTCAGGCCGCTCGGCAGGGTGCCCGCGTCACCCACGCCCACCGGACCGGCCCGCGGCGCCTCGCCGTCGGTGACGGCCGCCACCTCGTCGCCCGCAGTGACCGACGGGCCGTCGTCGTCGCCGACCGGCGGGCCCGGTTCCATGCCTACCGCCTCCGGTGAGGTCTCGACGAGCCCGAGTGCGGGCGCATCCGCCCCCTCGGTCACCGGCGTTCCCCCGTCGTCGCCGAGCACCCCGCCCGTGGTGGGCTGAGGAACCCCTGACCCCGCGCCCTGCGCGGGGTCAGTTCTGCCCGTCCGTCGCGGCGAGTGCGGCGAGTGCGGCGTCGAGGCGGCGGGTGGCCTCCTCGGCGACCGGGCGCAGGGCGTCGAGTTCGGTGAGGGCGACCATCGTGTTCGGATCCAGGGCCTGGACGACGGTGCCGTCGCCGTCACGGCGGACGACCACGTTGCAGGGCAGCAGCAGCCCGATCGAGCGGTCGGTGTCCAGGGCGCGGTGCGCGAGGGGCGGGTTGCAGGCGCCGAGGATCACGTAGTCCTCCATGTCGTGGTCCAGCTTGGCCTTGAGCGTGGCGGTGACGTCGATCTCGGTGAGGATGCCGAAGCCCTGCTCGGCCAGCGCCTCACGGGTGCGGGCGACGGCGGTGGCGAAGTCGGCGTCGAGGCGGACTGTGCGGTCGTAGCGCATGGCGGTGATCCGTTTCTTCTCGTCGTTCGCGCGGCGCGGGACGGGTGTCCGGGCACGGGCGAGGTACTCGGGTCGTGATGACTGGGGTCTACCTGCCCTCAAAAATACCCCCCGGGGTACTCATGCTACCGTCGTAGGTATACCCCCAGGGGTAAATCTTCACCGGAAGGGAGTACCTCGTGTTCTTCGTCGACACGATCGAGGTCGCCGGACTCGGCAACCGCAGCTATCTCGCGGGAGGTGAGCGGACCGCGGTGGTGGTGGATCCACCCCGCGACATCGACCAGGTGATCGCCGCGGCGGCCCGACGGGGGGTGCGGATCTCGCACGTGGTCGAGACGCACGTGCACAACGACTACGTCACCGGCGGCCTCGAGCTGGCCCGGGTCGTCGGAGCCGCCTACCTGGTGCCCGCCGCCGCCCGAGTCTCCTTCGCACGGGTGCCGGTGGCCGACGGCGACCGGACGGAGATCGACGCCGAGGCCGGCCTGACCCTGCGCGCGCTGGCCACGCCCGGGCACACCCCGCACCACACCTCCTACGTCCTGGAGGAGAACGGCGCGGCGATCGCCGTGTTCACCGGCGGTTCGCTCCTGATCGGCACCGTCGGCCGGCCCGACCTGGTCGAGCCCCGGCTGACCGAGGGCCTGGCCCGCGCGCAGCACGCCTCCGCCCGCCGCCTGGCCGCCGAGCTGCCCGACGAGACGGCCGTCCTGCCCACCCACGGATTCGGCAGCTTCTGCTCGTCCACGCAGTCCGAGGGCGGTGACACCACCATCGGCAAGGAGAAGGTGTCCAACGAGGCCCTGACCCGGGACGTCGACTCCTTCGTCGCCGACCTGCTGGCCGGCCTGGACGACGTCCCCGCCTACTACACGCACATGGGACCGGCCAACGCCACCGGTCCGGCGCCGGTCGACCTGACCCCGCCCGCCGTCGCGGACGCCGGCGAGATCGCCGCCCGGCTGGCCGCGGGGGAGTGGGTGGTGGACCTGCGCAACCGAGTCGCCTTCGCCCAGGGCCATGTCGCCGGCTCCTTCAACTTCGAGGCGGAGGGGCAGCTCGCCACCTACCTGGCCTGGCTGATCCCCTGGGGCAAGCCCGTCACCCTCCTCGCCGAGTCGCCCGAGCAGCTCGCCGCCGCACAGCGCGAGCTGGTGCGGGTGGGCATCGACCGTCCGGCGGCCGCGGCCACCGGCGGCCCCGCCCAGTGGCTGCGCGAGGGCGAAGAGCCGGCCGCCTTCGCACGGGGTACCTTCGCCGACCTCGCCGGACGGGCCGGGGACGACGTCGTCGTCCTGGACGTGCGCCGGGCGTCGGAGCGGTCCGACGGGTACATCGAGGGCTCGGTGCACATCCCCGTCCACACACTGCCCCGCCGCCTCGCCGAGATCCCCGACGGCGAGGTGTGGGTGCACTGCGCCGGCGGCATGCGCGCCGCCGTCGCGGCCTCCCTGCTGGACGCCGCGGGCCGGGACGTCGTGGCCGTCGACGACTCCTTCGACGCCGCCGGCAAGGCGGGCCTCACCGTCCGGACCCCCTGATGCCGTACCGGCGTACCGGACTTTTGAACCACAGGCGAGAACAGGAGCCAGAAACCGACATGAGCATCTTCCGACGGGACCGGGGCGGTCCGGGCCGGGTCAGCGTGCAGGTGGCCGCCCAACGCACCGGGCACGGCGACGGTGGCGCCGACGCCGTACTGCTGGACGTACGGGAGCCGTACGAGTGGCAGGCCGGGCACGCGCCGCGTGCCGTGCATCTGTCGCTGTCCGCGCTGGCCGCCGGGGCGGGACTGCCCTCCCGCGCGCAGGCCCGGCCCCTGATCGTGATCTGCCGGTCCGGCAACCGCTCCCGGCAGGCCGCGGAACTGCTCGTGGCCCGCGGTTCGGAGGCCGTCGACGTGATCGGCGGGATGCGGGACTGGGTCGCGGCGGGGCTGCCGGTGGTGGACGCCCGCGGCGGCAACGGCACGATAGCGTGAGCGCGGTCGTCCTCGCCCTGGCCGCCGGAGCCGTGATCGGCCTGGCGCTGGGCGCGCTCGGCGGCGGCGGGAGCGTCCTGGCCGTCCCCGCGCTGATCTATCTGCTGGGCTTCAGTCCGGTGGGGGCGACGACCGCCAGCCTGGTCATCGTCACCATCACCTCGGTCACCGCGCTCGTCGCCCACGCCCGTGACGGCCATGTGCGCTGGCGCACCGGACTGCTGTTCGCGGCGGCCGGGATCGGCCCGGCGATGCTGGGCGGCGCACTCGCCTCCAGTATCCCGGCGGCCGTCCTGACATCGGCGTTCGCCGTGGTCGCGGGCGTGGCCGCCGTGCGCATGCTGCGCTCCCGGCCGGCCGCGGAAGGCACCGTGACGGTGCGTCCCGGGCGGGCCGCGGCGGCCGGCGCCGGCCTCGGCGCGGTCACCGGCGTCCTCGGTGTCGGCGGCGGTTTCCTCGCCGTTCCGGCACTCGTCGGGGTGCTCGGGATGCGCATGCGCAACGCCGTGGGCACCAGCCTGCTCGTCATCACCGTCAACTCGCTTGCCGCCCTGTCGATGCGCGCCGGCACGGTCGAGACCCTCGACTGGACGGTCGTCGGGCCGTTCATCGCGGCCGCCGTGCTGGGCGCCTGGGACGGCAAGCGGCTGTCCGCGAAGGTCTCCGGGCATACGCTCCAGCGGATCTTCGCGGTGGTGCTGCTGGCCGTGGCGGTCTTCATGTTCGTCGACGGGCTGCTGTGAGCGACCGCGCGGCGGGCGTCCTCAGGCCAGGGACAGGAACAGCTTCTCCAGGCGGGCGCGCATCGCCTCGGGGTCCTCGCCGTTCTTGCGCCCCGACTCCATGTCCGTCACGCACTGCTGCAGCCCTGTCGCGATGATCGCGAAACCGGCGCGGTCCAGCGCTCGGGACGCGGCGGCGAGCTGGGTGACGACCTCCTCGCAGTCACGGCCTTCCTCGATCATCCGGATCACTCCGGAGATCTGACCCTGTGCGCGGCGCAGCCGGTTCAGCACGGCCTTGAGATCCGCACCCTCGAGTTCAAGTTCCACGATCACTCCTAGAAATACCCCTAGGGGTACTGTACGTCCCGGTTCGGGACGGCGTCGACCATTAAGGATCACACCTGTCATGACCCACCCCACCTCCCCCCTCTCCCTCGGCCCCGACCAGGCCCGCACCCGGCTGCAGGAGTTCACCGTCATCGACGTGCGCACGCCCGCCGAGTACGCCTCCGGTCACCTCCCCGGGGCGCTGAACATCCCGCTGGACCACGTCCGGCGGGCGCTGCCGGAGATACGGCACGCCGCAGGGCGCGGCGACGTCCTCGTCGTGTGCGCCTCCGGGGCCCGCTCCGAGAACGCCTGCAAGCTGCTGGCCGAGGAGGGCATCGCCACGGCGACCCTGGCCGGCGGCACCGGTGCCTGGGCCGCCGAGGGACACGACCTGCACACGCCCGCGGCCTGCGCGACCCGTTCCGCCTGGAGCATGGAGCGCCAGGTGCGCTTCACCGTCGGCACGCTGGTCCTCCTCGGTCTCGCCCTGGGCCTGCTGGTGCATCCGGCCCTGCTGCTGATCTCGGCCGCCATGGCGGGCGGTCTGGTCTTCTCCGCCCTGACCAACACGTGCGGCATGGCGGTCGTGCTGGGCAAGCTGCCCCACAACCGCCCGCGCGCGGCCGACCTGGACGCCGCCCTCTCCGTCCTGCGCACCCGCTGAGGCCGCGCATCCGGGGCACCTCGCGCGGGCGGCGCGAGGTGCCTCTGGCCGCAGCGGACTGCTGACGTCGGGCAGGGTGTTCGCTCGGCTCAACCGGCCCCTGGCCGGGTTTGTTCCAGGCAGACGGGCGGCAGCGGGAACCAGCGCATGCGCTCGAAGTCGGCGGGCAGTCCGGTCGGGCCGGCGTCGAGACGGCCGGGGCGGGCGACCAGCGCCTCGCGGGCCTGTTCCAGCTGATCGGCCAGTGCCTCCTCGCCCAGGTGCGGGCGGCGGACGGCGGGGGCGATGATCGGCCCGTCGGCGCCGAAGCGCACGTCCGTCAGCCGCAGCGGGGGTTCGGCGGGGCCGTGGTGGTGGCGCCACTGTCCGGTGTGCGGATCGAAGCGGTAGTCGGGCAGGAGCCGGTGGCCGTGCGTGGCGATCAGGTCGACCGCGTCGACGAGGTAGTCACGCACGGCGTCGCTGATGAAGTAGTTGAAGTTCAGGCGGACCCAGCCGGGCTTGATGCCGTCGCAGCCGCGGGTGATCTCGTCCAGCAGGGCGTGGGAGGTGACCGCGTCGATGGCCAGCAGCCGGTGGCCGTAGGGGCCGGCGCAGGAGCAGCCGCCGCGGGCCTGGATGCCGAAGAGGTCGTTGAGCAGGGCGACGACGTAGTTGTGGTGCAGATAGGCGTGCGCGCCGTGGCGGATGCGGAAGGAGACGATGGACAGCCGCCGGGCGTGGTGGTCGCCGAGGATCTCGATGCCGTCGTTGCGGTCCCAGCGGGCCAGGGCGTAGCGCCAGTGCCGCTCCTCGGCGGCCTGGATGGCGTCGGTGCCCACGGCCTGCTTGAGGGCGAAGACCAGCCCGGCCCTGACGGACTCCACGATCGCCGGCGTACCGCCCTCCTCCCGGGCGACGGGGTCGTCGAGGTAGCGGTGGCCGAGGGGGTCGACGAAGGCGACCGTGCCGCCGCCGGGGGCGGTGGGCACCGCGTTGCGCACCAGCCGGCGGCGCACGACGAGCACGCCCGGGGTCTGCGGGCCGCCGACGAACTTGTGCGGTGAGACGAACAGCGCGTCCTTGTGGTCCCCGGCCCCCGGCGTGCTCTCGGCCATCCGTATCGGGATGTACGGCGCCGCCGCCGCGTAGTCCCAGAAGGACAGGGCGCCGTGTGCGTGCAGCAGGGCGGCGACGCGGTCGGTGTCGGTGAGGATGCCGGTGACGTTGGACGCGGCGGAGAAGCTGCCGATCAGCAGCGGACGCCCGGCGTGGCGCAGCAGCTCCGCCCGCAGGTGGTCGAGGTCGATGTGGCCGTCGGCGTCCGCGTCGATCACCACCACGTCGGCGACCGACTCGCGCCAGGGCAGTTCGTTGGAGTGGTGCTCGTACGGTCCGACGAACACCACCGGGCGCCGCTTGGGCGCGGGCCGGTCGGGGCCGCGCAGGCCCAGGATGCCGACCAGCTTGTTGACCGCGGCGGTCGCGCCGGAGCCGCAGAAGATCACCAGGTCGTCCGGCGTGCCGCCGACCGCGTCCCGGATGATCCGGCGGGCGTCCTCGCGCAGCCGGGTCGTCTGCAGCCCGGTGCTGGAACTCTCCGTGTGTGTGTTGCCGTAACGCGGCAGCACCTGCTCACGGATGAAGTCCTCCAGGAAGTCCAGTGAGCGGCCGGAGGCCGTGTAGTCGGCGTAGACGAGGCGTTTGGGGCCGTACGGCCCCTCCAGCACCTCGTCGTCGCCGACCAGACCGGATCTGATCCGCTCGACCAGGGTCGGCGTGGCCGGTGCGTCCAGATCCGTGCCGACGGTCAGCGGGGTGGTGTCGCTCATCGTCGGGTCCCTTCGCCGGTGCCGGCCACTGCGCCCCCCATACCCTGCAGGGTATTTTCCCACAGTCGGCCGGTCGGCGCCCGGGCCGGGACGGTCCTGGCCGGAGTCCGTCGACGGGGCCGGGCGGGTGTCATCTCCGCACGGCGCGCACGAGTGCGTCGAGGGCCGTACGGCCGGTCCCCTCGGCGTCGGTCACCGGCCGCGCGAGGGTCTCGGCCCGCACGATGTCGGCGCGGGGCCGCCACACGTCGGCGACCTGCTGCGGTGTGTACAGCACGTCCGGGTCCTGCGGGCCGCCGTGGCCACGCGCCGGGTTGGCCGCGTCGTGGCCCACCAGCAGGAGGGTGCCGCCCGCGCGGACGCAGGCGGCGGCCCGGGACAGCACCGGGGCCATCTGCGACCACGGCAGGTGCAGATAGGAGATCAGCGCGAGGCCGTACGTCGCCTCCGGGGCCGTCCAGGCCGTGAGGTCGGCCTGGACGGTACGCAGCCGCACGCCCCGGTCGGCGGCCAGCCGCTCGGCCTTCTCGAGGGCCACGCCGGAGAAATCCACGGCGTCGACCTCCCAGCCGCGCTCCGCCAGCCAGACCGCGTTGCGCCCCTCACCGGCCGCGAGGTCGACCGCACGCCCGGACGGTTCCAGGTCGCGCAGCTCCTCCTCGACGAACCGGTTGGGCTCGGCCCGCCACACCAGTTCGCTGACCCGATACCGCTGGTCCCAGTCCGCTGCGTCCACCGTGGCACCTCGTTCCTCGGTCGGTGGGGAAGCCCCGCTCCCACTGTCGCCGACACCGGGGCGGTCGTGCCGGATTCACACGTCGGCGGGTGCGGGCAGGGCGAGCCAGGCGCCGTAGCCGCCGAGCAGGTCGGAGACGTCGGTGCGGCCGGTGTGGCGCAGCAGGCTGGCGGCGATGGAGGAGCGGTGGCCTCCGGCGCAGTGGACGACCAGGGGGCGGTCGGTGGGGATCTCCTGGGTGCGGCGGGCGAGTTCGGCCAGCGGGATGTGCAGCGAGCCCTCGATGTGGCCCTCCTCGCGCTCGGCGGTGTTGCGCACGTCCAGGACCAGCGGCGGTTCGGCCCCGGCGAGGGCGGTTCGCAGTTCGTCGGCGGTGAGGCGGCTGGCCTGGGTCATCTCCTGGGCCAGGGCGGGGAAGGCTCCTTCGGGCTCGCGCAGGTAGCCGCCGACTTTGTCGAAGCCGATCCGGGCGAGCCGGGTGACGATCTCCTCCTCGCGGTCCTGCGGGGCGATGACCACGACGTCCTGTTCGGGGGCGACGACCATGCCGGCCTGCTCGGCGAAGCGGCCGTCGGCGGGCACGTTGACCGAGCCGCGCAGATGACCGGCGGCGAAGTCCTGCGGGGAGCGGGCGTCCAGGACGACCGCGCCGTCGGCGCGGCGTCGCATGAATTCCTGCGCGGACAGTGGCACGGGTGCGGCGGCGGCGTCGAAGAGGCAGTGTTCCTTGCGGTTGAGGATGGCGTCGTAGACGAAGTAGGCGGGTGCGGAGGGCTGCCCGGCGGTCACCAGCTGAACGAACTGCTCCCGGCTCATGGGCCGGCAGGCGTAGTTGGTGGCGCGCTGTTCGCCGATGGTGGACTGGCGCTGGGTGGAGAGGTTCTTGCCGCAGGCGGAGCCCGCGCCGTGGGCGGGGAAGACGCGGACCGCGTCCGGCAGGTCCATCAGCTTGTGCTGGATGGTGTCGTAGAGCATGGTGCCGAGTTCGTCGGCGGTCACGCCGATGGAGGCCAGCAGGTCGGGGCGGCCGACGTCGCCGATGAAGAGGGCGTCGCCGGTGAGCACCCCGTAGGGCACCGCGTCCTGGGCGTGCTCGCAGACCAGGACGCTGATCGACTCGGGGGTGTGGCCGGGGGTTTCGAGGATCTGCAGCTGTACGTCGCCGAGGTCGATGCGTTCGCCGTCGGTCAGTTTGCGGATGGGGTACTCGGCCTCGGCGCGCTGTCCGTAGCCGATCCAGGCGCCGGTGCGGTCGGCGAGTTCGAGGTGGCCGGCGAGGAAGTCGGCGTGGAAGTGGGTGTTGACGACGGCCTCGATGGTGAAACCGTGGGCGGCGGCGTCGGTGAGGTACTCGGAGACGTCGCGGCGCGGGTCGACGACGACGGCCCGGCCGGTGCTCTCGTCGGCGATCATGTAGGACGCCTGGGAGAGGCAGTCGAGGTAGTACTGGGCGAAGAACATGGTCGGGTGACCTCCATGAAGAACGGGTTGAATACCCGGGGGGGGGTATGCAAGAGAGTCTGGTGCGCCCTGGACACAGGGTCGCGGCGGGCGGGGCGGTGGTCGGCCCGGGCCGGGGGATGCCCGGGCCGACCGGTCACAGACGGCCGGTGAGCATGCCGCGCCAGTAGACGGGCGGCAGTCCGTACCGCTTGAACAGCCACATGGTGCGCCGTTCCTTGAACGGGTCGAGCAGCGGGAACGTCGGGGTGGGCTTGAGGTCGTAGTCGAACTCGGCGAGCAGCATCCGGTCCCGGGCGGTCACCAGCGGGCAGGACGTGTAGCCGTCGTAACGGTGGGACGGAGAGCGGCCGTTCATGACGTCCAGCAGGTTGCCTGCCACCACCGGGGCCTGCTTGCGCACGGCCGCGCCGGTCTTGGAGGTCGGCAGGTTCGCCACGTCGCCGACGGCGAAGACGTTGCCGTGGACCGGGTGCCGGAGGGTGTGCTTGTCGGCCGCGACGAAGCCCTGCGGGCTGGCGGGGTCGGCGAGCGGGCTCTCCTTGACCCAGTCGGGGGCGCTCTGCGGGGGCACGGCGTGCAGGAAGTCGTAGCCGAGCGTCTCCTTGGTGCCGTTCGCGTGGTCGGTGACGGTCAGTTCGCGGGCGTCGCCCTCGACGGCCGTCATCTCGGAGCGCAACCGCACCTCGATGCCGTAGCGGGCGGCGACCTTCTCCAGCACCTGCGACCAGGCGGGCACCTTGAACATGGCGGGGTCGGGGATGACGAGGACGACGCGGATGTCGTCGAGGACCTTCTTGCGGCGCCAGTGGTCGGCGGCCAGGTAGGCGATCTTCTGCGGGGCGCCGCCGCACTTCAGCGGGGTGGCCGGGTGGGTGAACACGGCCGTGCCGGACCGCATCCGCTTGATCAGGTCCCAGGTGCGCGGGGCGTACTCGGGCAGGTAGTTGCTGCTGACCACGTCGTGCCCGACCGCCTCGGCCAGGCCCGGTACGCCGTTCCAGTCGAGCTGGATGCCCGGTGCCATGACCAGGTACTCGTAGGTCAGCTCGGCGCCGCCGGACAGTCGCACCGTACGGGCGTCGGCGTCCACGGCCACCGCGCGGCGGCGGATCCAGCGGACGCCGTCGGGTATGACGGAGCCCTCGGGACGCCGGGTGGTGCTGAGGGGGGCCTGGCCGCCGCCTACGAGGGTCCACAGCGGCTGGTACCAGTGGGTGTCGGACGGTTCGATCAGGGTGATGTCGGTGACGCCGGCACGCCTGAGGCGGGCTGCGACGCTGATCCCGGCGCTGCCTCCGCCGATGACGGCGACGCGGTGACGGCCGTCGAGCGGTGCGTCGGACGAGGGGATGGCGGCCAAGGCGGTGCTCCTTTCCGGTGGGCCGGTGGTGCGGGTTCGGTGCGGGTTCGGGACGGGTGTCAGGCCGCGCGTTCGGCGGGGCCGACGGCGATCGGACGGCCGCCGCGGGCCCAGGCGGCGGTCCCGCCGGCCACGGAGTAGGCGTCGATGCCGCGGGCGGTCATCCAGTCGGCGGCGCTCTTGCTGCGGTTGCCGCTGGCGCAGATGACGAACACCGGGCAGCCGACCGGCAGTTCGTCGCACCCGGAGGGCACGGTCCGCAGGGGCATCAGGCGGGCGCCCGGGACGTGCCCGGCCGCGTACTCGTCGGGCTCTCGTACGTCGATGACGAGCCCGCCGCCGTCCCAGGCGGACGCCAGCTCGTCGACTGTTGCCTCACGGGCCATGTCGTTGCCTCCTCAAATACCCCCGGGGGTGTCTTGTCGGCGAGAGTACGGGGCTCCGAGGGGGAGCGTCAAATACCCCTGGGGGTATTTGCCCGGGAGGCAACCCGCGGCTCGGCGGGTCCACGGAGGAGTCGCGAGCCGCTCCGGGACGCGACCCTGGGCAGCCGCAGGGTCATCCGCGTCCCGCCGTCCGGGCCGGAGGCCGCGGCGACGGTGCCGCCGTGGGCGGTGACGAGCTCCTTGACGACGGCGAGTCCGATCCCGCTGCCCCCGCCGGCGCGAGCGCGCGCTCCGCGCCAGAGCCGGTCGAAGACATGGGGCAGTTCGTCGGCGGGAATGCCCGGCCCGGTGTCGGCCACCTCGACGACCGCCTCGGCGGGCGTGGCGGAGGTCGTGACGGTGACGGTGTCGCCGGGACGGCAGTGGCGGGCGGTGTTGCTCAGCAGATTGCCGAGGGCCTGGTGCAGCCGGTCGGCGTCCGCGCGGACCGGCAGGGGAGAGGGGCCCGGGTCGGTGCGGACGGTCAGTCCGGCGGTGCGTAGTTCGGCCTCCCGCTCGGCCACGGCCTCCAAGGCCAGCGCGGTCAGATCCACTTCGGTCGGCCGCAGCGACAGCCGGGCCGACTCGGCCTCCGCCAGCTCTCCGAGATCGCCGACGATCCGCCCCAGGCGCAGTGCCTGGTCGTGCAGGGAGGCCAGGCGCCGGGCCGAGGGGTCGGCGTAGCCGTCGCGCAGCTCCTCCAGTCCTGCCTGCAGGGAGGCCAGAGGCGTGCGCAGCTCGTGCGCGACGTCCGCGGCGAGCCGGTGACGGGCCTGCTCGGCGTGGGAGACGTCGTCCGCCATGGCGTCGAAGGCGGCGGCGAGTTCGCCGAGTTCGCCGGGCGCGTCGACGTGGGTGCGCGCGGCGCGGTCCCCGGCGGCCAGCGCCCGGGCGGTCGCGGCCACCCGGACCACCGGCGCGGTCAGGCGCCGGGTGACGAACCAGCTCACGGCCAGCGCCAGGACCAGCGCACCGGCGGCCGCGGCGGCGACCCAGCCCCAGGCGACGGACAGGCCGGCGGACCCGGAGCCGGCCGCGAAGACGAGATGCACCGAGCCGACGGTGCGGCCGTCCACCACGACGCCCGCGCTCGCGCCGGGTCCCGAGCCGCTGCCCTGCCCGTGCTGCCCGTGCCCCGAACCGGTCATGCCGTGACCGTCCTCGGACCCGGCACCGGTGCGGGAGCCGTTGCCGGAGCCGGGGTCATCGCCTGAGGGGGAGCCGTCTCCGTTCCCGGAGCCGCCGGGCATCATCTCGCCCTCCGTGTCGCGGACCGTGAGCACCGCTCCCGCGCCGGCGGCGATGGAGCGCGCCGCCGACAGATCCGCCGTGGACCAGCCGCCCGCGGCCCGGTAGGCGTCGGCGGCTGCCGCGGCGACGCGGGTGGCGGTGCGCTGCCGGTCGGCCTGATGGGCGTTGCTGAGTCCGCGCCCGGCGCCGACGACCGCCGCGGCCGTCAGCAGGGCCACGGACGCCAGCGCGACCACGGCGAAGGCGGCGAACAGGCGGCGGCCGAGGGGGCCGAGCCCGCCCGAACCGGCGGTCGAGGGTTCACGGGTCACGGGACCACCCCAGCCGGTAACCCACGCCCAGCACCGTCTCCACCAGCTCGGGACCGCGGGCCCCGAGCTTGTGCCGGAGGTTCTTCACATGGGAGTCGATCGTCCGCTCGTACCCGGCGAACTCGTAACCCCGCACCCGGTTGACCAGTTCGTAGCGCGAGTACACCCGGCCCGGCACCGCGGCCAGCGTGGTCAGCAGGCCCCACTCGGTGGGCGTCAGTTCCACGGCCGTGCCGTCCAGGACCGCCTCGTGCCGGGTCTCGTCGATGCGCAGCCGGCCGCCGCCGTACGACGGGACCGGCGCCGCCCCCGCGGCCGTTCCGCGCGCCCGCTGCAGCACCGCACCCACCCTCAGCACCACCTCGGTCGGGCTGAACGGCTTCGTCACGTAGTCGTCGGCGCCCAGCCGGAGGCCGTGGATGCGGTCCTCGACGCTCGTGCGCGCGGTCAGCACCACCACCGGCACGTCCCCCCGGTCGTGGGCCTCGCGCAGCACCTCTTCCCCGTCCACGTCCGGCAGTCCCAGATCGAGCAGCGCCAGGTCGACGCCCCGCTCGCCGAGCAGCCGTACGGCCTCGGCGCCGGACCCGGTGGTCAGCACCCCGTACCCGGCGCGCTCCAGATAGCGGCGCAACAGCTCGCGGATCTCCTTCTCGTCCTCGACGACGAGCACCGTGGCGGCCATGTTCCACACCTACGTGCCGGGCCCCCCTTCCGGCGAGGGGCCGAACAGCCCCAACCGGCTCCGGGCGGGTCTCCATCCCGTCTCCACACGCAGCGCACGGCGGCTGCAGGGCCGGGCGCGACGGTGACGGTGCGGAAACGGCAGGGACGTTCCCGCGAGTCGAGGAGGTTCGCCATGAAGCGCAACACGAGGATCGCCACGGCGGTCACCGCGGGTGTCCTCGCCGTCGGCGGCGTGCTGGCGGTGGGGCCGGTGACCGCGGACTCCGGCGGCGGGGCCGTACCGGTGGCCGCCCGGACCATGTCGCCCGGCGGGCCGGGGTACGGCGAGCACCGGGCGCACGGGCACGGCGACGACGCCCTCGGCATGCGGCACCACGACGGGACCTGCACCGGGACCGGCCTGGCGGCGCGAGGCACGCTGACGGCCGCGCAGAAGACCACGCTGGCGGGCATGGCCGAGGAGGAGAAGCTCGCGCACGACCTGTACACGGCGTTCGCCGGACGCTACGACGCGCCGGTCTTCGCGCACATCGCGGCGGCCGAGACCCAGCACCTGAGCGCCGTGCGCACCCTCCTGGACCGCTACGACGTCGCCGACCCGACCGCGGGACACAAGGCCGGGGTCTTCGCCGACCCGGCGGTCCAGGCCACCTACGACCGGCTCCTGAAGGAGGGCCACGACGGCCTGGACGCGGCCCTGAAGGCCGGCCGCACGGTCGAGACCGACGACATCGCCGCACTGACCAAGGCCCTGTCGGGGCTCACCGCACCGGACGCGCGCCAGGTGTACGGCCGGCTGCTCGCCGCCTCGGAGCGCCACCAAGAGGCCTTCGACCACTGGATCGCCGACGAGTGAGTTCAGGAGGAGGAACCCAGGGTGAGCTGGGCGCGGTGGAAGTCGAAGTGCCGGGTGGGATACCGGTAGACGTCCTCGAGGGTCATGGTCTCCGCGAAGAACGGGTCCCACCGCACGGGGAAGTGCATCGTCCGCGCCGGCTCCGTGTCCCGCTCGGCATCCAGTCGGCGGGAGAGGGCCGCGACGGTGCGGTCGAACTTCGCGCCCATGCGGCGGTGGCCGTACACCCGGGCGCCGACCACGGACCCCCAGTAGTTGATCACGTCGAACGGGCGCGTCGCGGCGTTCAGCAGACGCGCCCAGGCGCGGCTCGCACCCGGCGGAAGGCGGCCGAACAGCCGTGCCAGGGGCAGCAGGGCCAGGACGACGAGGTAGCCGAACAGCATGTGGTAGAGCAGCTGCTCGTTGGTCCAGCGGGTCCCGTCGCTGCGGCGGCGCAGGTCGTCGGCGCTCGCCGAGTCCAGCAGCGCGTGGAACGCCGCAGCGGCCTGCCGGAGCTCCTCGTGTACGACTTCCCGGTCCATGGCGCCTCCCGGACGTCTCCGCCGAGCCCCCATGATGGCGCTCGCCGGGGCGTCGCTCATCCCGCTCGACGAGATTCGAGGAGAACGCCTCGCCGGCATGGGTCAGACCGGATGCCCCGACTCGACGGGCAGGTCGGCCAGCCGCCATTCCAGCATGCCGTCGGCGAGGCGGATCGCCCGCCGTCCACGCTCGGCGAGCAGCCGTACGGCGTCGTGGGCCAGCACACAGTACTCGCCCCGGCAGTACACGACGATCTCCGACTCCTCCGGCAACTCGTCGATGCGGTCGACCAGTTCGCCGACCGGGATGGAACGCGCGCCGGGAATGTGCCCGGCGAGGTACTCCTCCGGCGGCCGCACGTCCAGCACCACCACTTCTCGCGCCGGCACGAGGGCGCGCAACTCCTCGCGGCTCATCTCCCCGGCTCCGTCCGTACCCAGGTAGTCGTCCCGGGCGGCGGGTACGGCGGCCTGGTGGCGCTCGGCGACCGCGCGCAGCAGCGCGAAGAGCCGGGCCACGTCGTCCCCGGCCAGCCGGTAGTGAATGCGCACACCCTCGCGCCGGGTGGCGACGAATCCGGCCTGCTTCAGGATCTGCAGATGCGCCGAGGCCGTCGTGAGGTGGAGACCGGCCGCCTTCGCCAGGGCGTCGACGGTGCGCTCGCCCTGGGCCAGCAGATCGAGCAGTTCCAGACGCTTTCCGCTGGCCAGCGCCTTGCCGCTGACCGCGAACGCGTCGTAGAGCCGCGCCTTCGCACCCGTCGTCCTATCGTCCGCCATCGGCATCCTCCATTGTTCCATGGAATAGTGTAGATGAGGCGGGAAGACGACCGCCTCGCCACACCCCCGAAGGCCCCTGGAGGACTGCCGTGAGCCGCACCGCAACCGGCCCCGTACGACTCGGGCTGCGCGAGAACCGGCTGCAGTTCACCCTGCTCGTCATCGTCAACGTCTGCGTCGGCGGCCTGGTCGGGCTGGAGCGCACCACCGTCCCGCTCATCGGCGCCCGCACCTTCGGGCTGACCAGCGACCTGGCGGTCTTCTCCTTCATCATCGCCTTCGGGCTCACCAAGGCCCTGACCAACCTGGCCGCCGGAGCCCTGACGGCCCGCTTCCGCCGCAAGCACCTGCTGGTCGCCGGCTGGCTCCTCGGCATTCCCGTCCCCTTCGCGCTCGCCTACGCGCCCTCCTGGGGATGGATCGTCGCCGCCAACGTGCTGCTCGGCGTCAACCAGGGCCTGACCTGGTCGATGACCGTGAACATGAAGATCGACCTCGTCGGTCCGGCCCGCCGCGGCCTCGCCACCGGCCTGAACGAGGCGGCCGGATACACCGCCGTCGGCGCCACCGCCCTGCTCACCGGCTACCTCGCCACCGCTTACGGGCTGCGCCCGGCCCCCGAACTCATCGGCGTCGTCTTCGTCGCCGCCGGACTGGCCCTCTCCCTCGTCGTCCGCGACACCGCCGCCCACGTCGCACTCGAACTCGCCCGGCACACCCGGCCGGCGCCCGCCCGCGAGGACACCGGCCTGAAAGCCGTCTTCGCGCGCACCTCCTGGCACGACCGTTCCCTGCGCGGCGCCAGCCAAGCCGGACTCGTCAACAACCTCAACGACGGGCTGACCTGGGGCGTCTTCCCCCTGCTGTTCACCGACCACGGCCTCGGCATCGCCGCCGTCGGACTGATCAAGGGCCTCTACCCCATCCTCTGGGGCCTCGGGCAGATCCCCACCGGTCACCTCGCCGACCGGGTCGGCCGCAAACCGCTCATCGTCGCCGGCATGTTCGTCCAGGCCGGCGGCTTCGTGCTCGCCCTGGTCCTGCTGTCGCGGCCGCTGGCGGCCGGCATCCTGTCCGCCGTCGTCCTCGGCCTGGGCACCGCCATGGTCTACCCCGCCCTCATCGCCTCCGTCTCCGACCACGCCCACCCGAGCTGGCGGGCCAACGCCCTGGGCACCTATCGCTTCTGGCGCGACATCGGCTACGCCGCCGGTGCCCTCGTCGCGGGCGTTCTCGCCGACGCCTTCGGCCTGAACGCGACCGTCGTCGCGGCCGCCGTCCTCACCGCCGGCTCCGGGCTGCTCGCCGCCCGCTGGATCACCGAGCGGCACGCGGAGCGGCCACGGTAGTCTGCGCCACCTGCGCGAGGTGGGGGGCATGGAGGTCCTGGGAGTCGACGCCTGCGGCAAGCGGGGCTGGGTCGGGATCACGCTCACGGACGGTGCCTACGCGGGCAGTCTCCGGCCGGCGCAGCAGGAGCACCGCCACGGCTTGTCGTTTGGATCAGGTCGGCTGCAGGGGGCGGTGCGTCCTGGCCGACCCGAGCGGGGTCTGGTGCATGCAGCTGCACGGCAGAGGAGGGAGTCGGCGAGTGACGACAACGCGGCTGGGGGTGCCACCTCTGGGGGAGTGCGGGCCAGTGCCCGCGACGCCGGGTTGATCTCAGCGACAGACCCTGGGCGCCGATCGGCAGCCGTGGTGGCCGAACGGCCCTATGGCTAAGCCGCCCGCCGGGTGAGGCTGACAGTGGAGACGCTCTCATGTCTGGAGGTGGGAGCCATGGTGGTGAGCCGTCTGGTGGTCGTGGGTGTCGACGGTTCGGCCTCGAGCCTCGCCGCGGTCGACGCGGCGGCCCGGGAGGCCAGGTCGCGCGAGGCCGGTCTGCGGGTGGTGCACGCGTTCGTGTGGCCCGCGACCCATGTACCCCTGGGATCGTGGCCGCTGGGGCCGCCCGAGGGCGGGATGCGGCACATGGTCGAGCACCTGGTGGACGAGGCCGTGGAGCGCGCGCACAAGGCGGCACCGGAGGTCGAGGTCAGCCATGTCGTGGTGACCGGTGAGCCGCTGACCGTCCTGGAGGCCCAGTCGCGCGCCGCCGAGCTGGTGGTGGTCGGGTCCCGTGGGATGGGCGGGTTCGTCGGGCTGCTGGTGGGATCGACGGCGGTTCACCTGGTGGCGCACGGCCGCTGTCCGGTGCTCGTGGTGCGCGAAGGGCCGGCTGCCGACGGGCCGGTCGTGCTGGGTGTGGACGGCTCGCCCGCGGGTGAGCCGGCCGTGGAGTTCGCCTTCGCCGAGGCGGCGCTGCGGGACACCCGTCTGGTGGCGGTGCACGCCTGGACCACATGGAACGCGCCGCTGCCTCCGCCACCGGACGCGTCGTTGCCGTACGCGAACCCGCCGGGCGCGCTGGCCGCCGAGGAGGAGCGGCTGCTGTTCGAGGCGCTCGCCGGCCATCGGGAGCGGTATCCGGAGGTCGAGGTGGAGCATCGGGTGGTGCACGGCAGGACGCGCGAGACGCTGATCGAGGCAAGCCGGTCCGCCCAGCTGACGGTGGTCGGGGCCCGGGGCCGCGGCGGGTTCGCGGGCCTGCTGCTGGGGTCCGTCAGCCAGGCCCTGCTGCATCACGCGCACTGCCCGGTGGCGGTGGTCCGCGCGGAGGACGCACACCACTGACACCCGCCTGCGCCGGCTCGGGAGCCTCGGCGGGCCTCTCGCGCGTCGGCGCCGCAGGGGGCCGACCGGTCCCCGTGGCGGTCGGACGGCCCCTGCCCGTGGGCGCCGGCCGCGGCGAAGCTGGGAGGCGGTAGCCGGGAGCGTCGGCTCCTCGGTGATCCTGCGGGACGGGAGCGCGCCATGAGTGATCCGGTGGTCGTCGGAGTGGACGGCTCCGCCTCCAGCCTCAGCGCGGTCGACGTGGCGGCCCGCGAGGCGCACCTTCGCGGCGCGCCCCTGCGGATCGTGTACGCCGCGGACCGTCCCGTACCGTTCCCGCCGCCCGGCGCGGCGCCCTGGCCGCCGTTCGACCCCCTGCTGGAGCCCCTGGTGCAAGGAGTGCTGGCACGTGCCGAGGAACGGGCGTACGAGGCGGCGCCGGACATCGACGTCCTGCCGTCGGTGGTGGCCGGCGAGCCGCTCGAAGTGCTGGAGGTCGCCTCCCGGTCGGCGGCACTGGTGGTGGTCGGCGGCCGCGGGCGGTCCGCGTTCGCCGGGCTGCTGCTGGGCTCGACGGCGGTGCAGCTGGCCGCTCACGGCCGCTGTCCCGTGATGGTGGTACGCGGTCGCCCGGCCCCGGCCGGCCCGGTGCTGCTGGCGGTGGACGGCTCCCCGGCGGGGGAGGCGGCGGTGGAGTTCGCCTTCGCACAGGCGGCCCTGCGCGACGCACCCCTGCTGGCACTGCACGTGTGGAACACCTGGAGTGCGCGCGCCCACGAGGATCCCGGCGACCCGCCGATCGCCGTCGTGTCGGACGTCGACCACCTGCGTGACGTCGAGCAGCGCCTGCTGGACGAGACGGTCGCCCGCGGCCTTCGGGGCCGGCCGCACCTCACCGTCGAGCGGCGCCTGGTGCGCTCCCGGATCCGCCCCGCCCTGATCGACGCCGGCCGGGAGGCCCAGCTGATGGTGGTCGGGGCCCGGGGCCGCGGCGGCTTCGGCGGACTGCTGCTCGGTTCGGTCAGCCAGGCCCTGCTGCACCACGCCCACTGCCCCGTCACCGTCGTCCGTGGCAAGGAGTGACCATGCCTCAGCAGGCACCGTCCACGCCGGCGCTCCACGAGACCCTCGCCGAACCGGTGACCGACGCCCACCGGCGGGAGGGCGACGAGGTGGCCGCCCTGCTGGGGGTGAACCCGGCTCTCGGCCTGACCACGGCCGACGCCGGACGACGCGCCCGGGCATGGGGCGCCAACGAACTGGCCGAACCCGCCCGCCGCTCCCAGTGGCTGCGCCTGCTGGACCAGTTCCGCAGCTTCCTGATCGGCGTCCTGCTCGCCGCGGCCGTCGTCGCCGGGATCATCGGCGACATCAGGGACGCCGTCGTCGTCGCCATCGTCCTGCTCATCAACGCCGTCCTCGGCTACCTGCAGGAACGCCGGGCCGAGCGCAGCCTGGAGGCCCTGCGGCAGATGCTGGTGCCCACCGCCCGGGTGCGCCGCGACGGCCGGGTGAGGGAGGTGCCCGCCCGCGTCCTGGTGCCCGGCGACATCGTGCTGCTGGAAGCGGGCGACCGCGTCCCCGCCGACGGCCGTCTCGTGGTCGCCGCGTCGGTCGAGGCCGCCGAGGCCGCGCTGACCGGAGAGTCCCAGCCGGTCGCCAAGACCACGGCGCCGAGTGCCGCCGGGGAAGAGGCCGTCCCCGTCGCGGAGCGCACCGGCATGCTCTTCCTGAACACCGCGCTGACCCGGGGCCGCGCCGAGATGATCGTCACCGCCACCGGCATGCGCACCGAGGTCGGGGCCATCGCCGAGGCACTGCGCACCGAGGACGAACCGCCCAGCCCGCTGACGGTCCAGATGGACAGTCTGGGCCGGCGCCTGGCCCTGGTCAGCGGTGTCGCCGTGGCCGCCTATGCGCTCGTCGCCCTGATCCGCGGCGAGGACCTGGCGGACCTGGCCCTGCGTGCCGTGGCTCTGGCGGTCGCCGCGATCCCCGAGGGGCTGCCCGCCGTCATCGCCCTCACCCTCGCCCTGGGCGTCTACCGCATGGCCGGCCATGGCGCCATCGTCAAACGCCTGGCCTCGGTCGAGGCACTCGGCTCCGCGACCGTGGTGTGCAGCGACAAGACCGGCACCCTGACCCTGAACGAGATGACCGCCCGCGCGCTGTGGGCGGCCGGCCGCCACTACGACGTCACCGGCGAGGGATACGGCACCGCCGGCACCGTCCGCTCCAGCGAACCCGGGCGGCCGGCCGAACTGCTCGACGCGGTGCGGCCGTTCGCGCTGTGCAACGACGCCCGCCTCACCCCGGACGGCCCCATCGGCGACCCCACCGAGGCCGCCCTGGTCGTGCTCGCCGTCAAGTCCGGGCTCGACGTCGAGGAACTGCGCGCCCGCACCCCGCGCGACGGCGAGGTGCCCTTCGACCCCGCCGACAAGTACATGGCCACCTTCCACACCGGCCCCGGCGGCCGTACCCGAGTGCACGCCAAGGGCGCCGTCGACGTCCTCCTGGACCGGTGCACCGACGTCCTGACCGAACACGGCCCCGTGCCCCTCACCGCCGAGCGCCGACGCGAGGTCACCGAAGCGGCCCGGCGGATGGGCAGCCGGGGCCTGAGGGTCCTCGCCGCCGCCACCGCCGACCACGCGGACGCCCGGGAGGTGACCGGGCTGACCCTCACCGCCGTCGCCGGTATCGCCGACCCGCCCCGCCCGCAGGCCCGCGAGGCCGTCGCCCTCGCCCGGGGCGCCGGCGTCGCCGTCAAGATGGTCACCGGCGACCACGCCGACACCGCCGCCGCCGTCGCCGGTGAACTCGGCATCACCGGTGACGTCGTCACCGGCACCGATCTTGCCCGCATCGACGAGCAGGAACTCGCCGACCGCATCGAGGACATCGGCGTCTTCGCGCGCGTCGCCCCCGAGCACAAGGTCGCCATCGTCCGCGCCCTGTCCCGGCGCGGCCACATCGTGGCCATGACCGGTGACGGCGTGAACGACGCCGCCGCCCTGCGCGCCGCCCACATCGGCGTCGCGATGGGCGGGACCGGCACCGACGTCGCCAAAGAGGCCGCCGACATGGTCCTCACCGACGACGACTTCTCCACCATCGTCCGAGCGGTGCGCGAGGGCCGCTCCCTCTACGACAACATCGTGACCTTCGTCCGCTTCCAGCTGTCCACCAACATCGGCGCCATCATGACGCTGCTGGTCACCGTGCTGGCCGGACTGCCCGCCCCGATGTCCGCGATCCAGCTGCTGTGGATCAACATCATCATGGACGGGCCGCCCGCCATGGCCCTGGGCGTCGACCCGCCCCGGGCCGACGTCATGGACCGCCCGCCCCGGGCACCCGACGAACGCATGCTGAACGCCCGCAGGCTGATCGCCATCACCCGCTCCGGCGCCGTCATGGCCCTCGGCACGGTCGCCGTCTTCGCCGCCGCCCGCCGACTGACCGACGAGACGACCGCCGCCACCATGGCGTTCACCACCTTCGTGCTCTACCAGCTCTGCAACGCGCTGACGGCCCGCAGCGAGGACGGCCCCGTCCTGGGCCGCCACCAGCTGCACAACCCCGTCCTGTGGAGCTGCCTGGCCGTCGTGCTCGTCCTGCAGTTCATCGCCGTACAAGTGCCGTTCGCCCACGGCGTGTTCGACACCGTCTCCCTCGACGCCGCCCAGTGGACGATCTGCCTGGCGACCGCCTCCACCGTGATCCTGACCGAACACGTCTGGCGTGCGCTGCGGGGGCGGTGGTTCCCGGCGTCGCGCGTCCCGCGCCGCGGCTGACCGTCGACGCGGGCCGGGCCTCCTGCCGAGAGGCTCATCGGCATGACGTCCGGGCCCAACGGCCCTTGGGAGCCGCCGTCGACGGGCATAGCGTCGGCCGCAGAGCGGGTGGCACGCCACGGGCCGAAGGGGAGCGAGGTCAGGAGGTGGCCGACGTGGACACCGCAGTCGGGACGGCCGGCCGTGCGGCGACGGGCACGAGGATCGACCTGGACGGAGTGTGCCGCCGCTACCGGGTGGGCCGCACCACCGTCACGGCGCTGGACGGCGTCGATCTGCACGTGGACGAGAACGCGTTCGTCGTCGTTCTGGGCCCCTCCGGATCGGGCAAGACCACACTGCTCAACCTGATGGGGGCGCTCGACGCGCCGAGCGCGGGCCGCATCCGGATCGCCGGACGGGACATCACCGCCGCCGGCCCCCGTGAACTGCAGCGTTTCCGCCGTCGTACGGTCAGCTTCGTCTTTCAGAGCTTCAACCTCTTTCCCGGCCTCACCGCCCTGGAGAACGTCCAGTTCGGGGCGGACGTGGCCGGTCGGAAGGACGCGGGCGGGCTCGCCGCGGACACCCTGGCGCAGGTCGGCCTCGGGGACCGCGTGCGGCACTTCCCGCACGAACTGTCCGGCGGGGAACAGCAGCGGGTCGCCATCGCCCGGGCGCTGGCCACCGGCAACCCGGTGCTGCTGGCGGACGAGCCGACGGGCGAACTGGACTTCCGGACCGGGGTGCAGATCCTGGGGCTGCTGCGGGAGCAGGCCCGGGCGGGCAAGACGGTGCTGGTGGTGACGCACAACCGGGAGATCTCCCGGGTCGCCGACCGGGTGGTGGAGCTCTCCAGCGGCCGCGTCGTCGCCGACGGCCCGCCGTCGGCGGGCCGCGCGGACGTCTCCGAGCTGCACTGGTAGCGGTGGGGCGGCGATGCGCTGATGACGAGCCGGCTGATGTGGCTCCGCTGGTCCTGGCGGGATCTGCGGCAGCGGTGGGTGCTGGTGCTGGCCATCGCCCTCACCATCGCCCTGGGAACCGGCGCCTACGCGGGCTTCACCGGCACCGCCGACTGGCGCACCCGGTCCTACGACGCCAGCTACGCGAAGCTCCGCATGCACGACGTGCGGGTGACCCTCACCAAGGGCACGACGGCCCCCGCCGGCACCCTGCGGCGACTGGTGGCCGGCATACCGTCGGCAGGCCGCGTCCGGGCGGTCTCCGAACGCCTCGTAGTACCCACCCAGGTCGCCGCCTCGCACGGCGGGCGCCGGATACTCGTGGCGGGCCGGCTGGTGGGAGCGGCCCCCGGCACAGCCGTGGACCGCGTCCACGTCTACGCGGGCAGGCAGGTCGCCGCGGGCGAGAGCGGCCGCGCGGTCGCGGTGCTCGAGCGCGCCTTCGCCCGCCACTACGACCTGCCCGCCTCCGGCACCGTACGGATCTCGGGCGGCACCCCAGTCCGCTACGTCGGCCAAGGCAGCGCACCCGACTACTTCAGCCCGGCGTCCGACAGCGGCATCCCCATGATCGGCGAATCCGGCTTCGCCGTGCTGTTCGTGCCCCTCGCCACCGCGCAGCGACTGGCCGGCGCCCCGGGCCGGGTCGACGAGGCCGTCCTGACCCTCGCCCCCGGCACGGACCCGTCAACGGTCGCCGGCCAGCTGGAGCGGGCACTGGGCAGCGGTCCCACCCCGCTGTCCGGCACCGTGACCGTTCGCGCCGACGAGATCGGCTATCACGCGCTGTACGAGGACATCAACGGCGACGCCAGGTTCTTCGACATCATCGCGCTGCTGTTGCTGCTGGGAGCGGCGTTCGGCGCCTTCAACCTCACCAGCAGGGTCGTCGAGGCACAACGCCGTGAGATCGGCATCGGCATGGCGCTGGGAGTGCCCCGGACCCGCATCGCCGCCCGGCCGATGCTGCTGGGCGTGCAGATCGCCCTGCTCGGTGTCGCGCTCGGACTCGGCGTCGGCACGGTCGTCAGCCGGGCCATGGCCGGACTACTGACCGACCTGCTGCCCCTGCCCGTCTGGAACACCCCGTTCCAGTACCGCACCTTCCTGCTCGCCGCGCTGCTCGGCTTCGCCCTGCCGCTGCTCGCCGTGGCCTGGCCGGTGTGGCGGGCCGTCCGGGTCCGTCCCGTCGACGCCATCCGGGTCGGCCACCTGGCCGCACGGGGCGGCGGCCTGGCCCCGCTGCTGCGCCGGCTCCGCGTACCCGGACGCGGCTACAGGCAACTGCCCCTGCGCAACGTGCTGCGCACCCCGCGCCGGACGGTGCTCACCTCGCTCGGCATCGGCGCGGCCGTCACCATCATGATCACCGTCTTCGGCACGCTGGACTCCTTCGACGCGATGCTCGGAGACAGCGAGCACGAGGCGAACCGGGGCGGCGCCGGCCGGATCGTCACCCAGCTCGACGGCTACCACGCCGACGACTCCGCCCAGGTACGGGCGATCGCCGCCGCGCCCGGCGTCGAGAGGGCCACACCCCTGCTGACCGTGCCCGCCACCGCGCGCCGCGCCGAAGGCGAAAGCGTGTCCCTGATCGTCCAACTGCGCGACCTCGGCGCCGGTGTGTGGCGGCCCACCCTCACCGCGGGCAGCCTCGCCCGCCACCCCGGCGGCCTGGTGCTCTCGGAGAAGGCGGCGCACGACCTCGGCGTCCGGCCCGGCGACTTCCTGCTGCTGCGTCACCCCCGGCGCTCGGGACAGGCGTTCACCCTCACCGACAGCCGCGTCACGGTGGCCGCCGTCCACCCCGATCCACTGCGCACGGTGGCCTACCTCGACCGGTCGCGGGCCGGCCTGTTCGGACTGGCCGCGACGGCCAACGCCGTCGAGGTGCTGCCCGCCCCCGGCACCGACCCGGGGCGCCTCGAACAGACCCTCTTCGCCACACCCGGGGTGGCCGGGGTGCAGACGGCCACCGAGGGCGTGGACGCGCTGCGCGAGGGGGTCGGAGAGCTCACCGGCATCCTCGACATAGCCGCCGGGGTGACCCTTGCCCTGGCGGTGCTGATCGCGTTCAACGCCGCGAGCATCTCCGCCGACGAACGCTCCCGCGAGAACGCCACCATGTTCGCCTTCGGACTGCCCGTCCGTACCGTCCTCGGCATGGCCGTCGCCGAAAGCGCCCTCCTCGGCACGCTCGGCACCGCCGCCGGGATCGTGCTCGGCGAGGGCATCGACCGCTGGATGATCCGGGTGCAACTCGCCCGCACCATGCCGGAGATCGGCTTCGACGTCACCCTCGCCCCCGGCACGTACCTCACCGCGCTCCTGCTCGGCATCGTCGCCGTGGCTCTCACCCCGCTGCTCACCGCCCGTCGCCTGCGGCGCATGAACATTCCCGCGACCCTGCGGGTGGTCGAATGACCGGGCACAGGTTGACGAACAGCTGCCGTCCCCGTGGGAGGGCCGCCCTCCGGCGCTCCTGGCGCGTGCGCCGCGCGGCCCTCGCCGCCGCCGTGATCACGCTGTCGGTCGCCGCGTGCGGCGGGCCGTCCGGACCGGCCGCCGGTACGACACCCCCCGCCCCCTCCACATCGGCGTCGCGAGCGGCGGACGTACGGGCGGGCTTCGTCGCGTTCGGGGACTTCGGCACCGGCGACTCGGCGCAGCGCGCGGTGGCCCGGGCCATGGCCACCTGGGCCCGCAGCGGGCACCGGGTGGACGCCCTGGTGACCACCGGGGACAACGTCTACCCCGACGGCAGCCCGAGCCTGTTCGGGCCCCGCCTCGACCGGCCCTACCGCGCCCTGGGGCGCCCGATGTGGATCGCCCTCGGCAACCACGACGTCCTGAACGGCCATGGCGGCGCCGAACTGCGTCATCTGGGCCTGCCGCGGCTGCCGTACGCGAAGCGGCTGCCCGGCGTGCAGCTGCTGTTCCTCGACGCCGACCGCCCCGACGCGGGCCAGACCCGCTGGCTGGAGGACCGCCTGTCCGCCGCCGGACCGCCCGTGCGCGTGGTGGTCTTCCACCAGCCGGCCTGGTCCTGCTCGCGGCACGGGTCCACACCCGCCGTGGACGCCCGCTGGGTTCCCGTCCTGGAACGCCACCGCGTCACGCTCGTGCTGAACGGCCACGACCACAACTACCAGCGGTTCACCTCCGCGCACGGGGTCACCTACATCGTGACGGGAGGGGGCGGCGCCGCGTTGTACCCCGTCGGCTCGGGCTGCCGTACCCCGCACCGCGCGGCCGCCGCCTCGCGCCACCACTTCACCGCCGTCGAGGTCACCGCGACCCGCGTGACCGTCACCGCCGTGAGCGACGACGGCGCTGTCCTGGACCGGGTCGTCCTGCCCGTACCGCGGCCATGAGGCCCGCACGGCGCGTCGCGCTGACACGTCCGGCCGAGCCCCGCCCCGCGTCCGCGCCGGGGGCGCGTTAGGTTGGCCGTGTCGTTCCCTGCCGTTCGTGGGCTGTTCGCTGTGTCCTGCGCCTTGTGCGGCAGCGGAAGGTCACCATCTTGCAAGGGGGAGCGGGGACATGACCGGAAACCTGCACGCGGACACCACCGCCGTCCGGAGGGAAGTGCCCTCAACCGACGAGCCCTGGTGGCGCCGCCGGGACGGGCGCGCGTGGCCTGCGCTGGTGGCGGCCGCCTTCACCCTGGCGCAGCTGCTGCTCGTCCGCCCCGGCATGGGACTGGGCTGGGACGAGACGGTGTACGTCAGCCAGGTCAGCCCCCAGGCCCCGGCCGCCTTCTTCAGCGCGCCCCGCACGCGCGGTGTCTCCGTACTGGTGGCGCCGGTCGCCGCCTGGTCGACGTCGACGCCGCTGCTGCGGGTGTACCTGGCGCTGCTCTCCGGGCTCGGCCTGTACCTGGCCCTGCGCTGCTGGCGCGGGCTGTTCCCGGCGCGCGTCCTGGCCGCGGGCGGCGCGCTGTTCGCCAGTCTGTGGGTGACGCTGTTCTACGGCCCGCAGGCGATGGCCAACCTGTGGGTGGCCCTCGGCGCGCTCGCCGCCGTGGGCTGCTTCCTGCGGGCCGCGGCCGACCGCACCCGCCGTGCCCCGCTGTGGGGGCTGGCGTTCAGCGCGGCCCTGATGGCCCTGATGCGGCCCACGGACGCCGTGTGGGCGGCGTTGCCGATGCTCGTGCTGCCCTTGGCCGTGCGGCGATTCCGGCAGCCGCTGCTGCTGCTCGCGCTGGTCGGGGGGCTGGTCGCCGGGGCGGCCCAGTGGGTCGTCGAGGCGTATGTGAGTTTCGGCGGTGTCGCGGAGCGGCTGTCCCGGGGCTCCGACATCCAGGGCGGCCTCGGCTGGAACATCGCCGTCGACGACCAGATCCGCAGTCTCGGCGGCCGGTCGCTGTGCCGCCCATGCACCGGAGCGGCGCCCCATCCGGCCGTGTACGCCTGGTGGCTGGCGCTGCCCGTGCTCGCCGCCGTCGGACTGCTGATCGCCGTTCGCGCCCGCCGCGCCCTGCCCACGCTGCTGCCGCTGGCCTGCGCCGCGACGGCCGCGATCCCGTACCTGTTCATGATCGACTACGCGGCGCCCCGCTTCCTCCTGCCCGCCTACGCCCTGGTGGCGATCGCGGTCGCCGATGCCCTCGTGTGGCTGGTGACGGCGCCGAGCGCGCCCTGGCGGCGGCTTGCGACGGTGCTCGTGGTCATCGGACTGGCCGGGCATCTGGCGGTGCAGTACGTGGTGCTGGAACGCACCGTGGACCGCGCCACCGCAAGCCATCGCGCCTGGGCCCGCACGGCCACCGCGCTGCATCGCGCGGGCGTCCGGCCACCGTGCGTGGTCGCGAGTCATGGCACCGACACGCCGCCCATACCGGTCGCGTTCTACGCCGGGTGCTCCTCCGCCGCCACGAGCGGCCACAACGCCAACACGACGGCCGCACAGCTCGCGCGGACCGCGCGGCGCACGCCGGTCGCGGTCCTCACCGGCGCCACCGGCCGTCCGCCCTCCTACGCGCGCGGCTGGCGCTCGGTCCACCTGGACGGACCGGTGTACGCCTATCTCAGCCCGGCCCCGAACCCGTAGAAGCAGGTTCGGGGCACGTGGTCATGCGTGCTTGTGCAGCTCTCGTTCGATCTCCTCGGCTGTCACGTCGTGGCGGAAGTACACGTCCGATGCGGACAGGATCAGGAACAGACCCCACACGCCCAGGACCCAGCCCGGCCAGAAGTAGCCGAGGCCGGTGATCGCCCAGACGCCGATGAGGAAGGCGTTGATGATGGCGTACGCCACCAGATCGCCGCGCCACTTCCGCTTCTTCTGGGCGCGGGTGCGCGCCCGCTCGTAGTCCGGTGACGCGCTGGTGTGAGTCATGACGTCACCCCCTTGGGAAGATGCCTCACTTTCATCGTCCCGCCGTCGGCGCGAGCGGTTCGGGGCCGTTCGTCCCGCACCGGCGGGACGTTGGTCCCCGGCACCGGTGCGGTCGTGCGACGGGTCTTTACGGGGCGAGGGAGAAGTAGTTCTCCTCCTCCTGGGTGAAGTGCAGGCGCAGGACGGTGTTCAGGCCGTACAGGCAGGAGCGCAGATCGTCGAGCTGTTCGGGTGCCAGGCCGCCTTCGGCGTGCGCGAGTTCCAGGTGGGTGGCGATGCGGCGGGAGAGGCGTTCGATCTCGGTGTGGGCGCGGCTCATGGTGGCGGTCGCCTCGGGACCGCCGAGTGTGGGGGCCAGGGCGGGATAGAGCTCGTGCTCCTCGGCGTACTCGTGCGGCAGCAGACGTTCGGTGAGCAACCGGTGGGTCTCCTCGACGGCGGCGAGGTCTTTGGGGCCCGGTGTGTCGGAGAGGCGGTCGGCGGCGGCCCGTACGGCCTCCAGGACGTCCTGCAGGTCGTCGTGTTCGGCCGAGAAGCGGTGGATGAGGGCTTCGGCGGCGGGGGTCAGCGGCGGGCGGGCCGTCTGGTCCACGCGCAGGGCGCGCAGGGCGTTGAGGATGACGGCGACGTCGATGCCCTCCTGGAGCAGGGCGCCGGCGGCGGGCGGGAGCAGCCCGGCGGCGGCCGCGGCCATGGCGGCCAGGGACATCAGCATGCCGCCGAGTGCGCTCTGTACGGCGATGCGGCGGGCCCGCTGGGCGATGGTCACGGCGTCGGCGAGACGGTCGACGCGGTCGGTGGTCAGGACGATGTCGGCGGCTTCGGAGGAGGCGGTGGATCCGCGGGCTCCCATGGCCACGCCGATGTCGGCGGCGGCGAGGGCGGGGGCGTCGTTGACGCCGTCGCCGACCATCACGGTGACCGCGCGCTCGCGCTCGGCGCGCACGGCGGCGACCTTGTCGGCCGGTCCGAGTTCGGCGCGCACCTCGTCCAGGCCCAGGACGGCGGCGACTTCCCGGGCCGGCGCGGCGCGGTCACCGGTGAGCATCAGCAGCCGCTCGATGCCGGCGGCCCGCAGGTGGCGCAGGGTGCGCGGGGCGTCGTGGCGCAGCGGGTCGCGCAGCAGGACGGCGCCGGCGGGTTCACCGTCGAGGGTGAGCCAGGCGATGGCCGCGCCGTCGAGGAGCGCACGGTTGTCGACGGCCTTGGCCCAGACGGGCGGTTCGTCCCCCGGGGCGAGGCGGCCGATGGAGACACGGTGTCCGTCCACGACGCCGGTGGCGCCGCGGCCCGGCTCCTCGGTGACGTCGGTCGGGGCGGACAGCTCCAGCCTGCGTTCCCGGGCGGTGTCGACGATGGCCTGGGCCAGGACGTGCGGCGAGTACTGGTCGAGCGAGGCCGCCAGCCGCAGCACCTCGGCCGGCTTCAGGCCGGGGGCGGCGGTGACGTCGAGGACACGCGGGCGTCCCCGGGTGAGGGTGCCGGTCTTGTCGAGCAGCAGGGTGCGGGCGCGGCCCAGGTTCTCCAGGGCGCCGCCGTCGCGGATGACCACACCGAGACGGGAGGCCCGGGACAGACCGGAGACGATGGCCACGGGGGCGGCCAGCAGCAGGGGGCAGGGGGTGGCGACGACCAGGACGGCCACCGCCCGTACCGCCGATCCGCTGATCAGCCACGCCAGGCCCGCGACCGCGAGGGAAAGGGGCAGGAACCAGGCGGCGTAGCGGTCGGCGAGCCGCACGACGGGGGCGGACTCGGCCCCCGCCTGCTGGGCCAGCCGGACGATCCCGGCGTAGGTGCTGTCCTGCTCGGTGGCGGTCGCCCGCAGCTCGAAGGCGCCGCCGGCGTTCACGACGCCGCTGCGCACGCCCTCGCCCTCGATCCGCTCGACCTGGAGCGGTTCGCCGGTGAGCACCGACTCGTCGAGGACGGCGGCCGTGCTCTCCACGCGGCCGTCGACGGGGACGACCTCGCCGGGGCGCACGACGAGCAGGTCGCCGACGGCGATCTCCGCCAGCGGCACGGTGTCGACCCCGGCGTCCGTGCGGCGGTGTGCCGAACGCGGGGCGTGTTCGAGCAGCGCGCGCAGGTCGTGGGAAGCCCGCCGCTGGGCGGCCGCCTCCAGGGTGCGGCCGGTGGCGAGCATGAGCGCGATCAGCGCGCCGGCCAGGTACTCGCCCACGGCCAGCGTGCCCCCGAGCGCGAGGACGGCGATCAGGTCCACACCCGCCTGCCCGCGCCGCAGCGCGCTGAGCACCCACCCCACCGCGGGGACGACGGCGGCAGCGGTGCCCAGGCCCCAGAACAGGTCGGCGAGGCCCCCGGCGTCCGCGAGCCAGGCGACGACACCGCCGGTGAGAGCGGCGGTCGTGACGACCAGGAGGACGGGCTCGAGCCGTGGGGACGCCACCGCGGCCATCAGGCGGCGCGAGCGTGGGATGCGATCGGAGTGGGTCATGACACACCTCGGTGGGGCCGGCGCGGCGGCCGCCACACCGGTCTCTTCTCATCCCATCGCGGCTCAGGGCCCCGCGGGAGGGGACGTCCGGCCCTGCGTCGGGGCCGAACGACCGGTGCCCACGCCTGCCGGGGGTGCCGGGGAGGCACCCGGCGCGAGGCCGTGCCGGGGGAGTTCCACGGTGACGCGGAGCCCGCCGGCCGGGCGCGGTGCGAGGGTGAGCGTTCCGTCGTGCGCGTGGGTGATGGTCCTGACGATCGCCAGGCCGAGCCCGACGCCCGCGTGGTCGCCGTGGGTGCGTCCGGTGCCGCGCTGGAACGGTTCGGCGAGCGTCTCGGCCAGCCCCGGAGCGACGTGCTCTCCGGTGTTCTCGACGGTGAGCAGCACCGTCTCGGGGCGGACCGCGGTGCGCACCCGCACGGTGCCCTGCTCGGGCAGGTTGTGGACGATCGCGTTGTGCACCAGGTTCGTGGTCAGCTGCAGCAGGAGCGCGGGCGATCCGGTCGTGGGGGCGATGTCGCCGCAGGTCTCGACGGTGACGCCGTGCTTCTCCGCGAGGGGCAGGAGCGTTTCGGTGGCTTCCTCCGCCACGAGGGAGAGGTCGACGGGTTCGCGGACGAAGGACCGCTGGTCGGCGCGGCTGAGCAGCAGCAGCGCCTCGGTGAGGGCGATCGCCCGGGTGTTGACGGCGTGCAGGCGGTCGATGAGTGCGCCGGTGTCGTGGTGCGGATCGGCGCGGGCCACGTCGAGAAGGGCCTTGGAGACGGCGAGCGGGGTGCGCAGCTCGTGCGAGGCGTTGGCGGCGAATCTGCGCTGTTCGGCGACGTGCGCCTCGAGCCGGGCGAGCATCGCGTCGAAGGAGTCGGCGAGTTCGCGGAACTCGTCCCCGCGGCCCGGCAGCCGGACGCGGTGGGAGAGCGAGCCGCTGGTGGCCCTGCGGGTGGCGTCCGTGATGCGGGTCAGCGGGGCGAGCATGCGCCCGGCGAGGATCCACCCGCCCACCAGCCCGAAGAGCAGCAGGAACGCCAGTACCGCGGCCCCCCTTGGAGCGAAGACGTCCAGCAGGGCGGACCGGATGGGGAAGACGCCGCCCGTGGGCCGTTCGTCGGGATTGATGAGCATCGCGCGGTCGGGCACGTAGCGCAGCAGGAACACCCACACCGCCGCCAGCAGCAGGACGCCGGCGACCATGAGGAACCCGGCGTAGCTCAGGGTGAGTTTGAGGCGGACGCTCACACCGGGCGCCCTATCCACGGTCGCCTCCCTCGTCCGCGGCCTTCGCCGGCGCGTCGATGCGGTAGCCGACGCCCGGCACGGTGGCGATGATCCAGGGCTCGCCGAGCCGCTTGCGCAGCGCGGACACGGTGATGCGCACGGCGTTGGTGAAGGGGTCGGCGTTCTCGTCCCACGCGCGCTCCAGGAGTTCCTCGGCGCTGACGACCCCGCCCTCGGCGGCGACGAGGACTTCGAGCACGGCGAACTGCTTCCTGGTCAGCGCGACGAAACGGCCGTCGCGGTAGACCTCCCTGCGGAACGGGTCGAGGCGCAGACCGGCGATCTCGCGCACCGGGGGTCTGCTGTGGGCGCGTCTGCGGTCCAGTGCCCGGAGCCTGAGCGCGAGCTCGCGCAGCTCGAAGGGCTTGGTCAGGTAGTCGTCGGCGCCGAGCTCGAAACCGGAGGCCTTGTCGTCGAGGCGGTCGGCGGCCGTGAGCATCAGGATCGGCATGCCGCTGCCGGAGGCGACGATGCGCTGGGCGATCTCGTCACCGGACGGTCCGGGGACGTCGCGGTCGAGGACGGCGATGTCGTAGGCGTTGACGCCCAGCAGCCGCAGAGCGGTGCCGCCGTCGCCCGCGACATCCGCGGCGATCGCCTCCAGGCGCAGGCCGTCGCGGATCGCTTCCGCCAGATAGGGCTCGTCCTCGACGATCAGCACACGCATGCCTCGATGCTACGAACCGGCGCATATCGGCGGCATATCGAAAACCGCATACGGGCCCGCAACATCACGCCGTCTTGACTGCCGGCATGATCTGGTCCGCACCGTCAGCACGGAAGACGTCCCCTCCGAACGATCCGTCCGGCCCGCCCGGCGACGACGAGCACCGCGATGCCGCGACGGCGGGCCGCACGGGCCGCCGTGACACCAGCCCCGCCACCAGAGGCGCGGGCATCCGCCGGGCGGCCCGTGCCCTCGCCCGGCCGGGCCCCTGGAGGCGCGGCTCCGTGCTCGCGGTGCTGGCGCTGCCGCTCGGCCTGGTGATGCTGCTGCACGCGCGGATCACGGACCGCGGGAGCCTCGGCAGCCTGGTGGAGACCTTCCTGCCCTGGTTCGGCCTGTTCGTGCCGGTGCTGCTGGCGGGGGCGCTGTGGCGCCGCTCCGTCTCCGCGGTGACCGCGCTGCTCCTGCCGGCCGTGGTGTGGCTGAACCTCTTCGGCGGGCTGCTCGGCGACAAGTCCCGCCCGGGCGGCGACCTCACCGTGGTGAGCCACAACGTCGACGCCGGCAACCCCGACCCGGCAGGTGCCGCACGCGAACTCGCCGCCTCCGGGGCGGACGTGCTGGCCCTGGAGGAGCTGACCCCGCAGGACCGGGGCGTGTACGAGCGGGGCCTGGCGAAGGCGTACCGCCACCACACCGTGCTGGGCACGGTCGGGCTGTGGAGCAAGCTGCCGCTGTCGGGCACCGGACCGGTCGACATCGAGACGGACTACGGGCCGCTCGCCGCCACCGAACCGGCCGACGTCAAGCTGGCCGGCAACCGGGCGCTGCGCGCCACCGTGACCACCGGTAAGGGGCCCGTCGCCGTGTACGTGGCGCACCTCGGGTCCGTCCGCGTGCTGCCGAGCACCGGCTTCTGGACAGGCAGCCGGGACCGCAACGCGAAGGCGCTCGGCAAGGCCCTCGCCGCCGAGCCGAACCGTCGGGTGGTGCTGCTCGGAGACCTCAACGGCACCACGGACGACCGCGCGTTCGACGCCCTCACCTCGCGGCTGCGCTCCGCCCAGGAGGTGGCCGGGGACGGCTTCGGTTTCACCTGGCCGGCGAGGTTCCCGGTGGCGAGGATCGACCAGATCCTCGTCCGGGGGGTCGAGCCGCACCGTTCGTGGGTGCTGCCGTCCACCGGCAGCGACCACCTGCCGGTGGCGGCCCGGATCGACTGGTGAACGCGGACGCTCCTGCCCCGCTCAACCGCCCCGTCCGGCCCGCCGCTTGAACGAGTTGTCCGCGAACGCCCCCGGAATTGTCCGTGATCGGTAACGGACGCATCCCCGGGCCGCCGCCGTTCGTCTCGTGAGGTGGTCGGAAGTCGACCAGGTGATCGGCGAGGAACTGCGCGGAAGCGGGGCGGACATGGCACGGCACGGCGGCGGGCGGGGCTGGTACGGCAAGGTGGTCGTGGCGGCGGTCGGGGTGACCGCACTGGCCGCCGGTGCCTCGGTGTGGACCGCGCAGGCCGGCGTCGTGGGCGGAGCGTCGCACAAGGCGGCCGCCTCGGCCGCGCACGGCAGCGAGGTCAAGCCTGTGGCCGTGACCATCGTGCACGCCTCGGACAAGGGCGCGCGCGGCGTGAACATCACCATCGACGACGGCCCCGACCCCGAGTGGACCCCGCAAGTCCTCGACGTGCTGCGCCAGTACGGCGTGAAGGCCACGTTCTGCATGGTGGGCACGCAGGCCCAGGCGCACCCGGACCTCGTGAAGAAGGTCGTCGCGGCCGGACACCGGCTGTGCGACCACTCGGTGTCGCACGACACCGGCATGGACAAGAAGCCCGAGGCCTACCAGTCCCGGGAGATCCTCGACGCCGAGCGCATGATCACCGAGGCGTCCGGGGGCGTACGGCCCATGTACTACCGGGCGCCCGGTGGCGCGTTCACCCCGTACAGCCGCAAGCTCGCCGCCTCCCGGGGCATGCGCCCGCTGGGCTGGAACGTCGACTCCAAGGACTTCGAACGGCCCGGCACGGACGCCATCGTCGCCACCGTCGAACGCGAGCTGCCCAACGGGCCGACCCTGCTCTTCCACGACGCCGGCGGCGACCGCTCCCAGACCGTCGAGGCGCTGCGCCGGATCCTGCCCGAACTCAAGCAGCAGGGCTATTCGTTCGGCTTCCCGGTGCGCTGACCCGCGCGGTGGACGGCCACCGCGACCGCGCCTGATGGCCCTTTGTCATCAGACCTTGCCAAAAGTCCTGTTACGGCACCGCAAACCCCATACGCTGAAGGACGGCCATGAGCCGGGGGCTGGGGGGCGGGGGCATGGATCCTCGGATGCGGTTGTCGGTGGGCGGATACGTCTACGAACGCGAGCTCGGACGGGGCGGGCAGGGGGTGGTGTGGCTCGCCCGGGACCGGGCGGGACGCCAGGTCGTGGTGAAGTTCCTGCTGCCGGGCAAGGAGTACGACGAGATCGCACTCGCCCGGGTGCGCCGCGAGTTCGGCGCGGCGAGCCGGGTCGGCGAACTGGCCACGGCGCGGGTCCTGGACGCCGACCTCTCGGGCCCGCACCCGTACATCGTCAGCGAGTTCGTCCCCGGGCCCACCATCCACCAGCACGTGGCGGCGGGCGGCCCGTTGACCTCCGGGCGGCTGCAGTCCGTGGCCCTGGCCGTGGCCCACGCGCTGGCCCAGGTGCATCGCGTCGGGGTGGTGCACCGGGACATCAAACCGTCCAACATCCTGCTCTCCCCGGACGGCCCGCGGATCATCGACTTCGGCATCGCCAGGGACGACCGGCTGCTGGAGTCGGCGCTCACCACCCCGGGCAGCGTGCTGGGCTCGCCCGCGTACATGTCGCCGGAGCAGGTGAAGTCCCACCGGGTGACCAGCGCCTCCGACGTGTTCTCCCTCGGCGGCACGCTGTACTTCGCCGCCACGGGCCGGCATCCCTTCGACGGCGAGAGCGACTACGAGGTGCTGGTCGCCGTGTGCGAGCGCGAGGCGGACCTCACGGCGGTGCCGGAGCCGGTCCGTTCGGCCGTCGCCGACTGCCTGCGCAAGGACCCGGCGCGACGCCCCACCGCCGCCGAACTCGTCGCCCGGCTCGCCGCGGCGGCCGAGGCGACGGAAAGCGCCCACGCCCAGGTGGCCACGCCGGCACCACCGCGGCCGCCGGCACCGGTGCGCGGGAGCGGCGACCCGGTCGGCGGCGCGAGCGGCAAGCAGTTGCGGTTGTGGGGGCTCGCGGCCGGCAGCGCGGCGGTGGCGGTGCTGCTCGCCGTCGTCCTCCTCGCCACCTCGGGCGGATCGTCGGGCAAGGGCGGCTCGCGGGCCGACGGCTCCCTCTCCGCGTCGGCCGGGAGCTCCAGGAGAGCGGCGGGCTCCCCACTCCAGTCGTACACGGACGATCTGACCGACTCCGGTGACTGGACGCACAAGGACCCGGCGCTGGCCAGGATCACGCACCAGGGCGGGACCATGCTGGTCGATCCCCGGTCCGAGCTGGAGGTGTGGCCGCAGGCGCCGTTCCGGCCGTCGTCCTTCGCGGTCCGGCTGAGCACGCAGACGGCCTGGTACGGAGGCGAGGGCGGGGTCGGACTGTGGTGCGACGGCTCGGGCGACTACCGCACCGGCTCCCGCTGGGCGACCTACCTGACCACCGATCAGGAGGCGTTGATCGTGCGGGAGTTCCGGTTCAAGGGCGCCTTCCAGCACGACAGGGTCGTCGAGGTGAACCTCGCGGACGTGGGACTGCGGGTGGACAGCCGGCAGCTGGTCGACATGGCCATGAACTGTTCGTCGGCCGGCGCCGGCCTGATCAAGGTCGACCTGGCCGTCGACGGCAAGCACGTGGCCTCCTACACCGGAGCCGCATTCGACCGGCGGGGCTGCGGCGTGGCCGCCTTCCACTACAGCGCGACCGACCCGCGGGGCACGGCCTTCCACGCGGGCTTCGAACGCTTCACCGCGTCGGAGCCGCCGGCACGCTGACCGCGCGAGTGCGGTGCCCCGGCCCGGCCCGGTGGCACGCCGCCGGGCCGGGCCGGGGCGGTTCCGCCACGTACAGGAGCCAGACGCTCGTCGCACAGTTCCATGGCGTCGCCCCTCGCGCCGCCGATGCCATGCGCACCGCGCGGCATCACCACGGGACGACGCCGTCGTCGTCGAAGAAACCGCCGCGCGGGCCCTCGTCCGGCAGGGTCGCGAGCCGGATCGCGATCGCGGCACCCTGCTCGGGCGTTCGCGGTGCGGCGAAACCGGTGAAGTCGGTCGCCACATAGCCGGGGCAGCAGGCGTTGACGATGACGTGCGTGTCGGCGAGCTGCCGGGCGTACTGCGTCGTGATGCCGTTGAGCATCGACTTCGACGGCGCGTACGCGGCCAGCACCGGGCCCGGCTGCAGGGCCAGCGATCCCATGCTGCTCGACATGTTGACGATGCGCGGCGAGGCGGCGCGGCGCAGCAGCGGGAGCATCGCGTTCGTCACCCGCACGACGCCGAAGACGTTCGTGTCGAGGACCGTACGGACGACGTCGAGGTCCAGCGTCGTCGGATCCTGCGCGCCGCCGTCGGCCCGCCCGGAGATGCCCGCGTTGTTGACGAGCACGTCGAGTCGCCCCGCCGTCTCCTCGATGGCGGCCGCCGCCTCCGTCACACTGCCGTCGGAGGTGACGTCGAGCGCGACCCCGAACGCGTCGACGCCCCCGGCACGCAGGCGCGCGACGGCCTCCTCGCGCCTGCCGTCGTCGCGGGCGCCCACCGCGACCGTGAAGCCGATCGCCCCGAGCCCCTGGGCGATGGCGAAGCCGATTCCCTTGTTCGCGCCGGTGACCAGCGCGGTCTTCGTGTCGTTCACCCGGCCCATGCTCGGCGCGCCGCCCGTGCACCGTCCAATACCGGTTCGGGCCGCTGTGATACCCGGCGGGTATCTGTCAGTAGGCTGCCGGCGTGGTCGATCTCGAGACTCGCGAGCTTCGGTACTTCGTCGCCGTCGCCGAGGAACTGCACTTCGGACGCGCCGCCGACCGGCTCGGCATCGCGCAGCCGCCTCTGTCGCGCGCGATCCGGCTGCTGGAGCGGCGCCTCGGCGTCCAGCTCCTCGACCGGGACCGGCGCGGTGTGGCGCTCACCGAGGCCGGCCGGGTGCTGCTCCGGGAGGCCGCGACGGCCCTCGACGCGGTGGCGGCCGCGGCGCGCCGGACGCGCCGCGCCGCGGACCCGCAGCGGCCCCTGGTCCTGGTCACCAAGGCCGGGGCCTCCCACGAACTGCTGCGACGGCTCCTCGACGCGCAGGCGGCGGAACCCGGTGCCGCACCGGTCGAGGTCCTCCTCTGCGAGATCGGTGAGCAGGCCCGACTGCTCCGCGACGGGCAGGCCGACGTGGCGCTCATGCACCGCCCGTACGACGACCTCGCCGGATTCGACACCGAGGACCTCCACGTCGAGGGCCAGGTCGCCATCCTTCCCGCGGGACATCCGCTCGCCTCCCGCGACCGGCTCACGCTGGCCGACGTGAGCGACGTCCCGGACCTGCCGATCGCCCGCTGGCCCCGCCTCGACGGCTCGTACCCCGAAGGCCCCGGCCCGGAGGTGCGTACGCAGTCGACGCTCGCCCAACTCGTGGCGCTCGGCCGGACGCTGCTCGTCATCCCGGCGTCCAGCCGTGCCTGGCAGTGGCCCGAACACGTCGCCGTCCCCGTCGTCGACGCCCCCCGCGTCACCACGGTGCTCGCCTGGCCGTCCGGGAGCCACTCCCTGGCCGTGGCCTCCCTCGTGAGGTCGGCGGCCGCACTCCGCGACACGGCGCCGCCGGCGGACGCCTGAGCGTTCTGTTCCGGCCCACGGCCGATCCGTTTCGGCGGCCGGAGGGGCCGCGGAACGACGAAGGCGAGGAGTGCTCTCCTCGCCACTTTCAACTTATAACCCGGTGGGGGGCTTGCGGCAAGGCCCCCATCACCCCGCAGAATCGTCCGCCGAGGTCACGACCTGGGCAAACGAGGGGCACGACATGGGTGGACCGTTAGCCGGGGCAGGCGTTCGGCCGGCCAGTGCGGTGCGAGAGGGCACGGCTGCCACGGAGGAGTCGCGATGAGCGAGCAGTACGTGCTGGATCTTCAGGAGTTCGACGAGACGCAGGTCGCGGTCGTCGGCGGCAAGGGCGCCCACCTGGGCGGCCTGGCACGGATCGAGGGCGTCCGGGTGCCGGGCGGCTTCTGTGTGACGACGGACGCCTTCCGGCAGATCATGGCGCGGGTCCCCTCGATGGCGGACCGGCTCGACGAACTGTCCCGCCTGGACCCGGGCGACCGGGAGGGGATCGGCACCCTCAGCGCACGCATCCGCCGTGCCATCGAAGGAATGCCGATCCCGGACGACATCGCGGCCGAACTCACCGGCGCCATCGCCCGCCACGGCGAGCACGCCGCCTACGCCGTCCGGTCCAGCGCGACGGCGGAGGACCTGCCGACGGCGTCCTTCGCGGGCCAGCAGGACACATATCTGAACGTCGTAGGAACGGCGGCGGTCCTGACGCACATCAGCCGCTGCTGGGCCTCCCTCTTCACCGAGCGGGCCGTGACCTACCGCCGGCGGAACGGCATCGACCACCGCACGGTCCACATGGCCGTGGTCGTGCAGCGGATGGTCTTCCCCCGGGCGGCCGGCATCCTGTTCACGGCCGACCCCGTCACGGGCAACCGGAAGGTCGCCACGGTGGACGCCGGCTTCGGGCTCGGCGAGGCGCTGGTCTCCGGCCTGGTGAACCCGGACGTCTTCAAGGTGCGCGACGGCGAGGTGATCGCCAGGACGATCGCCGCCAAGGAGCGCGCCGTCCACGCCCTGCCGGACGGCGGTACACGGGAGGTCGCCGTCGACGAGCGGTCGCGGGAGCAGCCGGCGCTGACGGATGAGCAGGTCCTGCGGCTGGTGCGGCTCGGCCGGCGCGTCGAGGCGCACTTCGGCCGCCCCCAGGACATCGAGTGGTGCCTGGTCGACGACGACTTCCGCATCGTCCAGAGCCGTCCCGTCACGACGCTGTTCCCCGTACCCGAGACCGACGACGGCGAGAACCACGTCTACGTCTCCGTCGGCCACCAGCAGATGATGACCGACGCCATGAAGCCGCTGGGGCTCTCGGTGTGGCGGCTGACGTCCATGGCGCCGATGCACGTGGCCGGAGGGAGGCTGTTCGTCGACGTCACCCGGCAGCTGTCCTCGCCCACGGGCCGTGCCGCTCTGCTGGACCTCATCGGGCGGGGTGATCCGCTGACCAGGGACGCGCTGGAGACCGTCCTCGACCACGACGGCTTCGTCCCGACGCTGCCGGACCCGGGCCCCGGCGGACCGCCGGCCAGGCGCGCGCCCGCGTCGGTCGAGACCGATCCGGCCGTCGTCACCGGCCTGATCAAGCGCAACGAGGAGTTCCTCGCCGCCCTCGAGCACGACATCCGCGGCCGGAGCGGACCGGCGCTGTTCGACTTCCTGCTGGAGGCCTTCGAGGAGCACAAGCGGGTTCTCACCGATCCGCTCAACCTCCCCGCGATCATGGCGGGGATGGAGGCCACCTGGTGGCTCAACGACAAGCTGCGGGAGTGGCTGGGCGAGAAGAACGCGGCCGACACGCTCACGCTGTCCGCCCCCGGCAACGTCACCTCGGAGATGGGCCTGGCGCTGCTCGACGTCGCGGACGCCGTCCGACCGCATCCGGAGGTGGTGGCGTTCCTGCGGTCGGTCGGGGACGAGAACTTCCTGGACGACCTGGCCGGCCTCCCGGGCGGGCCGGAGGCGCGCGCCGCCATCGAGACCTACCTCGACCGGTACGGCATGCGCTGCGTCGGCGAGATCGACATCACGAGGCCCCGGTGGCGCGAGCGCCCCGACACGCTCCTGCCGCTGATCCTGGACAACGTCAGGAACTTCGAACGGGGGGCCGCGCAAAGGCGGTTCGAGGAAGGACGGCACAGGGCTCGGGAGAAGGAGCAGGAGGTGCTGTCCCGCCTGCGGGCGCTGCCGGACGGCGACCGCAAAGCCGACGAGACCCAGCGGATGATCGACCGGGTGCGGACCTTCATCGGGTACCGGGAGTACCCCAAGTACGCCATCGTCAGCCGCTACTTCGTCTACAAGCAGGCGTTGCTCCAGGAGGCCGAGCGCCTGGTGCGGGCCGGCGTGCTGCGAAAGAAGGAGGACGTCTTCTACCTCACCTTCCCCGAGTTCCACGAGGCCGTCCGCACGATGCGGGTGGACGAGGCGCTCGTCCGGCGGCGCGAAGAGGCGTTCCGGGCGTACCAGGCGCTCACGCCGCCACGCGTGCTCACGTCGGACGGCGAGTGCCTCAACGGGGCGTACCGGCGCGACGACGTACCGGCCGGCGCGCTGATCGGTCTGCCGGTCTCCGCGGGGACCGTCGAGGGACGCGCCCGCGTCATCCTCGACATGGCGCAGGCCGATCTCGAGGCGGGCGACATCCTGGTCACCGCCTGCACGGACCCGAGCTGGTCGCCGCTGTTCGTCGGTATCGCGGGCCTGGTGACGGAGGTCGGCGGTCTGATGACGCACGGCGCGGTGATCGCCCGGGAGTACGGGCTGCCGGCCGTCGTCGGCGTGGAGCGTGCCACCCGGCTGATCCCGGACGGCCGGCGCATCCGCGTGCACGGCACCGACGGCTACGTGGAGATCCTGCCCTGACCCCTGACCCCTGACCCCTGACCCCTGACCCCTGACCCCTGACCCGTGCCCCTTGGGCCCTGGCACCCGACCCCTTGCCCCTGACCGCCGGCTCAGTCGGAGCCGGGTGTGCGACGCAGTACCAGCGAGAAGAAGCCGAAGGCGTCCCGGTACACGCGAAGCCACTCCGTGCGCCGGGTGGTGGCCGTCCGCAGTGCCTGCGCACTGTCCGGGTCGTCGGGGTGATCCAGGGCCCAGGCGGCAAGGGAGCCCCAGCAGGCCCATTCGTAGTCGTCCAGTTCCTGGCGCGTGCTGACGTGCCCGTCGACGGGGGTCCAGCCCTCGGCGACGACCCGCTCCACGGTGGTCGCCAGGTCGGTGAAGTCCCCGAGCATCTCGACGGCCTCCGGCGAGGGCGTCCCGTCCCAGAAGCCGTCACCGACGAGGACCCGGCCGCCGGGAGCCAGGTGCCGACGGGCCGCGGCGAGCGTGGGGAGCAGGCCGCCGAAGGCGTGCGCGGCCCCGAAGCTGAGGACCACGTCGAACGGCTCCTCGGACGCGAACTCCTCGGCCTTGCGGTGGTGCAGGACGAGCCGGTCCCGTACCCCGAGATCGCTCGCCCGGGCGGCCGCCTCGGCGAGGGCCTCCTCGGAGATGTCCACCCCTTCGGCCCGTACCTCCGGCCGCATGGCCAGGGCGCGCAGCAGCCATTCCCCGGTGCCGCAGCCGAGGTCGAGGACCCGTTCGTCGCCCCTGGGCAGGCCGCGTTCCAGCAGGCGGCGCACCGAGTCGTCGGCGAGCGGGGACTTGATCGGGTGTTCGGTATGAGCGATCCGGGAGATCTGTTCGCGGTTCACCGGGGCAGCGTGCCAACCGCGGAGCGCGCCCGCACCTCATTTAGCGTGCGGCGCGCATGACTTGAGCGAGCGGTTCTCTCAGACGAGTGGCTCGTCCCGCCGGTACGGCGCCAGCACGCGATGCAGCTCCTCGGTCACGGCGACGGGCGCTTCCCGCCGCTGGACCACGTTCAGCAGGTGTTCCGCCACGGTGGCGACATCCATCCCGACGGCGCGGCCCAGATCCACCAGCACCTGCCGTGCCTCGGCGAGGGGCACCGGCCCGAGCACGGCCAGAGCGCCTTCCGCCATGTGGACGGCGGACTGTGCCGCGAGGGCGCGACGGAGCTGGGCGTCCTCCGACGGCGCCGGGTGAAGGTTGAGGACGCGTGATTCCAATCTGGGAACGTGCATACGACCGCCTTGGCGTGAGACCGGGAACGCTCTTCTACCCGCAATCACCGGCTCGATGGGGCGATGAGCGCATGGTCACAGCACCCTCACCGTTCGCGGGCCTCATCGCCCCGCACGGCCGGGGCGCGCGAGTGGGTGGGCGGTAGGCTGGCCGAACCGGGGATCGAGGCGGGTGGTGGCGGTGGAGTGGCGAGAGTTCGCCGAGGCGATGGCCCAGCTCGCGCGGAGCCTGCTGGCCCAGGAGTCGGTGCAGGGGACGCTCGACGAGATCGCGCAGGCGGCCGTGCGTCTGGTGGAGGGTTGTGACGCCGCCGGGATCCTGGCGGTGCGCAAGGGCCGGGCGGTCACCCTGTCGGCCTGCGGGGATGTGGTCGAGGCCTCCGACCGTCTGCAGGGCGAGCTGGCCGAGGGCCCCTGTTTCGATCTGGCCCAGCGGGCGAACGGGGAACGGGTCTTCCGGATCGAGGACATGACACAGCCGCAGGAGGCCTGGCCCCGGTTCGCGGCCGCGGCGCGCGACCTGGGCATCGGCAGCATGACCGGGGTGCTGCTGTACACCCACGACGAGGACTTCGGCGCGCTGAACCTGTACGCTCGCCGCCCCGGCGCGTTCGGGAAGGACATCGAGACCGCCGGCTGGCTGCTGGCCTCGCACGCAGCCGTCGCCCTGGCCGACGCCCGCACCATCGACCAGCTCGAGGACGCCATGAAGACCCGGCACGCCATCGGTGAGGCCATGGGCATCCTGATGGAACGCCACAAGCTGAGCGAGGACGACGCCTTCGACGTCCTGCGCCGCATCTCCCAGCAGCACAACGTCAAGCTGCGCGACGTGGCCCAGCGGGTCCGCAACAACCCTCCGCGGCAGACCTGATCTCTCGTCGCCCGCGAGGGCGGGGCCACGGGCGGGCAGGTGTCGGGGGGAATCGCACCCGCCCGGCCCGTGGGCAAGGACCCGCACGGGGGAAGCGGGCCTTGCGGGCCTTGATCACGGCCCACCGGTTACAGCGCACGACGCACCGCATGTGTCACACGGGCCCCGCCGCCGGTGAGTCCTGCCGCACGACCTCCTCCGAGCGGAAGCCCTCGGAACGAAGACCTCGGTCCGCGTCGCATCACGCCGCTCAGCGGGTAACCGCACGTTCCGGAGCCCTGGAGAAGCCCTGACACGGGAGGTGACGGGCGGTGGATCGGCTGGATGGCGACCAGCGCGCGCTCGACATGATCGACTGGCTGACGGAGACCGCCTCCGTGCGCGACTTCCTGCAGCACCTGGTGGACGACGCCGTGGGCAACTCGGGGGCGGACGGCTGCGGGGTGACGCTCCAGCGACGCGAGCGGCCACTGACCGTGGTCAGCACCGGGGGAGTGGCCGACAAACTGGACGAGAAGCAGTACGGCCAGGACGACGGCCCCTGCCTTCAGGCCCTGCGCACCGGCCTGGTCGTCCATGTGCCGGACACCTTGCACGAGAGCCGCTGGGGTTCCTACCCGTCGTTCGCGGCCGACCTGGGCATCCGTTCCTCGCTGTCCCTGCCGGTACCGGTGGGCACGCACACCGCCGGGGCGCTGAACTTCTACGCCACCCAGCCGGACGCCTTCACGGAGGGCGACCGTGCCACCCTGGCGTCGTTCGCCGCCCAGGCCGGCGGAGCCATCGCGCTGGCGCAGCGGCTGGCCGACACGGAGGACTTCACGCGCGAGCTGCAGAACGCGCTCGTCTCCCGCCGTCTCATCGACCAGGCCATCGGCAGCGTCATGGAGCAGCACAGGTGCACGGAGGAGGAGGCCTTCGACCTGCTGCGCCGGTTGTCGCAGGAGACGAACGTCAAGCTCCGGGACGTCTGCACGCGCCTGCTGACCAACCTGGCCGGACGGCCTCCGACGCCGAGGCCACCGCTGCGCCCCCGGCGCTGATGCCGTGAGGGAACACCGGCCGCACGGCTCCTGACGGCGGGCGCGGCGTTTGAGCACCCGGGCCCGGTCTACACGGTGTCCAGGGGGCGAGGCCGTACGGCCGGTCCCCGGAGCAGGTGGATGGACGTGGAGGAGCCATGGATCACTCGCGGGTACCCGTCCTGGAGGCGCTGCAGGAATTCCGGCGCCGTGGAGACGTGGTCTTCGGGCCGCCGGGCCACAAGCAGGGCCGAGGCGCCGACCCGCGGGTCGCCGAGATCGTCGGCATGGACGTGTTCCGGTCGGACGTGCTGTCCCTCAACGGCCTGGACGACCGCCGCCAGTCCCAGGGCGTGCTCAGCCAGGCGCAGGAGCTGATGGCGGACGCCGTCGGCGCCGAGCAGGCGTTCTTCTCCACGTGCGGCAGCTCCCTGTCGGTCAAGACGGCCATGCTCGCCGTGGCCGGTCCCGGGGAGAAGCTGCTGCTGTCCCGCAACGCCCACAAGTCGGTGATCTCGGCCGTCGTCGTCAACGGTGTCGAGCCGATCTGGGTGCACCCCAAGTTCGACCGTGAGCGGCACATCGCCCATCCGCCGGAGCCCGACGACGTACGGCGGCGTCTGCAGGAGCACCCGGACGCCAAGGGCATGCTGCTGATCACACCCACCGACTGGGGTACCTGCGCCGACATCAGGGGTGTGGCCCGGGTGTGTCACGAGGCCGGCGTCCCCCTCATCGTCGACGAGGCATGGGGTGCCCACCTGCCCTTCCACCCCGAGCTGCCCGCCTGGGGCATGGACGCCGAGGCGGATCTGGTGCTCACCAGCGTCCACAAGATGGGCGGTGCGATCGAGCAGAGCTCGGTCTTCCACCTCCAGTACGACCGGGTCTCGCCCGAGGCGCTCAAACAGCGTGAGGACCTGCTGGGCACCACCAGTGCCTCGACCCTGGTGTACGCCACCCTCGACGGCTGGCGGCGCCAGATGGTCGAGCAGGGACACGAGCTCCTGGACGCCGCCCTGCGCCGCGCGGAACGCGTGCGCGCGGCGGCCGGCGACCTGCCGGGCCTGCGGCCCATGGGCGGGGAGATCGTGGACGAGGGGCTGGCCGCGGACTTCGATCCGCTGAAGATCGTGATCGACGTGCGCGAACTCGGCGTCAGCGGCATGCAGGCCGCCGAGTGGCTGCGCGCCGAACGGCACGTGGACGTCGGCGGCTCCGACACCTGCCGCATCAGCGCATCCATCACACACGCCGACGACGACGAGACCGAGAAGGTGCTGCTGGACGCCCTGCGCGCCCTCGTCGACCGCGCCCACACCATCGAGCGCCGGCCTCCGGTGCACCTGCCCGAGCCCTCCACCCTGGAGCTGGAGCAGGCCATTCTGCCGCGCGAGGCCTTCTTCGCCGAGGTCGACCACGTGCCGGCGGAACAGGCCCCCGGACGCATCGCCGCGGAGATGATCAGCCCCTACCCGCCGGGCGTGCCGGCCATCGCCCCCGGCGAGGTCATCACCGCCGACGTGCTCGACTACCTGCGCAGCGGCGTCGAGCACGGGGTGCTCATCCCCGACGCCGCGGACCCCACGGTGAAGACACTGCGCGTCGTGGCGCGGCGCTGACGCCGCTCACGGGACCGGGCCAGGTCAGCGCTGGTCGCCTTCGCGCGCCGTGAGCAGTTCCTGGTCGGCGATCGCGGCCAGGGACAGCGTCCGGTAGCCCATGGAGTCGAACAGCACGGTGATGCGGTCGCCCTCCTCGCTCATCACCGTGCCGTCGCCCCATTCCCTGTGCCGCACCAGGGCGCCCGCCGGATAGGACGGGGCCGCGGGATGGGCCGGCCGGTCGCCGTCGCTCTCGCCGACCCCGTCGACGACCGTGTCCTCCGCGGAGGCGGAGGCAGCGCCCGATGCGGGCGCGCACACGTCGCAGGCGCCGCAGGGCGCCTCGTACGGCTCGCCGAAGTAGCCGAGCAGGAAACGCCGGCGGCAGCCCGTCGCCTCGGCGTATCCCAGCACCATCTCCAGCCTGGACCGCTCCAGCCGGCCGCGGGCGCGGGCCTCCTCCGCGGCGCGTGCGGTGGCGTCCTCGGGCGTCGTGCCGTCGACCACGTGCACCCGCCCCTGGTCGTCGGCCCGCACGGCACCCGCCTCGTCGAGGAGGTTGACCGCGGCCGTCACCCGCCGGTGCGTGAGGTCGGTCCGCTCGCCGATGTCGTCCAGCGGCAGCCACCCGCCGTGCTCGTGGACCTTCTCCACCACGGTGCCGAGCGTCTCCTCGTCGGGCACGCGGTGGGCGAAGAGGTGCTGCAGGGCGCTGTCCTGGGGCCGGTAGTGCAGGACGGCGACCGCGGGCTCCCCGTCGCGGCCCGCGCGGCCGATCTCCTGGTAGTAGGCGTCGAGCGACCCCGGCACGGAGGCGTGGAGCACGAACCGCACGTACTCCTTGTCGATGCCCATGCCGAAGGCGCTGGTGGCGACCACCACATCGGTCTCACCGGCCAGGAAGGCGTCGTGCACCCGGGAGCGCTCACCGGACGCGAGACCGGCGTGGTAGGCGGCGGCGGACAGGCCGAGTCCGGCGAGGTCGGCCGCGTACTCCTCGGCGTCGCGGCGCGTGGCGGTGTAGACGATGCCCGGCTTGGGTTCCGCCGCGGCGCGCTCCACCACGGCCCGCCGCTTGTCCGCGTCCTCCTGGAAGCGGCGCACCTCCAACGCGATGTTCGGCCGGTCGAAGCCGGCGACGACGAGCGCGGGGTCGTCCATGTCCAGCCGCCGCACGATCTCCTCGCGTACGGGGGGCGCGGCGGTGGCCGTCAGGGCGAGGACCGCGGGCCGGCCCACGCGCTGGATCGCCTGGGACAGGCGCAGATAGTCGGGACGGAAGTCGTGCCCCCACGCGGCCACGCACTGGGCCTCGTCCACGACGAACAGGGACGGCCCGGCCGCGGCCAGCCGCTCGACCACGTCGTCCTTGGCCAGCTGTTCGGGGGAGAGGAACAGGAACTCGGCGTCGCCGTGGCGTACGGCGTCCCAGGCGGCCGCCGTCTCGCCGGCGGCCCTGCGCCGAGTTGACGGCGACGGCGCCCGGCGCCCGCCGGTGGCCGAGCAGGCCGGCGATCTGGTCCCGCTGGAGGGCGATGAGCGGGGAGACCACGACGGTGGGACCGGGCAACAGCAACCCGGCCACCTGGTACACCGCCGACTTCCCGGCACCGGTCGGCATGACGACCAGGGCGTCGCGCCCCTGGAGGACGGCCCCTATCGCGGTCTGCTGGCCCGGCCGCAGCTCAGGCCAGCCGAACACCTCGGCGGCCGTCCGCCGCAGCCGTTCCCCGGCTCGGTCGTCGCTCTCGTTCGTCATGCGCTCTCTCACTCGGAGTCTTCCGTCGGTTCCCGGAACTCGGGCGCGAGCGGTCCCCGGTCCTCGGCGTCGTGCACCGTGAACGCGGCGGCGCTCGTGTCGTGCTCGATGGCCCCATGTACCGAGGGCTCCTCCTCCATGACGCCGGCGCCGTCCGCGGTCGTGGGCTCGTCGCCCTGGTCCTCGCGTGCCCGGTCGGGCCGTCCGTCGTCGGGGTCGGTCATGCGGTCACCTCCGGTCGAAGAACTCGGCGCGGCGCGAGTACCCGAACCGGGGCGGCTCACCGCCGGTGGCCGGAAGCGCTCCAGTCCGTCGCGTGGCCGGGGGTGCGCAGGGCCAGCAGGGCGACGTCGTCGTCGTTCTCGGCCGGCCGGACGCGGCGCAGCAGCTGGTCGGTGAACGGCCCGAGGGGGCGGTGGGCCAGGGCGGCGGCGTGCCGGCGCAGCCGGTTCAGGCCCACGTCCAGGGTGTGGCCGCGCGCTTCGACCAGTCCGTCGGTGTAGAGCACCAGGGTGGAGCCGGGAGGGAGGGAGACCGTGGCGTCGGAACGGTTGGTCCGGGCACCGGTGCCCAGGAGGAGGCCGTGGCCCTGGGTGAGGTAGTGGGTCAGGCCGTCGCGGCTGATCAGCAACGGCGGCGGGTGGCCCGCGTTGGTCCAGGACAGCCGCCAGTGGCCTTCCTCCGCGGCCACGAGCCGGCCGAAGATCACGGTGGCCATGGAGACGTCGGTGATGTGCTGGATCGCCTCGTCGAGCCGTTCGACGATACGGCTGGGCGGTTCCTGCTGGGACCAGGCGTAGGCGCGGAGCATGTTGCGGACCTGGGCCATGCCGGCCGCGGCCTCCAGGTCGTGGCCGACGACGTCTCCGATGGCCAGGGCGGTGGAGCCGTCCGACAGGCGGAAGGCGTCGTACCAGTCGCCGCCCACCTGCGAGGCGTGCGGCGCGGGCAGGTAGCGAACCGTCATCTGCAGGTCCGGCACGCCCGGCATCTGGGGCAGCAGATGGTTCTGCATGGTCTCGGCGACCTTGCGCTGTCGCTGGTAGAGGCGGGCGTTGTCCAGCGCGAGACCGGCGCGGCGGGCGATGTCCTCGATCAGCGGGAGTTCGGCGGAGGTGAAGGCCACCGGGTTCTCGGAGCGGCCCACCGTCAGGGCGCCCAGTACGTCGCGTGTGCTGCGGATGGGCGCGATGGCCGCGGAGTGTATGCCCGTGGCCTCGAACAGGCGGCGCTGCTCGACCGCGATGCCGGCGTCCGGTGGCTTCTGGTACGTCTGCTGGTCGGCCAGGGTCGAGGCGACCCCGCGCAGGGCGCGGGAGAGCGGCATGGGGGACTCCTCGGGGACCGGCGGCATCGGGCCCTGCAGGTCCTCCCGGTCGACCAGGGTGCCGTCGTCCTCGGCGTGGACCACGACCGTGCGCCACACCTCGTCGCGCTCGCTGATCAGGTCGACGACCGCCCAGTCCGCCAGCCGGGGCACGACCAGCTCCACCAGCCGGCGCAGCGTCTCCTCGGTGTCCAGCGTGGACGTGAGGCGCGCGGTGGTCTCGGCCAGCAGGGCCAGCCGTTCCAGCTCCGGCATCGGCCCGGCCGCCGGCTGCGGCTGCGGCAGCGGCTCCAGCGGGTCCTCGGCGGTGTGGAAGACGATGAGGGTGCGGCCCCCGTCGGCGGCGACGTCGTACGGCGTGATCATCCAGGAGATGGGCAGCAGGGTGCCGTCCGCGCGCGCGAAGTAGTCGATGTCGGCCTGGGCGGGGCGCCTGTCGTGGAACGCCTGGCGCATCCTGCACTGCGTCCTCGGCAGCGTCTGGCCGCGCGGTCCGCGGTGCAGCAGCTCGTGTGCGTCGTGGCCCAGCAGATCCTCGGCCGGCCAGGCCAGCATCCGCTCGGCGAGCACGTTGGCGGCGATGATGCGTCCCTCGTCGTCCACGACGTAGGCCCCGGCTCCGATGGCCTCCAGTGCCGTGGTCAGCTCGGCGGACGGCGCCGGCACGGCCTCGCGCCGTGCGGTCCGCCTGTTCACCGGCTCGGCCATGTCTTCACCTTCTCGTCGTTCGCGCCGCAGCTGCCCCCGGCCCCGGGTGCCCTTCCCGTATGCCCTTCCGGAGCGGAAGTGCACACCGCTTCGAACTCCTGCCCGAAGCCCGCGCGAAGCGGAGTGAGAACCGGTGTGAATCGACGGTGAACAAATTCCGATCTCCGGGTGCACAACCCTGCGCCCTCGGTCCAGGTCGAACTGGCATGCGCGGTGCTACCGCCCGTAGTCAGTTCCGTGGGGGGAACCTTGTCCATGATGGCCCGTCGGTTGTGTGGTGTCCTGCGCGTGCGCGGGACGACTGACCTGCTTCTCGTTCTTCTGCTGGCCGCCGGTTTCGCGGCCCTGCCCGTCTGTGCGCTGGTGCCGTCGCTGGGCGGCTTCGCCGTGGCGTCGACCGTGAGTTATCTCGCGGACGAGGCGCTGCACGTCCGTGCTCCCGGTTTCGTCCGCCGGCTGGCGACGCTGCAGCTCGACCGCACGCTGCGGTTCGCCGTCCGCACGGTGATGCTGCTCGCCCTCGCCGACCGGATGGACGCGCCCGACGCCGTGCTGATCACCGCGCTCGCCGTCTTCAGCGCTCATTTCGCGCTGGTGATGCTGTTCACGGCGCTGCATCACGCGATCCGCAGACGGCGGGTGCTGCCGCTGGTGGTGCGCAACCTCGACATGAGCGCGCTGCCCATCCCGAAGCAGCCGCCCGCCTTCCTGTTCCGGCGCTTCCTGCGCAAGCTCCTCCATCTGGACCTGGCCGCCCACGCCGGACTCCTGGCCGCGCTGGCCACCGGCACCTGGGAGCCGGCGTACGCCGGATTCGCCGTGACCGTCGGCGTGACCGCGGCGGCGGTGACCGCGCTGCTGGGGCAGTACGTCCGGGTGCGCCGGATGCCCTCGCGAGAGGAGATCCTCGCCGAGGTCGATCGCCGACTCGCCGCTCACCGCCCCGAGGTGGCCCTGTACTTCAGCTTCGCCGCGGTGTCCCGGGACTTCATGTACCAGGTCAACATGTGGATCGAGACGCTGGAGCGGCTCGACCGGCGCCCGCTGATCATCCTGCGTGAGCGGGCCTCGTTCCACCATCTCAGCCGTACCCGGCTCCCGGTGCTCTGCGTGCCCAAGGCCGACGACCTCGCCGAGCTCGACCTGTCCGGAATCCGGGTCGTGCTGTATCCCGGCAACGCCGGCAAGAACGTGCACATGCTGCGCGTGGCCGAGGCCAAGCACGTCTTCATCGGCCACGGCGACAGCGACAAGCTGGCCAGCAGCAACCGGGTCAGCAAGGTCTACGACGAGATCTGGGTGGCCGGCCGGGCCGGACGCGACCGCTACCGGCGCGTCCGGCACGCCATCAGCGAGGAGGCCATCGTCGAGGTGGGGCGCCCGCAGCTGGCGCCGATCCGGCTGCACGCCGACCACACACCGGGCCCGCGGCCGGTCGTCATGTACGCCCCCACCTGGGAGGGCTGGAGCGACGACGACTGCCACACCTCCCTGATCCCGATGGGCGTTCCCCTCATCGAGAAGCTCCTCGCCGACGACGTCCGGATCCTCTACAAGCCGCATCCGCTCACCGGCAGGCGTTCGGCCGAGGCGGCCGCCGCGGACCGGGCGATCCGTGAACTGCTGGACGCCGACAACGAGCGCCGGGAGGCCGCGCCGTCGCGGGCGGCGTCCGCCGCGGTCCGCTCACGGCTGGCCTCGATCCGGTCCCGGATCGACGAACTGACCGGACGGCAGGCCGGCGACGACGCCCAGCAGACCCGGCAGGCGCGTCCGCCCGAGCACGACGACGCGGCCGAGTGGCACGCCCTGCACGCCGAGTGGCACCGGCTCTTCTGGGAGAGCCGCGGCCCGGTCGCGCACCACGTGGTCGTGGAGCAACTGCCCTCCTTGTACGAGTGCTTCAACCAGGCCGACGTGCTCATCAGCGACGTGTCGTCGGTCGTCGCCGACTTCGTCGCCAGTCTCAAGCCGTACGTGCTGACCAATGCCCACGACCTGCCGGACGAGGAGTTCAGGGCCGCCTACACCACGGCGGGCGGCGCCTATCTGCTGGACCGTGCCTGCGATCGCCTCCCGGAGATCCTGCGCGCGGTGCGTGAGCCGCGGCTGGACCTCATGGCCCCTGAGCGCCGCACGCTCAAGGAGTACGTCCTGGGCCCGGACCACCCCACCTCCATGGCGCGGTTCAACGCCGCCGTCGACGCCCTGGCCGACAAGGGCGCGGCGGAGCTCGCCGAAGACCGGACACTGTGGGAATCCACCGACCTCGTCGGGTGAGTGAACAGGGCATACACGCCTCAGGGCCGGCCGACGCAGGGCCGGTCCTGGGCGCCGCCCGGCTCAGCCCTCGCGCGGGTACGGGGTGACGGTCACGTCCAGGGTGAAGGCGACCCGCGCCGCGCCCGCCACGTCCGGTGCCTTCGCCGGCGCGGTGACGCGGGCGCCGCCGCCCCGGGTCCCGGCGCACCGCAAGGTGGCGTGCGCGGTGCCGTCGGCGTCCAGACGCCAGCCGGTCACCACGACGAAGACCGGCGCCGAACTGCGCACGTCCGTCCACCGTTTGTCGTCCACCCGCGGCCGCAGCACCAGGGAGATCACGGTCCCCGGTCGTACGCACAACCGCCGCTGAACCGGGTCGCCCGGCTCGACGGTGACCCTGGTCAGCCCCGCCACACAGCCGGTGGCCGACGGCGAGGGCGAGGCCGCCGACGCGGGCGGTGCGGAGGACGAGGACGGTACGGAGGACGAGGACGGTACGGAGGACGAGGGCGTCGGGGAGGGCCGCGCCGGGGTGCCGGACGAAGGCCCCGTGGAGGGGCTGCCCGAGGGGCTGCCGGACGGCCGCCCACCGCCGTCCGACGAGCCGCACGCGGCCAGCGCCAGCACCGCGGCGAGCATCCACGCTCCGGTCCACCACCGCATGCGCGTACCTCCCGGCTCGTTCGTGTTCCTCCCAGCATGCTCCGCGTTCCCCGACGAAGCCGCCAGACGTCCGACCGCGCCCGCACGACACGCACGGCCCGCGGGGCCGTGAGCATCCGAACGTCCCCCGGTTGTCTGCCCGTCCGGCCCTCGATCAAGGACGGCGGGCCCCCGCGCCGGCGCCCTCCACGGCGGGACAGTGAGCAGGGAGAACATGTGACGCATGGGGGGACAACATCATGAGGACGGCAACTCCCCACAGACGCAGGACGTCCGAGGCGGCGCCGGCGGGATTCGCGGTCCACCGCAGTCTCGAGGGCTCCGCCCTGCTGCGCGCATACCGCCGCCTCGTTCCCGGCCGGGTCAGACGCGCCGTCGTGGCCCGTACGTCCCTCGCGGCCCGTGCGCGGATGAAGCAGTACCTCGCGGTGGTGCCGTCCCTGCGGCACCTTCTGGGCAGGACGCGCGCGTACGTATTGCGGTGCCTGCGACCGAGCCTGTACCGCGGCCCGGACCGCGCCGTGCGTCTGGTCCGGGACGTCCCCAAGGCGGTCTTCGTTTTGCCGGACGTCTCACCGCTGGCGGCACGCGACGCCAACGCGGCGGCGGTGCGCCGCACCCTCGACGACGCGGGCATCGACTACTTCTGCGTCCGCGGCCGCAGCCACACCGCGGCGGCCGTCGCGGTCGCAGCCGACGACCGCCGGCCCGTCCTGCGCGCCCTGGCCGCGGCGTGCCGTGCCCGGCCGGGCTACGTCTGCTCCCTCGACACGCGGTGGAACGACCGCAGGGCCACCCGGCCCGGCTTCCACCGTGCCGCCTGGCGCCGCCTGGCCCTCGCCGACGTCATCCGCGTGACCTGGTACCACGGTGACCCGGACGGTCGGCTGACGCTGGGGCCCAAATACGGCTGCGACGTGGAGTTCTGGCCCCGCGAAGGCGACGTGCTGCTCGCCCCGCGCCCCAACCACACGGCCGACCGGGTACCGCGCACGGACGCCCCGGTGTACGCCTCCGACTCCCTGTTCACCTGGCTCGCCCCCGCCGAACCGCCGTTGCCGCGGGTGCGTACGCGCAGGGAGTTCGCCCGCCCCGCGCCCGACGACATCCGCTTCCCCGTGGACGCCGTGTACACCTGGGTCGACGGCGACGACCCGGAGTGGCTGCGCCGCCGCGCGGCCTGCACGGGGCAGGGCTACCACGAGGAGGCCGCGAACGCGGCGCGCTACCTCAACCGCGACGAACTGCGCTACTCACTCAGGTCCTTGCACCTCTACGCGCCCTGGGTGCGCACCGTCTACCTCGTCACCGACGAGCAGAGCCCCTCCTGGCTGGACCTCGGCGTGCCCGGTCTGCGCGTCGTCAGCCACAAGGACATCTTCGACGACCCGAGCCTGCTGCCCACGTACAACTCGCACGCCATCGAAAGCCAACTGCACCACCTCGACGGCCTGTCCGAGCACTTCCTCTACTTCAACGACGACGTCTTCCTCGGCCGGCCCACCACGCCCCAGGACTTCTTCCTCGCCAACGGCCTCACCAAGTTCTTCCCTTCGACCGCCCTCATCCCGCAGGGCCCGCCGACGGACGAGGACCCGCCCGTGGCCGCCGCGGGCAAGAACAACCGGGCCCTGATCGAGGCCGCGTTCGGCACCACGATCAGCCAGAAGATGAAGCACACCCCGCACGCGCTGCGGCGCAGCGTCCTGTACGAGATCGAGGAGCGGTTCCCCGTCCAGCACCACGCCACCGCGAGCCACCGGGTGCGCAGCCTCGACGACGTGTCGATCGTCTCCTCCCTGCACCACTACTACGCCTTCCACACCGCCCGTGCCGTCCCCGGCCGCCTTCGCTACGCCTACCTCGACCTCTCCCACCCGGCGCTCGCCGCCCGCCTGGGCAGCCTGCTGGCGCGTCGGGACCGGCACGTGTTCTGCCTCAACGACACCGTCTCCCAGGCACAGGACCTGCCGGCCCAGGAGGACCTGCTGGTCCGGTTCCTGCAGGCGTACTTCCCGCTTCCCGGTCCCTACGAGAATCGGAGCTGAACTCCCTTGTCCAGCAGCCCACTTGAAGTTCGCCGGACGATCGCGTTCCGATCGGGGGATTGATCGCGGCGGGCCGGGGTATACGGGCGCCGTGTCACCGGAGTGGGGCGGCGCGGTCCTGGGGAGGTCGTGCGCCGCCCCGCCCATTCCCCGCACGAGCCGGGTCCGGTCCGGGCCGCCCATGACGTCGACGGGGAGGGCCCCGACCACTTCTCGTGGTCCCTGATTACGCGGTGCGCAGCCCCCCGCTGCTCCTCCGCGTCTCTGTACGGGGCCCTCCCCGTCCCCTCAACCCAATCATCGGCGCCCCGCCCTGGACAGGGCCATGCGGCCCTGCCTGCCTTCCCCGAGGGTCCCTCCTCGAAGTCGATGGCCGCTCACAAGGGGTTGACCCGGGCCGGTGGGACGGTCACCGTGGGACGACGCCACTATGGGAGCGCTCCCACCGTGGCGTCCCAGCTCGCTCGGACCGCCGTCACCGACCGACCGGAGGATGCCCTCATGCCGATGCTTTCGACACCCTGCTTATCCCGCAGGACCCTGCTGACCGGCGTCGCCGCGGGCCTGGCCGCCGCGGTCGCGTCTCCCGCGCGGGCGGACACCGCATCGGCGGACACCGCACCGGCGCGCTTCCACACCGCGGGCCGGGTCGAGCAGGCCGCCGACGGCTTCGTCCAGTACACGTGGCCCGGCGTCTGGTTCGAGGGACGGTTCCGCGGCACCGGTGTGGGCATCGTCCTCGACGACGCCGACAACGACTACGACGTGTCGATCGACGCGAGGACCGCGGCCACACTCGTCACCCCGGGCCGGACCACCTTCTGGATCCGGGGCCTGGCGGACGCCGTGCACAGCGTACGGCTCGTCAAACGGACCGAGAGCCCGTGGGCCGCGGGCCGGTTCGGCGGCTTCGTCGCCGTTCCCGAAGGCGCGGTCCTGCCCGCGCCCCGCCCCCGCAGACGGCAGATCGAGTTCATCGGCGACTCGTACACCGCCGGCTACGGCAACCTCTCCGGCACGCGCGACTGTTCGGGCAACGGCGGCGTCAACCGGAACAGCGACGCCGACCTGGCCTTCGGCGCCCTGACCGCGCGCCGCCTCGACGCCGATCACCAGATCAACGCCTTCTCCGGCCGCGGCATGGTCCGTAACTACAACGGCAGCAGCCCCGGCACCGACTTCCGCACCTACTACGACCGTGCGCTGCTGAACGTCGAGGGCGACGTCTGGACCAGGCCGGCCGGCTGGCGGCCGCAGGTCGTCGTGATCGGACTGGGCATCAACGACTTCTCCACCCCCCTCAACCCGGGCGAGCGCTGGAGCACGGCCGCCGAGCTCGTCGCCGACTACGAGCGCGCGTACCACGGCTTCCTCGACAAACTGCGCGCCCAGTACGGCCCCGGGACGTTCCTCTTGGTCAGCGCCACGCGGCTCGCCGACACCACGGTGTTCGCCGAGACGACCCGGCGGATCGTACGAACCCGCAACGACCGGGGCGACGACCGGGTCGGCCACTGGTACTACGACGGCGCGGGCCTGGACTACCTGGGCTGCGACTGGCACCCCTCGGTCCACGACCACCGGATCATCTCCGGTCTGCTCGACGAGCATCTCGCCGCTCTTCCGCTGCGCTGGTAGCCGGACAGCCGCCCGTCCCGGACGCCCTTCAACCCGGGGGGTGCGTGCGGCCTGGCGCCGGGCGGCGGCGGGCCGTCCGCGCGTGTGTGGCCGCGAGGACGAGGATCAGGCCCGCGACCGCGACCGGCGCCGCGGCCACCAGCCAGTCGATCCCGCCGCCCGTCGCCGGGCTCACCGTGACGGCGGCGGCGACCGCGGCGACGGCCAGGGCGGAGCCCAGAAGGACGGCGAAGACATACCGGGCGCTGTCGTCACCTCTGCCGTGCCGGGGCGGGCCCGGGCTCAACGCCGCCCACTGCCGGGCCACTTCGCGCCGCTCGTCCCGGCGCCGGACGAGTGCACGGACGCGGAAGCCGGCCGTGACGGCCGCGCCCGCCGCGACCGTCCCGGCCACCAGCCACCATGTCTCGACCACGAACAGCAGGACGGCGACGAGGCCCGCGGTGCCCCAGCCGCTCAGACAGGCCGCCGCGGCCAGGCGGCGGGAGTCCGGGCGGTCGGCTCCCGCCCGCAGGTCGACGAGGGCGGGGACGTACCAGACACAGCCGGACGCGGTCACCAGGGCGGTGCCGACCGCCAGGACGGCCTGTGCCATGTCACCTCACCGCCTCGGCCTCGAGCGCGGCGATCTCCGGGTGGTGCAGGTCGAACGCCGGGGACTCGGACCGGATGCGGGGCAGCGAGGCGAAGTTGTGGCGCGGGGGCGGGCAGGACGTCGCCCACTCCAGCGAACGGCCGTAGCCCCAGGGGTCGTCGACGCCGACCGGCTTGCCGTACTTGGCCGTCTTCCACACGTTGTAGAGGAACGGCAGGATCGACATGCCGAGCAGGAACGAGCCGATCGTCGAGACCGTGTTGAGGGCGGTGAAGCCGTCGGCCGCCAGGTAGTCGGCGTAGCGGCGGGGCATGCCCTCGGCGCCCAGCCAGTGCTGCACCAGGAACGTGGTGTGGAAGCCGATGGTCAGGGTCCAGAACGTGATCTTGCCGAGGCGCTCGTCGAGCATCTTGCCGGTCATCTTCGGCCACCAGAAGTGGAAGCCGGCGAACATCGCGTACACGACCGTGCCGAAGACCGTGTAGTGGAAGTGCGCGACCACGAAATAGGAGTCGGAGAGGTGGAAGTCCATCGGCGGCGAGGCGAGGATGACGCCGGTCAGGCCGCCGAAGACGAACGTGATGAGGAAGCCGGTGGTCCACAGCATCGGGGTCTCGAAACTCAAGGACCCCTTCCACATCGTGCCGATCCAGTTGAAGAACTTCACGCCCGTGGGTACGGCGATGAGGAACGTCATGAACGAGAAGAACGGCAGCAGCACACCGCCGGTGACGTACATGTGGTGCGCCCACACCGTCACCGACAGACCCGCGATCGCGATGGTCGCGCCGATCAGGCCCATGTAGCCGAACATCGGCTTACGGGAGAAGACCGGGACGACCTCGGAGACGATCCCGAAGAACGGCAGCGCCAGGATGTACACCTCCGGATGGCCGAAGAACCAGAACAGGTGCTGCCACAGCAGCGCCCCGCCGTTCGCGGCGTCGAAGACGTGTGCGCCGAACTTGCGGTCCGCCTCCAGCGCGAACAGCGCGGCGGCCAGCACCGGGAACACGATGAGGACCAGCACCGCGGTCAGCAGCACGTTCCACACGAAGATCGGCATGCGGAACATCGTCATGCCCGGCGCGCGCATGCAGACGATGGTGGTGATGAAGTTGACCGCGCCCAGGATCGACCCGAAGCCGGACAGCGCCACGCCCATGATCCACAGGTCGGCGCCGAGCCCCGGCGAGTGGACCGCGTCGGACAGCGGGGCGTACAGGAACCACCCGAAGTCGGCGGCACCGCCCGGGGTGAGGAAGCCGAACGCGGCGATCGAGGAGCCGAACAGGAAGAGCCAGTAGGCCAGCATGTTCAGCCGCGGGAAGGCGACGTCCGGGGCGCCGATCTGCAGCGGCATGATCCAGTTGGCGAAGCCGGTGAACAGGGGCATGGCGAACATCAGCAGCATGATCGAACCGTGCATCGTGAACGCCTGGTTGAACTGCTCCTGCGACATGATCTGCATCCCGGGCCGCGCGAGCTCCGCGCGCATCAGCAGCGCCATCACACCGCCCACCAGGAAGAACACGAAGGCCGTGACGAGGTACATCGTCCCGATCTTCTTGTGGTCGGTGGTCGTCAGCCACTCCGTCCAGGACGGCCGGCTCTCCGCCGGTCCGGCCGGCCGTCCCGCCACGGCGACCACGGCCTTGGGGCGCGCGGTTGCCACCTGCTGTATCTGTGCCTCGTCCACCGGACGGCGTCCTCCCGATCTGCTCATGTCGTGCGACGGGCCGGGAAGGGCCACGGACGAGGGATGTGACCGGGCCTTCCGGGCCGCCGCCACATGATCGACCGAGGGGTACCCCGTCCCGATAGGGTCCAAAGGCCCCCGCGCCAGGGACCCCGAGGGGGCCCAACGGCCCCTCTTCGCACGGGCGGGCCTGCGGACCCCCGGGTCAGGACCTCGCCTGTCGTACGCTGCTGAGCACCACACCGGCCCAGGAACGGCGGGTATGTCCGAATCACCAGCGCAGGCGGCGCCGCCGTCGCACCCACGCCTCGACGTGCCGGAACGCATGCACGGTCTTCTCAGAGCGGTCATGAACCTGGGGCGCGGGCTGGAGCTGTCCCAGGTGCTGCGCGGCATCGTGGAGGCGGCCGTCGAACTCACCGACGCCCGGTACGGCGCCCTGGGCGTGATCGGCGAGGGACGGCGGCTGTCGCAGTTCCTGACCGTCGGCATCTCCGAGAACTCGGCGGACCGGATCGGCCGGCCCCCTCGCGGGCGGGGCCTCCTCGGCGAACTGATCCGCCACCCGGCTCCGCTGCGCCTGACCGACCTGACCCGGCACCCCGGCAGCGTCCCCCTCCCCGAACACCATCCGCCGATGCGCGGCTTCCTGGGTGTGCCCATCCGCGTGCGGCACGAGGTGTTCGGCAACCTGTATCTGACCGAGAAGCGCGGCGGCGCGGACTTCGACGCCGACGACGAGGCCGTCCTGACGACGCTGGCCAACGCGGCCGGGGTGGCCATCGACAACGCCCGCCGGTATCACGACAGCCGTCGCCGGGAGCAGTGGCTGGAGGCGCTCGGCGAGATCAGCCGCAGTCTGCTCGCCGGCACCGAGGCGCGCGCGGTCCTGGGACTGATCGCCCGGCGCGCGAGTGAGCTGGCCGACGCCGACCAGGCCGTCGTCCTGCTCCCGTCCGGCCCCCGCGCAAACCGGCTCACCGTCGAGACCGCGCACGGCGCCGACGCCGAGGGGCTGCGCGGCCGGTCCTTCCCGGCGGACGGTTCCCTCGCCGGGCAGGCCGCGCGCACCGGCAGAGCCGCGGCCACCGCGGACGCCGAGAACGACCCCCGGGTACGGCCACTCGCCGCCGCGGACGGCACGGCTCTGTACGGGCCCGTCGTCGCGGTCCCGCTGCCTCTCGACGGCGCGGCCGGCGGCGCGTTGCGGCTGAGCCGGCGCAGCGGACGGGCGGCCTTCGACGAATCCGAGGTCCAGCTCGTCTCCCGGTTCGCCGACCAGGCCGCCCTCGCCCTCGAACTCGCCCGGCGCCGCGCCGAGTCCGGGGAACTCGCCGTCCTGCGCGAACGCGACCGCATCGCCCGCGACCTGCACGACCTCGCCGTTCAGCGGCTCTTCGCCACCGGCATGACCCTGCGGAGCACCACGCGCACCCTGGGCGGCGCGGACGCCGCCGAACGCGTGGGACGGGCGGTGCGGGACCTGGACACCACCGTCGAGATCATCCGTACGGCCATCTTCGAACTGCGGTCCGCCGGTGACGACCGGGGCGGAGCGGGGCTGCGCCGCCGTATGCCCGAGACCGTGCGGCTCGCGGCCGGGGTCCTCGGGTTCAGCCCCGCTCTGCGGATCGAGGGCCCGGTGGACTCCACGGTTCCCGCCGAGGTCGCCGAGCAGGTGCTCGCCGTGACCGGCGAGGCGCTCGCCGGCGTCGCCCGGCACACCGGCGCCACCCGGGCGGATGTGGTCCTGGCGGTGCCGATGACCGGGGACCGCCTCACCCTCACCGTGACGGACGACGGCACGGCCCCGCCCGCGGACACGGCCGGTGACGGGCCGCCCGTGGGTGCCGAGCACCATGGCGGGACGCTGAGCGTCGAGTCCTCGGCGGACAGCGGCAACCGACTGGTGTGGCATCGGCAGTTGCCCGCCGACTGAACGGCCGCCACCTACCGCGAGGGCCCCTGTCGCTCGCGCAGCCGGCCGGCCAGCAGCGCCGCCTGGACCCGGCGGTCGACGCCCAGTTTGGCCAGGATGGACGAGACCCGATTCTTGATCGTCTTCTCGGCGAGGAACAGCCGCTCGGCGATCTGACGGTTCGTCAACCCTTCGCCGATCAGGTCCAGGATCTCCTGCTCGCGCGGTGACAGCCGCTCCAACTCGGGCGACACGGCCGGCTCCGGTTCCGGCAGCGGGGCCCGCAGCCTCGCCATCACCCGCGCGGTCGCCCGAGGGTCCAGCAGGGACTGCCCGCCCGCCACCTTGCGCACCGCGTCCACGAGGTCGGAGCCGTCGATCCGCTTGAGCACGTACCCGGCCGCGCCCGCCATGATCGCGTCGAACAGCGCCTCGTCGTCGTCGAACGAGGTCAGCATCAGACAGGCCAACTCGGGCAGTCTCGCCCGCAGTTCCCGGCAGACCTCGACCCCCGCGCGGTCGCCGCTGCCGTCGTCGCCCAGCCGCACGTCCAGCACGGCGACGCGCGGGCGGACGGCGGGCACCCGGGCGAGCGCCTCCTGGGCGGTCGCCGCCTCCCCGGCCACGGTGATGTCCGGTTCGGCCTCCAGCAGGTCGCGCACCCCCCGGCGTACCACCTCGTGGTCGTCGAGGATGAACACGCGCAGCGGTGCGGCGGGTGCGGGGGAGCGGGCGGAGTCGGTGTGCATGGGAGCTTCCACGGAGGGTCGGACGACGGGGCGGGCGTGCGGAGGAGTCAGAGCAGGGACTGCCAGTAGTCCCACCAGCGGGTGGCGATCAGCATCACGATGCTCAGACACCAGGTGACCGGAACCACCCAGTGGAACTCCGGCACCCCCGCGACCACCGCGCGCGGAGCGCCGATCACGCCGTGCCGGAGATTGTGCGCCGTGGTGTACCAGAACATCGCGATGGTGGCCGCCCAGGCCAGGCAGCACCACAGGCACAGCGCACCGATCTCGTACAGCGCCTGCGTCATCAGCCACATGCAGAAGGCCGCGCCCAGCAGCGTGCCGGCGTTCAGCCCCAGCCAGAACCAGCGCCGGAAACGGGCGCCGGCCAGCAGCGCGACGCCGACGGTGACCACCGCCGGGTAGGCGAGCAGGCCGAGCACCGGGTTGGGGAAGCCGAACACGGACGCCTGGGCGCTCTTCATGACGCTGCCGCAGGACAGAACCGGGCTGAGATCGCACGAGGGGGAGAACAGGGGGTCCTGCAGAAGCCGGATCTTGTCGATCGTGATCACGAAGGAGACGAGGGAGCCGAGCGCGCCGGAGACGATCAGCAGCCACGCGAAGGCACGCGAGGAACCACTCGCGCCGCGTGCGGCGATCCGCCGGTCGGCCTCCCGCGCCCGTCGGGCCTCGGGGGCGGCGGTGGTGGTGCTGCTCATCGACGGTGTTCCGCCCTGCCGGTGGCCAGGACGGGCGCCGAGCCCACGACGGCGGCGGGGCGGGCGACCGCGTGCGGACGCCTGCCGACGGGCCTCGGCGACGAGACGGGCGTCGTCTCGCGGGCCGCGTTCTCGGGCCAGACGACCTCGACCTCGATGCCGTGGGCGCGGGCGTAGGCCACCAAGTGGGCGGTGGCGTCGCGGCCGTTGGAGGGCGAGCCGTCCCAGACGGCGAACAGGTGCCGGCATTCCGCGATCATCCGCTCGTCCGCCGCGACACAGGCGTCCCGGTCCGCCGGGTCGTAGGGCAGCAGCCGCACTTGGCAGGCGAGCAGCAGCAACTCGCCGGTCGCCGGCCGGTCCCGCTCGGGCAGCAGCGCCGGAACGAGCCCCTGGGTGGGCGTCACGACGACCAGGTCGTGTCCGCTCGCCCGCGCGGCCCGGCCGAACGCCACCGGCACACCGGCCCCCGCCCGCACCAGCCCCTGCGCGGGACCGGGCAGACGGGCCAGGGCCGCCCGCAGCTCGGACTCCACCCGTTCCAGCGTGTCCCCGGTCAGATCGGTGTGCCCCACCGCCGCGATCATTCCGCCAGCCTCCCGCCCTGCGACGTTCACGTGTCCCGGTGCCCTCGCACCGCGCGGCCCCGCTCGCCACCGCCTGGCGCAGGAGCCGCCGGGCTCTGCTCACGGGCGGCGGACGAGTCCCATGGACAGGCCCGCGGGCTCAGTGAAGCCAGCGCGACTAGAGGCCGACAAGGGCCGAAGGTCCTCGCGCCGCCGTCCGGCGACACGGCCGGCGTGGACGCGTGCTCAGGCCCAGGGCGAGGCGATGGAGAAGGTGGTGGCGACGCGCTTGATCTCGTCCGCGGTCAGGCCCTCGGCCCGGCGCCCGGCCACCAGGTCCAGGTACTCGTAGCGCGCACCGGTCTCGGCGTACTCGATCCGGTCGACGGCGTGGGTGACCGACACGTCGGAGCGGGCCATCACCCCGTGCTTGCTCCACAGCACCACCTGCGCCTCGCGCAGCCCCTCGACGGTGGCCGCCATGAGCTCCGCCGAGCCGGGGACCATGAAGTCGAGCACCACGACCCCCTCCGGCAGGCTGACCACCGCTTCCGGCTCCCAGCGCAGGATGCGGGAGGTGAGGGCCGCCGTATCGCGGTAGGCGGGGATGTGGCTGAGATAGGTCAGGTGCGGGGGCTGGGCGTGGACCGCGGCGTGGAAGGCCGTGCCACGCCGCGCCACCTGGTCCTGGTGGACCGCCAGATGCGAGTTCAGCTCGCTGGTCAGGCGGGTGAAGCGGCGGTGCGCCGAGGTGCGCAGGGTGGCCGTCGACCCGTCCGGGTGGATGCGTACGGCGCCGATGCCGGCCGGCGGGTCCCCGGCGAGTTGGCGCAGTCGGCGCCCGGAGCCGGTCACCAGGACGGTTCCCCCGGCCAGCGAACACGCCCTCGACGAATGGGGCCTGGGCGGACGGTCGTTCGACACCTGGATCACCTGGTTCCTGCTCGGCGGCGACGTCTACACCGCCTACACGTTCGTCGCCGTACCCGCGGCGGTCTACGCGGCCGGAGCGGCCGGCTTCTTCGCCGTGCCGTACACCATCCTGGTCTACCCGCTGATCTTCACGTTCCTGCCCCGCCTGTGGCCGGTGTGCCACCGCCACGGGTACGTCACCACCGCCGACTTCGTCCGCGGCCGCTTCGGATCCAAGAGCCTGTCGCTCGCCGTGGCCTTCACCGGCATCCTGGCCACGATGCCCTACATCGCACTCCAACTCGTCGGCATCCAGGCCGTACTGGACGTCTTGGGCGTCGGCGGCGGCGAGAACACCCACTGGTACGTCAAGGACCTGCCGCTGCTGATCGCCTTCGGCGTGCTGGCCGCGTACACCTACTCCTCCGGTCTGCGTGCCCCCGCCATGATCGCCTTCGTCAAGGACACGCTGATCTACCTGGTCATCATCGTGGCGATCATCTACATCCCGATCAGACTGGGCGGCTTCGACGACATCTTTGCCAAGGCCGGCCAGGCGTACAGCCAGACCAGCCCCGCCACAGGCAAGCCACGCGGCGCCCTGGTCAGCGACCCCAACGCCCAGTGGACGTACGCAACGCTGGCGCTCGGCTCCGCGACGGCCAAGTTCATGTACCCGCACTCGATCACGGCGACGCTGTCTTCCCGCAGCCGCGACGTGATCCGGCGCAGCACCACGGTGATGCCCCTCTACACCCTGATGCTGGGCCTGCTGGCTCTGCTGGCTCTGCTGGCTCTGCTGGCTCTGCTGGCTCTGCTGGCTCTGCTGGGCTTCATGGCGATCGCGGCCGGCGTCAAGGTCACCAATGGCCAGCTGGCGATCCCTCAGCTGTTCGAGGACATGTTCCCGGCCTGGTTCGCAGGCGTGGCCTTCGCAGCGATCGGTATCGGCGCGCTGGTGCCGGCGGCGGTCATGTCGATCGCCGCGGCCAACCTCTTCACCCGCAACATCTACAAGGACTTCCTCAAGCCCGATGCCACGGCGAAGCAGGAGACGCACGTCTCCAAGCTGGTGTCGCTGCTGGTGAAGGTCGGCGCGCTGGTCTTCGTGCTGAGCATGGACAAGACGGTCGCCATCAACTTCCAGCTGCTGGGCGGCATCTCAATCCTGCAGACCTTCCGGTCCCTGGTCGGCGGCCTGTTCACCCGCTGGTTCCACCGCTGGGCGCTGCTGGCGGGCTGGGCGGTCGGCATGGTCTACGGCACCCTCGCCGCCTACGGCGTCGCCTCGCCCACCCAGCCGCACTTCGGCGGCTCGGCCAAGCAGATCCCGGGCACCGGCGAGATCGGCTACATCGGCCTGACCGCGTTCGTGCTGAACGTGGCGGTGACGGTGGTCGTGACCGTCGCCGTGAAGGCCGTGAAGGCCCCCGAGGGCATCGATGCCACCTCGCCCGGGGACTACTCGGCGGATGGGGGACAAGGGGAAGCAGCCGAGGCCCCCCTCCTGCGTCCGGGCACAGCACCTGCCCCCCATCCCCGTTGAGAGCCGGAGCAGCGCACGTCTAGGCCGCTGTCCGGGCTCCGATCGAGTCCAGGGCGGCGGCCACCGTCGTGCGCAGGGACGCAGCGTCCGCACCGGCGCGGGAGCGCAGGTTGACGCCGTAGGCGAGCAGCGCCAGCAGGTCCGCGGAGGCGCCCGGATCGGCACCGGGCGACAGCTGCCCCTGGCGGTCGGCGGTGACCAGGGCGGCGTACAGCGCCTCGCGCAACTCCTGGTGGTGCTGGTCCAGCACGGCGCGCACCGCCGGGTCGGTGTTCTCCGTCCCGGCGTACGCGTTGGAGACCATGCAGCCCCAGCGCGCATACTCGCCCGAGCAGCGGGCCTCGATCAGGCCGCCGAAGAACTCGGAGACCGCGGGCAGGCCCCGCTCGTCCTCGGCCAGGCGCCGGAACATCGGCTGGGACCGCTGTTCCAGGTAGCGGCGCAGCGCGGCGCGGTACAGGTCCTGCTTGCCGCCGAACGTGGCGTACAGGCTGGAGCGGTTGAGCCCGGTCGCGGTCACCACATCCTGAATCCCGGTCGACGCCACGCCTTGGCGCCAGAACAGCCGCACCACGGTCTCCAGGGCGGCGTCCGGATCGAAGTGCTTGACGTCTGGCATGGTCCACCCACCATCCTGAAATGAGGATTCCAAGATACTCCCAGTTCAGTACGCGGCAAAGGTTGTGACAACTGCACCGCGGGACGGACCCTCACCGACGCGAAGTCGTCCAGGTTCATCCATGATTCGCCCCAGGGGTACCGCTCACCCTGACCATGCCCCCATGAATCGCATTCCAGCCCTCTGGGCGGCCGCCTATGGGTCACGGACCCCGCGCCTGTGGCGCTACCTCGCCCGTCGCGCCGTCCATCTCGCCGCATTCCTCAAGGCGCTCGCCCTCGCCGACCACCGTCCGTTCACCAGCCTCTGACCCACCGACACCCCCGCACGACTGGCGCGGGACCACGCGCACCCTTATCTTGGAACGGTCATTTCAAGATCGATGGGTCCCGCTCCAGTCGCCAACCAGGAGGAACCAGCACCATGACCAGCCTCAACGCCGAACTGCGCACCTTCTACGAAGCCCGTCAGCAGCAGATCCCCGCCGAGATCCGGCAGATCATGCAGCGAGCCGGCCAGGAACTCGCCGACTCCGGCCAGACCGACCGCGCCCTGACCGTCGGCGCCCAGGCACCGCGCTTCAGCCTCCCCACCGCGACCGGACAGACCCTGGCCCTGGACGACCTGCTCACCGACGGCCCCGTCGTGCTGACCTTCTACCGCGGCGCCTGGTGCCCGTACTGCAACATCGCCCTGCACTCCCTCCAGCAGCACCACGAGGCGATCACCGCCCGCGGTGCGCGCCTGGTGGCCGTCTCCCCGCAGATCCCCGACGAGTCCCTCACCCTGACCCAGAAGCACGCACTCGCCTTCGACGTCCTGAGCGACATCGGCTCCGACACCGCCAAGCAGTACGGTCTCGCCTTCGACCTCCCCGACGACCTCGCCGCCGTCTACGACAAGCTCGGCTTCGACCTCCAGCGCGTCAACGGCGGCCACCCGCGCACTCTCCCGCTGCCCGCCACCTACGTCATCGACCGCGACGGAGAGATCCACTGGGCCTTCGTCCACGCCGACTACACCACCCGCGCCGAACCGGCCGACATCCTTTCCGCGCTCGACGCGCTGAACTAAAGCCGACCCACAACCCCCCGCGGGAACACCAACGTTCACCTGCCTGCGACGCCTAGGTCGTGTCTTCAATTGATCTTGCTTGGTGGATCATGGTCGGGTGATTCGTCGCCATGAACTGTCCGATGCGGAGTGGGAGTTCGTCCGACCGCTGTTGCCCGCGTCCCTACGTGGCCGGAAGCGGTTGGACGACCGAAGGGTCCTCAACGGGATCGTGTGGAAGTTCCGCACCGGTACGGCCTGGCGGGATGTGCCCGAGCGGTACGGGCCGTGGCAGACACTGCACACCCGCTTCCGTCGGTGGGCTCTGGATGGAACCTTTGAGCGGATGCTGCGGACCGCGCAGGCCAGGGCGGACGCCGCTGGGGACATCGATTGGCTGGTGTCGGTCGACTCCACCGTCGTGCGAGCCCACCAGCATGCGGCGGGGGCCCGAAAAGGGGGCCGCGCAGCCCGGGGCTCGGACGCTCCCGGGGCGGCCTGACCAGCAAAATACACCTGGCCTGCGATGCCTTCGGGCGCCCGCTGGCCTTCGTGGTCACGGGCGGGAACACCAACGACTGCACGCAGTTCACCGCCGTGATGGAGGCGATCCGCGTGCCCCGCATGGGGGTGGGGCGGCCCCGGGTGCGGCCCGCGCACGTTCTGGGCGACAAGGGCTACAGCTCCCGCGCCATACGGTTTTGGCTGCGGCACCGGGGCATCCCACACACCATTCCCGAGCGGGCCGACCAGGTCCGCAACCGGCTCCGCCGCGGCAGCCGCGGCGGGCGTCCGCCGGCCTTCGACAAGCAGCTCTACAAGCGGCGCAACGTCGTGGAACGGTGCTTCAACCGCCTCAAGCAGTGGCGCGGCATCGCGACCCGCTACGAGAAGACCGCCGAGTCCTACCAGGCAGCCGTCACCCTCGCCTCGCTCCTGATGTGGGCGTGACAATTGAAGACAACTCCTAGGCCGCCCAGTGTGGCGATCTCTGCCGGGACCGCTCACCGCTGCCGGCCTTGGGAAAAGACTCGCTCAGCAAGCTGCGTTCAACGGCGACGAAGGTACGCCGGAGGTCTCGTCCATGACGAGGAACGCTGAGCGACTGCCGACGCCGGCCAGGTGCATGCCGATGGGACGTACGGGTCCAGCGCAACTGACGGCCCGGTGACCGACAGGGATGCCAGGCCCGCCAGCCGCACGGCATCGCTGTCGCCGGGACGCTGGACTGGCCTCGGCTTCGTCGCGCAGCAGTGTGCGATCCGCTCATGCCGTGCACGGTCCACGCAACGTCGAACGTTCGGCTGAAGCCCTTCAGGGCCCTTCGCCGCGCAGGAGACCCGTCCTTCCCCACCGCAGCCTGCATCCGTGGCCCCAGCGCTATGGCGCCCGGGGCCACGGCATGTCCCGGCCACGCCGGCTGGGCGCCCGGTGGCTGATCACATGTCGGGTTCCTGGCGCAGGTCTAGGAAGCAGCGCAGCCGGACGCCGGGTTTGCCCGGCTCGCGGATCGTACGGTCTGCATGGGTGATCGCGCACCGTGCGGCGAGCAGTTCCTGGACGGCGAAGGCGGTGGCGTCGTCATAGGCCGCGACCTCGAGCACGGCCAGTCCCGGCTCGGCGACATGCGCATCGTGGATCGGCCTCATGACCGGCATGACGTACCAGACCCGGGCGGAGTTCTGCGCGGGCTGCGACTTCACCCGTCCGAGTGCGCAGTGCGGGTGCTGGCTAGTGCTGTGATCGCATAGGTTCGCCGGGTTGTGTTCAGGCCACCTGTGACTCGCAGCCGCGGAGGGCCACTCCCGAGGCGGCATCGAGCGATGAGTTCCACTACGAAGAGGGGTCTTCTTGGGTGGAGGTGCTCTGCGGAGCGATGATGCCGGCCTGGCCGAGGAGGACCAGCGTCGGGCAGGTGCGGGTTGTCCACTCGTCCCAGTAGGAACGCTGGGTGTTCTCAGCCAGGGAGTCGACCATCACGTCGCGGTCGAAGCGGGGCCACCATGCGCCGCCCCGTTCCTCAAGTCCGGCGGCCCAGCCCTCACCGACCGGGCCACCGCCAAGGAACGCTGCCGCGGCCTCTTGCGGCGGGAAGGGGACCGGCCATGCATCGAGCCATCGGCCGACCTCAGCGGGAATATCCGGACCTTCCTGTCCCGGCCCGGCTTCCACAAGGACGAGCCCGCGCACGAGGTCGGGATGCCCGGCGGCGGTCAGCATCGCGGTATGACCGCCAGCGACTGGCCGATCAGGACGGCCTGGCGGAGGTCCAGTTGCTCCAGCACCGCGACGACATCGGCGACGTAGGCGGCGCGCGAACGGTCCTGCGGGTGCCGTTCACTGGCGCCGTGACCGCCCTGGTCGACTGCGACGACCCGATGCCGGGAGCTGAGGCGACGAAGCTTCCCTACGACCGGATCGTGGACTCCACAGACCTGCACAGCGCGCTCGGTGAGGAGAAGTTCGACGTGGTCATCGACCCCGTCGGCGGAGCACTGCGCACCCAGAGCCTCGACGTGATGATCCCGGGCAGCCGTCTCATCGCTGCGGGCAACGCGTCTGACGACTGGGGCCACCAAGTGGACACCAACCAGCTCTGGTTCCGAAGTATCACCGTCAGCGGCTACAACGCCGGCGCGTTCCTGCCCGCCCATCCACAGGTCGTTCCCGCCGCCCTCGCCGCGGCCGTCGAGGTGGCCGCCGCCGGCCTGGCGAACACCGACGTCGAGGTACTGCCGTTCAGCCAGGCCGTCACCGCCCACCAGCGCATGGAAAACCGCGATCTCGACGGCCGCATCGCGCTCACCCCGGAGGCATGACCATGACCGATCGGCAGGTGAATTGGGGAGCCCACTCGTGTCGGTCGCGCGTCTCTCGCGGCAATGAACCGGGTAGGGGTACATGTGCCGCGTGGGTCGGGAGCAGCGGGTGAATCGCGCACCGGCCGCATCGCTGGCCGGTCGGCAGGGCTGGTGGCCGCGCACGTGCGCTTGTCACCAAACCCCCCGTCTGGTGCCCTTTTCTACACCGCGTGGCCGCTCTCGACTTGGGCTCGGAGCACAGGCCGCTGTCCACAGGGTAGCCGTGTGCTCCAGGCACTGAGGGAGTGGAGCAGCGCCATACGCGTATGGATGTTGTAGATGGTGCCGAGTCCGAGGTCGGATGTGAAGACGACCCAGCCGTCTTCGGATCCGTCCCAAAGGTAGTTCAGGTTCTCCGGTTGGTATGTCATGGGATTACCCCGTGCCTTGTGAAGGTGACAACTAAGCCGTCATGCCCGACCAGGCTGGTCACTGAGAACACCGAAGGGAGCCGGCCGACCGGCCCCCTTCGGTTTCTTTGGAACGATTGTGGAGCTGGTTACGGGAGGTCGACTCAGAAAAGGCCGCGTTCCATGAGGTCCTCTGCCTCTTCCCACGTCAGGAAGATGCACTCTCCGGTCCGCAGCGAGACCGAGATGGGCATGTTGCCTCCGAGACGCATCATGTCGTTGCCCCCGTCCAAGAACTCCACTGTGTCCCACAGGGCGATAAGACGGTCGCCGTCGATGAAGCTGGCTTCCTCTGCTACGCGTACAGGATGAGGCGTCATGCCCAGACTCCGCTCTGACAGGAACACCTTGGCCTTCTCCAGAGCCTCCGTCGCGTTCAACACGTCAGTTCGTCCTCATCAGGTAGTAGTTATGGCCGCCCTCAGGCGTTGCCCGTCCTCTCTGGAAGTCGAAGAACACTACCTTGCCTTGGTCGTTGACCACGTTGAAGTAGTGTCCGATACCTACCTGCGGGCCTTTGAAGACGATGCCGCGCGCCCCGTCACCCCACTTGAGTACCTCACTTACCACCGCCGACAAGCCGTTCTTCTTGAAGAAGGCTCCCCCGACCATGTTGGCGACTTCCTGCAAGGTCAGGACGTGAGCCGCACCCGGGACCGGCACCGGCTTCTTTCCAGCCAGCATTTCGTCTCCGGCTACAGCGCACAGGCCGCAGTTATGGGTTCCACCCTCGGGATTGATCCGGGAAGCCGCACTTTCAGTGGTTGGGGAGCTGTAGGGCAGGCCAGTGAGAGTGTTCTTCTCAGGGCCCCACCAGCGACCAGCGCCTCCTGCGGGATCGGCAGCCTCTCGTCGCCATCCGGTGAGCCCGCCGACGCCGGTGACGGCGATCTGCTGGGTGAGTTCGTCGGCTGCTTCCCCATACAGGTCGGCGAGTGCGTCGCAGCCCTGCTGGCGGAGCATGTATTCGGCGCGGTAGAGGCGGTAGGCGGGGCGGATGGGGAGATATTTGTCGACGAAGGCTCCGGCGCCGCCGTTCTGGCCGGTGGCGGCGTCGTAGGTGTCCCCGAGGAATTCGAAGGGGGCCTTGAGGCCTTGGAGAAAGCCGTCACCGAAGATCTTCAGGCCCTCGCCGAGGCTGTCGATATGCCCGTTGTTGGGGTCGTCGGGGCTCAGGCCCGCTGGGGTCGGTGTAGAGGGTGGGGGTGTTGTTGGCGTAGGCGTATGTCGTGACGTAGGGGCTGCTGTGGTCGGGGGTGGCGGGGTCGGGGCGGTTGAAGCGGCCGGTTGTGGGACTGTACTGGCGGGCGTGGAGGTCGAGGTTGCCTGTCGTGGTCTCGTAGCGGGCGCCCGTGTAGGACGGGGTGTTCGCGGGGGCGCCGCTGGTGACGGTGTTCAGGGTGCGGGTGCCGTACGGGTCGTAGGCCCAGCGCTGGTAGAGGGTGCCGGTGCTGCCCGTGACGTCGACGGGGGAGCCTTGGGTGTCGTGGTGGTAGTAGAAGAGTGCGCCCGCGGTGTTCTTGGTCGCTGCCGGCTGGCCGAGGGGGTCGTAGCGGTAGGACTGCTTGAGGGTCCAGGCGCTGTCGTATTCGGTGGCCAGGAGGGGCAGGGGTGCGTTGGGGTCCCACTGGGTGCGGTTGGTGACGGTGCCGTCTTTTGCGACGGTGACCTGGTTGCCGCTGGCGTCGTGGTCGTAGGTGTAGTTGCTGCCGGCGATGGTGGCGGCGGAGATCTGTCCGGCCAGGTCGTAGGTGTAGGTGTCGGCGCCTGCCTTGGTCTGGTTGCCCTCGCCGTCGTAGTCGTAGTCGTAGGCGGTGGTCGCGGTGCCGGTGGTGGTGGACTTCAGCTGGTCGGCGTCGTCGTAGGTGTAGCCGGTGCTGGTGGTGCCGAGGGTGGAGGTCAGGCGGTTGCCGACCTTGTCGTAGGTGTAGGAGGTGGTGCGGCCCGACGCGCAGCCGGTGACCCAGGGCTGCGGGGCGCAGCCTGAGGTGAGGCGGCCTGCGATGTCGTAGGTGAGGTCGTACCCGCCGGTGCCGACACTGGCCCGGGTGACGTCGACGTGGGTGGGCAGCCCGGCGGGGGAGAGGGTGAGTGCGGTCTTGGTGACCGTGGTGCCGGACTTGGCGGAGGTGACCGCCGTCAGCCGGCCGGCGGGGTCGTAGGCGCGGTCCTCGGTCTCGGTGTTGGGCAGGCTCGAGCGGGTCAGATTGCCGGCCGCGTCCCAGGTGTAGGTCGTGGTGACGTTGTCGGCGGTCATCGAGGACGTCCGGCCGTCGTTGTCGTAGGCGTAGGAGACGGTGTTGCCGTCGGCGTACTTGCGGGTGAGCATCTGCCCGGCGCCGTCGTAGGTGTAGGAGAAGCCCCGGGTCTTGGTCAGGTTGCCGACGTCGTCGTAGCCGAAGTCCTCGGAGATCTTGGAGTTCGCCCGTGAGGTCATCTGCCCGGCGGCGTTGTAGCCGTACGAGACGTCGGGGGTGGAGTCCGAATAGTCGATCGCCGTGAGCAGCGAGCGGGGGTCGTAGGTGTAGGAGGTCGAACCGCGCGGCGTGGTCTTCTTGGCCAGGTTGCCGTCGGCGTCGTAGTCGTAGGACGTGACGCGGTTCAGCGGGTCGGTGACCGTGGTGAGGTGGCGGGCGGTGTCGTAGCCGTAGGTGGTGACGTGGGTGTTGGCGTCGGTGCGGGTGAGGACGTTGCCGACCGCGTCGTAGGTGTAGGAGGTCTGGCCGCCGTCGGGGGCGGTCACCGTGGTGAGTTGGTCGAGTTTGTCGTAGCCGAAGCCGGTGGAGTGCTTGTCGGCGTCGGTGCGCTTGGTGACGTTGCCGGCCGCGTCATAGACCGTGATCGTTATCCCGCCGAGTGGGTCGGTGACCGTGGTGAGGTTGCCCGCCGGGTCGTAGCCGTTGGTCGTGGTGTACTGCGCAGGGTCGGCGCCGGTGGCGTTTCCGCGCGGGTCCACGGCCGTGGCCTGGCGGCCGTCGCCGTCGTAGGTCCAGCTCTCCTTGTTGCCCAGCGGGGTGGTGCGGCTGAGCAGATTGCCGTCGGCGTCGTAGGCGTAGGTGGTGGTCTTGGTGAGCTGGTTGGTCGTGGTGCTCAGGCGGTTGTTCTTGTCGTAGGCGGAGCTGACGCTCTTGCCGAGGGCGTCGGTGACCTTGGTGACGTTGTCGACCGCGTCGTAGGCGTAGGTGGTGGCGTTGCCGAGCGGATCGGTGACCTTGGCCGGCCGGTTGACGTCGTCGTACTCGGTGCTTACGGACGCACCCGTTGGCCCGGTGACCTTCGTCCGGTTGCCTGCCGCGTCGTAGATGTAACTCGTCGTGTAGGCGGCCGCATTGGCCCCAGAGACGTTGCCGCGCGGCGACACCGTGCTCAGCAGCCTGCCGACCTTGTCGTAGGTGTGCGTCGTCTTGTCGCCCAGCGGGTCGGTCTCGGAGGTGACGTTGCCGTGGGCGTCGAAGGTCCGGGTGACCGACTGGCCGGAGGCGTCGGTGGTCTTGGTGAGGTTGCCGGCGTCGTCGTACGCGTAGCGGGTGGTATTGCCCGCGGGGTCCTTGATCGAGGTGAGCTGTTCGGCGCCGTTGTAGCCGTAGACGGTGGTACGGCCCAGCGGATCCGTGGCGGAGCTGAGCAGGCCCGCGGCCGTCGTAGGCGTACTTCGTGGTGTAGGCGGCCGGGTCGGCGCCCGTGACGTTGCCGCGCGGGTCGGTCTTGGTCAGGATGCGGCCCGCACCGTCGTAGGTGAAGGTGGTCTTCTCACCCAGCGGGGTGGTCACCGAGGTTCGGTTGCCGGCCGTGTCGTAGCCGTAGACCGTCTTCTTGCCGCGCGGCGTGGTGACGCTCTCCAGCGCGCCGAGGGCGGTGTACGTGTAGACGGTCTTGCCGCCCAGCGGGTCGGTGGTGGTGCTGAGCTGGTTGCTGGTGTTGTAGGTGTACAGCGTCTTGTTGCCGCGGCCGTCGGTGTGGCTGGTGACGTTGCCCGCGCTGTCGTAGGTCCAACTCTCGGAGTAGCCGAGCGACGCGGGTGCGCTGCGGGAGAGCATGTTCCCGGCGCTGTCGTACGTCATCGTCGTGGTGTTGCCGCGCTGGTCGGTGATGTCGACGGGGTGCAGGTAACGGTCGTAGTCGTAGGAGATGCTCTTGCCGTACGGGTCGATGCTCTCCATCAGCACATTGCCGGCATAGACGTCGGTCCAGATGCCGCCGTCGGGGGCGGTGGTGTGCGACTCGCGGCTGCCGTCCCAGGTGAAGTTGGTGGTCCTGTTGTTCTGGTCGGTCTGGGTCTTGATCCGCCCGGTGGTGTCGTAGGTGTTCACGACCTTGCCGCCGGCCGGGTCCGTGTAGGAGGACAGTCGCTTGTCCGTGCCGTAGGCGTAGGACGAGGTCTTGCCCGCCGGATCGGTGACCGAGGTCAGCAGGCCGCCGTCGTAGCCGTACGTCACCGACGTGCCGTCCGGCAGGCTCGCTTTGGACAGCAGGCCGGCGGAGTCCAGCGTGAAGTCGGTGGTGCGTCCCGACGCGTCCTTCACCGAGGCGAGCTTGCCGGAGGCGTACGTCAGGCTCAGACCCTGTCCGGTGCCATCGACCATCGCCGTGAGATGACCTGCACTGTCGAACGTCCGCTTGGTGTGGTCCAGGGTGGTCAGGGTGTAGGTGCTGCCGCTCTTGGCCAGCTTCGCCGTCGAACCGGCCGGTGCGGTGTACGTGCCGTCACTCGCCTGTGTGAAGACGAACTTCGCCCCGTCGTCCGCCTGGTAGGTGACCTTGCCGGACGCGATCGCCAGGCTCGAGTCGAAGGGCGTGGACCAACCGCGCCCCAGCAGACCGGTCGTGGTCGAGTCCGAGCGGTAACTGCGCTCCAGAGACAACGGGATGCCAGGTCCGACCAGCTTCGCGTCCGTCAGCTGCTCGAAGAACACGCCGGTCGCGGTGTTGATCGGGTCGGCGCGGTGCGCCTGCGCGTAGCAGGTGCAGATACCCGCCTGGGCGCCAGGGATGTCCGGCGTGTAGAACGCCTCCACCAGCGGAGATGTGGTCCCGTTTGGGCTGGCGCTGCCGTCGGTCCCCTCCATGAAGATCCAGGCGTAGTACTTCTTGCCGTCCTGCAGTGCACCGCCGAGCTGGTTCGACGTCCACCAGAAGCACTGGTCCGCCGGGTAAGAGTTGGCTGGCCACCAGCCGTAGCACCAGGCCCCCGTCTCCAGGAACCGGCCCGATGGGTCTCCCGTGGACTTCTTGATCTCCTGCTGGATGACGAAGTTGCCCGCCGAGTCGAGGACGTAGAGCCACATCCCGGAGTACGAGGCGGCCGTGCCGGAGCCGAACTTCAACTGCCCGCCGATGGAGAGGTATCCCGGGTAGGCCGACGTGGTCGCCGACACCCAAGCCGGATCCGGCGCCGACGCTGCAGCGCTCGTGGTGCTGCTCAGCGTATTCTGAGCAGCCGGGCCGCTCTTCGGTCGTTTTGTCGGTCGAGGGTGCGGTTTCCCTGAGGGTTTCCGGGAGGGGGCATGCAGGAAGCCCCGCATGGGGGACAGGTCATCCTGCGCCTGTTTTACCTGCTTTCGCCGCTCTGCCAGAGTCATGGACTTTGGCGGTTTCGGGAGGTCGGCTGCCGTCCTGGAGCCTGTCGCAAACGCCGGATTCGAAGCCACGGGCCTGTCTGCAAGAGCCGCCGAAGGCGTGATGCCTCCGACGGTCATCAGAGCAAGGGTCAAGACGGCTATGACAAGTCTTCGTGTTCGTGTGTGAGTCATGGATCCCCTGTAGTTGAGCCGTGAATGGCCAGGCGAAGGGATCTTTGGCTGAGGGGCTGGCAGAGGAACCTATAACGAATGGATTGGCCGAAAGGGTTGAAGGTTCTTCTCTGAAAAGGCTGGTCACACATGCACTGCACTCTGTCGACGCCGTGAATGGCGTGAACCTGCCATTGGCTGTCCGGGGCCTTACGTGAACTCGGCCGTGATTGGCCATGAATTCCTGGGAACTGCACGGTGATTGGAGCATTCTTCCGAGGCTGACCCATGGTGCGATTCCTTCAGCTGGGCCAGGACAAGGCGCCCGAGCCGGTGCGGCTGAAGACGGCCCAGGGTGCACAGCTGGCGCAGGGCAACCGCACGGTGCTGCTGGTGGCCGTGGTGGTGTGGCAGGCCTAATCGGGATCGGTGCCTGGGAGAAACCTCAAGATCGGCACTGTGGGTGACGGCGGATGGTCGCGGCAATCGATGCCTGGTGTACGGGAGTTGGCAGTGTGGTGTGGTGAAAGATTGGCGGTTTGCTGGGCTGTCTCTTTCCATCTACTGGGCTGCCTCTCGACGGCGGGTTCCTAGGGTCGTTGTCGTCCCCGGAGGCCGGCTCCCACGGCCTTCGAACGTGTGATCGCCCAGTGTTTGGAGATACCCGATGCGTGCTCTGCCCCGTCGTCGTGCTCTGCTTGCCGCTCCGGTCGCCGTGCTGGCGTTTGCGCTGGTTGCCTGCGGCGGATCCGACTCCGGCTCCGACAGCTCCCAGGGCGCGGACCCCCAGCAGCAGGCCCAGAGCGCCGGTGACACTGAGGCGGCGGACCAGGCCGGAGGCGACACCGACGACAAGAAGGAGCCGCCGCTGACCGGGGACATCAAGCAGAAGGCCGAGGCCGCCGCGGTCGCCGCGTACCCGGGCACGGTGGTGAAGTCCGAGGAGGACGCAGAGAAGCCAGGCATGTACGCGGTGGAGGTGAAGCAGTCGGACGGCACCTCGATCGAGATCTACCTCGACAAGTCCTTCAAGGTCACCGACACCAAGAAGGAAGGCACCGAGGAGACCGAGGACACCCGCTGACGGCCGGGGGCCTGACCTGTGGAAGGGAGAAACTCGATGCCGCCCGAGCCCGAGCAGACCTCCTCTTTGTCCACGGATGCCAAACAGACGACGATCCTGGATACAGAACCTGGCGCCCCGGCGCCGTGTGGCTACCGCGACCGCTTCGCGGAGGACGCCTTCGACTACCCTTCGTCGACCGCGCACCCCTGGTCTGCCGACCCGGCCCGACGGGCGCCGGTGAAACCGGTCGCTGTGCCGCAGGATCCTGTCGGGCACCGCGGGCCCGGAAGAAGGGCCGTGGGGAGCACGGCCGGCGGGCGACGGACGGCCGTGGGGCCGCGAGCACTCATGACGGCGGCCGCCGCGCTCGTGGTCCTGGGCGGTCTCGGGTTCGCTTTGTCCACCGTCAGCGACACGGTCACCTCCCCACCCACCCCGGGCGGCACCGCCCAGGTCTTAGTGCCGAAGGCGCAGACCGCGCAGCCGCTTCCGCCGTCTGCGCCGGCCACCACCAAGCCGCCGAGCGGCGCCACGAGCCCGGCCGCCGCACCACCGCATACGAGTTTGCCGACGGGTACCGGCCAGGACCTCGACCATGACCAGAAGAATGAGCGGGAGAACCGGGGACCCCAAGACGGCGACGACGCCGACGGCTGACTCCCCGCTCGGCGCTGCCCGACACCCCGCCACCGCCGTCTGGCCGCCCCGTCAGCCGGACGGGTTGGTCCACCGTCGTCGCCCACGTCTCCCCGGTCTCAGGCGGCTTCCCATGAACCCTCCAACTCCACAGGCACAGCTGTGCGAGCCTGGCGCCATGCGGCTGCTGCTCATCGAAGACGACGACCGAATCGCTAGACCCCTCACGGAGGGCCTGGGACGCTACGGCTTCATCGTGGACCACGTCCGCACCGGCACCGCCGGCCTCGCCGCCACCCCCATCGCACCGGATCTGGTCCTGCTCGATCTCGGCCTGCCCGATATGGACGGCCTGGACGTCTGCCGCAGCCTGCGTGCCCGCTCCGCCGTCCCCATCATCATGATTACCGCGCGGGGCGAGGAAGCCGACCGCATCGTTGGGCTGGAGCTGGGCGCCGACGACTACCTCCCCAAGCCCTTCGGCGTTCGGGAACTGATAGCCCGCATCCGCGCGGTCACCCGCCGCGCCGCAGCGCCCGCCTACACACCGACCGAGCCAGCGCAGCCTCCGCAGGCACATCAATCCGCTTCCGGCGGCCAGACGCTGGGCCCACTGATCCTCAACCGCCGCACCCGCGAGGTCCACCTCGATGGCCGTCACATCGCCCTGACACCAAGAGAGTTCGACCTGCTCGCCTTCCTCGCTGACGACCCCGGGACGGTGTACTCGCGGCAGCAGATCATGGACACGGTGTGGGACCCGCACTTCTTCGGCCCCACCAAAACCCTGGACGCCCACGTGGCCGCCCTGCGCCGCAAGCTGGGCGATCCAGGCTGGATCACTACCGCCCGCGGTGTCGGCTTCCGCCTCACCGTCCCCGGCGACCACACCGCCGCCGAGGAGGTCGGATGACCCGCCGCCTGCTGCTCAGCTACCTCGCCCTGGCCCTGCTGGTGCTGGCCGGCCTGGAGATCCCACTCGGCTACCTCTACGCCCGCGGCGAGACCTCCCGCGCCTCCCAAAGCGTGGAACGCGACGCCTCCATGCTCGCCGAGGTCACCGAGGAGAACATCGAAAAGGGTCAGCTCGACGCGCTTCCCGACGTCGTCGGCGACTACGCCACCCGTACCGGCGGCCACGTCATCGTCACCGACAACCGGGGCATCGTCCTGGCCGACTCAGACCCCGCCGGCCAAACCGGTATCAGCCTCGCCGTGCAGCCGGACATCGCCCGCGCGCTGAACAACCAGCCCACCATCATCACCACGACCGACGGCGACGGCCGAGACGTGCTGTCCGCGACCACGCCCGGCTCCTCCGGCACCCTCATCCGCGGCACCCTGCGCCTGACATATCCCCTGGACCAGGTCAGCACCCGGGTGCACCACATCTGGGGCGCCCTGGCGTTGGGCGGACTTTGCATCCTTGCCGCGGTCGCCCTGGTCGCCTTCACGCTCGCCCGGTGGATCACCCGGCCGCTGCGGACCCTGGAGGCCGCGACCACCCAGCTCGCCGAAGGACAGCTCACCACCCCGCCCGACGCCACCGCCGGCCCGCCCGAACTGCGGCGGCTCGCCGCGGCGTTCACCCGCACCGCCACCCGGCTCCAGCACCTGCTCAAAGCCCAGCAGGCATTCGCCTCGGAAGCCTCCCACCAGCTCAAAACCCCGCTCACCGGGCTGCGCCTGCGGCTGGAGAACTTCGAGCCCTACCTCGACCCGAGCGCCCACCCCAGCCTGGAGGAAGCCGTGGGCGAGGTCGAACGCCTCGGCCGCATGGTCCAGGGCCTGCTCGCCCTGGCCCGCCTGGAGAACACCGCCACCACCCCCGAACCCGTCGACCTGGACGCCGTACTTGCCGACCGGGTGGCGATGTGGGAGCCGCTGGCCGCCGAGCAATACGTCACCCTCACCATCACCGGCCCACCCGCCGGCCACGTGTGGGCGATCCCCGGCGCCCTGGAGCAGATCATCGACAACCTCCTCGCCAACGCACTGCGCGTCACCCCGCCCAGCACCACCATCACCCTCCACCGCGCCCCCGGCACCGAACTCCACATCATCGACCAGGGCCCGGGCATGAACGAGGCCGACCGTGAACGTGCCTTCGACCGCTTCTGGCGCTCCTCCGACTCCCACCACGACGGCACGGGCCTCGGCCTGCCCATCGTCCGCCACCTCGTCGATGCCTCCGGCGGCACCATCACCCTCCACCCAGCCCCCGGCACCGGCCTCGACGCCCGCATCCGGCTCCGCTCCGCCACCTCGCGTCCGAACGGAGTGCCGCCGATGGGGGAGGACTTCGGCACGCGCCGCTTTCGTGACCGTCGACCGCAGACAGCAGACCGCGGATGAGATGGTGCGGGCTGCGATGAGGCCCGTCATTCTCAGCGCAGCACCCCTGTGCCAGCCGGATACCGCCTGAAGCGGCCCGCATCCCCACCGGGCGGGATGCCGGTGGCGCAACGGCGGACCGGTCCCTGACGGCCTTGGTCAGCCGACGAAGCCATCACGGGCGGAGTCCGCTCAGGCCAGGGGCACTTCGGGTTGGGCCAAGAGGAACCGGCGCGACGCCCGATCGCACCGCGCATACAAGATCGAGAGGACGGGCGTCTCGTACGCACCGCCACCCGACAACGCACACGCTGCGCGGGAGAAACTTGAGAAGTACCGGCGTATCTGTGCCACTCGAGATTCCCTGGTCCTCGAGGCGAAGAGATCGGGGTTGAGCGAGGTCGAAATCGCTCAACTCTCAGGCCACTCCCGCAACACACTTCGTAGCATCCTGCCAAAGCACGCAGACTGATATCTCTGCGGCAGTTGCTCAGGCTGGCTCCGCCGGGGCCGGGACTGACGCGGGACCGGAGAGAAGGAATTTCGCCGACTTGGCAGCCAGATGCCGGTCGAGGTACTCCGCGGCGTCGTCGGGGCGCATGCGGGCCAGGGCGACCAGAGCCGTGATGGCCACATCCGCCACTTCCGCATGAGCATCCTCCCACGGAGCGGTCTCTTTGCGGGGGTTGGTGCCGCGGGCGCCGATGACCGCCTGTGAGGCTTCCCCGGTCTCTTCGGCGATCTTGAGGACTTGCAGGCTCCACTGCTCGGCTTGGTTCAGGCCGAGCGCGGCGTCGTGTTCGTTGAAGCGGCGGGCGAGACGGTGGATTGTGGCCCAGACGGTGTCGTGCACAGTGTGGTGTCTCCTTCAGGCAGTACGGGTCGGGGAGCCGAGTCGGTCGAGTACGGAAGTGAGAGGCTGTGGGGGAGACCGGTGGTGCGGATGACGTGGCCGTTGGCGTGGAGGCAGTACGTGACCGCACGAGGGTGACTCATGTGATCACCGGAAATCTGCGGAGCACGTCAGGTCCTGTGCTGTTGGCGTGAGCGGGGTGTCGCTGCCCAGGACGGGCCAGTGGAAGACCAGCCGTGAATCCGCCTTGTCCAGCACGTGGCCCTCGGACAACTCCTGGTCCGTCGTGCCGGCCGGGTGCACGGTCAAGCGGGGGTAGCCCGCGGCACGGACTGTGCTCTCCCAATCGCGGACCCGCACGGCCATCTGCTGGGCGAGGCCTTCGCCAGCGGGACCGAAGGCATGGACGATGAACTCGCTGCACCGCTCGGCAGAAGTGTTCCTGTTCTTGACCAGGACGTGGGTCAGGTACGCCAGAGACCCTTCACTGACCAGGGCGGCCGCGTCCGCGCCGGGCGGCACGGCCGCCAGACCGTCGTCGCGCTCGCCGTCCATCGCGAGTCGGCAGAACCCCTCTAGCGTGGTGGCCAGGAGCAGTTGCAGGGTCTCGAACGACTCGCCCCCGGCCACACTCACGCCTGTGCCGAGTGCGAAGCGAGGCCCTAGTACCGCCTGCTCCAGGCCGGAGGTGTCGGCGGGGATCCCGTCCTCGAAGCGGAGTTGGAGGCCGCCGGGCAGATCGACGGTGGGGGTGGTGCGGGCGGTGGAACCGCGGTCGCGGATGAACCCGCAGAACGTCCAATCGTCGGGGCCCGCCTCCAGCACGCTCCCGCACTTTCGCAGAGCGATCGCGCGGGTGTAGCCGTGCATTTCCAGCGGCAGGACGAGGTAGCCGCCCTCGGCGAGCTGCTCGCGCCACGCGGATGAGAGGTCCCACACGTTGTAGGTGACCACAATGCCGTCGAAGCCGTCCGCGGGGACGTGGGCCGGTGCGCCCAGGGCCCCGTCGCCGAGGATCGCGGTGACGCGGCCGCTGCCCGCCTCGGCCGTCAACTGCTGGGTGCGGTGCACCACATACGGGTCGAGGTCGACCGTGACCACGCGCCCATGCCGGCCGACGACGTGGGCGAGGAGCTCGGCGTTGCAGCCGCCCGAGCCGACCTCCAGCATCGTCATCCCGGGCTGCGGGCGCAGAGCGTCGATCATGACGCCCTGCAACCACGAGGCGGAGACACTGCTGAGCGCCCGCCCCTCCGTGTTCCTGAGGGTGACAACTGCGAGGTCGTCGTCGTACGCCGTCTCCAAGGGGACCTCGGGCGCGTACCGGTGGCGCGGCACACACCGCAGCGCTTCAAGGACCGGTTCCGGCAGACGGTAGCTGCGCCTAAGGATCTGGTCGGTCATCGCGTGCCGCAGCCGTGCCGCCTGCGGCGGTTCGCCGTCGACCGGCGGCCGCCGGCCGGCCACCGGGTAGGCGTGCACGGGCGGCAGGCCCGGCAGCACGCCCGGCCACACGAAATTCAGCGCTTGGGCGGTCGGCGAGAAAATCGGGCCGAGCGCGGCCAGCGAGTGCAGATCGTGCCACTCCCACCGCTCGAACCGGTGGCACTCCTGGTCAGCGACGGCCGGTTCACCCAACCAGGCGACGGCGCGCACCACACCGGACAGACGCCGCAGCAGGCCCCGGTCGTCCTGGAGGACGGCCACCAGATGGGCGTCCTGGACACGACAGCTCAGCCCGGCCTCCTCGGCCAGTTCGCGCACGGCCGCCGTAGGGAAGTCCTCGCCGGGCTCCACCCCGCCGCCGGGGAACTCCCACATACCGTCGCATGAGCGCCCGAGTAGCACCCGTCCGAAGGCGTCGGTGACCACCATGCACGCGCCGGCGACGGCCTGCGCCGATGGTGCCCCCTCCTTCTCCACCGCGGTGAACTTTCGGCGGGCGTCGTGCAGGATGAGCACCGCCAGGCCGTCGGCGTCGAACCGCTCTACGGTCTGCCAGCTCTCGGTCAGCACCCGGATCTCGTCCTCGTCCAGCGCGATGTCGCGCCGGTCGGCGGGGGTGCCGGCATCCAGGGGAGTGATCACCACGATCGCGCCGCCCGGGCGTAGCCGCCCGGCGAGCGCGTGCATGACCCGCTGGCGGTCGCCGACGAAGGGATACACCAGGCGCAGGGTGATGAGGTCGTATCCGTCCTGGCTCAGTTCGGCCCGGTCGTCGTGAGCGATGTCCAGGCACAGCCAGCGCACGCCCACCGTGTCCGCCCACTCGGCCCGGGCCCGCGCCAGAGCGCTGTCGGCGAAGTCGACGGCATCGACGAGGTAGTCGAGTTCGCTCAGGTAGGCGGCCAATTCCCCGGTTCCACAACCTGCGTCCAGCGCCCGGCCGTTGGCCGGCGCGGGAACGTGCTCGGCCAGCAGGGCCCTCTCGGCATGACCGACCCGGCGAAAGCCCCGGTCCTCGGCGTAGTGCTGGTCCCACTGGTCCCGGCGGACGTAAGCCACGTAGCTGCTCCTGATCGGATGGGGTGGTGATGGGTTTTCGCTGTGATGCTCCGGTTCGGCGCCGATCAGGTCCCGTGCGCGGTTGCGTGAGCGGAGGACGGGATCCGGGTCATCCGCATCAGGGCCGGGTCCCTGGCGAAACCGAGGGCGGCGTACAAGGGGGCGGACTCGTCGGAGGCATGCAGCTCGTAAAGCGTCACGCCGTCCCCTTCCAGATGCGCGAGCAGCGCGGTCAGCGCGGCCTTGGCGTAGCCGCGGCGGCGGTAACCGGGAACTGTGGCGACGGCCTGGATCCGCGCGGCCAGCCCTTTGGGGTACCGGGGAGCGGGGAGCACGGCGTCGACAAGGGCGAGAGCACAGCAGGCGAGCCCGCCCTCCGGGGCGTCGACGACGTAGGCCCGGGCGTCCCCGCCCGGGACAAGGCGCGCGGCGAGGTGATTGCGGCAGATGGACAGCCAGTCCTCATCCAGCGGCTCAGACAAGATGAGTTCGGACCTCAGACGGGCGATCTCGCCCGCATCGGCCGGAACTGCCAGACGCGGCACTCCTCCCGTGCGGGGACCCGGCACGGGGGCGCCCACGGCATGGTCGGCGACGAGAAGGCCGCTGTCGTTTGGCTGCTCGTAGCGGGGGTCTTGGCCGAGGAGGGCGGAGCGGTGTGCCGCGTGCCGGAGCAGCAGGTCGCGTGTTCCCGGGCTCAGACGCAGCCGGTGCAGCATCTCGGGCGCGAACCAGCGCAACAAGACGCCCTCGGTGAGGCGCAGACGATCGGGGTCGCCGTTCCAGCGGCCGGCGAATACCTGGATCGGTACGCACAGTCCGTCGGTGCCGGTGGCCCTCTCCACGGCGAAGGGCTCCAGGCTTGGGATGACAAGATCCGGCACTTCTTCGCCGAGTTCGCGCCGGACCGTGTCTTCGAGCGTCACGTCCTCCGGCTCGCTGCCGCCGCCGAGCAAGGCAAATGCCCCGGGCTCCCAAATATCCAGCAGGTCGTCGCGCAGATGAAGCAGATACCGGCCGGCGTCGTCGAAGATCAGAGCCGAGGCGTTCACCGCCTCCAGCCGGCCGTCGAGCCCCGAAGCCAGCAGCTTGGCGCGCAGTGTCGGGGAGCTGACCGCGTCGAATCCGCGCCACTCGGCTCCTGCGACCTCCGCATCCTGCAGAACGAGCTCGGGATGCTCCCCGACCAGGTAGAAGGCGAACCGTACGTCGTAGTGCCGGTGCGGCGGTTCTCCCTTGTTCGGGCGGGCCTGGATGTCGTGAACGTCAATATCGATCGGGATACCGAGAAGCTGCGGGGTGAGGCACAGATCGCCTGCCGTGATCCCGGTCTCCTCGCCCACCTTGCGCACCGCCGCGGCGCGCAACGTGCGATCCCCCGGCTCGGGATGACCGCCGGGGACGAGGGCCGGACCGCTCGCCCTATGAAGGATGTGCAGCACGCGCCGGTCCCGGTCGATCAGCACGGCACTGCACGTGATGTGCGCCGGCATCGTCGCACGGCTCGTCGGATCCTCCGCTCCTTCGAGCAGCACCAACAACGGCTCCATGGAGCCGCGTTCGGTGGGGTGGCGCGTCAGGTACATCTGCACGAGAGCGTTGATGTCGGATCGGGCGGGTGGCATGTCAGCATCTCTCGAAGGTCGGGGAACAGATATGGGCGGGCGCCGTGTCCGAGCCCTCGCTTCGCATCCCTCGGGAGATCCTCGGAGCACCCAGGCCCTGGTAGATGCGGGGCACGGGCCGAACGAGCCAGAGCAGTCGTCGTTTCGGTCCGCGAGCAGGAGCTCGCTCCTGGAGCAGGGCGGTAGGAGCCAGTTCCGTGAGCGGTCATTGCTCCCGGACGCCTTTGATGTCGGTGTCGGGAAGCAACCAGGAGAGTTCTGCGGTGGCAGCGCCAGCGGTGACCCACTGCTGGGTGTCCTCGAGGTGCAGCTGGTAGGTAGACGGCTCGCCTGCAGCTCGCCAGAGACCGGCGACATCCTGGATTTCTCCCCAGATGTCGCGAGGCCCACAGGCCGTCAGGCTCCAGCGGTCGACTCCAGTAGTCCGGGCGGTGAGCCATGAACCACAGGCCGGCGCCCCGATGACCAGGTGGTCGGCAGACCAGTTGCGGACCAGCCCGGGCCGCAAGTGATCGAGAGCAAGCCAGAATCCGCGGGCCCCGTCCGCTGGAGGCGCCGTGCTGGTGTGCACGACGCGGGTCCCGTCCCCGGCCTCTATCCGGTCGAGGAACTCCCGCGAAATGCATAGCCGCTCGAATCCATGGCCGGGCCGATGCCCGAACTCCACCGGACGTAGTTCCCCTTGTACGCGGCCGCCGGACGTAGCGGTGATGATCGCCAGGCCGGGCCACGACGCCGACGTGCCGCTGAGGGTCGCCATCGCCTGCCCGCCCGGGGCGAGTTGGTCAATCCAGGCCGGCGGCACCCTGGGGACGGCGTACGAGACGAAAATCCGCTCGTACGGGCCGCCGGCTGGCCAGCCGTCCGCCCCGTCCCCGGTCACCGCCCTTGGTCGGTAGCCGAGACCGGCCAGCCGCGCCTGCGCTGCCTCGGTGAGATGTACATCGCGATCCAGCGTGACCACGGTCCGATCGCCGCAGATCCAACAAGCGACTGCCGCGGTCACGGCAGCGCCGGTGCCGATATCCAACACCCGCTGCCCCGGCTGGAGGTCCAGGCTCTGTAGGAGCCCGGCCGTCATGCCCACCACGCTCGACATCGACGTGATTGCTCCCCCGGACCTCGGACCTGGGACACGACCGAGGAGCCGTTCGCCGGCGTGCTGGACGAGTACGCTCTCCCCGCCGTACAGCAGGGCGAGCAGCTCGTCGCGGTGGGCCGGCTCCGCCCAGTCCAGCAGTTCCCACCGTGGCGGCTCCTCGCCGGGCTGACTGCGCCGCACATAGGCCTGGGGCATCAGCACCTCGCGCCGGATCGCGAGAAGGGCGTTGCGCACCGGGCCGGGCCGCAGCACGCCGGCCTCCTCCAGCCGGGCGACCATAGCCTCCCGCGCTGTGCCCGTCTCTTGAACGATGCGCTGCGACGCGAGTGCTGGGGCTGCTGCTCCGGGCGAGGCGGGATCGGCCGGACCCCTCGCGGGTTCCGGTGTGCTGTCCTGTACCGGGGCCAACGGCTCCTCCTGTGCCTGTCGCGTGATAGTTCGAGTGCGTCTGGCTCAACGAGACGGAAGGGTCTTCGAACGCACGTTTTTAAGACGCGCTCACTTCGCCAAAGGACGGGGACGGCGGGGCGTGTGGGATGCAACGACCCTTGCCCGGACTGGCCCGAGATGAGAACGATCTTGGCCGAAACGCGGAGTCCCCTCGAGTGCCCCGGGCTGGAAGGCGAGCATCCGGTCGGCATCACGAGTCGGCCGTGATGCCGGGCGCTGCGTCCGAAATGGGATTCCAGGACAGGGGACGTCAGGTCATTGCCCGCGGGATTCCTCCCAGGAGACGGCGGACTGTTGCATGGGCGTGGCCCAGTTGTCGGGGCTTTGGGCGGCGATGGAGTCCCATAGTCGTCGTTGGGCGTGGGCGAGGGCGTTGAGGCCTTGGTTGGGGGCTTGTTGCCAGGCGGGGTGTGCGGCGGCGGTTTGTTCGGCCTGCTCGCTGGTGTGGCCGTGGGCGATGAGCCAGAGCAGCCACAGGGCGGGGTCGATCCAGGCGGCGGCAGACGCCTCCCGCTGGACACGCCCGGTAGAACAAGCGGCCGCAACAGAACCGATTTTCTCGCCGCCCCACCGAAGTGATCCCAACTCTCCCCCTCGCCCACCTGTTGGCCCGTGGTGAGCAACCTGCTGGAGGTCTGCAGTGGCGCGGGTTTCGGCGGTTGGGTGTGTCTGAGCGCCTTTGGTGTCGCGGGGCGGCTTTGTGTGCTGGTGTGTCAGTGGCGCCGGTTATGTTGCTGGGCATGACACGTTGGATCGAGTGTGGCGTGATGGCGTGGATGGAAGACGGCCGGTACAGGGACGACGAGACTGTCCTGGTCTACTTCAAGGGGACCACCCTGGCCGCCATGGCCGAAGGCCTGTCTGCGCAGCGCCGGCCGCCGTTCGCCTACGGCAACGACACAACACCGGGCGGCTGGGGCGTGATCGTGCACCACATGTCCAACCCTGCCCACGAGGACTACGACGGGGTCGACTACCGCAGGCTGTGCCCCCGGGGCGCTGAGCTGATGGTGTTCGTTCCCAATCCGTGCGTGGCCAAGGCCCACGGACCCAAGGCCTACCACTACAAGGACGGCCAGACCTCGTCCTGCATCGACTACGAAGACCCTGAGCACATCGGCGAATACTGGCCCAACAAGATGGCCCCCCTCATCACGGCGGCCGGACTGGACCATCAGAGCGATACCTATGAGGAGCAGCTGACCCAGCTGATCTGCGACTACCTGGGGCTGCCCGCACTGGATCGCGACAACATCACCGTGGACCGCGACCTGGTGGCTTCCTACTTCTAGGCGCTCTTTGACTTCTCGATGGTGGGGTCTTGGCCGCTGGTGTCGGCCGGCGGCAACCTGGTCTTGTGCGGCGGGCTGGTGTCGGGCACGGGCCTACTCGCCTTCGTCGAGGGGGGCGTCGCCGTCTTTGATGTGGCGGGCGGGGTTGTGGCCCTGTTCCATGAGGTCGACGGCCCAGAGCATGGGCTGGACGCCCGGAGGTGGCGTAGGGCAGGAAGTCCAGCGGGCTGGCGCCGGGGGAGGGGTAGACGCCTGTGGCATCAGCACCGACACGGTCCTGGAACAGACCTGGATGCCCATGCCCAGGGTGAGCTCGGCGTGGATGCGACGGTAGCCGTAGGTGCCGCGGGAAGCGACGTGAACCTCTCGGATCAGTCCGGTCAGCCAGTCCCGTCGTAGCTGCCGTGGAGTGGTCGGTGTGCGCTTGTGCTTGTAGTAGTTCTGCCGGGCGACGCCAAGGATCCGGCAGCACCTGTTGACCGGTGCCCCGGCATCGACGAGTCGGTCGATCACCGGGTAGGCCTTTTGGGCGGGGTTTGTCCTCGCCGAGGAACTTCGCCGTCTGCCGGACGATCGCCAGCTCGGTTTCCAGCTCATGGATCCGCTGGCGAGCGGCCCGCAACTCGGCAGACTCGCTCGACGGCGTTCCCGGTCGCCGCCCGTTGTCGATGTCGTCTTGCCGCAACCACTTCGACAGCGTGACGGGATGGATGCCGAGTTCCATCGCCGTCTGTTTGGCCTGCTTGCCTGCGCGGACCAGCGCGATGGCACGCGCCCGGAATTCCGGAGGATAGGGACGAGGCGTGACTGCCAGCCTTCCGTGAAGGGCTGTCAGTTAGCCACCAGAAATGGAACCTGAGAGGTGGGGCAGGTCAGGTTCGGCCTGGAGGGCACGTTTGGTACGTCTTTGACCTGGTTCTGCATCGTCTTCTCATGAACTCGTCCGTGTTGGTTACGTTCGTCACGTGGAGCTACCGCCGCGGACCATTACGACCTGTGACAAAAGCTGCTCGACGGCACCCTGGCGGAGTGCGACCGGGCCGGCGACGAGGCTGTCCGGCCGGTCAGGCACCCCACGTAGGGTGGCCGGGCACCTCTGACTTGATGGGCCTACGCGGGCGGAGCCGCGCCGCAGGCGTCCGCCTTCTTGCCGTGTCGCGGGCGGCTCCCGTTGTTCGGTCACCGATCACCACGAGGACGCTATGATCGATCTTGAGTCGATCACCCGACTCTGGGTTATCGAACATGCGCCTGCCCGGCGCTCCGCTGGACGAGCCTCATCCCACCGTCACTGGGATGAGGCTCGCACCGTTTTGGTCTGGTCTGTCCCTTGCAAGGGGGTGGTTGTGCTCCCGTGCGCGATACCCCGCACGGTAGGACCGGACGGTCGTGGGGGAGCATCTGCTCAGCCATCGCCTGCCCGTGAGGGATCGTCATGAGTCCTGCCCATCGTGTTGTACCGCCCGTCGTGCTCGTCTGCCTGCTGCTGGCGGGCTGTTCGTCCGTCCAGCTCGGCAACCCGACTGCATCCGCCCGCAACAGTCCCGCCGCCGGGGCTCCAGCCACGGCCGCGCCGGCTGGCGGGGGGAAGGCGATCGCAGTGGGCGCCGGCCCTCAGAAGCACTACACCGTCCAGCAGCAGCCGCCCGCCGGCAGCTGCCATTACCGCTACGAGCACGGCGAACCGCTCGAGGACCGCGCCTGCACGCCGGGCGCGATCTCCCCGGCGGTGACGCAGGCGAATCTGAAGTCGACGATCTGCCGCAAGGGCGGCTACACCTCCGGCATCCGCCCCTCCGCCTACATCACGGGCAAGGAGAAGAGGCTCAATGCGGCCTCCTACGGCTACACGGGCCGCATGGCGGATGCAGAGTACGACCACCTCATCAGCCTGCAGCTCGGCGGTGATCCCAACGATCCGCGCAACTTGTGGGTGGAGCCCGCTGACCCCGGTCACCGGAAGGGTGCCGGGGTGAACAACCGGAAGGACCCGGTGGAGACCAAGCTGCACACCGCGGTGTGCGCCGGCCAGATCACCCTCGCCGCCGCGCAGCAGGCGATCGTCACGGACTGGAACACCGCCCTGACCACCCTCCACCTCGGCTGAACCAGAGTTCGGGAGCGCCACACCCACGTCTCAAACGCGTCCGGTTGGGCGCGGGACGGCAGGTGCGGGAAAGGCCCCGGCTGGACGGGGGAGACCAGCCGGGGCCGTAGGTGGTGGCGTGCGGAGGGCGGTCGCCTTTCGGCGGGGTGCTCCATGGGGCTTCAGCCGGACGATCGTCCCCATGGGCGGAAGGTGAGGCCCAGGGACACTGTTCCCTCCGCAGCCACGTGTTGATGAACGGTCAACTCACCCGAACTGTTCCCGGCCCGCCACGTTTGGTGTGCGGTCCGGCGTCATGCACCGTCAGCGGCGTGCCAGTGGTGGTGTCCGCCGCGGTGGTCGCGGTCGAGGCGCCCCCAGGAGACGGCGTCGATGAAGCGGCCGTGGTCGTTGCGCAGGGTGGCGGTGTCGCTGTTGTTGTCCCATACGTACGCCTGGCGGTCCTGGTACACGTCGGACTCCACGTCCCGGCCGATTCCGGTGTGCACGCGGACCGTGGACCGGCCGTCCAGCCACACGTGGCGGAAGGTGTAGGTGTGGCCATCCTCGTCCGAGAGCGTCCAGCCGCTGAGGTTCACCGCCCGGCGGGTGCTGTTGGTGATGTCCACCCATTCCCGGTTCAGCGACCGGTTGGAGCGATCATCCCAACCCGGGGAGTCGGCCTGCACACCGCTGATGTACACCGCCGCGTGGCGGGGGTAGCTGGAGTGGTGGTCGACGGCCGCGGCCGGCAGCGCTACGGCCCCCACGGCAGCGGCCGCGACAGCGGTGACGGCGGTCAGGCGACGGACGGAAGAAGAAACGGACACGAAGTCCCCCTTCACGGATGCCCACACCCCGCCGATACAGCGAAAGCTGCTGGTCAGCCGGGTGGGTTGTGCTGGTGTGCGGCCGGTTGACCGCACAGCCACACCTTGCACCCCAATCCCTCACGATTTGAAGGAAATGCGAAGGAGATTACGCATCCACCATATTCCTGCAACTCTCGCATGTAACGACCATCTACATGCTGAATGCACCAAGTTGACGGCATTCCGTCGAGGGATTCCTTGAAATCTCGCGCCTGAGCCGACCAACCGCCAGCTCCCGCCACCCCGGCACGACGACAGCGTTCACCTGAAAGTGAGTAACAGACGTCCCCCGTGCCGGCTGTTCACACCGCTCGTGCACTCCGTGTCAGACCGTCGGCAATCGCTCCACCGCCCCTGACAGGCCGCGGCTGACTCGGGAGCGGTCACAGCAGCACCGCATCGACCGGTCCACGGCTGGGCATGCGCGCCGCAGCCCGACGCCCTATCCAGTCCACGACATGCCATCGGAGCAGACAGGCCCGTGCACGGCCGTCCTGCAGACCGATCCGCCCGCCCACCTGCGGGGACGCGTACTGGGCGTGTGGGGCGGCGCCGGGACGGTCTGGGGCCTCGGCGGCCACCGCGGACGGCGGGCCCCGCATCGCCGGGAGCGCGCGAGGCCCGTGAGCCGGCGCGGTGGGATGGGGGCGCGAGCCGCGCCGCCGAGGGGTCGGTCCCGCTTACGGCCGTTGGAGTCTTACCGAACCTTCAACGGTGCTCCTCACAAGCCCCGGTGTTGTGAGTCAGTCGAAGAGGGCAACGAGCCCATTCACCCAGATCGCGAGGAACACAAGGGCCGTCACCAGGCAGCCGACGGCCGCCAGCACGCCGCCGACCGACCACGGCTCGGAGGCCGCCTCGTAGTCCCCTCCCGGGCCGTCCCGGTAGGAGACGGGATCGTCCCAGTCGACGGGGTGTCCCAGTTGCTCGGCGCAGGCGGTCCGCACCGCGACCAGTTGCTCCTGTGCGAAAGCGGTGGCAGCCCCCGCCTCGGGGCCGTGCCAGGCGAGGGCCCTCATCCGCCGCCTGGGAGACCCGTACCGCGCCTCGAAGGCAGCGGTCTCGTCGACGTACCGGTCCTCTTCGAGGTACATCCAGCGTCCAGCCTCGGCGGCATCGCCGTAGAGCCGGTACACCTCGGCCAGGCGACGGCGGAGCGTCAGATCGTGCGGAAAGGACGAGATGAGACCGCGCAGGCGCTGGCGCGCGACGGGAACCCGGCTGGCGGCCAGGTCCGCATCGACTCGGGCAAGGGTCTCTCGCAGGGGCATGAACGCATGATCGACTAACGCAGTGACCTACGTCGACCTCGTTTATGTAGCTCAGCACTCCCTCGCTCTTCACGGCCTCGACTGAACCTCATTGAGAGGGGACACCGCCGGTTACGGGGCAACCCATAAGTCGACCGCGGGCCTTCACCAGCGGAGCGGTCGACCGGCAGCCGCAGTATGGCGGAGGGTTTCGGGCTTTGGGAGATGAGGACCTGGCGAAGTCTGGCGGTGAAGTCCGGTGTGCGGGCGATGCGGTCGACACCGCCGGCCTTGCTCTGCCGGAGGGGCCGGCGTCAGATCAGCTGCGGTATTCCTCCCAGGAGATGGCTGCCTCTTGCATGGGTGTGGCCCAGTTGTCGGAGCTTTGGGCGGCGATGGAGTCCCAGAGGCGTCGTTGGGTGCGGGCGAGGGCGTTGAGGCCTTCGTTGGGGGCTTGCTGCCAGGCGGGGTGTGTGGCGGCGGCTTGTTCGGCTTGTTCGGGGGTGTGGCCGTGGGCGATGAGCCAGAGCAGCCAAAGGGCGGGGTCGATCCAGGGGGCGCCGGTGGAGGCCCAGCCCCAATCCACGAGCCGGGCGTGGTGTCCGGTGACGAGGATGTTGTGGGGGTTCCATTCGGTGTGCAGGAGGTGGTTGCCGGCGAACCAGGCCAGGTCTGCGGGGTCGTCCACGTAGCCGCGCAGACGGTGCGGCATGGTTTTCAGGTCAAGGGCCGGGGCTGGGATGTGGGAGAGCTGGATCATGCTGGCCATGACGGCGGGCAGGTCGGGGGAGGCGGGAGTGTAGTCGGCGTGGTGTCCTTGGAGGTATTCGAAGGCCAGTAGGCTCCAGCCGTCGGCCTCGCAATGCCACAGCAGGCGCGGGGCGGGCCCTTGACGAACATGGTGCGGCTGGCGGTGGTCACGCGGGCGGCGATGGCGCTGTTCAGGCCTGCGCGGATCATGGCGATGTCGACGACGGGGCTGCCGCTGGCCTTTTCGATCAGTCGCAGTACGGCGTTGGGCAGTTCGGTGAGCCGCTGCGTGGACATGGTGGGGCCTTTCGCGCGGGGGTGGTGCCGGGGCCACGATTGATCGCGGCCCTCGGCGGGATGGGTCTCTCGTGGTACGGGGCGCCGCGGCCGGGAAGGGCATCGGCGAGGAGCGCATCCTCGTCACAGGCGAGGACGACGTCCTGCGGCTCCTGCGGGAAAAGGGAGAGGGGAGAGAGGACAGCCTGCGGAGCGCAGGCCAGTTTGACCATCGCGACGCCGGTCCGTCTACCAGTGGATGCTCTGGCCTGCCGATGTCACGTGAATGGTGGCCTCTTCCAGTGCCGGTGCGCCTGCTGCATGCCAGCGGCTGAGTTGATCCTCGACGGCGTCCCAGAGCGGTTCAGGGCCGCCCTGCCGGACGATCCAGCGGCCGTACTCCTTGTACAGCGCCGCGAATGATCCGGTCTCGGTGTCGATGAGGACGTCGGTGTTGTGCTGGCCGTCGCGCAGTTTCAGACGCTGTGCGCTCGGTACGGCGAACTGTGCGACGAACCGGCTCGCCCAATCATCCAGTCCATCGCCGCCGATGATGGCCTCGCGCTGTCTGCCCGCGCCGAGGTCCGGAAGCAGGCCAAGTGAGGGCGCCTGGTGAGGTCGGGCGAGCATGAAACTGACTTGCCCGCCCAGCGCTGGCCCGGAGGCTGTGCCGTCTTCGTGGACGGTCAGACGCACCAGCTCGGAGGCGTTCAGCCAGCCGCCGATGGTGGTCAGGATCTGCCCGCCTGGCCGGGTCTGCTGCAGCCAGGCTGCGGGCACGGTGCGTACGGCGCACGTGGCGATGATCCGGTCGTACAGTGCGCCGGGGCCTCCTCCTTGGAGTCCGTCGCCGGTCAACAGGTGGGGATACATACCGAGTCGGCCGAGCGCCTCCCGGGCCTGCAAGGCGACTTTTTCGTCGTACTCGATCGAGGTGACGTTGTGGTCGCCCAGGCGCGCGCAGAGCACCGCGGTGGAGTAGCCGGTGCCGGTGCCGATCTCCAAGACCTTCATTCCGGGCTGGACTTCGAGGTCTTCGAGCATGCGCAGGACGAGAGAGGGCAGTGTGCTCGAGCTGGTCGGTTCCCGCATGATCTCGCCGCGGATGTCGGTCGGCTTGATCGTGCCCGCGATCTGCGTGACCAGGGATTCATCGGCATAACAGGCCTCGAGCCATCCTTCGCCGTCCTCGCAGATGGGCATCCAGGCGGTCGGTGACGTGCCGGGCACCATGCGGAAGAAGCCGTTGCGGAGGAACTCGTGCCTCGGTACGGCCGCCGCGGCCTCCTTCCACGGTTGTGATCGCAGCGAACCACCGGCGGTCATGGTGTCGATGAGCTGCCTGAGGTGCTGTTCGTGGTCGCTCACGGCTTCCTTTCCAGCAGGTCGGCCAGGGCCGCGCACATGGGCAGGCCGGTCTCGTGCTCCAGCCAGTGCCACTGGCCGGAGGGGTTGCATTCCAGGAACCACCATTGCCCGCCTGCGTCCAGGGCGAAGTCGAACGCGCCGAAGTGGAGCCCGAAGTGGTCCAGGTACTCGTGGAGGGCCAGTTCGACGTCTGTGGGCGTCGCTACGGGGGTGTAGCGCAGGCGGCTGTAGTCGGTTCGCCAGTCCAGGAGATCGGAATCGATCCGGACGCTGAACGTGTGCCGCCCCATCACGGTCGCGCGGATGTCGGCCGTCTTGGGTATGCGCTGTTGGAACAGGTGGGCAGTGCCGGCAACCCGGTCGTCGATGTCCTCCGCGCTCACCTCGGCGATCTTGACCACGGAGGAGACGTCGCCGATCCGATATACGGGGTTCCACAGGGGTTTGTAGATCGTGGGACCGTGCTGCTTGATGAACGCCTTGGCAGCGTCAGGATTCGACGTGATGAGCGTGCGTGGCACCCGCAGGCCGGCCTTGGCGGCGGCGGCCAGACCGGACGGCTTGAACTCGGCGTCGCCCGTGTAGTGCGGATGGTTCACGTACAGGCAGTTCGGGAGCGATGCGATGACGCCCCCGAGGCCGTACCGGGCCTGGGTGACGGCGAAGCGTGCGTCCTGCTGGTCGAGGTGCGGGAAAGCGAAGCCACTCGGACGCCGGTAGTACAGAGCGCGGACATGGCCGAGGTCAGCCGTGCGCGAGGGGGTTGCAAGGCGTCCCCGGACGCCGTCCTGAGTGATCTCGGCCTCCACCGACAGTGATGCGGGGAAGTCCCCTGCGTCGAACCGCACGACCGGGATGCCCCTCTCGTGTAGCTCGGCTATCACCACGTCGGCGGTGGGGTCGTACAGGCTGGTGACGACCAGCACCGGGCGCAGATCACTCACTGGTCGCTGTCACTTCCCGTGTCGCTGTCCTGAGTGGATCCGTTGCCGTCGGGGCTGGTCCCGGTGGCCGGCGAGGTGCCGGTACTGGTGCCGTGGCCGGGCATCTCCATCACCTGGCCGGAGCGGTCGAAGAACACGGCGGTCTGAGTGCTCGGGTCAAGCTCTACCCGAGTGTGTTCTGCAGCCATGGTCGGGTAGGGCGCCATGCGGGTGAGCCCCCAGGGGGCAGGGGTGATGGTTCCCTGCGGGATCGCCGGGCTTGTGGGCAGGCGATCGGCGTGGACGAACATAGGTCTCCTCAAGTCGGAGTTTCACGGTGGGTACGGCCGTCGGGGGAGTTGGGGCCGGCGGCGGGGGTTTGTGGGATGGCGTGTCTGTACCGGGCGGATGGCGTGGTGTCAGACGGCGATGCGCTGGCCGGCCGTCGGGGGCAGCAGGGTGCGGCGGACTGTTCGCTGCCGCTGCTTGAAAGGTCGTGTCCTCGCTGCCCCGGTCACCGTCTGGCCGGGGCCGCGAGGAGCTGGGCCCTGCCGCCGAGGGGGAGTTCACCCGGCGGCAGGGAGTCTCAGCGGATCCCGCGTTGCCGTTCCAGGTCGGTGACCTGGTGGCGGTACCAGGTGAGTTCGGCTTGGGCGGCGTGGGCGTAGTGCCGTACGACGTCTTTGCCGAGCAGGAGCTGGGCGATGGTGCTGTGCTCGAAGTAGGCGAGTGCTTCGGCGAGGTCGGGATACAGCGGGATGGCGCCTTGGTCCTGGTAGGCGTCGCCGTCGCAGGCCGGCCGCAGCGTCAGTTTTTCCTCGATGCCGTGTGCGATGGCGGTGGTGTCGGCGGCGAGGGCCAGGTAGACGTTGGCGTCGGCGCCGGCCAGGCGCACCTCCAGATGGGCGCCCTGGCCGTGGCCGGTGACGCGGACGGCGCAGCCGCGGTGATCGAAGCCCCAATTGAAGCGAGTGGGGGCGAACGAGTGCGGCCGGTAGCGCTTGTAGGAGTTGACGGTGGGCGCGTACAGGGGCGCCATGTGGGGGAGTGCGGAGATCAGGCCGGCGGTGGCCTGTGCCAGAGCGGGTGGTGGTTGTTGGCCGCGGCGGTGGGCGAACGCCGGTGCGTGCTCGTTCCACAGGGACAGGTGCAGGTGCAGGCCGCTGCCGACCCCGGTCTGAGGGGCTGCCATGAACACGGCCGTCAGCCCGTACCGGGCGGCGATCTGTCCGACGAGATGCCGGAAGAGGGTGTAGTGGTCGCAGGCGGCGAGGGCCTCCCCGTAGGGGAAGGTCACCTCGCACTGGCCGGCCGCCCCCTCGGTCTTGAAGGCCTCGTAGCCGATCCCGGCGTCGCTCAGCGCTTGGCCCAGGTGGTGGAGGAAGTCGCTGATCTCGGGCGGATGCTGCAGGGCGTAGTCCAGGTTCGCCGTCCAGGCCGGGACCGGGCCCTCCGCTCCGTCGGTGTAGAGGACGAACTCGGCCTCGACGCCGACCTTCGCCTCGTATCCCACAGCGCGCAGGCGATCGAGTTGCGTCGCCAGCAGGTGCCGGGGCGCCACCTCGACGGGGGAGGCGTCGTCGTGGACGGGCGTGCCGAAGACGAGGGCGGTGCCGGGCCGGTGCGGCAGCAGGCGGACCTGGTCCAGGTCGGGGATGACGAGGAAGTCTCCGAAGCCCTGGTCCCAGCCGGTGACGTCGAAGGTGTCCAGGGGGGTCATGTCGACGTCGGTGGCCAGGATGTAGGAGCACATCTCCGCCCCGCCGGTCATCCGGCTCAGGAAGACGGAGGCGTTGAAGAGTTTGCCCATCAGCCGCCCGTGCAGGTCGGGCACGGCCAGCATGATGTCGGTGACGGCCCGGTCGGTGAGCAGGCGCTGCAGTGAGCTGCGGGTTACCGGTCCTGCGGGCCACGGTGTCGCGGTGGGGTCGGTGGTGACGTTCATCAGAAACCTTCGCTGAGCAGGGCTTCGCTGGGCTGGGCGGTCGCGGCGGCGGTGAGCTGGTAGTCCCGCTTGCCGCGGGTGATCCAGGTGGCCCAGGCCAGCAGCAGCGCGGCCAGCAGGGTCACCCCGGCGTAGTTGAAGGAGCCGGCGGTGATGGGGGTGGACTGCGGCAGGCAGAACACGATCGTGATGATGGCGACGTAGGCGACGGCCGTGACGCTGACGGGTTTTCGCCAGCGGCCCAGGCTCCACGGGCCGCTCTGGTAGGCGCGGCCTTTGCGCAGGGCGAGGTAGACGGGGATGCCGTAGGCCGGGGTCATGCCGACGGCGTTGATGGCGGTGATCGCGCCGTAGGCGGTCGGCGACCACAGAGCGGGCAGGGCCAGGATGAACGGCACGACGATGACGCACCACACGGCTCGAGTTGGCGTCTTCGTGCGCTCGTTGACCTGCCGCCAGGCCTGCCAGCCGGGCAGGGCGCGGCTGCGGGAGAATGCATAGACCATGCGGCTGGCTGCGGCGACTTCGGCGTTGCCGCAGAACAGCATCGCCACCACGACGACTGCCAGCAGTGCTTTCGCTCCGTTCGCGCCGAGGGCATCGAGGAAGATCTGAGCGGGCGGCACCCCGGTCGGCGTGTTCTGCGTGGCCGTGTAGTCCTGCAGGGCGAACAGCAGGCCGGCCAGGAGCACGAAGCCGGCCGCCCACGAGACCCAGATGGAGCGGACGATGCCGCGGGGCGCGGCAGTCTGGGCGTCGCTGGTCTCCTCGGCGACGTGGGCGGAGGCGTCATAGCCGCAGAAGGTGTAGCCCGCCAGAAGGCTGCCGATGAGCGCGACGTAGAGGGGGTGGGTGAAGCCGGTGTCGTTGTGGAAGTGGGTGAACACGAAGGCCGGCGACCGGTGCGCGGTCGGGGCGAGGGTGAGCGCGCCGACGATGACGGCGACGCCCGCGAGTTGCCACCACACGGACAAGGCGTTGAGGGCGTTGACCAGACGCACGCCCGCGGAGTTGAGCAGGCCGTGCAGCAGCAGGATGCACCCGAAAATGGTCATGGTGACGCCGCCGGTGGGGCTGATGCCCCACTGCATCTGGGCGAACGCGCCGGTGAAGACGGCAGCGCCGTAGTCGATGCCGGCGATCGCACCCAGCAGCCCGAGCAGGTTCAGCCAGCCCGTCATCCAGCCCCAGCGGGCCCCGCCGAGTTTGTCGGCCATGAAGTAAGGGCCGCCCGAGGTCGGGTAGGCGGAGACGACATCCGCCAGGGACAGGCCGACCAGCAGGGTCATCGCACCGATGACGATCCAGCTGCCGAGCATCACCACGGGCCCGCCGTGGGCGAGGCCGAAGCCGAACAGGCTCATGCCGCCGGCCAGGATGCAGATCACCGAAAACGAGATCGCGAAGTTCCCGAACACGCCCATCTTCCGGGAGAGTTCGGGCTTGATCCCGAGGGCGGCCAGGACGTCATCGTCACTGCCGTCATGGGCAAGAGTGCTGCTTCTTCTGCGTAACACCAGAGATCCACTTTCACAATCGAAGGAGTGAGGGACACAGACGCAGGGGGCGTCGACCACGCCGCACGGGGCGAGGGAGGGGCGGAAGGTTCACCAACGGGAGCGCTCGCGCAGGGCGGCGCTGCGGATGCGCAGGAATTCGGTGGTCCAGTCGTAGCTGCGGCCCAGACTGCGGTTGATCGTCTGCCACGGCTCGGGGGTGGCATACGGGCCCATCGCCTCGAACACCGCCCGTGCGTCCTCGCCACACGCCACCAGAGCATGCGCGAGGTGATTGAGATCCAGCACCGACAGCCACCCGTGATGCACCGGAGGGACGGAGGCGAACCAGCGGTCCCGGGCCTGGCACGCATAGTGCGACACCTGCGCGGTCTGCCAGAACTGCAGGGCACTGCCGTGCCCGTTCCCGTGCCGGGCCGCGTACACGTCACGCATCGCGTACAGCGGCAATAGATCCAACTCACCGCTGGTGGGCTGGCTGGCTACAGTCCATGCCGAGTAGCTCATGGCGGCCGTGGGCCCGCCGCGGTGCAGGAAGAATTCACGCATGCGGTGATGCCCCTCCCGGTTGCCGGGATCACGCCGGTTGATCTCCTCCAGCAGTGGCCACGGCCCTCGAAGCGGCATAGTCGGATCCCTGAGCTGATCCCACGGCAGCGGACGCGACCGCCACTGGGGGTCGAAGTGGTAGGGATCAAAGGGCAGTTGCGTCAGCTGCAGCAGGCAGACCCACGCCACCGGACACTCCGGCCGCATCGCCATCGCCTTCATACAAGCCTGCCGGGCCAGCCCCGCAGCCCGGGCCACCAAGTCCTTGGTCCTGCCGGAGCGGTGGGCGACGAGCGCGGCCCGGGTGAGGACCCGAGTCCACATCATCGACGCATCCGCGCTGCCGGATTCTTCCTCCAGCCATGTCTTGAAGACGCCGCCGTCTCCCGATCCCGCGGCCAGCAGCTGGCTCCGGCGGGTACGCAGGGGCCAGTTCGGGCCCGTCCGCGCCAAAAGATCCCGCGCGGCCCGGTAGCGGCCCAGCTTCAAATCCTCGATTGCGGCCCGCAGATCCATGTCGGCGCCGACCGGACTGACGATCAGATCTGGATGGGTTTCTGTGCTTCTTTGAACGGCGGGAAGAACGGCGTTGGTCGCTAACGGCCTGGGCATCAAGGCATCCGCTGGGTAGGTGAGGTGGACGGGAGGAGTTGCCTGTGCGGCGGGTCCTCTGCGTGGCCGGGGGCGACGCGGTTCGCCGGATCGTCTAGCGGTGCAGAGGCTGCTACTTGATCCCTGGTGGCACCGCGACGGGGTAAGGCAATACAGGCCCAGACGTGGGTGCCGCTGGTGCTTGTGGTCGCGTGCCAGCGGGTGGCAAGGGCCTCGACCAGGCAAAGCCCGCGCCCGTCCTCGGCGTCCGCGGCTACGGTGCGGCGGATGACGGGGGAGCGGGGCCGGCCGCGGTCAGTGACGCTGACCCAGACGTGGTGAGAGGCCAGCCCCAGCATGACGGTGACTTCTTCGGCATGCGCGTGCACGACCGCATTGGTGGCCAGCTCGCTGGTGATGAGTGCCAGGCCCTCCACGGCTTGACGGGGCACGTGCCAGATTTGGCAGGTGTTGGTGACGTGCGTGCGGGCTGCCCTTGGCGTGTGCAAGGAGCGGCCGGACAGGTTCCAGGACGCTGACAGCTGCTGCTCATAGCGCGGCAGATCGAATTCCCCACCTGCCTTTATCGGGCGCCGACAGCGCGCGCACGGTGGCGGTGGTGTCGACCGGCAGCAGGGGCACGGCACGGTCCCGTCGGACAGGGCAGCCAGACCAGTGCACTCGTGCTTCGGGGTCTGCCTGGGGAAAATCCTGGCGAGCGTGCATGGCTCGCATGGAATCGCGAAGATCACGTGCCGGCTGGTCTCCCGGACGAGCCGATAGAGGCCACGGCCGACTACGCACTCACCGGCGGTCTGCTCGTCGCGGCACAGGGCGCACGTCGAACCGTGAGCAAACAGACCACGGTGAGCTCGGCCTTCCACGCAGCTGCGGCAGCCTCTTGGGGAGGTCCTCATCCTGGTGACCGCGGTGGACGCACCGGCGTCGGTCAGGTGCTCGCCGAGCTGCACAGCCGTCTCGATCGTCAGCAGGCTGGCACACCAGATACACGCCCTGCCACCCACCTGCTCCTCGCTCAGCCCGTCTAGTGCCGGTATCGCCAGCGCTTCGAGGACTTCGACGGGGATCGCTTCTGTCGCGCTGCTCATGCCGGCACGGCCTCCCCTGAGCCCATGCAGTCCTCGAGGGCCGCCTGCAACGCGGCCGCGTCCGTGACCCAGCCGTCGTCACCCGGGCAGACCCGCCAGTACGGACCCGGGCCGGTGGCCCTTCGCAGCGGCGGTACGGCTACGTTCGAGCCCGATCCGAGGGGCTCAGTACCCGGCACACTCCACTGCTTGGCCGTACCGCGGGGCACGAAGTAGTAGACCGCTGAGGAGATTGGGTCCTCGAGGACCGCGCCGCAGCGTGCGCCCAGGATCGACATGGCCGCCAGTCCCAGCGATACAGGGACACGAATAGCGTCCCAGTCCTGGCCAGCGCCTATCAGGCTGCAGCCAGCCGAAGTTGGTAAGGCAGCGCTCTGCATCAGCGGCTCCTCGTGGCGTGATCGGATGCCACAAGACTGTTCTTCGCGCGCGTCTCATGCGAGGACTTCCATCGGACTTCTTGCGGCTCTAAACCGGACTTTCGCTGCCGCCAAGGAGTGACGGGTGACATTCCGCCGGACTTCTGCCCACACTTACTGGGAGAAGACCCGACCCGGAGGAGCACAATGGCACGGCGCGTAGGGAACCCGAGGCTCAAAGCCGCGGCCGTAGCTGCCGGCTACCCCACCAACGAGGCCCTGGCCGAAGCCATCGGCGTCGGCACCCGCCAGGTCGGCAGGTGGATGACCGACACACCACCCTGGCCACAGCCGACCGTGGGTCAGGCTATCGAGCGTATCCTCGGACAAAGCCTGGAATCACTCGGATTCACCCCACCAGGGGGCATGGCATCAACCCGCGCTCGACGTACGGCGCTCGCCCCGGCAGCCGAAACAGGGCTCGTTGCCGTTCCCACCCAAGCCGTCACACTGCAGCCCGCCTCCGTCGCCGACGACTACTCAGCCATCACCCGAGCACACCGTCGCCTGTACTGGTCCCTCGCCCCTGCCACCCTGCACCCCGCCGCACTCGCCCACGCCACACTCGGCTGCACGCTCCTACCCGAGACCGCAGGGCACACCAAGCAGCTGGTCGCCGCCGCCCTTGCCGAGACCTGGCTGCTGGCCGGGCGCATCGAGTTCTTCGACATGCGCGACGCCGACCGCGCCCAACAGACCCTGCTCCGCGCGCTCCAGGCCGCCGGCGAAGCGAACGACGCACTCCTCGGCGCCGCAGTGCTCGCGCACACTGCGTTCGCCCCTGCATGGGCCGGAGACCGCGAAGCCGCCGTTGAACGCATGGTGGCCGCCCGTACCTACGCCCGCCGCGGCCCAGCCTCCGCCGAGTTCCTCGCCTGGCTCGACGCCGTAGAAGCAGAGTGCGAGACCCGCTGCGGCAACACGAGGACGGCGCTCCACCTGATCGGGCACGCCGAAGAGATCCTCGCCCGAGGCAGTGAGCACACGAATCCCGAGTGGCTCGACTGGTTCACCGCTGTCCGGCTACGTGCGTTCAAGGGCAACACCCAACTCAAGGCCGGGCACCTGCCCCAGGCCCGGGAAACCTTGCTCGGCGTACTAGACGACCTCGACGCGGCTGAGGAAAAACAGATGACCGTCGTCCTCGGCGACCTCGCAGCCGTCGAAGCAGCAGCCGGCCACCCTGAGGAAGCATGCGGGTACGCCGTCCGCGCCCTCGACCAGTTGGAGCGCACCTGGTACGCGATGGGCATGGACCGCGTCCGCGAGGTGCGGCGTGCCCTGACGTCGCACCAGAACGAACGCTGCGTCCGTGAGCTCGACGACCGGCTCTACGGCTGGTCGACGACCGTCAGCGCTCTCGCTCGTTGAACTGCTTGATCAGACCGGAGAGCTCGCGGAGGCTCTCGACCCGGAACGTCGGGAGCTTCTCCGCTTCTTCGGTCCGCCACTGGATCGTCGCCCACGGACCGCGCCGCACCAGCGCCGTGAGCATCCCCGAGGTGGCGGCGGGGCGGATGTCGTTGTCGACGCGGTCGCCGACGTACAGGATCTCGCTGACCTCGGCAGGAACCACCTCGGCAACTCGGTCGAAGAACGCCCGGTCCGGCTTGCTCGCGCCCCAGTCGTCGCTGGTGCCGATCAGGTCGACGTCGCCCGTGAACAACTGCCGCAGGATGCCGCCAGCTCGGACGGTCTGGTTCCCAGCGATGCCCAGCCACAGGCCATCCGAGCGAAGCGTGGCCAGGGCATCGCGGACGTCTGGATACAGGTCTGCCTCGCCGAAGTGTTCCGGCTTCCCAGCGGCTGCCCGCTTCTCCCGCTCCTCGTATAGGTCGAAGCCTGTACGGAACTCCTGGAAGGTCTCGCGGTAGTCGCGGCCTTGGGCGATGACCGCGCCGAACATGGCGTGGAAGGTGTGCCGGGGTACGTCGAGCCAGTCGGCCCAGGTGCCGTACTCAGTCGTTTCGTCTACGAGGCATTCACCGACGTCAAAGACCACTGCGCGAATCATGCGGGTCAGGCTATCTGGCGTGATCGGGCGTCAGGCAAGGTTCGTTGTCAATGATCGCCGATGGGCTGGAGCGCCATCGACGACTCCGGCTCGTACTCGATCTCGGTGAGAGAACAACAGGCTTTGACGGACGACAGTTACATCAGGGTGGGGCGCGGTCTGTGAGGAGTCAGGGACCACGTGAGCATCCATAGGTGTCTGTCGTGCGCGGGGTGATGTGATGCAGAACACGGCCTGTGTGCGGATGAGTGTTCGCATGACACCTCGATGGGGTTACGCCTGGTCAGAGGACTACGTAGGGTGACTAGCGCTGCTTGTTGAAAGTTGCACAGCGCCTTTGTTTGGGCACTCTACGTGTTCTTTGCAAAGGGACGTGAGTCTTCCGCCCCGCGCATCACTTAGGTAGGAGCCAGGCCCAACAGTCGTTACCAGCTGGCAAGTTGGCGCCGGTCCCCAATGACCTCAATGGAGAGGATCTTTGCTCATGTCTCTGGCCGACAGGAGCTGCGTGTGAGTCACGACGACGCCCCAGTGGGCGCCTCGCCGACGGAGTACGGCTCCGGACTGTCACAGTCCATGTTCGTTGCTCTGGACTTGCCGCTGGACTTCGAGGCGTTCTACCTCGGGCACCAGGAGGCCTTCCACGCCTATGCGGAAGTCCACTTCGGCACCCGCGAAGCCGCGGAGGAGGTCATACACGAGGTCTTCCTTGAGATCCATGCCGGCTGGTCGCAGCTGCTGAGCGCTGGCAACCTCGAGCAGGGCGCGTGGGCGATCGTGCGGCGTGCCGTCCACGACCGCCTCGAGGCGGAGGGACGGGGGCCGGCGTTCGTCATCAACGGCCCCATCGCCCAGGCCCTCAACAAGGCGCTGGTGACCGCCCGCGACAAGCTGCACAAGATGGAGTCGTCCAGCGGCCTGTACGAGGCGATCGCCGAACTGCCCGACCGGCAGTTCGAGGTGATCGTGCTGCGCTACGTCCTCGGCTACGACACCGCCAAGGTCGCCTGGTACATCGGCATCGACGACCGCACCGTCGGCCACCACCTGCGCCGCGCCAAGGAACGCCTGCGCGTGAAGCTGGGGCTGCCCGACACGTCCAAGAAGCCCAAGCAGAAGGGAGCCGGAGCATGACCGCCGCCATCGACACCCTCCTCGCCGACGCCCGCCTGACCGTCACCCCGCGCCGCGGCACGGACGTCGCGGCCGGCCTGCGTCGACTGGCCACCGACGCCTCCCGCCGCACCCCCGCCACCGGAGTCAACCGCGCCGCCCAGGCCGGACAGCGCCTGAGCGTGGTGTGTCGGTGGGTGCTCAACGAACCCGATGCCGCCGCCCACGTCGCCAAGATCGCTGAAGGCCCCGACCGCGGCCCGCTGACCGAGGATGAACTCGACGTCGACGGCGCCCTCGTCTACGCCTGCTTGCTGCACCTGACCGGACACCCCGAATCCGCCCAATTCTGGTGGCAGCTCGCCGCCGGCGCCAGCAGCCGCGCCGCCGCCTACTGCCTGCACCTGCATCACCTCAGCCTCGGCGAGTCCAAGCGGGCCCGGCACTGGTTCCACCAGCTCACCCACTCCATGGCCGACACCGCCCCGCCCGATGCCGCCTTCCTCGACGGCCTGGAAATCTTCGCCCGCTACGTACGCGCCAACGGCTACGGCGCCCACGCGCCCACCGGCCGCCTGGAAAGCGAGGTCCACCGGCTTGCCGCCCGCGCCCCGCACTCCTCCGTCATCGTCGCCCGGCCCGACAAACAACTCGTCACCCGGCTCCAGGAGTTCACCGAACGCCGCTGACCCAGGGCCTTCGCACGACGAAGACAACGGGGAGTCCCTGACCCGGCCACCGGTTCCGAGGCCACCGGCCGGACGGACTCCCCGTCAGGACGCCATCACGAAAGGGACGTCTGCCATGAACCCTAATCCCCGCAGCCCCGCCCGATACACGAACCGGCTCAGCACTGCCCGGAGCTGGATCGCGCACAGGCGACGCACCGCCCTCGCGCACCTGCTGCGCGGCGCCTGCTACGGCGCCGGCACCGGGGCCGTCGGCCTCATCTTCATGTTGGTCGAACGTCGACTGTGAACGCTACGAGCCGACAGCAGGGCGGCAACCGGGCGGCCGCGTGACTGGCAGGTTCACACGACCCGTTTCTCTGTCGGTTGTCGTGAGCGGGCCAGTGCCGCCTCCCAGTGAAGTGGTGCAGTCCCAGCACTCGTTGCCACCGCTTCACTGGCACGGGCCTGCCCCGCTGCTACAAGCACCGATCCACACAAGCACCGTGAAGCGCAGCAGGCGAGGTGGTTTCTGCCCGGCGGCATGCTGGTGGGCGCACACGATGGTGTGGGCGACCGACATCGTTCAGTCGACAGCATCAACAGCATCCGTCTTCGCCGGAGTTGCCCGCTTGCTGCATGCGCGGGATGTGGTGACGTATCGGGCGTCAGGATCGTTGGGTGTCGAACTCGTCGGTTCCGCGTTGGCAGTCTATGTAGACACCCGTCTGTGCCAGTCCGACCGTACTGTTGTGTCCGCAGGACCAGCCGTCAATGACGGCCAACCCGGCTGAGCCCTGTTTTCCACGGGCCTTGGCATAGTTCTTGAGGATCCGGCGGGCGTCGGCGCAGCTCACGTGGCCGGAGGTGACCACTACGTGGAATGCGTCGTCCCTCGAACCGGCTTGTGCGCTGCCGCAGTCGGTTTGTGCTCCCACGGCGCTGCCGGGGCCGCTCCCCGACAGTGTGGGGCCTGGAGCGAGGGAGGGAGGCCGCGGATGCTCGGCAAGCTTCTTTCCGGTGGGAATGAAGGCGCTGACGTCCCATAGGGTGATGGCGCCGCCGGAGGATCCGGTCGCGAGTAGTCCGCCGTGCGGGCTGACTGCCACCGACTGCAGTGCGCCGGCGGTCGGCAGAACAGCGAGTTGCTGCTTGGTGGTCGTGTCCCATAGTCGCAGTCGGCCGATGTCGTCGACGCTGGCAAGGACGTGCCCGTCCGGCGCGTAGGCGATACCGTGGACGGGGTCATGGGCGATTGCGGTGCCGAGCCGGGTGGTGGCACCGGTGGCTACCTTCCACAGGACCAGAGAACCGGTGTCGTTGTCGGTGGTGCTGCCGCCGGTGGCGATTGTCGTCCCGTCGGGGCTGAAGGCCAGGGACTCCACCTCGTCCGGGGGATCGTCTGGGCCTCGGGCCTGCAGAGCGGAGCGGACCGACTCCGTCGCGGGGTTCCAAATCTGGATCCCGCCGCCACGGACTCGGACTCCACCTGAGCTGGCCAGGACGCTGCCGTCGGGGCTGTAGGCGAGTTCGCCCACGTAGGTGTTGCGGAAGAGGCGGAACTGCCCGTCGGCGTCGGTGAACTGCATGCCGTACTGCCCGCCGAGCGCGAGCTGCTTGCCGTTCGGAGCGAAGGCCACGTGGGTGTTCGGGGACGTCCTGCTGTGCAGGATCTTCCCGCTCGCCACGTCTACCAGCTGGAAGCGTGGCACGCAGCACACCGCCAGTTTCTTCCCGTCGGGGCTGAAGGTGATTTTGTTCGGTGCCGCGTCGGCCAAGGCGAGCTTGTCGAGGGTGGCTAAGAGATCGCCGTTGGCCACGTTCCACAGTTGCACCGTCCCGTAGTTCGTGGCTGAGGCCAGCAGCTTGCCGTTGGGGCTGAAGGCCAGTGACGTTACCCAGTTGCCGGGTCGTAGCGTTCGTATTCGGCGAGGGGCCGGGCGCGGCGTACTTGGTGCCGTCGTGGTGGCCGACCGTGGTCCGGTTGCCGTGGGCGTGCTACGGGAGTCGGGCGCGGACGTGGCGCGGATGGCGATCGAGGCGGCAGTCGCGACGAGAATGATGCCGAGGCACCACACGGCCAGGCGTCGGTGTGTGAATCGGATCTGCCTCATGTCTGCTTCGCCTCCCTCACCCGGCAGTTGTGGATGTGATCCCCGGGCGTACGTGCCGCGACAAGTGGCGGACGCCGCCGCTCCCCACGACGGGGACTAGCCGGGGATCATCACTGAATGAGCGGAGTTGTTCACGGACCCGTTGCGGGTTTCCCCCGAAAGGATCTCGTGGTAGCGCGGCAACCCCCGAGAGCCCGTGATCCGGAAGTGGGCACCTCCATTGGTCAGAAGGGTGTGCCCCTTCTTGCCTTTGATCGTCCAGGTCGCATCGAGGTCGAACGAGCATGTGCAGTGTGCGTCGTTGACTGTCAGCAGCAGGACGTCCACGTCGGTCTGGGACAGCGTCAGCGGGAAGCCCGTCCTGCCGGGGATCGCCTTGCCGGTCTTCGGGTCCTGGCGGAGGACCGACGGTGCGGGGTCGTCGAGTGATGTGATGAAGTAATAGACGCTGGGCTGGCCCCCGCAGCCACCACATGAGGGCGCGGCGATCAGGCCGGCTTGGGGATTCGGTGACGGCTTCCGGCTCACGACCCGCAGTCCCGTCAGAAGCACCGACTCGTTGCTCGCCGACTGGAACGTGATGACAATCTGATCCGACCCCACAGCTGACAGGCCGGGGAGGGAGTCCAGACGGGTCACCTTGGTCAGAGCCGAGTTCAACTGCGTGGCAGAGCCCGACCAGTAGTAGTCACCTCCTCGGACGGGGCATGAGTTTCCGTTCAGACACCATGTGGCGTTGGGTTGCACGTCATCCGACGGTGACAGGCTTCCTGCCGAAGCAGCGGGCTGGCGCGGGTCGCTGGCCGCGCTGCTGCTGAAACCGTGGTCCAGGGTGCCCCACAGAATGGTCGCCACGACTGCCAGCGTCATGACAAAGGCCACGATGACGACCGCCGAGGACGCCGGCTGGGAGTGGTGGATCTTCGTGTGGTCGCCGGTGATGGTGACCCCGTTGTTGTCCCTGCCTATCGAGACCGATCGTGAAGTGCGACGCGGAAAGTCGTTTTCGGCACTGACATCCGCCGCACGGCGGCGTCTTCGCCTCGTCAGGCTCATCGCCGCTTCTTGAAGTGCACGTGGTTCCCGGTGATGATCACTCCCGGAACGTCACCCTTGACTTCCACCGACCGGTTCCGGGACGCCCGGGCTGTCGGGGCGGGCGCCGGCGCGGCGGGCTCCAACCCGTGTTCGGCGGCTCTGCCCGCCATCCGCCGTTCTCCCCACGCCACCGCTACCGCCGACACCGCTGTTCCTGCACCGGCGGCGACTACCCACCGGTCCGCTTCGGAGGCCAGCAGCAACGGCAACACCCAAGCGCCCAACACCCCTGTCACACACACAAACGTGGCCAGCGCTGCTAAGACTGCAGTGATCCATCTGCTCATCGCCCGCCCAGCCCCCGATCCGCGGCGCTCATCGATCCTTCAGTGTGGCACTCGGCAGTTACACGCAGGAGCGGACGGCCAGGGATTTTGCCGGTTATTTTGCGGATGTACGCGGAAATGCGAAGGAACGGAGCCGCGGCGCAGGAGCCGCCGGGGCGGCTGGCACGAAGCTTGCTGCCTCCTTATGAATTGGGTGTAGCTCTCATGCAGTGAGATCGCCTTGGTGGGCTGTTGCTGCCGGGGATCGTTTGCCGGATCGTCGTGTCCAGGTTTCGGGTCTGGGAGGCGGCGATGGTGTCGTGGCGGGAGGAACTGGAGCGGCCGGAGTCTGCCGCGCGGGTGCGGATCGCTGAACTGCGTTGGCAGATAGAGGAGTTGACGGCTCTTCTTGTCGAGCAGGAGGCAGTGGTGCCCCGGCTGGAGATCACGCGGGAGACGATGAGCGAGATCCTGTCCTCGGACGAGTCGGTGACCGGTCCCGACACCGGCGAGAGTGCGGTGGCGGAGCGGGTAGCCGCAGGCGGATCGCCAGTGGGAGTACGGCTGGTGCCGGCCTGGTCCGCCGAGCTGGACGCGGACGTGCTGCCGTCCTCATACCGAGACATCGTGGAGGTAGGCGGATGCGGTGCATCCGATGCGCGCGCACCATCTGTGCGCCGCCCTGGGCTTGTCGACGGACAAGAACAAGGTGGAGGAAGCTGAAGCGGCTGGTGTAACGGGACTGGACCGCCGAGGCCCTCCTCCGCGACGGACGGTTCGACGCGCGCCTGCTGCACCGCGTGGGCCCGGTGCGGGCGGTGGCATGCCTGACGGGCGATGGCCGCATCCCCGGCCGCGACGATGCCGTCCGCGACGCGGCCGCGGGATGGGTCAGTGGGCGTTCAGGCGAAGGTCAGTGGTAGAAGACGGCGACACCGCCGTGGTGTGAGCACGCTCCCTGGTGGTGTGCCGCGTACGAGTACGTCCCGTCGTTGCACAGTGCCGTCGCACCGTTGCCGGTCGAGGATGATCCGCCCGAGGAGGGCGAGCCGCCACTGGACGACGAGCCCCCCGAAGTTGAGCCTGAACCGACGGCAGCCGCGTGCGCGGTGACGGTCACCTTCACCTTGACCGTCTTGGTGACGGTCGGCGCCGGTGTCGGCTTCGCGGTCGCGGTCGCTGTGGCTGTCGCGGTGACGGTGGTCGTGGCGGTGGGGCGGACGGTGTCGGCCGCCGCCGTTTTGGTGGTGTTCGGGTCGCCGGCGCCGGCGCCAATGCCGAGGAAGAAGGCGAAGCCGAGCGCGGGCAGCACGAACCGCTTCCGCGCCCACTTTGGCGCGATGCGGACAGGCTGCGGTCCGCGCTGCGGCGGCATGGGCTGTTGCGGCGGGTAGTAGCTCACGGGTCCCCCCAGGTCGTTACGTGCTGGATGAAACTACCGGTGCCAAATCACCCGATGTGAGAGAACGGTAAAGGTGGTGACGGAGTTGTGACCTATCCGGGTGGGAGAACAGCTGCCAGGACGAACTTGGTTCGGTGCGTGTCGGGGTGTCGGGGTGTCGGGGTGTCAGCGTCCGGCGTCCGTACTGCGGTCGGCGTCGTTGAGTCGGCTTGTCGTGGCCGTTGTCGGGATACACGGTGGGGAGATGGCCGGCCGGGATGGGGGAGGCGTTTGTGCGGCGATGCCGGCACACCGTGGGTGTGCCTGGGGAAGGCGTTCGGGTGGGGCTGAACCGTGTGGCCGTCCAGGGTGGAGGGCGAGCGTGAGTGGTGGCCTGCCGCCGCTGCGGAATCGGCATGTCGCTGTGGTCTTCATCGTCGTGATGTATGCGCTGGTGGGGGCCTTGTTGAGCGCGCTGTCGGCGGCGGTGTTATCGCGTAGCAGCGCTTGGGGATGGGCGGCGGCTGTGGTCGGTGGTTGCTTTGGAGCGGCTTTCGGTGTGTGGCGTATCCGGCGCACACCCGAAGGCGAGCGTGCCGACGAGGACAACGCCTCTTGAAGCGGTAGGCGTTGCTGACGGCGGCGGCGCCCGGACGTGGGTGTTTCTACTATCTGGAAGCCGAGTTGAGGGTGTGCCAGCGTTGTTCGAAGTCGGCGGTCAATCCCTCGACGTACTCGGCTGTGACGGGTTGGTTGTATTGGCGGGTGATGCCGTGGCGGGCGCACTCGCGGGCTATGTCTGCAGCAGCGGGAGCCTGAGTGTCCGCCCGGTGCTGGGCCCACAGGTGGTAGATGCGCCAGCGGAGGAAGTGCCTGCGTAGGTTGGCCGGGCTGACGGGTTGTTGGCCGCGGCCGAGGAGTCCTTGGGCGGCGAGGTGGGTGGAGAGTTCCCGGCCGCTGGGCTCGACGCCGTAGTGGATGCGGTAGTCCTGCCAGGCGAGGTAGTAGCGGTCGGTCACGGTCAACTTCGCCTGACCGGGGCTGTTGGTCCGGCGAGCGGGGCTGTTCTCTGGTGGTGTCCGACGAGGTGGGGTCGTGTCGGCCCGGTGTGGGGGAGCGCTTCCGCTGTTGGTGGGGGCGGGCTGGTGGTCGGTGGTGGCTGCGGCTGCATATGGCCGGGCCTGCGGTAACTCAACTGCCAGGTTGCGGCGTTGTTCACGGACTGGTGGATGGAAGCCGTGTACGGGAGTACCGCCTTGCTGGGTGGCTGCGGAAGGACTGAGGTCTCGTGCGTGCGCGTGAGTGGAGAGCACAGGGGCGGGGGTGTCGGGCTCCGAGCCAGCCGATTCCGCTTTGGCAGGAAGGGCGCTCGCAGCCCGTTGGGTGGCTGGCTCTGTGTGGCCGGCCGCCGCCTGAGATGTGGGCGGGATCGGGATCGGTTGTATGCCCGCCGCGGCCAGGCCCGCCGGGGCCGTCTCCGCCAGCGGAACGCCGTACCGGGCCAGCCGCAGCGGCATCAGCGACTCCACCGGAGCCTTGCGGCGCCAGGCCCGGCCGAACCGCGAGTGCAGACGGGTCCGGTAGATTAGCCGCTCCTGCTCCAGCTTGATCACCTGCTCGTAGGAGCGCAGCTCCCACAGCTTCATCCGCCGCCACAGCAGGAACGTCGGTACCGGGGAGAGCAGCCAGCGGGTCAGCCGGACGCCCTCCATGTGCTTGTCCGCCGTGATGTCCGCGATCCGGCCGATGGCGTGCCGGGCCGCCTCCACCGCCACGATGAACAGCACCGGGATCACCCCGTGCATGCCCACGCCCAGCGGGTCCGGCCAGGCCGCCGCGCCGTTGAACGCGATCGTCGCCGCCGTCAGCAGCCAGGCCGTCTGGCGCAGCAGCGGGAACGGGATGCGGATCCACGTCAGGAGGAGGTCCAGGGCGAGCAGGACACAGATACCGGCGTCGATGCCGACGGGGAAGAGGTAGGCGAAGGTACCGAAGCTCTTGCGGGTGGCGAGTTGTCGCAGGGCTGTGTAGGAGCCGGTGAAGCCGATGCCGGCGACGCTTGCGGTGCCGACGGTGATCAGCACGGTCAGCCACCGTTGGGCGGTGTGACTGAGCGGTGCGGACACCGGCGGCGGGGTGCCGGTGCGGTGCGACGTGGCATTAGTGGGCCCAGTTGGGGAGGGGCTCTGTGCCGCTGACCCCGATTCCGACCGTGATGCGAGCCCCGACGTCGACGGCTTCGGCTCTGGCCCCGACACCGTCTGCGTGTCAGACACTGGCCGTGGCGTTGTCGCCGTCGTCTGTGTGGCTTGTGATGTAGGTGCTGACGGTGGCGGGGGCGTCGTCTGGGTGGTCATGATGCTGGTGTCCGGCCGGAGCGGTGGGCGTGGAGCAGGTCGTTGATGAGCTGGGTGGTCTCTGTCTCCGGTGAGCAGTCCAGTGCCTGGTTGACCTGCTGGATGCGGGTGATGGCTGTGTGGAGTCCGGCGCGGTTGCCGCATGCTGCTTCCAGGCGCATCCAGGCCCGGTAGAGGAGTTCAGCGGTCGGGTCTGCGTCGAGGCCAGTGGCGATGGCCCGGCGGGCGGCGCTGAGGTCGTGGTGGGGGCCTGGGGAGGTGCGGTGTGTGGCCACGGTGTGGGCGATGTCGATGATCCGGATGGTCATTTCCTGCTGCATAGGCTCGGCCCACGGCAGTGGCCGGCCGCCGAACGGTCGGCCCCGCACCAGAGCCAGGGCCTTCTCCAAGTCGTTCAGGCCGGCGGGACCCAGCGGCAGACCACGTTCGGCGAGATGCAGGAAGCGACTCCAGTCGCAGCGCACGCCGGGTGCTAAGCGGTAGGGGTCTTCGCCTGATTTGCGGCGTGGGACGTAGGGGTTGCCATCGGGGTCGCTGCCCAGGCTGCTGCGCAGGCCTTGGAGGCGGGCGTTGAGGGTGCTGGTCGACCAGGGGTGAATGGGGTCCATGTCGGCGCACAGGACGTCGGCGCTACGGCCGGGCCGGAAATACAACAGCGTCGCGAGCTGGGCCATTCTTGGGCCGTGGCCTGCATGGCCCACCCGGTCGACTTCGACCGGCCCCAGCACCCGGATCTCCGGGGCGCGAGGATCCGGCGTCTTGTGTTCTTCCTGCTGCGGCACGACAAACTCCTCCGCCTTGGCCTGTGCCTCGTCGGCCTCTGCCGTCGTCCCCACCTGCGTCTGGGCTGCTTCGTCGGCGTCGGCGGTGGCTGCCGGGGCCGAGGCAGGGGGAGCCGCCTTCTGTGCGCTCGATGTGGTGTCATCCTCGGGCCGCGTCGATGGGGCGGGGGAGGAGAGGTGGAGCGCGGAGGGGTCGGTGCTGGCAGCGAGCAGGGCGGGGAAGACCTCGCCGCTCACCTGCGGGGCGGGCGCCGGCACGATCGACGCGGCAACGGGTGCCGTCGTGTCCTCCTGCGGCGCCGCACGCTGGGGCGGGGGTGTGCTGTCGGGTTCGTCCGGGACGTCTTCCCAGGGACCCTCGGCTGGATGGGGAGGCTGCCCGGACACCTTCAGTGCGGTGATGATCTGCTGGTAGGCGGGGTGTTGAAGGCGTTGCACGGTGATGTCCGTGCCGGCGCAGTCGAGGGTCTGCGGCTGGTTGAGGGAGGCGTTGAGGATCTCCGCCTCAGGGAAGTGTGCGGCTGCCGTGCTGGCTGGGGCGATCAGGGTGACTGGCATGGTGTGGGCCGTTTTGTCGATGAGGTCGGCGAACTGCCAGGCGGTGTCCTCGTCCAGGGCCGCTGCGCACAGCAGCAGATACGGCTGCTGCTGGGTATCGGGCAGTTGGTGGGCTTCGAGGAGCCGTTCAGTGAGATCGCGCAGCGCGTGTGCGGCCTGGCGAATGTGACAGATGCGGGCGGTGGGCAACAGCTGGGGGAGGTCCTCGCCGAAGCCCACGGTGACGATCTGAAGGTCCGTTCCCCACGGGCTCATGGCGAGTTCGAGGGCGAGCGAGGTGCAGACTTCGGTGATGTGGACCAGGTTTCCGTCCAGCAGGAGCGCGGGCACAGCTGTGAGGTTGAGTAGGAGCAGGTCGCCTGCCTGGGTGTGACCGATGGTGACCAGCCCCGGGTACGGCGCCGACACGTCGCGGGCGGTGTCGTCGTCGAGGAGGGCGGCGTCAGCGGGCAGGACCCACCAGCCTCCCCGTCCGGCGGTGAAGGGCCCGAGGGGGTCCTGGACGAGGTCCTCGGGCAGCACCTCCACGGTGCGGGTGCCGATCCGGGCGGCCCGCAACGGCGGCAGGACGGCATCGTCGGCTTGCTGGAGCACGTGATGGGCCAGGGTGCGCAGCGCTCCGTCCAGGCGGGCGGCACCGTCGGAGTCGGCGGCCGCCGCCAACTGGGCTTCCGCGGCGGAGGTTTCCGGCGTGATGGCGATCTTCTCGCCGGGCTTGCGGCGCCGACGCTGCAGGGTGCGGCGCAGGGCGAGCGCTGCGGTGATGGCCGCGGCGAGCAGCGCGCCGGCGCCGAGCACGATGCGCAGGTTCACCGGGCTGCTCACCGGAGCGGTCGTTGGGCCCTCAGACGTGGGAGAGGAGCCAGCAGCAGGGGACGACTGCGCTGGCGCCGCCGGGGGAGCGGAGGAGGACGAAGACGGGTGCTGCCCGGGCTGCTCGGCTGTATCCGTCGACGGTGTGCCGGGCTCCGATGACTGCGGAGCCGGTGTCCGCGTCTGACTGGGTGCAGGCGCCGGCGTGTTTCCCGTGCCCGCGCCGGGCGTGGGGGTGGTGGCGGGGTGGTGAGTGCCCGGGGAATTCCTATCCGGGTCGTGCGGCTCCGGGTTCTCCTCGCGGTCACGGTCTGGCGATGATGGCCGGCCGCTCTGGGGGTTGGGCACGGTGACCTGCTGCCCGGCGTAGATGACGTTGGGGTCGGTGATCTTGGGCAGTCCGTGCGGCTGCGGCTTGCCCCGGCTGGCCTCGAACAACTGCGGCCAGGCGTCGCCGTCGCCGAGTTCCTTCTGGGCGATCTTCGACAGGTAGTCGCCGGAGTGGACCGCGACGACGTGCCCGCTGCTCTGGTTGTCGGCCGGAGTAAGGTTCTCCAGCTCTGTGCGGATACCGCCCGCGGCCGCAGGCGGGTTCGTGGCGGTGTCGGGCATCTTCAGCTGCCAGCCGGGTTGAAGGAAGCTGCTGGCGGTAAAGACCGTGCCGTCGGTCATGGTGCGGCCCACGTTCAACTCCGCTATCTCCCGCCAGCGTTCGCCGTCCCCCAGTTCGTGCTCGGCGATGGCCCACAGACTCTCCGCAGGACGACTCTCGCGGACCGTGTACGCAGGCGAGGCCGGTGTGCTCGCAGAGAACGCGTGTGAGGCCGCGCGGGCCTGGTCACCCTCCACGCCGGCTTGCGGGGTGTGCTGGGGCGTCTGTCCGGGGTGGCGGGCTGCGGTGGGGGCGGGCGCGGCGTGGGCGTCGGAGGCCAGAGCGGAGTTGGCGGGCAGCAGGATGAGGACGCTGCCGATCAGCAGGGCCGCGGCGCGCTGGGCGGTGCTCATCCCGCGCGGGGCGTGCCAGGGCCGGCCCCGAAGCTGTGCGATCAGCTCCCGTGTGGCGCAGAACGTGAACTGGGCCCACCCGATCCAGCCCAGGCAGACGAGCAGCAGCACAAAGACGCTGCCGGTGTCCTGCCTATCCAGCAGGTGCGCCACGTCGTCGTGGGTAGCGGCCCAAATGACGGGGGTAGCCCAGGCCAGCAGCAGCGGCAGCCCACCGACCGCGGCCGCCAGGACCACAAGACTGAGCACGGCCTTGGCGGCTCGCGCCAGGGTGCGGGCGGCGGTGTGGGTGGAGCAAGAGCCGATGGACATCAGGTATCTCCGGGCGTAGTGACGCCGTGCAGAAGGGTGGCGTGGGCGCGGCCGGTCACCGGCAGGGAGTCGATCCCGGCCACCGACAGGAAAGCGGTTTGGTAGGTGCCGGTGACCGTGACGGTCAGGGTGGTGTTGTCCGCGGAGATGCTGACGGTGCCGGTGACGCCGGCGGCGGCAAGATAAGCCTGCGCGGCGGCGGTTGCGGCCTGTGGATCGACGGTGATCGCGGTGCCGGTAATCGCATCGGCGGGGCTGATGGCCTGCCCGCCGGCGCGAGCCGCCTCACCGGCGAGGTAGTCGGCGCGCTCGACGGCGCGCATGGTGCCGCCGCCGTCTACGGCGACGCCGATGATGCCGAGCAGGGCGAGGACGCACACGGCGACGAAGACGGTGATACCGCCCCGGTCGTCCCATGGCGTGCGGCGTGGGCGGGTGGGTCGGAAGCTCATCGCTGCCCCCGCATCGTCAGGCGCGACGTGCCAGGAGCGGTCGGCTGGGCAGGTGGTGCGGAGGTGTCCGGCGGGTGGGGACTGGTACCGGCAGGGGGTGGGCAGGGTAAGGCGTCGAGTCGTGTCGACTGCGGGCGAACGGGGGAGCGATGCGGGCTCGTCGAGGGTTGCGGGGTGTGCTCGGCACTGGCGGTGTGGTGATTGCTTTGGCCGCGGTTGTCTGGCTGCCGCGCCTGATGTATCCGCCGCTGCCTTCGGATCAGTTGGTCGGTGTGGCTGGCCAGGCGCAGCGTGTGGAGCTGCAGCAGGCCCAACTGAAGGTGCAAAACGACTTCCGTGGCCAGGTATTGCAGGCCATGGGAGCACTGGTCGTGGTTGCGGGTGCAGGTGTGGGCTGGCAGCAGTTCCGCCTGGCCCGCCAGGGGCAGATCACCGAGCGTTTCACCCGTGCCATCGATCACCTGGGCCATCCCACACTCGATGTCCGCCTCGGCGGCATCTACGCCCTGGAGCGGATCGCGAAGAACTCTCCTGATGACCAGCCCACAGTCACCGACATCCTGTGCGTGTTCGTGCGGGAGCACGCGCCGTGGCCGGTCGGCGCCCCTGAGGGGCCGCAGCACCCCACCCCGGCAATGGAGCCCCACCTTCCCTGGCTTACCTCCCGGGCCCCCGACGTGCAGACCGCCCTGTATGTGCTGGGTCGTCGTCCCTGGCATCGGCAGGAACACACTCTGTACCTTTCGCGCGTGGATCTGCGCCGCGCGCATTTGTCTAAAGCGCAGCTGGAGAGCGCGAACCTGCGGCACTCGAATCTGAGCCGGGCCTATATGCCTGACAGCAATCTGCACAGCGGCGAGTTGGTGAACGCCGATCTCCGCTACGCCAACCTGCGAGGCGCACGGCTGACCCACGCAAACCTGCGCCGCGCACATCTGCAGCACGCCGACCTGCGTCAGGCCCTCGTGCGCGGTGCCGATCTGCGCGGAGCCGATCTGACAGACGCCGACCTGGACGGCGCTGACCTCACCGGTGTGACCGCCGACGCCACGACGATCTGGCCCGATGCCCACCGCCCCGCCTGACTCGGGCGGCCGTGCCGGACACTCGCACACCCTCGCCCCGTCCCTGCCGGCCGATCCGGGGCGCGACCCGGCGCCGGAAACCAGGTGCCGGGAGTACAGGCCAGCTCGTGCGCGGAGGCTGTGAAGCGCGCGGGCACCGTCTGCGATCTGGGCCTTTGGTCCGGTGCAGGGTGTCTCGGGCCGGGGGAGTGCCGGGTCCTGGCGTCCGGCACGGCAGGTTGCGGGATCTTGTGGTCGGCGGTGGGGGTGTGCCGGGGTAGTGTCGCGGTCATGCCCACCGCTCACGCCGTCTGCCACTGCGTCATCTGCCAGGACGTCAGTGAACTGGACGCCCGTACCCGGTTGAGTGTCGCCAAGGTCGGTGAGTATGGGTGGCAGGTGGTGATGGTCCCCGCCGATGACCAGGGGCCGGGCTGGGCCTACACCATCGGTTTGTGGCACAGCCACCGCATGCCCGAACTCGCCATGTTCGGCCTGGACATCCACCTGATGCATACACTCCTGAACGACCTCGCTCGGCGGGCCGTCGTCGGACCGGGGCTTGCGGCAGGACAGGAGATCGACGACCTCACCACCGTCCCTCTCGTCCTTAAGGCGGTCGACTATCGCTGGTATAGGGCGTTTTTCGGTACGGCGATCGGCTACTACCGCAGGCCGCCGTTCCCGTTTCTGCAAGTCGCCTGGCCCAATCGGGAGGGGCTCTTCCCGTGGCAGCCCGGCGGTGAAGGCCTGCTGGCTCTGCAGCCCCGGCTGTCGCTGCACCCCGGTGACCATCCCATCGGCATCTGGACGCAGGAGCTGTGAACCGGCGGTCGTCTCGCCGTCGCGGACAATGAGGCCATGACGCGTTGGTTTCGCAGCTACTGGGCTGAGGAAGACACCTGGTTCTATTTCGAGGCCGACGCCGATAGCCAGGTCACGCGCCAGGTCGAACTGCAAGGACCACTTCAAAGGCCGCTGGCTGCGGCCTCGCTGACGGAGTGGGAGGCCGCCCGGCGGGAGGGAAACCTCGCAGCGTATGAGGCGGTCTTCGGCGCCACGGCCGAGGTTGCCGTCCACGAGTGGGACCCGCACGATCCGCAGGACCTTGGCGCGGCAGAGTTCGAAAACGTCTGGGCCGCAGCGCGAGCAGTGTGCCGGGCCCGCGCACGCGCACGCGGCGCGCCGTGAGTAGTCCTGCCTGTGCCTTCGTGTGTTCACCCTGCCACCTCCGCCGCGGGGTTCAGGTTCCGCGGCAGGCCGGTGCTCGGCCCGTCCGCCCTTTGCCGGTAGGCGTCGACGACGGACGTTGCCGTGGCGGTGAGGGTCTTGGCTCCCCCAACGCCCGGCAGCAGGAGGTCGGAGAGGTTGACGGTGCAGGTCACGGTCGCGGTGACGGTGCCGACCTGCCCCACTGGCACGCTGAGGCCGCTGGTGTTGATGGTCACGGATGTTGAGGCGCATCTGATGCCCTGGTCCTTGAGGGACTCTGCGGCCGCCGACTGCGCTGCGCGCTGGGCGGCGGCCGCGGTGCGGGAGATGGATGCTTCCCGGGCTGCGTCCTGCGCCGCTGCGTCGACCTTCGCGCCGGAGGTGACGATCCGGCCGCCCGCGAGGGCCAGGCACAAGAACATGATCAGGGCCGGGAGGACGATGGCTGCTTCGATCGCGACGCTGCCCTCATCGCCGCCAGGCCGACTGCGGGCCCAACTGGCGTGTGCTGGCACGTGGTTCACTCCCCAGGGTTGGTCCACCGTTCGACCGTTCCGGTGGCGGACTGGCTGATGTGCAGGCCCGGGATGCCGGGAATGAGAGAGAGGGCATGGCCGGTGACGATCAGCCGTACCCGCTGCCCGTCGCTGCTTGCGGCCACGCTGTAGCCGCGCAGACTGTCTCCCGCGGTGCGGCCCAGGACGCTGCGTGCCCGGGCCGCACCGTCGGCCGGGCTCGCCTGGTAGGCGCGGGCTGCGGTGGCGCCCTCGCGGGCGGCGGTCAGGGCGATCTGCCGGGCGTAGTACCACATCGAGGCCTGGATGACGGCGAGGGTGACGAGCAGGACGAGGGGGAACACGATCGCCATCTGGATGGATGTGTCGCCGCGGTCTTCGGCCCACCGTCGGCTGCGCCACCAGGCGTGGAGTCGTGGGCGGAAGGACATCACAGGCCGTTGAGCTGGCCGTTGTATTTGGCGATCACGGCCGCGATGGTTCCGGCGATCAGCAGGGCGCCGGTGACGGCGGCGACCCAGATGATGACGGTGGTGATGCTGATGTCGCCGCGGTCCGGCCGCGCCATGGCCTCGTCAACGCCCGCACGCAGGCGGGTAGTCACACGGACAGCCGTGCGGCCGACGGGCCCGCACATACCCGTGGTGCGCCCTTCCTGACCGGGAGACAGCGCGGGTTCCGTAGCGCTGTCGTGCGCGGCCGAGACCGCGGGTGCGGGTAGGGCGGCAGAAGAGGCGGGGCGGCGGCCGGCCGGGGGGAGGTCTTCCTGGACGCGGCCGGTCAGCCTCCGGGCTAACCGGTGGGGGTGCATCCGACTGTGGCCACCCCGACGCCTGGCTTCTGCTGTGCCGGACAACGATGGATCGCCGTGTGGGGGTGTGCTCGGGTGGGCTTCCGCGGGGCGGGTGCGGGCTGCGGTGTGCTTCATGATCCGTGCCTTTCGAAAAGCGTCGGGTGCGGTCGTCGGTGGTAGACGGGGCGGTTGCGGGGTGGTTAGACGGTGAGCATGCGGATGACGGCGGGGAAGGCCATCAGGAGCATGACGAGGACGGCGAGGAGGGCTCCGGGTGCGGTCATCTTTTCGCTGGCCGTGTTGGCTTCCGCGGCTTGGGCGGCCAGGAGTTCGGCGTTCAGCGCGGCGGTGCGCGCCCGCAGCGCCTTGTAGACGGCGGTGCCGTCGGTGGCCGAGCCGCGCATGATGTCGGCGACGTCGGTAAGGACCGGCAGGTCGTAGGCGGCAGCGAGTTCGGTGAGCGCCTGATACGGCGGGATCTTCTCCAGCCGCGCCCGGCGCAGAGCGCCCTGCAGATACATGAAGGGCCAGCCCTCGCCGACGGCTGCGGCCTTCTCCAGGGCCTCGGCGGGGCCGGCGTCGGCGGCCCGCTTGAGCGCGACCAGGTCGAGGTAGGCGGACAGGGCGTGCGCGAACTCCTCCCGAGCCCGCTTGGCCTGGTCCCGCACCGCGAGATCCGGGGTGAGGAACAGCAGGCTCGCGACGAGGAGTCCGACGCCGGCAGGCACGTAGAACGGCAGACCCACCCCGGCGATGATCCACGGAATCGTCGCGATCACCGGGCAGAGCAGCCCCAGCGTGGCAAGTGCGGTCTTCTTCAGCATGAACTGCCCCGGCCCCTGCCCGAGCAGGGCCAGGTTCGTGGTCGGCACCGTCACGCCCGGCAGGCGCCCCAGGCGGGCGAGCAGCCACCGGCCCCAGACCTCCTCACGGTCCAGCTCCGGCTCGGGCACGGTCAAGGCGGCCGGGACGCTGCGCTTGAGGGCCGGCCCCAACGCGGGCTGCGGCTGCAGCAGTTCCCTCATCAGCAGGGCGACGCCCGCGCCGATCGTGCCGCCGCTCAGGACGACGGGGAGCAGGTTCACGAGGTGACTCCTTCCGGCTCGCGGGCGGCGGCCGGCCCGTCGGGTACGGACGTAGACGTAGGCGGCCGGACGGTGCTGGTCGGGTCGGTGATGAGGAAGCGCGGGATGCGCCGGAAGGTACCGAGCTGGCGCATCAGGGCGAGCACGCCGACGAAGCCGGCCGTGAGGAAGGCGAGCACGAGCTGACCGAGGAATGTGGAGTACGGCGTGGTGTAGGAGGGGACGAAGAAGCCGGCCACCACAACGCCCACGGTGATCAGGGTCATCCACCGCACGGTGGTACGGGGCTTGGCCCGGTCCGCCTCGATGGCACGCTTCTTGGCGACCTCCTCGCGCACGGTGCCCGACAAGTCCTCCAACGCCTGCGCCAGTCCCGGGCCGCGATCGCCCGCCGACAGGATCAGCGCCGCACACACCTTGTCCGCAGTGACGTCATCGAGTTCCTCGGCGAACGCACGCAGTGCACCCTCCGGCCGCCAACCCAGACGCAGCCGGTCGGACAGAGTGATGATCTGCTCGGCGAGTTCGTCCGGCGCCCCCTGACGGCTGGTGATCATCGCCTGTTCCAGGCCCATGCCCAGCCGCAGCAGGCCGGCCAACCGCTGCGTCCACTCCGACAGTGCCTCCAGCTGCCCGATGCGCTTCTCCGCCATCTGCGCCGGGGTGATCAGCCAGGGAACCCCAATCACAGACGCACCCAGCAGAACGGCGCCGACGAAGTTCCCGGAAACCAGCCAGAGGCCCGCGAACACCACGACGGCCGCGACCATGAGGCTCCGGCGCCGCAGCCGCACCCCTTCGCTACGGCCCCTCCCGCTCCGCAGGCTCGCCCGCCAGCGCTTGAGAAGCGGGGCACGGCGCGGCGTGGTGGCGCCCACGACACCGGCCACGACACCGATCAAGCCGCCGACCACGGCCATGCCGCACAACAAGCCCAGCAGCCAGATCATCGGCTCGCCCCCACCTTCAGCGGCAGCGGCGCCCGCCAGGCACCGTAGGGCTGCTGCAGCAGGCCCGAGTCGAAGCCGACGCGGCGCAGATCGTCGATACAGGCCGGATCCATCCGCGGCACCGCCCGCAGCTCCCCCCACTCAAGGCCAGGCGAGAACACCTCATTGGTGGCGGGACGGCCGCTCTCGCCGATCCCGGTCAGCTCCAGCACGTGGGAGACGTAGCGGTGGCGGCGGCCGCCGATCTGCGTCTCGTCCGTCATATCGACGTACACGATGAAGTCCAAGCCGTTGGCCGTCTGCCGGTAGGCGAGCTGCTCGGAGAGATTCTCCTGCGCCAGCGCATACAGCTCGGCGATTCGGTCGAAAACGATGTCCGGCCGGCGAGCGTGGATGGTGCACAGGTTGCCGCCGGAACCGTTGGTCAACGCCTGCATCATCGCGACGACTTCCGGTCCACGGACCTCACCGACCACGATCCGCTCCAGCGACATCCGCAACGCCGGATACATCAAATCCAGCAGCGTGACCTCACCAGCGCTACGCCCGGTTGCGTCCCTCTCGCCATTGGACTCCCGCCCGATCAGGGAGACCACCTGACGGTGATGGCCGCTGGTGTGGGCGAACAGCTCGTCCTCACTCTGGATAGTCGCAAACCGGCACTCCGGATCGAACTCCCTCAGCATCGCCCGCAGCAGCGTGGTCTTCCCGGCCTTCTGCTTCCCCGCGATCATGATGTTCTTCTCCGCTCGCACGCATGCGCCGAGGAACTCGCGCAGGATCGGGTCCAGGGTCCCCAACCGGACCAGGTCGTCGAGGTCGGCGTGGGAGACACGATGGCGGCGGATGACCGCATACGTCATCGGCCCCAGCCCGGTGATGGCCTGCAGACGGGAGCCGTCGGCCAAGGACAGGGCGAGCGTGGGGTTCGCAGTGGAAATGGTCCGCTCGCCGTGCCCGGAGCCGCGCGCCAACTCCCGGAGCAGCTCCAGCAGTTCCTCTTCGGAGTCGGCGATCGGGCCGACCCGGCGGCGCCGGCCGTCACCGTAGTCCAGCCACACCTCACCCGGGCCCTGGATGATGATGTCCTCGACCCGCTCGTCGTCCAGGTACGGCTGGAGCCGCCCGGCACGAAACAGCAGGTCATACACGCCGCGCCGCAGCGCCTCATCCTCCTGCGGCGTCATCGCCCGGGCATCCGACCACACCGCGACCGCCTCAGCGATCCACTGAAGGCAGCGCTGTTCCTCGCTGGCCCTATCCATGCCGGGCCTGGTCTTGATCAGCTCTTCGCGCTGCCGGGCCACCTGAGAGGCAATGTCACGGGCCACCCGGTAGTCGACCGTGACCTGCGGCGCGGCCGTACCGAGCACCCGCGGGTCCGCGGCAGCGCCGGCAGACCCCGGTGCAGCGTGGGTGGGGGTCCGGTGATGGGGCGGCGGGGCCACGGTGGGGTCGGGGTGAAGGGGCCTAGCGTGCATGCGGCACCTCCCCGCCCGCCGTGCGCGAAAGGCGTGGGTCGAGGCGAGCCCGGCGCATGGCAGCCCGCTGCAGCAGCAACATACTGCCCGCATGAGCGGCCTTCATCAGCGGCGAGCGGGTGAAGTGCCGCGGCTGCTCGGCGCCGTCGGACAGCACGCGGGCGTCCTTCGACACGTACGGCAGGGTGGCGATCACCGGCACCTGCAGCACGCGCTGCACCTCGCCCGCGGGATAGCTGCCCTCATTGATCATCACGACGCTGACGTCACCGACCCGTTCCTCCAGCGCACGCACCCGAGACTCGGCCGCCTGCAGGCAACGCAAGGTGTTGCGGACCACTACGAACAGTGCGTCGGCCCGCTCAGCCAAGACTCCCGACGGTCCGTAGGCGCCACGACGGCCAAGGTCGATGATCACGTCGTGGCTACTCTCGGCCTCGATGCCGCGGAACATCTGCGCCAGGATCTTCCACACCTGCGTCAGGCTGGCCGACTGTCCGGGGTCGGTGAGGCCAGGCAGCAGAAGCCGGTTGCGCGCCGACTCCCGCCCCTTGCCATCGCCGCCGCTCAAGTCGATCAACTGCCGCCAGAAAGCCTCACTGAACTCACCCTTGCGGGCGGCGACGGACAGGTTACGCAGCCCGTACCGGTCACCCAGCGTGCCCTGCAGCAGCCCGTGCAGCACCGCACCACCGTCCGGGTCACACTCGGCCAGGATCATCCGCCGACCCGGCGCCAGCGGCCACGACAACAGCAAAGCCAACGCGCTCGTGGTCACACCGGGCGCGCCACTGCAGCCGGCTAACGCGATGACGGCCATCAGCTGCCGCCCGGAGCAGCGAGAACCAGCCGCAGGGTGCCGGCCGCCTCCCACGCGGCCGCCGTGGGACCGTCGCTCGCGGACGTTGCCACGTCGACGACCACGACACCCGTACCCGGGGCCGCGTCCGACGCCTTCACCACCCGGCCGCCAATGGTCCGCGGCGCGGCGCCGGACGTCGTGCCGGTATCGGTCGACGCCTGAGCCGGGACGTGCACAAGCTGGACCTTCTGGCCTGGCACCAAAGCGGTGGCCGGGATCTGCTTGGGCTCCAGACCGATCGGCACCAACTGCTCGCCGGCCTTCACTAGGCTGTCCTTGGTCACCTGTGAGGGAGCCAGCAGGGAACCGGGCTTGAGCTCCACGGCGGCCCGCTTGCCCACCACCGACTGCAGGTCGTCTGCGCGCACCGCCTTGACGGCCGGGTCCAGGGCAACGGAGGCCTTGCCGAGGTCATCGTCGGTGAGGACCTGGCCGACCTGGACGTTGCGCGTCACCGTCACCACGCCCGTGCGGTGGCCGACCTGCATCAGCAGGACCGCAACTCCCGCTCCTCCAGCCGCGATCAGCGCCAGCGACAGGGCGATCACCCCCGGTCGTCGCCGGCGGGCTGCAACCCGGGGCGGCGCCACCGGTCCGGCCACGCGTGCGTGGTGGGGGAGTGTGTCCGGGGCTGTGCCTGCACGTTCTTGGGTCCTGTTCACCGTTTCCGTCCTTCCGGTGGCGTTACCTGACGACCTGCACTTCGCCGATCGCCACCTGCACGTTGGTCTGTCGGACCTCGGTGAGCTGGCCGGCCTGTCCGCCGCCCTGCCAGTTGATCGCCCACGTCGAGGTCGCGGTCAGGGGAAACTTGCCGTTCTGGGCACTTGCTGAGGTCTTTGCGTACACGTGGCCGCAGGTCGGAGACTGGGCCATGCCCGCGGAGGACGTGTAGGGGGTCCCGGGGCCGTTGCAGGTGACGGAGGTGCCGTCGCCCATCGACCACACGATCTTCGACACCTTGGCGGTAGCGGTGACGGTGACCTCACCCGCCGTGGCCGTCGCGGTGTTTGGACCATAGGTCGTGGCGCTCTGATTGACCCACATCCACATCGGGACACCCACCGTGTACTTGCCGGCCGTACGCGGGCTGGCGATGTCCGGGCCTGCCAGCAGCATCTTGCTGACGGCCTGCTGGGCCACTACCACTGGATCAATGGCAGGCACGTTCGCAGCAGTGTCGGCAACGAAGTACGTGAACACGGGGGCGCCGTCTGGGCCGTTCTTGCACTGGCGCTCGTAGACTGCACCGTCCTTGGACGACTTGCCTTTCCAGTACATGCTGCCTTCGGGCGGCTGCGGATCCAGTTTCCGAATGCTGCACGTTGACTTGCTGCTGGCTTTGCCGTTCCCTGTGCCGACGGGTTTTGCATTGGAGCCCGGCGTAGTCGAGTCGTCGTCAGCCTCGCACACCACCCACTTGCCTGCCCCGCTGCAGTTACCGCCGGTCGGTGGGTCAGCGAAAGCGTGCGAGGGTAGCGCTAACGACAGTGCTAAGGCTGCGGCCAGCACGAAGCCCAGGTGGATCAGCAGGCGCTTTGCTGTGGAGTGATGTCTATGATCTTCCACTGCTTTCCCCACTTCTCGGCATCGATCTTCGTCTGGTAACGGATGAGCCGCTTCTTCGGCATCTCCACAGGCTTGCCGGAGCTGCGGTAGATGAATTTCCAATGGCTGCTGTCCAAGCAATCCGTCAGCTTCGCACTGGGAACCTTCTTGGCCGCGTCAAGGCTGTCGACCGCGATCTTGTGGGTCGGTGCGCCGGTTGTCACGATCCCCTTGGACCGCAGGTCCTTGAGATCTGCTTCCGCGCTCGACAGCGCCTCCGCTGCGGCGTACTGACTGAGCTCCTTCAGCGTTGCAACTCAAGGGTGAGGACGGCCTTGGCGATTGACGTCATGCGGTTGGGGCTGCAACGGGACCTGCGGAAGATCCGCCAGGACTTCAGGCGGGCGACGCCGCGTTCGACAGGTGCGCGTGCTGCGGCCATGGCACGGTTGCGGGTCTTGTCGGTGGCGGTCAGTTCCTGCAGAGGCTTGCGTTTGATGCCCGTGGTCAGCCACGGACCGGCGCCCTGGTAGGCGAGATCGGCCACGATGGGGACACCCTGGCGCTCACAGATCCGGATGATCCGGTGGGTGCGGGCGGCGGTCAGGTCGTGGGTGCGGCCCGGCAGGGCGGGCGAGAGCCACAGCAGCCGGCCGCCGGGATCGGTGACGACCTGCACGTTCACGCCGTGGCGCCGGTGCTTGTGGGAGTAGTCGGCCCGGCCGTCGCCGACCCGGTCGCATTCGGCGAGAGTGCCGTCAAGCAGGACGAAGTCGGGATCGTGGTCGCGCAGCGTCTTCAGCAGACCCGGGGCACGGGCAGCGAGAAGGTCGACGACCGCGCTGGTGTAGGCATGCGCGGTGGACTCGCTGATCCCGAACCCGGCGGCAATCTTCGCCAGGGTGGTGTGTTCGCGCAGGTACACCAGTGCCACCATCGCGCGCTGTGACGGGCGGAGCTTGCAACGCCGGTCGCCCTCACGGGTGACGATCAACATGGTGACCCACTCCACGAGTGCATGCGGCAGGTCGAGTGCGGCAGGATGGATGACCAACGAGGCCCCCGAGCAACGTGATTGAGACGTCAGACATCTCGATCAACAACCCGGGGGCCTCGCTCGTTGCGCTTCACGGACCGTCACCCGATCGGTGGCCACATCGAAGAAGCTCACTGACCGCCTATGACCACTGACGAACCCTTGGACTCAGTCTTCTAGTGGTCGTTGAGGTAAAAGTGCCCGGACGCGTGGTCGGGGACTTCATTCAGCCACACGTCGACCTCGATTTCAGCACCCTCGGGGAGGTCGTATGCGCCCCCCTGCGAAGCGCTGGCACTGGCGCACGATCCGACCCCGCCCCCCGCCTTGAGTTGGTAGCGGTGGATCCATTCGTTGGTTGTGCTGTTGAAGTAGGAGACGTCCACGAGGGGGCTTACCCCGTCAGCTGCCGTGTCACAGACCTGGACGATATCGCCGTGCTCCTCGACGTAGACCGTGCCACCCTGCTTGGCGTCTGTGGTGGTCCACGTGTGGTCCCAACCGCCCGCAGGCGGGTCGACCGTCGCGGACGCCGACGTCGCGCTGGCGAGTGACCCGCCGGCGACGATAACGGTGGTCACGGCCAGGGCTGCGAGCTTTTGGCGCATCTTGATCCCCTTCTCGACATGTCCGCGAACCGACTCTCGTCAGCCTCCGCGAAGTTGACCTTCGGACCCGAGACTAAACGGCCCCGTGTTCTGTGACATCGGCGGGGTGCCTGCACGTTCAGCCCGTTGTCGACCCGAGCGCCCTTTCCAGGGCGGGGACGCCGTGCCGGTAAACGTGGCCCGGCGCATCGTCAGCGGCGATGCTCTTGTAGGTCGCCCCGGGCGTGGACTCGTACAGGGCCACGGCATCGGCCTTGAACTCGTCCGATCAGTCCTTCATCGCCATCGGCGGTGTTCTCGCTTCCTCCGGATCAAGCCCCGGCTGCGCTCCGCTGCGCCGACGCGTGCCCAAGTGTGGATAGGGCCGGACGCCACGAGTCGATCACCGCATAACGCGGCCCACGGTCAAGACGATGCCTCCGGCGGGGGATCGGCCGGCACCGGGATGGAGGGGGCGCCGTCGCCGACCGCGGGTCCATCGTGGCGGATGCTGAGGGCTCCCATCCCGCACACCATCGACCCAGGCAGAGCCGAGCAGCCGCGGCCCATGGCGTCCAGGTCGTTCGTACAGTAAGCCTCTGCAGGAACTGACCGCCACCGACAAGACCCGCAACCGTGCCATGGCCGCAGCACGCGCACCTGTCGAACGCGGCGTCGCCCGCCTGAAGTCCTGGCGGATCTTCCGCAGGTCCCGTTGCAGCCCCAACCGCATGACGTCAATCGCCAAGGCCGTCCTCACCCTTGAGTTGCAACGCTGAAGGAGCTCACTGTGCCAGCGTCAGGTATCGGAGATAGGCTCTCCGACCTGCGGTTGAGTGGATGCTCGTGGCGGCGGCTGCTGACATCAGTCGGTGACGTCAAGTGACGATGGTGCTGGACAGATCGATGGCACTTGCTACGTAGCGCGTACTGAGCTCTGAAGCGAAGCGGGTGAGGAGCGCAGCCCTATCGGTAGCTCGCCCGGTCGGCTTCGATGGCTGCGGTGAGGGCGTGGTCGGCCACTTCTACTGCAGGGTTGTCGTCCGGCAGGACGAGGTGATGCGGGTCGAGTGCTGCGGCCCAGGTCGACGACTTGCCGGGCGATGAGCGTCTGGCCGGGCCGACATGGCTCGGAGCCCCCTTGTGAATCGTTTCATTGGCTCCTTTCACGCTATGCGGGGTCCGCGGAGAGGAGCTGCAGTGGGTCAAGGAACTGGGCCAACGGCTTCCACAGCCGCGCACGCCGCCGGCCTGCTGGAGACGGCAGACCGGCTGGACACCCTGGCCCATCTGCATGCCGCTCTACCGCTCGTGGAACGCCAATGCCCCCCAACCCTGGAGGCGCCCACCCTGTTGTGGATGGCGCTGACGTGGGCAGACCGTGAGTTGGACATAGCCAGGGACAGTGCCGAACGACCCTCGGGCGGTCCCGTTCACCGGTCCCGTTCACCTTCGAATCTGTGTCCGTATTCCTGTGTGAAAGGGCCTTGCCGCGGCTCCTGCCCGGTGTAGCTTCTACCCGTCGGTAAGGGCTTGAGCAAGGGTGCTTTCGTGGCTGCCTCCTCGCACAGAGAGAAATTCGCCGCTCACCTTCGCATGCTGAAGGACCGCAGCGGCCGGGGTTACGACCGTCTCGGCAAGGAAGCGGGGGTCAGCGGCTCCAGTCTGCATCGCTACTGCTCGGGCCTCGGAGTCCCGGCGGACTACCGGGTGGTGCACGCCTTCGCCAGGGTGTGCGGCGCCAGCGCGGAGGAACTGCGCGAAGTGCACCGGCTGTGGGCGCTGGCGGACAGCGACCGCGACGCCCCGGCCGGCTCCGGCGAGGAGAGCCGGGAACCGGAGTCCGGCGCCCACGAGGCACCCGTCTTACCCGCCGAGGCCGCGCGGCCGACTCCGGTGCCGGAGGAGGACGTCACCCCGCCGCAGCCCGCCCCCGTCCAGGACGGCCCGGCGCGACGGTACCGGCTGCCCGACCAGCTCTCCTCGCGCTGGGCGGTCCTGGCCGCCGTGCTCGCGGTGCTGCTGGTGGCCGGCTTCGTGTGGCTGCCCTCCGGGCGCACCACCGGTGGCTCCCGGACCGCGGGCGACAAGGTGCTCGACTCCCCGGCCTGCGGGACGGTCAGCATGGGGGAGCACGACGGGTGCGTGCGCGAGGTGCAACTGCTGCTGGTGCGCGCCAAGGGCAGGCTCGCCGTCGACGGGGACTTCGGTCCCGAGACCCTGCGCAGAGTGACCGCGTTCCAGGTGCTGGCGGGGGTCACCGCCAGGGGCGTGGTCGACGAGGACACCAAGAAGGCGCTGTACTCGCGGAAGGTGAGCATGGCGACCTGGTCCACGGACCGGGTGGCGCAGCGGATCCGTGAGGTGTTCGTCGAGGACCCCGACACCGCCGTGGCCATCGCCCGCTGCGCGTCCTTCCTCGACCCGCTGTACGTGCTGCCCAACACCAACGGCAGCCGCAACTGGGGGGTGTTCCAGATCTCCGACGCCCGCCTGCGGCAGCTCGACGGCACACCGCTGCGGGCGTTCGACCCTGACTGGAACATCAAGGCGGCCCACCGCCTGTGGGCCGTTCGGCACGACTTCCACGACTGGCCGTCCTGCCAGGCGGCGTTGAAGAACACGCCGAAGAGCTGAGGCCCGGTGTCCTCGGGTACTCCCCAGTGGTACCCGAGGACACCGGACGCCCCACCGCCGGTGTCAGACGGTGCCGTTCTCCCACCACCAGTCACGACCCAGGTCGGCCCTGCTGTCGACGTGCTGGTGGTCGGTGTTGTACGTCTCCAGTCCGGAGAACCCGCAGGTCTCCGCCTTCTGGTAGACGGTCTTGTTGGACACGCCGGACACGTCGAGGTCGGCCGCGGTGCCGTACAGGTGCATGCTGTCGCTGGCGCCGCCGATCTCGGCGTTGTGCGCGATGCTGCGGAAGCCGGAGTTGACGGTGATCGGCTTGTCGCCCAGCTTCTTGCGCAGCGCCTCCAGCTTGTACATGCAGCGGCGGACGTTCTCCTTGACCTGCGAGGCGCTCAGCTTGCCGCCGTTGAAGGTGCCGTCCGTCTGGTTGACGAACTCGCTCCAGTTGAAGTGGAGCGTGGAACCGTCCGACTGCTCCAGGGAGTTGAGCTTGGCCTGGGTGTTGGGCCCGGCGCTGCCGTCCACGGAGAGACCGTAGGCGGCCTGGAACCGGCGCACGGCCGCCGCCGTGCCCGGGCCGAAGTCGCCGTCGATGCCGACCCGGCTGTGGGAGGCACTGTCCGCGGCCCAGCCCGCGACGCGGATCTGCAGCTCGGTGACGTCGGCGCCGCTGTCGCCCTGGTTGAGGGTGCGCGACCACCCGTACGCCTGCGCGGTACCGGAGAACAGCAGCTGGCCGAACGCGACGCCGGCGCCGGCGGCGAGGGTGCCACGCAGCATGGTGCGGCGGTCCATGGGGCGGAAGAAGGAGGTCATGGTCGTCCTTTCGGTGAGCGGCGGTGCGGAGAAGGTCAGTAGGCGATCTGGAAGGTGACGTTCTGGGCGTCGATGTCGTAGGCGTGGATGCGCACGACGAAGTGGGTGCCGTCCTTGACGTCGGTGGCGATGGTTCCCCACTCGGTGCCGTGCGTGGTGTACGCGTCGTCGTTGTTGCACTTGGTGGTGTGGTCGACGAACACCACGCAGGCGTCCAGGTAGATGCCCTGAGGGCCGTCCGTGAGGAGCCTGAGGTTGATGTCGTTGCACCGCGAGGACGTGGTGTAGGTGCCGTACTCCTTGGCGGCGGACTGGTAGTGGTACGTCAGGGTCTTGGCGCCGCCGTAGCAGCTGGTCGCGGCGGCCGAGGTCTGCGCCGAGGCGGGCGCGACGCCCGCTCCCAGCAGTGCGGCCGCGGTGAGCAGGGCCGAGGCGAACGCTCGTGTGCGGGTCATGTCGGTCTCCGTCGGGGGAGGAGGGTCAGAAGGCGATCTGCATGACGGCGTCGTCGCCCTCCAGGGGCACGCCGGCGGGCACCGTGAACTTGCTGTCGTTCAGGACGTCGGTGGCGATGGTCGTCCAGCTCCGGCCGACCTTGGTCCAGCGGTTGCAGGTGCCGTACTTCGCGAACTTCACACAGGCGTTGACGTAGTCGGCGGTGCCGCCGATGACGCGCATGTTGATGTCGGTGCAGCGACTCGAGCTCCAGTAGGGGCCGAACTCGACGGCGTCGCCGTAGCGCACGGTGACCGCCCCGCCGTAGCAGCTCGTCGCCACGGCGGCGGGGGCGGCGGAGGCGGAGCCGGTCGCCGGGACGGTGAAGCCGAGGCAGAGGAGCAGCGCGAGGGGGAACGCGCGGGTGAACCGGGTGGTCATACGGGTTCTCCTGTGGTCGGGCCGGATCAGCGGTTGGCCAGCCGGTCCAGATCGGCCTGGGTGCCGTTGAACACGTCCGCGGTCGCCGGTGCCTTGATGCCCGGGAAGACGGCGGCGTCGGTGTACTGCCACATCGTCCAGGTGGACGAGCCGTTGGGCACGGGCGGCTGGGTGATCGACTGGCGGTAGTCCGCGAGTTGCAGCGGATACCGGGCGAAGGCGGTGGTGGAGCCCATGCAGTCGTCCAGGAAGGACTTCTGCGTGTAGATGATCGGAGTGCGGCCGAAGGCGGCCTCCACGCGGTCCAGCCATGCCTTGGTGTCGGCGACCGTGCCGTAGGTCGGGCAGCGCCCGCTGCCGTCGTCCATGCGTTCCAGGTCGAAGATCGGCGGCAGGTCGCCCGCCCGCTGCCCGGTGTAGCCGGTGGCCCGCACGGCGGCGATGAAACGGTCGGCCTGCGCGGCACCCGTGTCGGGGGAGGAGCCCGTGTAGAAGTGGTACGGCGCCACGGCCAGGCCCGCCGCCCTGGCCGCCGGGAGATCGGTGGCGAGGTATTCATCGGTGACGTTCGTGCCCCGGGTCGCCTTGACCGTGGCGAACTCGACGCCCGAGGCGCGTACGGCCTTCCAGTCGATCGCCGCGCCGCCGGGGTGCTGGTACTTGGCCGTGTCCAGGCCGTCGATCGGGTAGCCGGCCGGCCGCGGCGGCGCGCAGTAGGTGTTGCGGCCGGACCAGTCCACCAGCTTGGACCAGGTGTTGGGGCCCACGACGCCGTCGGCGCTGAGGTTCGCGCAGTGCTGGAGTTCGATCACCCGGGACTCGGTGCCGCCGCCGAAGTCACCGTCGATCGTCAGCGGCGGGTAGTGGAAGGGCTCCATGGCCAGGTTGAGCCGGCACTGCAGCTCCTTGACCTCGATGCCGTTGGCGCCCTTCTTCAGCGTGGGGCGTGTGTCGATGTGGCCGCACACCGCGGGCTCCGCCGCGCTCGACGTGCCCTGCACGCCGCAGGTGTGCGGTTGCGCGGCCCAGGTGTTGAGCGCCGCCCACGTCTGCGGACCGAGGACACCGTCCACGGTCAGCCCCGCGCACCGCTGGAAGTCCTTGACCCGCGTCTCCGTCGCCGGCCCGAACGTGCCGTCCGCCGCGATCGGCGTGTAGCGGCTCGGCTTCGTCGCCAGGTTGAGCTCGCACTGCGCCTCGAGTGCCGGGTCCCCCGTCGCTCCTCGCTGCAAGGTGGGCTGTGCGCTGGTGTGCCCGCAGACGGCGACCGCCGTGGCGGCGGACTGTGCCGCCTGCACCACCGTCGGCCCGCACAGGGGCAGGGCCGCTGCCACGGCGAGGGTCAGACCCCGCAGAAGCGTCCTTCGTCCCATCCGGTGTTCCCCCTCGTATCGATGGCCGGGAGTTCCCGGCGCCCGATCATGCTGGCAGCGGTCGTCCCCAACTGGCCCCGCACACCGGCGGATTGGGACAGGGGGACGGTCCCGCCCGCGTGACCTGCGCGAACGGGTCACCGCTGGGACGGCGGTGGGACGGGGACGGCGGAGCGGGAGGCGCGGCGTGATCCCGGGGGAGGGAGGGCCGGTGCGCTCGCGGCCTGGCTCAGTGGCCGAGGGCGTAGGCGACGCCCATGTCCCAGGCGAGTGTGCGGCCCTCGTCGTAGGCGGTCTCGTAGGCGGCGGGGCCGATGGCCCCGCGGGCCTCGCGTTCGCACTTCTCCCGCTCGGCGACCCGTGCCGGGAGCCCGAGTTGCGGCTGCCCCAGGGTGTTCCACTGCTGCTGGGCCAGGCCGAGCGCCGGTACCGCCTCCGCGGCCCGTTCGGTCAGCAGCGTCAGCGCGTCGGCCGGGCCGGTCGCCGTGTCGTTCTCGGGTACCGGCAGCGGCTCGACGGTGAGCGCCTCCTCGGCCGTCATGCCCAGTCGGCACCGGCTCGTGGCGAGGATGCGCGGGCCGGGTGCCGCCCGCAGCAGTGCCTCGGCGGCCAGGGCGCACGCGTCGGTGAGGTGCTCGCAGGTGTCCAGCACCAGCAGCGCCTCCCGCTCGGCCAGGTACTCGGCGACCACGTCGATCACGGGCCGGGTCGTCTGGTCGGTGAGCGGCAGCGCCTCGGCGATGACGTGGGCGAGCAGCGCGCCGTCGGTGAGCGGCGAGAGCTCGACCAGCCATACGCCGTCGCGGAACCGTGTCCGCAGGGCCTCGGCCGCCGCCAGCGCCAGCCGGTCTTGCCCACCCCTCCGACCCCGGTGAGCGTCACCAGACGCGACTCCGGAACAAGAGGTGTTCCACGCTTGCCAGTTCGTCCGCGCGCCCGACCAGTCGCGTGCGCGGCACCGAGAGGCTGCCCACGCGGCACACGCCAGGTTTCCGTCCTCGTTCCTTGAGCGAATGCCGCACATTGAAAGGACTTGCAGTAGTCCCGCCCGTCTTTGCTCTCTTTCGGTCGGCGACAGGCGGATCCGGGTCGTACACCGAGTCGTTACGAGGCGGCGGTGCTCAGCGAACGGCCGTGACCGGCGGCGGATTCGTCCTCGTCGACCTTGTAGCCCGGGAGGGAGGGCCAGCGGACCGTCAGCACCACGGACTCCTCCTCCGCGAACCAGGAGTGGTCGACCCCCCGTCCCCACACGACGTAGTCGCCCTGCTCGGTCAGGACGACGTCACGTCCGGGGAGTTCCACCCGGAAGCGTCCGCTGATGAGGATCAGCAGGGCGGTTCGCTCCTCGCCGGTCACCCACCGGGCCCGTTCGTCGCCCCGCGGGTGGACGCCCCACTTGATCTCCACGTGCTCGCTGTGCCGGGGATCGGAGGCGTCCTTGAAGTGCCCCAGGAGCCATCCCCGGTCCAGCGCCGCGTCCTTGCCCGCATTGCCCACATGCACGCTGTCGGTCATGGCTCGGAAGGTAGCAGCAGAATGCCCCTGCTCTCGCAGGGGCACCTACCGGTCGCTCACTCGGACTCGCGTCGACGGTCGCTCACTTGGACTCGCGGTCGAACAGCGCCTTCGACCAGCGGTGACCGAGGACGGTCAGGCCCAGGCACCAGGCGAGGGCGATCCACCAGTTGTTCCCGATCTCGGTGCCGAGGAGCAGTCCGCGCAGGGTCTCGATGGCCGGGGTGAAGGGCTGGTACTCGGCGATCGGCTGGAACCAGCCCGGCATGGAGTGCAGCGGGACGAAGGCGCTGGAGATGAGCGGCAGGAGGATCAGCGGCATGGCGTTGTTGCCGGCGGCCTCGGCGTTGGGGCTGCTCATCCCCATGCCGACCGCGATCCAGGTGAGCGCCAGCGAGAACAGCGCGAGCAGCCCGAACGCGGCCAGCCACTCCAGGAGGGTGGCGTCGGTGGACCGGAAGCCGATGGCCACGCCGACCGCGCCGACCAGGATCACGCTCATCAGGCACTGCAGGACGCTGCCGGCGACGTGCCCGAAGAGCACGGACCCGCGGTGGATGGCCATGGTCCGGAAGCGGTCGATGATGCCCTCGTTCATGTCCGTGGCGACCGCGACCGCGCTGCCGATCGTGGTGGAGCCGATGGTCATCAGCAGGATGCCGGGCACGAGGTAGGCGATGTAGGCGGAGCGTCCCGTCCCGGCGCTCATCGCGCCGCCGAAGACGTAGACGAACAGCAGCAGCAACATCACGGGGGTGAGCAGCAGGTTGAGTGTCATGGACGGATAGCGGCGGGCGTGCAGGAGGTTGCGGCGCAGCATCGTGGTGGAGTCGCGCACGGCGAGGGTGAGGGTGCTCATCGGGCGTTCTCCTTGGGCTGGCCGGTGTCGCCGGTTGGGTCGGTGTCCGCGGTGAGGGCGAAGAAGACGTCGTCGAGGTCGGGGGTGTGGACGGTGAGTTCGTCGGCCTCGATGCCGGCCTCGTCCAGCTGGTCGAGGAGGGTGCGCAGGGCGCGCTGGGTGCCGTCGCTGGGGATGCGCAGGGCGAGGGCGTCGTCGTCGCGGCTGACCTCGCGCAGGAGGCCGGCGGCCGTCCGGTAGGCGGTGGGGTCGGTGAAGCGGAGGCGGATGTGGCCGCCGGGGACGAGTCGTTTGAGTTGTTCGGGGGTGCCCTGGGCGGCGATGCGGCCGTCGTGCAGGACGGCGATGCGGTCGGCGAGTTCGTCGGCCTCCTGCAGGTACTGGGTGGTGAGGAAGACGGTGACGCCGTCGGCGACGAGGGTGCGGATGATCTGCCACATGGTGTGGCGGGCGCGCGGGTCGAGGCCGGTGGTGGGTTCGTCGAGGAAGATGACACGGGGGGCGCCGACCAGGGTCATGGCGATGTCGAGGCGGCGTTTCATGCCGCCGGAGTAGGTGGCGGCGGGTTTCTTCGCGGCGTCGGTGAGGTCGAAGCGCTCCAGGAGTTCGGTGGCAGTCCGGCGTCCCTCGTGCTTGGGCAGGTGGTGCAGGTCGGCCATGAGGAGCATGTTCTCCTCGCCGGTGATGAGCTGGTCGACGGCGGAGAACTGCCCGGTGACGCCGATGGCGGTGCGGACGCCGTCGGGGGCCGTGGCGATGTCGTGGCCGGCTACCTGAGCGCCGCCGCCGTCGGCGGCGATGAGGGTGGACAGGATCCGCACGGTGGTGGTCTTGCCGGCGCCGTTCGGCCCGAGCAGGGCGAAGACCGTGCCGGCCGGGATGCTCAGGTCGATGCCGTCGAGGACGGTCTTGTCGCCGTACGCCTTGCGCAGGCCGTTCGCGGTGATGGCCAGGTCGGTCATGAGAGGTTCCCCCGGGTGAGGACGATGGGTCACAGGCTGCGGGCGGTGATGTCGCCCTTCGAGGTGGTGGCGCGGATGGTGAGTTCGGCGGTGCCGTCGTTCTTGAGCGCGTTGTGGATCCGGCCGTGGGAGGTGCCGGCGTCCAGCGAGGCGGAGACGTCGGCGGCGGCCGCGACCGTGATGTCGCCGGACTCGGTGCGCAGGTCGAGGGTGCCGCGTCCGGCCTCCGCGATCCGGATGTCGCCCCGCGCGGTGCTGATGTGGGCGGAGCCGCCCAGCCGGCCGATCTCGACGTCGCCGTCCACGGCGGCCAGGCGGACGCTCGCGGCCTCGTCGATCTTGATCTGGCGGTAGGCGCCCTCGAAGGAGAGGTCGCCGAGGCGTCCGACCACCCGGAGTTCGGTGCCGCCGGCCGTGGCCTCCACGCGGGAGCCGGCGGGCAGCTGGACGGTCACCTCGACGGCGCCGGAGGGGCCGAAGAGCTGGTTCTTCGCCTCCGGGGCCATGACCCGCAGGACCCCGTCGCCGCAAGTGACCTCGACCTGCTGCGCCGCCTTCACGTCACGGCTCTTGGAGGCGTCCGCCGGCCGGACCTCGACCGTGGTGTCGGCGCGGTCGGCGGCGATGAGCTGGACCCGTCCGGCGGGGATGGCGAGAACGGCGTGGACGGGGGCGGTGGTGTCGAACTTCTGCATGGTGTGCTCCTGGTTCGGCGTTCGTTTCTGACATTGGAAACGCTACGTTGCGTTCTCGATTCGAGCAATGTACTTGTTGCGACAGAAACATGTAAGTGCAGTTCAGAGCGGCAATATCGTTGCAACCGTCGTGTCGGCTAATGCAATAGCCCTGGTCCTGCGTTGCAATGGAATGCCGGTGAACGCTATAGTCGGACCACCACGCACCATGAAGGAGGCCACGATGCCGGGCGGCAGGCTCACGCAGCAGGAACGCCAGCAGATCGCGCTGGGACTGGCCGACGGGCTCGCCTACGCGGAGATCGCCAGACGTCTCGACCGGCCGACCTCGACCGTCACCCGCGAGGTGATGCGCAACGGCGGCCCCACCGCCTACCGCGCCGACCTCGCCCACCGCGCCACCGAGCGCCGGTCCCACCGCCGCAGGCAGGCCGTGCCCCGCGGGACGCAGGAGACCCCGCAGCCCTACGGACGCGACCCCGAGGCCGTGCGCGCGTACGAGGAGACGCTCACCACCGTCTTCATGCAGTCCGGTACGCCCCAGATGATGGCGCGGGTGATGGCCTGCCTCACCGTCAGCGACACGGGCAGCCACACCGCGGCCGAACTCGTCCAGCGCCTCCAGGTCAGCCCGGCGTCCGTCTCCAAGGCCATCGCGTTCCTGGAGAGCCAGGACCTGGTGCGCCGCGAGCGTGACGACCGCCGCCGCGAGCGCTACGTCGTCGACGACGAGGTCATGTACCAGGCGATGATGTCCAGCGCCCGGGCCACCGCCCAGGTCGCCGAGACGGCACGCCAGGGTGTCGGTGTGCTCGGCCCCGGCACCCCGGCGGGCGCGCGTTTGGAAAACACCGCCCGCTTCCTCGACTTCGTATCCGAGAGCCTCGCCCGCGCCGCCGAGCAGGCCCGCGAGATCCTCCACGCCAAGCCCGGAGCGCCGGAGCCCGAGATCGCCGGGGCCGGCGAGGCGTGAGGCGGTCGCCGGGCCGACGTCGAAGCCCGGGACGTGCTCGTACGGGACCCGGGCGGGCAGTCGTACCGCATGGGATCATCACCGCGTTTCACTCTCGCCGCGACCACCCTCGACGCCCCGGACGCCCGTGAGCTCGCGCAGTTCTACCAAGGGCTGCTGGGCTGGCCCGTGCGCAGGGAGGAGGCGGGCTGGCTGGAGATCGCACCGCCCGACGGGGGCGGCGGACTCTCCTTCCAGACCGAACCGCTCTTCACGCGCCCGCGGTGGCCCTCGGAGCGCACCGGGCAGCAGATGATGATGCATCTGGACATCGGGGTCGACGACCTGCCGTCGGCCGTCGAGCGGGCCGTCGCCCTGGGGGCGACGGTGGCGGACCATCAGCCGCAGGACGACGTGCGCGTCCTGCTGGACCCGGCCGGCCACCCCTTCTGCCTCTTCGTGCGCCCCGTCCCGAACTAACCCCCGCTCCGGTTCGTCGCCTCCGGCTCACCACCTTCCCGACAGGTGTGTCGGGAACCTGGTCTAGGATGCTGACATATGCGTCGGCAAAAGCTGCCGGTGCTTCGCTCTGCCTTGGAACAGGTGGTTTTCGGATGTACACGGTGATGAACCGGATACCGGTCCCCGCGGCCGGCGCGGCGGCGTTCGAGGAGCGGTTCGCGGCGAGCATGCGCGAGACGCTGCCCGGCGTGATCGGTCTGGTCGGGGCGCGTCTGCTGCGCCCGCAGGACGAGGGCGGGACGTACGCGGCGGTCATGGACTTCACCTCCCGCGACGCGTTCCTGGCCTGGATGCGGTCGCCCGCCTTCCACGCCGCTCACGGGTCGTCCACCAGCGGAATGAAGAGCGACGTGGAGAGCTTCGAGACCGTCGCCTCCGTCGGCGCCTGAAGCGGAAGGCATCCCGTGTTCCTCGCTCTGCGCGATCTGCGCGTCGCCCGCGGGCGGTTCGCCCTCATCGGTGCCGTGGTCGGCATGATCGCCGTCCTCGGCGTCATCCTCTCCGGGCTCGCCAGCGGCCTCGCGGACTCCGGCATCTCCGCCCTGCGCGCCCTTCCGGTCACCCACCTCGCCTTCGACGGGTCCGCCACCGGAGAGCTGTTCTCCCGCTCCACCGTCACCACCGACACCGCCCGGCAGTGGGCCGCAGAGCCGGGCGTCCGCAAGGCCGAACCGCTCGGCCAGCAACTGGTGCACGCCCAACTCGGCGGCGCGGGCGGCAAACAGCTCGACCTCGCCGTGCTCGGCGTGCGGCCGGGCGGCTTCCTGGCCCCGCCGCCCCTGTCCGGCAAGCCACTGTCCGGCGATCCGAACGGCGTCCTCGTCAGCGAGGAGATCGTCAAGGAGGGCGTCAGGATCGGCGACCACCTGACCGCCGGCCAGGCCGGAACCCGCCTGACCGTGGTCGGCACGATCGGCCGCGCCTCCTTCGGCCACGTCGGCATGGTCTACGCACCGCTGCCGCTGTGGCAGCGGCTCCACTACGGCCTTCCCGGCGCCCTTCCCGACGCCGCCGCCCACCAGGCCACCGCCGTCGCCCTGCAACTCGCCCCCGGCACCGACACCGGGGCCATCGACCACCGCCTCGGCACCCGGACCGTCGACAAGGCCGGCACCTACGCCGCGTCCCCCGGCTACACCGCGGAATCCAGCACCATGACCCTCATCCGCGGCTTCCTCTACGCCATCTCCGCGCTCGTCGTCGGCTCCTTCTTCACGGTGTGGACCATTCAGCGCCGCCACGAGATCGCCCTCCTGAAGGCGATCGGCGCCGCCACCGGCTACATCCTGCGCGACGCCCTCACCCAGGCCGCTGTCGTCCTGCTCGCCGCCACCGCGGCCGGAACCGCCGTGGGTCTGGCCCTGGGCGGCGCGATGAACGGATCGGCCCCCTTCTCCCTCCAGGCGGACCAGGTCACCCTGGCCGCGGTCCTGCTGATCGTCCTGGGACTGGCCGGAGCCGCCGTCGCCATCCGCCGCATCACCAAGGTCCAGGCCCTCAGCGCCCTCGGAGGCGACCGATGAACCACCCCGCACCGACGAAGACCCAGGTGCTGCGCCTGACCGGCGTCACCCTGCACCTGGGGCGAGACCAGCAGCAGGTCACCGCCCTCGACGAGGTCGACCTGACCGTCGCCTCCGGCGAGTTCGTCGCCGTCACCGGCCCCTCCGGATCGGGCAAGTCCAGCCTCCTCGCCGTCGGCGGCGGCCTCCAGAGCCCGACCAGGGGAGCCGTCCACGTGGCCGGAGTCGACCTGACCACCCTCAAGGAACACCAGCGCACCGCCCACCGCCGCCGCCACATCGGCTACGTCTTCCAGCAAGCCAACCTCTTCAGCTCCCTCACCGCGCGAGAGCAGCTGCTGCTCACCGCCCACGTCGCGGGCCGCCTCGACGGCACGATCCGCCGCCGTGCGGACGAGCTGCTCGAAGCCGTCGGCATGACCGCCCGCGCGGGCCACCGTCCCGACCGGCTCTCCGGCGGCGAGCGTCAGCGCGTCGGCATCGCCCGGGCCCTCGTCCTCGCCCCCGAGGTGCTGCTCGTGGACGAGCCGACCTCCGCCCTGGACCGCGCCCGGGCCCGCGACATCGTCGACCTGCTCGCCGAGCAGACCCGCCTCCACCGCACCGCCACCGTCATGGTCACCCACGACCACGAGATACTGGACGCGGCCGACCGCGTCCTGACCTTGCGGGACGGCCGCCTGAGCTGACCGAGCCACCGAAAGGCCCTCCCCGCCCCATGCCGAAGATCAACGCGGCCACCGTCGCCGAGCACCGTGCACAGCAACGCGCCGCACTGATCCAGGCCGCCGTCGACGTCCTCGTCGAGCAGGGCGCCACCGCGGTCACCCCGGCCGCGGTCGGCGCCCGCGCCGGACTCGCCCGCTCCAGCTTCTACCAGTACTTCCCCTCCTCGGCCGCGCTGCTCGCGGCCATCGTCGAGGAGTCCTTCACCGCCGCCGACGCCGCCACCACCCAGGCCCTCGTCGAGGTGCACGACCCCGCCGCACGCATCGACGCCTTCGTCCGCACCGAACTCCACCTCGCCGCCCGGGGCCTGCACCGCCCCGCCACCGCGCTCCTGCAGGCCGACCTGCCCCGCGAGTGCCTCGACCGCGTCCACGAGCTCCACCGCCACCACTACGCCCCCCTCCAGGACGCGATCGCCCTCGTCGGCGCCGACGCCCCCGAGCTGACCGGCCGGCTCGTCGGCGGCATCGTGCAGGCCGCCATGACGGCCGTCGAGCACGGCGCCGACCCGGACCGCGTCGCCGACCGCGCCCTGGCCCTCGTACGCCACGGCCTGACCCCGCCCGCCGCGCAGCGGTCCGACGAGCCCGGGGCCGCCGCCCGCGAATGACCGTGCCGACGACCCCGGCGCGCACTCGCACGGCCCGAACCTGCATGGCCCGCTCCCGTGGGGCACCCTGCAAGGTATGGGCCAGACTGCGCTGATCGTCGTCGACATGATCAACACCTACGACCACGATGACGCCGACCTGCTGCTGCCCTCGGTGACCGACGTCGTCCCGAGGGTGACCTCGCTCCTGGAGCGGGCGCGCGAGAAGGAGGCGACCGTCATCTACGTCAACGACAACTTCGGCGAATGGCGCTCGCACCACGGCGAACTGCTGGAGCAGGCCCTGGCCGGCCCGCACGCGAAACTGGTCGAGCCTCTCGTGCCCGACGACGACTCGCTCTTCGTGGTCAAGGCACGCCACTCGATCTTCTTCGAGACCCCCCTGAACTACCTGCTCTCCCAGCAGGGCATCGACCGGGTGGTGCTGTGCGGACAGGTCACCGAGCAGTGCATCCTCTACTCCGCGCTGGACGCGCACATCCGCCACCTGGAGGTCACCGTCCCCCGGGACGCGGTGGCCCACATCCACGCCGACCTCGCCGAGGCCGCTCTGCGCATGATGGAACGCAACATGGGCGCGACGGTGTGCGACGGCGACGACCTGTGGCGCTAGGCACACGCCACGATCCGGGCGCGCCGGAACCGGGTGTCACCCCGGCGGTTCAGGCACCCGTGGAGTCGCTCCGCCCGCCGCCCTCCGCCAGTACCGCCGCCGCCCGGTGCCGGTAGGAACGGAAACGGCGCAGGTAGGACCGCGCCATGGGGCCCGGCGGCACTCCACGGGCGAACGCCCGCATGTTGCGTTCTCCGGCGTTGTAACCCAGCGCCAGCAGCTCCTCGCGGGTGCAGCGGCGTGCGTGCCGCGCGGGAAGGCACCGGTCGAGATCCGCGAGATGCAGCGCCGCGGCGTGCACGGCGAACGCCGGATCGTCACGGAGGTCCTGCCACCGCTCGGACAGGCCGTGCGCGCGCCGGACCCGCTCGAACGTCGCGCGGTGCATGTTGGCCACCCCGAAGGACGCCTCCGGCTTCCACCACTGCCACAGCCGTTCCAGCAGCGGGTGGTGCGGCTTGTACGCCTCGTTGTAGAGGACCGTCAGCACCAGCAGGGGGGAGACCCCGGCCGCCTCGGCGCTGCGCACCACGCAGTCCGCGTAGTCCGCCGGGTCGTATTCACCGGGCCGCAGCGGCGGCGTCCGGACGTCACCGCCCTCTTGTCCGTCCGGTCCCGGCACCGCCGTCGACGGTTCAGCCATCCCCACCCTCGTTTCCTCGCTCGCCCCGGCGGGACGGCGGACCGGTGAACGGTTTCCGCAGTGCACGTGCCCCCGCGGCCCCCACTCATGCCGGGGCCGCCCGTCTCCCGGACCGCCGCGCCGTACAAACGACACGGCTTCCCCTGCATCCGTCGAGCCCGCTGCTCCGGAACAGAAGCTGCCGAGACCAGAACGGAGATCGGCGTGCAGACACCGAAGCGGAGGCCCTTGTGATCGAAGTCGAGCGTGTTGTGACGTTGGATCACCCTTTGGCCGACGTCGTGCGGTACCTGGCCGACTTCTCGCACACCGAGTCGTGGGACCCGGGAACGGTCACCTGCCGTCGTATCGGCGACGGAGAGCCGGCCGTCGGCGCGGAATGGCACAACGTGTCGGAGTTCCGGGGCCGGCGCACCGAGCTGCGCTACCGGATGGTCCGCCACGACGCCCGACACCTCATCTTCGTGGGCCGCAACAAGACGGTCACGTCCACCGACGACATGCGCTTCGAGGAGAACGGGGGCCGTACGCGGCTGACCTACCGGGCGCGCCTGGACTTCAACGGACTGGCCCGCCTGGCCGAACCCCTGCTCAAGCGGGAGTTCCGACGCCTTGCGGACGAGGTGTCCGAGTCGCTGCCCCGAGCCGTCGACCGCGCTCTGCGGGCCCCTGAGACCGAAGGAAGGTATCCCCGGTGAGCGGCGACCGGGCCGTCCGGACCGCCCGCGCCGTGGGGAACAGCCGATGGACTTGAGCGACACCGAAACGGACCTGTCGTCGGCCGGGGTGACGACGGGTTCCCTCGCCAGACGTCTGGGCGTGTCGCCCACGACGCTGCGCTCCTGGGACCGCAGGTACGGACTGGGCCCCGCCACCAGGACACAGGGACACCACCGGCGCTGGACGCCCGAAGACGTCGCCATGGTCGTGGAGATGTGCCGTCTGACGGCCGCCGGCATTCCGCCGGGGGAGGCGGCGAGGGCCGCGAAGGCCCAGCACCACCCACAGCCCGTTCCCGTGGCGCCGTCCCGCCCGCCGGGCCGTCCGGCCGCCGCCCCGGCCGACGTCATGGACGCCGTTCACGCCTCGCGGTCCGGCAGCGGCCTGCCGCTGGGCAATGTGCGGCACGAGTGCAAAGGACTCGCGCGCGCCGCCGTCCGCCTGGACGCCGTCGCCGTACAGGAGCAGCTCACCTCGGTGATCCGCGCCTACGGACTGGTGGTGACCTGGGAGGAGATCCTGTCCCCGGCGCTGCAGGCCGTCGGGCGCAAATGGCAGTCGGCCGGCGAGCGGTACGTGGAGGTCGAACACCTCCTGTCCTGGCACATCTCGGCCACGATCCGGCACGTCTGCGTGACCGCCGCGCCCGCGCAGCGGGAGTGGAAGTCCGCTCCCGTGATCCTGGCCTGTCTGCCGGGGGAGCTGCACACACTGCCGCTGGAGGCGCTCAACGCCGCGCTGGCCGAGCGCGGCGTGGCGACCCTCATGCTGGGCAGCGCCGTACCGGCGGAGGCGCTGACGACCGCCGTGGAACGCGTCGGCCCGAGTGCCGTGGTCCTCTGGTCGCAGTCCGGCTCGACGGCCAGCCTGCCGCTGGCCCACCATGTCGCCTCGACCCGCTGGGGCATCCGCGGCGCTCGCACGCAGAGCCGTGTCCTGCTCGCGGGCCCCGGCTGGGGCCGCGGCCAGCGCTCTGGCCTGCTGCGTCCGCGCGGCCTGCAGGACGCGCTGGTCATGCTCGAAGCGCTCTGACCCGCGCCCGCACACGGAAGTGGCCCTCGCCGGCTGTCGCCGGGCGCGAGGGCCACTCGCATCCCGCGTGTCCGTTACTCCTCGGGCCGCGCGCTCGTGGCGGCGAGCGCGGGCTGGTCCGCCGCCTTCCCCGACGGCAGTGCCGGGCCCTCGCCCCGCTCGCGGCGGCGGGCCGCCAGCGCCTCACGGGCCGCCTGGCGGGCGTGCCGGCGACGCCAGTATGGGTTGTCGTGCGGCAGCTTGCTCGACACCCGCCCGTACATGCCGAACGTCAGGATGATCAGCCCCATGACGAAGCTGAACAGGACGTTGGTCATGCCGAAGTCGAGGAAGTTGGCCGACCGGTCGAGGATGAAGATGTGGACGAAGCCGCTCAGCAGGAACAGCGTCCCGACCACCATGTTGAGCGTCGACGCGAAGTTCCCGCCGACGATGCCGCCACCGATCAGGGCCAGGCCCACGACGACGGAGATCAGGCTGAGCACACCGTTGGTCGACATGCCGGCGATGCTCTGCCCGTCGGTGCTGAACGGGCTCAGCTCGTCGGCGAACCCGAGGACGCCGAAGACCAGCAGGGTCAGCCCGCAGAAGGCGGCGCCGTACCGGTAGACCGTGGCCAGCTTGTGGTCCACGGGGAGCTCGTCGCTCAGTTTCATGGCGATTTCCTTTCCCGGTCCGCGAACGCGCCGTCGCGTTCCGCGGAGCAGCGTTCTACGTCGGCTGCTCGTGCACTATTCGTGACAAATCGGCCATACGGTTGCATGCTCGTGCGTCAAGATCGCGGCAGGGTCACGGCACCGGTCGCCGCGACCCGGCCCGCGGCCGTCACGACGAAGCGGGCTCCCCTGTGATCCGACGCGACGTCCACGGCCGCCCCCCGCACGGGCACCGGCGACCGGAGGTCGACGCACAGTCCCGCCACCGCGCGGGCCGTCATGCCGGAGGACAGCAGGACGGCCTGCCGGCCCGCTTCCAGCACGGCGAGAGCGGGCAGGTCTGCCGGGCGGCCCGGCAGGAGGACGGGGTGGGCCGGGTCGCGCGGGACGATCATCAGCCGGCCCTGCGGCCCGCGGGCGAGCAGCACGTCGGGGTCGGAGACCGCGCCCACCGCCGCCGCCGCGGGGTGCAGCAGCGCGGAGCCCGGCGCGACGGGGAGCGCTCCGGTCTCCGCCGGCGCCGCCGCGGCGAATCCGATGGCGCAGGTGGCGAAGCGTTGCCCCGCGTACAGGTATTCGGCGGTCAGGCGGAAGGACGCGAGGGCGCCCCTTCGCAGCACGACGTCGCTCAACATCACCCGCGTCGAAACCCGCGTGGCACTGCCGCTCTCGACGGGCTGCGCGCCCGGGTACAGCCCGAGGTTCACCGACACCGCTTCGAGCGGCGTGGCCTGGCCGGGACGCAGGTGCCGGCTCTGCACGGCCATGGCGAGCTGGCGGGTGGACTCGACGACGATCAGCGGGTGGTGGGAGACGGTGGTGGCGCGCTCGTTGAGAGGGTGCAACCGCGGCCATTGGCACTGCGCCTCGAAGAAACGGTCACCCAGCCGGCGCAAGGTCACCACCAGCATGCACGCCATCGTCTCGAGCCGCAGACCGTGCCATGTCAGCGGGTCGCCCGGGCCCCCGGCGTCCTGCTCCCGTGGCATCCGGCGACCCGCGGCGACAGGCTCCTCGACCAAGGCCACCTGGTGCACTGCACTGTCCAGCATGAAGCCTCCTGATGCGCGGAGGGGCCCTCTGCGAACCCGTTGATACCGGGACTTTCGCGCTGGGCCTCGCCGCCGGATGCGCCGCGCCGGGACTCGGCGAACAGCTGGGGCAGATTGGCCGTGCGGTGGCTCATGGCTCCTTCAGGGGGTCGGTGACGCCCTGGCCCTTCTCGATGAGGTACGGCTTGCCGGGCTCGGGCGGGATGAACGAGCGGGTCCGGTACCTGGTGGCGTACTGGATGGTCATAGGAGACCTCCGGCTTCGCCGGGGGAGAAGCGTCAGGTCACCTGACATAGCCGGGTGGGGAGAGACCTCGATGCGAACCGAGCCATGCCGGAAAATTCGGCTGCGGCCGGGACCGGCGCGTCCATAGGATCGCCGTTCGGGGTGCCGGACCGGCGCCCCGAACGCCGGCCGGTACTCGACACTGGGAGCCTGTGGCGCAATGAGCAGCCGCCTCTTCGCGATCTCCTTCGACGCGCATCGGCCCGAGCGCCTGGCGCACTTCTGGTCCGGCCTTCTGGGCCTGGAGGGAGCCGGCGCCGGCGACGACGGGGTCGCGCTGCACTCCGGCAACGACGCCGGCTACCGCCTCGGCTTCCGGCCCGCGCGGGCGGGGAAAGTCGCCCAGAACCGGCTGCACTTCGACCTGACCAGCTCATCCCCGGAAGACCAGCGGGAGATCGTGGCCAGGGCGCTCGACCTCGGCGCGCTCCACGCCGACGTGGGCCAGGGGCCGGACGCGAGCCATGTGGTGCTCGCCGACCCGGAGGGCAACGAGTTCTGTGTCCTGGAACCGGGCAACCGTTTCCTCGCCGGCTGCGGCACCCTCGGAGCGCTCGCCTGCGACGGCTCCCGGGCCGTGGGGTACTTCTGGAGCCGGGCGCTGGGCTGGCCGCTGGTCTGGGACCAGGACGAGGAGACGGCCGTCCAGTCGCCGAGGGGCGGTACGAAGCTCACCTGGGGCGGTCCGCCCCTGATGCCGGACCCCGGCAAGGACCTGCACCTCGAGCTGGCGCCGGACGGCGATCCGGAGGCGGAGGTCGAGCGGCTGGTCTCCCTGGGAGCGAAGCGTCCGGACTCCGCGCACCGCGGGAGTGGCGCGGTGGTGCTGGTCGATCCCGACGGCAACGAGTTCAGGCTGTTGACCGAAGGGTGAGACCGTCGTCCTGCGGCGGGGTCACCTCGCCGTGCCGCCGCCCGAGCGCCGGCCCAGGGCCTGCTCGCGGACGAGGGCGCAGCTACGGCTGATCAGCCGCGACACGTGCATCTGGGAGATGCCCAGCCGACTGGCGATGCTGCTCTGGGTCATGTCCTCGAAGAAGCGCATGTACAGGATCGCCCGTTCCCGTTCGGGCAGCCGGCGCAGGCCCTCCTTGACGGCCTCCCGGTCGAGGACGACGTCGTAGGACGCCTCTGTCGTGCCGAAGGTGTCGGCGAAGCTGTAGCCGTCGCCGTCGGAGGACATCTCGACGTCCAGGGAGAGGGTCTTGAAGCTGTCCATCGCCTCCATGCCCGCCGAGACCTCCTCCTCGGTGAGGCCGGTGCGGGCGGCGAGGTCGGCGACGGTGGGTTCGTGGCTGCCCGGTGCCTGGGTGAGTTCGCGGCGCGCCACCCGGACCTTGTTGCGCAGCTCCTGCACCCGGCGCGGCACCCGCAGGGCCCACATCCGGTCGCGGAAGTGCCGCTTGATCTCACCGGTGATGGTCGGCACGGCGTAGCTCTCGAAGGCTCCGCGCGAGGGGTCGTAGCGGTCGACGGCCTTGACCAGGCCGAGCGCGGCCACCTGGCGCAGATCTTCGATGTTCTCTCCGCGGTCGCGGAAGCGGCCGGCGATCCGGCGGGCCATGGGCAGCCAGGCCTCGACGAGTTCGTCTCGCAGGGCGTTGCGTTCGGGGCCTTCGTCGACCTCCGCGAGCCGGGCGAAGAGCGCCGCGGTGTCGGGGGCGTCGTCGTGGGCGCGCTGCGTCGTGGGGGTGGTGGGGGTGGGCGTGGGCGTGCCAGGACGGCTTGTCGACATGTCGATGAGCATGCGGAATGGCTCCCCGAACGATCTGGGGCGGACCTGGAAGTCGTGGACCAGGCCGCCCGACGGTATGGCAGCAGTCAGGGTTCGCCGCGGTGAGCTGCCGAGCCGTGGGGGGCTCGTAGGGGGCAGGTTCACCCGGCGCGCGCCTCCGGTCCGAAGCGTGTTCGGTCCGGTTGCCCCCCGGTCGCGGTAGCAAACACCTCGATCGCGGAAGGTGTGCCGGTTCGTCCCCGCCACCGCGGTCGGCGGCAGAGCCCCTCGCGGCAGGGGCATCGGGCAGGTGTGGATCCATCGGCGCGGGGCACCAGAAGATCGCTCAGGGCCGCTGAGCGCGGTGCACGGGGTGAACCTCCTGCCTCACGCGGCCTGACCCGCGGCCGTCGGCCGCGCTGTGAGTCGTGTCCTGTGGGGAGAGGGAAAAGAGTCATGCTGCTTCCGGCCGAGAAGGATCTGCGCGCCGTACTGGACCGTTTCGAGCAGGCGCGTGTCGCGCACGACGTGCATCCGTCCGGGCGTACGAGCCGGGCGCTGGAGGACGCCACCTACACGCTGTGCGTGATGACCGGCTCCCGCACCGCCGAACAGGCCGTCCCGGCCGCCCATGCCCTCCTCGACCGCTACGCCGCCGTCGAGCGGCAGGCGCCGGCCCAGCAGGACAAGACGCTGGCCGCGTAGGGCGACGGCGCGTCTTCACCGACTTCACCGCTGGGCGACGTCGGCGCGGCCCGGACCTTGCTCATCTGAGAAGAAGAAGTTCCAGACGGGCGACGTTGTGCCTATTTGTCCGGGCTTTGGGCACTTGGGGGACCTGAAGGCCCCCGCGCCCTCAGCCCGGGACGCACGTCCCGGACGCGCCGACGTTCTCGCAACACCTCAAGGAGTGCCGTGAACATTCGCATGGGAGTCGAGGAGGAGTTCCACATCCTGGAGGTGGAGAGCGGGCTTCTCGTGCCGCGCGCCGACCAGGTACTGCGACGGCTTCCCCGGCGGAATTTCACCGCGGAGATGCACCAGTCCACCGTGGAGTCCAACAGCGAGGTACACGGATCCCTGGACGACCTGTACACCGATCTGGCGGGAATGAGACGGCGCCTCGACCGCGCCGCCTCCTCACTGGGGCTCGCGGTGGTGGCGGCTGGCACGGCCCCTCTGGCACCGGCCGCCTCCGGCCATCCCACCGCCGATCCCCGCTACCACCACATGGTCGAGGAGTACCGCCAGGTCGCCGACGAGCAGCTCATCTGCGGCGCCCAGGTCCACGTGGACGTGCCCGACCGCGACACGGCGGTCGGCATCATGTGCCTGATCTCGCCCTGGCTGCCCGTCCTGCTGGCGCTGTCCGCCAGCTCGCCGTTCTGGCAGGGGTCCGACACCGGCTACGCGAGCTGGCGCACGCTGCTGTGGCAGCGGTGGCCGACCGCGGGCCCGGTGGGCTGCTTCTCCAGCGCCGCCGAGTACGACGCCGCCGTCGAAGGACTCGTCCGCAGCGGAGTCATCAGCGACGCGGGGATGATCTACTACGACCTCCGGCCCTCCGCGCACCTGCAGACGCTGGAGCTGCGTATCTGCGACGCCTGTCCCCGCGTGGAGACCGCCGTCCTCATCGCCGGGCTCTTCCGTGCCCTGGTCACCGACGCCCTGGAGCGCCGGGAGGCCGGCGCGCCGGTGTGCGACGGCCGGCACGAGTGGGTGCGCGGCGCGACCTGGCGTGCCGCCCGCTCCGGCCTGGGAGGCACCCTGGTGGACCCCGGGACGCGAGGGGAGGCCCCCGCCGGTGAGGTCGTACGCAAGCTGCTGGCACATCTGCGTCCGGCACTGGAGGCCCACGGGGACTGGCAGGCCGTCAGCCGGCTGGCCGAGTCGGCGCTCGCCGACGGCGACGCCGCACGGCGCATACGCCGAACTGCCCAGGAAGAGGACCTGCTGGCCTGCACCGACATGCTGATCGCCGAGACCCGCGGCGAGCGCCGGGACCGCAGAAGGACACCCGCCGGACGCCGCAGGATCCCCTTCTCCGTCCCGGGCCCCTCCGGCTCCGCCTCCGGAGCGCCGGAGGCCGTCGGCCGCTGATGCGCGCCCCGGCGCACAGGGCTGTCCTTTCCCACACCCCAGGGAGGTTTCGTCATGCCCAGCCATACCGCCCGGGCCGCGACCGGCAGGTGCGGTCGCGGCCCGGCCCGTCCGTCACAACCCGCGGCCGTCATCGCGCGGAAGGGTGGTGACGCGCCGTGTGCGGTCTGAGTGGGGAGATACGCTTCGACGGCCGGCGGCCCGACCTCGCCGCCGTCGAGCGCATGAGCGACCGGCTCGCCGACCGCGGGCCCGACGGACACGGCACCTGGACGCGGGGCGCGGTGGCGTTCGCCCACCGGCGGCTGAAGATCATCGACCTGTCCGACCTCGGAGCCCAGCCGATGACCGACGCCGACGGGGAGATCACCGGCGTCTTCAACGGCTGCGTCTACAACTACCAGGCACTGCGGGAGGAACTGCGCGGCCTGGGACACCACTTCGTGTCGACGTCCGACACCGAGGTGGTGCTGAAGGCGTACCGGGAGTGGGGAACCGCCTGCGTCGAGCACTTCCACGGCATGTTCGCCTTCGCCCTGTACGAGCACCGCACCGGCCGGCTCGTGCTCGCCCGCGACCGGCTGGGCATCAAGCCGCTGTATCTGGCGCCGACACCGGACAGGCTGCGGTTCGCCTCGTCCCTGCCCGCGCTTCTCGCGGCCGGCGACGTCGACACCTCACTCGACCCGGTGGCCGTCCACCAGTACCTGACCTGGCACGCCACCGTCGCGGCGCCCCGCACCGTCCTCAACGGCGTGCGCAAGCTGCCCCCGGCCACCGTCCGGACCGTCGAGCCGGACGGCAGCCATCGGGACCACCGCTACTGGCAGCCGTCGTACACCCGCCGGCCCGAGTACGCGGGCATGAGCGCCGACGAATGGCGTGACGCGGTGCTGGAGGCGCTGCGCACGGCCGTGCGCCGCCGGATGGTCGCCGACGTACCCGTCGGCGTACTGCTCTCCGGCGGCCTGGACTCCAGCTTGATCGTCGCCCTGCTCGCCGAGGAGGGCCAGCGCGATCTGATGACGTTCAGCGTCGGCTTCGAGGCCGAGGGCGGGGAGGAGGGCGACGAGTTCCGGTACTCGGACCTGGTCGCCCGCGAGTTCGGCACCGACCACCGCCGGACGACGGTTCCCTCCGCCCGCGTGTCGGCGGCGCTGGACGACACCGTCGCCTCGATGAGCGAACCGATGATCAGCCACGACGTGGTCGCCTTCCACCTGCTGTCCGAGCAGGTCTCCCGCGAGGTGAAGGTCGTACAGAGCGGGCAGGGCGCCGACGAGGTGTTCGCCGGATACCACTGGTACCCGCAACTGGCCGCGGTCGCGCGCGAGGACGAGCCGGAGCGGTACGCGGACACCTACTTCGACCGCCCGCACGCCGACCTCGCCCGCGTCCTGCAGCCGCACATGCTGCCGTCGCAGGACGTCTCGGGCCGCTTCGTGACGGAGCACATGGCCCACCCGGGGGCCGAGACCGCCCTGGACGCGGCACTGCGGCTCGACACGCACGTCATGCTCGTCGACGACCCCGTCAAGCGCGTCGACAACATGACCATGGCGTGGGGGCTGGAGGCCCGGGTGCCCTTCCTCGACCACGGACTCGTGGAACTGGCCGCGGCCTGCCCGCCCGAACTCAAACTCGCCGACGGCGGCAAGGGCGTCCTCAAGGAGGTCGGCCGCAAACTGCTGCCCCGGGAGGTCGTGGACCGCCCCAAGGGGTACTTCCCCGTGCCGGCCATCCGGCACATGGCGGGTCCGGTCCTGAAGCGGGTGCGCGAGGCGCTCGAGGCACCCGAGGCGAAGACGCGCGGACTGTTCCAGGAGTCGTACGTGAGCGAGCTGCTCGCCGCGCCCGACGAGCACCGCACCAAACGCGGAGCCAACGCCCTGTGGCAGGTAGCTTTGCTGGAGATATGGCTGCAGACGCACGGCATCACGTGACAGGCCGGCCGGCCACGAGCACCGCGCGGGCGGTGCCCCTCGGCAACGGAACCGCCCCCGTGGCGGTGCCCCTGCCCGAGGCGGCGGGTCCGCGAGAGGCCGTCACCCGGCTGCGCGCCCACGGCTGCTGGTATCCCTCCGCCGACCCCGACGGCACCGAGGCGGCCTTCATCTGCGACCGCGGAGGCGTCCCCCAGCTGTGGGCCGGCCCGGTCCAGCAGGACGAGGTCCGGCTGCTCGACGCATCCCCCGATCCCGTCACGGAGGTCTCCTGGTCACCGGACGGCCGCTGGATCGCCTACACCGCCGCACCCGGCGGCGGCGAGCACACACGGGTGCTGTGCGTACGGCCCGACGGCACCGGCCGCCGCATCCTCGCCGGGGCCGACCCGGACACCTCCGCCTACCTCGGCTGCTGGGCGCGCGACGGATCGGCCGTGGCGGTCACGGTCGCCGTGCCCGCGGTACGCACGTCCGAGGACGGTTCGCCCGACGGGACAGCGGCCTCCCTCGCGGCGCCCACGCACCGGGCCGGTGACGGGCTGTCGGCCTATCTGCTCGACCCCGACGGTCTGGCGTCCCCCGTGCTGCTGGCCACCGAGGCCGACGCCGCCACCCTGCGGGTGTGCGACCTGAGCTTCGACGGGTCCCTCGCCCTGCTGCGCCGCGGGCCGCGCGGGCGACGCGAGGCGGTCGTCCGGCGCACGGCCGACTCGGCCACCACCTGCACCATGCCGGTGGCCGACGGCGATCCGTGGATCGGCCGCTTCTCGCACGACGGGCGGACCCTGTGGCTGCGCACCGACGCGGACCGCGAGTTCGCGGCGCTGTACGCCCTCGAACTCGACGCGGACGGCACGCCGCGCGCCGCCACGCCCGTGGCGCACCGCCCGGACAGCGGGCTGGAGTTGCTGTCGATGGCCCAGGACGGCCGTACGGCCGTGCTCGTCTGGAACGTGCGGGGCGCGAGCGAACTCGAACTGCTGGAGACGGCCGCGGCGCGACCGGCCCCGGACGCCTCCGGGCCGACGCGGCCGGTGCCCCTGCCGCACGAGGTCGTCACCCGGGCCGTGGCGGCCGGGGCGGGCCGGCTGCTGCTCGCGCTGTCCGGCTCACGGCGCCGACCGGGGGTGTGGTGGGCCTACGAGGGGGTGGCCCTGCTGCGCACCGCGTGGTCCTCCCGCGACGAGGACGCCGTCGCGCCCGGCCGTCCGCCCGTGCGGCCCGTCCCCCTGCAGCTGACGGCGAGGGACGGCCTGCCCCTGAGCGGCTGGCACTACAGGGCGCCGGGACGCGCCCCGGGCGAACCGGCACCCTGTGTGATCCACCTCCACGGCGGCCCCGAGGAGCAGGAACGCCCGGTCTTCAACCCGCTGTACCACGAACTGCTCGGCCGTGGACTGGACGTGTTCGCCCCCGACGTCCGCGGCTCCTCGGGCCACGGCAGGTCGTTCGTCGACGCGGACCTGGGCACCGGCCGGTTCGCCGCCCTGAACGACGTCGCGGACTGCGCCGCGCACGTCGTCACGGCCGGCCTCGCCGATCCGACCCGGCTGGCGGTCATGGGACGCTCCTACGGCGGCTATCTGACCTTCGCCTCGCTCGTGTGGCACCCGGACCTCTTCCGTAGCGGGGTGGCCGTCTGCGGTATGTCCGACCTGCTGACCTTCTTCGCGGGCACCGATCCGTGGATCGCGGAGTCGGCGGCACACAAGTACGGCCACCCGGTCCGCGACCGCCCGTTGCTGCGCTCCCTGTCCCCGATGAGCCGCATCGACGCGCTGCGCGTCCCCCTGCTCGCGGTCCACGGCGAGCACGACACCAACGTGCCGCCGGGGGAGTCGGAGCAGTTCGTCCGGGCGGCGCGCGAACGCGGGATCGCGGCCGAACTGCTCACGCTGCGGGACGAGGGCCATGAGTTCCTGCGCGCGGACAATCGGCGCCTGTTCCGGCGGACCGCCGCGGACTGGATGCAGCGGCACCTGAGGTGACCGGGGGTGCCCGCCGGCTCAGGGCAGGTACATGAGCAGGGTCACGGCGGCTCCCGTGGTCCCCGTGGTGATCGTGAACCGATCGGTGAGCAGGTGGGCCAGCCACAGTCCCCGACCCCCCGTGCTGTCCAGCTCCGGCGGTGTGCGGGGAAGCTCGGGCGTGAAGCCGGGACCCGTGTCGGTGATCAGGCACTCCAGTGCGCCGTCGAGGCGTCGGAGCACCAGATGGCCGCCGCCACCGGCGTGCTCGACGGCGTTGCAGGCGATCTCGTCGACCGCCAGGACGAATTCGCCCAGCCGGCTGTCGTCGAGGCCCTCCTTGGCCGCCGCGCTCTCGACGAGGGCCCGCAGCAAGGCCAGGCAGTCCGCCGTGAACGACTGCTCCAGCAGGGTCTCGTCCGCGCGCTCGACCGATTCCTCGGAAAAGTTCAGCATTCGACCCGCACCTCGTTCAGCGTGAGCCGGGGCACGGAGGCCGCGCCGAGTTTGCGGAGGATTCCGGCGTGCAGGACCGAGCAGCGGATCTCGATCCGCTTGTGATCGGTGGCCAGTTGGACCTGGCGCAGCAGGTCGAAGGCGCAGTGGACGCCGAGGAAGTGCAGGTGCGTGAGGTCCAGCAGCATGTGGCCCCGGTCGGCGGTGTGCGCCAGCCCCTCGGTGAGGGCGGTCCGGAACTGGTCCAGGGTGGTCAGATCGGCGTCGCCGGCGAACCGCACCGCGTCCTCGTCGGGGATCGACAGCAGGACCCCCAGGCAGTCGTGGAGGCGGCGGGGGTGGGCGTCATGCATGGCCTCCACCACCTCGGGGGCGAACCAGCCGCGGTCGTAGGCGCAGACCTCCGTGTAGGCCCGGCCGTGGAACAGGTGCTCCACATGGGTCTCGCGGTGCACGACCCCCGCCACGTCGGCGTCCATGTCCGGCACCCAGCGCATGTCGATGAACGTGCGCAGTCCCGTGTACCCCTCGCGCCGGGCCCGCGCGATCTCCTCCTGCAGCCGTGCCGTCTGCCGGTCGACGGTGAAAGCGCGGTCGGGGCGGATCACCTCCCGCATGCTGCTGAGCACCAGCTGCCCGCGCGCCCTGGCGGCGGACGCCTGCGGACCGTACGCGTCCAGGCGGGTCAGGACCTCCCGCTGCGGCACGTCCGGGTCGGCGAGCACCATCACCTTCTCGTGGCGGGCGAGGCCCAGCCAGACGTACGCGGTGAGCACCTGCCAGCGCGACTCTCCGACGCCGTACCCCACGAAGGCATGGTCACCGGGCCTGAGCCGTTGCACCGGAACGAGGCCGGCGCAGCCAGTCTGCCTGTCGTGCATCGCAGCGTCTCCTCTGGTGGCGGCCCGCTCTCCGGAGCTGCGTGGCATCACACCGTAGCCGTCCGCGCTGCTCCCACCCCCGCCGCGAACACATCTGCGTCCCGAAGGGCATCGTCTGCGCACAGCCGCCCACTTGGTGATCGTTTCCGACCGCCTCGGGCGGGCCCTATCGGCCGTCGGGAGCGGGCCGCACCGGCACCAGGTCGGCGAGGCCGGAGACGGTGAGCAGGGGCCGCAGGAGCGCGTCGGCGATCAGCTCGATGCGTTCGGCGCGTGCGAACAGCACGTTGAGACCGGCGCTGTCGAGGTACTCCACGCCGGTCAGATCGACGACGACGTGCCCGGGCAGGTGATCGAGCGCGTCGGCGAGACGGCGGCTGTTGCTCATGTCGATCTCGCCCGTGGCCGTCAACAGCGCGGTGCCGTCGGCGGTCCGTCCGGGGGCGAGGGTCAGCGGTGCAGACGTCACGGGATCCTCGTATGCATCTCGACGCTGGTGCCCGACGGGCCGGGCGTGACGGTCACATGGCTGGACAGGGCGTGCATGATGCCGATACCCCGGCCGCGCAGGGAGGAGGGGTCGGGTTCGCCGGTCTTCCACGTCCCGCTGTCGGCGACGGTCACGTGCACGCGGTCGGTGAGGATCTCGGCGTTCAGCCGGATGGTCCCGCCCGGACTGTCGCGATGGGCGTGCTCGACGGCGTTGGCGCAGGCTTCGCCGGTGGCGATGAGGATGTCCAGGGCGGTGCGCACGGGCAGTTCGCAGCGGGTGAGCCAGTCGCGCAGCGCGCCACGCGCGGTGGCGAGCTGTCCGGACTCCGCGGGAAAGGCGATCTGCAGGGGTGCCGGGTGGCGGTAGAGCAGCAGGGCCACGTCGTCCTCGTACCCGCCCGCGGGAGCCAGTGCGGCCATGACGTGGTCCGCCAGTTCCGAGGGGGGCAGGTCACGGCCGGTCCGCAGGGCCTCGCCCGCCACCTGGATGCCCTGGTCGAGCACCTGGTGCCGGCGTTCGACGAGGCCGTCCGTGTACAGCAGCAGGGTGGACCGGGCGGGCAGTCGGCAGACGCTGTCGGAGCGTTCGCGGTCGGGACGGACGGCCAGCGGCAGACCGCGGCCGCCTTCGAGTAGCCGCGTGGTGCCGTCGGGAAGGGCGAGCACGCTCGGCGGGTGCCCGGCACTGGAGTAGGTGAGGGTTCCGGTGTGCGCGTCGAGCACTCCGCAGAAGACGGTGGTGCAGAAGGCGCCCGGGATGCCGCCGGCGAAGTGGTCGAGTGCCATCAGCGTGCGGGCGGGGCTGGGGTCCTGCAGGAACAACGCACGGCAGGCACTGCGCAGTTGGCCCATGACGGTGGCCGCCTCCAGACCGCGCCCGACGCAGTCGCCGACCACGATCCCGGTGCGGTCGTCCGGAAGGGAGATGACGTCGTACCAGTCACCGCCGATCTCCAGCGGGGGAGTGGCCGGTTCGTAGCGCGCGGCGAAGCCGGCGGGCAGCTGGGAGGGCCCGAGGATGGCGCGTTGCAGGGTGAGCGCGGTGTCGCGCTGCTGGTCGATCTGGTGGGTGCGGGCCAGTGCCTGGGCGAGGTGGCCGGCCAGCAGCGCGAGCAGCAGTTCGTCCTGGCCGCTGAAGCGGCGGGCGGCACCCAGTTCGATCCACAGGGCCAGGGGGCCGTCGGGGTGCTCCAGCAGGACGCCCGCGCCGGTGCCTTCGCACACGGGGCTGAGCGGGGGATGGTGCTGCAGTTTCTCGATGGCCTGCTGCCGTGGTGCGGGAAGGTCCTTCCAGGACAGCGGGCCGGTGACGGTCAGCGCGGGGGGTTCGTCCGCGGGGAAGAGCGCCGTGAGGACGTACTCGGCCTGCCAGAGGTGCTGGAACTGGCCAAGTGCCGTGGTGAGCGCCTCGTCCACGCTCGCGGTCTCGGCCAGGGCCGTGCTGAGGGCGGCCAGGGCGCTCTCGCGCTGGGCGGCATACCGTTCCGCGGTGATGTCGCGGAACGTGCCGACGATCATCCGCCGGCCTGTGTCCGGGTCGTGGGCGTCGTTGAAGGCCGCCCTGACCCACAGCCGGCGCCCGTCGCGGTGGCTGAGCGGAAGGGTGTGGTTGCCGCGCCCCTGGCGCAGCAGCTCGGCGAAGGCGTCGGCCGCGGCGCGGCGGGCCTCCGGGTCGGCCGCGGCGTCCGGCCACCAGGGATGCGGCGGCGCGCACGGCAGGATCGCGGAGCCGTGGCCGAGCAGGGTGGTGAACGCGGTGTTGGTCTCCAGCACCACACCGTCCTCGTCCATGACGAGCAGCGCTTCCTGCAGGGAGTCCACCAGAGCGGTACGCCAGCGCACGTGGTGGGTGCGCAGGTGGGCGAGTTCCACGTTGGCCCGCACCCGGGCCAGCAACTCGGCCGCGGCGAACGGTTTGACGAGGTAGTCGTCCGCGCCCGCGGTCAGTCCTTCGATGGCTGCCTCCTGCCCGGCGCGCGCGGACAGCAGCAGGACGGGCACCGAGGCGGTCCGGGTGTCCGAGCGCAGCGCGCGCACCAGGCTCAGCCCGTCCATCATCGGCATCATCACGTCGCTGACGATCAGGTCGGGCGGGTGGGATCGGGCGGCGCAGAGCGCCGCCCGGCCGTCGCTGACCGCTTCGGACTCGTAGCCGGCGCCGTCGAGGATGCGGACCAGGTACTCCCGCATGTCGGTGTTGTCGTCGGCGACCAGGACCCGGGCCCGCACCGGTGTCCCGGAGTCGGATCGTGGGGAGGCGGTGCCGGTGCCGGCCTTGTCGTGCACGCTGGTCCCGGTGTCGGCGGGCAGCCAGCGCAGCGCCTCCTGCACGAACGGGACGGCCACGGTCGACGCGGCCCGGGCCTGGGACGAGGTGCGGACGGCGTCGGCGGGCAGGTGCGCGGAGCCGAAGGGCAACCGCACCGTGAAGCACGTACCGCGTTCCGGGCTGCTGTCCGCCGTGATGGTGCCGCCGTGCAGGGCGACGAGTTCGCGTACGAGGGCCAGGCCGATGCCGCTGCCCTCGTGCGAGCGCGCGCGGACACCGCCGATGCGGTGGAAGCGTTCGAACAGCTGGGGCAGTTCGTGGGCGGGGATGCCGACGCCGGTGTCCTGCACGGTCACCACGGCCCTGTCGCCCTCGTCGCGGACGGTGACGCGGATCGACCCGTCGAAGGTGAACTTCAGCGCGTTGCTCAGCAGGTTCAGGATCACCTTCTCCCACATGTCGCGGTCGATGTGGACGGTGCGGTCCAGCGGCGGGCAGTCGACGGTGAGGGTGAGTCCGGCCCGGTCGATGGCGGAGCGGAAGACGCTGGCGAGCTCCGCGGTCACGGCGGCCAGTTCGACCGGCTCGTAGGAGGCCTGCATGCGGCCGGCCTCGATGCGGGAGAAGTCCAGGAGGGTGTTGACGAGCTTCCCCAGCCGCAGCGCGTTGCGGTGGATCGCCTCCAGCTCCTCCCTGACCCGCGCGGGCGCGTCGGGGAGTTGTTCCTTCAGCTCCTGCACCGGTCCGGAGATCAGCGCGAGGGGGGTGCGGAACTCGTGGCTGATGTTGGAGAAGAACGTCGTCTTGGCCCGGTCGAGTTCGGTCAGTTCCTCGGCCCGCCGCTGCTGGTCGCGGTAGCCGCGGGCGGAGCCGATGCCCGCGGCGAGATGTCCGGCGACCAGTTCCAGGAACCCTTGGTAGCCCTCGTCGAGGGCGCGATAGCGGTTGAGCGCGGCGATGAGGAAGCCGTGCGGAGAGCCGCCCGGTTGCAGCAGTGGCAGCAGCAGGGCCTGCTGGGGCGCTTCGGGCCAGTCGCCGGTCGGCAGGCCGGCGACGACGCCGGCGTCGAGCTGGACCAGCACCGGTGTGCCGTCGGTGAGATCGGCCCACGGCCAGGGGCGCTCGGCCTGCTCGGGCGACAGCAGGGGAGGCGCCGCCGGGTGTCCCGGCGGGATGCCGGTGGTGCGGCTCAGCCGCGCGCCGTCGTCCTCGAGGAGGTAGGTGAGGGTGAAGGGCAGGTCCGCGAGGTTCCGTTCGAGCTGACGGCCGAAGAAGGCCAGCGTCTCGCTCTCCGTGCGCACGACGGTGGGATCGGAGCCCAGGTCACGCAGCGTGGCCATCCTGCGCGCCCCGATGACGCGCTCGGTGTCCTCACTGACCACGCAGAGCATGCCCACCACAGCGCCGTCGTCGTCGTGCAGGGGGCTGTACGAGAACGTGTGGTAGGTCTCCTCCCGGTAACCGGAGCGTTCCAGGAACAGCAGCAGGGCCTCGTCCCAGGTGGCATCGCCCGAGGCGAGGACGCGGTCGACGCGCGGGCGTACGTCGGACCAGATCTCCGACCACACCTCGCTCGCCGGCCGTCCCAGTGCCCAAGGGTATTTGCGCCCCAGCGTGTCGCGGCGGTAGGCGGCGTTGCAGAAGAAGGTGAGGTCGGGACCCCACGCCATCCACATGGAGAACCGCGACGACAGCAGGATGCGCACCGCCGTCAGCAGACTCTGCGGCCAGTCCTTGGGTGGGCCCAGGGGGGTGGCCGCCCAGTCGACGGCCGCGAGGTCGCCGCCGATCTCCGGATCGGCGGCGAACGCCTCCGTCCAGGTCGCGCTGCTCCGGTCGTCCCAGGTCGCCCTGCTCCGGTCGTCGTCGCTTCGGTCGGTGCTTCTGTCCGCGTGCCCCACCCGATCCCTGCTTCTGTCGCGAGAGCCGGCGGAAGGCCGGACGTGCACAGTCCCGGCTTTCCGCGATGTCGAGTGATATTCCGCCGCGGGCTCCGTTACGGATGCAGCCACGGGTGTTCGAAGCCTCGCATCGCAAAAGAGATGTTTGTTCGAGCGTTGACGGTGCACACGAAGAGCTAACACAACCTTTATGCGACGAAGTGGAGACGGACAATGGGCATCATCGCGTGGATCCTCATCGGCCTGCTGGCCGGCGCCATCGCCAAGGCCCTGATGCCGGGCAAGGACCCGGGCGGCATCATCATCACCATGCTCATCGGTATCGCGGGCGGCCTGCTGGGCGGCTGGCTCGGCAAGGTGATCTTCGGTGTGGACTCCATCGACGGATTCTTCGACCTTTCCACCTGGATCGCAGCCATTGTCGGCTCCCTGATTCTGCTGGCCCTCTACCGCGTCTTCGTGGGCAACCGACACTCGCACCGCCACGCCTGACCGCGTCGGTGACCTGGGCCCTCGGGCTTCTTGGGACGGCTCCCACCCCTGAACGGGGGAGGGGAGCCGTCCCCATTTCGCGCCCTTGTCACGGGACGGTCCGGTAATCCGGACCGGGCGGGGTAAGGGGATTGCGTTCAGCCTGTGTTGAGAAGGAGCCGAGGATGACCGATGACGCCTATCTGTTCCTGCTGGGAGACGCGTCCGCGCAACTCGGGGTGAGCCCCGCAGCCGTCGGTGACCTCGCCTGCATGGACACTCCCGCGGTCCGCGCGTGGCTGGACGCACAGGGCAGTACGGCGACGTCGCCGCAGCTGCGTCTGCTTCCGCCGGAGGAGACCGCGGCGATCCCCGAGGGGGCCGAACGGCTTCCGGTCCCGTTGAACGACGAGGAGTTGAGCCGGGTCCGCCGGGCGATGTCGCCCGAGCCGCACGCCCGGCTGGAGGAGGAACTGCTCGCGTACCGTGACTGCGCCGACGGCCGGGACGCGCTGATCGGACGCGCTCTGGCCGCCGGCGTGGCGCCGCACCGCATCGTCGAGCTGACCGGGGTGGATCCGGCGACGGTCACGGCGGCCGCGAACGGCTGACCGAGACAAGCGCGGGGCGAGGGAGCCGACGACGTGCGGGGCGTGGGGAGCAACGAGTTGCGTCCCCACGCCCCGCGTGTGTCACCCCTTCGCTAGCCGCACGTCAGCGTGGGCTTCGCCCAGTCGCCGTGGTCGTTGCCGTTTCCGTCGCCGGCATCGCCGACCTTCAGTTCGATCACCTGGGCCCCGCTGACATCGACGTCGATCGGTACCGCGGCCTGTCCGCCCCGGAGCGTCGGCGTGGTGACCAAGGTCTTGCCGTCGGCGATCACGGAGAACGTCACCGTCCCGGCGCCGCCCGTCTCGTCGTCGACGCCGACGTCCGCCGTCAGCCGCGAGCAGTGTCCGGCGAGATAGAGCTCGACGTCGCTGACCGCGTTGGTGCCCAGGCCCTTGGTGTAGCCCGTTCCGGCGATGCGGATCGGGCGGCCGTCCCCGGCCGCCTGCTCGCCGACGCTGCTGTCGCGCTCCACCGGGCCCCATCCGTTGGTGGCGGCCAGGAACGGCAGGTCGCTCACCGCGTTCTGGCCGGTCGGCGGGGCGGGCGGGATGCCGCCGATGATGCGCTCGTCCTCGCCCACGGCCTGCCGCCCGTGCTGCCGGTAGCGCACGGTCGCGGTGAGCGCGGAGGCGGACGGCAGGGTCCCGCTCGGCGGTTGGACCTTCCAGGTGAAGGTGGCCGACCCGCCGGCGGGGACGCGTTCGGCCGAGGTGGGACTCGTGGCGCTGACGGTCCAGCCGTCGGGCGCGGAGAGCGCGGCCGTCGGCCGGGACGCGGACGGCCCCTCCTTCGGCACCCGCAGCGTGGCCCGGGCCGTGAACGCCTGCCCGGACTGAGCGGTGTCGGGCACGTCCAGGGAGACGTCGGCTCCCGGGCGCTTCGGCATCGCGTACCTGCGGTGGTCGTAGCGGGGGCTGTCGTTCTGCGCGACCCGCAGCGACGAGGCGTAACTGCCGTAGTCGGTGAGGGAGACCCTGCCCAGGCCGCCGGTGCTGCCGTCGAGGTTCCACACGGCGATGGCGACGCTGTTGCGGCCGTTCGGATCCAGGATTCCGTCGGGCACCGGGAAGGTGTGCTGCGGGCCGAGGTAGTTGACGTAGTTGCCGACCTGCCAGCCGTTGACGAAGATCGTCGCCCGGTACTTGCGTGACGGTTCGTCGGTGAACGTCAGCCCGAGCGAGGTGTCCTGGCCGCGCGGCAGGTCGAGGGTCACGTCGGTGCGGTACCAGGAGACCCCGGGACGGGTGTCGGCCGTGGGCAGGGACACCCGGTTCCACTTGCCGTCGGGGTAGCCCGGCAGGGACCAGCCGGCCCGTTCGCCGTACAGGCCACCGGTGGAGAGCGGGCCGCGCACGGGGTCCTGGAGGTCCTCGCCGCCGCGTACGCCCTGCACCCGCCAGGTGACCGAGGTCAGGGGCGCGCCGACGAGGGAGGCGCCGGTCAGGCCGCGTGGCGTCTTGTTGCCGTTGGTGGAGTTGTAGTCCTCCTCATGGCCCATGTTGACGGTGAGGACGGAGAGGACGTTGTCGCCCTTCGCCTTCACCGAACCGGCCGGGAAGGAGAAGTCGGCACTGCCCGTGGTGGAGCTGCCCAGGAAGGTGCCGTTGAGCCATGCGGAGAACGCCTGCGCCCCTCCACCGGAGTCGGATACCAGGTGGACGCCCTTCTCCTTTCCGGTGGCGCGGAAGCGGCCGCGGTACCAGGTGTTGCCGGTGTGGAAGCCGTAGTCGTCGGCGTACAGGACGGGCAGTGAGGTGGCGCTGGAGACGTTGTTGGTGGTGGTTCTGTCGGCCACCTGCCAGGTGGAGTCGTCGAAGCCGGGTGCCGCCTCGGGTGACTCCTCGGCGTGCTTCCAGTTCGTCAGGGCCGGCAGGTGTACCGCGGCGGCCACCGGGATCTTCCCGGCGAGGCTTTCCGTGTCCGTCACCCGGGTCTTCACCGTCCTGCCGTTCCAGGTGACGTGGACGGCGGAGGTGAACACCTCGATGTTCTTGTCGTCGGCGTTGTCGCCGGTGAGTGCCACCGTGTGGCCGCCGTCCAGGCTGGTGGCGGTCCGCAGCAGGTGGGTGCCGCGCACGAGCACCGGTCCGGTCGCCGTGTCCTGGCGCCAGAAGGTCTTGGCGGTGTCCTTGTCGCCGACGAGCAGCATCAGCGGGGGCTTTCCGCCGCCGGTGATGCCGATGCGGATCAGGCCCTTGTGGGTGTAGTTCAGCCGCAGGTCACCGCTGGCCTCGTCCCAGGTGGCCGTGCCGCCGGTGGTGGTCACGGTGGGCCGGGAGGGGTAGCGCAGCACGGTCTCGCCGTCGCTGCCCGCGTCGCCGTAGAGCACGGCGACGTCCCGGTCGCCGATGGCCGCGCTGGTCATGATCTCGGAGGTCGAGTACTGCAAGTGGGCGTCGCCCAGCCGGTAGTCGGCCGTGATCACGTGGGAGTCGCGGCCGTCGAGGGTGATCGCGGTGCCGGGCTGCTGGGGCACGACCGGGTAGGTGGGTTCCGCGGCGGCGGCCGTCGGCACGTCGATGGCGTCGATGGACACGTAGTCGTCCGTGGATCCCGAGCTGTGCTTGCCGGCGACGACGATCTTCAGGGTGTGCGCGCCGGACGGCAGGCCGGTCTTCTGGAAGACCACCGCCTGGTTCTCGCCGCCGGAATCGTCGACCGTGGCGACCTTGGTGCCGTCGAGGTAGACGTCGGCATAGCCGTGGTTGTTCGTCTTCGACCCGATCCAGCGGATCGCGGTGCCGTCGAAGGGGACGGTGAGCGAGTCGTCGGCCCTGTTGGAGAACGACTCGGTGTGCTTGTAGTCGCCGCCGGTGTAGCTGGTGTCGGCGACGTGCGACCACGAACCGGTGTACTGCAGCGCGGAGTCGGGGTCGTCCCAGGTGTAGGAGGTGTCGTTCGCGGGCTGGGCGTCGAGGTCCAGCGCGATGTGCGTTCTGTCGACCGCGGTGGACGTGGAGTTGCCGTGCCGCAGCACATGGAACTGCGTCCTGGTGTCGGGGTTCATCCGGGCGGTGTCGACGATCGCCGAGTTGTCCGGCGGCGTGGTCCTGATGGCCTCGGTCTTGGTCAGCGGGGCGACCGACTGGGTGAAGTAGCCGATCAGCTTGTCCTCGTCGTACTTGGGGTCCAGCTGGCGGGTCTCGCGGATCGCCGCCCCGTAGTCGTACGACGTGTAGTTCTGCGGCATGCCCAGCCAGCCCCAGTTGGTGCCGCCGTAGGTCATGTAGAAGCTCTGCGCGGTCGCGCCGACGGCTATGTTCTGTTTGTAGAAGACGTTGGCGAACCTGTCGTTGATCAGCTGGGCGCACTTGTCGTAGCCCGGACCGCCCCAGGGGTCGAAGGCGCCGCCCTGGAACTCCGGCGAGTACAGCGGCTTGCCAGCCGGGTGGTCGTAGCTGATGTCGGGGACGCCGTTCCACTTCGTGGGGTTGGAGCAGTCGAAGCCCTGCGGGTAGGAGTCGGGGCCGTCGACGTCCAGGGCGCCGGTGCCGGAGTTGAAGGTGCCGTTGTTGTTGCCGGTCAGCGGGACGGTGATGCCGTCGGCACGGGCCTTGTCCTCCAGGTGCTTCATGTAGGAGTGGCCGGCGGCGGAGCCGTTGTAGTACTCGTTCTCCACCTGGTAGGCGATCACCGAACCGGTGCCGTTGGTCAGCTGGTGGCGGGCGATGATCCGGTCGATCTGCGTCAGCCACTCGTCCGCGTACTTCAGGAAGCGCGGGTCGTCACTGCGGTTGTTCTCGGCCTTGGTGGTCAGCCAGCCCGGCAGGCCGCCGCTGTCGACCTCCGCGTTGATGTACGGGGCGGGGCGCGCGATGACGTACAGCCCGGCCTCCTGGGCCATGTCGAGCAGCCTGTCGACGTCACGGACGCCGCTGAAGTCGTACACGCCCGGCTTGGGCGAGTGGTACCCCCAGTCGAAGTACAGCGACGTGGAGTTGAAGCCGGCGGCCTTCATCTTCTGGAAGATGTCGCGCCACAGGTCCGGGCTCGGGAGCCGGAAGTAGTGGAACTCCCCGGACCACAGGTAGGTCCGCTTGCCGTCGACGAGGAACGAGTAGCCGTCGAGGCTCACCGTGTGCGCCTGGGGAGCGGCGGCGGACACGGCGCCGGGTGGCCGCCCGCCGCCCTCCTGCGCCGTGGCGGGCGCGGTCATGCCCGCGGCCAGGGCGATGGTGGCGGCGGCGGAGAGGACCGCCTTCCACCACCGGCCGTGGCCGGGTCTCGCAGCTGTCGAACCGATCCGATCACTCAGCACTGCGGCCTCCATACCGCCTGAGCAATCAACATCCAACAGACTCAGGCAAAGTCGAACAGTAAGGGGGCGCACGGCGCAACACAATGGGGCGGGAGGACACGGCCGGGACGGCGGAGGTGCGCACCAACCTCCCGTCGGCTAACGGCTGTTCGGTGACGGGTACGGCGGGGAGGAGGCATCGTGCGAGGCGGCCGCCGGCAGGTCGGGCGCGGCGGCATCGGCCGCACGCGCCCGGGTCAGCGCGGCGACCACGCTGTGGGCCTGCAGGGGATCGGCGGGCAGCACGTGGGAGGCGAACCAGCGTGCGGCCGACGGATCGGGGGAGGGGTCGACGAACTCGCCGCCCGCATAGTCGTCGAGCGGAGGATCGAAGACGTATCCCGTCACGACGCCGTGCCGCACCAGGCGGTCGACGAGGGCGTCGCGGTCGTCGACGAGAAGCGGCACCCGGAACAGGGGCAGAGCGCCCTCGTGCGCCGTCCGGTCACGCAGTGCGGGCGCGGCCCAGGGGGTCGCGGCCAGCAGACGGACACCGGCCCGGCGCCGGGCGAGGTTGTCGTCGAGCCGGGCCATCCGCAGCGCCAACGGCGCCTGGACGAGCAGTCCGTGACGGTTCCGGAAACCGTGCAGGTCGACGCGCATCCACGGCTCGTACGCGGTCAGGCTGGGTGCCTGCAGGGCGCGGGCGGCCGGCAGCGGCGCCTGCAGGTCCATGCGGTAGCCGTCGCGTTCCAGCAGCCCCAGGCGCTGCATCGTCCGCCACACGGGGCTCACCAGATGGGAGCCGCGCACGGCGGAGCGGGCCAGCGGCCGCAGCGTCGTGGCCAGGTCGTCACCGAGTCGGCCCGGCACCAGGAGGTCGTCGCGCAGCGCCTCCAACTCGCGTCGTGTGCGGGTACTTTCGACGGCGAGGAAGCCGCCGGCCTTTCCTCCCACGTGCTTGGACAGGCTGAAGGCGGCCGCCGTCCCGAAGGTGCCGATCGGACGGCCCGCCACATGCGTACCCATCGCGTGCGCCGCGTCCTCGAACAGCGGGATGCCCAAGTCCTCGCAGCGCCGGGTCAGTTCCTCCATCCGGTCCGGCATCCCGTAGAGATTCGTGGTCAACACGGCGTCCACGCCGCGCCACACGGACTCGGGTACGGCCCCCGGGTCGATGTTGCCGTCGCGGACCGACACCGGAGCCAGGACCGGACGCAGCCCGGCCGCGAGGACCACGAAGAGCATCACGTCGTCGGTCACCGGGGACATGAGCACCCGTGCGCCCGGCCGGCACCAGCGCCTCAGGGCCAGGTAGACAGCCAGCCGTGCCGAGGGCGTGTAGACGCATGCGCGTCCCAGCCGCCGGGCCATCATCGCGGCGAGTCGGGATCCGTACGGCATGGGTGCCTTCCTGGGGTGACCGGTGATCGAGACGGCCTGGGCGCCTTCCTGAGGTGACCGGTGATCGAGTCCGACGGGGGAACGGCTCAGCGCGTGTCGGTGCCCGGCGCCCAGCCCGTGCCGAGCGGGCCCGAGGTGCGCAGCCGGCCGACCGTCCTCAGGAGCCGGTCGGCGGGCCCGCGCAGCGCGGCGTGGGCCAGGACGGTGTTGCGCAGGCCACGCACCGGCCTGCGCCACAGCCGGTGGGCCGCCGCCACCGGGCTCGGGCGGTACGCGAGACCTTCACCGACGCGCAGTTCGCGGGTCTTGAGCCAGTTCTTGTACTCCATGTCGCCGCGCCCCAGATCCACGAGCCGCACCCCGTGCCGGCCCGCCGCCTCGATCATCCGCATATGCATGACCAACCCGGGGGAGTAGCGGCCGAACGCGGGATCGTAGGCGGTGAACCAGCCCGCGAGAACCGTGTGCGACCTCGGCCCGAAGTGGGCGGCCACCGGACGGTCGCCCGCGTACAGCACGGACAGCACGCCGGTGAGGTGCTGCTCGCGGACCGTGAAGAGGTCGTCCACCAGGTCGACGATCCACGGCCGGGCGAAACGGTCCATCCTCCCGGTCCGGCGGTACTGGGCGGACTTCCACTGCATGAGCGTGCGCAGCACCCGCCGGTCGCGCTCGTCGAACACGAAGCGCACTTCGCCCTCGTCGCTCCTCAGACGGCGCTCCTTGGCCAGCGTCGTCTTGGTGTGCCGCGGGGACGTGCGGCGCAGCATCTCCACATAGCCGTTCCCCTCCTCCGGAAGGTCGATCACCGGTGAGGCGAACGTGCCCGTGAGATACCGTTCGAACGGCTTCTGTTCCTCGACGAGATGGTCGAACTCGAACACCGAGAGACCGCAGGCCCGCAACAGCTCCGGCGGGTCCCAGGTGACGCCGGGCCGGTGCACGAGGGCCTGGCAGTCGGACAGGCCGAGACCGATGGCCCGCCCCACGCCGAAGGCGCTGCGCTGGTGGGGGAAGAACCCGACCGGCTCCTGCTCCTCCCGCAGGACCGCCACCACGCCCCCATGCCGGTGGCGGGCCATCGCCGCCGCGAACTCCGGTGCCAGGAACGGGTTGGCGTACTGCGGGGACTCCTCCATCGCACGGTGCCAGGCCCGCACGAGCACAGGGCTCAGCTCATCGGCCGCGTGCGTCGTGACGTCCATATCTCGACCTGCCGTCCTGCCTGATGGCGGAAGGGACGTGCAACCGGGTGTGCCACCTACCAGAATGGTGGCCGCTCACTGCCGCGCGCTTGGGCTGGACGGACCCCGAAGAAGGCCGCACAGCCCCTCCACCGGGCCTCGTCGGGCACTGGCCGAGCCCCTGCCGCGGCTCACGACCGTGGCCTGATTGATCATTGTGTGACTCCCGTCCGGAAGCGAGACTGCTGTGAGCCACTGGCACGGCGGAGGACGGGACGCTCGGTGAAACGCATCCACTTCACGGCGGAGGACCTGGCGCGGACCCGCGTCGCCACGACGATCGGCGTGGCGGCGGAGACGTTCGACACCGTGAAACTGCTCAAGGACCGCGACGCCACCCTGGCCTTCCGCCGCTGGCAGGTCTCGGTGCGCGGACGGCTGGGCGAACAGGCGGGCCCGCTGGCCGCGTTGATGCCCTCGCACGGACCGCTGCTCGACATCGCGAGCCTGACGGGGCACACGGCGTCCATCGACGAGGCGGTGGACAACCTGCTGGCCGCCCCCCGGCCCCTGCTTCAACTGGAGCTGGAGAACATCGACTTCCACCCCGCCCACCGGTCCTGGGCGCGCAACCTCGTCGACGGCGACCGGGAGACCCGCCCCCAGGTGGCCGCGGCGCTCCGTGCCTGCCACAGGGTGACCGTCGCGCCCTACTGGGGACGCGTGCACTCCCGTCTGAACGAGGCACGGGCCGCCTATGCCGGCGCGATGGCCGACGGCGGGGTCGAGCGGCTCCTCGCCACGCTCGCCGGTCCCCTGGTGCGCTGGCGGCCGCCCGTGCTCGAAGTCGTCCACCCGCGCGAGGCGGACGTCCGTCTGAACGGGCGTGGACTGGTCATCGCGCCGACGATGTTCTCCACCCATCAGGTCGAACTTCTGCAGGCACCGCTCGACCCGGGCCGGCCACCGGTGCTGGCCGTGCCCACCGTCGACGGCGCCGGCCTCGACACCACCCTGTGGGAAGCCGCCGGCGAGAGCGGCGAACGGCCACTCGACGACCTCCTGGGCCGCACCAGGGCCGCGGTGCTGCGGGCGAGCGTCGGCGGATGCGGCACCACCGAGCTCGCCCGCCGTCTGGACATCTCGCCGGCGACCGCCAGCCATCACGCGACGGTTCTGCGCAACGCCCGCCTGATCACCACCCGGCGCGAGGGCAGGGCTGTCCTGCACACCGTCACGTCACTGGGCCTCGCCCTGCTGGAGCACGGCCGGCCGCTCCCCTGAGCGACCGGCACCCAGGGCTTACGCGGTGCCGGCCTCGTCCAGCAGACGAAGCAGCACATCGGCCTCCGCGCGCAGCCGTGCGGCCCGGTCGGCGTGCGCGGGAGCGGTCAACTGCGCCGCCGCCTGCAGTCGTTCGGTGGCCTCGGCGCGTACGACGTCCACCACCCGGTGCTCGCTCAGTTCGCGCCGCGCCGCTTCGGTGACACCGACGCCGACCGGAGACTCCTCGAGGGCCGAGCCGCGCGGCTCGGCCTCGTTCACGGGCACCGCCTCGGCGTTGTCCAGGGCGGCAAGGGTCGTGCGCAGGGCGCTCACCGCCGCCTTGTCGCGGGCGCGCATCGCCTCGGGCAGGGCCTGACGCATACGAAGTCGGAGGGACATGCCCGTGATCTTAGAGGCCGCGTTCCTGTTCCTACGGCTTGCGGGCCAGTCCGGCGGCTATGAGGCGTTCCCAGACGGTCAGTTCCCGGTCGCCGTCGGAGGACCACGGGTTGTCGTTCTTCTCCGGGCGCCACAAGGAGGCGGGCACGATGCCGGGTTCGAGGATCTCCAGGCCGTCGAGCAGGGAGGCGATCTCGGCGTCGGTGCGCCACCGGCCGCGGCCGAAGGTCTGCTGGAGGACCTTCTCGGCCTCCTCCGTCTCCGCGTTGTTGCCGGAGCGGAAGTGGCTGACGAAGAAGTAGCTTCCGGAGGGCACCTGGTCGCGCCAGAAGCGGACGATGCCGGCCGGGTCCTCCTCGTCGTTGACGTGGTGGAGGATGGCGCTGAACATGACGGCGACAGGACGGTCGAAGTCGATCATCTCGACGGTGTCCGGGTGGTTGCGGATGGCCTCCGGGTCGCGTACGTCGGCCGCGACGACACGCGTGAACTCGTTGTTCTCCAGGAGCGCACGGCCGTGGACCAGCACCTGGGGATCGATGTCGACGTAGACGACGCGGGACTCGGGGGCGTGGCGTTGCGCGACCTGGTGGACGTTGTCCGCGGTCGGCAGACCGCTGCCCAGGTCGATGAACTGACGCACCTCGGTGCTCTTCGCGATCTCCCTGACCGCCCGGGTCAGGGCCGCGCGGTTGGCGAAGGCGATGGCCACCGACCCGGGCAGGTCACGTTTGAACACATCGCCGATCTCGCGGTCCACGGCATAGTTGTCCTTGCCGCCGAGCAAGTAGTCGTACACGCGCGCGATGCTGGGCTTGTTCGGGTCGATGGCGGAGCCTTCGTACGTCATGGCGCACATTCTTCCCCGCAATGCGCCCTGACGACCGCGTTTTTGCAATCCTCCAAGGATCACGGAACGAGCGGCTCACTCCTCGGAGGCCGTCCGAGGAGCGCAGCTCAGACGCTCTTCCGGGCGGCGGCGCGGCGCTGCCGTTTGCCCAGGGGCGCCTGCGAGAGGTCCTCCGCCTGGGACCGGAGGTTCTTGTAGCCGTAACCGCGCTCGGTCAGCCAGGCCCCGGCCGCCTCCTCGGCGCGCGCGGACGCCTCCAGGATGTCCTCCTCTTCCTCCCCGGAATCCAGGAACCGGAAGGTGAAGGCGTCACGCGCCGCCACGTCGTAACTGAGGTGACCCTCGGGTGTGAAGGCCGCGCGCAGCACGTCGTGCTCCGCGGCGCGGGAAAGGAGTTCGGCTCGCTGGTCCGCGTCGAGCCCGTCGAAGACACCGCGGACCGTGATCCGGAAAGTACGCGTACTCATGCCGCGACCCTAGCCAGCGAGATCGACGGCCTCCACCGAATTCAGGTGTCGCCGAACCCAGGCCGTTTCCTGCGCGACCTCGCCGAGTACGAGGGCCGGCGCGAGCGCCCTGTCGAGGGCGCGACCAGGTCCGCCGCCGGCACGCTGTGCCGCGCACCCCGGCGGCCGGAGGGCACAGTGGCCGACCTCGGGGGGCCGCCGGTGCCACACGGAGTGGGCTGGCCGGCTGCGCACGGGGTACCGGTGGACCCTACGCCTGGACCGGCCGGAGAGCGCACCTTGGTGTCGTACCCCACGGGAGGCCGCCATGACGAACCTCGACTCCGTGGCCGAAGGTCTTGTCGATCAGTTCTTCGCCCAAGGCCAGTCGGCCACCGCGCAGGCGAAGCGCTGGACGGACGCCGGCGAACTGGACCGGCTCACGGTCAGCCAGCTGCGTCTGTGGGCCGCCAACCGCGTCCTGGACGCGCCTGCATGGCCCACCGGCGCCGGTGCGGCGCGAGCCGCGGCCCTGAAGGAGAGGGACGTGCTGATCGGCTGGCTGGAGGCGCACGGATACCGGGCGCTGGCCTGACCGCTCCTGTCCCGGCTTGCCGGGGTGGAAGAGGCGCCGGACGGGGAAGTCGGAGACGGTGGACGACTTCGAGGTCGATGACGTGGTGCAGCGGGCGCTGGACCGGCTGACCCTGCTGGCGGAGGCGACGACCGCGCTGTCCAGCACGCTCGACTCGCACAAGGGCCTGAGCCGGGTGTGCCGGATCCTGGTCCCGCAGCTGGCGGACTGGGCCGCGGTCGACCTGATCGAGGACGACGGCCGGCCGCGCCGGGTCAGCGTCGTGCACCACGACCCCGACGTCCTGCCGGTCGGCGGCCTGACCGGTGCCCTGCCGCCCGTCCCCGAGGTGCCCTCGGGGCCGCTGACCAGGGTTCTGGCCGGGGCCGGCCCGCTGCTGCTGACGTCGGCGGACATGCTCCCCGTCACACAGGCAACGGACCCGCTGCACGCGCGGCAGCTGGAACTGTTCGCCCAGCTGGGCACGGACACCGCGGTCGTCGCTCCGCTGCGGGCCCGGCGTCAGGTGCTGGGCGCGGTCACCGTGGGCCGCGGTGCCGGGCGGCCGCCGTTGACCGGCAGCGACCTGGCGATGGTGGAGGACCTGGCCCACCGCATGGCGCTGGGGGTGGACAACGCGCGGCTGCACCGGGAGACGCAGCACATCGCCGAACGCCTCCAGCGTTCACTGCTGCCGACCCTGCCCGAGACCGGCCCGCTGCGGCTGGCCGCCCGCTATATGCCGGCCGCCACCACCGCCGAGGTCGGCGGTGACTGGTACGACAGCTTCACGCTCCCCAGCGGCCACACCACCATGATCATCGGCGACGTCACCGGCCACGACCTGCGGGCGGCGATCACGATGAGCCAGCTGCGCAACATGCTGCGCGGCATCGGCTGCGACCGCCAGGAGCCTCCCGGCGGCATCCTGCGCCGACTGGACCTGGCCCACCACACGCTGTACCCGCACGCGACCGCCACGTGCCTGTACGGTCTGCTGGGCGAGCGCGACGACGGGGCCTGGACGCTGGACTTCTCCAGCGCGGGACACCCGCCGCCCCTGCTGATCACCCACGACGGCGACACCCGCTATCTGACCGGAGGCCAGGGCCTCCTGCTCGGCGTCGACCCCGATGAGCCGCGCCCGCACGCCGTCGAGGTGCTGCCCGCCCGCTGCACCGTGCTGCTGTACACCGACGGACTGATCGAGCGACGCGGCGAGGGCCTGGACGCGGGGATGACCCGGCTGCGTCAGCACGCCGCCGCTCTCGCCCGGGAGCCCCTGGACACCTTCTGCGACGAGCTCCTCACCGGGCTGGCCACCGATCACGCCGACGACGTCGCCGTCCTCGTCGCCCGTCTGCCCGGGCCTTCCCGGCGTGCGGCGACCGACGCCTGATTACGTCGAAGCCGTGTCCGCCCATGGTCCGTGTCAGGTGCGGTACTGCGACAGGACGGCCTGCAGAGCGTCGCCGACGTGGGCGGGCACGGGCTTGCCCTGCACGAGGTCCAGTACGTGCTCGGCGACGACATGCGTGTGCATGGTGAGCATGCGGGAGAGGTCCACCAGGCTCCGGGCCGCGTCGTCGAGCGGCATGGGGCCGAGCACCATCAAGGCGCCCTCCGCCATGCGCAGGGTGGATCGGGCCGCCAGCACGTGGCTCAGCCGGCTGTGCTCGGCCTCGGCCAGCCCTGGGTGGACGGTGGCCGTCGACAGTTCCGTGAAACGGGACCGTGGTGCTGGCGACTGCATGTGACCGCCTTGTCGTGAAGCAGAGAACATCTGTCTTACCCGGCTTGCGCGGACCGACCTCGAGGGCGGAAGCAGTGTCGCACGACGCCCACGCGTACGGGTCCCATCGGCCTCTTCCCCGTGAAGCACCGCCCCGGATGCGCCCATGGCCGTACGGGTTGCCTCGCGGCGCAGTGAACCGTCCCGCCTCCTGGCGTGCCGACAGGTGCCGGGCCGGCCAGTCCGCGCGGATGCGGCGGGCCGTCGCCGAGATCCGTGCCTGCGGGAACAGGGCGTCGCACCCGTGGAAACCGCCTGCCCGGGCCCCACCCTTCGCCGCGCGGCAGGATTCCTGCCCGCGGATCCCCTTCCGCCATGAGGATTCCGCGATGAACGCCGTTCTGATCACCGGCACGTCGTCCGGCTACGGGCAGCAGACCGCCCGTCACTTCCCCGCGCAGGGGTGGAACGTCGTCGCCACCATGCGCACCCCGCGCCCGGGCCTGCTTCCTGAGTCGGACGGGTTCCGCGTCGTCGCGCTCGACGTGACCGCCCCCGAGAGCATCGCGGTGGCCGTCGAGGCGGCAGGTCCCGTCGACGTCCTGGCCAACAACGCGGGCGTCCCCACCACCGGACAGCTCCGGTTCCCCGCGGGCCCCGACGCGGTCCGGCTGGACCAGGCGAAGTGACAAGCCTGCGGCAGGAGTTGGCACAACTGCCGGCTCACTCGGTGCAACGGTCGGCCGGGTTCGGCAGTCGTACGGGATGACACACGTCCGTTCACAGCTCTCACCGTCAAGCGCCGTCGCTCGTGGGGTGGTTGGCAACAGGGCCTTTGTTCCTGGGAGGAATCATGATCCACAGACCTGTTGCCGGCGTGCTGCGGCGCGGCGCGGTGGCCGGGGTCGTCGTCGGCCTGGTGGTGGGGGCCGCCGCCTCGGCCGACGCCACGTCCGGCAGCGCGTCCCGCACCGCACTCGGCGATCCCGTGGTCAGCGGCGCCACCGTCAACTCCGGGCACGACGTGATCGTGGGCATCACGCACGACGTGTCGTTCCCGGTCACGGTCACCGGGTCGGACGACTCCGGGCTGCTGTACGCCGACGTGGACCTGAAGGGGCCGCACGGCGGCTTCTACACCACTGACACCCAGTGCGAGAGCGCGACGGCGTGCACGATGGTGTTCACCGTCAACGCCCATCCGGCCCCGGGGGGCGACGATCCCGTGGACCTGGCGAACGCCCAGGCGGGCACCTGGTCGGTCGATGCCCTGGTCGACGCCCAGGACGGCGATTCCGTGTACGCCCCGAACGTGGGGTCGTTCAGCCTCAAGAGGGCGGCACGGCTGACCGTGAACGCCGCACCGGAGCCGGTCGCCAAGGGCCGCTGGATCACCGTCACCGGCAAGCTCGTCCGCGCCAACTGGGACACCTACCGGTACGCGGGCTACGCGGGCCGAGCTGTCCAGCTCCAGTTCCGTCCCAAGGGCAGCAGCACCTACACCACGGTGGCCACGGCGACCACCAGCACCACCGGCACCCTCTCCACCAAGGTCAAGGCGGTCCGGGACGGCTACTGGCGCTGGAACTTCGCGGGCAGCACGACCACCGGGCCCGCCAAGGCCGCCGGCGACTACGTCGACGTACGCCCCTGACCCGCGAGCCCGGCCTCCGATCGCGATCCCCCGGAGCGGGCCCTCGACGAGGACCGGCTCCGGAGGCACTTCACGGCGTCACGGCAGAGGCGGGTAGGCGTTCTGCATGAGCTGCCGGAACTGGGCGGAGAACCAGTGCCCGGCCAGCGGCGCGTTCGCCAGGGCGCCGGTGGGGTTGTTGCCGTTGAGGACGTTGCCGCCGTAGGTGGGGTCACACATGCGGTCGAAGCCCTTGCCCTCGTCGTTGGCGACGGCGGAGCTGGCACCGTCGGACTCGCCCGGGGGCTTGACCCAGACGTAGGCGTCGATCCCGGCGGCCGGGGACGCGGTGGGCCGCTCGCCGAGGCCGGCACCGCTCTGGTTGCACCAGTTGCCGGCGTGGATGCGCCGGTCAATGCGGCCGCCGTTGACGTAGTCGTCGACGGAGGTCAGCGGTCCCGGGCCGGTGGGCCGGGCGGAGCCGCCCCAGCCGTTGCGGGAGGTGTCGATCAGCATGCCGAGACCGGAGTCGAACCCGGCCGCGACCAGCTTGTCCCGCAGCGCTACGGCGTACGACTGCTCGTCGACGTACTGGTTCCAGTCGACCCACTTCGACTGGCGCACGGTCTGTCCGTTCACCGTGTCGGTGACCTTGAAGTTCGGTTCCTTGGTGGGGCTGTAGTTGGCGGTGTTGACGATGAAACCGGCCACGTCGTTCACGCTCGCGCCGTTGGTCGTGGCGACCTTGGCGAACTCCTGCACGGCCGGGCCGAGGTTGCTGTCCCAGCCGAGCCACCCGTGGTGACCGGCGTCGATGTAGTTGTAGACGTTCGGGACGGCGCCGAGCTTGGACAGTGCGTACGACACGCCCTTCTCGTAGTTGCCGTTGCTCTTCATGGTCACGCAGGCGGCGGTGGTGCTGTTGGTGCCACCGGCGTTGGTGACCAGGTTGGGCAGCGAGTCGGGTTCGATGACGGTGGCGATCCGCAGGCCCGCGTACTTTGGGTCGGCGAGGATCGCGGCGATGGGGTCGATGTACTGGGACTTGTACTTGTCGATGTCGTCCGGTCCGAGTTCGCCGTTGGAGGCGAGCGCGGCGCAGTCCCGGCCGGGCAGGTCGTAGATGACCAGCTGGACGACCAGCTCGCCGGAGCCCTTCTGCTTCAGCGCCTCGTCGAGGTGGGCGCGCAGGCCCATGCCGCCGTTGACACCGTTGATCGCGGCGATCCGGTCGAGCCATACGGCGGTGGGCTGGTCGGCGATCCGGCTGCCGCCCGGTTCGGCGGCGGCATGGGCCGCCCACTCGGGGTTCACATACCCCTTGGCCCCGGCATAGGGGTTGGCGACCCGGTTCCCGGTGCCTCCGCCGCCGGTGCCGCCGCCCCCGCCGCCGGTGCCGCCTCCGCCGCCCGAGCCGCTGCCGTCGTCGACGTTGCAGGTGACACCGTCGAGGGTGAAGGTCGCGGGCACCGAGTTGGTCCCGCTGTAGGAGCCGTTGAAGCCGAAGCTGACCGAACCACCGGCCGCCAGCGTGCCGTTGTACGTCTCGTTGGCGGCGGTGACCGCGGTACCGCTCTGAGTGACCTTCGCGCTCCAGCCGTTGGTGATGCGCTGGCTGCCGGTGTACGACCACTTCAGCGACCAACTCGACTTGGCGGCGGCGTTGTTGGTGACGGTGACGGCGGCGGTGAAGCCGGTGTCCCACTGGCTCTGGATCTTGTAGTCCACTGTGCAGGGAACGGAGGCGACGGCGGCACCGGCCGGTGCCGCGAGGAACGCTGTCCCCGAGGTCCCGGCGACCAGTGCCAGCGCGGCGACGAGGGGCAGTCTTGTACGACTCATGAGTACGGGTTCCTTCTCCCTTGAGTGCTGATCACGGGTTCAAGGAGTGCGGGTGTTCGCGCAGCGCACGAGGGCGCGCGATGGGCACGCCGGAGTCGGCGCGGACCAGGGACGCCTGGTCGGGAAGTGGCCGGGAATGCCTGGTGCGGGACGTGGCCGGCTTCCCGGCCGGAGGAAGGGCTGATCGCCGTGCCGTCCGCCGGGCGGCCTCAGGTGCTCCGGCCGCGGCGCGTGCGTGCCGCCTGCGCCGAGGAGACCGGAAGGCCCGGGCTCCGGTCGGGCGGGGCCTCGTCGGCGATGGGTAAAAGCACTGAATGCGGGGGGTGTCGCATGAGCGACTCCTTGCAGCTTGGCGCGCCGTGACGGACGCGTCGACTGATGGAATCGCTCCCACTGGTGCAACGGACGGTAGCGTCAACACAACTGATTGCACAGGGGTGTTGCTCTACTTTTCCGGACTGGTTCGGTTCGAACGATTCAACTTCTTGAAGGCTTGACCGCAGCCGTGACCGTCCCCACTATTGGGAGCGCTCCCACTGGTTCAAGCCTTGACCCCCCTCGAGCCGCACTCGCAAGGAGGGAACCAGAAACATGGATCTCGCTCGCGTGCACGGAGTCGGGCCATGGTCCGCGTCGAACGCCGGCCGGCGCGGCCCGCGGTCCTCATGTCATGATCCGCCGCGCGGGCATCCGGCCGGCGGTCCCGGGCTCGTACGCGGAGCCCTCCGAATCGCCCCTCTCCGAGCTCCGCGTGCGTGACTCCGTCGTAGACCGACGGGGTCACCGCGCCGGGCGGTCCTCAATCCCCCGAGGGCCGCTCGGCTCCTTCTCTTGTCAGGAGCATGATCAATTCGTGCATCGTGCCCGCCCAGAACGAAGTGGGAGCGCTCCCAAGCCGGAACGGCGCTCCCACTGTCCCCTCACACCCCCGCGGAGGAACCGCATGCAACAGTCGAAACCCCGAGCCGGGGCGCGCGCCCTGCTCGGTGCGCTGCTCACCTCACTCCTCGCGCTGACGGCTCTTTTCACCGCCACCTCGCCGTCACACGCCGACACGACCATCTGCGAGCAGTACGGCTCGACGACGATCCAGGGCCGCTACGTCGTCCAGAACAACCGTTGGGGAACCAGCGCCACCCAGTGCGTCACCGTGACGAACTCCGGCTTCCGGATCTCCCAGGGCCGACGGCTCGGTCCCGACCAACGGCGGCCCGAAGTCCTACCCGTCGGTGTTCAACGGCTGCCACTACACCAACTGCTCACCCGGCACCAACCTCCCCGCCAGGCTGAGCTCGATCTCGAGCGCGCCCACGAGCATCTCCTACAGCTACGTGAGCAACGCGGTCTACGACGCCGCGTACGACATCTGGCTGGACCCCACGCCCCGCACCGACGGCGTCAATCGCACCGAGATCATGGTCTGGCTCAACCACACCGGGCCTGTGCAGCCGGTCGGGTCGCAGACCGGCACCGCCACCGTCGCCGGGCGTTCGTGGCAGGTCTGGTCGGGCAACAACGGCTCCAACGACGTGCTGTCCTTCGTCGCGCCGTCGGCGATCGACAGCTGGAGCTTCGATGTGATGGACTTCCTCCGGCAGGCCGTCTCCCGCGGACTCGCGCAGGACAACTGGTACCTGACGAGCGTTCAGGCCGGCTTCGAGCCCTGGCAGAACGGCGCCGGACTGGCCGTGACGTCGTTCTCCTCGGCGGTGAACCTCGGCGGCGGCACGCCCGGCGGCCCGGGCGGCTCGTCGGCCTGCAAGGTGACCTACGGCACGAATGTGTGGCAGGGCGGCTTCACCGCCGACGTCACGGTGGCCAACACCGGTTCCTCCCCGGTGAACGGATGGAATCTCGCGTTCACCCTGCCCGCCGGACAGAAGGTCACCAGCGCGTGGAACGCCTCCCTCTCCGGCTCCTCGGGGGCGGTGACGGCCGGCGGTACGCAGTACAACGGGAGCATCGCCGCCGGGGCGCAGGTCTCCTTCGGCTTCCAGGGCACCTACGACGGCACCTTCGCCAAACCGGCCGGCTTCAGCCTGAACGGAACGGCCTGCACCACGGCGTAGGGACGCCGCAGCGCATCGCCTGACGGTCGTCCGGCCGCATGCGGCCGGGACCGAACCCTCCGCCACCTCCCTCGCGACCGTCCCCGATCCCGACTTCCGCTCATCGGCGCCCAGTTGATGATGCGCTGAACGTCGTGCGCCCCGCACCTCGGGCCGTAGGATCGGTGATCTCGTGGGGGAGGTGGTGATGGGCAAGCGACGCCCTGGGGCGCCGACGCTGGAAGAGGTGGCCGCTCACGCCGGGGTGGGACGGGGCACGGTCTCCCGAGTCGTCAACAACGCTGCCGGAGTGAAGGAGTCGACGCGGCTGGCCGTGCAACGCGCCATCGAGGAACTGGGGTACGTGCCCAACCTGGCCGCCCGATCGCTGGCCGGGCGAGGAGCCGACGCCGTGGCGCTGGTGCTCACGGAGCCGGACTGGAGGATGTTCGCCGAACCGTTCTTCTCGGAGATCGTCGGCTCGCTCGGCGACGCGCTGGCGGACACCGGGATGCAACTGCTGCTGACCCTGGTGCGTTCGCAGGACGAGCGCCGGCGGTTCCTGGAGTACGCACGCGGCGGACGGGTCGACGGCGTGCTGATGATGTCCGTGCACGCCGGTGATCGACTCCCCGACATGCTGGCCGAGGCGCGGTTGCCGACCGTGCTGCTGGGACGCCGCTCGGGCGACGAGTACGTCAGCTATGTGGACGCGGACAACGTTGGCGGTGCCCGCGACGCCGTGTCCCGTCTGCTGAAGCAGGGCCGCCGGACCATCGCCACGATCACCGGCCCGCTGGACATGTACGTCGCCCAGTGCCGGCTGCGCGGCTACCAGGACGCTTTGGACATGGCCGGCCTGAAGGGCTCGCGGTCCCTGGTGGCCGAGGGCGACTTCACGGAGGACAGCGGGCGCCGCGCCATGGCCGAACTCCTGCGCCGGCACCCGGAGATCGACGGTGTCGTCGCGGCGTCGGACACCTCGGCGGCGGGGGCACTGCAGGCGCTGCGAGCCGCGGGGCGGCGGGTGCCGGAGGACGTCGCCGTGATCGGGTTCGACGACTTCTCGCTGGCCCAGCGCACCGAGCCCCGTCTGACGACCGTGCGTCAGCCCGTGGAGGAGATGGGGCGGGCCATGATCCGCCTGTTGCTGGAGGAGATGGAGGAGCCCTTCGTCGCCTGGCGCCACGTCATCCTGCGTACGGAACTCGTCGTCCGCGAATCGGCCTGAGCCCGCGTTCCACCAAGTGCCCTCCCTTGCAAGGCGAATCGGTTCGACGCAAGCGCTTCGACGGGAAGCCGTGACCGGCGGGAGACGGCGCTCGACGGCCTGCCGCGGGGCGAGTGCGGCGCCGGCGCGCCGGCAGGGGCCCGTCCGGCGGGAGCGCCTTCCGGCGTACCGGCGCCCCAGGGCCCGTAGGACACGAACTCGCCCTGCTCATCGCCATGATGGCGGGCCATCCGGAGGACCCGGGGGTGGCTGCGTCCTTCCGCGCACGGCCGGCGGGCGCCCGCGCCGCAGGTGACCGTGCCGCAGTCCGTTCGCCGACACACCGCAACTTTTCGACGGTGCAGACGACTTGCGAAGCGCGCGAATCAGCAGTCGAATCGATTCGCAACGAGGTTCACGGCAGGGGCCTTTGCACGCTCGAGTGCCCCGCGAGACAGGGAGCACCGTCTTCCCCGGAACCTCTCCGCGATCCCACTGCACAACGGCACGTTCGAGCGCTTCGACATTCGTCAGCGCCACCACCACACCCCGAGCGGGTTGCGCCGGCACGGTAGGGAGCTCAGATGGGAAGCACACGTGAGAGACGCCGCCGGCTGCCCGGGCGCGGCGGCGTCGAGCGGCTGCTCGCGGCGTTACGGCACCGGGGCGGTCCGGCAGGCGCGTCGCCCGGGACACCGGTGCGCTCGGTCCGTTCCCGGTGGCGGACGCCGGCCCGGACGATCGCCGCGGCGGCGCTCGTCGCCGGAACCCTGGCCGGGGCGGCGGCCACCGCCGGGTCGGCGCGCGCGGCCACGTCCGGCCCCTGCGACCTCTACGCGTCGGGCGGTACGCCCTGCGTCGCGGCGCACAGCACCACACGCGCGCTGTACGCCTCGTACAACGGGCCGCTGTACCAGGTCCGGCGTTCCTCGGACAACACGACCCGGAACATCGGCGTCCTGAGCGCGGGCGGGTATGCCGACGCCGCCGCCCAGGACTCGTTCTGCTCCGGGACGACCTGCCTGATCACGGTGATCTACGACCAGTCGGGCCGCGGCAACAACCTCACCCAGGCGCCCGGCGGCGGCGCCGCGGGCGGCCCCGACAACCTCGCCAACGCCACCGCCGCGCCCACCACGGTCGGCGGCCACAAGGCCTACGGCGTCTACGTGGCCCCCGGCACCGGCTACCGCAACAACCACACCAACGGCATCGCCACCGGCGACAACCCCGAGGGCATGTACGCGATCCTCGACGGCACGCACTACAACGGGGGTTGCTGCTTCGACTACGGCAACGCCGAGACGGACAGCAACGACGACGGCAACGGCACCATGGAGGCCATCTACTTCGGCAACATCAAGGTCTGGGGCTACGGCAGCGGCAACGGCCCCTGGATCATGGCCGACCTGGAGAACGGCCTCTTCTCCGGAGTGAACCAGCACTACAACGCGGGCGACCCGAGCATCAATCACCGGTACACGACCGCCGTCATCAAGGGCGGTCCGAACCACTGGGCGATCCGCGGCGGCAACGCCCAGTCCGGTTCCCTGTCCACCTTCTACGACGGTGTGCGCCCCAACGTCGCGGGCTACAACCCGATGCGCAAGCAGGGCGCCATCATCCTGGGCATCGGCGGCGACAACAGCAAGGGCGCCCAAGGCACCTTCTACGAGGGCGCGATGACCTCCGGCTATCCCTCGGACGCCACCGAGAACGCCGTACAGGCCAACATCACCGCGGCCGGGTACGGCACCTCCTCGTCCGGTGGTGCGAGCACCGGCCCGCTGCATGCGGTGGGCGCGGGCAAGTGCCTGGACGTGCCGAACTCGTCCACCACGGCCGGTACGCAGCTGCAGATCTGGGACTGCAGCGGCGGCACCAACCAGACCTGGACCCGCACGTCCGCCAACCAGCTGACCGTCTACAGCGGCAGCAGTCAGCTGTGTCTGGACGCGTACGACAACCAGACGTCAGCGGGAACCAAGGTGGTGACCTGGCCGTGCAACGGCGGCGCCAACCAGCAGTGGCAGGTCAACTCCGACGGCACCGTCACCGGCACCCAGTCCGGGCTCTGCCTCGACGTGACCGGTGCTTCCACGGCCAACGGCGCCCTGGCCGAGCTCTGGCCGTGCAACGGCGGCTCGAACCAGCGATGGAGCCTCGGCTGACCTGAGCGGTTCCTGTCCGGGACCGGGCGTAGCCGGCCACGGACAGGACCGCGCCGGACCATGCGTTCGTTCACCCCCACCCACTGCCCGCACCAGTGAGGAACGCTCATGAAGAAGTACTCGGTCCCCCTGGCCGTCGCGTTGACGACCGTCCTGGGTTTCGGCGCCGCGTCACCCGCGGCGGCCGGCGCGGGCTCCGGGCCGCCGGCCCCCGCCCCGCCTTCCGCGGCCGCGCCCGCCGCTCTGCGGCTGATGCCGTTGGGCGACTCGATCACCTGGGGCGTCGGCAGCCCGTCGGGCAACAGCTACCGGAGCTTCCTGGGGAGCCGACTGGTGGCCGAGGGGCATGCCGTGGACTTCGTCGGCTCGGGCCGCAACGGCACCATGTCCGACCCGGACAACGAAGGCCACTCCGGCTGGCGGATCGACCAGATCGCCGGCATCGCGGACTCCGTGCTGGCCCGGTACCGCCCCAACGTCATCACCCTGGAGATCGGCACCAACGATCTGAACGGCAACTATCAGATCCCGACCGCTCCCGACCGGCTGCGTGCGCTCATCGACCAGATCACGCGCGACGCCCCCGACGCGACCGTCCTCGTCGGCACCGTGATCGTCTCCACGAGCGGCACCGAGGAGGCCAACCGGCCGGCTTTCAACGCCAAGCTGCCCGGGATCGTCCAGGCCGAGCAGGCCGCCGGCAAGCATGTGCGGCTGGTGGACATGAGCGCCTTGACCAGCGCGGACCTGTCGGACTCCCTGCACCCCAACGACAACGGCTTCCGCAAGATGGCGGACGCCTTCAACGCGGGGGTGCAGGCCGCGGACGCGGCGGGCTGGATCGGACCGCCGGCTTCGACGGACGGACAGGTGCGCTCCGGGATCGCGGGGAAGTGCCTGGACGTGAGCGGCGGCAACAGCGCCAACGGAACGGCCGTCGACATCGCGACGTGCAACGGCTCCACCGCGCAGCAGTGGTCCGCACGCTCCGACGGCACCCTGCGGGCGCTCGGCAAATGCCTCGACGCCACCGGCCGCGGCACCGCCAACGGCACGAAGATCGAGATCTGGGACTGCAACGCGGGCGGCAACCAGCAGTGGCAGTCCTACGGCGGCGGTTACCGCAATCCCGCCTCCGGCCGCTGCCTCGACGATCCCGGGTCGTCCGCCGCCGACGGCACGCAACTGGTCCTGTGGGACTGCAACGGCGGTGCCAACCAGCAGTGGACGGCGCTGCCGGTCACCTCGGCCGCGTGACCCCGCTCGACGGCGGCACCGACGCGTCGCCGGTGCCGTACCCCCCACATGCACAAGGAGACCGCTCCCTCATGTCCTGGCTCGACGAAGAGGCCCGGCTGCGCAAGGTCCTGGCCCTGGTCGCCGGTCTGACGGCCGGTGCGTTACTGGCGCTGGCCGGCCCCGCGAACCCGGTCGCACACGCGTCCTCCGGCCCGCGCGGCGCGGCGACGGCCGACAGCGGCAGCCCGGCGGGCAGCGGCACGCGGATGCCGGTCCGAGACGTCGGCGGCGGTGCCCACCATTACGGCAACCCCATGTGAGGTGACCGGGCCCACGAGCACCCGCGTCCGGCACGGCGGCCGTCGTCGGACGCGGTTTCGGCATGCCCTCGAACCGGCTCAACTCGGCGCTAGACATGGGATGAATCGAGCTCTCCCTTGCTGTGGGAAGCCTATTGACATGGCCACGCGCCTGTGGGATCACTATGCGTCATGGGATGTCTGAGGGTCTCCTGTGGGCGCTCTCGGGCCCGCTGACGCCAGCTGCAGACGCCCCATCCGCACCCCCGGACAGGCACAGCACTCTCCGTCCCTTTCCCCCGCCTCTCGAGGACACGGAATGCAGCCGTCATCCGCTCCACCCTGCCTCCCCGCGGCCCGTGCCGCACGCTTACCGGCGGCCGCGGCCGTCTACGCACTGGCACTGCTGGCCATGTTGCTGGCGGCGGCACCGACGTGGTCGGCGCCCGCGTCCGCGACGCCCCTGGTGAGTTCCGCGTCGGGCCGCTGCCTGGACGTCAAGGGCAACATCGACACGTCGGGCACCGCGCTGCAGATCTGGACCTGCAACGGCCAGGCCAACCAGGCGTTCGAGCTGACGGCGGCGGGTGAGCTGAGGACCATGAACGGCACCCGGTGCGTGGACGCCTCCGACAACCGGACGGCGCCCGGGGCCCTGGCGGTCATCCGTCCCTGCGACGGACGGGCCGGCCAGGTGTGGCGGGAGAACGGCGACGGCTCCGTCACCGCCGTCTCGTCCGGGTTCTGCCTGGACGTCAACGGGGCGGCCACGGCCGACGGCACCGCGGTCATCCTGTGGACCTGCAACAACCAGAGCAACCAGAAGTGGTCCACGGCGACGACGCCGCCCCCGCAGTCCGGTTCCGGACCGTGCGACCGCTACGCCGCCGGCGGCACGCCGTGCGTGGCCGCGCACAGCACCGTGCGGGCGCTCTACGGTTCCTACAACGGCTCCCTGTACCAGGTCCGGCGCGCCTCGGACAACGCGGTCAAGGACATCGGGGTACTGGCGCCCGGCGGGTTCGCCGACGCGGCGGCACAGGACGCGTTCTGCGCGGGCACCTCGTGCGTGATCACCGCCGTCCGCGACCAGTCCGGACACGGCAACGACCTCTGGTACCAGGGCTCCGCACAGGTCCCGGGGTCCAGCCAGAGCAGTCCCGCGAAGGCGACCTCGGAGTCGCTGACCGCGGGAGGCACCAAGGCGTACTCGCTGTACATCAACCCCGGCAACAGCTACTGGCGGGACGGTCATCTGACGGGCGTGCCGACCGGTGCCGCCCCCGAGGGGGCGTACATGGTGACCAGCGGCACCCACGTCAACGGCGGCTGCTGCTTCGACTACGGCAACAGCGAGACGACCAGGAAGGCCGACGCCGCCGGGGCGATGGACGCGATCAACTTCGGCACCGAGTGCTGGTTCGGCGGCTGCTCCGGCAGCGGCCCCTGGGTGCAGGCCGACCTCGAATGGGGGCTGTACCCAGGTGGCAGCCAGTCCTGGAACCCCAACCAGCGTGCGTTCACGAGCAAGTTCGTCACCGCGATGCTGAAGAACAACGGCACCTCCAGGTTCGCCCTCAAGGGCGGCAACGCCCAGTCGGGGAGCCTGACCACCTTGTGGGACGGCGGACTGCCCGCCGGATACAGCCCCATGAAGAAACAGGGAGCCATCGTCCTTGGCAGCGGCGGCGACTGCTGCAAGCCGGGCGGCGGCGCGAACCTGAGCGCCGGCACCTTCTACGAGGGGGCCGTGGTCGCCGGCTACCCCTCCGACGCGACCGACAGCGCGGTGCAGGCGAACATCACCGCCGCCGGCTACCGCTGATCCATGCAGCTTCCGAATCGGCCCAGGAGTGGATGACTTATGCCCAGCACGACAGGACCCGGGCGCCCACGGCCCCTGCCCCCGCTGCCGTCCCTGCGCAGAACCCTGGCGCTGATGTTCTCGACGGCGCTGCTCGCCTTCGCCGTACCGCTCCTCTCCCTCGGCACGGCGCAGCCCGCCGCCGCGCTCGGCAACGGGCTCGCGCCGACCCCGCAGATGGGCTTCAACGACTGGAACGCCTACGGCTGCAACGTCTCCGAGTCGCTGATCAAGTCCACCGCCCAGGCGATGCACACCAACGGCATGCAGGCGGCGGGCTACACGTACGTCAACATCGACGACTGCTGGATGACCCACAACCGGGACTCCGGCGGGCACCTGGTGCCGGACCCGGCGAAGTTCCCCGACGGCATCAAGGGCACCGCCGACTACGTCCACTCACTGGGGCTGAAGCTCGGCATCTACGAGGACGCGGGCACCGCGACCTGCGCGGGATACCCGGGCAGCCTGGGGCACGAGACCACGGACGCCCAGTCGTTCGCGTCGTGGGGCGTGGACTACCTGAAGTACGACAACTGCAACAACACCGGCGTCTCCGCGCGGACCCGGTACACCACGATGCGGGACGCCCTCGCCGCGACCGGCCGGCCGATCCTGTACAGCCTGTGCAACTGGGGCCAGGAGAACGTGTGGACCTGGGGCGCGAGCGTGGGCAACAGCTGGCGCACGACCGGGGACATCAGTCCCACCTACTCCAGCATGCTGTCGATCTTCCACAGCAACGTCGGACTCGCCTCCTACGCCGGTCCCGGCCACTGGAACGACCCGGACATGCTGGAGATCGGCAACGGCTCGATGACGGCGGCCGAGAACCGCAGCGAGTTCAGTCTCTGGGCGGAGATGGCCGCGCCGCTCATCGCGGGCACCAACATCCCCCAGGCCAGTTCGGCCACCCTGTCCGTGCTGACCAACTCCCGGGTGATCGCGGTCGACCAGGACCCCCTCGGCAAGCAGGGCACCATGGTCTCCTCCTCGGGCGGTCTGGACGTGCTGGCCAAGCCGCTGGCCAACGGTGACGTGTCGGTGGCGCTGTTCAACGAGACCGGCTCCACGGCGACCATCACCACCACCGCGTCCGCGATCGGCAAGACCGGGGCGTCCGCCTACACCCTGACCGACCTGTGGTCGGGCGCGACCTCGACGACCTCCGGCACCATCAGCGCCTCGGTGCCCGCCCACGGCACGGTCATGTACCGGGTCGCGGGCGGCACCAGCGGAGGCTCCACCGGGGTGACCGGCCCGCTGCACGCCGTCGGGTCGGGCAAGTGCCTGGACGTACCGAACGCGACCACGACCGCGGGCACCCAGGTGGAGATCTGGAGCTGCAACGGCGGTGCGAACCAGACCTGGACACACACCGCCTCCGACCAGCTCACCGTCTACTCCGGCAGCGGCCAGATGTGCCTGGACGCCTACGACAACCGGACCGCGCCCGGGACGAAGGTGGAGATCTGGCAGTGCAACGGCCAGAGCAACCAGCAGTGGTCGCTGAACTCCGACGGCACGGTCACCGGCCGTCAGTCCGGCCTGTGCCTGGGCGTCGCGGGAGGGGCCACGGCCGACGGGGCCCTCGCCGAGCTGCAGACGTGCGACGGCAGCGGCAGCCAGCGCTGGACGCTCGGCTGACTTCCCCCTGCTCCTCACCACCGCCACAGAGGAGGTTCCCATGTCCGGATCGGCACTCGACCGCCGACGCGGGCGATTCCCGGCCGTGTTCCTGATCGCCCTGGCGATGGCCCTGGCAGCGCTGGGAACACCGGCGTTCGCCAGGTCACCGGGGCCCGGCACCAGCACCGCCGTCCACACGTCGGCGTCCGCCGCGGACGCGTCGCTGCCGTGCGACCTCTACGCCGCGGGCGGCACGCCGTGCGTGACCGCCCACTCCACGACCAGGGCGCTGTTCACGGCGTACAACGGGCCGCTTTACCAGATCCAGCGGTCCTCCGACCACGCCTACCGCGACATCGGGGTCCTCGCCGCGGGCGGGTACGCCGACGCCGCCTCCCAGGTGTCGTTCTGCGCGGGCACGTCCTGCACGATCACGAAGATCTACGACCAGACCGCCCGGCACAACGACCTGCCGATCTCCTGGGGCGGCTACTGGAAGGGGCCCGGCCCCAACGGCTCCGACGTGGGCGCGGACGCCATGGCCCTGCCGGTGACCGCGGCCGGCCACCAGGTGTTCGGCGTCAAGGTCACCCCCGGTGTCGGCTACCGCCTCGACCACGCGAGCGGCGTGGCCACCGGCTCCCAGCCGGAAGGCATCTACATGGTGACCTCGTCGAACTACACCAACCAGTGGTGCTGCTTCGACTACGGGAGCGGCGAGAACTCCCACACCGACACCGGCAACGCCACCATGAACGCCATCTACTGGGGCAACGCCTGCTGGTTCGGTGGCTGCACGGGCAGTGGGCCGTGGGTCGAGGCCGACCTGGAGAACGGCATGTTCCACACCAACACCGGCTCCAACAAGGACCCGAACAACCAGGGCGTGCACCATCCGTTCGTCAGCGCGTGGCTGAAGAACAACGGCACCACCAACTTCACCCTCAAATACGGCAACGGCGCGAGCGGCGGCCTGACCACCACTTTCTCCGGTCCCCTGCCCAACGGCTACTCGCCGATGAAGGTCGACAGTTCGGTCCTGCTCGGCACCGGGGGCGACAACAGCCCTTCAGGGCAGGGCGAGTTCTTCGAGGGGGCGATGACGGCGGGCTACCCCTCCGACGCCACCGAGAACGCCGTCCAGGCCAGTATCACCGCGGCCGGCTACGGAACGGGAAGCGGTGGGGGCGGCACGACGGGTCCGCTGCGTGCGGTGGGCGCGGGCAAGTGCCTGGAGGTGCCGGGCGGTTCCACCACACCGGGTACGCAGACGCAGATCCGTGACTGCACCGGCGCGGCGAACCAGACCTGGTCCCAGGGCTCCTCCCACGAGCTGACGGTCACGGTCGGCGGCAGTCGCCTGTGCCTGGACGCCTCGGGACAGGGCACCAGCCCCGGCACCAAGGTCATCACCTGGACCTGCAACGGCCAGTCCAACCAGCAGTGGACGCTCCACGCCGACGGCACCCTCACCAGCGACCCGTCCGGACTGTGCCTGGACGTCACCGGCGCCGCCACCGCCAACGGCACCCCCGTACAGCTGTGGACCTGCAACGGCCAGTCCAACCAGCGGTGGTCGCTGAACTGACCCCGTGAGACACCCCCGCTCGACTCCGGGGCGGCATCCCGACGCCGCCCCGGTCAGTCGCCGCGCCGTACGGCGCCGATCATAGGAGGATCACATGAGGACGCGAGCGCGACCCGGCCTCGGCCGTGAATCCCGGCACCGGCATTCCCGGCGTCCGGCACTGGTGGCCGGCGTCGTCCTGGCGCTGGTGTGGGCCCTGCTGTCGACGGCGCCGAGCCAGGCCGCCGCCGCCAAGTCGCTGAGCGTGCACCTGGCGTCGACGCGTGGACCGTCGACGGGCGTCGGGGAGGGATTCCTCTACGGCATCAGCGAGGACGGCAGCCGGCCCGAGGACCGGTTCCTGCAGCCGCTGGGAGTCAACGCCTTCCGCGGCGGCGGCTGGTTCTCCGGCGGCTGGATCAAGGACGGCTACCAGAACGGCCCGGCCACCCGGGCCGACGTCGACTCCATCGTCGCGCAGGCGAAACGACTCACCCGCCCGCCCTACCACGCGCAGTACCAGGTGCTGGTCAGCGACATCTACGGCGCCAACGGCGGCCAGCCGTCGAACACCGGATACCCGTGCGACAACGGCGACTGCTCCAACTGGATCTCCTTCATCGACTCCACGGTGGGCGCGCTGCAGGCCTCAGGGCTGACGTTCGCCTACGACATCTGGAACGAGCCGGACATCTCCGTCTTCTGGACCCGGGGGGTGAACAGCGCCCAGTACTTCCAGATGTGGGACAGCGCCTACCGGGAGATCCGGCGGATCGCCCCCGGCGCGCAGATCGTGGGACCCTCCCTCGCCTTCACCCCGCAGCGCAACCCGGGGGAGTGGCGGACCTGGCTCGCGCACGTGAAGGCCGCCGGAACCGTGCCCGACATGATCACCAACCACAACGAGGGCGACGTCGACGACCCCGTCACCGTCGCGCAGAGCCTCGACGACGCGCTGACCTCGGCGGGGATCGGCCGGCTGCCGTTGTCCTCGAACGAGTACCAGCCGGCCGACCGGCAGAGCGCCGGGGTGACGGCCTGGTACCTGGCGCGGTTCGCGCAGTCCCGCTACACCAACGCGATGCGCGGCAACTGGGTGTGCTGCGTGACCCCGAACCTGACGGGTGTCCTCACCCAGAGCGGGGGCAGCTGGCAGCCGACCGGCAACTGGTGGGCGCTGCGCGACTACGCCGACATGACCGGCACCCTCGCCGACACCTCCGGCCAGGTCGGCTCCACGGCCGTCTCGGCCGCCGAGGACTCCGCGGCCCGGCGCGCGGTCGCCGTCGTCGGCGACTCCGACGGATACACCGGCGCCGCGTCCGTGACCTTCGACGGCCTGTCGTCCGTCCCCTGGCTCTCGAACGCGGGCAGCGTGCACGTCACCGTGCACCGCATCCCGGACCAGGCACCGCTCGGCGCGCCGCAGACCGTGTACGACCAGGACGTGAGCGCCACCGGCGGCTCGGTCACCGTGCCGCTGACCTTCCAGGCCGCGCACGACGCGTTCGCGGTGTACGTGACACCGGCGTCCTCCAGCGGCGGAACCTTCCCGGACGGCAACCGCCAACTCGTCGTGAGCGGGAACGGGTTGTGCCTGGACGTCTACGGCGACTCCGGCAGCCCGGGCGCCGTGATCGACCAGTGGACCTGCAACGGGCAGGGCAACCAGCGCTTCCGGTTCGTGCCGGCCTCGGGCGGCTACGGCGAACTGCGCGCCCAGAACTCCGGGCAGGACGTGGCGGTCGCCGCGAGCTCCACGGCGGCCGGCGTCCCGGACATCGTCCAGCAGACCCCCGGCACCGCGGCGAACGCCCTCTGGCTGCCCGTACGGCAGTCGGACGGCTCGTACGCCTTCCAGAACCGCAACAGCGGCCTGTGCCTGGACGTCTACGGCGCCGGCGGCAACGCGGGACAGCAACTGGACCAGTGGCCGTGCAAGAACGCCCCTGGCACCAACCAGGACTTCACCGTCCGCTGACAGCGCATCCGAACGCGGACCCCACCTGCGAAAGGACCCCCCACCGTGTCAGCACTCAGACGGCTGCTGCGGCGCCTGCGCGCCTCGACGGTCCTGCTCACCGGCCTCGTACTGGCCGCAGGCGGCCTCGTGGGCACGACCGCGGCCCCGGCGCAGGCCGCCACCTCCCTCACCATCGACGGCACCTCCTCGGGCCGGACCTTCGACGGTGTCGGCGCGATCAGCGGCGGAGGCGGCAACAGCAGGCTCCTGATCGACTATCCCGAGCCGCAGCGCGGGCAGATCCTCGACTACCTCTTCAAGCCCGGCTACGGCGCCTCTCTGCAGCTCCTCAAGGCCGAGATCGGCGGCGACACCAACTCCACCTCCGGGGCCGAGCCGAGCCACCAGCACACGCGCTCGGACCTGAACTGCGACCGGGGCTACGAATGGTGGCTGATGGAGCAGGCCAAGGCCCGCAACCCGAACATCAAGCTCTACGGACTCGCCTGGGGCGCGCCGGGATGGATCGGCGGCGGGAACTTCTGGTCCACCGACATGGTCAACTACCTCATCTCGTGGCTGGGTTGTGCCAAGCGGCACGGGCTGGGCATCGACTACCTCGGCGGCTGGAACGAGCGCGGCTACAACGTCTCCTGGTACGAGCAGCTGCGCAGCGCCCTCGACTCCAACGGCTACGGCGGCGTCAAGATCGTCGCCGCCGACTCGGACTGGGCCGTGGCCAACGACGTGAACTCCAACCGCGCGTTCGCCTCCGCGGTGAGCGTCATCGGCACCCACTACCCCTGCGGCTACCGCTCCTCGCAGTCCAACTGCTCGGTGCCCGCCGCCGCCACGTCCTCCGGAAAGCAACTGTGGGCGAGCGAGAACGGCTCGGACGACTACAACGGCGGAGCGACGGCCATGGCCCGCGGCATCAACCGCGGATACATCGACGGCCGGATGACCGCCTATCTCAACTGGCCGGTCGTCGCGGCGATCACCCCGAACCTGCCGTATCCCACCATGGGCCTCGCCCTGGCCTCGCAGCCGTGGTCCGGGCACTACGCGATCGGCAAGAACACCTGGGTCATGGCGCACACCAGCCAGTTCACCGCCCCGGGCTGGCACTACCTCGACTCCGCGAGCGGCTACATCGGCGGCAACCGCAACAACGGCAGCTACGTCTCGCTGAAGTCCACGAACAACTCCGACTACTCCACGGTCATCGAGACGATGGACGCGGGCAGCGCCCAGACGCTCAACTTCGACGTCACCGGAGGGCTGTCCACCGGCACCGTCCACGTGTGGTCGACCGACGTCAACTCCGGCAACTCCGCCGACTACTTCGTGCACACCGCGGACCTCACCCCGTCCGGCAGCGGCTTCAGCCTGACCGTACAGCCCCACCACGTCTACACCCTCACCACCACGATCGGCCAGGGCAAGGGCACCGCCACCGCTCCCGCGCAGGGCGCGATGAGCCTGCCGTACAGCGACTCCTTCGACGGCTACACCACCGGCGGTGAGGCGAAGTACCTCATGGACTGGCAGGGCGCCTTCGAGGTGGCGGGCTGCGGCGGCGGCCGCGCCGGCAAGTGCGTGCGCCAGATGAGCCCCCAGAAACCGATCACCTGGGACGCGCTGTCCGACCCGCACGCCCTCCTCGGCGACGTCGGCTGGAGCAACTACACCGTCTCCTCCGACGTACTGCTCGAACAACCGGGATACGCCGAGCTGCTGGGCCGCGCGGGCGGACAGGACTACAGCAGCACGGGCGGACTGAACGCCTATCACCTGCGGGTCAGCGACACCGGCGCCTGGTCGATCCTGACCTCCCGCACCGACGGCAGCGTCTCCACTCTCGCCCACGGCACGACCACCGCGCTGGGCACCGGCCGATGGCACACCCTCGCCCTGACCTTCTCCGGCACCAGCGTCACCGCCGTGATCGACGGTTCCACCGTCGGCTCCGCCACCGACCGCACCTGGGCCGCCGGACAGGTCGGCTACGCGACCGGTCAGGGCGAGACCGCGCAGTTCGACAACCTGTCCCTGACCCCCGGAAGCGGCGGAAGCGGCGGCGGTACGACCGCGGCCATCGTCGGGGCCGCCTCCGGCCGGTGCGTTGACGTGCCCAACCAGTCGCAGACGCCCGGCACCCAGGTGGAGCTGTGGGACTGCAACGGCGGCGCCAACCAGCAATGGACCAGCACCTCGGCCGGTGAGCTGCGGGTCTACGGCAGCGCCTGCCTGGACGCCGCGGGCAGCGGCACCAGCCCCGGCACCAAGGTCGACATCGCCCCCTGCACCGGCGGCGCCCAGCAGAAGTGGACGCTCGGCGCCGACGGCACGATCACCGGCGCCCAGTCCGGCCTGTGCCTGGACGCCACCGGCGCGGGAACGGCCAACGGCACCTTGCTGGAGCTGTGGACCTGCAACGGCGCCGGCAACCAGAAGTGGACGCGCGACTGACCCCCACCTGTCCCCGACGTCGAGAGGCTCCGCATGACTTCCACCCCCCACCCGATCAGCCGGCGCCGGCTGCTGGCGGTCACCGGCGCCGCCACCGCCTTCGGCCTGCTGCGGTTCGCCCCGCAGGCCGCCGCGACCGACGGCCCCGCGAGCTACACGCCGAGCTGGTCCTCCGTGGACCAACACCCCCCGGCCGCCACGTGGTTCAAGGACGCCAAGTTCGGCATCTACTACCACTGGGGCGTCTTCAGCGTCCCGGCCTTCGGCAACGAGTGGTATCCGCGCAACATGTACATCGGCGGCTCGAACGAGAACAAGCACCACATCGCCACCTACGGCGATCCCTCGGTGTGGCCGTACCGCAACTTCATCGACGGCGCCCGCGACAAGGCCGGCAACTTCGTGCAGTTCGCCCCCAAGCTGGCGTCCCAGGGCGGCAGTTGGGACCCGGACGCCTGGGCCCGGCTGTTCCGGGCGGCGGGCGCCAGATTCGCCGGGCCGGTCGCCGAGCACCACGACGGATTCTCCATGTGGAACAGCCGCGCCAACCCGTGGAACTCCGTCCAGCACGGCCCCCGACTCGACCTCGTCGCCCTGCACGCGCAGGCCATCCGCGGGCAGGGCCTGAAGTTCATGGCCTCCCTGCACCACGCCTACCACTTCAACGGCTTCTACGACCACGTGCCGGCCCAGTCCGACCCCACCTTGCGCATCCTCTACGGACAGCAGGGCTCGGCGGCGGAGAACAAGCTCTGGTACGACAAGCTCGTCGAGGTCATCGACGGCTACCAACCCGACCTGCTCTGGCAGGACTTCGACCTGAACCTGGTGCAGGAGTCCTACCGGCTGCAGTTCCTCGCCCACTACTACAACCAGGCGGTCGCCTGGAACAAGGACGTGGTCGCGACCTACAAGGACGGACTCGACAACAAGGGCGAGGTCTACGACTTCGAGCGCGGCGGCCCGGCGGGACTGCTCACCCCCTACTGGCTGACCGACGACAGCATCTCCTCCTCCAGTTGGTGCTACACCGTCGGCATCGGCTACTACACGACGCAGGCCCTGCTGCACTCCCTGATCGACCGGGTGAGCAAGGGCGGCACCATGCTGCTGAACATCGCCCCCATGGCCGACGGCACCATCCCCTCCGGACAGCAGTCGATCCTGCTGGGCATGGGGGACTGGCTCGGCCGCTTCGGAGAGGCGGTCTACGGCACCCGCTCCTGGTCCAGTTACGGCGAGGGCCCCACGAAGATGGGCGGAGGCTCCTTCAGCGGGCCGGTGGCCGGCAAACCACAGGACGTCCGGTTCACCCGCAGCCAGGACAACAAGGTCCTCTACGCCACCGCGCTGGGCTGGCAGGGCGGGACCATGACCATCACCACGCTGAACAGCAACCAGATCAACCTCAGCAGCCTGACCCGCGCCCAGCTGCTGGGCAAAACCGCCGGCACCTACGTCGACCTGCCCGCCCCCACCCAGGACGCCGCCGGACTGCACCTCGCGATGCCCTCGTCGAATCCGCCGTTCAGCGCGCTGGCGTACACCGTCAAGCTCACCTTCTCCGGCGAGATCCCCGTCCTCGGCGCACCCGGCGGCTCCACGACCTGGGTGAAGATCGCCAACGTCACCAGCGGGCTGGCCCTCGACAGCGGCGGCAGCGTCGCCTCCGGCTCCAACCTCAAGCAGTGGAACTACGACGGCAGCGCCAACCTGCAGTGGCAGCTGATCGACCTCGGCAACGGCTACTACCGGATCATGAACCGCACCAACGGCATGGCGGCCGACAGCTGGGGCAACTCCGCCAACGGCGCTCCCGCACGGCAGGAGGCGTGGAACGGCGGCAACAACCAGCAGTGGTCGCTCAGCAGCCTCGGCGACAACCGCTACCAGATCATCAACCGCGGCACCGGCACCGCCCTCGACGGCGGCGGCACCACCACCGTGGGCTCGACGGCGGTGCTGTGGACGCCGAACTCCAGCACCAACAACGCATGGACCATCACCGGCGTGTGAACCGGCCGCCGACGGACGCGCCCTGCTCATCCTCCGACCACGGAAGTAGGAGTGCATGAAACGCAAACCACTGTTCACGGCCGTCGTGGCCGCGATACTGCTGATCTTCTCGGCCCCAGGTACCTCGTTCGGCAGCGGCCTCGGGGCGGCCGCGCCGGCCAGGAGCACCGCCTCCGTCTCGGCGACCGCCGGCTGCGGCAAGGCCCCGGCCCTGACGAGCGGTACCCACACCCTGCAGAGCGGCGGCCAGACACGCAGTTACATCCTGCGCGTCCCGGCCGGCTACGACAGCAACCACCCCTACCGTCTGATCTTCGGCTTCCACTGGCGGGGCGGCACGGCGGGCGACGTCGACTCGGGCGGCACCGACGGATACAACTGGTCCTACTACGGCCTGCGCCGCCTGGCCGACAGCGCCGGCAACGGCACGATCTTCGTTGGCCCGCAGGGCATCGGCAACGGCTGGGCCAACTCCGGCGGCCAGGACATCGCCTTCGTCGACGCCATGGTCAGCCAGATCGAGGCCGGACTGTGCGTGGACACCACCCAGTTGTTCGCCGCCGGCTTCAGTTACGGCGGTGCCATGTCCTACGCCCTTGCCTGCTCCCGGGCGACGGTCTTCCGCGCGGTCGCCGTCTACTCCGGCGCGAACCTCAGCGGCTGCAACGGCGGCAACCAGCCCATCGCCTACATGGGCCTGCACGGCATCCGGGACAACGTGCTGCCCATCTCCTCGGGGCGGCAACTGCGCGACACCTTCGTCCGGGCGAACGGCTGCACCCCGCAGAACCCGCCCGAGCCGGCCAACGGGAGCCTGACCCACATCATCACCGCCTACTCGGGATGCAAGTCGGGATACCCCGTCGTCTGGGCCGCGTTCGACGGAGCGGGCCACGACCCGGGCCCCATCGACGGCTCCACCGGTGACGGCTGGCGCACCTGGACTTCGGCGGCGGTGTGGCAGTTCTTCACCCAGTTCGGCTCCAACCAGCCGCCGCCGCCCGCCGGCAACCAGGAGATCGTCGGCGACCAGTCGGGACGCTGCCTCGACATCAACAACTCCACGACGGCCAACGGCACGCAGGCCCAGCTGTGGGACTGCAACGGAGGCTCCAACCAACGCTGGACCTACACGACCGGGAAACAGCTCGTCGTCTACGGCAACAAGTGCCTGGGCGTCGGCCAGTCCCCGGGCAGCGGCACCCCCGCCGCGATCTGGGACTGCAGCGGTCAGGCGGACCAGCAGTGGAACGTCAATCCCGACGGCACGATCACGGCCGCCGGGTCGGGCCTGTGCCTGGACGCCAGTGGCCAGGCGACCGCGAACGGGACGAAGATCCAGGTGTGGAGCTGCACGGGCGGCACGAACCAGCGGTGGCACACGTCCGGGTAGGTCCGGCCACCGCGACAAGGATCTCGTCCGACAAGCACATGGCCCCTGACGAGGGACGCACACTCATCCGATGGGGCCATACCCGAACGAAGACGCACCACTTTGCGCGCAGGCGCGTTGCCTCAACATGGACCGCACCGTGACCACCGGAGCCCTCGCCCCAGAGGCCGAGGAAGAGCAGACGTCCTACGGCACACAGACCGCGGCGCCGCAGGAGGATCCGCCGGTCTACGCCGCGCTGCTCAGGGAGTGGCGGGCACGCGACCGCACGGTCCCGGGGGTCCGGGACCCCCGGTGGATGCTGCTCACGGCCATCAGTCCCACGGTCACGGCGCAGTTCCCCGGGCCGCCGCGCGCGGGCCGCTGGGAACGCGCCGCCGAGCTGCCGGCCAGGCATCGTACCGACAAGCTGCCGGCAGGCTGACACCGCCGGACGGCCACGAGGTCAGGGCGCTGCCCCGGCCCGCGTCGCGGCCTGGCTGCGTGCGACGGCCGGGTCGGAGGGGAGACGGCCTTCGGCCGCCGGCGCTCCGCACGTGGGGCATCTGCGTCTCGTGCGGGCTTGCGCGGAGAGCCGTCCGAGGGCCAGTTGCAGGGCCAGTTCCACCGCGGCCGGCACGAAGAGCGCGCCGGTGCCGTTGGGCGGGACCAGCCAGCGCAGACGCCCGACGGTGCGGTTCGGCGCGGGCACCGCGATCCAGGCGCCCTTGCCCGAATAGCGGATGCCCGAACCGATCCAGCGGCCCGCCGGGTCGGGCGGCAGGAAGAAGGCCACCCGGCGGGCGCAGGCGTCCTCCAGTGCCGGGCCGGGTGGCTGCGGGATGCTCAGCAGAGCGTCCAGCGCCGGCATGGCCAGTTCCTCCGGCACGCTCAGTACGTCCCAGAACCGGCCGCAGGCCAGAACCGCGATGCCCAACTCGTCGTGCCACTGGCGCTTGCACTCGCGTGGGTCTGTGGCAGCGGCCGCGAGCCACTCCGTGGCCTGCCGCATGGCGGTCCGCATGGTTGTCCTCCGGGTTTCTCTGCCCGCGCACGCGGGCGGACGTCCTCCACGCAGCCGGGGCGGCCAGGCCCGGCACATTCATGCTGGTAGAGATATGCACCAGGCGGAAGGGGTGGCGGACCATGGCGAATTGTTCCCGAATGTTCGCTCCCCGATCGAGCGGATGTCGTGCTCCCCTTTCAGCCTCAGCCGGAGGTGCGGGCGGCGGCCGCCGGAGTGCCGCCCAGCGCGGTCAGCGCGGCGTTGTAGGCGGGTTTCTTGCTGCCGTTGGAGGCGAACAGGAGGGGGTTGTCGCCGCTGCGCCAGGAGTCGCTGTCGCGGATGCCCCAGACGGTGATGCCGGTGCAGCGGGCCGTGTTCATGCAGGCCTTGACGGTGTTGGTGTAGGCGGAGGGTGAGGCCTGGGCGATGTCGAGTTCGGTGATCTGGACGTCGACGCCGAGGGCGGCGAAGTTGGACAGGGTGGTCTGGAAGGAGGCGGGCGGTCCGCCGGTGCCGAAGTGGGACTGGAAGCCGACGCAGTCGATGGGCACGCCGCGGGACTTGAAGTCGCGGACCATGCGGTAGACGCCCTGGGTCTTGGCGTCGGACCAGTTCTCGATGTTGTAGTCGTTGTAGCAGAGCTTGGCGGCGGGGTCGGCGTTCCGTGCGGCGCGGAAGGCTTCCTCGATGAAGCCGTTGCCGAGCACGTTCTGGAAGACCGAGGAGCGGTGCTGGCCGCTGCCGCCGTCGGCGAAGGCCTCGTTGACCACGTCCCAGGCGTAGATCCTGCCCTTGAAGTGGTTCATCTCGGTGGTGATGTGGTTGTTCATCACGCTGCGCAGGGTGTTCGCGTCGGTGATGGAGCTGACCCAGCTGGGCAGTTGGGAGTGCCAGACCAGGGTGTGGCCGCGCATGCGCTGGCCGTGCGCGGCGGCGTGGCTGACGATCTGGTCGGCCGGTCCGAAGTTGAAGCTGCCGCGGGAGCGTTCGGTGGTGTCCCACTTCATCTCGTTCTCGGGCGTGATCATGTTGAACTCGCGGTCCAGGATGCCGGAGTACGTGGAGTCGCCCAGCCTTCCGGCGGCCACGGCGGTGCCGAAGTAGCGGCCGGACTGGGCGGCTTGGGCGCCGAGAGTGGAGGCCCGAAGGGCGTCGGGGGCGTCGGGGGTGGCGCTCGCGGCGCCCGGGGTGACCACGGCGGCCAGGGCCAGCAAGGACAACACCGAGGCGTGGCGACGGCCGAGCCGTTTCAGCGGGTTCATGTTTCTCCTCGTACGGTCGGGTGGGGGGTTGCGTGGTGCGTCGGATCGGACGGGATCAGGGCGTCGACAGCTCGAACCGCAGGACGCGGACCGCGCCGCCGAGCGTCTGCGTGGCGTGGTTGAACAGGGCGAATCGGTATCCCATGAAGAAGCGCCAGTCGTTGCCCATCGAGAACGCGGGCCCGAGCCGGATGAAGGTGCTGCCGTCGGTGCTGTAGGAGAAGGTTCCGGGGCGGGCCGAGCCGGGGCGGATGTCGGCGGTCGCGCGCAGCCAGACGCGGTCTCCTGAGACGGCGGTGCTCGCGAGTTCGGTGCCGGTGCCGGTGGTGTTCCAGTTGCCGTCCATGGTCAGTCCGCCGGTCATCGCCAGCCGGGTCACCCCGCCGTCGCGCTTGAGGCCGATCCACGCGGAGGAGTCGCGCAGCAGCGCGAGCCCGGCCCGGTCGCCGTCCCGCATCGCCGAGTGGTCGATCTGGACCGTGGCCGTGGAGGTGGGACCCTGGATGCGGTGCGTGAGCGTGTTGCGCGCCCAGTACAGGTCATTGGTGACGGTCGCGGTGCGCAGGGTCAGGCCGTTGCCCACGGACCACTTGGTGTCGTCCGGGTTGTGGTTCCATTCCCAGGCCGGCCCCAGGGTCGTGCCGTCGAAGGTGTCCACGCCGGTCATGGGGGTGAGCCGGCGGGGTGGGGCGGGCACGGCCGGCCCGGGGTAGGAGGTTCCCCAGGCGCCGTCGACGAGTTGGACCTGTGGCCAGCCGTCGGCGGTCCAGGTGATCGGCGCGAGGACGGGCATCCGGCCGCCGGGGTAGGCGTCCACGAAGGCCATGTAGTACCAGGCGCCGCCCTGTGTCCGCACGAGCCCGCCCTGGTGCGGCACGCCGCCGCCGGGGATCGGCCCTCGCAGGTCCAGGAGGACCTGCCGCATCGTGTACGGACCGAAGGGGCCGCTCGACGACTTCAGGATGTACTGGCCGTTGGCGGGGCGGGTCACGAAGATGTAGTACTGCCCGTCGATCTTGTAGAAGCGGGAGCCCTCGAGGGTGCCGACGCTGGACGGCGTGGTGAACACCTGCTGCGTGCGGACCTGATTGCGGCCGTCGGGCGACAACTGGGCCACGCTGATGGTGGTGTTGCCGTACGCCACGTACAGGGAGTCGTCGGTGTCGACGAGCAGACCCGCGTCGTAGTACGGGGTGCTGATCGTGGTCAGGCGGTTCCAGGGACCCTCGACGGCGGTGGCGGTGTAGAGGTAGGTCTTGGCGAAGTCGATCTGGCCGAGCCAGTAGAACGTCCTGTTGCTCGGGCGGTAGGCCAGTGACGACGCCCAGACGCCCCGCACGTAGCCCCGGGCGCCGTTCAGGTCGTACTTGGCGCCGAAGTCCAGTCTGGGCACAGAGTGACCTGCGATCTCCCAGTTCATCAGGTCGTACGAGCGCAGGACGGGTGCGCCCGGCGAGTAGTGCATCGTCGAGGCCGAGGCGTAGTAGGTGCCGCCGACGCGGATGACGTCGATGTCCGCGAAGTCCTGCCATATCACCGGGTTCGTGTACGACGCGGCAGCGCTCGCCGAGGTGGAGGCGGACGCGCGGGAGGCGCCGGAGAGCGGAAGGGCCATGCCGGTGACCAGGCCGGTGGTGAGGGCCAGTGCCCGACGACGCGGCATCGACTGATGAGGACATGACAGATCCATGGACGCAGCACTCCCTGTGTGATCCCTTGTCGGTGCCGGAGGTGAGGCGGTCGGCGCGAGGTATTCTGTTCGCAATATCGAACGTGGATCGACTCATCGAGCAAACTGGATGATAGAAGCCTGCTCGACCGCGTCAATACCTCTCGCATGATTCGGCTTGATCACCGAAACATTCGGAGGGGTAGGTGGTAAATCGAGCGCTGACGAGGCGGATACCGCCCCCGGGGTGATCGAACAGGTGCGACGCTGAACTCCGTGATCAGGATGTGCCTGCAGGGCGGGAGGGGAGCGCGGTGTCTCTGACGGACAAGGCCATCGAGCAGATACGTGAATTGATCCGGACCGGTGCCCTGCCCCCGGGGTCGAAGCTCCCGCCGGAACCGGACCTCGCCGCTCAACTGGGGCTGTCCCGCAACCTGGCCCGTGAAGCGGTCAAGGCGCTCGCCGTGGCCCGAGTCCTGGAGGTTCGGCGGGGCGACGGCACGTATGTGACCAGTCTGCAGCCGAGTCTGCTCCTGGAAGGGCTCGGCGGTGCGGTGGAGCTGCTGCAGGGCGACTCGGTCGCGCTGCGGGACCTGATGGAGGTGCGGCGGCTCCTCGAACCGATCGCCACAGCGCTGGCCGCCACCCGGATCTCCGACGATCAACTCGCCGACATCGAGCGGCACTTGAACGCCATGCGCGAGGCCCGCGACGACGTGGAGCAGCTCAACGCCCATGACGCCGCGTTCCATCGCGCCGTCATCTCGGCCACGGGCAACGAAACCCTTCTCACCCTGCTGGAAGGCATATCCGGCCGGACCCTGCGCGCCCGCATCTGGCGGGGCCTGGTCGACTCCCGGGCCGCGGGACGCACCCTCGCCGAACACGAGGCGATCTTCAACGCCCTGTCCTCCCGCGACCCCGCCCTCAGCCAGGCCGCGGCCCTGCTGCACGTGAGCGCCACCGAGCAGTGGCTGAGACAGCACCTGCACGCGGGCGACACCCCGCCCCTCGGGACGTCGGCACAGCAGTGACAGGCGCAGCGGCGCGGTCGGCGCCGTGCACGAGGGGACCCGGCGCCGACACCGGCTGTGACGGCGGGCGGCGTCCGAATAGGCGCGTTGCCTTCTGTGGCCGGCGTCGCGAGGCTGCTTCGGTGAGGAGGGTGACAGCCGACGGGTGAGAGGGACAGGCTCATGCTGCGCATTCACTTCGCCCCCGAGGACTTCGCGCGCATCCGGTTGACGAGGGCCCCCGACCCCCTCTGGGAGATCGTCGGCAGCCTGCACCGCTTCCAGACGACGCGCGGACGATGGGCGTACGCGGACTGGTACCGCAGCGCACGCGAGGCCCTCGTCGGCAGAGGACTCGACGCCGCCGTCCGCAGACTGCTCATCCCCGTGGTGCCCAGAGCCCGTTACTTTCCCGACTTCCTGACCCCGCTGGAGTCCTCGGACGGACTGGAGCGAGGTCTCGAGGCGATCCGTGGCGCCCCGCCCGCCCGCATCGCACAGGAGGTGCGGCGGCTCGACGAGGTCAACGGCGCCCCCGGCTGGGCCGAAAGGCTGCCCGAACGCCATACCCGCGAGGAGTTCGTGAAACTGCTCGGCGCGTACCACGACGCCGTCATCGCACCGCACCACGACCGCATCTGCGCCCGACTAGCCGGTGAGCACGCCCTGCGGGCCCGCCAGACCCTCGACGCCGGTATCGACGGACTGCTGGCCGGGCTGACGCCCGCCGTGCGCTGGGACCCGCCGGTGCTGCGCATCGACTACGTCGAAGACCGCGACGTCCACCTCCGTGGCCGCGGCCTGCGCCTGATCCCGTCCTACTTCTGCTGGCAGATGCCCATCGCCCTGGCCGACGACAGCCTGCCCCCGGTGCTGGTCTACCCCCTGCTCCGCTCCCGGTCACCGGTGTCCGAAGGGCCGCCCGACACCTCCCTGGTCGCGCTGCTGGGCAAGACCCGCGCCGCCGCCCTGCGCGCGCTCGCGCTGGGCGCGACGACCTCCGAACTGGCCCGGTCCCTGGGCGTCTCGCCCGCCACCGTCACCCACCACACGTCCGTGCTGCGCGACGCGGGTCTGACGACCAGCCGGCGCTACCGCAACACTGTGCTGCACACGCTCACCCCCCTCGGCGCCGCGCTGCTCCGTCCCGGATACCAGCCAGAGGCCCGTGACGCGGCGCCCGTACCCGGCCGCCCTGCCCCTTCCCGGTCACCACAGCAGCCCCACCGGTAGCGGCGGAGTAGCGGCTTCCAAGGTCCTGCCAAGGACTTTCGACCCCCTTCGAAGGTGATGGCCGGGCTCGGCACGCCTCTGCGAGCGTGTGCGGCGTACCGCCAAGGAACGGCTTTCCGCCGGGCGGACCGACCTTTCCGCCCGGGCAACCACAGATGGGGGATCCATGAAACGAGCCATCGTCGCGGCCGCGCTCGCCCTCGCCTCCGCGGGGACCTACGTGGCCTTCGCGCCCGCCGCGTCGGCCGCACCGCAGGCCTGCGTGACCTCGACGCTGACCACGGGTGCCTACGAAGGCGTCGGCACGATCCGCTACAAGTCGTCCACCAGCAGCTGCGGCGACCTCAACCTCACCTACTCCGACGATTCGACGTCCACTCTCGGCGACCGTTACGCCGGCCGGCTCCGCAACTCCAGCGGTGCCTGGAACACGTGCAACAAGGGCTACGTCTGGGCTTCCGACGGCAGCCACAGCGTCAACGACTCCACGTACTGGCTGTGCACCGACGTCCGTGACAACACCCCGTTCACGGTGGCCAGTTACTACGACGGCGGCGACACGGTCCACATCACCCACTGAGCACGCCGTCGCCACGCGGGGGTGCCGGGGCACGCGCCGAGGCACCCCCGCCCGCCGAAGGAGAGGACAGTTCCGGATGGCCCGCCCGACGCACCGGCTGCGACTCCCGATCCGCGCGGCGGTCGCTGTCGCCGCGGTCCTGCTCACCGCCTGCTCGACCGGCCGCACGCCGCACTCGGCCGACGTGGCCGGTGCCGATGGTCCGGCGCCGTCCGTCACCCCGGCCCGCCTCAGCCGCACCCTGCCCGCCGACCCCGTCCGCATGGCCCTGCCGGTGACCGGCGCCGAGACACGCTGGACCCAGGGGCTGGACGTCTTCGTGCAGCAGGTGTCGCGGGCCGCCACGGCCTCGTGCGCCGCCCGACACGGTGCCGTCGTGCCCCAGCGGGTGCAGCTCGCGTTCATACGGTTCTTCGAGATCCCCGACCTGGACTTCATCGCCCGCCACGGCACCAGCGAGAGCGCCGCCGTGCCCGCCCCGACGCCGGACGCGTCCGCGACCCGGCCCGCCGGCCCCGCCGTACTGCGTGCGTGCGGTGCCGAGGGGAAGGCCGCGGCCGACGCCCTGCGCGACCTGTACGCCCCGCTCCAGCAACGCTGGTTCGCCGAACTCGTCTCCCTGCGCCACGACTCCGCCACCGTCGAGGCGCTGCGTACGCTGCCGCGCTGTCTCGCCGGACACGGCATCCGGGTCCGCGACGAGAACGGCTTCTTCGCCCTCGCCGACGCCCGCATGCAGACCGCCGCCCCCGCCGACCTGCCCCGCGAGAGCCGCACGCTCGGCCGTGCGTACGCCACCTGCATGCGTCCCGTCGAAGCCGTGCGGGAACCCGCGCGGGAACGACTCCGGGCGCGGTTCCTCCCAGCGCACACCCGCGAGATCCGCACCCTGCGCCGCAGCCTGGTGCCGGCCCTCCGCCGCGCCGAGGCCCGCTACGACCTACGCCTCGCCTTCCCGGCACCCTGACGGACGTCAGAAGGCGTAGCGCACGCGCAACCAGGGGGCGTGGGCGGTGATGAGTTCCCGCAGGGCCTCAAGGGCGTCCGCTTTGACGTGATTGCGGTAGCGGACGTTGTGGGCGCCGTTCTGCGAGCGTTTCCCCTGCTGCAGGTCGGGCTGCCACAGGACGTCCTCGGCGCGGGGGTGCCAGCCGAGGTTGACCTGGTGCAGTTCCTGGTTGTGGGTCAGCATGATCACCTCGGCCGCGGCCTGCTGCTTGACCCGGTGGGGCAGGACGTCGTCGAGGTGACGGAGGAGCTCGCTCCAGTCGCTCCGCCACCCGGGCCGCAGGACGACGGGGGAGAGGTTGAAGTGCACCTCGTAGCCGGCGTCCAGGAAGGCGGCAGCGGCTCCGATGCGGTCGGCCATCGGCGAGGTGCGCAGATCCAGCAGCCGGGATTCGGCGGCGGGCATGAGCGAGAAGCGGATCCGGGTGCGTCCGCGCGGGTCGAGCGCCAGCAGGTCGGGGTTGACGAACTTGGTGGCGAAGGACGCCTTGGCCGTCGGCCACGAACGGAAGGCGGTGACCAGGTCCGCGGTGTTGTCGCAGATCAGCGCGTCCACCGAGCAGTCGCCGTTCTCGCCGATGTCGTAGACCCAGGCCGTCTCGTCGCACTGGTTGGGTTCCCTCTTGCGGCCCTGGCGCGCGATGTGCCGTCCCAGATGGGTGATGATCCCGTCGATGTTGGTGAAGACGGTGATCGGGTTGGCGTACCCCTTGCGGCGTGGCACGTAGCAGTAGGCGCAGGCCATGGCGCAACCGTTGGAGGGGCCGGGAGCGATGAAGTCGGCGGAGCGCCCGTTGGGCCGGGTCGTCAGGGTCTTGCGCTCGCCCAGGACCAGCGTCTCGCCCTTGACGCGGACCCACCGCTCGACGTTGTCCTCGTTGCCGTGCAGTCCCGGGATGCGCCAGTGCGAAGCGACCTCGACGACCTCCGCGGCGGGGAAACGCGCGAGGATCTCGCGGCCGCGGGGTGACGCGGCGGCCGCGGGCTCGGCGTAGACGGTGCGCACCGGCAGCAGATGCCGGGCGGCGGAGGACGCGTGAAAAAGTGCGCCGTTCGCGGGCGTGCTCGTGGCGGGCCTGTCCGGTGCCGCCGGACCACCGAGGGCGTCGAGGCCGAACAGGGCGTCGGCGTCGGAGGGGAACGTCATACGTGCTTTCCCTCGCCTCGGAATCGGCATTCCGTACCTATGGTACGTATTCGTACCGTCCGGTGTGACGGGGCCGGGCCCCGGCCCCGTCACAGCACGGCAGGGCGGGCGCCCGGCGGTGCTCAGCCGTTGGGGAGCTGGTCGCCGAGGCCGGCGCGCGGGCACGCCGGTCCTCGGCTACTGCCACTGGACGCTTCTGGACAACTTTGAGTGGATCTTCGGCTACGGCGCCCAGCTGGGCCTGTACGAGGTGGACCGTACGACGTTCCGGAGCCGCCCGAAGCCGAGCGCGACGGTGTACGCCGACGTGGTGCGCAGCCACCGGAGTGCCCTCAGCGGTCCTCGCTGGACCGCCTTGTAGTCAGGCCAGCTCCAGGACGAGCTTGCCGACGTTCTCCCCTCGGAACAGCATTTGCAGGACCTCGGGGAAGTCGTCCACGGTCCCCTTGACCACGTGTTCCTTGACCTTGACGCGGCCGGTGCCGATCCAGGCGGAGATGTCCTGCGCCGCCTGCGGGAAGCGCTTGGCGTAGTCGAAGACGACGAAGCCCTCCATGCGGGCCCTGCGCACCAGCAGCGAGAGGTAGTTGGAGGGTCCCTTCACCGGGGTGCTGTTGTTGTACTGGCTGATCGCTCCGCAGATCACGACGCGCCCGTGCATCGCCAGCCGCGCCAGGGCCGCGTCGAGGATGTCTCCGCCCACGTTGTCGAAGTAGACGTCGATGCCGTCGGGAGCGTGCTGCCGCAGCGCCTTCCTGACGTCTTCGGTGCGGTAGTCGATCGCCGCGTCGAATCCGAGCTCGTCGACGAGCAGGGCGCACTTCTGCGGGCCGCCGGCGATGCCGATGACCCGGCAGCCCTTGGCCTTGGCGATCTGGCCGGCCATGGTGCCGACGGCTCCGGCCGCTCCGGACACCACGACGGTCTCGCCGTCCTTCAGGGCCCCGACGTCCAGCAGGCCGAAGTAGGCGGTCATACCGGGCATGCCCAGGGCGCCGAGGTAGGTGGAGGGCGGCGCGAGGGAGGTGTCGATCCGCAGGGCGCCCTTGCCGTCGGAGACGACGTACTCCTGCACGCCGAAGGTGCCCACGACGTGGTCGCCCGGTTGGAAGTCGGGGTGGTTCGAGGCGGTGACCTCGATGACCGACCCGGCGCGCATCACCTCGCCGATGCCGACGGGCGGCAGGTAGGAGGGGCGGTCGTCCAGCCAGCCCCGCATCGCCGGGTCGAGGGAGATGAAGCGCGTGCGGCCCGCGAAGCGGCCGGGGCCGGGCTCTTCGACGGGCGCGGAACAGTGCTCCCAGTCCTCGGCTTTCACATCGCCCGTCGGACGGGCGGCCAAGCGGATCTGGCGGTTGGTCGCGGGCATCGCGCCTCCTGTCGTGTGCGGCTCGAGGCAGCATACCGACCAGTAGGTATGAGGGGGGTGTGTCGGTAGTCACAGGGTGTCGGACGACGGCTCTCCGGTTGTCCTATCTCTTTCTCCCGAGAGCGCAAGGTGAAGCAAGTCACCGTCTGTTGACGTTGGCCGGTGCTCGCCGGACGGGTTAGGTTCCAGCGATCACGGGGCAGGACGACGTAACCCCCCGAGCGCAGATCTCCCTTTCGCACCCTCCTTTGACGAGAGATACAGGACATGTCTGCTCAAGAACGCTCACACCATCCCCCGCGCCGCGTCGGCGTCGTGGCCGAGTCCGTCTCCGGGGAGACGCGGGTCGCGGCGACCCCGGCGACGGTACGACTGCTGCTGGGCCTCGGCTACGAGGTCGTCGTCGAGTCCGGGGCCGGCGAGGCCTCCGGCTTCGACGACCAGGCCTACGCCGACGCCGGCGCGGGCATCGGCGAGGCCTGGGACGCGGACGTCGTCCTGAAGGTGAACGCCCCCTCGGACGCGGAGACCCACCGGTTGCGGAGGGGCGCGACCGTGGTCGCCCTGTTGAGCCCGGCGCAGAGACCCGAACTCCTCCAGGCACTCGCGGACGCCGGCGTGACCGCCCTGGCGCTGGACGCGGTGCCGCGCATCTCGCGGGCCCAGTCGATGGACGTGCTGTCGTCGATGGCGAACATCGCCGGGTACCGCGCGGTCATCGAGGCGGCGCACGTATTCGGACGGTTCTTCACCGGCCAGGTCACCGCGGCGGGCAAAGTGCCGCCCGCCAAGGTGCTGGTGGCCGGCGCGGGCGTGGCCGGTCTCGCGGCGATCGGCGCCGCGTCCAGCCTCGGCGCCGTCGTCCGCGCCACCGACCCGCGCCCGGAGGTCGCCGACCAGGTGAAGTCGCTGGGCGGCGAATACCTGCCGGTGGAGGTCGCCCAGGAGGCGAGCACCGACGGCTACGCCAAGGCGACCTCCGCCGACTACGACCGCGCCGCCGCCGCGCTCTACCACGAGCAGGCCGGGGACGTGGACATCGTCATCACCACGGCCCTGATCCCGGGCCGTCCGGCGCCCCGCCTGCTGACGGCCGAGGACGTGGCCGTGATGAAGCCGGGCAGCGTCGTCGTCGACATGGCCGCCGCGATGGGCGGAAACGTCGAAGGCACCGTGGCGGGGCGGACGGTGGTCACCGACAACGGCGTCACCATCATCGGTTACACCGACCTCGCCTCCCGACTCCCCGCCCAGGCCTCCCAGTTGTTCGGCACCAACCTGGTGAACCTGCTGAAGCTGCTCACCCCCGACAAGGACGGGCAGCTGACGATCGACTTCGACGACGTCGTGCAGCGGGCCGTGACCGTCGTACGCGACGGTGACGTCACCTGGCCGCCTCCGCCCGTCGCGGTCTCGGCCGCGCCCGCCGCGCAGCCCGCACCCGCCCCAGCGGCGCCCGAACCCAAGCAGTCCAGGATGACGCCCGCGTGGCGCTTCGGCCTGATCGGGCTCGGCATGCTCGCGATGTTCCTGCTCGTGGCTTTCGCGCCCGCCCAACTCGCCGGGAACTTCACGGTGTTCGCACTGGCGGTGGTGATCGGCTACTACGTCATCGGCAAGGTGCACCACGCGCTGCACACTCCGCTGATGTCGGTGACCAACGCGATCTCCGGGATCGTCGTGATCGGCGCCCTGCTGCAGATCGGCCACGAGAGCCGGATCGTCACCACGCTGTCCTTCGTGGCGATCCTGCTGACGAGCGTCAACATTTTCGGAGGCTTCGCCGTCACCCGCCGCATGCTGTCCATGTTCTCGAAAGGCTGAGCCGAGATGACCTCCCTGACGGCCTCCCACGCGGCCGACCTGGTCGCCGCCCTGCTGTTCATCCTGAGCCTGGCCGGCCTCTCCCAGCACCGCACCTCCCGCGCCGGCGTCGTCTACGGCATCGCCGGCATGGCCCTCGCCCTGGTCGCCACCGTGGTCGTCGCGGCGCAGAGCATCACCGCGGGAGCGGTCGCGCTCATCGTGCTGGCGATGGCGCTCGGCGCGGCCATGGGCCTGTGGCGGGCCCGCCGCGTCGAGATGACGCAGATGCCCGAACTGATCGCCGTCCTGCACAGCTTCGTCGGCCTCGCCGCGGTGCTGGTGGGCTGGAACAGCTATCTGGAGGTGGAGTCCCACGGATCGGCGCAGACCGAGATCGGCGCCGACCTGCTGGGCATCCACCACGCCGAGGTGTTCATCGGCATCTTCATCGGCGCGGTCACCTTCACCGGCTCGATCGTCGCCTTCCTGAAGCTCTCGGCGCGCATCAAGTCCCGTCCCCTGCTGCTGCCGGGCAAGAACGCGCTCAACATCGGCGCACTCGTGGCGTTCGTCGCGCTGACCGCCTGGTTCACCGTCAGCCCGAACCTGCCCCTGATGATCGCGGTGACCGCGTTGGCGCTGGCTCTCGGCTGGCACCTGGTCGCCTCGATCGGCGGCGGTGACATGCCGGTCGTCGTCTCCATGCTGAACAGCTACTCCGGCTGGGCGGCGGCCGCGGCCGGCTTCCTGCTCGACAACAACCTGCTCATCGTCACCGGCGCGCTGGTGGGCTCCTCCGGCGCCTACCTGTCCTACATCATGTGCAAGGCGATGAACCGGTCCTTCCTCTCCGTCATCGCGGGCGGCTTCGGTATCGAGGCCCCGTCCGGCGGCGAGGAGGAGCACGGCGAGCACCGCGAGGTGCGGGCCGCGGAGGCGGCCGAGATGTTGGCCCAGGCCCGCTCGGTGATCATCACCCCCGGCTACGGCATGGCCGTCGCCCAGGCCCAGCACCCGGTCGCCGAGTTGACGCGGCGTCTGCGCGAGCGGGGCGTCGAGGTCCGCTTCGGCGTCCATCCGGTCGCCGGGCGGCTGCCCGGGCACATGAACGTGCTGCTCGCCGAGGCGAAGGTGCCCTACGACATCGTCCTGGAGATGGACGAGATCAACGACGACTTCGCCGACACCTCGGTCGTCCTGGTCATCGGTGCCAACGACACCGTCAACCCGGCCGCGACCGACGACCCCAGCAGCCCGATCGCCGGTATGCCGGTGCTGCGGGTCTGGGAGGCGGAGCAGGTCGTCGTCTTCAAGCGCTCCATGGCATCCGGCTACGCGGGCGTGCAGAACCCGCTGTTCTTCCGCGAGAACAGCAGCATGCTCTTCGGCGATGCCAAGCACAGCGTCGAGGAGATCCTGCAGGCGCTCGGCACCGACGGCCGGCCCGAGGCCGCCCCGTCCACCCGCCAGGCGACGGTGCCGAGCCACTGACGGGCCCGGTTCCCTCCGCGCCGCCCGTCCCTTCGGGCCCGCGCAGCGCAGGCCGGCGGCGCACATGGCGTCGCGCGCCTCCTGGGCCCGGGCGGTGGTGGCGGGTGCGGCGCCGCGACACAGGATGCCGAGGACGGCGCGGATAGGGCGAGGAGGCAGCAGGGCGAGGACGACGGCGGGCAGCAGGACGAGGCGAGCGGCCAGGCGCCGGGAAAGCGGGACGGCACCGGGCCGTTCGAGCGCGCTGGGCGTCGTCATGACGCCGGCCCGGAACGGCGCAGCTCCTGTACGAGCGCTTCGACGTCCCCCACGGCCTGGGCCCGGTCGATGGCGAACTCCCCGGGCAGGGCCGCGTCCGCGTCCGTCTCCTCGCCCCCGTCCAGCAGCGTCCGTACGTCCATGGAGGCCGTCGCCTTGTTGCTGCGCCGCAGGCACTCCTCGGGCACGATCCCGCACATGGCGGCGCCCAGGACGGGCTTGTAGCGCCCGGGCGAGACGCGTTCGCCCGGACGTACGGCGAGACATGCCTCGATGACGCGGTCGTCGAGGAAGGTGAGGCCATCGGCAGACCGGCGCGGGTTGCCATCCGGTCCCACTGGCGGATGACGCGGGTGTACGAGCGGATCTGTTCGAGGTCCGCGTGCACTCCTCGGTCCGGGTGCAAAGGGCGAGGCCGTGCTCGCGGCGTCGAGCATCGCCCGGCGGGCCAGGTGTTCGGCCCACGGAGGCACCCACTCGAACAGGCGCGGGGCCGTGCCCCAGCCGAGAGCCGTCGCGACGGGCGCGGGCGAGGGATCACGCAGCCGGTGGGCGGCGTCCGCGAGCCATGCCGTCCGAGGGCTGCCCGCCGCGCCCGTCATATGCGCCCGCCATCCGTCGCGTGCGGGCGGCGCCCGGCGCTCGCCCTATTTGCGGATGCATTCGTTCCGCTTGAATCCGGGTCGGTTGGCAAGGCTCGACACCGGGCGATCAGGGAGGCGGTATGAAGACCGTGTGCGAATGGGATGGTCCGGTGGAGTGGCACCGCCCGGGATGTGCTTGTTCGACGGTTCTTCGGGTACCGCGTTTGAATGAGGATGGTATCCGTATAACCAGGAAATTACTGAAAGTGATGTGCGAGTGACTCGTCTCAGTGGCTCGGGGGACGACCAGACGAGCGGACGGGGGACTGAGCCCCTGTCGGTTGCTCTGGAGATCGCCGATGCCGTGGACGGTCTGGCGCATCTGTGGTCGGTGGCCGCGCAGGGAGCCAGCCTGAGGCTCTCTCCGCACCAGTTGCGGGCCCTGCGGATCCTGGAGGCGGAGCCGGGGCTCAATCTCACGACGTTGGCCGAGGGCATGGACATAGGACTGCCGACCGCCAGCCGGCTGTGCGACCGGCTGGAGGCGGCCGGCCTGCTGGAGCGCCTGCTGCACCCACTCAAACGGCGCGAGGTGCAGCTGGTCCTCACGGCGCGCGGCAGGCAGGTGCTGAGCGAGGTGGCCGAGCGCAGGGCCCAGGCGCTCACCGCGGCCCTCGCGGCCATGACGCCCGGCGAGCGGACCGCGCTGAGCGCGGGGCTGCGCGCGTTCCGGAGTGCTCAGGAAGGTGCCGAGAAGGAGGCCGGCGGCCCCGGCCTGTGACGCGCGGGGCTCAGCGGCGGCCGTGCCAGTCGAGACAGACCACGGCGGCGTCCGAGAGCAGTTCCCGGCTGCCGTAGTGCTCGATCAGTCCGGCGACGACCGCGCGTGCCGCTTCGTGCGGCTCAGCGCTGCGGGTGGCGCCCAGGACCTGGCGCAGCACCCGTTCGCCGAAGAGGTCGCCGGCCGCGGAGCGGGTGCCGTGCACGCCGCTGCTGACGGCGATGAGACGGTCGCCGGGCTCGACGTGGAAGGTCTGCTCCTCGTAGAGGGTCTCCTCGAACATGCCGAGCGGCAGCTGGGCGTCGAGTTCGACGCGCTCGGTGTGCCCGCCGCGCTGGCGGAACAGCTGCGGCGAGCCGGCGTCCACGGCGTGCACGGTGCCGGTGTCCAGATCGAAGTGCAGCAACAGCGTGGAGGCGTAGGCCTTGCCGCCGTACTGGGCGAAGACGGCCTGGTCGGCCAGAGCCGCCTGGTCGGACAGGCCGATGCCCGCGCGGCGGGCGTTGCGCAGGGCGCTGACCGTGAGATTGGTGAGCAGGGAGGCGTCTATGCCCTGGCCCATGCCGTCGGTGACGGTGAGGGTGAGGTGATCGGCGCTGGTGGACCAGTCGAAGTTGTCGCCGCCGATCGCGTAGGCGGGTTCGAGGTGCGCGCCGATGACGTACTCCGGCCGGGAGCAGCCCCGGCCGGGCAGGAGCTGCCACTGCATCTCGGCGGCGAGGGTGAGGCGCCGGGTGCGACGGGCCTGGAGGTAGAGGTCGGTGTCGCGGCCGGCGGTGGTGACCTCGTGACCCAGTGCCGTGGCGAAGTCGCCGAGCTGGAGCACGGTTTCCGGGGCGACGGTGCGCGCGGGCAGCCGTACGGAGAGGACGCCCATGCGGTCGCCGCGCACGGTGATGGGCAGATGCACCACCTGGCCGGACGGCTCGTCCAGCACTTCGACGACCGGTTTCTGGTTGACGAAGGCGCTGCCCGCGGGCCCCTCGTCGGCCGGTACGGGCGCGTCGGTGTGCGGCAGGTGGGTGACCGGCTGAAGGACGGTCAGTCCGTAGTCGGCCAGCAGCAGGGTGACCTCCTGGGCGCCCACCCGCTCGGCGAGCAGCCGGCGGGCGGTGGCGACCAGCGCGTGGGGCGGGGCGGCCCGCAGCAGGGCCTCTGCCGAGGGCAGCTGTTCAGGTGCGGTCACGGCATTCACCCTCTCGCCTGGTGTCCTCCACGCTACCGCGACAGGACCGGTTCCCAGGGGGTTCGTGATGGACGGGGGACCGGTCCGCCTCGGCGTACTGGGTCGGCGCGGTGGGCCGCAGGGTGTGGCACAGCAGCAGGCAGACGTCGTCGGCGCGTTCGGAGTCGTGCAGGAGGGGCTTGAGCAGGGCGTCTGCCGCGGCGTCCGGGTCCTGCTCCAGCTCGGAGGTGCTCACCGCCTCCAGCGCGCGGCACAGTCGGTCGATACCGGCATCGATGCCCTCGCCCCGCCGTTCGACCAGACCGTCGGTGTACAGCACCAGGGAGGAACCGGGGGGCAGGTCGACGCGATGGTCCGGGTACACGCAGGGCAGGGGGATGCCGAGCATCACGCCGGGTTTGTGGTCCAGGACGCGCACGGCGCCGTCGACGTCGCGCACGACGGCGGGCGGGTGGCCGGCCGACGCCCAGAGCACCTGCGGATCGCCCGGCCGGAAGCGGGCGATCATCGCGGTGGCGTAGAGCTCCGGCTGCAGGTGGCGGAGCATGTGGTGCAGGCGCGTGAGGATCTCGCCGGGAGTGGCGTTCTCGACGGCGTAGGCGCGCAGGGCGGTGCGCAGCTGGCCCATGACGACGGCGGCGCGCAGGCCGTGGCCGGTCACGTCTCCTATGGCGGCCAGCAGACTGCCGTCGGGCTGGAGGAAGGCGTCGTACCAGTCGCCGCCGATGTTCATGCCCCAGGTGGCCGGCAGGTAGCGGGCGGCCGCCACCAGTCCGGGCGGGGCGGGCAGGTCGGTGAGCTGGGCGCGCTGGAGTGCCTCGGCGGTGTCGCGGTAGCGCTCGTAGTGGTGGGCGTGGTCGAGGGCGACGCCGACGCGGCGGGCGAGTTCGAGCAGCATCACGCAGGTGTCCGCGTCGAATCCGGATGCCGGCGCGGTGAGGGTGAGGACGCCCAGCAGGCGGTGTGCCATGAGGGGGACGGCCAGCAGCGGACGCCGCGGGGACAGGGCGGACGGCGGGAGGTCGTCCACGCCGGGCAGCGCCGCGGGGCGGTCCGCCGCGTGCTGGGGACGGCCGGTGCGAGCGGCGGCCACCGCGGCCGCGGAGTGCTCCCGAACCGGGCGCGCGTGCTCGTCGTACCCCTCGTACGCGTCCTTCTCCTCGTCGAAGAGCCAGACGTCCAGATGGTCGGCGTAGTCCGGCACGAGCAGGTCGGACAGGCGGCGCAGGATGGCCGTGTGGCTGAGGGAGGAGGCGATGGCGGCGCTGGCGTCACCGAGGAAGGTCAGCAGGCGCCGGGCCCGTTCCGCCTCGGCGCGTGCGCGCTGCTCGGCTTCGAGCAGTTCGCGCTGGGTGCGGGCCGCGGCCTCCAGGTCGGAGTGCAGCGCCAGAACGCCCTGGTTGGTCTGGTGCAGTTCCTCGCCGTGCAGCTGAACGAGGATCTGCTGGGCGTCCAGGAGGCTCAGTACGGCCGCGGTGTCCTCGTCCGCGCGCAGCAGCGCCTCCGGCAACGGCAGGGCGGCACGGCGACCGGTACGGGCGGGTGGACGAGGAAGCGGGCAGGTGAGGGTGTGCGTCTCGGCGGGATTCGGTGCGCACGAGCCGGCTGAGGTCAGCGACGCGTACAGGAGTGCGCCTTCCCCACCGGATTCCCGCTCGACGTGGAGCAGCAGTCGCCACTGCCCGCCCTGGCCTGGGCTGCGGCGCAACCGTGCCGTCAGCGCGGTGAGGAAGCGGGCACGCTCCAGTGCGGGTGCTCCGCCGTCGGTGGCGATGCGGTCGGCGTCCGCGCGGGCCCGGGCCGCGTCGGCGGCCGACGCGATCTCCCGGACGTCCGTGGTCTCGGTCATGGACGTCTCTCGCGCGGCCGTGGAGCCAGTACGGCCACGCTGGTGTCGTCGCGCAGGGGCCGGGCGGCGCTCCCCGCGTCCCGGAGGACGACCGCGGCCACCGCGGCCGGGTCGTGGTCGCCCAGGCGGGGGTCCGCCGGGGGCACCCAGCGGCTGGGCAGTCCGTCGCTGTGCAGGACGAGCAGGCTGTCCGGCCCCCAGTCGCTCTCGTGCACGGGCACGGTGGCGGGGAAGTGCGCGCCGACGATGCCGGGGTGGGAGAGCAGGGACTGCCAGGTGGTCTCGGTGCGCAGCCCGGCGCCGATGTTGCCGACGCCCGCGAACGACAACCGGCCCGTGTCCTCGTCCAGTTGGGCGACGCCGACCGCCGCGCCCCGGGTGGCACGCAGCGCGGTGTGCAGATGCCGCAGGATCTCGGCGGGCGGCCGGTCCGCGCACCGGCGAAGGCCCTCGACCGCGGCGGTGGACGCCTCGGCGGCCTTGGGCCCGTGGCCGAGTCCGTCGGAGAGCAGCAGGGTGAGGCGCGAGCCGGAGCGCACCCGGCTGAAGGCGTCGCCGGAGTGCTCGGCATGGGCCAGGGCGGTGGTGATCCCGCCGGCGCGGACGCCCGTACGAGGTCGGAGCGGCTCGGCGTGAGCGCTGCGCGGCGCCCCCGCCCGGCCGATCCGCGCCACCGCGACGGTGCCCTGCCCCGGGCGGCTGTGCAGGTCGAAGGTGTGGGCGATGCGCAGACAGGTGCCCAGGCCCGCGCCGAGGGAGGAGGCGGCGGTGGTGTGGCCGTCACGCAGCGCGGCCTCGACGTTCTCGATGCCCGGCCCGTGATCGAGCGAGGTGATCTGCACACCGGTGCCGTCGGGTGCGAGGGTGTCCGAGGGATCGGTCAGGTTGACGATGATGCGGCCGCCGGCGGCGTGTTTGACCAGGTTGCTCGCCAGCTCGGTGGCCACCAGCGCGGTCACCGCGGTGGCGTGCGGGTCCAGTCCCGCGTGGGCGCAGGCGGCTTCGGCGGCGACGCGTACGTCCCGGATCCTGGTGCTGTCCTCGACCGGGATGTCCCACACCCTGCTCATGGCGCACCCGTCCGGGGGGAGGGCACGCCGGAGACCCAGTCGGTGACGGTGACGGTGGTGCCCTGCCCGGGACGGCTTTCGAGGGTGAACTCGGCCACCAGCCGCTTGGCGCCGCTGAGGCCCATGCCCAGCCCGCCGCCGGTGCTGTATCCGTCGGTCATGGCGAGTTCGGGGTCCGCGATGCCGGGGCCGCCGTCGATGAACGACAGGCGGATTCCGCGGGTCACCCCTTCCCTGAGCACCGTGGCCTCCATGTGGCCGCCGCCCCCGTGGACGAGGGTGTTGCGGGCGAGTTCGCTGGTGGCGGTCACCAGCTTCGTCTGCTGGACGAGGTCGAAGCCGACTTCGGCAGCGGCCTGGCGCACGTGCTGGCGGACCCAGGCCAGGTCGGAGTCCGAGGTGATGGGCAGGCGGGAGGTCGAAGCGGTTCGGGCATGCATCACGCACCCTCTTCCGGGTGAGAGGGCGGGGCGGCGCCGGGCGTGCGACCCAGCCGGGCCAGGGCGTCGTCGACGTTCAGGGCGGTGACCAGACCGGGAAGGGTCAGGCCCAGCTCGACCAGGGTGATGGCCACGGCGGGGCGCAAGCCGGCCAGGACGGTCCGTGCGGCCAGCAGCCGTGCGTTCGCGGCGATCTCGGCCAGGACGCGGCCGAGGAAGGAGTCGACGATGTCCACTCCGGAGACGTCGATCACGACGCCGCCCACCGGCCCGGGGCTGGAGGCGATGCGGTGCGGGATGTCGTGCTGGAGTTGCTCGGCCGCCCCGTCGTGCAGGTCCCCCTGCAGGGTCACCAGCAGGATGTCCCCCAGCGTCAGTACGGGCACCGGCGCGGGCCGGGCGGCGGAGAAGCCGGTCACCGCGGGCTCGCTCCCACGGCGACCGGTCGGGGCGGGACGGGGACGTCCTGCCGGCCGAGGGCGTGCGCCAGGGCGTCGGCGAGCGTGGCCCGCGTGAGGATCGACCCGAGGTCGATGCCGAGCTGGACGATGGTCTGCGCGATGGCGGGGCGGATCCCGGAGATGATGCACTCGGCGCCCATCAGCCGTGCCGCGGCGACCGTCTTCATCAGGTGCTGGGCAACGAGCGAGTCGACCGTCGGCACGCCGGTGATGTCGAGGATGACATGGGCGGCCCGCTGGTCGACGATCGCGTCCAGCAGGGTCTCCATCACGACCTGGCTGCGGGCGCTGTCCAGGGTGCCGATCAGCGGAACGGCGACGATGCCCCGCCACAGGCTGATGACGGGTGTCGCCACCTCCAGCATCTGCAGGCGCTGGCGGGAGATCAGCTCCTGGCCCGCGTGCACGGTCGTGTTCATCACCACCAGGCGGAGCGTTCCCATGAGGACCGCCAGGGCGAGGGTGGGGGCATGGGCGTCCGGGTCCGCCACCTGCCCGAACTCGGCTCGCAGCAGGGCGGCCACCGGCTCGCGCAGGCCGACGACCTCGCCGTCGACGTGTGCCGGGTCGAAGCCGGCCTGGGCGCGGGAGCCGGCCATCCGGCCGAGCTGGTCCCGTACGGTGTCGAAGCCGGGGGCCGCGACGTCCTCCAGCCGTCCGGAGCGGGCCACGTCGGCGAGGGCGTCCACCACGGCCTTGCACGCTTCGACCGCCTCGTCCCGGGAGACGGTGAAGACCGTGCGGAACAGGGTGGCGTCGGCCCAGCGCTGGGCGATCTGTTCACGGCGCCGTTCCAGGAAGGCGCCCAGTTCCTTGGCCGCCTCGGGGGCCGTGTCGTGCTCCGCCACCTGCATCGTCTCCCTGCTGCCGGGCGCTGCGGCCCGCCGATCGGCAGGCCATCAGGCAATTATTGCCGCATGGCAAACATTAGCGCGAGGGGGTGCCGTGGACCAACCACCGCTCGCCGCCCGTCGACAGGCTCCGCGGTCACCGCTCCGGTGCCCGGCCGCGCCAGTCCAGGCACACGACCAGTGCGTCGTCCTTCGCCATCGCAGCCCCGCGGTGACCCGTCAGCTCCCGCAGGATGGCGCGCGGCACCTCGGCCGCGGACAGCAGCCGGGTGGCCTGGATGGCCCGCGCCAGGGCGGCCTCTCCATAGGGCTCGCCCTTGGGGTCGGCGACGGCGTGGACCCCGTCGCTGACGAACACGAGGCGGTCCCCGGGCTCGACGTCGAAGTCCTGGGCCACGTAGTCGGTCTCCTCGAACATGCCCAGCGGCAGCTGTGCGTCGAAGTTCACAGGCTCCACCGTGCCGGCGCGTAGCCTCAGCAGCTGGGGAGAGCCGGCGTCCACTACGCGTGCGCGGCCGCTGGCCAGATCGAAGTCGAACATCAGGACGGACAGGTAGCAGCGCCCCTGGTAGTGGGCGTAGACCGCCTGGTCGGCCAGGGCCGCCTGGTCGGCGAGGGACAGACCGGCCCGCCGCGCGTTGCGCAGGGCGTTGATGGCCAGGTTCGTCAGCAGGGACGCCTCTATGCCCTCGCCCATCCCGTTGGTGACGTACAGCATCAGGTGGTCGACGGTGCTGGACCAGTCGAAGTTGTCACCGAAGATCGCGTAGGCGGGCTCCAGCTGGGCGCCGAGGTCGTACTCGGGCCGCGAGCAGGAGCGGCCGGGCAGGAGCTGCCACTGCATCTCGGCGGCCAGGGTCAGCCGGTCCTTGCGCCGGGCCTGGAGGTACACGTCGGTGTCGCGTTCGGCGACGATCACCTGGTAGCCCAGCACGTTGGCGACCTCGGCCAGCTCGGCCTCCCACTCGGGCGTGGCATCGCGTTCGGGCAACGTGACCGACAGCACGCCGAGGCGGTCGCCGCGGACGCTGACCGGCAGGTGCAGACGCACCAGCCCGTTGCGCAGCTGCTCGCGGTAGGGCGTCTGCGAGCCGAAGGCCCGGCCGGCCGGGCTGCTGTGCACGGACACCGGTTCCAGGGTGTGCGGCAGCACCGACACCGGCTGCAGCACGGTCAGGCTGTAGTCGGCCATGAACAACTCGACGTCGTGGGCGCCGTACTGCTCGACCAGTACGGAGCGGACGGCGTCCAGGAGCGCGTGGGGAGCCGCTGTGCGCAGGGCGCGCTCAACGGCCACGAATCTCTTCATGATGGAAAATGCACCTGCCTTTCCCCGGGCGTCGCTGCACCGAACTCCCCGTGGAGCCGCGTCGATCGCCCTGGTGAGCTGTGGCCCGCGGTCGGGCCTAGGCGCTGTTTCTCGGATCATGTGCGGAGCCAGATGGTGAGTGCTGCGAGGGTGACTGTGCCGAGGTAGGTGTAGGCCCGTTTGTCGTAGCGTGTGGCGACGGCGCGGAAGCCTTTGAGGCGGTTGATGGCACGCTCAACGGTGTTGCGCTTCTTGTAGCGTTCGCGGTCGAATCCGGTGGGACGGCCGCCTTGGGAACCGCGGCTGCGTCGGTGTCTGCGTTGGTCGAGTCGTTCGGGGATGGTGTGCGAGATGCCGCGTCGTCGCAGGTAGCGGCGGTTGTCGCGGGATGTGTAGGCCTTGTCGGCCAGGACGTGGTCGGGTCGGCTGCGCGGTCGGCCGACGCCGTTGCGGGGCACCGACACCTGCTCCAGGACGGGCTGCAGTTGGGGGCCGTCACCGTAGTGTCCGGGTGTCAGGAGGAGGGCGAGGGGCCGGCATCGTCCGTCGGCTGCGAGGTGGATCTTGGTGGTGAAGCCGCCGCGGGAGCGTCCCAGACACTCGCCGATTGGACCACCTCCTCCAGCCGGACGGCCAGTTTCCGAAGAACCGAATCGACCTGGTTCGTCCGCGGAAGGGCCCCCCTTTGAGGGTCCGCGGGGGGCGGTGCCTTCCTCGCGCCGGCGGCGTGCTGGTGAGCCCGCACCGCCGTGGAGTCCACGGACACCTCCCAGTCGATGTGGCCCGCGGCGTCCTCGGCTGTCTGCACTTTCGACAGCAGCATCTGCCAGGTCCCGTCCGCTGACCAGCGGCGATGGCGTTTGTAGACGGTCTCCCACGGCCCGAATCGCTCCGGCAGATCCCGCCACTGGACCCCCGTGCGGACCCGGTAGAGCACACCGTTGATCACCCGTCGGTGATCGCTCCACCGGCCCCCACGTGCACCACCGCGAGGTAAGAACGACTCCAGCCGATCCCACTCCGCATTCGTCAGATCTCCGCGTCCCATGGAGTCAGCCTGCCCTCAACACCCCACCCAGGGAGGGAGATCCGAGAAACAGCGCCTAGTACGCTGGCAGGCACCCCAGTGCCTGCGAGAGTGTGATCGTGACTGCCTTCCGCCGCCGCACCGAGCCCGACGAGGTGGCCCGCGTGACCACCACGGCCGCCGAGTTGCTGGAAGTGGTGTGGGGTCGGGCCTCGACCGCGCCCACCTCCGCGTCCCAGCTGCGCGTGCTGCACATCCTTGAGCACCATGACGGCATCAACCTGCGCTCGCTCGCCGAGTCCCTCGCCTCGACCCCGCCGTCCACCAGCCGGCTGTGCGACCGGCTCGTGGCCGCCGGGTTCGTCGAGCGTGTGGTGAGCGCGGAGGACCGGCGGGAGGTGCGCTTGCACCTGAGCGGCCGGGGGCGCGCGTACCTCGCCGACCTGCGTACCCGCAGGGAGCGGGAGCTGCGGTCCGTCCTCGCGGATATGCCCGTCGCGAAGCGGATCGCCCTGTTGGAGGGGCTGGAGGCGTTCTGCGATGCCGCGGCGGCACAGATACACGAGGGCACGTCTGATCCGCGCAGCCAGACCGCCTGAGCGATCGCCTGAGCCACTCCTCGCGCCCCAGGTGTCTTCGCCACCGTGCGACGAGGGTGACCAGCACACGGAGTGGTCTCCGTCCACCGGAGCATTCCAGGTCCTTCCCCGCGTACTTCCGCCACCGTCACTTTGTTGCCTCACCACCATTATTGTCAAACGGCAACAATCGGCCTTGCTGCCTCTCTTCGCTATCGGTTACCCCGCGGCGGCGGATTTCTGTGGGGGATGTGCGGTTTGTCTCTCGAATGCGTCGTCACGCATGACCGACAGTCACCGGGGAAGAAGGCGCGACGCACCGAACGGAGGCGTCGGGTCCGGCTGTCATGAGAGCGGCGGCCCTTGCGGAGGAGTCGAGGTGGGGGAGCCTCTCGTACCGTGTGCCGCAAGGACCGCCGCTGCGAGGTTCTGCGGCGGGGGGGGGGTGCCGCAACCTCGCAGGTGGTGATCCGGCTCCGTCGGCCCTTGCAGGGCGGTGACCGGTTCACTCATCACGCTGTTGCCCCGCATCGGCGGTCTTAACCCAACCAATTTCAGGGATTGTTGAGCCTGCCTACCCGAGGGAGCAGGGCGGTGCCCGACCGTGGCCGATCGGGCGCTGTTTGGGTGTTCGGAACTCCTGTAGAAGTGAAGGCCGTGCCGGGCGACGGATCGTCTCAGGGGGGGAATCATGCGCAGACGTGTACGTGTACGTGTGGGGGCTCTGGCGGCTGCGGGGCTGCTCGCCGTCGGAGCCGGTCCGGCGTACGGGGCCGGTTCGTCGCCGGCCGGGCCCGCGGCGGGGTCCGTGCGGTACGCCGTGCACGATCTCGGCACGCTGGGCGGCACCCGCAGCCAGGCGACCGCGATCGACGGCAGGACCGTCGTCGGGACCTCACTGACCGGCGGCGATGCCGCTGAACACGCCTTCGCGTACGACCTGCGCAGGCACGCCATGACCGACCTGGGCACCTTGGGGGGCTCCAGCCGAGCGACCGGCGTGGAGGGGAATCTCGTCGTCGGCCGGTCGGACCTCTCGCCGAACGGACCCGCTCACGGATTCGTCTACGACCTCCGCACCCGCCGGATGGTGGACATCGGAACCCTCGGCGGAAGCCGCACCGACATCACCGGACTCGACGGCGACATCGTGGTGGGGACGTCGTCGCTGCCCGGCGACACGGTCAGCCACGCGTTCGCGTACAGCGTGCGCACCCGCACCATGACCGACCTCGGCAGCCTCGCAGGACCGTCGGGCCGCAGCAGCGCGGCGGCCGTCGACGGCCCGCTCGTCGTGAGCACTTCCACCCTGCCGGACACGCCCGCGTCCACCACGCACGGCTTCGCCTACGACCTGCGCACCGGGACGACGACCGATCTCGGCACCCTCGGCGGAAGTACCAGCACCGCCAACGACATCAGCGGCTCGATAGTGGTGGGCCGGTCCCGAACGGCCACCGGCTCCCTGGCCGGATACGCCTACGACCTCCGCACCGGCATTCGCACGGACCTGGGGCCACGGCTCCTCACCGCCCAGTTGGTCAGCGGAACCACGGTGGTCGGCGGCGACGGCCTGCTCTCCAGCGCCTACGACCTCACGACGCACGAGATCACGATGATCGGGTCCGGGCGCGGTGTCACCGAGGTCCGGCAGATCGCCCGGAACGTCGTCGTCGGCGACAACTTCGCGCCCAACTCGTTCGCCTTCGTCGCCCGCGTCGACAACGGCGACTTCACCTACCTGGACTCCCTCGGCGGCCTCAACTCCTCGGCGGCACAGATCAACGCGCGAGGCGTCGTCGCGGGCAGCGCCGCCCTTCCGCCCGCCGACCCGGTCACGGCCAACGGCCCGTTCCACGCCGCCGTCTGGGTACCCCGCCCGGCGGCATAGCGCGGCGGGAGGAGGCGGTCACTCGGCCATGACCGTATGCAGCGTCTCGCGGTGCCGGCGGGCCCTGGTCATCAACTCGTCGAGCGCGTCCCGGGTGCGGACGAGGTCGGTGATGTGTGCGCAGAGCCGGTCGCGCTCCTCGGCCATCCGCTCCAGTGCGGCGTCGGAGTGCTCTTCGCTCGGTGTGTCGACGCACGGCAGCAGTTCGGCGATGGTGCGGCTGGACAGGCCGGCCGCGTACAGCCGCTGGATGAACGCGACCCTGTCGACCTCCTCCTCGGTGTAGTGCCGTTGACCGCTCGCACTGCGCGAGCTGCTCAGCAGGCCCTGTTCCTCGTAGTAGCGAAGGGAGCGGATGCTGACTCCCGTCCGTGACGCGAGTTCGCCGATGCGCACTGTCGACCTCCCCGGCTGTGACCTGAGCCACACGGCCTTGCCCCTGACATCCATGTGAGGTTTTAGCGTAACCGCCGTGCCCGAGATCCGGGCACGGCGGACCCAGATGGAGTCATGACGTGACGACCCTTTTCGACAGCTACCGGCTCGGGGACCTGACGCTGCCCAACCGCGTGGTGATGGCCCCGATGACACGCGTCCGTGCCGCCGCCGGCGGGCTGGCCACGGCGTCGATGGCGACCTACTACGCCCAGCGGGCGACGGCCGGGCTGATCGTGTCCGAGGGCGTGCAGCCCAGCATCCTCGGGCAGTCGAGTCCGGGCACCCCGGGACTGCACACCGATGAACAGGTCGCCGCCTGGCGCCCGGTGACCGCCGCCGTACACGCCAACGGCGGGCGGATCTTCGCCCAGCTCATGCACAGCGGCCGCGTCTCCCACCCGGACACCACCGGATCGCGGCCCGTCGCACCGTCGGCCGTCGCCGCCGTCGGTGAGGTGTTCACCCCGACCGGCCCGCAGCCCGCCCCGGTACCCCGTGCGCTGGAGAGCGCCGAGGTGCCCGAGCAGGCCCGGTCGTACGCCGAGGCGGCCGTGCGCGCCGTCGACGCGGGCTTCGACGGCGTGGAACTGCACGGCGCCAACGGCTACTTGATCTCGCAGTTCCTCTCCTCCAACGCCAACCTGCGCACGGACCGCTACGGAGGTTCGATCACCAACCGGATCCGGTTCGCCGTCGAGGCCGTGTCCGCCACCGTCGACGCCATCGGCGGCGCCCGGACCGGCATCCGCCTCTCGCCGGGCGGCACGTTCTGGGGGGTCGAGGAGAGCGACGTGCCCGGGCTCTACACCGCGCTGCTGACCGAACTCGCTCAACTGAACTTGGCCTACGTTCACTTGGAGGCCACCGCGGACGACGACGTACTGCTCGCCCTGCGCCGCGTCTGGCCGGGCACCCTCGTCGTCAACCCGGTGCTTCCCATGGGCCCGAAGCAGACCGGGCGCACCGACGCCGACCGCTGGCTTGAGCTGGGGGCCGAACTCATCAGCTTCGGCCGCGCGTTCATCGCCAACCCCGACCTCGTGGAGCGTCTGCGCACCGGCGTCCCCATCGCGCCGGTCGACGAGAGCACCTACTACCAGGGGGGCGACGCGGGATACCTCACCTACCCGTCGTACCAGCACACGGCCTGAACCGGCCCAGAGCCGCGGCGGCCACCGGGGCGAGGCGGGCGCGGGAACGCATTCCCGCCCGGCCCCGGTGGGCACCGGTCAGGCGGCCACGAAGCGTTCCCACACCCGGTGGGCGCCCATGAGCTCCCGCACCTGCTCCAGCGCGGCCGTCCCGCTGTCGGCGACCACGACACCCGGCGCGTCACCGGGGACGCCGGCCGCGCCGAGGGCGCTCTCGCCGCCGGCCCAGACACCGATCGCCTTGCCGTGCCGGAACGCCTCCGACAGCAGCACACCGACCCGGGGATCGGCCGCGGCGACCGCCGCGCCCGAAGGCCGGGCCTTCACGTCGCGAGCGCCGAACGCGTCGCCGCCGACCCCGGGCAGCCCGGCCACCAGCAGGGCGTCGAACTCGACGGAGCGCGCGGTGGCGTACGTCCGCTGCACCGTCACCGCCGCGTCGCCCGAGCCCAGGACGCCGCCCTTGGGCGCGACGACCAGCGGGACCATGCCGGCCTCCAGGATGGCCTCGCGCAGCGCCTGTACGGCGTCCAGATCCCCGTCCGGACCGGTCACGATGCCGACGATGCGGCCGTCCCCCGGCCAGGTGTGACCCACCTGGGAGAGCGCCGGGCTCGGCTCGACCTCCACCAGCGGCAGGCTCGCCTTCGGCGCCGGCAGGCCGAGGCCCTCCGCGACGCCTTCGCACAGCTCGGGGTCGATGTTCGCCAGGACCTGGAGCGCACGCTCCTTGACGGCCTGCTCGTAGCACTTGCCGAGTTCGAAGGTGTACGCGGCGATGATGTGCTCGCGTTCCACCGGGCTCATGCTCAGCCAGAACCGGCGGGGCTGGCTGAAGTGGTCGGCGAACGACTCGGGGGCCTCGCGCACCTTCGTCGCCTCCGGTACGCGCACCGGGGTCTCGATGTACGCGCCCGCGTCCGCTCCCGCCATGAACGGGCAGCCCCCGTCGAGGGAGTTGGGCCGGTACGGCGCCACGCCCCGGTGCACCGCCGTCTGGTGCATGCCGTCGCGCAGCATGTCGTTGACAGGGGAGTGCGGACGGTTGATGGGCAGCTGCGGGAAGTTGGGGCCGCCCAGCCGGGTGATCTGCGTGTCCAGGTAGGAGAACAGGCGCCCGGCGAGCAGCGGGTCGTCGGTGATGTCGATGCCCGGGACGAGATGGCCGACGTGGAAGGCGACCTGCTCGGTCTCGGCGAAGTAGTTCGACGGATTGCGGTTGAGCGTCAGCAGCCCGATCGGCTGCACGGGGGCGAGTTCCTCCGGCACGAGGTTCGTCGGGTCCAGCAGGTCGATGCCCTCGAAGGTCTGCTCCGGGGTGTCGGGGAAGGTCTGGATGCCCAGTTCCCACTCCGGGTAGGCGCCCGCCTCGATGGCGTCGGCGAGGTCGCGGCGGTGGAAGTCCGGATCGACGCCGCCCGCGATCTGCGCCTCCTCCCAGACCAGGGAGTGCACGCCCAGCTTCGGCTTCCAGTGGAACTTCACCAGCGTCGTCGAGCCGTCGGCCGCGACCAGCCGGAAGGTGTGGACGCCGAAGCCCTCCATCATCCGGTACGACCGCGGGATGCCCCGGTCGGACATGTTCCACAGCGTGTGATGGGTGGCCTCGGTGTGCAGGGTGACGAAGTCCCAGAAGGTGTCGTGCGCGCTCTGGGCCTGCGGGATCTCCCGGTCCGGATGCGGCTTGCCCGCGTGGATGACGTCCGGGAACTTGATCGCGTCCTGGATGAAGAAGACGGGCATGTTGTTGCCGACCAGGTCGAAGACGCCCTCGTCGGTGTAGAACTTGGTCGCGAAACCCCGCGTGTCCCGCACGGTGTCGGCCGAACCCCGCGAGCCCAGGACCGTGGAGAACCGTACGAAGACCGGTGTCTCCACGTCCTTGGCGAGGAACGCCGCCTTCGTCACGGAGGCCGCGGTGCCGTAGCCGCGGAAGATGCCGTGCGCCGCCGCGCCACGGGCGTGGACCACGCGCTCCGGGATGCGCTCGTGGTCGAAGTGCATGACCTTCTCGCGCAGGTGGTGGTCCTGCAGCAGGACGGGCCCGCGCGGACCCGCCTTGAGGGAGTGGTCGGTGTCGTACAGCCGCGTGCCCTGGGCGTCGGTCAGATAGGCGCCGGACTGGGCCATGCGCGCCTGGGCGTCACCGGTCGGCTGCCCCGTCGGGGACATGGTCTCCGGGCCGCTCTGGTCCGGCTTCGGCGGCAGCGGCTCGCGGGGCTCGGTCGGCTCGGCGACCGACGGGGACTCGGCACCCGGCTTCCCCGGGATCCCGTCCTCCGGTCCGGAGTCGCCGCCCTGGACGGCTTCGGTTACTTTCTCTGCTGCCCGCTTGAGGGGGTTGGGCTGATTCATCGATGTATCGATTCCTCTGCTCTTCACCGGCCACGGTCACCGTGGCCTAGCGCGTGGGGGGATCACTCAGGACTGGCGGGTGCGCCTCGACGGGCGAAACATGCCCGAATCCGCCGACATCGGGCCTACGGCTGCCAACGTCTCACGGCTCGATCACTCGCACACCGGGCGCGTGTCAGCGGAGTGAACCGCCCGGACAGCGAAGGTCGAACGCGGTCCGGCACGATGTCGCTCCCTTCTCCGCGCGCCCGATGGGGCTGCGCCACGACTGCGTACCCATGACGCGGAACTCAAGGCATGCGAAAAGGTGCCCGATGCGATCAAGGAGCGGAGGACGGCGAATACCGGACAGCGCGGCGACCGGAAATCCGGGAGGGCGGCTCACGCATCAGAGCGCCGCGGCGCCGGGAGCGGTCACCGGCGGGACCGGAGGCTGTTCAGGCACTGCCGGAGCGCCGCCGGGGAAACCCGCGGCGGCACAGGGCGTCAACGGTCATCCGCCGGTCACGGGCGGGTGGCGGCGTCGGTGTCGGGATAGAGGGGGATGACCTGGTCGAGGCCGACCATCCGCAGGACGCGGACCGTGTTCGGGGGGACCGCGGCGAGTGCGAGGTCGGCCTCGGCGGCCTGGGTGTGGTTGTGCGCGGTGATGAGGGCCGTGATGCCGCTGGAGTCGCAGAAGTCCATGCCGGCCAGGTCCAGGACCAGACGCTGGCCCGGCCGGATCGTGAGAGTGGTGAGCTGTTCGCGCAGCTCCGGGGCGGTGATGTAGTCGAGCGCGCCGCTGATCTCCCAGACGGGACCGGTGGAGGCGTCTCGGACGGTGATCTTCAGCGGGGTCATGGGCGGCTTCTTGTCGTCGGGCGGGCGGCGGGGCGCGCGGGTACGCCGAGGGCGAGCAGGGCGGTGTCGTCGTCCAGCCCGTCGCCGAAACCGTCGAGCAACGCGGTCAGGGCCTGGACGAGGTCGTGAGCGGGGGCACCGGCGTGCCGGGTGCCGAAGTCGAGCAGGGCGTCCTCGCCGTACAGGCTGGAGCGGTCCGTGCCGGTACGGGCTTCGGTCAGGCCGTCTGTGTAGAGCAGGAGGGTGTCGCCGGGGCAGAGCGTGGTGGCGGTCGCGGTGAAGGGGGCCTCGGGAAGGACGCCGATGAGGAGACCTCCCGGGGTCGGAAGGTACTCGGCGGTGCCGTCGGCGCGCAGGATCATCACGGGTGGATGGCCGCCGGAGGCCAGCTGCACGAAGACCTGGCCCGTGGACTCGTCGATCTCGAGGATGCCGAAGATCGCGGTGCAGTAGCGCGGGTCGCCGCCGGCGGCGTAGCGCTCGTGCAGCACCTTGTTGAGCGTGGTCAGGGTGGACCGGGGGTCGGGCTCGTGCAGGGCGGCTGCCCGCAGGGTGTAGCGGGTCAGCGAGGTGAGCGCGGCGGCCTGCGGGCCCTTGCCGCACACGTCGCCCAGGAAGAAGGCGAAGCGTTTGCCGTCCACGGGGAAGATGTCGTAGAAGTCGCCGCCGAGTTCGTCGGGCGAGGCGGTGTGGTAGTACGCGGCCGTGTCCAGTCCCGGGATGAGCGGGAGGGTGTCGGGCAGCAGCGACCGCTGGAGCACGGCGAGGGCGTCCTGGAGCCGGGCGCGGTCGGCCTCCGCCTGCCGGCGGGCCTCCTCGGCCACCGCACGGCGCCGCAGCAACTCCTCCTCGTAGGCGCGGCGGTCCCGGGCGTCGAAGAGGGTGGTGCGGATCAGCAGGGGTTTGCCCATGCTGCCGTACTTGACCACCGAGGAGGCGAGGACCGGTATGCGGTCGCCGTCGGCGTGTCGGAGGTCCAGGGCGATGCCGTTGATCGAGCCCTGCATCTGCAGCAGCGGCGCGAAGTGCGTCTCGTGGTAGAGCCTGCCGCCCACGGTCAGCAGGTCGCTGAACCGCATCCTGCCCACCACCGCCTCACGCGCCAGGCCGAGCCAGTCCAGCAGCGTCGCGTTGATCTTCGCGATGGTGCCGTCCATGAGTGTGGACAGATAGCCGCAGGGCGCGGACTCGTACAGTTCCTCGGCGCTGTCCTCCAGCAGTGCCGCGAACGCCGCGTTCGCCGTCGCCTCGCCGTCGGAGTGCCGGGGGTCGCAGGGGTCGGGCTGGTCCGGGTGCTGTCCGGAGCGGCACATCATCGCAGGGCCGCCAGAAACTCCAGGAGGGCTTGGTTGGTGGCCTCGGGCGCCGAGAGGTGCGGGCAGTGCCCGATGGCGTCGAGCGTGACCAGCGTCGAGCCGGGGATCGCCGCATGGACGAAGGCGCCGACCTCACGGGGGGCGATGGCGTCCTGGGCGCTCTCCAGCACGAGCGTGGGCACCCGCACCGTCTTCAGATCGTCGCGGGAGTCGGACAGGAACGTGGTGCGGGCGAAGACACGCGCGATGTCCGGGTCCGTGGCGCAGAAGCTGTTCTCCAGTTCCGCGCCGAGTTCGGGGCGCTCCGGATTCCCCATGATCACCGGAGCCATCGCCGCCGACCAGCCGAGATAGTTCGACTCCAGCGATCCCAGCAATTCCTCGATGTCCTGCGCACTGAACCCGCCTCGGTAGCCGTCGTCATCGATGTAGCGCGGGGACGGGGCGACCATCACGAGTGCGCCGATCCGCTCGGGAGCCATGTCGGCGGCCAGTACACCGATCATCGCACTGACCGAGTGCCCGACGAACACGGCATCACGCAGGTCGAGCGCATCACACACCTCCATGACGTCCTGGGCGTAGCCCTGCAAGGAGGCGTACCGGTCCGGGGAGAAGGCGGACAGCTCCGAACGGCCCGATCCGACGTAGTCGAACAGAACGACCCGGTACTCCGGGGCCAGCGCGGGAACGGTCGACCGCCACATGTTCTGGTCGCACCCGAATCCGTGGGCCAGTACGACCGTCCGCCCGTGCGGGTTGCCCGTGACGGTGACGTTGTTCCTGCGAGCGATGTCCATGCCGGCCAGTCTCTCAACTCCTGACCGATGCTTGTGCACCACACCGAATCTGCGCACGGTCCCCCTTTTTGTGTGCGCCGTGGATGTCGAGAACGTCCCGCCTGCTGCGTCCCAGGGGTGCGAGCGGCCGGACGGCGGCTCGAAGGAACCGACCACGGGAGTGTGGACCATGGAGCAGCGGGAGATCACCGAGATCCTGAGCCGTCCGGCCAGTCAGGAACTGCTCGCTCGCGACGTGACCCGCCTGGCCTACGTCGCCAAGGACGGCACGCCCCGCAACATCCCGATCGCGTTCACCTGGAACGGTGCACAGATCGTTCTGTGCACCACGAAGAACGCGCCGAAGCTGCCCTCGTTGCGCCGCAATCCGCAGGTCGCGCTGACGATCGACACCGAGGTGCACCCGCCCGAGATCCTGCTCCTCCGCGGCCGTGCCGAACTGGACGTCGTCGACGGCATCCCGGAGGAGTATCTGCAGATGAACGGCAGCTACCGGATGACTCCCGAGCAGCGGGTGGAGTGGGAGGCGGAGGTGCGCTCGCTCTACGACGGCATGGTCCGCATCGTCATCACACCGACCTGGGCGAAGCTGATCGACTTCGAGACCACGCTGCCCACAGCGGTGGAGGAACTGGTCCGGCAGCGAGCCGAGCGACAGTCGTCCTAGCCTCCGGTGCCCCGACAGCCGGTACGGCGGCTAGCGCGCGCGAAGGCCGTCCAGGATGAGCGTCAGCATGTGGGGAGCGCGGTCCTCGGGGGTGGAGGAGGCGCGCCAGAGGGCGCCGGTGAGCTGAAGGAAGTCGGCGGGGTCGGCGTCGCGGCGGATGGTGCCGTTCTCCTTCCCCGCGTCGAGGAGCTGGGTGAGAGCGGCGATGACGGGGCCGTAGCTCTGCTCGGCCATGGCCTGGTGGGCACCGGCGCTGAGGGCGTCGCCGAGGCCGTGCTTCTTCCGCATCGCCTCGACGAGGTCGGTGGTCCAGTGGCGGAGCGCTTCCAGTGGCGGCATGTGGAACAGCAGGTCGGGCACGGTGGCGGTGATGCGCTCCACTTCGTCCTGGTAGACGGCCAGGAGCAGCGCCTCTCGGGTGGGGAAGTTGCGGTACAGCGTGCCCGCGCCGACGCCGGCGCGCTGGGCGATCTGGTTCATCGAGACGCCGGCGTCCTCCGTGAGTGCCTCGCGGGCGGCCGCGAGGATGCGTGCCCGGTTCTCGCGGGCGTCCGAACGAACCACAGGACCTCACCTTGCCAAGCGGAGTTGCTAAGTGGAGAGCTCTCCACTACGGTTATTCGGAGAGTTCTCCACTTACTTTAGGCGGACGTCATGCACTACATCAAGCTGGGCACGACAGGCATGGACGTGTCACCGATCGCGATCGGCGCGATGACCTACGGCGAGCCCGACCGGGGACACCCCGTGTGGTCCAAGGGCGAGCAGGAGGCGCGGCCGCTCATCCGGCACGCGCTGGAGGCGGGCATCAACTTCTTCGACACCGCGAACATGTACTCGAACGGTTCCAGCGAGGAGATCCTCGGTCGCGCACTGAAGGACTTCGCCGACCGCGACGCCGTGGTCATCGCCACGAAGCTGCGCCATCCGATGCGGCTGGGTCCGAACGGGCGGGGTCTGTCACGCAAGGCGATCATGACCGAGGTCGATCATTCGCTGCGCCGCCTCGGGACCGACTACATCGACCTCTACCAGATCCACCGCAACGACCACTCCACCCCTTGGGAGGAGACGCTCGAAGCACTCAGCGACCTCGTCAGGGCCGGAAAGGTCCGCTACCTCGGCGCCTCCTCCATGCACGCCTGGGAGTTCGCGAAGGCCCTGCACCTGCAGAAGCAGAACGGCTGGGCGCGATTCGTGTCCATGCAGGACCACTACAACCTCCTGGCCCGAGAGGAGGAGCGCGAGATGATCCCGCTGTGCCTGGACGAGGGCGTCGGCACAGTCATCTGGTCGCCCCTGGCGCGCGGCCGCCTGGCCCGCGCGTGGGACGACGCCCGCTCGACGGCGCGCTCCGAGACGGACGGCCCGTACGCGGACCTGCTCTACACACCCGACCAGGAGGCGTCCAACCGTGCGGTCATCGACGCCGTCGGACGCGTCGCCGACGCTCACGGCGTCAGCCGTGCCCAGGTCGCACTCGCCTGGCTACGACGTCAGGAGGTCGTCACCGCGCCACTGGTCGGCGCCGGCTCGATCCGGCAGATCGACGAGGCGGTGGCCTCCCTTCACGTCGACCTCTCCGATGACGAGATACGTGCCCTGGAGGCCCCGTACACGCCGCGTCACGACTGGCAGGGCATCTCGGACGAAGCCGAGTTGGAGGCCATCCGCCGCCGCGTCCCCGGAATGGCCCTCGCATGAGCCCCCTTGCCGGGTCGTCACCGCTCCATGGCGCTGATCAGCCCTGCCCTCCTCGTCATCGGCCCGGCCGCCGCAAAGGGCGTCACTCGCCGCTGCCGTTGCCCGCCGGATCACCCCACGTGTCGCGAGACAGGAGACACGCATGACACAGGTACTGGTCACCGGAGGCACCGGATTCATCGGCAGTCGGTGCATCCTGTCGCTTCTGGACGCCGGCCACACCGTCCGCACCACCGTCCGCGACCTGCGCCGGGAACCGGCACTGCGCTCGTGGCTGCACACGGCTGCGCCGTTCGACGACGACCGGCTGACCGTCGTACGCGCCGATCTCGAACACCCTGACGGCTGGGACGATGCCGTCGCCGGCTCCGATTTCGTCCTGCACGTCGCCTCGCCGACGCTGCGTCGCACACCGGCGGACGACGACGCGTTGATCGTCCCGGCACGGGAAGGCGTCGTACGGGTTCTGCGGGCTGCCCGTGACGCCGGGGTGCGCCGGGTCGTCCTGACGAGTGCCTTCGGCGCCGTCGGGATCGGCCATCCTCGACGGTCGACGCCGTTCACGGAGGAGGACTGGACCGACGTCGACGCCGACATCCCGCCCTACCAGCGGTCCAAGACGCTCTCGGAGCGAGCCGCCTGGCAGTTCGTCGAGGACGAGGGCGGCGGCCTGGAACTGGCCGCGGTTCATCCCGTGGGTGTCCTCGGACCGTTGCTCGGCCCGGACGATCCGCCCTCGCTGCGCCTGGTGCGCAGGATGCTCGAAGGCCGGGTGCCCGCGTGCCCTCCCTTCGCCATGGGCTACGTCGACGTACGAGACGTCGCTGATCTGCACCTGCGGGCGATGACCGATCCGCTGGCAGCCGGTGAACGCTTCCTCGCCGTCGCCGGGCCCAGTCTCAGCGTCGTCGAGATCGCGCGCATCCTCCGTGCCCGCCTGGGGGACCGCGCCGCGAAGGCCCCCACCCGCGAGCTGCCCGTGTGGCTCGCTCGAGGTCTGGGCGTTCTGAACCCGGAGTTGCGACTGCTCAGGCACCAGCTCGGCCGGGATCTCGGCGCCACGAGTGCCAAGGCCGAGCGACTGCTGGGATGGCGGGCGCGTCCCATCGAGGACACCGTGGCGGAGACCGCCGAGAGCCTCCTCGCCCACGGCGTCGGTGCATGACGGCCGTGCGGGCGGTGCCCTCACCCCTCCGGTGAGACCGGCGGCAGGCTGATGTGGAGGGCGCAGACGTCGTCCCGGTGGTCGGGGCGGGCCAAGGCGGCGTGCAGGCGGCTCAGGCTGTCCGGGCGGGTGGTCAGTGCGGTCGTCGATGCGGTGGCCAGGGCGTCCAGGCCCGCCAACAGGTCCTGGCCGGGGTGCTCGATCAGGCCGTCGGTGAACAGCAGCAGATGATCGCCCTCCCGCAGCCGCAGGGTGGCTTCGGTGAACCGCGGGGTCGCGGTGGCGCCCAGCAGGATGCCGGTGGGGCGTTCGACGGTGTGGGCCTCGCCGTCGCGGACCAGGACGGGAGGCAGGTGTCCCGCCTGGGCCCAGGTGAGTGTGCGGTCGGCGGGGTGGTAGCGCGCCACGATCATGGTCGCGGTGGTGTGGCGCTCGCCGGGTGAGTGGATGTGCATCAGCAGGGCGTTCAGCCGCGTGAGTGCGTCGGTCAGACTGGACCCGGTGATGATCATGCCCTTGGCCGTGAAGCGCAGTTGCGCCATGGTCGCCACGGCGTTGATGCCGTGCCCCATGACGTCGCCGATCACGAAGAGCGCGTCGCCGTCGGGGAGTTCGATGGCGCTGTACCAGTCGCCGCCGACGCTGATACCCCGTTCCGCGGGGTGGTAGAAGGCGTTGGTCCACAGCCCGGCGAGCGTGACGGGACCGGTGGGCAGGGGAAGCAGGGCCTGCTGCAGGCGGGCGGCCACCTTGCGCTCGGCCTGGAGCAGGCCGCGCTGGGTGGACACCGCGCGCTCGCTGCTGAGCAGGGCGAGTTCGGCGTCGCGCTGGCCGGAGAGGTCCTGGAAGAAGCCGTGGACCTCCAGCGGTGTGCCGTCGGCGTCGACGATCGCTTCGGCGACGATGCGCAGGTGCCGTACTCCGGCGCGGGTCGTGATGCGGAAGGGCTGGTCGATGGCGGTGCCGTCACTCAGCAGCCGCTGGGCGGCCGAGGTGAGTTCGGGGAGATCCTCCGGCAGGACGCATTCGGGCAGTTGCTCCAGCCGCATGGGGCCGAGGCTCTGGTCCCGGTCGAAGATCGTGAACACATGCGGTGACCAGTTGACGGTGTCGGTGACGAGGTTCCAGTCGGCCCAGCCGAGGTTGCCCAAGCGCTGCAGGGCGGCGAGGCGTTGCTCCTGCCGGGCCGCGACGTCGTGCCGGATCCAGGAGACGACGAGGTGCTCTCCGAGCCGGGCCACCCGCAGGGAGAAGACGGAGTGCTGCGGGATGCCGGCCACCACCTCCTCGTAGGTGAACGGCTCGCCGGCGAACGGCCGGCCCGTGGCCAGAACGTCCAGGTAACCCTTCCACATCTGCGTGCCGGCGAACGTCGGGTAGCACTCCAGCACCCGCAGTCCGATCAACTGGCGGCCGGCGCGACCGGCGACGTCCACCGAGTCGGGCGCCGCGGCCTCGATGCGGAAGTCCTCCACGGTGCCGTCGGGCGCGGACAGCGGGGCGAGCAGGATCACCGATCCCGGCAGGGTGTCGAAGATCTGCTGCACGCTCTCCACGGCCGGCTTTCGCCGGGGCACCCCCGAATCCAGGGTCGCCATCCGCCCGGCGCACAGTTGCACCGCGCTCACCAGCAGTTCCCGCTCGGCGGGTGTGAAGGCCCGGTCGGTGCTGCGCAGCACGGTGACGACCTCGTCGACCTGGCCGCCCGTGTCCACGGGCAGCCAGGCGCGGGAAGGCCAGCGGGAGAGGGTGTCCTCGGGCACCGCGTACGCCTCGGACGCCTCGGGCCCCTCCGACCACAGCGGCCGGTGGCTGCGCAGCGGGTCGCGGGCGGGGGACCGGCCGCCGACGGTGAGCCGGTGCCATCGGACGGCCTCCACGCCGTCGATGCCCGCGTGCCCCGTCAGCCGTACGCCGTCATCGGTTCCGACGTAGATCAGTACGGCGCCCACCTCGACGCCGTGGGAGAGGTGCTCCAGCAGGCAGCGGGCGAGATCATGGCGGTCCTCCACGCTCGCCAGGCCCAGTCCTAGCCTGCCCAGCAGCAGCGTCGCCTCGCGGTCGGTGCCCGGGGCGGCCGTCGGCGGGGGCGGCTCCGCCGGCACCAGGTACTGATCGGAGGAGAACACCGAGCCGCCGCGGCCCGTCTCCCGGCGGCGCCGGCGACGTCGGCGGGCCGGGCGGATGGCCCCCAGCGTCAGCCAGCACTCCTCGACGAGGGTCCGGCCCTCCGCGGCACTGCGCTCGAGGAGCGTTTCGTACGCCTCCTGCGCGGAACACCCGTCCTGCACCATCACCGCGCCCTTGGCGCGTTCCAGCACCGGCATCAGCGCGGCGACCCGCTGCAGGTCGACGATCTCGGCCCGCTGCCGCGCGACCACCTTCGCCAAGGCCGAGGAGTCGGACGACGCCCCCCGCCCGGGCGGCTGTTCCCGTGACGTCACGTGTCGAGCATCGCACAGTGAGCGTCTTCGGTCAGCACGGTCCCTCTCCGTCCGTCATGGCCGGACAGGCGCCGGTCCGTCGGTCGAGCACCGTCACCTCCTCGACCGTCGCCGCAGCCGGAGGCCGTGGCCGAGGACCTGCGATGCTGGGAGACGACGTGGACCGGTCGGTGTCCGATGTCGCGGTCTCAGGGGGGACGGGCAGCATGGTGCGTCAGGACGTCGCGCGGGGCCGGGGAGGCGTGGCCGGCTGGTGCTGGTTCGCGGGCTGGCTGGCGTCGGGCGCGTGCGCGGGTGTCGGGCTGGCCGCCCTTCTGACGGTGGGTGTGCCGCTGGTGCTGCTGGCCGTGGCGGCAGCGGGATTCCTGCTGTGGAAGGGGCCGAGGAACGCGGTGGCCGGCCTGTTGGCCGGTCTGGCCGCGCCGCTCTTCCTCCTCGCCTATCTCAACCGAGACGGTCCGGGGAACGTCTGCCGTGCCGTGGCCGGCGGGCAGTCCTGCACGGACGAGTACGCCCCCGCCCCTTTCCTGGCCGCCGGACTGGTGCTGGCCGTCGCGGGTCTTGTGCTCTTCGTGGTGCTCAGCCGAAGGAGCAGTGCAGCCGGGGGCTGAGTCGGTGCCGTCGGGACGCCGGTGACCGAGGGGATGTCCGCTTTCGACGCCGGCCGCCGGTCCGCGAAGCACCAACTGATCGGGTGCACGGGCCGGTCGACGGCACGTTGACCACCGGCCGTCAGTCGGCCGTGAGGTCGCTCGGTTCCTCCCCGCGGTACGGAATCCACCGGTATCCGGGCCGGAAGGTCTCGTAGCCTGCGCTCGGGGTGAGTTCGGCGTGCAGCTTCTCGCAGAGCACGAGCCCGTGGAGGCTGCCGTCGTTCAGTATGATCTAGCGCGGAACCCCGGGCGTTCACGCCCGGGAGGAAGTGCTTCCTAACGCTGCTCTGACCGGCGCGGGCGCACGGGTCTGCATTATTGACCTCAGCTGGGACGTTTCTGGTTTTCGATGTACTCCTTGATGACGGCGAGCGGGGCGCCTCCGCACGAGGCGGCGAAGTAGGACGGCGACCAGAAGTGCTCACCCCACAGGTACTTGCGGATGTGGCCGGGGAACTCCTGCCGCAGGCGCCGGGCGGAGACACCCTTGAGGGAGCCTACGAGCCGGGAAATGGCGACCTTGGGCGGGTAGTGCACGAGCAGATGGACGTGATCGCGTTCGCCGTTGAACTCCCGCAACTCCGCGCCGAAGTCGGTGCACACGTCGCGCATGACCTCTTCGCACCGCCGAAGGATCTCGTCGGTGAACGGTCCGCGCCGGTACTTGGGGGTAAAGACCAAGTGAGCGTGCAGGGTGTAGACAACGCTACGGCCCCTGCGGATATCGGGGTTTGGCTCCCAGCGTGGTGACATAGATCAATGCTACGATCACGCCTGTGAAGATCGTGACGCAGGTCAAGCTCATGCCGGATGCCGCGCAGGCATCCGCGCTTGAGCGCACCCTGCGCACGGTCAATGACGCCGCGAACTGGGTGTCGGAGGTGGCGTTCGAGCACGGCGTGCCGCGTGAGTACGCGCTGCGCAAGCACACCTACGCCGAACTCAAAGCCCGTGGGCTGGGAGCGCAGGCCGCGCAGCACGTCATCAAGAAGGTGCGCGACTCGTACACCACGCTCAAGGCCAGCATCCGGGCCGGCAACCTCGGCAAGGAAGGCTCCAGGCGTCGGCGCAAGGCCGAGTCCAAGCCCATCACCTTTCGCCCCGAGGCCGCCCAGCCGTACGACGACCGATGCCTGAGCTGGCAGTACGACCAGCGGACCGTGTCCATCTGGACCCTGGACGGCCGGGTCAAGAACATCCGCTTCGCCTGCTGCATCGACGCCCTCAAGGTGCTCCAGGCGCACCGGCAGGGCGAATCCGACCTGATCGAGCGCGACGGCGTGTTCTACCTCGTCGCCACCTGCGACGTGCCCGAGGCCGAGAGTTACGAGCCGGACGGCTTCATCGGCGTGGACCTCGGGATCGAGAACATCGCCACCGCCTCCACCGGCTACCTCGCGGCCGGGCGGGGGCTCAACCGGTACCGCAAGCGGCAGCTTGCCCTGCGGGCCAAGCTCCAGAAGAAGCGCACCAAGAGCGCCAAGCGGCGGCTCAAGGCCCGTGCTCGCAAAGAGGCGCGGCACGCCGCCAATCAGAACCACATCATCTCCAAGACGATCGTGACCGAGGCTGAACGCACCGGGCGCGGCTTGTCCCTCGAAGAACTCAAGGGCATCCGCAACCGGGTACGGCTCCGCAAGCCCCAACGGGTCGCACTCCACTCCTGGGCCTTCGCCCAGCTCGGAGACTTCATCGTCTACAAGGCCAAGCGGGCCGGTGTGCCCGTGGTCTTCGTTGATCCTGCGTACACGTCGCAGACGTGCGCCGAGTGCGGCCACGTCGACAAGCGCAACCGTGTCGACCAGGGGCGTTTCATCTGCCGGGGGTGCGGGGTCGTTGCCCACGCCGACCGGAATGCTTCCCACAACATCGCCACCCGTGGCGAGAGTGTGTGGAATGCGGGACGTGAGTCACGCGTCCCTGCCACCCCATAGGGGTGTCTGGACGGAGGAGTCCACCCCAGCAGCCAGCTGGGCACTACCTCCAAGCCCGGTCCTTCAGGGCCGGGTCAAGTTGACTTCGTCCGACCACTCGCTTCTGAGCTCGGCGGTGTCCACGAGTGGTTCCGGGTCCCAGCCGACCTTGGCGGCGACGTATCCGCGGAACTGCGCGAGGAGTTCGTAGAGTTGGTGCCCCAGTTCGGTCAGCTCCGCCGCGGTGAGCTGGAATCTGGGCAGGCTGCCGTCCAGACCGCACCCCAAGCTGACGGCCACGGGCAGGATCGAGAGCTCGAAGTAGGAGCCTGCCTTGGTCAGCAGCGGCCGGTGGAGGGGGATGCGGTGGGTGCCGGCGCGAAGCGCCCAGGGGTGGGGGTCGACGCGGGCGGCGGCCTGTGCCGCCTCGGCGTCGTCGCCGAAGTTCACCACGAGCTCGAAACAGATCGCCACGGCTGGTGACTCTGCCCTTGCAGCGGCCCCGGTGGCAACTCCCGGCCCCCGACGGCAAGTCGGGGGCCGGAGTCGGTCAGCGGTGCGAGGCGCCGCTCGCGCCGCCGGTCACGGGAACGACGTCAGCTTCGACGGCACGGTGTTCGTCCCCGAGGTCGGGGCGCCGGCGTTGTTGACGACGTGGGCGTACTGGCCCTTGCCGCCGAGGGAGATCACCAGCACGTCGTGCAGCTTCACCCCGGCGGTGACCGGGACCTGGAAGCCGTGCGCCTGGACGATCGACGGATCGGCGGTGTAGTTGCAGTAGCTGCCCACGCCCCACGCCTCGTGCTGGGTCACGGTGTCGGCGACCTTGTAGGCCGCGTAGCCGACGATGCCGTCATGGGTGATGGCGGCGGCGTTCGGGGCGTCGTAGGCCTTCTCGTTCTGGAAGAAGATCGTGCGGCCGCGTTCGCCGCTCCACAGCACGTCGTACTTGTTGAAGTGCTCCACGAACAGCCCGGTCGCCAGGACGTCGTCGCCGTTGACGCGCAGGCCGTAGTCGGCGCGGTTGGTGTCCCAGCCGACGCCGGTGCCGTGGTCGGCGCGCCACAGCCAGGTGTGGTCGATGACGACGTCGTCGCTGTTGACGACGACGGAGTTGGTGGCGAGGCCGGGTCCGGCGCCGCCGATGCGGACGAACACGTCCTGCATGGTGGTCGGGTCGGCCGAGTGGTCGGCACTCGCGCCGGGCTGCCCGATCCGCAGCAAGGTGTCGGAGTTGACGGAGCCGGCGTCGATGAGAAAGCCGGCGAGGCGCACGCCGTCGACGTCGGCCACGTGAAGGGCGTCGATGCCGTTGTCCGGCACGAGCGTCGCCAGGCCCAGTCCGAGGACGACGGTGTCGGCGCGGGTGACGTCGATGGTCTGGTCGAGGTGGTAGACACCCGGCGTGAACAGCAGGTTGAGGCCTTGAGCCAGCGCCTGGTTGATGGTGGCGGCGGTGGCCCCCGGCTTGACGACGTAGAACTGGTCCAGCGGGATGGAAGCGCCCGCGTTCGCCGGCCACGACACCCCGCGCGCGTTGGTGCGCTTGGCGGGCACGAACACCTTGTAGGTGCTGCCGTCGAGGTAGAGGAAGGGCTTCTCGCGGGAGACGGGTGTCGTGTCCAGGGTGGTGTACGGGCCCGAGTCGAAGTTGGTCGCCGGGGCGCCCTGTACTCCGGTGAACGTCATGTTCCACACGCCGTTGGTCCAGCCGCCGACGGAGCTGTCGCGGGTGTACCACTGCTGCTGGGAGTACGGCCCGACGGTGCCGTCGATCTTGGAGTCGGCGATGTAGCCGCCGGAGGCCCAACCGTAGCCGTTCGGGGCCAGGTTGAGGCCGCCCTTGACGTGGATGCGGCGGAAGGGGGCCGCCTGCGCGACGGCCCAGCGGTCGGTGCCGTTGGACGGCGTGATGGCGAGGTTCTCCGCCGAACGCCAGAAGTTCTGCGTGGCGTTGCCGTTGAACCAGCCGGCGTCGACGGTGATGTCACCGTTGATCTGGGTGTCGTCGGGGTTGAGGCCCAGTCCCGAGATCGAGGTGTAGAAGCCGAGTTGCGCGCTGATGCCGTTGTAGGTTCCGGGCTTGAGCAGGAACTGATAGCGGCCGGTGCCGAACTGGGCCGACTCCTGCTTGGCGAAGACGTCGTCGAACTTCTGCTGCAGATTCGGGGTGTTGGGATCGACGACGATGACGTTCGGTCCGAGGTCGCCGCCGCCCTGGACCGGGGGAGTGGTGCCGCCGGTTCCGGTGTGGAGGGCCACCTCCCACAGCGAGTAGCCGTAGCCCGTGGCGCGGACGGTGCCGTTGATGCGGACATACCGTCCTGACCCGCTGACGTCGTAGGAGGCCGTGCCCCCGCTCGCGCCGGTGACGCTCTTGAGGGTGGTCCAGTTCTGGCCGTCCGTGGAGGCCTGGATCTGGAACTCCTTGGCGTAGGCGGCCTCCCAGGTCAGGTCGACCTTGCACAGGGACGTGACCGAGCCCAGGTCGACCTGCACCCACTGCGGGTCGGCGGCCTGGCTGGACCAGCGGGTGCCGGCGTCGCCGTCGAAGGCGGCGGACGCGGGGGTCCCGGCGTTCTCGGTGGAGGACGCCGTGGCCGGCCTGCCCTTCGCGGCGTTCGCGGTGTCGCACGAGGACGTGCCGGTGCCGGACGTGCCGAAGACCTGGAACTCCCAGAGGGAGTAGCCCCATTGGGTGGCCCTGTGGAGGCCGTACATCCGGACGTAGCGGCCCTGTCCGGAGACGTCGAGGCTGTCGGTGCCTCCGTCGCCGCCGGTGACGGAGGTCAGGTCGGTCCAGGTGCTGCCGTCGGCGGACGCCTGGATCTTGTAGTCCTTGCCGTAGGCCGCCTCCCAGGTGAGGACGACCTTCGAGAGGGTTGCCGTGGCGCCCAGGTCGACCTGCAGCCACTGGGTGTCGCTCGCGGCCGACGACCAGCGGGTGCCCGTGTCGCCGTCGACGGCGTCGGCGGCCGGTGTGCCGGCGTTCTCGTCGGAGGAGGAGGTCGCCGTTCTGCCCTGGGACAGGGGGAGTTCGGCCGCTGCGGCCGGGTGGGGCACGGGGAGGGCGAGCAGCGCCGCCATGGCGGCGAGCACGACGCCCATGGATCTGAGTCTCATGGAGGTCCCTGCGGGTGTGGTGGGGAAGGAACAGGTGAGGCCGCCGACGGCAGGCGGATCGACACGCCGAGGGCTGCGCTCCGACGCTTAGTTCACGTCTTGATTTAACTGATGAGTCACAACTCTCGGCAAGCCTTCGGAAGTTGAAATCTTTCCGGATCCACTTCGGTCGACTCCCTTGACATCTTGATGACATGCCCTCAACACTCCTCGGCGGGAGAGCGCTCTCCCATATCCGATCCGGCGCTCCCGACCCCCACCGCACAGGAGGAGGTCTCCATGTCACGGAGATCGAAAGGCCTGTCCGTCACGCTGATCACCGGCGCGTTCCTGCTGACCTCGCTCGGATTAGGAGGCGTGGCCGTCAGCGCCGGCCCGCCCGCGCAGCACAGCTCCGCCACCCGGGCGTTCGCGGCCACCCACTCCGGGCACGCGATGGCGGCGTCCGTCGCCACCTCACCGGAGGACCCGGACGGCGACGGCTACATCCCCGCCGATCCGCCGGTCACCGGAGTGACACCGTCCACACAGGACCCGCCGCACCGCTACTTCCACGAGTTCCAGGCCAACTGCTCGGTCACCCACACCAGGTCCGACGACCCGATCGTCTACCCGCAGCAGCCCGGCACGTCCCACGACCACACCTTCATGGGCAACACCACCACCGACGCCTACAGCACGACGGCCTCACTCGAGGCCGGCGGCACCACCTGCAAGGCTCCCGGCGACCGGTCCGGGTACTGGATGCCCACCCTCTACAACGGCGACCAGCGGATCCTCCCGGTGGGGCCGCAGGTCATCTACTACAAAGCGGGCGTCACCGACTACACCAGCGTCCGGCCCTTCCCCAAGGGCCTGCGGTTCGTCGTCGGCAGCCCGATGCAGAGCGCCGACGAGTTCCGCCACCACCCCGGCTTCGTCGAGGGCTGGGAGTGCGGTGACAGCTACTTCAACACCGAGTTCCCCGCGACCTGCCCGAACCGGGCCGACGTGCAGCTCAACATCCGCTTCCAGGCGCCCAGTTGCTGGGACGGCCGGTATCTCGACACACCCGACCACAAGAGCCACATGGCCTACCCCGTGGTCAAGCCCGGCACCAACGACAACATCTGCCCGGCCGACCACCCGGTGGCCCTGCCGATGATCGAGTTCAAGATGGCCTTCCCCGTCAACGGCGACATGTCCAAGGTGCGCCTGGCCAGCGGCGCGGGCCACACCTTCCACTACGACTTCTTCAACGTCTGGGACGCCCCCACGCTCAAGGCGCTGGTCGACCACTGCGTCGTCGGTGGGCTGCAGTGCGACGCGCGCGGCTACGACGAGACCCAGCCGGAGGCGGGCGCGGCACTCGACGAGCACTACGAACTGCCCTGAGGAGCAGCAGCGATGACCCCACGACCCCGCACACGCTCCAGAACCCGCCGCGCCGCGGCACCCCTCACCGCCGGAGCCCTGGCCGCCGGCTTCCTCGTCGCGCTGCCCGCCGCCCAGGCGCAGGCCGCCGGCAGCGTCGTCAAGGTCACCGGCGGCCAGGGTGCCTGGCAGCTGACGGTGGACGGACGGCCGTACCAGATCAAGGGCCTGACCTGGGGCCCGAGCGTCGCCGACGCCGAGAAGTACATGCCGGATCTGCAGTCCATGGGCGTCAACACCATCCGCACCTGGGGCACCGACGCCACCAGCAAGCCGCTGTTCGACTCCGCCGCCGCCCACGGCATCAAGGTCGTCGCCGGCTTCTGGCTGCAACCCGGCGGCGGCCCGGGCAGTGGCGGTTGCGTGAACTATGTGACCGACACGGCGTACAAGAACCAGATGCTCGACGAGTTCCCCCAGTGGGTCCAGACCTACAAGGACAACCCCGGCGTGCTCATGTGGGACGTCGGCAACGAGTCCGTCCTCGGCATGCAGAACTGCTACAGCGGCGATGAGTTGGAGAGACAGCGCGACGCCTACACCACACTCGTCAACGACATCACCAAGAGGATTCACGCCGTCGACCCCGACCACCCTGTCACGTCCACCGACGCCTGGGTGGGGGCATGGCCGTACTACAAGAGGAACGCGCCGGACCTCGATCTGTACGCCGTGAACTCCTACAACGCGGTCTGCGACATCAAGTCCGCCTGGGAGCAGGGGGGTTACACCAAGCCCTACATCGTCACCGAGACCGGCCCGGCAGGCGAGTGGGAGGTCCCCGACGACGCCAACGGCGTCCCGCTCGAACCCACCGACCGGGCCAAGGCCGACGGCTACACCCACGCCTGGAGTTGCGTCACCGGACACAAGGGCGTCGCGCTCGGCGCCACGATGTTCCACTACGGCACCGAGTACGACGTCGGCGGCATCTGGTTCAACCTGCTGCCGGCGGGCCAGAAACGCCTGTCGTACTACGCGGTGAAGAAGGCCTACGGCGGCGACACCACGCACGACAACACCCCGCCCGCCATCTCCGACCTGACGGTGGAGCGCGACGCGGGCAAGGTGCAGGCCGGACACGACCTCGTCCTGGACGTCAGGGCCACCGACCCCGACGGAGACCCACTCTCCTACGAGGTCCTCGACAACAGCATGTACATCGACCAGAGCAAGAACCTGGTCTCGCTGCCCTTCACCGACCTCGGTGGCGGCCGGCTGAGGGTGACCGCACCCGACCGCCCCGGCGTCTGGAAGATGTACGTCAAGGTCACCGACGGCCGGGGCAACGTCGGCGTCGAGACCCGCTCGGTCCGCGTCGTCCCACCGGTGCCGTCCGGTACCAATCTGGCGCAGGGGAGACCGGCCACCGCCTCGTCCTACCAGGCGAGTTACGGCGACTGTCCCTGCACCGCCGCCAACGCGGTCGACGGCAATCCCGCCACCCGCTGGGCCAGTGACTGGAGCGACCCGCAGTGGCTCCAGGTCGACCTGGGCGCCCGCACCACCTTCCGGCACGTCCAGCTGTACTGGGAGGCGTCGTACGCGAAGGCGTACACCATCCAGACCTCCGACGACGGACAGAACTGGCAGACGGTGCGCACCGTGTCCGACGGCAACGGCGGCATCGACGACTTCGACGTCACCGGGGCGGGCCGCTACGTGCGCGTCAACGGCACCGCGCGGGGGACCGGTTGGGGCTACTCGCTGTACGAGTTCGGCGTCTACGGCTGACCTCGGCCGGGTTCGACCCCGCCCTCGGAGAGCGCTCTACAGTGTGATCGGCGCGTCCGTTAAGGTGCCTGCATGCGCAGACGGGCCCCGACGCTGGAGGACGTCGCCCGGGAGGCCGGAGTCTCCCGGGCGACCGTGTCGCGGGTGGTCAACGGCATCCGCAACGTCGATCCGGAGATACAGGACATGGTCCGCCGGGCCATCGAACGGACGGGGTACGCGCCCAACCGGGCCGCCCGCTCCCTGGTGACCCGGCGGGCCGAGACCGTCGCCCTGGTGGTGTCCGGCGCGGGGGACACCACGGACGCCGGCCAGAACGCCTTCGCCGCGCGGGTGTTCGCCGACCCCTTCTTCGGCCGGGTGGTCGGGGGCGTCGTCGCCTTCCTGCGCCCCCGTTCCCTGCATCCCGTGCTGATGTTCGCCGAGTCCGACGACGCGCGTCACGAGGTGCTGACGTATCTGCGGCAGGGGCGCGCCGACGGTGCCCTCGTGGTCTCCACCCATGCCGAGGACCCGTTGCCCGCCCTCCTCGCCGACGCCCGCCTGCCCGCGGTGCTCTTCGCCCGCCCCTCGCGTCCGGTACCGCTCAGCTACGTCGACCTCGCGCACCGGGACGGAGGCCGCCTCGCCGCCGAGCACCTGCTCGGGCGCGGCTGCCGCCGGCTCGCCACCATCTGCGGCCCCCTGGACGTGCCCGCGAGTCAGGAACGCCTGGCGGGCTTCCGTGACACGCTTGCCCGGCACGGCCACCCGTACGTCCCGGTGGCCGAGGGCGGGTTCACCCTCGACAGCGGCGTCGCGGCCATGTCCGACCTGCTGGAGCGCCACCCCGAGACGGACGGCGTGTTCGCGGCCAACGACCTGATGGCGCAGGGCGTGTGCCAGGTCCTGCGCGAGCGCGGCCGCCGGATTCCGGAGGACGTGGCGGTCGTCGGCTTCGACGACTCCACCGTCGCCGTCACCTGCCGCCCCCAGCTGACCACCGTGCGCCAGCCGGTGGAGGAGATGGCGGCCCAGATGGCCCGGCTGCTCGACGAGCACATCCACGGCGCCCGCACCGAGGCGACCTCGGTCGTCTTCGATCCCGAACTCGTGGTGCGCGAGTCGGCGTGAGGGCGCGGAAAGGTCCGTACCGGAGGCGTCAAGGGATGTAGGGGCAGGGTCCAACCCACGGTATTTCGGCTTCAGTTGTTGACGGCGGGCACCACTGGGACTACAACCCGGAGAGAGCGCTCTCACATCTGCTGTTGCTCCACCCCCACGCACGCCGTACCGGTCTGAGGAGATCCCGCATGCAGAGTTCCGTCAGCGCACCCACCCACAGACCCCCGAGCGACACCGCACGCTCCCGCGCGGCCCTCGGTCTGGTCATCGCCCTGATCGCCGCCCTCTGCGCGGTGCTGGCCCCCTCACCCGCCCACGCCGCCGACCAGCTGCTGTCCCAGGGCAGGCCCGCCACCGCCTCCTCGACCGAGAACGGCACCTTCCCCGCGAGCGCCGCCGTCGACGGCAACACCGGCACCCGCTGGTCCTCGGCGTTCTCCGACCCGCAATGGATACGGGTCGACCTCGGATCCGTCCAGCAGCTCAGTCGCGTCAGCCTCACCTGGGAGGCCGCGTACGCGACCGCCTTCCAGATCCAGACCTCCACCGACGCCACCACCTGGACCACCGTCTACTCCACCACGACCGCCACCGGCGGCACCCAGGACATCACCGTCTCCGGCAGCGGCCGCTACGTCCGCATGTACGGCACCGCGCGCGGCACCCCGTACGGCTACTCCCTGTGGGAGTTCCAGGTCTACGGCCCCGGCGGCACCACCCCGCCGGACGACTTCTGGGGCAGCACAAGCGACATCCCCCCGGCGAGCAACGCCGTCGAGGTGAAGATCCTCAACCGCACCAACGGCAAGTACCCCGACAGCCAGGTGTATTGGAGCTTCAACGGCCAGACGCACTCCATCGCCGAGCAGCCCTACCTCGACATGCCCGCCAACTCCGCCGGCCGCATGTACTTCTACCTCGGCTCGCCCACCAGCCCCTACTACGACTTCATCGAGTTCACGGTCGGCAGCAACGTCTTCAACGGCAACACCACCCGCGTCGACGCCTTCGGCCTGAAGCTGGCCATGCGCCTGCACAGCAAGGACGGTTACGACGTGGAGGTCGGCGAGAACCGGCAGACCTTCGCCGAGGACCGCGCCACCACCTTCCAGCGCTTCACCGACGCCGTGCCGAACGAGTTCAAGGTGCTCGCTCAGACCCAGGCCCCCTACCGGATCATCGCGCCCGGCAGCGACCCGAGCTTCCGCGCGGGCGGCGCCAACGCCAACTACTTCACCTCGTACGCCCAGTCGGTGGGCGTGAACGCGGCCACCTCCGACATCTTCGGCTGCGCCGCCGCCCTGGCGGGCAACCCCGACATGTGCGCCGCGCTCAACCGTCATGTCGCCACGCTGCCGGCCTCCCAGCAGTCCGACCCGGCCCAGTTCTACAAGGCGGCACCGGCCAACTACTACGCCAAGTTCTGGCACGACAACGCCATCAACCACCTCGCCTACGGCTTCCCCTACGACGACGTGGCCGGCCAGTCCTCGTTCGTCTCCCACGCCGACCCGCAGTGGCTCCTGGTCGCCGTCGGCTGGTAGCCGGTCCGGCGCCACGGACGCCGGACGCACCCTGAGCCGCTCCCAGGTCCCGGCGCGGGAGGCCGGAACCTGGGAGCCGGGGTTCATGAGCGCAGCACGGTGACCGGGCCGTCGTACGCCTGCGCCGTCAGCGCCGGGCGGACCGGGCAGACCGAGCGGGTGGTGCGCCGGTCGCCCTCCCGGTCGTCCACCGGGGCGATCAGATCAGGATGTGCAGGGCGCTTCCTGGTCCTGCGGTGCCAAGGTGCGCAGGACGTCGAACTCGTTGCCCTCGGGGTCGGCCATGACCACCCAGCTCCGGTCCGGGCCCTGGCCCACGTCCACCTTGACGGCGCCGAGACCGAGCAATCTGGTCACCTCGTCCTCGGTGCTGCCGTCGATCGGGCTGACGTCGAGGTGGAGCCGATTCTTGACGGTCTTGCCCTCGGGCACATGGATGAACACCAGGGTGGGCGGCATCTGGCGGGCCCGGACCTCCTCGACGGTGGGCATCCACGAGCCGATCTCGACCTTGCCCTCGCTCCGGTCGATCACCTCGAAGTCCAGGACCTCGCACCAAAAGGCGGCGAGTCTCTCCGGATCGTGGCAGTCGACGGTCAACTCGGTGAACCTGCTTGTCATGCTTCTCCCCGATAGTGCGGACGGGGCTCAGCGTAGGTCGCCCGCCCGACAGATCCGGGGACTTGCCGACCACAGACGTCAATGGGGCTTGATCCGGACGCCGTTGCTACCGTGCGCGGATGGAGGAACTGGGAAGTGTGCCGTGGCCGCCGGACCCGATACGGACCGAGCGGCTGGTGCTTCGTGAGCCCGAGGCACGGGACCGCGCGGCGTTCATCGACCTGCTCGCCTCGCCGGAGGCGCACGCGTACCTCGGCGGTCCCCGCCCGCGTGCCGAGCTCGAGCGCGACACGCCTGAGGTGCCTCAGCATCGGCCCGGGAGCTTCGTCGTCGCTCTCGACGGGGCGATGATCGGCCAGATCCTGCTCAGGAGGAACCCCGGGACCGCCCGCCCGGCCGCCGCGGGGAAGGCCGACCTCGGCTATCTGTTCCTGCCGCAGGCGTGGGGGCACGGATACGCGACCGAGGCATGTGCGGCGGCACTGGACTGGCTGGAGGGCGTGCTTCCCGGTGAGCCGGTCGTGCTCACCACCCAGACCGCCAATCGCCGCTCCCTACGTCTGGCGGCGAAGCTGGGGTTCACCGAGGTGGAGAAGTTCGAGGACTGGGGCGCCGAGCAGTGGCTCGGCACACGGTGGCCCCGCAAGCCGTCCGGCTGAGTACGGTGGCGGGCCCTGGCCACCGTACTCACGCGGCGGAGGCTGTCAGGGCGTGGCGTGCGGCTGTACGGCGGCTTCCGCGAGGCGCTGAAGGACCCGCCGTTCGGAAGGGGTCAGCGGGGGCTCGGCCAGCCGGGGCAGGGGAGAGCCGTTCACCGTGGCCAGCAGGGCTCCTGGGCGCAAGGCCCGCGCCGGACCCGCCGTCAGGCCGGTGATGTCGTAGAGGGCTGCCGCCGCTTGGAGGGAGCCGGTTGCCGCTCGCGTCAGCCGGCGGGCGAACGCCGTGGTCAGCCGGTCGGCGAGCGTCGGCGTGCCGCCCTTCGCGTCCGGGTAGAGGACGTCCATCGCGACCGCGGTGGACCAGGCCGTGTCGACGTGACGGGCCGCGTCGTGGAGTACGCGACGGGCGAGGCCCGGCTGGGAGAGGCCTTGCCGGCGCAGTGCCCGCAGGAGGTCCTGCGCGCCGAGGGCGGCCACCGACATGCCCTGCCCGTAGGCCGGGTTGAAGGTCGCCAGCGCGTCGCCCAGCACGAGGAACCGCTCGGGCCACACCGGCGACTTCTCGAAGTACCGGCGGACGTTGCTGGTGCTGCGACTGACCGCGACGTCCGTGAGGGGTTCGGCGGCGGAGACGAGCTGACCGACGATCGGGTGCGGCAGGCTGAAGATGTACTTCAGGAAGCCCTGCGGGTCGCTGGGCGGCTCGCCGCCCCGGGTGCCGCCCGCACTGACCATCCACCGGTTGCCCTCGATCGGCAGCACCATGGCGCTTCTGCCGGGGCGGCCGCTGTAGGGGTTCGCCTGGAGCATGGTCAGCGGGAAGGACTCGGCACCCGCGGGAGTGCGGTAGATGCGGGTGGCGTTGGTCAGTCCGCAGTCGACCTGCCGCTCCTCGACGCCGTCGACACCGATGTCACGGAGCCAGCGCAGGTTCTGCGAACCCCGTCCGCTCGTGTCCACCACGAAGTCGGCTTCGATCCGGCTGCCGAGGTCGGAGCCGGCGCCGCTGACGCGCACCCCGCGGACGCGCCGCGCGTCGCCGATCAGCCCCTCCACGGTGGCCCGGTGGATCGAGAGGTTGGGTGCCTGTTCCGACAGGCCGTCGCGGACGACCCAGTCCAGCAGGGCACGGGTACAGGTGATCATGCGGGAGCCGTTCCACCGGTAGCGGTGGAACCAGCCGGCGTCCCCGGTGAGGGCGAGCATGCCGCTGCCCAGGGAGATCTCGCGGGCGCCCGCATCGAGGAGGCGCTCGCGCATGCCGCCCTCGAAGAGGGTCTCCATGGCGGACCACCCTCCGGCCATGAGCAGGTGGGCATGCCGGCCCTGGGGAACGCCCCGGCGGTTCTCGGGTCCGTCGGGGAGTGCGTCCCGGTCGAGCAGGAGGATCTCCGTCTCGGGCGCGGCCCGGGACAGCGCCGCTGCGGCGAGCAGACCGCCTATGCCCGCTCCGATCACGACAGCTTTCTGCGACACTCGTTCTCCTTGGTGCAGGTGAAACGTCTTCAGTGGGCGCGTACCTGGTTGGGCGTCAGGTCACGCAGCGGGCTCACGGCGAGTGCCAGCTCGACGAGATCGACGGTGAGGCGGAACTCGTCGGGGGGATCGGCGGCGCCGGTGGTCCGGCCCGAGGCCCGCAGTATCGCGTCGACGATCATCGCCTTCTCCGCGGCCACGCGGGCCTCGTCCTGGCTCTTGCCGGCCTCCAGCGCGGCACCTCGGGCGGCCTCACCGACCCCTTGGTCGAAGTGGGCCGTCAGGTCCAGCAGGGCGTCATGGATCTGTGCTTCGAGCAAGTACAGGCGGATGCTGGGCAGTTGCCGCCACAGTCGGCGCCGCGGCTCGGCCCGGGGCGTACTGGTGATGTCTTTGAGGGCGGCCCAAAGAGGCATCAGCGCCCGGTAGTTCGCCAGGCTCTGTTTCTCCGACGCGGCCGAGACCAGGCGTGGCAGGACGAAGCCCGCGGAGTAGATGAGGGCGCCGAGGGACACGGCGGGCGGCGCCACCGTGGTCGACAGGAAGTCGAGGTCGTATCCGTACCAGCGCGCGATGACCGCGGTGGCCTTGGTGAGTTCGAAGCCGAGGACGTCCAGCAGCAGTCCGGCGAGGATCAGACGCAGACCGACGCGGAGCAGACCCGTCACCTCGCCCCGTATCCACTTCAGGCAGACCACGCTCAGCACGATGGTGCTGGCCAGGTGGCCCAGCAGATAGAGAGCGATCATCTCGCGCATGTACGGGGTGTTGGCGTAGTAGGTGTCCAGGTCCCTGAGCCGCTCGGTGTCCGCGTCCGCGAGGAAGAACAGCACGATGATGGCGACGATCAGGGACGAGTAGACCGCGATGCTGAGGCGGACCATCCGGCGGACCCGGTCGGGCGGACCGCCCCGCCAGTAGATCAGCAGGATGATCAGGGAGCAGCTGAACGCGGAGATGACGCTGTACGTCAATGGCGCGCCGAAGTTGGGAATCCCCGTGGCGCTGTTGACCGCGGCCAGTGTCGCCGGCGCCGCACAGATGAAGCACACGGCGCCGAGGAACGCGGTCGCCCGCGTGGGTACCGTCAGCGGTGTCCGCGGAGTCGTGCGGGATCGGCGGATCATCATCGCGGCCACGACTAACAGCACGGCCGCCGCGTAGACGACCAGACTCATGTCGGCGGCTCCGTTCCACCCGCTGTGGGGGTGTCTTCGTGCGGGCGGGTCACAGCGACCCGGCCCTGACCGGGCCCGCCGCGAGGGAGCGTGCCCGGCGTTCCGAGCGCTTCACGGCGTCGGCGATCTGGACGAGCGCCTTGGGGTCCCGCGGCAGCGGCAGCGGGGCCGTGTCGCCGAAGGGACCGGCGGACGGCTGAGCGCTTCGCCGTGCGGCCGCCCTGATCGTGACCGCCCACGCGGACGCCACGGCCCGCCCCTGTGCCCCGTCCTCCGGGCCGCCCGTCCCGGGCGTCTTCCGCAGTCGCTTCAACTCGGCGTCGTGGACCTGTTCGTAGAGCGCCTTGTCGAAGAACACCTCGATCTCGTGGAGGCCGTTGAGGATGGTGCTGCGCCGCCAGGTGCCCCACAGCAGTGGCGAGCGGGGCCGTTCGACGCGCAGGGCGCGGTCCTCGAGGACGGGGTCGAGCAGGGCGTCCAAGGGCGCGAGCCGCATGAAGTCGGCCCACGCCGACAGGTGGTGGCCCGCCATGGGCAGGAGGAATCCCGCGACCGTCAGCAGCGCGCCGAGGCCGGCGCACAGCGAGGACACCGACGTTCCCACGGTCACCCAGTCCTGGCCGGACCACCGTGCGGCGATGGCGGCCAGTTTGCTGATGCTGTATCCGGTGCTGAGCGCGGTGCCGCTGCCGATCGTCAGCAGGCTGGCTCGCAGCCAGGGCCGCCGGCGCACCTCCGGCTCGCGAGCCCAGCGCAGCGACCAGACGGCGCTGACGGTCGCGGCCGTGAGATGCGCGAGCAGGTACAGGACGATCATCTCGGCGACCCAGGGTGTGGTCGCGTAGTAGACGTCGAAGTCGGTCCGCCGCTCCTCGGCGGGATCGCCCACCGCGAAGAGGGCGGCGATCCCTATGAGGACGCCCGCGTAGCTGTAGATCCAGTTGCGGGCCGTCCGGCGGATGGACGGGCCGCCGCGCCAGCAGGCGATCAGGACCAGTGAGGACGCGCTGTAGGCGGTGATCGCGCCGTAGGTCAGCGGGGCGGCGAGGTTGGGTGTCCCGGTGACGCTGTTGATCAGAGCGACCGTGGGGGGTGCTCCGAGCAGGAAGCACATCGAGGCGAACCCCAGGACGGCGATGATGGCCCGCAGGGAGGGCTCGGACCAGTGGCGCCTGAGGTCGGGCAGCCGGAACAGCAGCGCGATCCAGAGCAGACCGCAACTCAGGTAGTTGATCGCCCCGCTCATCTGCGGTGCCTCTGATAGCCGAGGGAGTCGGCGATGCGACGGGCCGTGTCGCCGACGATCACGTCGCGGTCCATCAGCGAGCGCATCTGCTGGCCGATAAGAAGGCCGAACAGTTCCGCTTCCTTCTCGGGGTCCTCGTCGAAGCGGGAACGCGCGGCGGCGGGCCGGACCTCGTGCGGGTGCCCCGAGGCCAGGGCGGAACAGCCGTCCACCGCCGACTCCTCGGGCGGCAGGCTGTCCTTCTGCCGCATGTGCCACAACTCGTGGCCGAGGATCTGGGCCTGGTGCCAGACCTCGGCGTCCTGCTCGACGATCACGTCGTCCCGCTGCTTTCGCTCGACCCACATCCCCGTGGCGTGGAACGTGCGGGGGATGCGCACGCGGTGGACCTCCAGCGTGCGGTCGCCGCGCCACCGTCGGGCGGACTCCACCAAGGCCGCGAACAGCGCCTCGGGATCCACCGGATGCTGCTGTCCCGATGCGGCGTCCTGCTCGGCGAAGAGCTTCTCCCGGATGGGAGCGATGAGTTCTTCGGCGAACTGGTGCATGTCCCTGTCGCGACGCCGCAGGCGCCTCCACTGCCGGAAACCGGCGAGAGGATTCACCGCCTCACCGACCACGATGTCTCCCCGCCCCTCTTCGCGCGCAACGTCGTTGACGTTGACCTGACATTACCGGAGAAGGGCTCGGTAAGTCGGCCCGGAAGGAGAGAGCTTGTGAGTCTGCCAGGACCCGGACGTCACGGGTGAGGCCGCGTGGAAAGGGAGGGGCACAGGGGTCGGCGTTCGCCTGCGGGTCAGTTCGTGATCTCCGGCTGCGGTTCCCCGCTCCGGGCGCGCAGCTGTTCGTTGATGCGCTGGGCTTCCTCGAGCTGGTCCTCGAGGACGACTATGCGGCATGCGGCCTCTATGGGGGTGCCCTGGTCGACGAGTTCGCGGGCGCGGGCGGCGATGCGCAACTGGTAGCGGGAGTAGCGGCGGTGGCCGCCCTCGGAGCGCAGCGGGCTGATCAGGCGGTGCTCGCCGAGGGCGCGCAGGAAGGCGGGGGTGGTGCCGAGCATCTCGGCGGCCCGTCCCATGGTGTAGGCGGGGTAGTCGTCGTCATCCAACGGGGTGACGGGGTGGGTACTGCGAGGGGGCATAGACCTCTTCTTCCGGGGACGCGTCGGGGGGCCCGGGTGCCGTCCTGGCACCCGGGCCCCGAGCTTTCAACACCATCTACCGGCTTACTGCGCCGGCCTTCTTCGTCCGCGGCTGCCGCCGGTGCGGCGGGGCTGCGGGGATCGTTGATGCGTGACCGGGGATCACCTTCCAATCCGGGGCCTGCGATACCCGGACGGACACTGTCTTCGCCCGGGCGATCCTGATGGCGTGTCGCTCCTTTACCTTCGATTACTCGGCTGTACTGCTCGATACTGCGGTACTGCTCACGGACCCGAAGGTCCGAGTCCTGCTTGTCCTGCTTGCGGCACTCCGTGCCTGCCGCGTCTTCTTCGACTTCCTGCGTACACCACATACGGTAGCCCCGTGACGGATCAATGTCTACAGTCGTCGCGATAGATTTTGTCGGCTGCTGATTCGTGATCTTCTGCGTCCGCGGGCAGAGGGGCCGGCGAGGGCTCGTCGGCCCGGCGCCGCTATCCTCCGCGGCGTGCGGTGCTGAAGCGGCGCTGGTAGGCGGCGGGACTGATGGACAACTCGCGTGCGAAGACCCGACGCAGGCTCTCGTAGCCGGGAAACCCGGCAAGCAGCGCCGCCTGCGTAGCGGAATGCCCCTGGTCCAGCAGGGACTTGGCGATGTCGAACCGGATGGACTCGACGTAGCGGGCCGGCGTGGTGGACAGCTCCTCACGGAAGAGCCGTGTGAGGTGGCGGGGGCTGACGTTGAGGTGCGCGGCGAGCTCAGCGACGGAGTGGCCGGCGGTCGGATCGGCGGTCACCAGGTCCACGACGGTGCGCAGGGCGGGGGAGCGGGGCGGCGGGGTCTGCAGGGGCGCGGAGAACTGCGACTGGCCACCGGCGCGTTGAAGATAGACCACCAGGGCGCGGGCGACCTCCCGGCTCAGGTCGGGGCCGTGGTCCTCCTCGACGAGTGCCAGCGCCAGGTCGATGCCGGCGGTGACGCCCGCCGAGGTGTACGTGGTGCCGTCTCGCACGTAGATGGCGTCCGGCTCCACGCGGATCTCGGGGTGCCGGGCGGCGAGCCGGCCCGCGATCTTCCAGTGTGTCGTCGCACGCTTGCCGTCCAGGAGGCCGGTGGCGGCCAGGACGAACGCCCCGGAACAGATGGACGCCACGCGGCCGGATCGGACCGCCAGCCCTCTCGCCGCCTCGATCAGCCTGCGGGGGACGGGAGTTGTGGGATAGATGTTCCCGCCCGGCACCAGGAAGGTGTCGGGGTCCGGTTCGGTGGAGGGGCTGCCGTCGACGGCTGTCCGTACACCGATCGAGGAGACCACCTCCGTACCGGTGGTCGACAGCAAGCTGATCCGGTAGTCGGCGCCCAGCCGGTTCGCCTCCCCGAACACGTCCGCGGGGCCGGCGACGTCCAGCAGTTTGACTCCGTCGTAGACGAGGATCGCGATCCGATGCGGGTCCGCACTCACAGGCGTGTTCCTAGGGTGTCTGGATTCGAGGGGTTCATGTCCGGGGCGAGGTGGCGGTGAAGGCCGCCCGGTAGGCACCGTGGAGAGCGGGCGCAGCACCTGCTCCTGTTCGTCGTCCGGAGAGCGTGAACCTTATGACCGAGATTATCGCAGCCGTGGAAATACCAGATACCGAGGCAGTGGCGGAGGCCACCGCATTCCTGCGTGAAACGACCGGGCCACTGGTCTTCCATCACTCCCGGCGGGTTTTCCTCTTCGGATCGCTCCATGCGTGCGAGCTCGGCCTCCGCCCCGACCCGGAGCTGCTCTACATCTCGGCGATGTTCCACGACGTCGGCCTTTCGGCTCCGTTCTCCGATGTGCAGCAGCGCTTTGAGCTCGACGGCGCCGACCACGCCCGCAGGTTCCTTCTCGACCGCGGTTTCCCGGAGAGCGCCGCCGAGGCGGTGTGGACGGCGATCGCCCTGCACACGACGCCGGGAGTCCCCGGACGTATGGGTCCGGAGACGGCCGCCACGAACTACGGCGTCCTGACCGACGCGGTCGGCTGGAGTCTGGACCGGCTGGACGCCGGTCAGGTGGAGGAGATCGTCGCCGCCCATCCGCGCGGGAATTTCAAGGAGGAATTCCTGCAGGAATTCGTGCGAGGGCTGCGGTACCGTCCGGACACCACCTACGGGACCGTGAATTCCGATGTGCTGGAACATTTCGTTCCGGGATTTCGGCGTACGAGCATGGTCGAGCGTGTCGTCGACGCGCCCTGGCCGAGTTGATGTCGGGAGAGACGAAGTCCGTCTTCGGGCGGCACCCTCACCTGCATTTCGCCACCGGACAAAGGAGAAATCATGCGAGCGATCACCGCACCGAACCGCGACGCCGGCGTCGCCGGGCTGACTCTCACCGACCTGCCGTACCCCCATGCCGCCGAGAACGACGTCATCGTTCGGGTGCACGCCGCGGGATTCACCCGGGGCGAGCTCGACTGGCCCGCCACCTGGTCCGACCGTGCCGGCCGGGACCGCACCCCGAGCGTGCCCGGGCACGAGGTCTCCGGTGTGGTCGCACAGCTGGGCTTCGGGACGACGGGCCTCACCGTCGGCCAGCGGGTCTTCGGCCTGACCGACTGGGCCCGTGACGGCTCGCTTGCCGAGTACGTCGCCGTGGAGGCCCGCAATCTCGCCCCGCTGCCCGCGGACGTCGACCACACGGTGGCGGCCGCGCTGCCCATCTCCGGACTGACCGCCTGGCAGGGCCTGTTCGACCACGCGCGCCTCACGAGCGGCCAGACCGTCCTGATCCACGGAGCCGCGGGCGCCGTCGGTTCGATCGCGGTGCAACTGGCTCTGGAGGCCGGCGCCCACGTCATCGGCAGCGGCCGCTCCGCCGACCGGGACACCGTCCGCGCTCTGGGCGCGCAGACATTCCTCGACCTGGAGACCGACCGACTGGAGGACGCCGGGCAGGTCGACGTCGTGTTCGACGTGATCGGCGGTGACGTTCTCGACCGCTCGGCCGCCCTCGTACGCTCCGGGGGCACGCTCGTCACGATCGCGCAGCCGCCGACCGTCCGCCCCAAGGACGGGCGGGCGCTGTTCTTCGTCGTGGAACCCGACCGCGCCCGCCTCACGGACCTGGTGCAGCGGGTCAGGGACGGACGGCTGGACGTGCGGATCGGCGCGGCCCGCACGCTGACCGAGGCGGCTGCCGCCTTCGCTCCCGAGAAGCGCGTCTCCGGCCGGACGATCATCCGGGTCGCGGAGGAATGAGGGTCACATCGAGCTGGTGTCCAGCCGGGCGTCCACGGAGGGCTCGGTCATGGGTGATCCGAGAGCGGCGCTCACCGTCGCGGCGACGGGGAACATCGTGTCGAGACCGAGGACGTGCCACACCTGCTGGTAGTGGTCGCTGAGCTCGGCGATGCGCAGGGCTCCGTCGCGCTCCTCGAGGGCCCGGGTCACCCTCAGCAGCATGCTGATGCCCGAGGAGTCGAGGTACTGCACCTGTGAGGCGTCCAGGACGAGAGTGCGGCAGCCCAGCTCGATCAAGGACCTGCACTCTTCACCGATGTGGGAAGCGGTGTCGTAGTCGACTGCCTCGGGCAGTCGTGCGACTGTCGTTTTCCCTTGCCGCATCCGCACTGTGAGCATGGATTGCCTGCTCCTGTCTAGACCGTTCACGCCGTGCCGTCGTTCTTCCGCGTCCTTGAGCCCTTACCCGGATTTTGGGTTCTGTCGCATTTTTCTTTGCCCCGGCCCTCGTTCACGGCCGCTCGGGCAGCTCCGTGTGAAGGCGTATCGTCGTGCCCTCGGCGGGCGTGGAGCGGATCTCCACGAGGTCGCAGAGCTGGTGGATGAGCCACAAGCCGCGTCCGCCGACCTGTGTGGCGGTCGGCCTGATGCGTCCGGCCAGCGGATCGGCGATGTAGCCGGCGTCACGGAACTCGCACACGAGCCGGCCGTCCTCACTCCACAGGCGCAGCACGCCACGCCCGCCGCCGTGGCGGATGCTGTTCGCGGCCACCTCCGTGGCGGCCAGATGCAGCTCGCGCAGCCGCCGGTCGGCCAGGCCGTGCCGTTCGGCGCAGGCTGCGATCTTCTCCCGGAGCGCGGGCAGGTCACCGTTGCTGTAGACGAATTCGTCGTACGGATCGCAGGGATGGGTGAGAGCGGCGAAGGCGTACGGTGCCTGCGGATCGTAGTCCTCGCACGGCGACGTCCGGCCGTCCCTGCGCATCTCGGGGTGGCAGCGGGCCATCTCCCGCAGGGTGGCCCTGCTGTCGGCGACGTCGTAGGGGCACAGCAGCCACCAGGCCGGGCCCTGGGCGAAGGCCTTGTTGAGCAGCCACTCGTGGTAGCGCAGTTCCGCGGCCTCGGCCGGGCTGCGCACGGCCTCCCAGGGGGATTCACCGATGCCGCGGACGGGTCGCCCGTCCGACGCGTGTCCTTGGAGCCACTCCTGCCAGGCCGCGATGAGCCTGCCCGGATGATGCGCCACCTTGCTGGTGTCGACGTAGCGCACGGCCTCGTCCTCGCGGATCTCGGCACGCAGCAAGGACGCCTTGTCGTGCGGAACGGCCACGACGACGGCCTCGCCGCCGTCCAGGGCGTCCTGGATGAAGCTCGCGGTGCCCTCGACGAACTCCTCCCGGCCGGAGTACGGATACAGCTCGTGCCGGTAGCCCGCACCGGGTGCGGTGGGAAGGGGAGGGGAGGACGTCACGACGCGATCACCACCGGGATGTCGGGTACCGCGAATCCGGACAGCTCCCAGGCGAGCCGTACGGTCTCGTTGGTGCCTTCCAGGATGACCTTGCGTTGCGGAAGGTGCCTGGCGGCGTCGGCGAGCGCGCTCATCCCGGCGGCGTCGAAGAACTCCACCGCGTGGCACAGCAGACGGACCGTCGCCGTCTGGGCGAGGAGAGTGCACAGGACGGTGCTGAAGGCGGTGGCGCCTTCGCTGTCGATGATTCCGCTCACCGTCCACCCCTCCTTCCCCGTCCGGTACACCTGGAACGCCGGTGGCCCGGGACTGCTGCCCAGTCGATGGGGGTGTACGCACCGGATCTGCTGCAGGGTGAGGAGGTCGACGTCGCCGCTGTAGGCGCACACCACCATGGCCCCGGTGTCCGCGGCGAACTCCTCGAGATCGAGTTCGCTGCGCAACAGCTCCTTCGTACGTCCGGTGCGGCAACCGAGCGTGACATGGTGCAGCACGCGCAGTGAGCGAAAGCCCTCGCGGTCGGCGTTGGCGGCCTCGCGACGCACCGCGGCGAGGAGGGAGCCGTCCAGCCGGGCCGGATCGAGGACCAGAGAGCCGAACTCGCTGTCACGGTGGAGGGCCGGTCCCACGATCACCACTTTGTCGCCGTGGAGTGCCCCGTCCGCCACGAAGGCCCGGCTGCGGTCGACGACGTCGTCGGTGCGCTGGAGCATCTGGCAGACGTGGTCACCGGCGTCGACCTCGTCCAGGGTCGCCAGGGTGCGCGACGCTCTCAAAGCTTCTCCCCTCGCTTGCCCGTCAACCTTAGAGGACCGGCACGTGGCCGCGGCCGTCGGCGTGGCGGCGCGTGACCGGCTGACCTCGATGGTTGCGTTCGGGACGCGGTGCGGCTTGACCTCAAGCGCTTGAAGTGTCGGAGGCTTGCCGCATGGCAGCGATCGAAGAGCACGCCGCGGGGCTGACCATCCAGGAGATGGCACGCCGGTCGGGCTTCAGCGAACCCACGCTCCGCTACTACGAGAGGATCGGCCTGCTCGGAGTGGTCGCCCGCGAGGACTCCAGCGGTCACCGCCGGTACGGGCCGGCGACCGTGGAGCGCGTCCTGGCGCTGTCCTGTCTGCGGTCGTCGGGCATGACCGTCACCGGGATGCGCCACTACCTGGACCTGCGCGCCCGTGGAGACACCGCCGCGGCCGAGCAGCACGAACTGTTCGCTGCGCACGCCGACAGGCTGGCCGCCGAGATCGACCGGCTGCGCCTCCGCCTCGCCTATCTGCGCGGCAAGGCGGACCTGTGGGACGCCCGGGCCCGCGGGGACGCGGACGCCGAGAAGCGGGCCGTCGACGACGTCACCGACGTCATGGACCGATTCACCGACTGAAGGACCGCACCTTGAGCACAGACAATGTCACCGCATCCTCCGCATCCTCCGCATCCCCCGCAGCCGTTGGGACGGTGCTCGTCACGGGAGGCACCGGTTTCGTCGGCGGTCATTCCGTCGCCAGGCTGCTCGCCGAGGGACACCGGGTCCGGGTGACGGTCCGCGAGCCCGGACAGCAGGCCCAGGTCCTGGCCGCGCTGCGGCGGGCCGAGGTCGACCCGGCCGGCCGGCTGGAGTTCGCCGTCGCCGAACTGGGCGCCGACCGCGGCTGGGCGCAGGCCATGGACGGGGTCGGCCACGTGCTGCACCACGCGTCCCCCTTCCCCGTCACTCCGCCCGAGACGGAGGACGAACTCGTCCGTCCGGCCCGCGACGGCACGCTGCGCGTCCTCGCCGCGGCCCGGGCCGCCGGCATCCCGCGGGTGGTGATGACGTCGTCCTACGCCGCCGTCGGATACACGCCGAAACCCGGCGACCACTACTCCGAGACCGACTGGACCGACCCGGACACCCCGGGTCTGCCCGCGTATCACAAGTCCAAGGTGCTGGCCGAGCAAGCCGCCTGGGACCACGTGCGCGCCCAGGGCGGCATCGAGCTGACGGTCGTCAACCCCACCGGTATCTTCGGCCCGCAACTCGGCGACCGGCCGTCGGGCTCCCTCGGACTGATCAGAGACATGCTGACCGGGCGGATGCCGGTGGTGCCGGTCATGTACTTCGGCGTCGTCGACGTGCGGGACGTCGTGGACCTGCACCTGCGCGCCATGCTGCACCCGAAGGCGGCGGGCGAACGCTTCATCGCCGTCGGCGGGCCGGCTGTCAGCCTCCTCGGCATGGCGCGGATCCTGCGCGAGCACTTCCCTGCCGCGGCCGGACTGCTGCCCTCCGCGGAAATGACCGTCGAGCAGGTACGGGAGGCCGCCGAGACCGAACCGGCCCTGCGGGACGCCGCTGCTCTGGGCGGCCGGATTCCAGTCATCAGCAACGACAAGGCGCGTGCGGTGCTGGGCTGGCAACCCCGGGACGTCGTCGAGACGATCGTGGCGAGTGCCGACAGCCAGATCCGACGGGGACTGGAGCTGCCGGACGCCGGCTGAGCCCCCGGGCGGGACGTGCGTGCCCTGCCCCGTGCCGCGGACTTGCCGGTTTCTTGACGAACTCGCGGGACTGGCGGGCCGATCCAGGGCAATGAGCGAGGGGTGATACGCAAGGCAATCGTCGTTCTGTTCCTGGTGGGCGGCATCGGGGCCGCCGTCGCCGCGGCCGTCCTCTCGCCCTGGTGGTGCCTGGCCGCCGTACCCCTGTGTCTGCTGGGGCTCGTCGGCGCGGCCGACCTGCTGCAGCGGGAGCACTCCGTGCTGCGCAACTACCCGGTCCTCGGGCATGCCCGCTTCCTCATGGAGCGCATCCGCCCCGAGCTCCAGCAGTACTTCATCGAGCGCAACTACGACGGGCGGCCCTTCGACCGGGACGTGCGCAGCATCGTCTACGAGCGGGCGAAGGGCACCGAGGCCGAACAGCCCTACGGCACCGAACGCGACGTCTACCAGCCCGGTTACGAGTTCCTGGTGCCGTCGATGGCCCCCTGCCCGGTGCCCGAGACACCGCCGCGGGTGCGGATCGGCGGCCCGGACTGCGCGCGCCCGTACGACATGGCGCTGCTGAACGTGTCGGCGATGAGCTTCGGCTCGCTCTCGGCCAACGCCGTCCTCGCCCTCAACGGCGGTGCCGCAGCAGGGGGTTTCGCCCACGACACCGGAGAGGGCGGGCTGTCGGAGTACCACCTGCGGCCGGGCGGGGACCTGGTGTGGGAGATCGGCACCGGCTACTTCGGCTGCCGTACTCCCGACGGCGGCTTCGATCCCGCCGAGTTCGCCGACAAGGCGGCCCACGACCAGGTCAAGTGCGTGTCCCTGAAGCTGTCGCAGGGGGCCAAGCCGGGCATCGGCGGGGTGCTGCCGGGCGCGAAGGTCAACGCCGAGATAGCGAAGGTGCGGGACGTGCCCGAGGGGAAGACGGTGATCTCACCGCCGTACCACCGGGTGTTCTCCACCCCGCGCGAACTCGTCCGGTTCATCGCCCGGATGCGGGAGCTGTCCGGCGGCAAGCCGACCGGGTTCAAGCTGTGCGTCGGCTCGCGCCGTCAGTTCCTCGCCGTGTGCAAGGCCATGCTGGCCGAGGGGACCACGCCCGACTTCATCATCGTGGACGGCGGCGAGGGCGGTACCGGAGCCGCGCCCCTGGAGTTCGCCGACCATGTGGGCACGCCCCTGACCGAGGGGCTGCTCACGGTGCACAACGCCCTTGTCGGCACCGGGCTGCGCGACCGCATCCGGATCGGCGCGAGCGGCAAGATCGCCACCGGTACGGATCTGGTCAAACGTCTGGTGCAGGGCGCCGACTACGGCAACGCGGCACGGGCGATGATGTTCGCCGTCGGCTGCATCCAGGCCCAGCGCTGCCACACCAACACCTGTCCCACCGGCGTGACGACACAGGACCCCCGGCGGGCCCGCGCCCTCGACGTGCGCGACAAGACGCCGCGCGTCCAGCGGTTCCAGGAAGCAACCGTGGCGAGCGCCCTGCAGATCATGGCGTCCATGGGCGTGACCGATCCCGCCGACCTGCGCCCGCACATGCTGCGCCGGCGCATCGACCCCTACACCGAACGCTCCTACGAGGAGCTGTACGAGTGGCTGGAGCCGGGGCAGTTGCTCGCCGGGTCCCCGCAGTCCTGGGCGGCCGACTGGAAGGCCGCCGACCCTGACCACTTCACCGTCTGACCTGGAGGAACCATCGTGGCCCGTACCGTCGCCCGCGTGATCGTGGACGCACTGAGCGAACTCGGCGTGCGCCAGGTGTTCGGCGTCGTGGGAGACGCGCTCAACCCCCTGACGGACGCCGTGCGCACCACCGAGGGCCTGGAGTGGGTGGGCTGCCGGCACGAGGAGGCCGCCGCGTTCGCCGCGAGCGCCCAGTCGCAGCTCTCGGGCACCCTCGGAGTCTGCATGGGCACCGTCGGACCCGGCTCCGTCCACCTGCTCAACGGGCTCTACGACGCGGCCAAGAGCCACACCCCCGTCCTGGCGATCGCCGGACAGGTGCCGCTGGCCGAACTCGGCACCGACTACTTCCAGGAAGTCGACAACGACGCCCTCTTCAGCGACGTCGCCGTCTTCCGCGCCACCATCACCTCGGCCGACCAGATGCCGCAGATGCTGGAGACGGCCGTCCGCCATGCCCTGGGCCGCAAGGGCGTCGCCGTCCTGACCGTCCCCGGCGACCTCGGCGAACGCGAACTGAGCACCGACCGCCCCGCCCGGTTCGCGCTCGACGCGCCGCTCAGCCGCCCGGAGGAGCCCGCGGTGCGGCGCGCCGCCGAGCTCCTGGACCGCTCCGAACGGGTCACCCTGCTCGTCGGACGGGGCGCCCACGGCGCCCGCGAGGACGTCCTCGCCCTGGCCGACCGGCTGGCGGCGCCCATGGTCCTCACCCTCAAGGCCAAGGAGGGCTTCGAAGGCGACGCCAATCCGTTCCAGGTCGGCCAGACGGGTCTCATCGGCAACCCGGCCGCCGCGTCCGCCCTGCAGGAGGCGGACACGCTGCTGCTCCTGGGCACCGACTTCCCCTACCGGGACTGGTATCCGGAGGGCAAGACCGTCATCCAGGTGGACACGGAGGCCGCCCACATCGGGCGGCGGGTGCCCGTCGAGGCCGGGCTCGTCGGCGACACCGGCGCCACCGTCCGCGACCTCCTCACCCACCTCACGGCCGCCCCCGCCGGGTCGGACGGCGCGCGGGACCGCACGCACCTGGACAAGGCCCGGGAGCGGTTCGAGCAGTGGCGCGAGGGGCAGGCCCGGCTGGCCGACCCCGCACACGACAAGGGGCTGCTCGGCCGTGTGCGCTCGTCGCTCGACAACCGCGCCCACGACATCCGCCCCGAGGCGCTGGCGGCCGCGGTGGACCGGCTCGCCGCCGACGACGCCGTCTTCACCTCCGACACGGGCATGGCCACGGTGTGGCTCTCGCGCTTCGTGGAGATGCGCGGAGAGCGGCGCCTCATCGGCTCCTACAACCTCGGCTCCATGGCCAACGCCATGCCGCAGGCGCTCGGCGCACAGTGTCTCGACCGGGAGCGGCAGGTCGTGGCCTTCTGCGGGGACGGCGGCCTGAGCATGCTCCTGGGCGACCTCATGACGCTGAAGACGCAGCGGCTCCCCGTGAAGCTCGTCGTCTTCGACAACCGCCGTCTGGGCATGGTCAAGCTGGAGCAGGAGCAGGCCGGGCTCCCGGAGTTCGGCACCGTCCTGGACAACCCCGACTTCGCCGCCGTGGCCACGGCCCTGGGCATCACCGGCATCCGGGTCACCGACCCGGGCGACCTGGACAAGGCGGTGCGTCGGGCCTTCGACACCCCCGGTCCGGTGCTGCTGGACGTCCTCACCAACCCCGACGAGATCGCCGTACCGGCCAAGCCGACCGTCGAACAGGGCTGGGGATTCGCGGTGGCCAAGGTGAAGGAGATCGTCCGCAGCCACGGGGACGACGACGCGCGCTGAACCGGGCTCGATGGTGCGTTCGAGGCTGTCCGGGGCTGTCCGGGGGTGGTCCGATTTAGAAATTGGCGTCTGTGGGGACACGTAGCTGGGTGGTCTCGATGACGTGAGGCGGTGACCTGCCGGTGAGCGACGTGCCGCGTCGGCCGCCCCGACGTCCGGGTGCGGGCCCAGGAGCCGGCCGCGGGGCGAGTCGTGGCCCGCGGCGGATGCGCTACGTCGTGCTCGGCAGCCGGCCCGCGCGTGGCGTCGGGACGGTGGACCGGGCCCGCAGGGCCGCGACGGAAGAGCGGCGCCCCGGCGGCGGCGTTGCCGTGCATCACGGGCTGAAGGTGGGCGCCGCGTACGCGTGGCGGTTGCTGGTGTGCGGGGCGGCCGTGTACGCGGGCTTCGTGATCCTCGGGCGTCTGCAACTGGTCGCCGTGGCGCTGTTCCTCGCGCTCGTGGTGACCTCCGTCCTGCGCCCGCTCGCCGACCTTCTGGCGCGCCGGCTGCCCCGAGCCCTGGCGGTCGTGATCAGCGTCGTGGGCAGCCTGATGGCGGTCCTCGGCCTGCTGGCGCTGATCGGTGAGCTCGTGGCGAGCGAGTGGAACCGGCTCGGCCGGGAGTTCAGCGGGGGTATCGGGCGCATCGAACGGTGGCTGCAGGGGCCGCCCTTCCACGTGAGCCCCACGGTGATGTCGGACCTTCAGGGCAAGGTGAACACCTTCGTCTCCGAGCACCGCTCCGCACTGATCAGCAGCGCCGTGAGCGGCGCCGGACGGCTCGTGGAGGTGCTGACCGCAGGCGTGCTCGCGCTGTTCTGCTCGCTGTTCTTCATCCATTCCGGCGACCGCTTCTGGAGCTTTTTCCAGGAGTGGCTGCCGCATCCGGCCCGGGACCCGTGGAGCCGTGCGGGCCGTGTGGCGTGGCGGACCTTCGCCGGGTACACGCGGGGCATCTTCATCGTGGCGGCGACCAACGCGGTACTGGTCGGCGTCGCCCTGTTCGTGCTGCGGGTGCCGCTGGCGCTGCCGCTGACGCTGCTGGAGTTCTTCGCCGCGTTCATCCCGCTGGTGGGGTCGCCCATCGCGTTGGGCGTGGCCACGGTGGTCGCCCTCGCCTCGCGCGGTCCGGTCATCGCGATCGTGGTCCTCGCGCTGATCGTCATCGTCGGCCAGATCGAAGGCCATGTCCTGCATCCGCTGGTGATGAGCTGGGCGGTCCGGCTGCACCCGGTGGTCGTGGCCCTCTCGGTCATCGCCGGCGGCGTCCTGGCCGGCGTGGTCGGAGCGGTGGTGGCGGTGCCGATGGTCTCGGTGGCCTGGGCGGTGCTCGGCGAACTACGCGGCCGGCCGGTTCCATGAGGGAGAGCTGCGCCGTCGCCGCACCGCGCGCCGGTCAGGGTCTGGTGCTGGTGTAGCGCACGCCGGGACCCCACTTCTCCTGGGCCGACGCCATGCACCACTGGCACAGCGGGCTGCCGCCGGAGCCGTACTTGTGGGTCTTGCGCTGGCAGGCGGCGCACGGGCCGACCTTGTCGCCGGGGCAGATGAGCGCGGACGGATCGGGCTCACTGACCGGAGGCGGGGGAGTCGTCATGGGGAGAAGTCCTGTTCTGGGCGATTGGTTTCATATCGCCCAAGAGTCAGGATATCGGGCGATATCGTGCATCGATCGAACGCTGGCCGGTCCTCCGCCGGGATAAGTCCACGACGTCGAGCTGGACGTCGGGCCGGCAGTGGATGCAGGCCGTGAGGCCCGTGGCGAGTAGGCGGCGGGCCTCGTCGCGGCCGACGGGCCGGCGCCGCGAGCCGGCCATGTGGCAGTCGCCGGCGTGGACCTGGACGGGGCGGCGGCCGGTGCCGATGCCGAGTTCGACGATCCACTCCGGCGGCCGCGGCCGGGTGCGCCGGCCGTGTTCGGCCTCGGCCTGCCGCACTCGCAGCGCCTCGATCTTCGCGTCGATCCTGGCCAGCCACAGGGCGTGCCAGACGCGCAGGGTGTGCAGGCGGTCCAGGTCGGGCGGCAGGTCATCGAACACGTTTTTGATTCTATGCTCATGATCCCCGTCGCGCGCCCTCGCGTGTTCGATTTAATGTTCGATAACGTGGGGTGCGGGAGGTGAGGGTCATGACGAGGGCACATGAGGTGTCGACGGTGATGCACGTGCGTTGCCCGGACGGGCTGGGGGAGGAGGGCTACCGGCAGGTCCTTGAGCAGCTGGCCGAGCTCTCACCGGTGGTGCGGGCGCTCCCGCCCGGCGCGGCGCTGGTGGAGCTGAAAGGTGCCCTGCGCTACCACGGCGCGGACGCGCGCCGCCTGGGGGAAGTGCTGCGCGTGCGCACCCTCTCCCGCCTCGGCGTCGACATCAGGGTCGGCATCGGGCCCACGATCACCGTCGCCGCCACCGCCTCCGCCCGGACGCCCCGGCCTGGCGGCGTCCTCGCCGTCGACCCCGACCAGGTCGCCTCCTGGCTGGACCCGCTGCCCGTCGAGGCCCTGCACGGCATCGGCCCCCGCCAGGCCGACGTGCTGCACGACTACGGCATCCACAGCGTGGGCCTGCTCGCCGCCGTCGAGCCCGCCACCGTGCAGCGTCTGCTGGGCGGGAAGGCCGGCCGCACGGCGTCCGACCGGGCCCGCGGCATCGACCCCCGGCCCGTCGTCCCGCGCGAGCTGCCCACCACGGCGGCCGTGAGCCGCGCCTTCGACCGCCATGTCCTGGACGGCGCCGACGTCCGCGCCGCCCTGCTGGAACTGGTGGTGCGCCTCGGCCTGCTGCTGCGCCGCCGCGACCAGGCCGCCCGCGCCGTGACCCTCACCCTGCGCTTCGCCGGCGGCAGCCGCTGGGAGAAGACCCGCCGCCTCGCGGAGCCGTCCGCCCACGACGACGACCTGCGCGTGCTCGCCTACCGGCTGATGGACGCCGCCGGTCTGCAGCGCGGACGGCTGACCGGGCTCGCGCTCAGGGGCGAGGACCTCGTCGACGCCGGCGAGGTCGCCCGGCAGATCACCCTCGACGACGCCCGTGAAGCCCGCCTGGTGGCCGAGGAGGTCGTCGACCGGGTGCGGGAGAAGTACGGGCCCGACGTCATCGGCCCGGCCGCGGTCTTCCGCCACGCCTCCTGACCGCTCCGTCGCGCCGGTGGTGCGGTGGCCCGGTCCGGGCTCGCCGGTTGACCGCCGATCCGGGGAACCCCAGCTCAGGCTCGGTTTCCCGGCGGCTCCCGGGACGGGCAACAGGAAACCCGTCGACCGCGCCGGCGCCCCGGGACAGGCTGATCCCCGTCAGCTCGATGCACGGCCTGCGACGACGCAGGAGACCCACCAGGGGGAAACATGCGCAAGATGTTGAGTGCCGCCGCCGCGTTCGCGACCGTGGCCACGGCGGTAGTGGCGATGGGCGGTGCCGCCCAGGCCGCGCCCGCCGGCGACTCCACGGTGTACGGGTGCAGGTCCGGCAACGTGTGTATCTGGGCCGAGGGCGTCGAACCCTTCGACGACCCGCACCCGACGGTCCAGTTCAGCAGCTACGGCTACCACAACCTGAGCAACCAGTACGGGGAGCACGCGGTCCTCAACAACCAGTACGGAGGCGCCACCGCCAGCCTCTGCCACAACTACGGCGGCACCAACTGCTACGAGACCCTCTTCCAGGACGACTGGGCTTACGAGAACCTCACGCCGGTCAACTCCATCACCCTCAACCGGCCGTAGCGCACCCAGCGTCCTTCGCCACGGGGGAGCGACCGCCGGGACCGGCCCCACACCGGTCCCGGCGGTGCCGTTTTCGCCACTCCGGGTGAAAGGCTTGGTTCCGTGTCCGACCCCCGCAGTAACCTGGGCATCCGCCGTCTCACGACCGGGCAGGCCAGTGCCTAGGGGGACGCCTTGGGGGACCAGGAACACGTACACGCGGGCGTCGACCGGACCGACCAGCCGGAGAACCCCGCACAGGCCACGCCGTCGTTTCCCGCGCAGCTGAGACGGTTGCGCAGGGAGCGCGGTCTGTCGCTGGCGGACCTCGCGCGCCAGACCCATTACAGCAAGGGCTATCTCAGCAAGATCGAGACCGGCGTCAAGCGGGCGACCCGCGACGTCGCCCGCCAGTGCGACCACATCCTGCGCGCCGAGGGCGAGTTGCTCCGGCTGGTGCGGGACGGCGTCCCGGTGGAGCGCGGCGGCGGGCCGGCCGCCGACACCGGTGCGCCCGACTGCCCGTACCGGGGCCTGGCGGCGTTCACCCCGCAGGACGCGGCCCGCTTCTTCGGCCGGGAGCGTGCCACGGCCGCACTCGTCGAACGGGTCTTCCAACGCGTCGGCAGTGGGCCGCTGTTGCTCGTCGCCCCGTCCGGCGCCGGCAAGTCCTCCCTGCTGAACGCCGGTCTCGTCCCGGCACTGCGGCGCCCCGGCGGCTTCCCCATGCCCGGTGCCGACCGCTGGCCCGTCATCGCCCTCACCCCCACCGCCCACCCTGTCGACGAGCTCCTAGAACGGGCCACGAAGGTCCTCGGCAGCGATCTCGACCTCACCTCGGCGCGGGTGGCCGACCACCCCGAGGCCCTTCTGGAAGCCGTCCGCGCCCGCTCCCACGACCCTGCGCCCGACTCTGACGGCCGCCGACCGCCACCGGTGCGGCCCGTGCTGCTCGTCGACCAGTTCGAGGAACTGTTCACCCTCTGCTCCGACGAGGACGAGAGACGGACCTTCGTCCGGGTTCTGCGCGCGGTGTCCACCTGCCCCGACCCGGCGGTGGTCGTGCTCGGTGTCCGCGCCGACTTCTCCGGGCACTGCCTCGAACTCCCCGAGCTGGCACCGCTGTTCACCGACGGATTGTTCGTACTGCTCCCCATGTCCGTCGCGGAGCTGCGCGAGTCCATCACCCGCCCCGCCGAACTCGCCGGGATCACCCTGGAACCCGGCCTCGTCCCGCTCCTCCTGCGCGACGCTGGCCTGCGCGACGAACCGGCCGGCGCGAGCGCCGCCGCCGCCCCCCAAGGCACCCCGTCCGGTGCGCTGCCCCTCATCTCGCACGCCCTTCTCGCCACCTGGCAGCAGCGCGAGGGCACCAGCCTCACGGTGGCCGGCTACGAACGCACCGGCGGCATCCAGGGCGCCGTCGCCCGCACCGCCGAGACCGTGTTCGCCCGCCTGTACCCGGCCGAACAGAAGTCCATCCGGCGCATCCTGTCCCGCCTCGTCCACGTGTCCGACGACGGAACCGTCGCGACCCGGCGCCGCGCCGGCCGCCACGTCCTCATGGAACAACTCGGCGACGCGGACGCCGCCACGGCCGCCCTCGACGCCTTCGTCCGGGCCCGGTTGATCACCGTGGACCGGGACACCGTCGAGATCACCCACGAGGCCCTGCTGCACGCCTGGCCCCGGCTGCGCGACTGGATCCACGCCGACCGGGCCGGCCTGCTCGTCCACCAGCAACTCGCCCACGCCGCCGCCGAATGGGAGCGGGAGCACCGCGACCCCTCCGCCCTCTACCGCGGCACCCGCCTCGACACCGTCCGCTCCTGGGCGGACGAACTCGACACCCGCAGCCGTCTCGGCCCGGGCGAAGAGGCCTTCCTGCTGGCCAGCCAGGCAGAGGAGGACACCCGCAGGCTGCTGGCCAGGCGTCAGACACGCCTGAAACAAGCCCTGTCGGTCGTTCTGGCCGTACTGCTCGGGCTCGCCGTGACCGCGGGCGGCCTCGCCTACCAGCAGCGCTCCGCCGCCCTCGGCCAGGAGCGCGTCGCCCGCTCCCAGGCCCTCGCCGTGCAGTCGACCTCCCTGGCCGGCGGCCAGCCCGAGGCGTCCATGCTGCTCGCCGAGGAGGCCTACCGCGCCGACCGCACCCCAGAGGCACGCGGGGCGCTGCTGAGCACCCAGGCCCAGGCGTTCTCGGCCCGCCTCCTCGGCCACCACGGACCCGTCAACGCGCTCGCCTTCGCCCCGGACGGCGAACTGCTCGCCACGGCCGGGGCGTACGGCACCGTACAACTGCGCCGTAGCGCCGACCACCGGACCGTCGCCACCTTCACCGTCCCCGGACGGGTCCGCTCGGTCGCCTTCAGCCCCGACGGGCGCACGCTCGCGGCGACATCGACGGACGGGCCGGTACGGATCTGGGACACCGCCCGCCACCGGCTGCGGACCCTGCTGTCCGCGGCCACCGGCGGGGCCCGGTCGCTCGCCTTCGACCCCCGGGGCCGTACCCTCGCCGTCGCGGCCCGCGACGGATCGGTGCAGTTGTGGGCCACCGGCGGCGACCACCCCACCGTCAGACGCCTCGTCGGCCACACCGGACGCGTCAACTCGCTCGCCTACGCCCCGAACGGGCGGACGCTGGCCTCAGGCGGCTCCGACGGGACCGTACGGCTCTGGGGCACCGACCGCGCCCGCCCCCTGGCCGTACTCAAGGGGCACACCGACGAAGTGCTCGGGGTGGCGTTCGCCCCGGACGGGCGGAGCGTGGCCTCCGGAGGCGGTGACCGGACCGTGCGGCTGTGGGACGTGGCCACGCACCGGACCACGGCGACGCTCACCGGACACAGCGACGACGTCAACGCGGTCGCCTACACACCGGACGGCACCACGGTCGTCAGCGCGGGCGGCGACGGCACCACCCGCCTGTGGGACGTGCGCACCGGCCGCCCGGCGGCGATCCTCGCCGGGCACACCGACTACGTGATGTCCGTCGCCGTGAACTCCAGCGGGACGACGCTCGCCACCGGAGGGTTCGACCAGTCCGTGGTGCTGTGGGACCTGCGCGGCCCGGTGCTGACGGCGCGTCCCTTCACCGAGGTCTCGCAGGCCGCGTACAGCCCCGACGGAAGACTCCTGGCCACCGCCGACGCGGACCACACCGTACGGCTGTGGGACGTGGCCCGGCACCGGATCGTGAAGACCTTCACGGGCCACCGCGAGAGCGTGTTCTCGGTGGCGTTCGCGCCGGACGGCCGCACCCTGGCGTCGGCGGGCTCGGACGGCACGGTCCGGCTGTGGGACATCCCCTCGCACCGCGCGCTCGCCACCCTCACCGGCCACACCGGGAACGTCTTCTCGGTGGCGTTCGCGCCGGACGGCCGCACCCTCGCGTCCGCGGGCGCCGACCGCACGGTCCGCCTGTGGGACGTCGGGACCCACCGTCGACTCGCCGTTCTGCACGGGCACACGGACTTCGCCAACGATGTCGCGTTCAGCCCGGACGGCCGCACTCTGGCCAGCGCGGGCGACGATCTGACGGTACGGCTGTGGGACACGGCCGGCCACCGCCTGCTCGCCACCCTCGCCGGCCACACCGGCGCCGTCCGGGGCGTCGCCTTCAGCCCCGACGGGACGACCCTCGCGAGCAGCGGCAACGACGGCACGGTCCGCCTGTGGGACGTCCGCCACCGCCGTCTCGAGGCCTCCCTGACCGGTCACGCGGGCTCGGTCCGCGGTATCGCCTTCTCACCGGACGGCCGACTCCTCGCAAGCAGCGGCAGCGACCGTACGGTTCGGCTCTGGGACGTGCCCGGACGACGGCCCTGGGCCACGCTCACCGGGCACACGAACGCGGTGTGGGGCGTCGCGTTCGCCCCGGACGGGCGGACGGTGGCCAGCAGCAGCACCGACGGGACCGTACGACTGTGGGACCTGGACCTCGGCGCCCGGCTCGCGCGGATCTGCCGGCTGCGCCTGGCGATCGGACCGGAGGAACGCAAGGCGCTGATGCCGGGACTGCCCGTCCCCCTCGACCCCGCGTGCGCGCGACCCTGACCGCGGCGGGGCCGGACACCGCTGGTCGCAGAGGGTTTCCCAAGGGTTTCCCGTTGCCTTTCGGGGTGGGGTGACGCCGGGTCCTCGACCGGCCGGTGCCCGGTCGGCAGGCTGATCCACGACCATTCACGCATCACGGAAAACGGGGGTCCCGGCATGCTCCGGCGGACCGGAATCATCGGCACACTCATCGGGTTACTTACTCTTCTCCTCTGGGCGCCCGCGGCAGTCGCCGCGCCCGCCGCGCCCGCCGCGGCGGCGAGCGGCTGCGGCGTCCTCGCCTCCGGCGGCTCCGCGGCCGCCGAGCGCGCCATCGCCGCCGCCTGCGCCCAGGTCGACGCGGGCACCTGGTACACCTGGGGCGGCGGCCACGGCGCCCAGCCCGGCGCCACCTACGGCCAGGTCGACCCCACCGACCCGGCCAGCGCACACGACCCCGAGCGACTCGGCTTCGACTGCTCGGGCCTGGTCCGGTACGCCTACGCGCAGGCCGCCGGCTCCGACATCCTCAACGGCGACGCGAGTCAGCAGTACTACACGGTGCGCGCCGCCACCCGCTTCACCGCCGACCAGGGCACGGCCCCGTTGCTTCCCGGCGATCTGCTGGCCTACGGGACGACGGCGGACCTGCATCACATCGCGATCTACCTGGGCGCGGGAAAGATGGTCGAGGCGAAGCAGTCCGGTACGCATCTGATGGTCAGTGACGTCCGCCTGGGCGGCGACTACTTCGGTGCCGTCCGCGTCGACACCGGCGCGGTCACCGGGCATGTCTTCAAGACCTGGGGCACCGGCGTCTGGACGAAGAAGGCGCCCTCCGTCGGCGCCGGCCGCGTCTACGCCTTCCCCGGCCCCACCACCATCCGCGTGGAGTGCCAGAAGCACGCGGAGGTCGTCACCTCCGACGGCTACACCAACGACGCCTGGGCCTACCTGCCCGACTACAAGGCATGGATGACGAACATCTACATCCAGGGCCCGGCCTGGCTGGACGGCGTGCCCACCTGCGCCTGACCCGACTTCGGCCCCACCGCACAGGGGCTCCTCCCACGCGCTGCATCCGTCGGCGCATTGGAGGAGCCCTCCCTCATAGGGGCAGGAGCCCGCCGCCCTCATAGGGGCCTGAGGTGCGATCCTGCCCGGATGAACCACTTCGGCGACGCGCACCTGCGCGTGTGGACCCTGCGCATCACGGCCCTCCTCGCGGCGGGCGTTCAGGACCAGCTCGCCTGGCTGGGGAAACGGGAATGGGACACGGGATCCGTGGTGGAAGAGGTGGAACTCCTCTGCCGCGTCTCCGAGGGGCTCACGGAGCGCGGATTCTTCGAACCCGGACATCAGCGCCATCTCCAGGCCCTCGGCCGCAGCCTCGCCGAGATCGGCACCACCCGGCGCGCCGGCCTCTGGAGCGAGGCTCTGCTCACCGACCCCGCGTGGTCCGAGATACGCACGCACGCCCGCCAGTTCCTCCTCGCGACGCTGGGCGACTGGCACCAGCCGCTGCCACGCGCTTCCGAACCGCGCACGGAGCACCACCGACCGCCCGGGTGCGGCGGCTGCTGAGGCGACATCGCCAGAGGTCAATCAACAGGCAGCCGTTGCACGGATGTTGGACGCTCGCAGAGGCGCGTCGGTGTGCGCGATGACGTCCTCCACCGTGACGCCCGGAGCGGTCTCGGCCAGGCTCAGGCCGTCGGGGGTGACGTCGAGGACGGCGAGGTCGGTGATGATCCGGTGCACGCACCGTTCTCCGGTGAGGGGCAGGGTGCACTCCTGGAGGATCTTGGGGCTGCCGTCCTTGGCGATGTGGTCCATGAGGACGATGACGCGGCGGGCGCCGTGGACGAGGTCCATGGCGCCGCCCATGCCCTTGACCGTCTTGCCGGGGATCATCCAGTTGGCGAGGTCTCCGCCGGCCGAGACCTGCATGGCGCCCAGCACGGCGGTGTCGATGTGGCCGCCGCGGATCATGGCGAAGGACAGGGCGGAGTCGAAGAAGGCGGCGCCGGGCCGCACGGTGACGGTCTCCTTGCCCGCGTTGATGAGGTCGGGGTCGACGTCGTTTTCGGTGGGGTAGGGGCCGGTGCCGAGGACGCCGTTCTCGGAGTGCAGGGTGACGTGCACGCCGGACGGGAGGTGGCCGGGGATCAGGGTGGGCAGGCCGATGCCGAGATTGACGTAGGAGCCGTCGGTGAGTTCGGCGGCGGCGCGGGCGGCCGTCTGGTCGCGGGTCCAGGCCATCAGGAACGTACCGTCCTCTTCTCGATCTGCTTGTCGGTGGCCTGAGCGGCCGTCAGTTCCACCACGCGCTGCACGAACACGCCGGGCAGGTGGACGTCGTCGGGGCGCAGGTCGCCCGGTTCGACCAGTTCCTCGACCTCGGCGATGGTGATGCGGCCGGCCATGGCGGCGAGCGGGTTGAAGTTCGCGGCGGCCTTGCGGAAGCGGAGGTTGCCGTGGCGGTCGCCGCGCCAGGCCCGTACGAGGGCGAAGTCGGTGGTGATGCCGTGTTCCATCACGTGCGGGCGGCCCGCGAAGTCGCGGGTCTCCTTGGGCGGGGAGGCCACGGCGACGGAGCCGTCCGGGGCGTGGCGCCAGGGCAGGCCGCCCCGCGCGACCTGAGTGCCGACGCCGGCCGGGGTGTAGAAGGCGGGGATGCCGGCGCCCCCCGCGCGCAGGCGTTCGGCGAGGGTGCCCTGCGGCACCAGTTCGACCTCCAGCTCGCCGGAGAGGTACTGGCGGGCGAACTCCTTGTTCTCGCCGACGTAGGAGCCGGTGACGCGGGCGATGCGGCCCGCGGCGAGCAGCACGCCGAGCCCCCGGCCGTCGACGCCGCAGTTGTTGGAGACGACCCGCAGACCGCTCGCGCCCTGGTCGTGCAGGGCGCGGACGAGGGTCTCGGGCACGCCGCTGAGGCCGAAGCCGCCGACGGCCAGCGAGGCGCCGTCGGGGATGTCGGCGACCGCCTCGGCGGCGCTCGCGCGGACCTTGTTCATGCGAGGGAGTCCTTTCAGGGGGTCGCGCCGGGCAGGACGGCGGACCAGCCGCCGTCGACGACGAGGTTGGCGCCCGTGATGTACGCGGCTTCGCCGGAGGCGAGGAACACGGCGGCGCTCACGACCTCGTCGGGGAGTCCGACGCGGCCGAGCGGGATGTGCCGGGCGATGTCACGCATCGGGTGGTCGTCGGCGAGGAGGTCGCCGCGGGTGCCGTCGGTGTCGATCATTCCGGGGCTGACGCAGTTCGCGCGGATGCCGTGCGGGGCCCCTTCGGCGGCGAGTTGGCGGGTCAGGGCGATGACCGCGCCCTTGGAAGCGGAGTGTGCCGTGCGCCGGTTGGTGAGGGAGCCGGTGAGGCCCGCGGTGGAGCCGACGGTGAGGACGCAGCCGCGGCTGCGGACCAGGTGCGGCCAGGCGGCCCGCACGGTCAGCCACACCGAGTCGAGCTCGGCGCGCATCGTGAACGCGAAGTCCTCGTAGGGCTGGTGGGCGATGGCCCCGAAGCGGACGGCACCGGCGTTGGCGTAAACGATGTCGATGCCGCCGAACGCGTCCACGGCCGCCTCGGTCCAGGCGCGCACGGAGTGCTCGTCGGTGACGTCGAGCGGGCCGGGGGTGAGAGCGGTGCCGCCCTCTCGGGCGATGAGCCGCTGGGTCTCCAGGGCCTGTTCGTGCAGCAGGTCGCCGCCCACGACGAGCGCGCCCTCGGCCGCGAAGCGCAGCGCCGCGGCCCGGCCCTGGCCCCGCGCCGTCCCGGAGATCAGGGCCACCTTGCCGTCGAGCCGCTTCACCGACCGCCCTCCCTCAGCAGCGCGTCCGAGATGGACTTCACGCCGCCGTGCGCCGTCAGGCCGCCGTCGACGGGGATCTCGGCGCCGGTGATGAAGGAGGACTCGTCCGACAGCAGGAAGACGACCAGCGGGGTGATCTCGTCCACGGTGCCGGTGCGGCCCAGCGGGGTCTCGCGGATGTTCGCCTCGCGGAAGGCGGGGGCGGCGGAGGCGGTCATCTCGGTGTCGATGTAGCCGGGGTGGACGGTGTTGACGCGGATGCCGCGCGGGCCGAGTTCCAGGGCCGCCGTCTTCGACAGGCCTCTGAGGGCCCACTTGCTGGTGGTGTAGGCGACCGGGTAGTGGGCGGTGAGGGCGGCCGAGGAGCCGACGTTGACGATGCAGGAGCCGGGCGGCATGAGCGGGGCGAGGCGCTGGATGCCGAGCAGCGGTCCGGTGACGTTGACGGCGTGCACGCGGTCGAGGTCCTCGGGCCGTACGTCGCCGAGCCGGGCCCGCCAAGTGATGCCGGCGTTGTTGACCAGGCCGTGGACCTGCCCGTACGCCACCTCCAGCTCGGCGGCGAGATCCGTCCAGTCCTTGTCGCTGGTGACGTCGAGACGACGGCAGCCGTCGGCGGGTTCGACGTCGGTGGCGATGACGCGGGCGCCCTCCCGGACCAGGGCTTCGGCCTCGGCGGCGCCCTGGCCGCGGGCGGCGCCGGTGACCACGACGACCTTGCCGAGGAGCCTCTTGGGATGCAGGTCGCTCACGGCCGCTCCCGGGAACGGCGCCGGCCGGCGGGCAGGGGGACGGGGGCGGCGCCGGGGACGACGGTGTTGGTGAGGGTGCCGATGCCGTCGACCGTGAGGGTGACGGTGTCGCCGGGCTTGAGCGGCGGCGGGCTCTGTTCGCCGCGCCGGCCCCACAGTTCGGCGAGGCAGCCGCCGTTGCCGCAGGTGCCGGAGCCCAGGACGTCGCCGGGCAGCACCCGGGTGCCGCGGGAGGCGTAGGCGACCATCTCTTCGAAGGTCCAGCTCATGTTGGACAGCAGGTCACGGCCGACGATCTCGCCGTTGACCTCGGCGGTGAGCGCGAGCCGCAGGAAGCCGTCTTCGTCGCGGTGCTCGTCCAGTTCGTCGGCGGTGACGAGCCAGGGGCCGAGGGTGGTGGCGGTGTCCTTGCCCTTGCAGGGGCCGAGGCCCACCTGCATCTCGGCGGACTGCAGGTCGCGGGCGGACCAGTCGTTGAAGACGGTGTAGCCGACGATGTGGTCGCGAGCCTCCTCAGGGGTGAGGTCGCGGCCCTCGCGGCCGATGACGGCGGCGACTTCGAGCTCGAAGTCCAGGACGGTGCAGCCGGGCGGCATCGGGATGGCGTCGCCGGTCGCGTGGACGGCGTGCGGGTTGGTGAAGTAGAAGGTGGGGGCCGCGTACCACTGCTCGGGCACTCCGGCGGCCCGGTCGACGGACCGCCGTACGCCTTCGACGTGTTCCTCGAAGGTGACGAAGTCCCTTACAGAGGTGGGCTGGAGCGGTGGCAGCAGGCGTACCCGGGAGATGTGCGGGCCGGGTGGTACGTCGAGGGTGGCGGCGCCGAGGTCGAGCAGTGCGGGCAGGCCGTCTCCGGCGGCGAGGGCCTCGGTGAGGGAGCGGACGCCGGGCACCGGGTACAGCACTCCGTCGTCGTCGACGACCGCGAGGCGGCGCTGGTCGTGGTGTGCGTAGGCGGCGAAGCGCATGAGCGGGCTCCTGGCTGTGGGCTGGGCCCGGGGGCACGGCGGGCGGTGCGTCAGGGCAGTTGACAGGGCTGCCGTGCTCCCGGGAGTCGGGGTCGGGGTCAGACCGGCGGTGCGACGAAGCAGCCGCGGTCGGGGTCGTTGAAGGACTCCTTGGCGATGAGTTCGTTCATGGGGTTCGCGGTGCCCCACTGGTCGGTGACCTCGGGCCGGGAGAAGTCGTAGACGTGCGGATGCCAGGTGTCCTCGTCCAGCAGCTCCAACTCCGTCGTGTACTCGACGGTGTTGCCGTGCGGGTCGAGGAAGTAGGTGAAGGTGTTGTCGCCCGCCATGTGCCGGCCGGGGCCCCAGATCTTCTGGAACCCGGCGCGGATGACGCGGCCGGAGCCGCGCATGTACTCGTCGAGGCCGCGCATCTCGAAGGAGACGTGGTGCAGGGAGGTGTGCGGGCCCTTGGCCAGGGCCATCGAGTGGTGCTGGTTGGAGATCCGCATGAAGTGCATGACCTCGCCCATGTGCGGCGAGCTCAGGGTGTCGGAGAGCCGGAAGCCGAGGTGCCGCTCGTACCAGCTCCTCGTGCGGTCCAGGTCGGGGGAGTTGAGCACGACGTGGGACAGCTTGACCGGGATCGACTCCTTCTCCTCGATCTTGCGATGCCGGCGGACCTCGACGTCGGTGGAGACCTCGAGGGTGCGGCCGTCGACGTCGAAGAAGCGGAAGCCGTAACCGCCGCCGGGGGTGTCCACCTTGCCCGGCTGCGTGATCAACTGGACGCCACCGGCCAGGAGTTGCTCGGCGAGCGTGTCGACGTCGGCCGCGCTCGCGGCGCCGTAGGAGACGAGGTCGAGGCGTTTCCCGTCGGCCTTGCGCAGCCGGACGACGTACTGCTCGGGGGAGCCCTCGGCGGCGAGGAAGGAGATGCCGGAGTCCTCTTCGACCTTGGTCAGGCCCCAGACGCCGGCGTAGAAGTCGAGTTGCTTGTCGTAGTCGGGCACGGCGAGGTCGACGTGCCTGAGGTGGGTGAGAAGGCGTGCGCTCATGATGTCGCTCCCAGGGAGAGGAGGGCGGCGGCGTTGCCCCCGCGTACGGCGTCGAAGTCGGCCTCGGGCAGGCGTGCCGCGCGCAGGGCGCCGACGGGGTCTTCGGTGCCCATGTCGAAGGGGAAGTCGGAGCCGAGCAGGACCCGGTCGGGACCGGCGACGCGGATCAACTCCCGCAGCACCGACGGGTCGTGGACGAGTGAGTCGAAGTACAGGCGCTTCAGGTAGCTGCTGGGCAGGTGCGCGCAGCCGGCGCCGGCGTCGGAGCGGGTGGTCCAGGCGTGGTCGGAGCGGCCGATGTGGGTGGGCAGGTAGCCGCCGCCGTGGGCGGCGATCACCTTCAGCCCGGGATGGCGGTCCATTACGCCGGAGAAGATCAGGTGCGACAGAGCGACGGCGTTCTCGGTGGGCTGGCCCACGGTGTTGGACAGGTACCACCGGTCCAGGCGCTCGTCGAGGGTGCAGCCGAAGGGGTGCAGGAAGACGAGCGCGCCTGTCTCCTCGGCCCGCGTCCAGAAGGGTTCGTACGCCGGGTCGGACAGTTCCCGGCCCGGCGCGTGGCTGGAGATCTCCACCCCGGCCAGCCCCTGTTCCAGGGCGTGGTCCAGGGCGCCCACCATCAGGTCCGGGTGCTGCAGCGGCACCAGTCCGAGGCCGCGCAGCCGGCCGGGAGCGGCCGAACAGTGGGCGGCGGTCGCCTCGTTGGCGAGGCGGCACAGTTTCTCGGCGGTCTCCTCGTCCGTCCAGTAGTGGTAGTGCGAGGGGGAGGGGCTGACGAGCTGGACGTCCACGCCCTGGGCGTCCATCGAGGCGAGCCGTGCGGTGACGTCGAGCAGCAGCGGGATGCGTGCGCGCACCATGGGGCCGTTGACGGCGAGGGCGGCGGGGCCGTTGCGCCGGGCGTCCAGCGCCTTGGCCCCGGCCAGTCCGGGCAGGCCCTCCACCAGGGCCTCGACGTCGGGCAGCAGCAGGTGGGCGTGCACGTCGACGGTGGGGGAGGCGGGTGCGGGGCGAGTGGTCACGGCAGCTCCCTGAGCAGGGTCATGGTGCGGCCCATCAGACCGGGCAGGTCCGCGTCGCGTACGCCGTCCAGTTGCCACTGCCCGATCTGTACGGACGCCTCGACGACCGGGCGGACGCGCGCGATGCGCCGCTCGTAGTACGCCTGGAACAGCGCGTCGTCCCAGTCGTCGGACGCGGTCAGCAGCTGCGCGAGCACCCACGCGTCCTCCAGGGACATGGCCGCACCCTGGGCGAGGGTGGGCGGGCAGCAGTGCGCGGCGTCGCCGACCAGCACGACCCGGCCGCGATGCCAGGACCCCTCCACCAACAGCCGGTCGAACCATGTGTAGTTGACCTTCGCGGGGTCGGTGATGTGCTGGGTGATCTCCGGCCAGAAGCCGCCGTACGCGGACGCGAGGCGCCGCATCTCGTCGGCGTACGTCTCCAGGGGGATGGAGGCGCGGTCGCGGTTGGCCTCGACGAGGTAGGCGTAGATCGTCGTGTCGCTCGTCGGGCAGTAGCCGGCGATGTAGGCGGGGCCTCCGTAGGCGAGGTCGGTGCGGGTGACGCCGGCCGGGCGGGGGGTGGCGACGCGCCAGATGGCCATGCCGGTGGGTTCGGGCTTGGCGGTGATGCCGAGGGCGGCGCGGGTGCTGGAACCGAGGCCGTCGGCGGCGATCACCAGGTCGTAGCGGCCCTGGGTGCCGTCGGTGAAGGCGACGGTCACGCCGTCGCCGTCCTGTTCCAGGGACTCGGCGCGGGTGCCCAGGCGCACCGAGGCGCCGCTCGCTCGGACGGCATCGATCAGGACGCGCTGCAGCCGGGGGCGCTGCATGCCGACCGTGGCGGGCAGGTCGTCGCCGCCGGTACGGATGTCCCGGGCGACGTGCAGGACCGTGCCGTCGGGGGTGGTGATGCCGACGGACCCGAACCCGAAACCGGAGGCCTTGACCTGCTCCCACACCCCCAGTTCGCGCAGCACGCGCAGCGCGTTGCCCTGGAGGGTGATGCCGGAGCCGGCGGTGGCGTTCCAGTCGTCCTTGGCCTCGATCAGGTCCACGGCCAGACCCGCGCGCCGCAGCAGGATCGTCGCGGCGTTGCCGGCCGCGCCGCCGCCGATGACGAGGACCGAACGGGGTGCGCTGCGGGGTGTGCTCATAGGGGAACTCCTTCGTTCCGCTGGTTACTTGACGGCGACGGGACTGACGGGCGAGCCGACGGCACCGGTGATGGGCAGGGGAGCGGCGGTCAGCCAGAACTCGTGCACGCCGTCGGCCGCGCAGTCCTCGGCCAGGGCCTCCAGGTCCCACATCTCGCCGATCAGCAGGCCGATGTTGGGGATCGCGACCTGGTGCAGGGGCTGGAAGGCGTGCTCGAACTCGTTCGGGCGAACCTCGAAGCCCCAGGTGTCGGTGGCGATCGCGGCGATCTCGCCGCCGTGCAGCCAGCCGGCGGTGGTGAATGACAGGCCGGGCGCCGGACCGCCCGCGTAGTCGCCCCAGCCCTCGCGGCGCACCCGTGCGAGCTGGCCGGTGCGTACCAGCACGATGTCACCGCGTCCCACGCTCACCCCGTGCGCCTCGGCGGTCGCCGTCAGGTGCTCGGGGGTGATCGCGAAGCCGTCGGGCAGTTCTCCCGCCGCGCCGACCACGCGTCCGACGTCCAGCAGCACGCCGCGCCCGGCGACGTGCGGGGCCATGTGCTCGATGCCGGTGACGAGGTCGCCGTCGGAGGTGACGACCTTCTCGGCCGGGCGTCCGTTCCATGCCTTGCCGTGGTCGAAGATGTGGCCGAGGCCGTCCCACTGCGTGGAGCACTGCAGCGGCATGGCGATCACGTCGTCGGCGCCGCCGATACCGTGCGGGAAGCCCTGGTTGCCCAGGGCGGCGTCGGTGCCCGTGTCGAGCATGGTGTGGACGGGGTTGGTGCGCCGCCGCCAGCCCTTCTGCGGGCCGTTCATGTCGAAGGACTGCGACAGAGAGAAGCTGGCGCCGCGCCGGACGAGCGCGGCGCCCTCGCGGCGCTTGGCCTCGTCGAGGAAGTTCAGGGTGCCGAGCCGGTCGTCCTCGCCCCAGCGTCCCCAGTTGGAGTACGCCTTGGCGGCCTCGGCGATCGCGCCCTCGGGATCGAGCCGGTTCACGACGCCTCCGCGGCACAGCGGGTGCGCTGAGCGCCGAGACCGGTGATGGACCCGTCCATCACGTCGCCGTCGCGCAGCAGCCGCCCCCAGTGCATGCCGTTGCCGGCCGGGCTGCCGGTCAGCACCAGGTCACCGGGCAGCAGGCGGGCGGTCTGCGAGGCGTACGACACCATCCGCGCGACCTTGAAGATCATGTCCTTGGTCGACTCGTCCTGCATGGTCTCGCCGTTGAGCTTCAGCGTGACGCGCAGATCGTCCGGGTGGGCGATCGACTCGGCGGGCACGATCCACGGCCCGAGCGGGGTGAAGCCGGGTGCGTTCTTGCTGCGCAGCCAGTCGGTGCCGATCTGCGGCATGTCGCGGCGGAAGACGGTCGCACGATCGGTGAGGTCGTTGGCGATCGTGTAGCCCGCGATGCACGCCGATGCCTCCTCGACGGACACCCGGTGTGCCGGCCGGCCGATCACGACCGCCAACTCCAGCTCCCAGTCGGGCTGTTCGGCCCAGGCGGGCAGGACGACGTCGTCGTAGGGGCCGGTGATCGCGCTGGGCAGGCCGATGAAGACGTACGGCAGGTCCTCGGCCGCCCGCCGGTCCATGATCTCCGCCGCTTCGGCGCGCCGCTCGGCCTCGGGCCGGTCGTCACCGGGCGCGCGGTGCGCCACATGCAGGTCGATCACGTGCTGCCGGTAGTTCGCGCCCGACTGGAATACCTGCCGCGGTTCGACCGGCGCGTGCACGTGGAGGTCCGCGAGCGGAGTCCGGGCGAGGCCGGTCTCGGCGGCCAGGGCATGCAGCCTCGGCAGCGTCGTCGGCCAGTCCTCCAGCAGGTGCAGGACGGTCAGCCGTTCGTCGCCGAACGCGGACCGCAGGTCGAGAACCAGGCCGTCCGGGGTGACGAGGGCGGGGAAGCGAGGCCCGTCCGGGGCCGAGAGCGTCGCGAGAGCGAAGGGTCCGGCGAAGAGCGCGGACGCGGATTCGGGTTTCACGGACATGTCCTCCTGATTGCGGTGCGACTAATCTGGACCCCGCACCCGCGATCAGGGAAATAGATTGTGTGGATCACCCCGATCCGTCACGTGGATAGTCCCCGATCGGCGCCGCACTGCCGAGGGAAGCGCATGAACCTGGCCCGACTCGATCTCAACCTCGTCGTCGCCCTGCGGGCCCTGCTGGAGGAGCGCAACGTCACCCGTGCGGGACAGCGCGTCGGCCTCAGCCAGCCCGCGATGAGCGCCGCCCTCGCCCGGCTGCGCAGGCACTTCGACGACGACCTGCTCGCCCGCGTCGGCGGCCACTACGAGCTCACCGCACTGGGCCAGATGCTCCTGGACCGCACCGCCACTGCCTACGACGTGCTGGAACGGCTCTTCGCCAGCCAGGCCGACTTCGATCCCGCAAAGGAGAACCGCGAGTTCAAGCTGCTGGCGTCGGACTACGCCGTGGCCGTGTTCGGCACCGAACTGGCCCGCGTGGTGCACGAGGAGGCTCCCGGCATCCGGCTGCGCTTCACCCACACGCCGACGACCGTCGTGGACGACACCGCCACCCTGCTGAGCGCGAGCGACGGGCTGCTCATGCCGCACGGCGTCATCAGCGACTTCCCCGCCACCGATCTCTTCGACGACCGCTGGGTCTTCCTGGTGGCGCGCGACCACCCGAGCGTCGACGACCGCCTCACCCGCAAGGACCTGGAACGGCTGCCCTGGGTGACGTACCAGAGGACCTACGACGCCCCCGCGGTGCGCCAGCTCGGCATGCTGGGCGTCGAACCACGCGTCGAGGTCTCCGTCGACAGCTTCCAGCTGCTGCCGCTGCTGGTGGCCGGCACCCGGCGGGTCGCCCTCGTGCAGTCGCGCCTGGCCCGGCTGCTGGAACCCATCGCCGACGTGCGCGTGGTGGAGCCGCCGTACGAGGCCGTACCGCTGCGGGAGGCGCTGTGGTGGCATCCGGTGCACACGCACGACGCCGCCCACATCTGGCTGCGCGAGACGGCCGCGCGGGTGGGGGCGCGGGTGCAGTCCGAGAGCTGAGCCGGAAGGGTCGCTCGCGGGCGTGGTCGGGTGATGGCGTGACGTCGCCATCCACGGGACGGATCAGCCGCATCGCGAACTTGGATGACCGGGGGACTGGGCAGGCCGGGGCCCGGAACGCATAGTCGTGGCACACCGCCGTGCCGCCCGCAGGCCGGCACCGGGCGCCGTCCACACGTCCGCTCGTCCGCCGCGCGGTGAACCTCCCCGCCCACGTTCCGGAGTGCCGCCATGCCCGCTTCCGCCGCCCTGCCCGCTCACGAACACACGGAGGCCCCGGCCGTCGGGGGCAAGCTGCCGGCCGTGCTGCTGATGGCCGGCAGCTGCCTGCCGATCCTGGGTGCCGTCCTGATCGCCCCGGTGCTTCCGCGCATGCAGGACCACTTCGGGGACGTCCCCGGCAACGCCGCCCTCGTCCCGCTCGTCCTCACCGTCCCGGCCCTCTCGCTGGCCGTCCTCGCGCCGTTCGCCGGCGCCCTCGTCGACCGGCTCGGACGCAAGCGCCTGCTGGTCACCGCCACCGTCCTGTACACCCTGTTCGGCACCGCGCCGCTGTGGCTGTCGTCGCTGTACGGCATCGTCGCCAGCCGCGTCCTCGTCGGCATCGCCGAAGCGGCCATCATGACCTGCTGCACCACGCTGATCGGCGACTACTACACGGGACGCACCCGTGACCGGTACCTCGCGCTGCAGACCATGTGCGCGTCGGCGTCCGCGACCCTCTTCTTCGTGCTCGGCGGCGCGCTGGGCTCGGCGGGCTGGCGGGCACCCTTCTGGCTCTACCTCGTAGGACTGCTGCTCGCCCCGGCCATGGCCCGCGCGCTGCCCACCCCGGAGCCGGCCGCGCTCCCGGCCGGTGAGCCGACGGCGGCGGACCGGCGTCCCTTCCCGCTGCGGCGCATGGCCGGCATCTGCCTGCTGACCGTCTTCGGCGCGGCCGTCTTCTACACCGTGCCCGTGGAGATGTCCTACCTCATGGACGACCTCGGCGTGCACTCCACCGGCGTGGTGGGCGCCGCCACGGCGCTCGCCAGCGCGGCCACCGTCCTCGGCTCGGTGCTGTTCACCCGGCTCGCCGACCGGGCGCGCCGCCGCCTTCCCGCCGTGCTCGCCGTGTGCGCCGCGGGCTTCGTCCTGATGGGCGCCACCGACCGTCTTCCCCTGCTCATCGCCGGGGCCGTCGTCAACTGCGTCGGCACCGGGATGCTGCTGCCGTCCCTGCTGACCGTGGCGCTGTCCCGGCTCGCGTACGCCGACCGCGGGCGGGGCACCGGCCTGTGGACGTCGGCCTTCTTCCTCGGCGAGTTCGCCTGCCCGCTGGCCCTGCTCGCCGCCAGGAGCACCCTGGGCACCCTGGCCTCGGCCGTCCTGCTCCTCGGCATCCTGACCCTGCTGGTCTCGGCGGCATTGCTGCCCCTGACCCGCCGGGCGCCCGAGGCGCTGCCGCAGGCCGCTCCCGAGAGCGTCTGACGGTCCCGGTCGGCGGGCGCCTACCGGGGCTCGGGTTCTTCCCGGGTGATCTCCGGTTCCAGGCCCTCGGTGACCGCTGTGCGGTCCCGGCCCACGTCCGAACGCCAAGCCTCGAACGCCCAGGCGGTCACCGCGACCACGGCGAGGCCGAGGAGCCAGCCGCCCAGAACGTCGCTGCACCAGTGCACACCGAGGGCGACCCTGGTGAAACCGACGCCGACCACCGAGAACACCGCGACGCACCAGCACACGACCCGCCAGGCCCGCGGTATCAGCGGCAGCAGCACCAGCAGGAAGATGCCGAAGGACGTGGTGGCGGTCATGGCGTGGCCGGAGGGAAAGGAGTACCCGGGCGCATGGGCCACCGGGTCCTGCAGTGCGGGCCGCGCCCGCTCCACCACCGTCTTGACCAGCAGGCCGATCAGGCCGCCCGCGACGGCGGTCACCGCCGCCCAGGCCGCCAGGCGCCAGGCCCGGCGGTACAGCAGCCACACGGTCAGTACGGCGACGGCCAGGCGCAGCGTCACCGGGTCCCAGACCCAGTCGGACAGCAGGTGCAGCACGCTCCTCCATGCCGGATGGCCGATCACCTGCGCGTGCAGCCGTCGCGCTGCGCCGGTGTCCAGCCGTTGCAGCGGCAGCCACCGGTCCTCGACCAGGATCAGCAGCAGTCCGAACAGGACCGCGCTGACGGCGGCGATGCCCGCGGAGACGAGCAGTCGCGCACCGAACCTGCGGTCGGCCTGGCGAGGCTGTCGAGTTGATGGACGCAGGGTGGAGTTGGTGCCCATGTCAGACTCCCGGATCTTCCTGGATCGGCCCGGGACGGAGGCCGCGTACCGCTTCCAGTTGTGCTGCGAAGGACAGGCCGAGCAGCAGCGCGATGGACGTGAGGTAGGCCCACAGCAGCAGCGACATGAAGGCGCTGAGGGGACCGTAGATGGTGTCGAAGGAGCCGCTGATGTTCAGGTAGAGGCTCAGCAGCCAGGTCAGGGTCATCCACAGGACGAGGTACACGGCGGCTCCGAAGGCCAGCCAGGTGTACCCGGGTTGCTTGCGCCGCGGCGAACGGCGGAAGACGGCGCTCGCCGAGATGAGGGCGAGCAGCAGTCCGAAGGGCCAGCGCAGGATGGTCCAGGCGCGCAGCGTGCTGTCCTCCAGGTGGTAGACGGTCACGGCCGCCGAGGCGATGTCGCCGCCGGCGATCATGGCGATGAACCCGAGGCCCAGGGGCAGCCCGGCGCTGAGGGACATCACCAGGCCGCGCAGGTACTTGAGGTGGAAGGGGCGGTCGCGTTCGTTGCCGTAGATGCGGTTCGCGCCCCGCTCGATCTGGCACATGGCCGTGGTGACGTTCATCAGGGAGAACACGGCGCCGAACCAGAGGGCGACCTCGGCGCCGGAACCGGACTTGTGGCGGCTGCGGTCGAGTGCGTCGTCGACGACCTGCGCGCTGGGGCCCTGGGCGATCCGGTGGATCGTCAGTTCCGCCAGCCTGCCGACGTTCTCGGTGTGCAGGCTGGCGGACAGGCCGACGAAGGCGATGGCCAGCGGGATGACCGCCAGGACCGTCTGCAGGGCGAGGGCCCGGGCGTGGCTGAAGCCGTCGGCGTAGCGGAAGCGGACGAAGGCGTCGCGCAGCAGCGACCAGCCGCCGTAGCGACGCAGCGTGGCCCAGGGCCTCGTCGGCGGACAGCTCCTCTCCGCTCATGTCCCGTGTCTCGGGGACCCGTGTGGCAGTACCCATCACTTCCCCCGTGCGGGCAGCAGCATCTTCAACGCACCGGGGCTCGCCTCCACCGTCAGGCGGCGGCCGGGGGCGGTGGGATCGCCGTCCAGTTCGCGGGGCTGGTCGCGCTCGAAGGTGAACTCGGCGTGCCGGAAGGTGAAGAACGCCACCGGGGCGCCGTCGGCCTGGACAGCGGGTGCGTCGGCGGCCGACCCGGGCGTGGCCGTGCCGCGCAGCAGCGTCCACAGGGCGCTGATCCACCCTCCGAGACCGCGCGGATCGAGGATGAGCAGATCAAGCCGCCCGTCGTCGGGACGGGCGTCCGGCAGCAGCCTCATGCCGCCCTGCACCGCGCCGACGTTGCCGATCAGCACCATGCGGGCGGTGCGTCGATGAGCCGGGGCTCCGTCGAGGCTCACGTTCACGCTCATCCGCGGGGTGCGCGACCAGACCCGGGGGAGTGCCAGGACGTAGGCGAGCCAGCCCAGGCTGGCCTTCGTCCGGTCGTCGGCGTTGGCGCGTTGCAGCATCGCCGCGTCCAGTCCGGCGCCGCACATGGCGGCGAAGTGGGTGGTGGGCAGGCCGTCGCCCTCGACGCGGCCGAGGTCGACGCGGTGCACGCTGCCGCGCAGGGCGGCGTCGAGGGCGTCCACGGGCGACAGCGGCAGGCCCAGATTGCGGGCCAGGAGGTTGCCGGTCCCGCAGGGCACGAGGGCGAGCGGGACCGTGCTGCCCGCGAGGGCGCTGGCCGCGGCCCGCAGGGTGCCGTCCCCGCCGCAGACCACCACGAGGCTCGCGCCGTCGCGCACCGCCGCGGTGCTCTGGCCGCCGCCCGGGTCGTCGGCGGTCGTCTCGATGAACCTCGTTGCGCTGTAACCGTGTTCCTCGAGGACCTGCCGAAGAGCGTCGCGGTCGGCCTGATCGGTGACCGTGGGGTTGAGGACCACCGCGGCGTGTCCGGTGCGCTGTTGGACACCGCCTTCCGTCGCGACCCCGGCCGTCCTTGTGGACCGGGAAGCCGGCGGAGCGGTCACGAAACCGTCCGTGAGCACGGCGCGCCCCACGATCCACAGCGCCAGACCGCCGTTGACGAGCCCGCCCATGACGTCGGTGGGGTGGTGCATGCCCCGGTAGAGCCGGGCGAGGCCCACCACGACGGGGATGAGGAACAGTACGCCGGCCACGACGCGCCGCCACGGGCTGCGCATCCGGGACAGCGCGAGCACCGCGAGGCCGCCGTAGACGGCCGTGGCCGCGCCGGTGTGGCCGGAGGTGTAGCTGGAGGTGGGCAGCGAGCCGTCGAGTCGGTGCACCTCGGGCCGGTGCCGGTCCACGGCCACGGTGATGACCAGGAAGACCAGTGACTGCAACGACACCGCGAGCGCGAGGAAGGCGGCCTGCCGCCACATCGGCAGCCTCGGTATCCAGAGCAGACCCAGGCAACCGACCAGCGTGACGGCGATCACCGTCCCGGTGTTGCCGGCTTCGGAGGCGAACCACGACAGGGTGGTCAGGGAGTGCGTCCGTATCCCCTCGAAGCCGGTGTTGACCCTGTCCTCGACCGTCAGGGGCCACAGGTGCCGGGCTGGGCCGGTGATCAGCAGACCGATGCCCACCATCAACGCCGCCTGGCAGATGGTCAGCGCCGCGATCCAGCGAACGGACCAGCCGACTCCGCGCGGTGCGGTGCGGCCGTCGCCGGCGGCGGTGCGACCTCCCGCGGGTCTCTCACCGGGCAACTCGGCTGGTCTTCCCGATACGGCGGTCGGCATCCGTACTCCCTGATCGACGTGTCGCGGCCATGGCCGGCCCGAGGCGTGTCCTCCGGCTCACCGCCGTATGCCCGCAGAACCTCGGTACAGACGCGCCGCGATGGAGTCGGTCGGCGGGGGGTCGGTGCAGGCGGCGGGGGAGTGCACGGACGGCGCAGGCAAGTCGTCCCGGTGAGACGTGAGTTGACGGCGCCGGCCCCGGACAAAGGCGGTATGGCAGGAGAAGGCGATTCCTCATGGGAGTGCCCGGGAGGCCGGGCGGGGCGGACACGAATGCGGCGGGCTTCGGGAGTGCCGCCGTATTCGCCGGGCACGTGGCTTTTCGGGCTGGCTCGTCAGCCCGCACCGAACCGCCCCTGAAGGTCAACGGGAGACAGACGTGATTCTCGACGGCATACCGGCAGCTTCTTCTGCCCCTGCCCCCACTACTGGCGGTGTACTCGATGCGCGCAAGCGCCGCCTGCGCCGTCGCCTGGAGCGGCTCATCGGCGTGGCCGCGACCGAAGGCAACGAACTCGTCCCGCTGCGCAACGGCGACCAGATCTTCCCCGCCATGCTCGGGGCGATCCGTTCGGCCCGCCACACGATCGACATGATGACGTTCGTGTACTGGCGCGGGCAGATCGCCCATGACTTCGCGCGCGCCCTCGCCGACCGGGCACGCGCGGGAGTGCGGGTCCGGTTGCTGCTGGACGGCTTCGGGGCCCAGAAGATCGAGCAGCGGTTGCTGGAGGAGATGGACGACGCGGGCGTGCAGGTGGCCTGGTTCCGCAGACCCGTGTGGCTGTCACCCTTTAAACAGAACCATCGCTGCCACCGCAAGGCTCTCATCGTGGACGAGACCACCGCGTTCACCGGCGGCGTCGGTATCGCGGAGGAGTGGTGCGGCGATGCACGGGGTCCTGGCGAATGGCGGGACACCCATGTGCAGGTGCGCGGTCCGGCGGTCGACGGCGTGGCGGCCGCGTTCGCGCAGAACTGGGCCGAGTGCCACGACGAACTCTTCGACGACCGCGACCGCTTCACCGAACACCAGCAGCCCGGCTCGTCCGTGGTCCAGGTCGTGCGCGGATCGGCCAGCATCGGCTGGCAGGACATGCAGACCCTCATCCGCGTCATGCTGACCTCCGCCGAGGAACGCTTCCGGCTGACGACCGCCTACTTCGCCCCCGACACGTACTTCATCGACCTGCTGTGCCAGACCGCCCGGCGCGGTGTGGAGGTGGAGATCCTCCTCCCCGGGCCGCACACCGATCAGCGTGCCTGCCAGCTCGCGGGCCAGCACCACTACGAGCGCCTGCTGGAGGCCGGCGTCCGCATCCGGCAGTATCAGCCGACCATGATGCACGCCAAGATCATCACCGTGGACTCGGTGGCGGCCCTGATCGGTTCCACCAACTTCAATCGCCGCTCCATGGACCACGACGAGGAGGTCATGCTCGCCGTCCTCGACGAGGACTTCACCGCGAGCCTCGACCGCGACTACGAGGCGGACCTGAAGAACAGCGTGGACATCGACCTCCGTCGCTGGAGACGACGGGCCGTGCTGCAGCGCGCCAAGGAGGCGGCGGTCACTCCGATCCGACGCTTCCTGTGATCGGCGAGCGCCGCGAGGGCGGGTAGTCGGCCGGGCCGCGCTTGCTCGGGCTCACTCATATGCCACGCCGCTCGCCCAGTGGGCCGGGCGCGCCTGCGCCTGTCGCCACGAAGCGGGCGCGCCAGGGCCGAGCGTGACGATCGCCGGTGGTCACCTGCCGAGGGCGGCGCTGCGGATCGCTCTGCGCTGGCTCGCGGTGGTGTCGCCCCAGACGCCGTCCGTCTCGCCGTGGCTGATGGCCCAGTCACGGCAGTCGAGCAGGACCGGGCATCGTCGGCACACCGCGCGAGCACGCGCTGTCGCGCGCTCCGTCTCCGCCAGCGGGAAGAACAGCTCCGGGTCCTCACCGACGCACAGCGCCCGCAGGCGCCAGGCGGAGTTGAAGTTGTCCAGCAAGGGTGAACGCCTCATACCGCACCTCCGCGGTCTCACCAGGGCATACGTAAGATCGCGGCCTGAAAGTCGCGATCCCGGCAGAGGTGTTCGGAATCCTATGTCACACGTCGCCCAAAGGCCATAGCCGACTTTCGGGACATTGCGGCACAGGTGATCCGAGCCGGAGGGACGCGTCGCTCGTTCCCGGCACGATCTCGTCCCGGCCTCCCGGCCTCCCGGGTGACCGCGGGGGGTCCGCTGGGCGGAACCCCCGCGCTCTCCGTCAGTCCGGCCCTCGGGTCAGTTCTTGCCGGGAAGGGTCAGGAACCCCTCCGCGCGGGCGCTCGCCAGTCCGATGCGGGGGATGTCACTGCTCCTGGCGAAGAGCAGGTAACGGGGTTCCCATATCGGGCGGTACTTGGCGTTCGCGCGGTACAGGGACTCGATCTGCCACCAGCGGGAGAAGAACGTCAGGGTGGCGTGCCACAGACGCAGGACCGGACCCGCGCCGAGTCGGGAGCCGCGTTCGAAGACCGAGCGGAACATCGCGAAGTTCAGGGAGACGCGGCGGATGTCCAGTTCGGCCGCGCGCAGCAGGAGTTCGACGACCATGAACTCCATCAGCCCGTTCTCGCAGTCGCGGTCGCGGCGCATCAGGTCCAGGGACAGGCCGTGCTCGCCCCAGGGGACGAAGCTCAGCAGGGCCCGGGGGACGTCGTCGGCGTCGCGGCACTCCAGCATCACGCACCGGCCGTCGGAGGGGTCGCCGAGGCGGCCGAGGGCCATGGAGAATCCGCGTTCGGTGGAGCCGTCGCGCCAGTGGTCGGCGCGGTCGATGAGCAGCGCCATCTCCTCGGGCGGAATGTCCTCGTGGCGGCGGATGCGGACCGTGTAACCGGCCCGGCGGACCCGGTTGTGGGCCTGGCGCACGACCCGCATCGCGCGCCCTTCCAGGGTGAAGTCGGCGATGTCGACGATGGCCTCGTCGCCGAGTTCCAGGGCGTCCAGACCGTGGCGGCCGTAGATGGTGCCCGCCTCCTCGCTCGCGCCCATCACCGCGGGCGTCCAGGCATGCCGGCGCGCCTCCGTCAGCCAGGCGTCGATCGCTCCGGGCCAGGCCTCCGGGTCACCGATCGGATCGCCGGAGGCCAGGCTGACGCCGCCCACGACGCGGTAGGTGACCGCCGCCTTGCCGGTCGGGGAGAAGATCGCCGCCTTGTCGCGGCGCAGGGCGAAGTAGCCCAGCGAGTCGCGGGCGCCGTGCTTGTCCAGCAGCGCGCGCAGCCGTTCCTCGTCCTCGTGGCCGAGCAGGCGGCGGCCACGCGGGGAACGGAAGAGCGCGTACAGGACCAGGCAGAAGGCCGCCGCGAGGAGGATGTTGATGATGATGTCCGTCCAGCGGGGGGCGTGGACGGTGGAGACGCGGTCGGCGAGCGGGCCGACGCTGACGCCGCGCAGCAGGGTGTAGCCGATCTCGTCGGCGAGGGTGGCGCCGGGGATCGTGTTCGTCGCGTGTACGAGGAGGGTGCCCAGGACGCCGGTCACCACCAGGCCGCCCGCGCCGACGCCCAGCGCCAGCTTCGGGTTGGACGGGTCGCCCACGGCGTTGAACTCACGGCGGCTGATCAGCAGCGCGGCGACGAACAGACCGGTGAGGGCGGCGGAGAGCCAGTTGAAGGCGTGGGCGCGGTACTCGTGCTGGGTGAGCGCGAGGACGTACAGGACGAACAGGGGAGCGGACAGGGCGAGGTTGACCACCCAGGCCGCCCGCTTGCGGCGGCGCATCACCAGCACGAAGAAGATCGCCAGGGCCGCCGAGATCAGACCCGCGGTGGCCAGGTACGGCGTGAAGAACTGGCCGGAGTGGTGGGCGTGTTGCCGGTGCAGGTGGAGCGTGATCCGGCCGTTGTTGTGCTCGTAGACCTCTTGCCGGAACGGGAGCGACATCACCGCCACGATGTTCAGTACGGCGATCAGCCGCAGGTACCAGACGGTGGCGTCCGCGGCCCGCCGGCGCAGGCGGCTCGGCTCGGTGCCGTGGGGACGCTGTGCGGCGGCCTGGCGGGGGGATATCAGAGCGGACTGTTGTGAGGCCATGGTGAGCGACTACCTTGAAGGCGGCTGGGGGGGACGGCGGAGCAGACCCTACACTCCGTAGGATATCGGCGCAGGTAAGGAGGAAGTCCGGCCCGAGTGCGGGAAACGGTGTGAATACGGGGAGCGTGACGTCACCGCTGCGCCCGTTCCACTCGCCACCGTGCCGCCAGGATCCACGCCAGGTTGCCGATCGCGGCTCCCGCCACCACCGCCGCGATTATCACCCCGCCCGTTGCCAGTCCGTCGCTGAACAGGTGCGGACGCCGGTCGAGGCTGTGCAGGCCGAAGCCGGACAGCTCGTAGACGCCCTCCATCGTGATCAGCAGGCTCACGACCAGCACCGCCACCGTGGGCGCGACACTGCGGCGGGCCTCCTGAGTGTCCGTGCCCTGCATGAGTACCCCCGAAGAGTTGACGGGCCGACGCGGCCGATGGGGGCCCTACAATACGTAGGGCTCGGCCGGTCAGGTTGCCACGGGGTCCATGAAGGGCGCCGGAAGCACCCCGCCGCCGCGGCCGAGCGGCACCGTATTCCGAGGTGCCGTGCCCTGCGTACCGGGCGGTTCACCGGTCCAGGAGGCGTGTCCGCCAGTGGGCGAGGCCGTGGGACAGCTCGGCGTCGCCGGGAGTAAGCCTGAGCAGGGTGCTGTCGATGTAGTACAGGTACAGCGGTACGAGTTGGGCGTGGAGGAGTTCGGTGAGCCGCTCGGCCGGGGCCGGATGTCCCTGGCGGGCGTGCGTCGCGGCCCGGACGAGTTCCCCGGCCACCGGCGAGGGGTGGGCGAGGTGGTGGCGGATGGCGTCGTCGGTGGATCCGCAGTCCACGGTCGCGGCGGTGTAGAGGAACCTGAGGGGGAGCAGGACCGCCTTGGTGAACCGTCTGAGGTCGCGCGCCAGGCGGGCGGGACGGTGGAACTCGGCCAGGACGGCGTCCGAGGCGAGCATCCGCAGCGCGAACCGGACGCTGTCGGTCACCAGCGTGTCGGCGCCCGGCTGTTCGACGTCCTGGCGTATCTCCTCGCCCAGGAGCAGCTTGCCGCTGTTCTTGAGGTCGAGCCGGTCCACGGCCGGGAACCTGCCGTCGTCGCGGTTCGTACGCAGAGCGGGCAAGGAGCTCCAGAACACCGACAGGCGTCCGTAGGAGCCGTCCCGCTCCTGGAGTTCGCGGGTCGCACGCTCGATGGTCAGGTCGTCGTCGTGCCGGCGGTCCGTGAGGGTCAGCGCGAGGTCGATGTCACTGACGGCGGGCGCGAACCCTCCGTGCGCGAGGCTCCCCAGGGCGTAGGCCGCGATCAGCCGGTCGGTGAGGGCCTGTTGGAACAGCCGCGCGCAGTCCTCGGCGATCCGGGTGGCGGAGTCGGCGTCGAGGCTCTGTCGGGGCAGGGTGCTCATGCCGGTACGGCACCGTCGCGGCGGGCGAGTTCGGCGATCCGGTCGGAGACCATGGTGATGATCTGCCAGGCGCGGTCGAGGAGTTCGGTGACGTCGCCGAGCTGCCACTCCGGGCGCTCGGCGAGCAGCCGGTAGCCCATCTCGATGTGTTCCTCGTCCGCTTCGTCGTGCAGGGCGAAGTAGGCGTTGCCGGGGAATGCCAGGGAGCCGGCGGTGCTGAAGGTGAGACTGCCAGCCTCCAGCACGAGGTGGGCCAGGACGACACGGTGCAGTCCGGGCAGGGTGCGGAACTGGTCGACGAACCAGGCGGCTCCGGCTTCGACGACGGGGTCCCAGCCGGGTGCCCGGCCGGTGCGGTGGCTGTCCGCCAGGATGTCGTTGTGGCCGAGCTCCTCCTGCCGGTGCTGGAGGGCGAGTTCCTTGAGCCGGGGGTCGGTCTCGAACGCGGACCGCACACTGATCATCCGCTGGAACGCGTCCGACCAGGGTGCCACGTGGGTCAGTACGGCATCCCTGGTGGCCGTCGGTGTCGTGGGGTCCTCCAGCAGGACGATCAGGTCGCTGGACCGGTAGGCGCGGACGTGCTCCTCGTTCCTGTCGGCGACTTCCCGTAGGGGCGCGGGCATGGTGGTCATAGGGCGGCGTCCTCCTGGAGGGTCTGCCGGGCCGGCTGAGTCGGTGGGCCGGGCTCGACGGTGGGTGAGGGGTAGACCGGAAACCTGAAGTAGACGGATACGTCGCCGTGGTGACCCAGCGACCGGTAGCTGACCAGCTCCTGCAGGCCCCGGGTCCGGTCCAGGGGCCGCGGTGCCAGGGTGCGGAGCAAGGCGTGGTGACGTCGTGGGTCGAGGCCCTCGTGTGCCATCAGCGCGGCGATCCTGTCCGCGGCTTCCTCGTCGGACGTGGTGAAGCTGGACACCCGGAAGTAGGTGGTCGACTCGTCGGCGCGGTCGGCGTCCGGCCGGTACGCCAAGCAGGTCAGCGGGGCCTCGCCGGCGGCCTTTGGAGCTGTGCCGAGCAGGGCGCGGAAGGCCGAGCGGGCCCTGCCCGGGTCATGGGCGCGGGCGAGGGAGGCCATCTGCTCCAGGACGGCGACGCTGCCGGTGTGGTTGCGGTAGTAGACCTTGGCCCGGGCCCGTGTGCTGACGTCCAAGTCCAGGGCGAAGAACTCCAGTTCGCGCTCGACCCCGTCCTCCTGTGCCGCTCGGGTCACCCGGGCCGAGGTGTCGGCCCACGCGGCGTCCATCGCGAGACGGGCCATCGCCTCGCTCACCAACGCATGACGATCCGTCACCTCCCTGCCGTACAGACCGAAGTAGATCTTGAAGGCGGGCGGGTGTCCCGGTTTCCAGGCCAAGGAGTGCCAGACGGGGACGGGGGCTGTCTCCTGGCTCGCGCCCGGCGCGAACATGTCGGCCACCTTCCCGTAGCGGTCCAGGCAGACCAGCGGCTCCCCGGCCAACCGGTCCGTCAGCGCCGCCGCGGCGGCCCGGTTGGAGGCCGCGGTGACGGGCCGCGAGGTGCCGAGGGCCTCGAACAGCACGCGCAGTTCCGGTCGCCCCCGGGACCACTTGACCGACATCTCGGCGGGGAAGCCGTCGCCGGCGACGTAGGAGGGGAACGGGGGCGTCTGCCCGACGGGCAGGTCGGCCCACGGCCGCAGAAGCCCCTGGACCTGGTTCGTCACGGGCCCGCTGAGGGACCGCGGCAGGTCGAGCCCGTCGCACATCTCGGTCCACCGTTCGCGAAGGAACGCGCCCATGGATCGCCCTTCACCCGAGAAGATGCTGTCCATTCACCCGTCCCTTCTCCGAGCGTGGCTGGGGTGACGCCGCGGAGGAGGGCTGCGCGAGGCCCCCAGCGGCCGCCGCCGACGTTCCGGTGGAACGAGCGCACGCGAACCGTTTCACCGCCGGTGTCGGCAGACCTCGCCGCGTCCGAGGCGATCACCACTGTCCAGGCGGCCCAGCGCGTCGGCCATCCTTTCGACGAGCTTCGAAAGGTGGGCCTCGGCGTGGCAGCGCAGGGCGTCGAGGGCCCTCGCCGGAGCGACTGCGGTCACCATCCGGGCATGACGGCGAGATGCCGGGCACGCTCGGCCCGCCGTCACCGAGGGGCTATCGGGCCGAGCGGATCGCCGCGATGGCCCGCCTGCCGTGGGGCGGGCGCGTCGACGCGCGAGGACGCCGGTCAGGCAGGGTCGCCGGGCAGGGGGCGCCGGGCGACCTCGTGGGCGTCGTCCGCCGGTACGCCGAGCATGAGCAGGACCATCTCGGCCAGGTTCACCGCGGCTTCGTCGCCGTCCAGGTCGGGGCGGGCGAATCTGAGCTCCACCAGGGACAGCAGGGTGCCGCCCAGTGCGGACAGGGCGACCGCCGGGTCGACGGCGGTGAAGCGGCCGGAGGCCATGCCGACTGCCAGGTCACGCACCGCCCGGCGGGCCAGACCGTTGTCGGAGTGGATGTAGCCGAGGCCGCGGCGGCGCAGGACCTGCATCAGCTCCGGTCGGGTGTCGGCCATGCGGGCGCTGAGCCGGAAGCCGGCCGCGACGAGTTCGGCCGGGTCGTCGAGCCCCGTCAGGCGTTCGTCGAAGCTCTGGCCGAACTCCTCCAGGGCATCGATCACCGCTGCTTCGAACAGTTCGGTCTTCGACTCGAAGTGGTTGTAGAAGGAGCCGAAGCCGACGTCGGCGCGCTCGGCGATCGCCTGGATGCTGACGCCGGTGTCCCCGGTCTCGGCGAGGATCTGCCGGGCCGCGCGGATGAGCGCGCGACGGGTCTCGGCGCGGCGCCGCTCGAAGCGGTTGCCGGGCGGGGCTGACGTAGGCATGCGCCGAGTCTAGCCGCGCGAACGATGGTGGCAGCAACTCTGATGAATTCATCATTTGTCTCGCCCGACGTCTTGACGAGGGGACTGTCAAACTTGATGATTTCCTCATTACGGCGATGTTGCTCGGAGGGCACCATGTCTGAAACCCGCGTCCACGGGCCCGATGCCAGGACGGCCCACCAAGACCTGCACAGCGAGGAAGGAGCCCTGCGGGGCGAACACCCCGGTCGCTCCCGGAACCCGGTGATCAAGGTCGCCGATCTGGCCTGGCTGGAGTTCGAGAAGCCCGACCTGGACCGGGCCGAGGTCTTCGCCCGCGACTTCGGTTTCGGTGTGGCGGCCCGCACGGAGCGGGGACTGTGGCTGCGGGGCACCTTCGCCGGCTCCCCCTGCATGGTGATCCGGCGCGGGCGGACCTCCCGCTTCATCGGCCCCGTGTTCCGCGCCGCGGACCGTGCGGACCTGGACCGGCTGGCCCGCGCCACCGGGTCCCACGTGCGCGAGGCGGACGTGCCCGGCGGCGGCCGGGCCGTCGACCTGCTCGACCCCTCGGGCGTCCCGGTGCGTGTGGTGCACTGCGGCGAGCAGCTGCCGGCGCTCCCCGAACAGCAGCCGCTGCTGCTCAACTTCGGTACCGCTCACCCTCGTACGAACGCCACGCAACGTCCGCCCCGCGAACCGTCGCGCATCCAGCGCCTGGGGCATGTGGTCCTGGAGACACGGGTGTTCGGCAAGGCGCTCGACTGGTACCTGGACACCCTGGGGATGATCGTCTCCGACTTCCTGTTCCTCGACGGGCAGCGCGACCGCGGCCCGACCATGGCGTTCATCCGCTGCGACCGCGGCAGCGTCCCGGCCGACCACCACACCCTCGCCATGCACCTGGGACCCGGCACCGGGTACGTCCACTCCGCCTACCAGGTCACCGACCTCGACTCGATCGCCGCCGGAGGCGAATACCTCAAGGAGCGCGGCTACCAGCGCAGTTGGGGCATCGGTCGGCACATCCAGGGCAGCCAGCTCTTCGACTACTGGCGCGACCCGGACCGTTTCATGCTGGAGCACTTCGCCGACGGCGACCTGTTCTCCTGCGACGTCGAGCCCGGCTGGGCGCCCATGTCGACGAGCGGCCTGGCCCAGTGGGGACCGCCCGCCACCCGTGACTTCCTCGGCGCGAGCCCCTCCCCGCAGCGCATCCGCGACGTCATCGAAGCCCTGCGCGGTGACAACGAGATGGACCCCGCCCGCCTGCTCGGTCTGCTCAAGGCCATCAAGTCCTGACACCCGCCCCCTGACGAAAGTACTGACATGAGCACGAATGTCCTGCGCACCGCCGACGGCTGGTGGGTGGTCCGCGGCGACCGGGCCGTCCCAGTCCCCACCAAGGCCGTCACCACCGCCGAGCTGATCGCCGAACGTGACGCCGTACGGGAGGCGGCCACCTCGGACGAGACGGGCACGCCCGTCGCCGACCTTGCCGCCCTCTCGCCGGTCACCACCCCCTGCCGGGTGGTCGCCCAAATGGTCAACTACCGCAGTCACGCCCGCGATTCGGGCTTCACCGGCGACATTCCGCCCGCCTTCTTCCGCAAGGCCTCCGGCTCGGTCAGCGGACCCCACGACGCCGTCGTCCGGCCCTCCCACGTGCAGTTCCTCGACTACGAGATCGAACTGGGCCTCGTCATGGGCGCACCCCTGCCCGTCGGCACCGTGGTCGAGGAGCGGGACCTGCCGTCGTACGTCGCCGGACTGGTGATCACCAACGACGTCAGCGCCCGCGACGTCCAGCTGACCAAGACCCAGTTCTACGAGAGCAAGTCCTACCCCACCTTCACACCGGCCGGCCCCTACCTGGCCCTTCTGGAGCCCGAGGACTTCGCCCGTCTCCTCGATCTGCGGCTGCGGTTGTCCGTCAACGGCGAGCTGCGCCAGGACCGCACCCTCGCCGACATGATCGTCCGCCCGGCGCGGGCCCTGACCCTGCTGGCCCGCTTCCAGACCCTCGACCCCGGCGACCTGCTGCTCACCGGCACCCCCGGCGGCACCGCGCTCAAGGCCCCGCCCAAGCCGGTCGAGAAGATCGGCGCCCTGCTGCCGGCCGCCGTGAAATGGAAGGCGTTCTTCAAGTCGCAGGCCAGGAATCCGCATTACCTGCGCACCGGCGACATGATCACGGCGACGATCACGACCCCCGACGGCCGGATCGACCTCGGCGAGCAGCGCTCGCCCGTCACGGACGCGGAGTAGGGGTCCGAAGTGAGCCGCACCGCACAGCACGTACCCGTCGTCATCGTCGGCGCCGGACCGGTGGGCGTGACCGCAGCCCTCCTCCTCGCCCGGCGCGGAGTCCGCACCGTGGTCCTGGAACGCCACCAGGACCTCTACCCCCTGCCCCGTGCCGTCGCCACCGACGACGAGGTCCGCAGGATCCTCCAGGCCGCCGGCGTGGGGGAGGAGTTCGCCGCGATCGCCCGCCCCGCGAACGGACTGCGTCTGCTGGACGCCCGCCACCGGGTGATGGCGGAGTTCCGCCGCACCGGGCACGGCCCGCACGGCTACCCGCAGACCAGCATGTTCGACCAGCCGGAACTGGAACGACTGCTGCGCGAGACTCTCCTGCGGCACCCCGAATGCGAACTGCGCGGTGGCGTGGAGGTCACAGGCGTCGGACCGGACCCCGCGGGCCGGGTGCGCGTGACCTACCGCGACGACGACGGCGAGCACCAGATGTGGGCCGAGGCGGTTCTCGGCTGCGACGGGGCGAACAGCCTCACCCGCGACGCCATCGGCGCAGCCTGGGAGGACCTGCGCTTCGAGGAACGCTGGAACGTCATCGACGTCCGGACCAAGGCCGACGTCCGCTGCTGGGAGGGCGTCGACCAGGTCTGCGACCCGCGCCGCCCGGCGACGTTCATGCGCGTCGGCGAGGACCGCTACCGCTGGGAGTTCCGGCTCGGCGACACCGACGAACCGCTCCGCGAACTGGTCTCCCCCTGGCTGCCGCCCTCCTACGACGGGGACGTCGAAGTCGTTCGCCAGACGCAGTACACCTTCCGGGCCCGCATAGCCGACCGATGGCGAAGCGGCCGCGTCTTCCTCCTCGGCGACGCCGCCCACCTCACCCCGCCGTTCATCGGACAGGGCCTGTGCGCGGGCCTGCGCGACGCCTACAACCTCACCTGGAAACTCGCCCACGTCCTTCAACAAGGCGCCGACGAAAAGCTGTTGGACACCTACGAAAGCGAACGCAGGCCACACGCACGGCACATGATCCGCCTCGCCGTCGCCATGGGCTGGGCCATGACCGGCGGACAGGACGGCGCCGCGGCCCTGCGCCGGGGACTGCTCGGAACGGTCTGCCGCATACCCGGCCTGGCCGCCAAGGCAGGCCGTGACCTCACTCCGCCCCTGACCTCTGGTCCGCTTGTGCGCCGCGGCCTGCGCGGAGGTCTGGCGGGCACCCACTGCCCGCAACCGTGGGTCACCGCCGACGGACGACGTACGCGCCTCGACGACGTGCTCGGTGACTCGTTCGCCGTGCTCACCGCCGCCTCGCCATGGCCCTCGCTGAACGCCCTCGCCCACGGACTCGGCGGCCGCGCGATCCCCGTCGGCGACCTCGGCGACGACGGCACACTCGCCGCCTGGCTGCGCGCCGGCCGGGCGGACGCCGTCCTGCTGCGCCCCGACCGCGTCGTCATGGACGTCGTGCCGGCCGGAGCCCGGGACTTCACCGGCATCGGAGCGTGGGCGTCCCTCGTGCACACCACGCGCAGCCCTCTCCCTCCCGAACAGACCCTCCACCCAAGCCCGCTGAGGAGCACCGCACGATGACCGTGCCTTTCACGACGCCGGATCCGCAGGTCGTCGCCGACAGCAACATCCGGGACTTCGCCCGCCACGCCGGGATGGACGGCGCCGACTACACCGCCCTGCACCAGTGGTCGGTCACCGACCTGGAAGGCTTCTGGGGCGCGGTGTGGAAGTACTTCGACATCGACGCGGACACCCCGTACGAGCAGGTGCTCGCCGAGGAGACCATGCCCGGCGCCCGCTGGTTCACCGGCGCCACCCTCAACTACGCCCACCACGCCCTGCGCAGCCACGCCGACGACGCCGTGGCGGTCGTCGCCCTCGACGAGACCGGCTCCGGCTACGAGGTGACCGCCGGCCAACTGCGCGCCCAGGTCGCCTCCGTCGCCGCGACCCTGCGCGACCTCGGCGTCGGCAAGGGGGACCGGGTGGTGGGCTACCTGCCCAACACCCCGCACGCGATCGTCGCCTTCCTCGCCACCGCGAGCCTGGGTGCCGTGTGGTCGGTGTGTGGGCAGGACTACGCCCCCAGAGCCGCCGCCGACCGGTTCGCCCAGCTCGAACCCACGGTCCTGATCGCCTCCGACGGCTACCTCTTCAACGGCACCGCTCACGACCGTCGCGACGCCACGGCCGAACTCGCCCTGACGCTGCCGACGTTGAAGGCGACGCTGCTGGTGGACCACGTCGGCCTGCCGTGGACCGCGCAGCCGTATCCGTCCCTGGTGGTGCCGTGGGAGGACGCGGCCACCCGCACGGAACAACTCGCCTGCACGCCCGTGGAGTTCGACCACCCTCTGTGGGTCGTGTTCTCCTCCGGCACCACCGGCCTGCCCAAAGGCATCGTCCACGGCCACGGCGGCGTCCTGCTGGAGCACCTCAAGACCCTGGGACTGCACTCCGATCTCGGCCCCGCCGACCGTCTCCTGTGGTACACCACCACCCACTGGATGATGTGGAACCTCGTCGCCTCCACCCTTCTGACGGGCGCCACGACGTGCACGTACGACGGCAGCCCGGCGCCCCTCGCCGAGCCCGACGTCCTGTGGAAGCTGGCCGCACGCCACCAGGTGACCGTCTTCGGCACCAGCCCCCAATACCTGCTGGGCATGGCCAAGTTCGGCATCGACCCCTCGGTCCACGACCTGTCGTCGATCCGCGTGATCGGCTGCACCGGCTCCGCCCTGCCGGCCTCCGCCTACCCCTGGGTCCGCGACCACGTCGGCGAGCACGTGCTGCTGGCGTCCATCAGCGGCGGCACGGACGTCGTCTCCGGCTTCGCCGGCAGCGCCCCCAACACCCCGGTGTGGGCGGGGGAGTTGTCCGCACCCCACCTCGGCGTGGCGCTGGCCGCGTACGACGCCGAAGGGGGAGGCGTGGTGGACCAGGTCGGCGAGCTCGTCGTCACCCGTCCCATGCCGTCGATGCCGCTGTACTTCTGGAACGACCCCGACGGCAGCCGCTACCGTGACGCCTACTTCTCCTCCTACCCCGGTGTGTGGCGCCACGGCGACTGGATCACGCTCACCTCGCGCGGCTCGGTGATCGTCCACGGCCGTTCCGACTCCACGCTGAACCGCAACGGCGTACGGCTGGGCAGCGCCGACATCCACGACGTCGTCGAACGCCTTCCGGAGATCACGGAAGCGCTGGTCATCGGCGCGGAGGAACCCGACGGCGGCTACTGGATGCCCCTGTTCGTCGTCCTGGCCGCCGGGGTGGTCCTGGACGACGCCCTCCGCGGGAAGATCCGCGACGCCGTCCGCGAGGGAGCCTCACCCCGCCACGTCCCCGACGAGATCCTCGAAGTGCCCGGCATCCCGCACACGCGCACCGGCAAGAAGCTCGAAGTCCCCGTCAAACGCCTCCTTCAGGGCGCCCCCGTCGAACAGGTCGTCAACCGCGGCGCCGTGGACGCGCCGGACCTCATCGACCACTACGCCCGGCTGGGCGCCGAACGCCGGAAGCGGCCGGCCTGACGACCACGAGGACCGAGCCACAGTCCCGTTCCGCGTGTCACCGCGCCCTGAGAAAGGCGTCTCAAGCCTGTGCGTACCGAGACTCCCGTCTACCGGCCCGACCCGTACTCGGCGTCGGCGATCCGCGACCCCTATCGGCCTTACGCCGCGCTGCGCGCACTCGGCCCCGTGGTCCGGCTGCGCAAGCACAAGGTCCACGCCCTGCCCCGTTGCGCCGAATGCAGGCAGGTGCTGCCGGACGCCGTTCCCTCCTCGCGCGCGGCCTCACTCCCAGGGCGCTGCGCACGATGAAGGACGTGGTCGACCACCCACTCGTCCCCGCCTGACCCGGCCCTTCCCTCAGCGTCGTGCGCGGGCGGTGGGCGGCTCGACGAGGCGATCGCCGGAGAGCCGGGTTCCGGCCTGCCGGAGCTTCGCCGCCCGACAGGGCGGGACACGGCGCGCCTTCCTCCTCCTGGCGCCGGGCTGGATCCGCACCGCCCTGGGCGGTCCGGACGCGCCGTTCACCATTGAGGAGAGCGTCCCGGTGCTGGTGGACGTCCTGCTCTCCCGGCTGGGCACGCCCGGCCTCGCCTACTTGGACCGCTTCGGCAAGACCGTTCCCTGGTGAATCCTCCGCGCCGCCGATGAGTTCTTCCGGCATCCGCAGTCATAGGCGGTGCTTGGTGCGCGCAGCCGCGACCGCGACGGACACGTGCACCGGCGAACCTGCCGAGAACCGGAACGAGCCCCCGAGGAATCCCGATGCGAACCCGGGCTGCTGCCCGCGGGCGGCAACGGCCTGCTCGCCGACGGCTCCCGTTCCTACGGCGCCGCCGCCCTCGGCGGCAACGAGCACGGCGCCCACTTCGGGTCCGTGATCGACGAGTGATTCCGCACGCACCGGCACGCCGTCACGGCTGTTCCGCTGAACGGCACTTCGTGTGACCGCCGACCTCCTTCGGCACACCATCGACGGAGAAGGGCGCCGGCCTTCTCCCCCACTCGTCCCACTCACGGCCCAGTCCTCTGGGGCCTGGACAAAGGAATCCCATGCGAGGAAAACGACTCGGACGCACATTGGCCGCGGTTTTTGCGAGCATCGCCCTGCTGTTGGGATGCGCGGGCATCGCCGGCGCCGCGCCCGGCCATCGGGACGCTCCGTCGCACAGCGTCCGCCCGGCTGATGTCGGCGCGACCCTGACGAGTGCCAAGATCACGTTCTTGACCTCGGGTGAGGACAAGGACGGCGACACCACCGTGAGCATCAAGGTGGTGACCGCTGCCGGCAAGACCGCGGCCTCTGCGTTCGACACCTTCGGCAGGTTCGGCGACGGCTCCGTCGTACCCGTCGGTCTGCTCGTGCGGAAGAACATCACCTGGGACGCGCTCCAGGGCGGCACCGTCCGGCTGCACATCCAGCCGAACGGCGACGACACCTGGAAGTTCGGCTACCGGCTCGACCTGACCTTCGACGACGGGGACGTGTCCCAGACGATCGTGAACCGCGTGTCGATGAGCGAGGACAACAGGGACCACATGGACCCGATCGAGTTCTGACCCCGCCCCGCGGGAGTCGGCCCGGCCGGACCGGTACCCGGTGGCCGGTCCCGGGGACGTCACGCCCCTGGGACCGGCCACCCGGCATGAACCCGGCCGGGCGGGGTACGGGCGTGCGGTCGGCCGGGAAAGGGCTCATGGCCTGGGGAGGTTGTACGGCCCTTTCCCGGCCCTTCGTGCCGGCTTCGCCGAACATGACGTGCTGCGCGCCCTACGGGTCTGCTCGTCCGACGGCGATCCCTCGGTGCCGACGGCCAGGGCGGACAGCAGGGTGGCGGTCGTGAGGCTGCCCCAGAGGGCGGCCGGGCCGAGCGGGGCCAGTGCGGTGATGATCGCCGGGGAGACGGCGAGGCCCAGGCCGGTGGAGAGCTGGAAGCGCGCCAGTGCGCGCCCCAGGACATGGGTCGGGGCCAGTGCGGTGACGAGCGCCGTGGCGCTGCCCGCGTAGAGGATCTCGCCGATCGTGCAGACCACGGAAACGGCGGCGACGGCCGGGACGGCCCAGCCGTGACCGAGCGGGGTGGCGGCGAGGAAGCCCAGGTAGGAGGCTGCCAGCAGCACGCCGGACAGGGCCAGGACCGTGCGCCGGGAGAAGCGGGACATGGCGACGGTGACGGGCACTTGCAGGGTGACGACCAGCACCGTGTTGGCGACGAAGACGGCCGCCGGCCAGACCGGGGAGGCGTGCAACTGCGTCACCAGGACCAGAGGCAGCGCGATCTCGGGGACGTTGAGGCAGAAGACGTAGACCACGTTGGCGGCGAGGAGTGTGAGCATCCGAGGCGCGGACTCCTCGCCCTGTTCCCCGCCAGGGGTGGACCGCGCCGGACGGGCGTGGACATGGACCGACCACGCCAAGGCGGCCGCGGCGAGGTAGGCGAGCCCGGTGACGGTCGCCAGGGCTCGCAGCGCGCCGCTCCCGCCCGCCAGGCAGACGGTGGTGAGGAGCGCTCCGAGACCCAGGCCGGCGTTGCGCACCGCCCGGCTTCCCGCGAGGGCGGTGTCGCGTTCCCGGCCGTCGGCCACCGTCGCCACGAGGGCCGCGTGAGCGGCGGGCCAGGGCCTGGTTGCCGATGCCGAGGAAGAGGGCCGCCGTCGCGAACGGCCAGACCCGCCCGGCCGGGGCGGCCAGCAACAGAGTCACCCCCAGCACGCGTACCAGCATCGAGGCGGCCACGACGGTGCTGCGTGCGCCGCGGTCCAGCCATCGGCCCACCGCGGGCGTGGCGACCAGGCCCGCGACGATGCCGGCCGTCATGGCGGTGCCGGTGACCGGCGCGGGCAGTTCGAGCACCGTGACGCCGTAGAGCAGCAGGAAGGGCCGCAGCAGACCGGTGCCGAGCGCGTCCACGGCCAGGGCGACGACGTAGCGGGGGCCGCCGGAGGCGTGGACGAGGGCGCTGGGCCGGACTCGTGTGAGGGGTGCCATGGCGTCAGACGGTGCGGGCGGCCGCGGGGGTGCGGCACGCGGGTTGACGTACATCGTCAATCGGCGTCGTCGTCGGCCGTCCGGACGGTGATGATGTGGGGATGACGCTGAGGATCGACATCGGCGGTCTGCCGTCCGAGCGCGTACGGTTCGCTGCCTCCCCGCTGGCCGAGCTGACGGCGATGCTGCACGTGCTGGCCGAGCCGGGTCACCATCCGCAGTGCGCCGGCTGGGCCGCGGACGTCTGGGCCGGGCTGCGGCCCGAGCTCGCCGAGCGGCTGCGGGAGGCGGAGTTCCTCTGGCGCTCCTCTCAGGCCGACTTCCTGATCCCCGGGCGGCCGCGGTCCACGCTGGCCGAGGAACTGGACGACGTCGACCGCATCGACGACGAGAGCTATGTGACCGCCGCGCTCGTCACCACGTGCGGCAGCAACCGCGTCCACTTCCGCGGCAGGTCGCCGCTCAGCGACGCGACCGCGCGCGAACGGGCCCTGGACGTGGCCCAGGCACGCGGCGCGCAACAGGAGGCCTTCGCGGAACGGCTGCTCGCCGATCCGCCCGCGGTACGGGTGCGGGTGCGCCGCACCCTCGAAGAGTGCGCCGAGGCGTTCTTCGACGCCGCCTGGGCGGACGTGGCGGTACAACTCGCCAACGATCTGCGCCTGAAGAACGAACTCCTCAGGAGGCGGGGCCTGGGGGTGGCTCTCGCCTCGGTCTCCGGCGCGGTCACCCTGGCACCGGACGGTGACTGCATCATCGTGGACAAGGTGCAGGACAAGTCGACCGCGGCGCGTGGCGGCGGGGTCACGTTCATCCCCAGCGTCTTCGGCCGCCCGCACCTGGTGGCCGTGCACGCGCCTGGATGGCATCCGGTGGTGCAGTATCCCGTGGCCGAGCCGCGTCCGGCGGAGCCCGTCGCCTTGGAGACGGTCACCGCACGGCTGGAGGCGCTCGCGCATCCGGTACGGATGCGGCTGCTGCGCACCTTGGCCCGCGGCCCGCACACCACCGCCGAACTGGCCCACTTCTGGGAACTCACGCCCCCGGAGGTGTCCCGCCATCTCGCCGTCCTGCGCCGCGCGGGTCTTCTGACGTCGCGGCGGCAGGGCCGGTACGTCCGCTACACCCTGAACCTGTCCGACGTCACGTCGCTGGGTGCCGACCTGCTGGCGGCCGTCCTGCGCTGAACAGACCGGCCGCGCACGGTCCGGCGGGGCGCGGCGGCATCACCAGGGCACGTCGACCACGACGGGCCGGTGGTCCGACACCGGTACGCGCGGGGCACCCGCAGCGACCGGGGCGCACCGAGGGGTCCCGGAGACGAGCACATGGTCGAACTGGATCATGGGACGGTGCGAGGGATACGTCCGTACGCGGGCCAGGTCCCGCCAGCCGTCCGGCCCCGACGCCCGACGATCGCGACCGGCCACGGGGGCGACCAACTCGGCGGTGTTGAGCACGAGTCGGGGAATCGGTCCGATCAGGTTGAAGTCCCCCAGCAGGACGTGCGGCCGGGGCAGATCGGCGATCCGGTCCCGTACGGCGAGCAGTTGCCGGATGTTCCACCCGGGGACGAACGAGAGGTGCACCGCCACCACCGTCAACTCCCCGCGCTCCGCCTCGATGACGGCGGCCAGGGCGGCACGTGGCTGGTCGCGGGCGACCGTGAGGCCGGGCCTGCCGGGCACCCGCAGCGGCATGGCCAAGGGGGCCGGCGCGAACCGCATGGCCCGCCATTCCCGCACGGGCAGCCTGGACAGCAGCGCGATGCCGTGCGACGGCACATCGCCTCGCGCCGGCGCATCGTGCGGACCGTGGACCCGCAGTGCCGGCTGGGACGGATCGATCACCCACCCTTTGCCCGGAACGGCCCGCCCATGGACCGCCGACGCGTACCGCCACTCCGGTGCGCCGGCCGCTTCGGCGGCGACGCGGGCCTGATCCACGTCCCCCGACCGCTCCTGGAAGCGGTCGACCTCCTGCAGTGCCAGGACGTCCGCGCCGAGGCCCGTGACGGCGTCGGCCAGGGGACGCCCGGCCTGCGCGGGCGGGACGGAAACGGGACGGCCGTCCTCGAGTGTCCGGCCGTGCAGCACATTGAAGGTCGCGAACCGCATCGAGGAGCACGGTACGTGGCGCACCGCACGCCTGCACACCAAATAGGTCGCTCACTTCCACGCGCGGTCGAGGAAGTCGGCGATCAGCGGTGCGATGTCCGGCAGGTGTGTCTCGAGGGCGAAGTGGCCGGTGTCGAAGAGGTGGAGTTCGGCGTCGGGGAGGTCGCGGAGGTAAGCGTGGGCGCCGGGTTCGGTGAAGAAGGGATCGCCGGTGCCCCAGAGGACGAGCGCGGGCGGGGTGTGCCGGCGCAGCCAGGCCTGCCAGTCGTCGTAGCGCTCGACGTTGGTGCGGTAGTCGAAGATCAATGACTGCTGGGCGTCCTTGCGGCCCGGCAGATCGAGGAATTGCTGGTCGAGGGTCCAGCCGTCCGGGGCGATGAGATCGGTGTCGGGGACGCCGGTCTCGTACTGGCCGCGGGTGCCGGCGAGGCTGAGGACGTCGCGAATCGTGTCCTGGGCGCCGGGCGTGTGGGGAGTCAGCCCGACCAGGCCGCGCGCCGTGTCCGAGAGACCTTCCTCGTAGGCGTTGCCGTTCTGCACGACCAGGCCCGCGATCCACTCCGGGTGCCGTTCTGCGATCCGGAAGCCGACGGGGGCGCCGAAGTCGAAGACGTACATGACGAACCGGTCGAGGCCGAGGCTTCGTACGAACCCTTCGGTGATGTCGGCGAGCCGGTCGAAGGTGTACGCGAAGCCGTTCGGCGCCTGGGTGTGGCCGAAGCCGGGGTAGTCGGGGGCGATGAGCCGGTAGCGCGAGCCGAGCGCGTCGATGAGGCGCCGGAACTGGTGGGAGCCGGACGGGAATCCGTGCAGGAGAAGGAGTACGGGTGCGTCGGCCCGGTCGGGGACGGACTCCCGGTAGAAGACGCGGACGTCGTCGATCTCCACGTGGCGGTGGACCGTGCGAGCGATGGCACCAAGCATGGCTAATCCTTTGTTCGCCCTGTTATGCATTAGGTTTAGTGGAGGGCGATCTAATGTGTCAAGAGTTGGATGTAGCATTAGCGGCATGAGTGATCTCGTGCCGCTGACCGGAGAGCCGCTGGCCCTGGACCTGGTCAACACGCGCCCGTCCACGGGCGATCTGCTCGCCTCTCCGGACGACCTGCGGGAATGGTGGACCTTGCAGGCCGCCCGCCTCCCGGACGAGGTGCCGCAGGAGATCCGTGCCGAAGACCTGGCCGCCGTACGCGCCGTACGCGAGCACACCGCCCGCGTCCTGGACCACATCCGCCGAGGCGACGAGCCCCCGGCCGCGGACCTGCGGGCACTCAACGACGCCCAGCGTGCCGCACCGGCGATCAGTGAGCTCGGCTGGACCGGATCGGCCGTGGGTGTGGTCCGCCGACGCGAGGGCGCACCGGGCCTGCGGCTCGCGGCCTGCCTCGCGGAAGCCGCCGCCGCCCTGTTCGTCGACCCGGCGGTGGCGACGATTCGCGAGTGCGAGGCCGACGACTGCGTGATGCTGTTCCTGCCCACCCACCCACGCCGCCGCTGGTGTTCGGCCGCCCGCTGCGGCAACCGCGTGCGGGTCGCCCGTCACTATCAGCGCCACAAGGCCGCGGAGCCGCGCCGTCCCGGCACCCGGTAACAGGGCTCTGTCACCTTCCTTGCGACGGGTCTGTGACCGCTGGAGAGACCTGTCCGCGTCTTTCGTTTCAGGTCGCCTGCGTGGCCAGCCTGTGCAGGGCCCGCACGGCAGGTGATCCGGGGTCGGCCGTGATCAGGACGACTTCCTGGTCATCCTCGGGCACGAGCAGGACGTCGCAGTTCAACCGCAGGGTGCCGGCTTCGGGGTGGTCCAGGGTCTTGGTGCGGTGCCCGGGTGCATGGACCGGACGTGTCTGCCAGATCTGCCGGAACTCCTCGCTGCCGGCGTGCAGTTCGGCCAGCAGGGCGGTCACCTGCGGGTCGTGCGGGTAGCGGTCGGCGGCCCGGCGAAGCCGCGCCACCACGATGTGCCCGAACTCCTCGGCGCTGGAGCTCTCGTACATCCGTCCCTGGCCCAGGAAGCGGCGCAGGGCCAGGTTTGTCGTCCCGCCTGCGAGGTCGCCGCCGAGCAGTGCCTGGGCCAGCGGGTTCCAGGCGACGACGCCGTACGCCGCGTCGGTGACGATGGCAGCGGTCTCCGGCAGCCGCTCCAGCATCCGGGCCACGTGCGGGCGTACCCGCCGCACGGCGTTGCTGGCGGGCGGCGCGTTCGATCCCGCCAGGCGGAACAGGTGGCTGCGCTCGGCCGGCGTGAGCCGCAGGGCCTGGGCCAGCGCGTCCAGGATCCGGGGCGATGGCCGCGGTCCCCGGGCCTGCTCCAGCCGCGTGTAGTAGTCGACCGACATGTGGGCGAGCTCCGCGACCTCCTCGCGGCGCAGGCCCGGCGTACGGCGGGCGGTGCCCGTCGTCGTCAGGCCGATCTCGTGCGGGCGCAGGCCCGCTCGGCGGTCCCGCAGAAAGCGGGCCAGTTCCTGTCGCGCCATGCCACCTCCGGCCGCTTGCCTGGTACAGGTTGTCCCTGGCAGGGCGCCCACGACCAGGGGACCGTTGTTCCCATGAACGATCGCACAGCTCTGGTCACCGGTGCCAACAAGGGCATCGGCCGGCACATCGCCCGGCTGCTCGCGGCCGAGGGCCTCACCGTGTACGTGGGCTCCCGCGACCCCGGGCACGGACAGCGGGCCGTTGAGGAGATCGGTGCCGGCGCCCGGCTGCTGGTCCTCGACGTGACGGATCCCGACGGCATCGCACAAGCCGCGGCTCAGGTGGAACGCCTGGACGTGCTGGTCAACAACGCCGGCATCTCACCGTCGCTCGCCTCGCCGGCCGACACCCGCATCGAGGAATACCGGCGCACCTACGAAACCAACGTGTTCGGGGTGGTGGCGGTGACCAATGCCTTCCTGCCCGCCCTGCGCCGGTCCCCGCACCCCCGCATCGTCAACGTCTCCAGTGGCACCGCGTCGCTCACCTGGAGCACGAACCCCAACCCCCAATTCACCCCGGGAAGCGGCAACGGTGCCGCCTACCGGTCGTCGAAGGCCGCCCTCAACGCCCTCACCGTCTTCTACGCCCAGACGCTGGCCGAGGACGGCTTCAAGGTCAACGCGCTCGCCCCCGGCCTGCGGGCCACCGATCTCAACCCCCGGGCCGCCGCTGCCGGCGGCGACCCGGCCGAGGCCGCCCACGGTGCCCTCCGCCTGGCCCTGCTGCCGGACGACGGCCCCACCGGTGGCTTCTTCTCCTGGGACGGAACTCCCGTGCCCTGGTGAGGGGTGACCAGTCATGGGCGGCGTCGGGTACAGGTGCCCCAGCGCTCGTATCAGCGGGCGAGGCGGTGGACGGCGTTCTGCCAGGTGTGGGTGCATTCCACGTGCCACCCCGGTTGGCCCCGGCACCGCGCCTGTCCGCGCGACCTCTGACGGGGCCTCACGCGGCTGTGGCCGCCCGCGTCTTGGCCTGGCGTACCCCGCGCAGTGCGTCGGACCAGGCGATCACCTGATCGAGCATGGTGTCCACGGCGGTGTCGAGGCCCTCTTGGGGAACGAACGTGCCGGTGTGGAAGGAGGGGTGTGTCGAGATGGTGGGCTGGGCGCGGACCGTGGCCACCTGGAGTTCCGCGAGGACGAGCCGCAGCGCTTCGGCGGCCCGGGCCCCGGCGACCCAGCCGCCGTAGCTGATGATCCCGGCGGCCTTGTCGTTCCACTCCCGGTAGACGTAGTCCAGGGCGTTCTTCAGGGCTCCGGGGTAGGAGTGGTTGTACTCGGGGACGAGGAAGACGTAGCCGTCGAAGCTGTCGATGAGTGCGCCCCAGGCGCGGGTGTGGTCGTGCCGGTACTGCTGAAGGTTCGGGTTGCCGGGCTCGTCGAGGTTGCCGAGGTCGTGGCCGGCGAGGTCGACGAGTTCGTAGTCGGCTCGACCGTGGGCGCGGGCGGCTTCCAGTGCCCAGGCGGCGATCTGGTCGCCGCGGCGTCCGGGGCGGGTGCTTCCGAGGATGAGTGCGATGCGGAGTGTCATGGTGTCCCTTCCCGGAGAGTTGATGCGTCAACTCTAGGTCGACGTGAGTTGAAGTGACAACTCCGCTGGTCGCGGTATCCTCGGCGACATGACGGAGACTCGATCGCTGGAACCCGAGGATTGGGAGTTCTGGGACACCTGGATGCGCGCGCAACGTCTGCTCATCAGGGAGCTGGAGCGCGGTCTGCAGCGTGACTGCGATGTCTCGAAAGCCGAGTTCAGCGTGCTGGTGACGCTGTGGCGGGCCGGCGGCGGCCGCGAGATGCGTGTCGGTGAGCTCTCCGAGTCGCTCGACTGGGACAAGAGCCGCGTCTCGCATCAGCTGACGCGTATGGAAAAACGCGGCTTCGTCAAACGCACCCAGTACGGGGCCGATGGCCGCCGCGCGGGGGTGGGGCTGACCGCCGAGGGGCGCCGCGCCGCCGAGGGTGCCCTCCTCGTGCACGGCGGCAACATCCGCCGCCACTTCCTCGACCCACTGACCCCCGAGCAGACATCGGTCATCCGGGCATGGAGCGAGCGAGCAGTCGATCGCCTCGAGCGGCACCGCGGCGAGGCTCCCAGTGACGACGCGGCCTAGGAGTTGTCTTCAATTGTCACGCCCACATCAGGAGCGAGGCGAGGGTGACGGCTGCCTGGTAGGACTCGGCGGTCTTCTCGTAGCGGGTCGCGATGCCGCGCCACTGCTTGAGGCGGTTGAAGCACCGTTCCACGACGTTGCGCCGCTTGTAGAGCTGCTTGTCGAAGGCCGGCGGACGCCCGCCGCGGCTGCCGCGGCGGAGCCGGTTGCGGACCTGGTCGGCCCGCTCGGGAATGGTGTGTGGGATGCCCCGGTGCCGCAGCCAAAACCGTATGGCGCGGGAGCTGTAGCCCTTGTCGCCCAGAACGTGCGCGGGCCGCACCCGGGGCCGCCCCACCCCCATGCGGGGCACGCGGATCGCCTCCATCACGGCGGTGAACTGCGTGCAGTCGTTGGTGTTCCCGCCCGTGACCACGAAGGCCAGCGGGCGCCCGAAGGCATCGCAGGCCAGGTGTATTTTGCTGGTCAGGCCGCCCCGGGAGCGTCCGAGCCCCGGGCTGCGCGGCCCCCTTTTCGGGCCCCCGCCGCATGCTGGTGGGCTCGCACGACGGTGGAGTCGACCGACACCAGCCAATCGATGTCCCCAGCGGCGTCCGCCCTGGCCTGCGCGGTCCGCAGCATCCGCTCAAAGGTTCCATCCAGAGCCCACCGACGGAAGCGGGTGTGCAGTGTCTGCCACGGCCCGTACCGCTCGGGCACATCCCGCCAGGCCGTACCGGTGCGGAACTTCCACACGATCCCGTTGAGGACCCTTCGGTCGTCCAACCGCTTCCGGCCACGTAGGGACGCGGGCAACAGCGGTCGGACGAACTCCCACTCCGCATCGGACAGTTCATGGCGACGAATCACCCGACCATGATCCACCAAGCAAGATCAATTGAAGACACGACCTAGCGGCGGCCTTCGGGCTGTCGCCTCGGCGCATCACGGGCTGGGTGGGCCGCCGTCCCTCACCTGCGAATGCGAGGGGGAGCGGGGAGCCTTCCGGCGCGGGCCGCATCATCGATGAGGGGGCTCGCCGCCTTCGGGTTCTGCAGCACGAGGCTGGTGTCGAGGGTGTGGACGGCGTCCAGGGAACCGAACCCGCGGACGAGGTGGCGGCGCAGGCCGGAGGGGTCGCGTTGTCAGCAGGCCGTGCCCCTCGGGACGAACGTCACGCGGGTGTGGTCCGTTGCCGCCTGGGCCTGGTGGTAGGTCGCACTGTCGACCCGGAACCAGACGTCGTCCCTGGCCTTGTCGCCACCGACGTCGTCGAGGCGCACGCACCAGCGTTCCGGCCGGACGACCCGCCGGTACGTCTCCGTGCCGCTGCGGACGTTCTTGCAGGTCCGCGTCCGCTCGGTGGTGTACCAGGTGCGCGTCTTCCGCCTGCTGCCCGTGCCCGACGTGGACGTGTGCCTGACCCGTGTGGTGGTGGACGCGCACTTCTTGACCATGTGGGGCCTGGTCGCCCTCGACGTCTTCACCGGGAGGTGGCGGACGATGTCCCGGAGACCGGAGACCGTGTCGCTCCGGGGGGTGTTCTGCTCAGGGGAAACGTCACTGCTGTGGGTGACGGAGCGACTCGGCGGCTCGGCGTCGGACCGTCCGCTGCCGCATGCGGCGAGTCCGAGGACGAGCATCGCCGTTGCCCCGACGGCCATCATGCGTCGCTTGTTCACCATGTCTCCTTGGGAGGTCGCCGGACACCGCCGCGGCGTGCCGGGCGAGCGCTGCGGATCGCTCGGCCCCGCACCAGAGGCACGGCGTGAACATGGTCTGCGCTGCGGCAACGGCAGCGTAGACGATCACTCGTGGACACGGTGCCCCGGGGCGGCCGGGCCCGGCCTCGGCTCACCAGGTCACGGGGGACAGCGCAGGTGCCCTGTCGGGTCAGTCGCGAGGTGGCAGCACCGTGTCCGACGGGTCCAGATGCAGGTGGTGTTCGAGCCTTGTCCGCAGTGCCTCGGTGTCTTGGTGGTCGAGTTGCTCGAAGAGGGCCAGAGACCGGGTCCAGGCGTCGCGGGCCTCGCGGGGGTTGCGTGCGGCGTAGTGGGTGTCGCCGAGGTGGGCGAGGATGTCCGCCTCGTAGTAGAGGTCGCCGACCTGGTGGAAAAGGGCCGCGGCCTTCTCGTAGCAGGCGGCGGCCTCGCCGTGCTCGCCCAGGTGGTGGTGGGCGAAGCCGAGGGTGTCCCAGGTGTGGGCCTCACCGGAGACGTGGCCGGTGTCGCCGATGAGGGTCAGCGCCTGTTCGCAGTGGTCGATCGCCTGCCGGTACTCGCCCATCTGCACGTGGTCCCAGCCGACGTTGTTGAGTGCCAGGGCCTGCCAGGCGCGGTCCCCGGCGGCGCGGAAACCCCGTACGGCCTGCTGCGAGCACGCCATCCCCTCGGCGGCCCGGCCCTGCTGGGTGAAGACCCTGCCCAGGGCGAGGTGGGTGTGGGCCGCGCCCAACCGGTCGCCGATGCGCTGGTAGAGGTTCGCGGCGCGCTCGAGGTGGGTGCGGGCTTCGTCGGGACGTCCGAGGGCCGCTTCGGCGTTGCCTATGTTGCGGTGGGCGCATGCCTCGCCCGCCTCGTCGCTCGCCCTTCGGGCTGCGGCCAGGCCGGCCATATGGGTGCCCGCCCAGTCGGACCACAGCACCTTCCGCTGGTGATACGGCGTCAGCGCCGCCGCCAGCTGCCAGACGTGACGCTCGAATCCGTCCCGGGCCGCCCGGTCGACGGCGGCGAGGAGCACCGAATGCTCGGCAGTGAACCAGGCCATGGCACCCTCCCGGTCGGCCGGCTCCTCGGAGGTCACCCCGGGCTGGGCGGGGGAGGGGTGGACGAGATCCGCGGGCGGACCGAGGAGGCGCTGGGCGTGCAGTGCGGTGAACAGGTAGTGGTCGAGGACGCGGTGTGCCGCCCGGCGGCGGTCGGCGTCGCCCTCCTCGGCGCGGGCGAGTTCGGCGGCGTAGGCGCGGAGCAGATCGTGCGAGGCGTAGCGACGTGACAGGTGTTCGGTGAGCAGATGGGTTCGGGTGAGTTCGGCCAGTGGGGCTCGGATCTGCGGGGGCGGCACACCGGCCAGGCTCGCGGCGGCCGCGGCCGAGATGTCCGGTCCGGGATGCAGGCCGAGCAGCCGGAACAGCCGTTGGGCGGCGGGGCTGAGGGCTGCGTAGGACCAGGAGAACACGGCCCGCACCCGCGTCGCGGAATCGCCGCCGTCGAGGGCGTCCAGGCGGCTTCCGCTCTCGCGCAGTTCGTCGGCGAGGACGGCGAGCGGGATGCGGGGCTCGGCGGCGGCACGGGCGGCGAGGACGGCGAGAGCCAGCGGCAGACCGGCGCAGCGCGCGACGATCTCCGCGACGGCGTCGGGCTCGGCGGCGATCCGTGGGGCGTCGAGTCGGTCGGCCAGCAGGGACCGGGATTCCTCCGGCGTCAGGACGTCCACGGAGAGCAGGCGCGCGCCTTCGACGGCGGCCAGACTGGTGAGCCGGTTGCGGCTGGTGACCAGCGCCAGACAGCCGGGTGTGCCGGGCAGCAGCGGCCTGACCTGCTCGGCGTCCCGCGCGTTGTCGAGCACGATCAGCACCCGCCGGTCTGCCAGCAGACTTCGGTAGAGGGCCGCCTGCGCCTCCGGGCTCGGAGGGATACGGGCGGCGGGCACGGCGAAGGCGTCCAGGAACCCGCGCACCGCCTCCCACGGGTCCACGACGGTCCCGCCGGCGTCGAAGCCCCGGAGGTTGACGTAGAGCTGTCCGTCGGGGAACGACTCCCGCACCCGGTGCGCCCAGTGCACGGCCAGCGCGGTCTTGCCCACTCCGGCCGTGCCCGACACGGCCGAGATGACCACCGGGGCCGGGTGCCGGGCGGTGTCCAGGAGCGCGTCGAGTTGGGAGAGTTCCGCGTGGCGGCCGGTGAAGCCGCGTACGGCGACGGGAAGTTGAGCCGGTACGGTGCCCCGCTGCGGTCCGCGCGCCGGTGGAGGCACCGGCACGGCGTGCTGCGGCGGGGCGGAAGGGGGGAGGTTCCCTCGCAGGATGGCCTGGTGGGTCTCGCGCAGTGTCGCCCCGGGATCCGTGCCCAGTTCGTCCGCCAGCCGGCGCTGCATGGAGGCGTAGCACTGCAGGGCTTCGGCGTCCCGCCCGCTGTCGTGCAGGGCCCGCATCAGCGCGTCCGCCAAGGGTTCGACGAGGGGGAAGTCGTCGAGGAGGGTGGACAGCGGTCCGATCGTCGCCGCGGGGGCGCCGAGCCGTGCCTGGGCGCGGGCCCATTCGATGGTCGCGTCCACCTGCTCACGCCGCCATGCCTGCCGCATCTGCCCGGCCCACGGGCCGTCCAGACCGCTGAGCGGTTGCCCCCGCCACAGTCCCAGCGCCTCGCCGAGCAGCGCCGCCCGCTCGCTGTCCGGCACCCGGGCCTCGCGGGCCCGGTCGACCAGGTGCCGGAAGCGGTGCACGTCGACCTGTCGCCGGTCGGCCTGCAGCACGTATCCGTCCGACCGGCGGGTCAGCCGCACCGCTTCACGGGAGACGTCGGCCACGCGGTCGCAGGTGTGCCGGATCCGGGTGATGTGGGCGTAGAGCGAACGCCGGGCGCCTTCGGGAGGGTCGGTGCCCCAGACCCGGCCGACCAGGACGTCCACTCCGACCGGTCGGCCGGTGTCCACGGCCAACGCGGCCAGGACGGTGCGCCGTTGGGGCGGGCCGACGTCCACCGCCACGTCCCCCACGGTCAGTTCGACCGGGCCGAGTAATCGCAGACGCACCATCGCATCCCCTCAGAACGCACACCGTTCCCGCAGATTCTGCTCACAACCGCGGTGCCGCGACAGCTTGATCGGGCCACATCAGCTGCTTGGCGCGAAGCGGCCGCCGGCACGCCGGGCAGGGAGTGCGACGCGCTGTGTCAGGGGTGAGGGACGAGCAGCACGGGGCTCTCCGCCTGGCACACGGCGGCGTGGGCCACCGCGCCGAGCGAGGAGGTGACGCGGTGACCGAGGACGGTGAGAGCAGCGTGCCGGGTGGCTGCGGTCACGGCGCAGGCGGGGACGTCCTCCAGGCAGACCTCCTCCACCCGTACGTCCGGGAATTTCCGTCGCCAGGGCACCAGGGCCTCCGTGAGCAGACGTTCGGCGTGGCGAGTGCGGGCCGAGGGGCCGTACGGCCGGGGCATGACCGGATGGGAGTGGACGGGGGAAGGGGGAATCCACACGTACAGAGCCCGCAGCGGTGTGTGGCGCAGCGCCGCTTCCTCGAAGGCGATGGCCGTGCTCAGGTCGTCGTGGCTGTGTTCGGCATCCAGTGCGAGGACGACCGGGGCGCCGTGCACGCGCCGCTCGCTCCGACGGGACGGGGACCGTACGAGGGTGACGGGAAAGCCGGCCCGCGCGGCGATGCCGGCGCTGGTGGAACCGAGCGGGGACGAGGAGGTGGTGCCCAGGCCGCGCGCGCCGAGGACGAGGAGTTCCGCGTCCTCGCCTGTGCTGAGCAGCGCCTGCGTCGGTGGGGCGTTGAGCACGTGCGTACGTATGGTCAGCCAGGGGTGACGGGTGCGCAGGCGCTCGGCGGCCAGGTCGAGGCAGCGCAGGGCCCGGCGGCGGCGCGCGGCCGACTGCGAGGCGCTGACGCGGCTGCCGTTCGCCGGGGGCCAGGCGGCGACCAAGTGCAGTGCGGTGCCATGGAGTTCGGCTTCCCAGGCGGCCCAGGAAGCGGCGGCGAGACTGGCGACGCTGCCATCGATTCCGGCGGTGACGGGGCGGGGCATGATCACGCACCTCTTGTCGTGGGAGCGGTCCGAGTCCCGGGCAGGGCCCGGAACTCCACTCTGTCTTCCGGTTCGGACGGCACACGAGGACTCTTGGGACTTGTTCTGAGGCCGTATGGCCCTGGAGGAGGGAGCGCGCGAAGGCTGGGCAGCGGACAACAACGGCCTCCGCAGGTCAGGGGTGCAGGACGACCTTTCCCGCGACGGTGCCGGACTCGGCCAGCCGCATCGCTTCGGCGACCTGGGTGAGGGGGAGTTCGGCGGCGATCTGTGCGGTGATCTCGCCGCGCTGCAGGGCGTTGAACACCTCGGTGAGGTCGGCGCGCAGGCGGGCGCGGAAGCGGCCGGTGCTGAGGGCGCGGCCGGCCCAGACGTTGAAGAAGCAGGCGTGGCGGCGGTTGGGCAGGGCGTTCCACAGCCATACGCGGCCGAGCAGCTTGAGGACGGGCCACTGCTTGGAGCCCTGGTCGTCGCGGGTGGAGGCGCTGCCGTAGGCGACGAGCGTTCCGCCGGGTGCGAGCAGGCGCCAGGAGTCGATGATGCCGCGGCCGCCGACGTGGTCGAAGACGGCGTCCACACCGGCCGGAGCGAGTCGGCGGACGCTGTCGGGGATGTTTTCGGTGCGGTAGTCGATCGGCGTCACCCCTTGTTCCTTGAGGGCGGCGTGATGGCGTGCGGAGGCGGTGCCGATCACCTTCGCTCCGGCGGCGTGGGCGAGTTGGACCAGGACGGAGCCGACGCCGCCGTTGGCGCCGTGCACGAGGACGGTCTGCCCGGCGCGGACGCGGGCCTTGCGGTGCAGCATCTGCCAGGCGGTGATGCCGTTGATCACCACGGTCTCGGCCTGAGCCGCGCTGATGCCGTCCGGCACCGGCACCACGTCCGCGGCGTCGACGACGACGTGGCTGGCCCAGCCGCCGACCTTCAGCAGTGCGGCCACCCGGGTGCCGGCCAGGCCGGAGGGGACGCCGTCGCCGGTCTGCGCGACGGTGCCGACCAGGTCGTAGCCGGGGACGAAGGGGAAGGGCGGCTGGTCGTAGTAGCGGCCCCGGCGCATCTGCTGCTCGGCGAAGGAGACGCCGGTCGCCTCCATCCGGATGACGACCTGGCCCGGTCCGGCGACCGGAACGACGCCCCGGTGGACCTGGAGCCCCTCCGGTTCCACCTTGCCCGGCAGTACGACCTCGACCCGTGTGCCCGCGTTCATGACGACCTCCGTCGACTTGGCGCCAGTTAGTGGTTGGCGCGTTCGTTAGAAGTTATAACCGGTCGTTCGCGTGACAGTCAAGAGCGTTCGTAATAGGGTCTAACTCGAAGGGTGCGGCGAAGGCCTTGCACTGCTCTCCGGGGCCGGAGAGCCGGACGACAGAAGGGATGCGCACGTGACCGTCGCGGGCAAGGAGACACCACGCGAGCGCTACCGCGCCCAGCTACGGGCCGAGGTGAAGGAACGCGCCTGGGAGCAGATCGCCGCGGCCGGGGCTCCGGGACTGTCCCTCAACGCCATCGCCAAGCAGATGGGGATGAGCGGCCCGGCGCTCTACCGGTACTTCGCCGGCAGGGACGAACTGATCACCGAACTGATCCGGGACGCCTACCGCAGTCTCGCCGACAGCGTCCGCGCCGCGGCCGTACCGGGCGCGGATCTCGCACAACTCGGACGCGCACTGCGGGCCTGGGCCCTGGAGGACCCCCAGCGGTACTTCCTCATCTATGGCACACCGGTCCCCGGCTACCACGCACCCGACGACATCACCGAGATCGCCTCCGAGATCATGGAATGCCTCCTGGACGCCGCCCAGGCGGACGGCGCCGCGGCGGACATCCCGGCCGACGCCCCGCTCGAAGCCCACCTCGCCGAACACCGGCGGTGGGCGGCCGGCCACCCCGCATCCCCACCCGCCCTGCGCCGCGCCCTGCTCTTCTGGACCCGCCTGCAGGGCGTCCTCTCGCTGGAGCTGGCGGGCCACTTCACCGGCATGGGGTTCGACCCGGACGAGCTGTACGAGAGTGAGCTGCGGCACCTGAGCCGGTGACCGCCTCCGACCCTGACGGGTGCGGTCACTCGCGGTGCGAGTCGGACCCCGCGCGGCCATGGACGGCGTGCGCGGGGTCCGGTCTTCAGGCGTCGGTCAGGTCATGCCTTGCCCGGGGTGACGACCCACTTGCCGTGCACCCGGTGGCCGACCTTCTCGTAGCCGGGGCGGAAGGAGCCGAGCCAGTTCAGCGTCAGGCCGGCCTCGGCCGTGGATCTGACCGGCGTGTAGCCGGAGGGGCTGTCGGCCGAACCTCCGGTGGTGTTCTCGGCGACGTAGGGGAAGGGGTAGACCGGGCGGGAGGACAGGGTCGTGCCGTTGCTGTCGACCGTCTTGGTCGGCAGGAACGTGGAACGGCGTGTGCGATGAGCCGTTGGGCCTGCCTGTGCCGGGCACACCGTAGTCCCGTGGCCGGCACAGGCAAGGTTCGTCAACGAAATTGTTGACGATTATTGCGCTGCTGGGTGTGCGCGCCTTTTCTGCTCCCGGGGCGGGGGGCTGGGGATCGTTTTGGTTCGAAGGAGTGAAGATGCCTGCTCGACGTGACCGGCTTCCGGCTCTCGGATGCCGACGGACGTCAGCTGTTGAAAGAATGCACGGGTGCAGCCGCTGCCCGTTCCCTGCCCCGCTCCCCTCATCCCGGATGCCACGGGCGCCGAGGCTTTCCGGGATGCGTATCGCGAGGCCATGGCGCACAGTGCCGTATTCGTGGCCATCGAATCCGAGGCGCCCCGGCTGTGGACGGTGAAGGCGGACACGCTCACCGCCGGCTCGGACCATGCGGTGGCCGACGCCGTGAACGAGGCCATTCGAGCCGCGATCCTCCGCCTGGTCGGCAATCGCGAGGCCGATTTCGGCGCCTACACCGGGCCGGTTTACTTCATGATGCACGGGGTGCACAACGAAGGACGGGCCCGTGAACTCGCCGCCGCACTCCATGCGGCCCTTTACGGCGACCTGGAGCCGCTGGCCCGCGCCGTCCCGTCGGAACCCTGACGTACACGCTCCGTGGCGACTTCGCGCCATTTTCGAGCCAGTCGCCTGGATCTACGGTGCCGGGGCGCCGTCGGCCGCGCGAGCAGGTACGCCGACGGCGGACCGCGCGAACCTTTGCTGACCTGCGCCGCATGCCCGGTGAAGGGAGGGGCACACGGGAACGGACGAGCGTGGCTGTCCCTCGGCCGCGCGGGGGAGGGTGAGGCATGCGCATCTGGCAGGAGAACACGGAAATCGGCGCGAGGCCGGGGCAGACGGCCCCTCTCGGCGCCACCTTCGACGGTGCGGGGACGAACTTCGCGGTGTTCTCCGAGGTGGCCGAGCGCGTGGAGCTGTGCCTGTTCGACGAGGACGGCTCCGAGGAACGCGTCCCCCTGAGGGAAGTGGACGGCTTCATCCACCACATCTACCTGCCGGACGTGGGCCCGGGCCGACGGTACGGGTTCCGGGTGCACGGACCGTACCGGCCCGAGTCCGGTGAGCGCTGCAACCCCGGCAAACTGCTGCTCGATCCCTACGCCAAGGCGATCGAGGGCGAGATCGAGTGGAACGAGGCGCTGTTCCCGTACCACTTCGAGGACGCCGACCGTTACAACGACCTCGACTCCGCCCCGTACATGCCGAAGTCGGTGGTGGTGAATCCGTACTTCGACTGGGGCAGCGACCACCCGCTGCGGACTCCGTACCACGAGACGGTGATCTACGAAGCCCATGTGAAGGGCATGACGAACACCCACCCGGCGATACCCGAGGCGATGCGCGGCAGCTACGCCGCGCTGGCCCACCCGGCGATGATCGACTACTTCGTCAAGCTCGGCGTCACCGCGGTGGAACTGATGCCGGTCCACCAGTTCGTGCAGGACCACGCCCTGGTGGAGAAGGGCCTGTCGAACTACTGGGGATACAACACCATCGGCTTCTTCGCCCCGCACAACGCCTACGGCTCCTCGGGGCAGCGGGGCGAGCAGGTGCAGGAGTTCCGGTCCATGGTCAAGGCGCTGCACGAGGCCGGCATCGAGGTGATCCTGGACGTCGTCTACAACCACACCGCCGAGGGCAACCACCTCGGACCGATGCTGTCGCTGCGCGGGCTGGACAACGCGGCCTACTACCGTCTGTCCCCGGACGACCCGCGCTACTACTGGGACACCACCGGCACGGGCAACAGCCTGCGGATGAACCACCCCCACACCCTCCAGCTGATCATGGACTCACTGCGGTACTGGGTCACCGAGATGCACGTCGACGGCTTCCGTTTCGACCTGGCCGCCACGCTGGCCCGCCAGTTCCACGAGGTGGACCGGCTGTCGTCGTTCTTCGACCTCGTCCACCAGGACCCGGTCATCTCCCAGGTGAAGCTCATCGCCGAACCGTGGGACGTCGGCGACGGCGGCTACCAGGTCGGCAACTTCCCGCCGCTGTGGACCGAGTGGAACGGCAAGTACCGCGACACCGTACGGGACCTGTGGCGGGGCGAGGGCGGCACGCTCGGTGAGTTCGCCTCCCGTCTGACCGGCTCGGCCGACCTGTACCAGAGCGACGGCCGCCGGCCCTTCGCCTCGGTCAACTTCGTCACCGCGCACGATGGTTTCACCCTGCGGGACCTGGTGTCGTACGACGGCAAGCACAACGAGGCCAACGGCGAGGACAACCGCGACGGCGAGGACCACAACCGCTCGTGGAACTGCGGCGTGGAGGGTCCCACCCAGGACCGCAGCGTCCTCGCGCTGCGCGCTCGTCAGCAGCGCAACCTGTTGGCGACTCTGCTGCTCAGCCAGGGCGTCCCCATGATCTCGCACGGCGACGAACTCGGCCGTACCCAGCAGGGCAACAACAACGCCTACTGCCAGGACAACGAGTTGACGTGGATCGACTGGGAGAAGGCCGCGGAGGGGAGCGAACTGCTCGACTTCACCCGCAAATTGATCGCCCTGCGCCGCGACCACCCCGTCTTCCGCCGCCGGCGCTTCTTCAAGGGGCGCGTCCCCCGGGGAAGCGAGACGGAGAACAAGGACATCGGGTGGTTCACCCCCGGCGGGCAGGGGATGACGGACAACGACTGGGACACCGGCTTCGCCCGGTCCCTCATGGTCCACCTCAACGGCAAGGCCATCACCGAACCGGACCTACGGGGCCTGCCCCAGCAGGACGACTCCTTCCTGCTGCTCGTCAACGCCCACAGCCAGGCCCTCGCCTTCACGGTGCCCGACGAACTCGGCCCGTGGTGGGCGGTCGAGGTGGACACCGCCATCCCCTACACCGAGTTCCGGCCGCTGATCAAGGCGGGCAGTGAGGTGGAAGTCGAAGCCCGGTCACTGCTCGTCCTGCGTGGCCATGAAGACGCATAGACCGCCTGGGCCTCCGAGCGAACTCCACGGCACGGCACATTCGCGCAGGGGTGCGCCCGCGCTCAGGTCGAGAGGGCCTGGCGCAGGGTCGGGCAGCAGGCGATGACGGTGTCGATGCCGACGATCTGCAGCACGCGCAGTACGGAGGCGGTGGGTGCGGCCAGCCGCAGCCAACCGCCGCTCTGGGCGAGGGTGTTGTGCGTGGAGATGAAGAGGTTGATCCCGGTGGAGTCCAGGAACGTGACCTGTTCGAGGTCGACCACCACCCGGAGGCGAGGGGCGTCGGGTCGCGGCAGGGCGTCGCGCAGCACCTCGGCGGAGTCGCGGTCGATCTCTCCGGCGAGGCTGATCACGTGGATGCCGTCGACGACGGTGGAGGTGGCCGACAGCCGGCCGGGGCGCCCAGTGGGGTCGACGTCGGTCATTTCTCCCTCGAACAAGACGGTGGAACTGGCACACTGAAGCGTGGGACCGAGCTGCTGCGTGAAGGATACGTGTGCTTCATGTGTGTGGCGCAGCCATCGGCAGCAGAGCGACGACTCGCGATCGTGCGCGGGAGCAACGGGCGCTGAAGACAGCGGTCATGGACCTCTCGACCGTGAGGAAGGGGGAGACCACGGCGTCGGAGCAGGGGCTGGAGACCAGCATCGCGCTGGACGGTGACGGCACGTGCATCGCCCAGGCCCGGCACCTGGCCGCGGACTTCCTCACCCGCCGGGCCGGGCACGTCGCGGCGGTCTCCGCGCGCGTGGCCGAGGTGGTTCAGCTCGTGGTGAGCGAGCTGGTCACCAACGCCTACAAGTACGCACCCGGCCCGGTGATGATGGTGCTGAGGATCACCGGCGAGGCGGTGGAGGCGGAGGTGTGGGACTCCGATCCCGGGCTGCCGGAGGCCCGGCCCGCTGATCCCGACCGGGTCGGCCAGCACGGCCTGGAGATCGTGAAAGCCCTCGCGACGGGCTTCGAGGTGCGGCGGGTGACGGCCGGCAAGTGCATCGCCGTCCGGATCGCTCTGACGGACGATCCCGAAAAGGCCGAACCTCCACGCCCCGGCCGATGACGGCACCGCGGCCCGCAGAACGCGTCAACAGCTCCAAGGCGCCCCGGCGGGGGTGATGTTGCCACTTCGGGGCATCCGGGAGAAGACACGTCAGGCAACTTCGGGAGGTACGGAATGCTCGCCATCGGCATCATTCTGCTTGTCATCGGTTTCCTCACCGGCGTCTCGATCCTGTGGACCCTCGGTCTCATCCTGACCGTGATCGGCGCCGTCCTCTGGATCATGGGTTCCACGGGGCACGCGGTCGCCGGCCGACGCCACTATTGGTGACGAGAGCCGAGAAGTCCGGGCCCACAGCCCGTCATAGCGCGAGAGCCCCGGGAGGCGAAACAACCTCCCGGGGCTCTCGCGCGTACCCGCGGAACGGAGCGGCCCGCCGCTTCCGAAGCGGTCCCACTCGCTCGGCATCAGGAGCCGCGGATCATTTCCTTGATCTCCGGCAGCTTCTTGCCGGAGTCGACGTCGACGAAGATGACGTCGTCGGGCGAGTCACCAGGGCGATGGCGATGCGGGGGTCAACTCCCTTGATCGCAAAGGCGGTCACCGAGGCCGGTGCCGTCGGGGCGTCAGGGGAGTCGTCGCGCGGCGTGTCATCACAGGGCGGAAGGATCGCGGCACCGAGCCGGTCCCCGATCGTGAAGTTCTTCGCACCCGACCCCATGTACGTGTGCTCGCGGTACTCGACTCGGGAGGCGCAGGACGACGCCGACTCGCCGTCGCCCCCCGATGTGCAGGCGGTGGACAGCGTGGCCAGCGCCGCTGCCAGAAACGTCCTGCGCCATACGGTCCTGCCGGGCCACGGTACCGATGTCATCGGCTCTCCTCCTCTTCGAGCGTGCACTCCGTTCCGTTGACGCTCCGTAGGCGCAGCACGTTCGTCGAGCAGGCCGGCTCGCCGTGCGGGCGGGGTCGGCAGGGTTCCGGCGGGTGCCGGGTGAGAAGACGATCACTCGCCCCGGAGCGAGACGAAGGCGTACCGTCAGGGGCGCCAGGACACCTTGAACACCCACACGTACCGGCCCGCCCTGCGTGCGGCTTCGGGTACGTCGATCACCAGCGCGCCCTTGCTCGTGGTCCAGGACAGTGGCCGGTCGTGGCCGAGCAGGGTGATCTTGTCGCCGGCGCGCACGGGGACCGGCGCCTCGACGCGGAGCTTGGCACCCGGCTCGGTGAGGGAGTGGATGTAGAAGGCCTCGTCCGGGCGGACGGTGAACCGCAGATCGTCGCCGAGCTGGGCCATGCGGGACCAGTACGTGGTGTCGTAGATCGCTTCGCCGTTGGTGTGCAGCCAACGGCCCGTCTCCCGCAGCCGGATCTGCATGATCTCCGGGATGGTGCCGTCGGCGCGCGGGCCGATGTCGAGCAGGAAGTTGCCGTTCTTGGAGACGATGTCGACGAGACTGCGGACGACCTCCTCGGCCGTCATGTAGGCGTCGTCCGGGGTCGCCTGGTTGTAGCCGTAGCTGAAGGGATCCAGGCCGCGGCTCGACTCCCACTTGGCGACGACCGTGTTCTCGTACGTCGTGTACTCGGGCGTGGTGAAGTCGTGGAAGGCGATGCCCGACCGGTCGTCGACCGTGACGTCGATCGGACGGGCCCGGTTCTTGGCGTGGTTGAAGTACTCGGCGAGCACGTGGAGGCTGTCGTTCGCGCCGCCGATGTCGCACCAGATGAGCTCGGGATCGTAGCCGTGGATCAGCTCCAGCATCTGCGGCGCCTGGTAGTCCCGGACGAAGTCCTTGCCGGCGGTGTATCCGGTGTACGGCACCGGCTGCAGTGTGTACGGGTTGCGCGGGGCGTGCCCCATCCAGGGACTGTCCGGGTTGAACCACTCCGGCATCGAGAAGTAGAGCCCCCGGTGCAGCTCGGGCGCGTAGCGGCGGGAGGCGTCGAACAGTTCCTTGACCAGGTCCCGTCGCGGGCCCATCCTCACCGCGTTGCGGTCCGAGACCTTGGTGTCCCACAGCGCGAAGCCCTCGTGGTGCTTGGAGGTCAGCACGTGGTACTGCGCCCCCGCGTCTCGGAACAACTCCACCCAGGCGCGGGGGTCGAACTTCGCCGCGGTGAACCGCGGGATGAAGTCGTCGTAGGCGAAGTCCTCCCCGTAGGTCTGCCGGTGGTAGGCATGGACCGCGTTGCCCGGGTCCTGCATGTGGTTCCAGTACCACTCGGCGTACTGCTTGCCCACCGGTGACCAGGCGGGCACCGAGTACACGCCCCAGTGGATGAAGATGCCGAACTTGGCGTCCTGGAACCAGTACGGCGCCTGGTGGCCGGAGAGGGACGCCTCGGTGGGCAGGTAGTCGGCCACGCCGAGCGACAGCCGGCTCCGCTGGTAAGCGGCGCGGGCACCCCGGCCGCTGACGGCCACCGACCCGTCCTGAACGGTTCCGGGAGCAACTCCCCGGCGATTGCGGACGCCTACGCGGACACGGACCTGCTCGCCGGGGGAGAGGCGCCGGATCCGGGCCGGCTCCACGGTGCGGGCCCCGGGCACCTCGACGGCCACGGACACCCCGTCCCCGGCCAGGACCGGGACGGTGCCCGCGTTCACGACGGTCGCCTCGACGCTCTGCGCACCGGTAAATTCCATCAGCGAGTTCGTGGAGCGGGCGTTGCGCAGCGTCAACGCCCGTCCCTGGGCGACGGGTTGGAGCGAGAGGGCGAAGACGTGCAGGGACGCCTTGTTCGGCTGCGCGGGGTTGGTGACCGGCAGGGTGAGGGCGATCGCCTCCCGCTGCGGGTCGATCCACACCTCCGACGTGCCGATGCCGACCCTGTGCGCGTCCTTGGTGCCGTCCGGGGTGTAGCGGTACGGCGCCGACAGTGAGCCGCCCGCCGCATACCAGTCGGCACCGCCGAGACCGGCCGTCGTGGTCGATCCGTCGGCGTAGTGCACGGTGGCCGTGCCGGAGGCGTTGCCGTAGCTGCCAGCGGTGAGGAAGTGTGCCGACAGGTAGCGGCCCTCGGGCAACTCGATCCGCTGGCCGAGGGCGACGACGTTGTTCTTCGCGCCCGCCGCGGAGGAAGGGAAACGGAAGGTGATGCCGTCCACCTCCACGGCTCCCGCGGCGAGTTCCTCCCCGGGGAAGGTGTAGCCCGAACCGTCGAAGTCGCCGCCGCGCGCGGCGGCGGTGTCGATGCCGTCGTTGTCGTACAAGGCGTCGAGCGGAACGGGTACGGGGTCCGGGACGGAAGCCCACGGCCCGGGGTCCCGTTCGGTCGGCTGGGCCGCGTGCGCGGGGGTGGCGAGGCTGAGGGGGAGGGCTGCGGCGGTGGTGATGCCTGCGGCCGCACCCAGAACCTGACGTCTTGGAGGAGTACTCATGGCGGCTCCCAATTCATCGGATGTCTGATGATTGAGGAGGTGTCGATGCCTGTCAATGGGTCCGGAACGGCGGTCAGTTGAAGAATTGGTCGGATGGGTTGTCGGTTTCTCGATCGCTCCAGCGCCTGACTCCCCCTCTGGGTGGCGGCTGTGACGCAGCTCACGGGAACTCGCCCGCACCGAGCGTCAGTTGAGAACGTGATCACAGATATGCGAACGCGGGTACGGAACGGAGATCCGGATGCCTTCGCGGAACTCTTCGACGAGTGCGCCCGCACGGTGTACAACCACGCCTTCCGCCTGACCGCCGACTGGTCCGCGGCCGAGGACGTCATGTCGGCCACGTTCATGGAGGCGTGGCGGCGCCGGGACTCGGTCGAGGCCGAAGGCGGTTCGCTGCGGCCGTGGCTGCTGGGCATCGCCACCAATGTCGCTCGCTCCCAGTACCGCAGCAATCGCCGCTACCGCAACGCGGCGAGTGCCGCAGCCGCCGCGAACGCCGCCGAGGAACGGGTCGAGGACCACGCCGAGGAGACCGCCGGACGCCTGGACGACCGGCGCCGTATCAACGCCACGCTCGCCGCCCTCAGCCTGCTCAAGCGCCCCGAGCGCGAAGTCCTGACGCTGTGCCTGTGGGAGGGGATGGAGTACGCCGAGGCGGCCCGCGCCCTGGGCATCGCGGTCGGCACCGTCCGCTCCCGCCTCTCCCGCGCCCGCTCCAAGCTGCGCAGACTCGCCGACGCACAACTGGTGGGAGAAAGAACGGAACCCACCCCTACGAACCGGCAGACAACAGGTGATCGCGGATACGCGGTCCGGTCCGCACAGGAAGGAAACCGATGAACGCCAGCCCCTCCCACCAGCCTCACCCGGCTGAGTGGACGGAGACGCAGAGTCTGCTGCCCTCCGCCGAGCGGGATCTGCCGGCGGGCCGCCACCAGTTCCACAAGGAGCAGATGATGGCCCGGATCCACGAAGACCTCCGCACCTCCTCCCGTACGTCCGCCACCTCCTCCCGTACGTCCGCCACCTCCTCCCGTACGTCCGCCACCTCTCCGGTCGCGCCCGTGAAGCACTCCAACCCGTTCCTGCGCCGTACGATCCTCCTGCCCGCCGCGGCCCTCGCCCTGGCCGGCGCGGTCGTCGGGGGTCTCGCCCTCACCGGCAGTGGGTCGGACGGCGGCAGGGCCGCCCTGGCCACCGGCCCGGCACTGACCACGCAGATCGGTGTCGCCGACGCCAAGGGCGCCCCCCGGCTCCTCGATCGCATCTCCCTGGCCGCCGCCGACACCACGACGCCCGCGCCGCGCGAGGGCCAGTACGTCTACATTGCCTCCGAGGTCTCCAGCACCTACCCCCGTACGGTCGGCGACAAGACCACGGTGGTCAGCCAGCGGCTGCACTCCCGGCAGGTCTGGAACTCCCTCGACGGCAAGGACGGCTGGCTGATCGAGGCCGGTCAGACCGACGACGAGGGCATCACCCTCCGGAGCGATGTCCCGCTGAGCGGGGCCTACGACGCCCTGGCCAAGCTGCCCACCGAGCCCGATGCGCTGCTGCGGCGGATCTACCGTGAGTCGGACGCCGACCGTGACCCCGAAGTCCCGCGCGACCAGGCCGCCTTCGTCGCCATCGGGGATCTGCTGACCGAGAGCTACCCGCCCGCGCGGGTCAGCGCCGCCCTCTACAAGGCCGCGGCCAGGATTCCCGGGGTCGTCGCGGTGGACGACGCGGTCGACGCCACGGGCCGGCACGGGATCGCGATCGCCCGGCAGAACGACACCGCCGGAGAGCGCACCGAATGGATCTTCGACAGGAAGACCTTGCGATTCCTCGGCGAGCGCACCGTGGTGGTCAAGGCGGTGGCGGACAGTCCGTTCAAGGTCGGCACCGTCACGTTCACCAGCGCGATCACCCAGCGCGCGATCGTGGACGCCAGCAAGCGGGTGCCTGGGCAGGCGAGCTGAACGCGTGAGCGCAGGGCTGCCGGTGCCGCGCCGGCAGTCACGGGGGTTGGGGGTGCTGACCGGGCCCGCGCGATCCGCTCCTGGTGGTGAGAAAAGGCCCCGGCTGGACGGGGGAGACCAGCCGGGGCCGCTAGCGGTGGCGTGCGGAGGGCGGTCGCCTCTCGGCGGGATGCTCCATGGGGCTTCAGCCGAACGATCGTCCCCATGGGCGGAAGGTGAGGCCCGGGGACACTGTCCCCTCCGCAGCCACATCTGAATGAACGGTCAACCACCCCGGACTGTTCCCGGCCCCTCCCTGCTGCCGGGGTGATCTGAGGCACACCCGCTGGGGAGGGATCACCCGATGAAGTCGGCTACAAGAGCGGCGAATTCGTCCGGGGTGGCCAGGCGGATGCCGAGCGTCTCGGCCTTGGCCCGCTTGGAGCCGGCGCCGTCCCCGGCGACGACCAGGCTGGTCTTCTTGGAGACGCTGGACGAGGAACGGCCGCCGGCCCGTTCGATCAGCTCGTTCATCTCATTGCGGCTGAGCTTCTCCAGTGCACCGGTCATCGCGCCGGTGACCACGACCGTCATCCCGGCCAGCGGTCCGCCCTCTCCGCCCGCGGCCTCACCGTCGGCATCCGCGTCGCCCTTCGGGGCGGCGGCCGACGGGGGAGTGACGCCGGGTTCCGTCAGGTTCACCCCGGCGGCGGCCAGTTTGTCGATGAGCGTGGCGAGTTCGGCGAGCTCGGCGACGATCGACGGGGCCTTCTCGGTGCCGATGCCCTCGACCTGCTGCATCGCCTCCGCGTCCGCGGCGCGGATCTCGTCCATGGTCGCGAAGTGCCTCGCGATACGGCGGGACATGGAGCGGCCGGTGCCGCGGATGCCGAGCGCGCACAGCACCCGGGACAGCGGCTGCTCCTTGGCCGCGCCGATCGCGGTGAGGAGGTTGTCGGTGCTGGTCTCGCCCATCCGCTCCAGCCCCATCAGCTGCTCGCGGGTGAGGGCGAACAGGTCGGCCAGATCGGCCACCAGACCGGCATCCACGAGCTGGACCACCCGGGTGTGCCCGAGGCCCTCGATGTCGAGCTGATCGCGGCCGGCGGCGTAGGACAGGGCGGCCACCAGGTGGCAGTTGCGTCCGTTCTCGCAGCGCCAGCGCTGCTCGCTGGTGTCGATCCCGGATCCGCAGCGCGGGCACACCTCGGGGAAGGCGATGGGCTGTTCGTCGCCGGTGCGCAGGTGGGCGACGGGGGCTTCGACACGGGGGATGACGTCGCCGGCCCGGTGCACCATGACCTGGTCGCCCAGCCGCAGGTCGCGGCGGGTGATGTCGGCCGGGTTGTGCAGGGTGGCGTAGGTGATGGTGGCGCCGTCGATCTCGACCGGTTCCAGGACGGCACGCGGGGCGATGATGCCGGTGCGGCCGACGTTCCACTCCACCTCCAGCAGCCGGGTGATCTTCTCGACCGCCGGCAGCTTGTAGGCGATGGCCCAGCGCGGGGCGCGCGAACCCGACCCCGCCGCCTGCTGGTCGGCGGCCAGATCGGCCTTGACGACGATCCCGTCGATCCCGAACGGCAGGTCGGCCCGCAGCGCGGCGATCTCCTGCACCCGGGCCAGCACCCGCTCGGTGGTGTCGGCGGTGATGCCGGGTACCGCGGTCGTGACGGTGGTGTTGACGCCGTACGCGGCGGCCTGCGTCATGAGCTCGCTGTGCGCGAGTTCGCCCAGCCGTGCGGCGAGCGCCGCATCGGTGTCGGGCAGGGGCAGCAGGCCGTAGCCGAAGAACGTCATCGGTACGGTGTAGGCGCGCTCCTTGGCGCGCAGGGTGCCGGCGGACGCGCCGCGCGGGTTGGCGAACGGCTGCCCGCCGTGCGCCGTGCGGACCTCGTTGGCGTGCTCGAACTGGGCCGTCGTCATGAGGACTTCGCCGCGCACCTCGACGGTGACCGGTTCGGCGAGTTCGTCCGGCAGGCCCTCGATGGTGCCGATCGCGTGCGAGACGTCCTCACCGGCCGTCCCGTCCCCGCGGGTGATCAGCTGTCTCAGACGGCCGTTGGTGTAGCGGGCGGCGACCGCGAGACCGTCCAGCTTCGGCTCGACACTGAACCGCTCGGGCTCATGGCCGATGCGGCGGGCGAGCGAGGCCGTCCAGGCGGTGAACTCGTCCGGCGAGAACACGTTGTCCAGGCTCAGCATCGCCACGGTGTGCGGGACGTCGCCCTCCACCGCGCCGCCGGCGACCTTTCCCGTCGGCGTGTCGGGCAGCACCTGCTCGGGATGGTCCGCCTCCCACGAGGCGATGCCGCGTACCAGACGGTCGTAGGCGTCGTCGTCGAGTGCCGATGTCCCGCCCGCGTAGTAGGCGGCGGCCGCCGTCACCGCCTCTTCGACCGCCTGGGCGTAGGCGGCGGCATCCGTGATCACTGCTGCAGGTGTCGTCATGTCCGTCATCCTGCCTGCCACCACTGACAATGCCCCGAGACGCGGGCCGCGAAGGCCCCGGCCGCGGGCGGCCGGGGCTCAGTGCTCCCACATGTCCGGTCCGCCGCCCCGCCACTCGATCGACCCCGACTGCCGCACCCAGGCCTCGTCGGTGCTCTCCAAGCCCGCGAGGCGCAGGAACTCGATGATGTCCAGCAGCCCGTACGCCATCCCGACGAACCGCTCCGCCACCCGCACCCGCCGCCCGCCGTCTTCGGCGGGCGGGTAGATCACGATGGGCTGCGTGCTGGTCATGGCACCAGCGTGCGGTCTCAGGCGCCGGCTCGCACGCGGGACGCCGGCCCGCGGGAGGGTCCGCATCGAGGTGTCCCGCCGTGGCTGCACGGGTCAGCGGGCCGTCCGCACGGCGTCGGCGTACTGCTCGTCGGTGACGGGTTCCAGCCATGTGGTGCCGTCGCCGTCGGCGTTGCCGACGACCATGGCGATGTGCGCCATGAGGGTGGTGTCGGTGGCGCCGTGCGAGTGCTCCTCGCCCGCGGGGCACTTGACGATGTGGCCGGAGCTGACATGCACGACATCGCCGTCGCGGGTGCCGACCAGTCCGGTGCCGTCGGTGACGTAGAGGGTCTGGCCGCCTGCGGCCGCCACGATGCCGTGGAACCGCTCAGGCGGACGTGCGGCCGTGCGTCCGCCACCATGCCGTGGAACCGCTCAGGCGGACGGGCGGCCGTGCGCGCCGGTCTCGACGCCGCGGCCGACGGCGTCCTTGCTCAGTTCGGCCGTGAACTGCGCGCCGCTGAGCAGTGCGAGGTTGGAAAGCCACAGCCAGATCAGGAAGACGACGGCGCCGGCCAGGGAGCCGTAGAGCCTGCTGTACGTGCTCAGCGTGGAGGCGTACAGCGCGAACCCGGTGGAGACGGTCAGCCACAGCAGGGTGGCCAGGACCCCGCCGGGCAGACTGTGCGCGCGTCGGCGTGCGGTGACCGGACCGGTGTGGAAGACCACGATGACCAGCAGCGCCACCAGGCACAGCAGCAGCGGCCAGCGCAGCACGCTCCAGCCCCAGGCAGCCGTGGCGCCCAGGCCGAACACCCGGCCCACGTTCTCGGCGACGGGGCCCGTGAGCAGCAGGGCCAGGGAACCGGTCAGCAGCAGGACGAGCAGTCCGAACGCGGTGAGCACGATGCGGTGGGCCCGGCGCAGCGGCGAACGGCTGTCCTCGACCCGGTGCATTCGGTGCAGCGCCCGGCGGAAGACGGCGAGATAACTGGAGGCCGACCACAGTGCGCTCACGGTGCCGACCACCAGCAGTGGCCACGCGCCCCCGTCCACGCCCAGCATCCGGGACAGGGCGGCGTGCAGGGCCACCGCCGACTCGGCGGGCGCGTAGGCGGTGACCTGCGTGACGAACTCGCGGGCCGTGCCGGGACTGATCAGCCCGAACGCGAGGACCGCCACCAGCAGAGCGGGCAGCACGGCGAGGATCGCGTAGTAGGTCAGGGCCGCCGCGAAGTCCGAGATGTCGTCGTTCCACAAGGACACCGGCGTACGCCGCAGCGCCGTCCACCAAGTGGCCGGCGGCCGGGTCGCGCGGGCGGTGCGCACGGCCGGGCGGGTGTCACTGGGGTACGGGTCAACGGACATGAGGCTCACGATGCGATACGGCGCCGAGGCGCAGGTGGAGGTGCGGGAAGGACGGCACCCCCGAGCGCCCGGCCCCCCAGGTCACCGCGTTCAGGACGGGGAGCGGAGCGGTGCCGCCGCAGGCGGGTGCGGGCGGTTTCCGGGCCGTGCCCGCCTCCGGGGCCGGAGGCCCGCAGACATCCATGGTCACGGTGGTGGTGTCCTTTCCTGCCGCGCTCGGTCGTAAGGGCGTCATTCCCTGCTTCGACCCGCTCCGGCCGCTGCTGTGACGCGGATGCCCCGAAAAGACCTCGCCAGGCCACCGCGGTCGCCCTCGTCGGCGTTGGTGCCCAGAGCATCCCCGTACCGGTCGATTTCATCCGCCCGCGAGCGGCGCCGCCTACCGGCCGTCTTCCACCGGCGCGTTCTCGTGCTCCCGGACACGTGCCGGAGGCGGGGGCGTAGGCTCGAGCGGACCGAGGGTTCCTCGTGTGCGGGCCAAGACGCTGCACCGTTCTCGGTGAACGACGACGCCGGGCCGGACTCCGTCCGGTCGCGGAGCAAGGTTCGTCCCATGACCGCGCACAAGCCGGCCCACCCGGCGACCAGCCGTCCCAGGCCGGTGGGGTCACACCGGAACTCACCCGAGGAGCCGATGCCGCATGCGCGGCGGCGGGGAGCGCCGCCCGAGGAGGGCGAATTCGTCAGGGCGCTGACCAGGCGCCAGGTCGACGACCGGATGGAGGAACTCGACGCGTTGTACGCACGCACCGCGACGTGCGCTCCGCGGGAGCCGGCGTACGGGGGGCCTTCGGGCCAGGACCGTGGCACGGCCTTTCAGCGGCGGCTCGCGGAGCATGCGCGGCGGCCGGGGTTCGAACTGCTCGTCGCGGAGGCCATCGGTTCGTCGGGTGCGAAGGCGCTCACGGCGTGTGCCTACGGTTTCCCCGTGCACCGCGCCGGGTCCTGGTGGCGGGACCTCGACGGATATCTTCCGAAGGACCTGCTCGACCTCGCCGCCGTCGACGGGCTCTTCGCGGTCGCGGGCATCCTCGTCGAGCGCCGCGTGCGCACCCAGGACCAGACCCGCGACTGGAACCTCGCCCGGCGCCTGCAGAAACGGCTGCTCGGCGGTCACACCGGCGCCCCCGCCGTCACCCTGGTGGACGGCGGCGACACGGAGTCGTACCGGGCGCTGCTGGCCTGGGGCTGGCGCCCCTCGCCGGCCGGGACCTGGGGGACCTCCCGTTTCGCTCCCCGCCGCCTGCTGGTGCTCCGCTGACGGGCGCAGCGGCGGCTGCCTCAGGACGTCGGCACGGTCGGGGCCGGGTGCGGTCTCGGCGCGTCGGTATCGGGGCCGACGTGCCCGCACCCGGCCCCTCGCCGGACATGGGTGGGCGGCTCAGCGGGTCGAGGTGACCCGGTGCTCCTTCAGGGCGGCGCAGTTGGAGCCCGTCACCTGGACGGTCACGTTGGAGATGCTGCCACCCCAGTCGATGCAGTGGCCCTTGCCGTACACGTATGCCGGTCCCGCGTACGACGTGTACTGCCCGAAGTCATTGGCGCCCTGGTCGGTGTCGGGCACGTAGATCCAGGTGGACATGTCCACGGCGGTGCCCGGGTTGCTGCGGATGGTCGCGACGCAGTTCTTGCCGTTCGTGGCGTTGTACGTCAGGTAGACGGTGCCCAGCGAGCCGACGGCGGCGGAGTTCACGGTCTTGTAGGCGCTGCCGCAGACCTTCTGCGGCGTGGTGTTGGGCGCGGCGGAGGCCGGCGCCGCCAGGGCCGTCGCGGCTCCCAGGGCGACGGCGGCCATGGCCGTGGAGATCAGGGCGGACCGATGGAATCTCATGTTTCCCCCTTGTGACGGTCACGTGCGATGCTCGCGCTCACCTCGGTCGGGTGCGGCGCGGCAGCCAGTCTCCGCCGAGAGGACAAGGCGTCACAAAGCTTTCGACGAGGCTCGAACTGGGGGCCTACCCGTCACAGGGAACCAAACAGGCACCAGGCACACTCTGCGTGTTGTAGTTCCATCGACGGAGGATGCGCACACATGATCACGCTCACCAAGGAAGACGGTCCGGCCGACCTGGACGGAGTGACCCACCTGTCCATCGGCGTCTCCTGGGATCCCACGGCCGGCAGCAGCGGCGGAGTGCTGGGCAAGCTGCGCCGCAAGAGCGGCACCGATCTGGACCTGATCGCCATCGCCCTGCAGGGCGCAGATCCGGTGCGCCTCGCGGGGCTGGACTCGCTCGACCCGATGGGCAACGGCTCGTTGGTGCACAGCGGCGACAACCAGACCGGGCACGGCGACGGCGACGACGAGAAGGTGACCGTCGAGTTCGCCCGGATCCCGCCCCACATCACGTCGATCGTGTTCGTGGCCGCCGCCTACAAGAAGGGCAGTTCCTTCCAGAAGGCGCGCAACGTGAGTTTCAAGGTCTACGACGCGACAGGGGGCAGCGCTCAGCAGGTCGCCGACATCTGGCCGAGCCTGCTCACCCAGGACAACGGCTGCGCCGTGGCGAAGGCGGTGCGCGTCGGGGGCGGTTGGAAGCTCGAAGTGATCAACACGACGGGGAAGATCAAGCAGGGCGACGAGCATGCGCTGATGCGTTTTGCCGCCAGCAAGTAGGACGACGGTGAGTGATCGCAGCGGCCGACTCCCCGCATTCTGAGGATGGTTCGCGCCGGCGGTGCACGGGGTGTGCCGCCTGGCGTGAGGCCCGCACGGCCTCACCGCGCCTCACGAACGGTCGGTCTCGTGCCCCGCTGCGTCGATGGCGTCGCGCCTGCCGGCGTGCTCGCGCTGGTCGAGCTTCGCGACCTCGGGATGGTGCAGATCGAAGGCGGGGGACTCGGAACGGATGCGCGGCAGGGCGGCGAAGTTGTGGCGCGGCGCCGGGCAGGAGGTCGCCCACTCCAGCGAGCGGCCGTAGCCCCAGGGGTCGTCGACCTCGATCCGCCTGCCGTACTTGGCGGTCTTCCAGACGTTGTAGAGGAAGGGCAGGGTGGACAGGCCCAGCAGGAAGGCACCGATGGAGGAGATGGTGTTGAGGGTGGTGAAGCCGTCGGCGGCCAGGTAGTCGGCGTAGCGGCGGGGCATGCCCTCCGCTCCCAGCCAGTGCTGCACGAGGAAGGTGGTGTGGAAGCCGACGAACAGCGTCCAGAAGTGGATCTTCTCCAGGCGGTGGTCGAGCATCTTCCCGGTCATCTTCGGCCACCAGAAGCTGAATCCGCCGAACATCGCGAAGACGATGGTGCCGAAGAGCACGTAGTGGAAGTGCGCCACCACGAAGTAGGTGTCGGTGACGTGCCAGTCCAGCGGCGGGGAGCCGAGGATGACGCCGGTCAGGCCGCCGAAGAGGAATGTGACCAGGAAGCCGGCCGCCCACAGCATGGGTGGTTCGAAGGACAGCGAACCCTTGAACATGGTGCCGATCCAGTTGAAGAACTTCACCCCCGTGGGCACCGCGATCAGGTAGGTCATGAAGGAGAAGAACGGCAGCAGGACGGCGCCGGTGGCGAACATGTGGTGCGCCCATACGGTGACGGACAGACCCGAGATGGCGATCGTCGCGCCGACCAGGCCCACGTAACCGAAGATCGGCTTGCGGGCGAAGACCGGGATGATCTCGGTGATCACGCCGAAGAACGGCAGGGCGAGGATGTACACCTCGGGGTGGCCGAAGAACCAGAACAGGTGCTGCCACAGCAGCGCCCCGCCGTACTGGGCGTCGAAGACGTGCGAGCCGAACTTGCGGTCCGCCTCCAGCGCGAACAGCGCCGCTGCCAGGACGGGGAAGGCGAACAGCACCAGGACGGAGGTCAGCAGCACGTTCCAGGTGAAGATCGGCATCCGGAACATGGTCATGCCCGGCGCGCGCAGGCAGATGATCGTGGTGATGAAGTTGACCGCGCCGAGGATCGTGCCGAAGCCCGCCAGCGCCAGTCCCATGATCCACAGGTCTGCGCCGATGTAGGCGCTGCGAATGGGGCCGCTGAGCGGGGTGTAGGCGGTCCAGCCGTAGTCGGCGGCGCCCTGCGGGGTGAGGAAGCTGCTCAGGACGATCAGTCCGCCCAGCAGGAACAGCCAGTACGAGAACATGTTCAGCCGGGGGAACGCCACGTCCGGCGAGCCGATCTGCAGCGGCATGATCGCGTTGGCGAAGCCGGCGAAGGTCGGGGTGGCGAACAGCAGCAGCATGATCGTGCCGTGCATGGTGAACGCCTGGTTGTACTGCTCGGTGGACAGGAACTGCAGACCCGGCCGGGCCAGTTCCGCCCTGATGGCCATCGCCAGCACACCGCCGACCAGGAAGAAGCAGAACGACGTGATCAGGTACAGGTGCCCGATCCTCTTGTGGTCGGTCGTGGTCAGCCAGGAGACGATCACTGTGCCCCGGCTCCGGCGCTGCACGGCCGCCGGAGGGGGAGAGATCGGTTCGGTCGTATGGGTCGCCATCACAGTCCCTCGTTCGAGGCCAGGGCCGGCAATGGCCCGCAGGCGGTCACCGCGGCGGCTGGGTGACCAGTCATGGGCAACGTAGTCACAGTCGGCCGCGGTAGCCCGGCCGTGGACCGGCCCTTGCGCCACATGGCCGGTTCGACCATTCCTTCGGGGAGCCACGCCCCGGGGACGGTGCGCCTGCGGTGGCGGGAGCGTGCCGGACCCAGCGGGGCCGGCGGGACGGCGAACCGGTCACCGGGTTCCGTCCTCGATGTCGTCGACGCGTCGGGCGTGCGGAGCGCGAGGGCCGCCCCGGCATCCGCCTGTCAGGTCCGGGCGCCGTCAGCCGCCGCTTCGGTCGCGCCCGCCGTGCACCGCTCGCCGCGTCGGCCGGCCGTCATCCACGTGTTCCGGCTCGTGCAGGCACACCTCGACGTGGCCGTCGACGATCCGGGTGTCGAAGGCCGGCTGCGGAGCGGTGGCCGGGCCGCGTACGTTCCAGCCGTCCGAGAGCCGGAAGACACTCCCGTGCCACGGGCAGCGCACGCATCCGTCGGCGAGGGTGCCCTCGGACAGCGGTCCCGCCAGATGGCTGCATCGGTCGGCCAGCGCGTGCACGGCCCCGCCGCTCTCCCGGACCACCAGCACGGGCACGTCGTCCACGGTGCGCCGCACCGCCTGGCCGGCCGGGAACTCGGCCACGGCACCGATCCGGTGCCAGCCCGGCGAGACGACGTGCGGGACCTCTTCGGCGTGGTTGGCGCCCGACGCCTGCCGGTAGGCGAGATGACCGCCCAGCATCCCCCCGGCGCCGGCCGCCGTCAGCCCCAGGAAGGCGAACCCCCGGCCGGCTGCGGTGCGGTTCGTGGCACGGCAGGCGAGCGAGGCGGCGTACAGCCCGACGGCCGCCGTGTTCGCCAGCGCGTGCACCAGGCCGACGCGCTGCTGGGGGCGATGCAGCTCGGCCCAGTCGACAGCCCCCGCCAACGTGGCCGGGGCGGCGGCGGCCAGGCCGACGCCGATCAGCAATCCCGCCTCGCGTGAACGCCCGGGCCGCAGATCCAGCACGGCGGCGGACAGCCAGCTGCCGATGGGGACCTGCACCATCAGCGGGTGCACCGGATGGCCCAGCCACCTGCCGTGCAGCAGGTCTCGGCCACCACCACTCAGCGGCAGGGCCCGCACGCCACGGCTGACCAGGTCAATCACCGTATCGGTACGAGTCTGCCGCTCCAGGCCGTCCAGCAGCCGCAGAAGCCTGTTCTGCCCCGTCCGGCGATGTCGTGTGTCCCTCATGGGTCGCAGGGTCCCCCTCAGCGCAGGGCACAAACGACCCGCCCGGCCGGGGCGGGCGCGTGACCCGGCCGAGGCGGCCTGTCTGGGGATATGAAACGGTCTCGACGGCGTACGGCGGTCACGCCGCCGGTCACTGGCCTGCCGCGTTGAGCAGGTCCAGCGCGCTTTGCTGACAGCCGTAGTCGCTGCTGCCCGTTCCGCCGTTCCAGTGCGGGCCGTACTGGTCGAGGGCGTTGCGGTCGTGGGCGTAGGCCGCGTTCGCCCAGCGGTCCAGGGTGGCCGCGTAGGGATGGTCGGACAACTGGGCGTCGAGCCTGCCCAGGCCCCGGACGTAGGCGCCCTTGAAGGACGGCCCGTCGCCTGTGCAGGCGTCGGACTCGCCCGGTTCGCGCAGGACCCCGTCGGTCTGGAGGCGGACCGTGGAGGCGTCGGCCAGCTGCCGGGCGGTGCTGAGCAGAGAGCTGTCTCCCGTTGCCCGGTACAGCTCGGTGAGCCCGCCGAGGACGACGCCCTGGTTGTAGGTCCAGGTGGTCTGGCCGTTGTTGGCGCAGGCGTCGGTGAGACCGTCGTTGATCAGGTGATCGGCGTTGATCATGCCGCTCTGCCGGAACCAGGCCCACTCGTTCCTCGCCCGGGCCAGATAGACGGAGTCACCGCTGATCCGGTTGTGCAGCGCGGCGTTGAGCTGGAGGAACAGTTCGTTGGTGATGGCGTTCTTGTAGGTCTTCGTCTCGTTCCAGAGCACTCCGCCGCCGCAGGTCGCGGTCCAGTAGGCGTTCATGTGGTCGGCGTCGGCGCGCGCGGTGTTCAGATAGCGGCTGTCCCCGGTGGCGTCGTAGGCGGCGACCCAGGCCAGGCCCCACCAACCGGTGTCGTCCAGATAGTCGTTGGTGAAGTTGCCGCCCTGGGCGCCGATGTTCTTGTCGTAGGTGGAGGCGATGGCGTACCGGTAGCTGGGCATGCCGCTGACGCGGGCGTTGTCGAGGACGGCGGTCAGGGCGTTGGCGGCCGTCCACCAGCCGTTGCCGCCGAACAGACCCGTGGTGCGGTCGTACGACATCATCAGTGCGGTCGCTGCGGCGGTGCCCCGGCTCCAGGCGTTCCAGTCGACCCGGGCCCAAGCCGTGCAGGTGATCTCCGGGCGGTCCCCGGCCTTGCCGCAGGCGCGCAGCGCTCCGACGCCGCTGGTGTTCCAGTCGTCGACGTTGTACATGAATGTGCGCCAGCCGCGGGAGCCCGCAGGTGTCGTGGTGTCGCCGAGTTTGCTGCCGCCGGACCAGGTGCGGCCGCCGTCGAAGCTCCGGTCCAGCCAGACCTCGTCACCGGGGTTGCCGTCGTCGATGGAGGCCCACCCCATGACATCGTTGTCCGAGAGGTGCAGTCGCACGGTGCGGCCGTACAGGGTGCTGCTGACGGGAGTGCGGTCGGAGGTGGCCGAGGCGGGGTCGCGGGCGTCGCAGTACTTGTTGCAGATGCCGGCCGTCGCGGCCGCGTCCGCGGGCGACGGCGTGCCGAGCGTCAGCAGCGCGCCGAGGACGGCGGCCGCCGATGCGGTCGCCGCAGCGCGACGGGATCCGAGTGAGTGGGGCACTGGCCACCTCCGGTGGGGTGCGGAAGCCTGGTACGGACCTGTGCGGGAGCGCTCTCAGCGTGCCGCTTGGTAGAGGACATGTCAATGAGCGAACGACCCCCCACTCAGGTCGCCACGGTCACTCGTCGAAGGCCTTCAACGCGTCTCGCAGCGCGGCACGCGACGTGATGCCCAGCTTGGGAACACCCGGTAGAGGTGCGGGCTGTCCAACAAGCCGCGTTGACGCCACCGGGAGAGCTGACCCCGCACTTTCCGCACTTCCCCCGCGGCGGGCCGGCCGGCAGGCGCGCATCGACGCCGTCTTGCCGCACCACGCTCTCATCCTCGCCGCCGGCAGGGCGATCACCGCACCCGCCGAGCAGGCGGAGGAGCTCTACGAAGCCGCACCCGCCCTGCCGGACGCCGGTCTGTGGACGTACGACTACGCCCGCACCCGCCTGCTGTACGGCGAATGGCTGCGCCGCCGCCGTGAATACACCTGCTGCTCGCTCAGCGCGAAGGCCTCCTCGAAGTCCCCGCGTCCGACCGCCGCGCGTGCGCGAGTCTCGTTCACCGTGCTCAACAGCGCGTTCATACGGCGGGGTTGGGCCCAGGCGGTGATCACCACTAGTGCCTGCGCAGTACCTCTTCGTCGCCCCGTCCGCAGGCCACCATCCCAGTCGCCCAGCATGAAGGCGTCGTGGGCCCGGGCCACTTGGGCGAAGCGCAGGCTGTCGTCCGCGTGGCGGCCGACAAGGTCCCGCCACACACCGTCGTAGAAGGCGAAGGCCGTGCGGTGTCAGGCTTCGCTGTCCGGGTGGGTCAGGTTCGCTCCGGTCGCCGGGTCGAATACGTGCGCTTTGGCCATGTCGACCAGCAGTTCCACCGGTGCGCCCTCACGGGCGCGCGTGGCGGCGTCCAGGCGGGCCACGATCTGCTGCACCTCCGCTCCGGTGTCACGCATACCCGAGTCGGCAGCCAGTTCCTCCAGTTCGGGGGTCGTCGCGGAGCCGCCCTCCGCGGTGAAGTAGACGTACGCATCAGAGCCCAGCGACTCCAGTACGTCCACGGTGGCGGTGAAGGCCGGGCCGCGCCGGGCTTGTTGAGTTGACAGGGCCGCGTCCTCGAAGGCCTCGGGCCGCAGGCCGACGATGACATCGCGCGGCGCGTTCTGCCGTTCCAGTGCCTGCCTCGTACGGTCCTCGAGGGGCAGATCGCCCAGGGGCGAGCGCAGCATGCCGCCCTCCAGGGTGGCGTTGATGAAGTTCATGGCCGGCGAGCCGATGAAGCCCGCGACGAAGAGGTTGCGCGGCAGGTCGTAGAGCTGTGCGGGCGTGCCGATCTGCTGGACCAGGCCCTGCCGCATCACGACAACGCGGTCGCCGAGGGTCATCGCCTCGGTCTGGTCGTGGGTGACGTACACGGTGGTGGTGCCGAGCCGCCGTTGAAGGCGGGAGATCTGGGTGCGCATCTGCACCCGGAGTTTCGCGTCCAGGTTGGACAGTGGCTCGTCCATCAGGAAGGCCTTGGGATCGCGGACGATCGCCCGGCCCATGGCTACCCGCTGGCGCTGGCCACCGGAGAGGTTCGCGGGTTTGCGGTCCAGGTGCTCGGTGAGGTCGAGGATTCGGGCGGCCTCCTCGACCTTGGAGTTGATGGTGGTCTTGTCCACCTTCGCCAGCCGGAGCGGGAAGCCCATGTTCTCGCGCACGCTCATGTGCGGGTACAGGGCGTAGCTCTGGAACACCATGGCCACGTCGCGCTCCTTGGGAGCGAGTTGGTTGACGACCTGGTCATCGATGCGCAGGGTGCCCTCGGTGATGTCCTCGAGCCCGGCGATCATGTTCAGGGTGGTGGACTTGCCGCAACCGGAAGGACCGACCAGGATCACGAACTCGCCATCGGCGATGTCGAGGTCCACGTCCTTCACGGCAAGGGATCCGTCCGGAAAACGCTTGGTGACTCCCTCGAGGGTGATCTCGGCCATGCTGGTGCCTCCTTGCCTTCGTGCCTTCCGAGTCCGCGAGACGCGTTCGGGGTCTCGTACCGGCGGCCTGCCTGCCGCGGCCGGCCCGGTTACCCCTTGACCGCCCCGGAGGTGAGTCCGGCGACGATCCGCCGCTGGAAGAGCAGAACGAAGATGATGATCGGAATGGTGATCACCACGGCTGCGGCGGCGATCGACCCGGTGGGCTGCTGGAACTGCGAACTTCCGGTGAAGAACGCGATCGCGGCGGGCACCGTGCGCGCGGCACGGGTGGAGGTCAGCGAGATGGCGAACAGGAAGTCGTTCCAGCAGAAGATGAAGACGAGGATGGCCGTGGTGAACACGCCCGGGGCTGCCAGCGGCGCGATGACCAGCCGGAAGGCCTGCGCGGGTGTGGCCCCGTCCACCTTGGCGGCCTTTTCCAGGTCCCACGGAATCTCCCGGAAGAACGCCGACAGGGTGTAGATCGCCAGCGGTAGGGAGAAGGTCATGTACGGGATGATCAGTCCCACCCATGTGTCGAAGATTCCCAGGATGCGTTCGATGTTGAACAGCGGGGACACCAGGGAGATCGGGGGGAACATGGCGATCAGCAGCGACATGCCGATGAGGACCCGCTTGCCGGGGAACCGCAGTCTGGCCACGGCGTAAGCCGCCATGGTGCCCAACACCACAGCGATCACCGTGGAGATCAGAGCGATTCCGATCGAGTTGATCAGGGCTCGGGTGAATTCGGAGGTCTTGAAGATGCCCCGGTAGTTCTCCCAGGTCCATTGAGTGGGAATGTAGTTGCCGTCGGTGAGGGTGCTGGGGGCCTTGAACGACAGCGCGGCGATCCACCACACCGGGAACAGGGCGTACAACACCACCACCACGTTGATGACACCCCAGCGGGCGGCGTGCGTCTTTCCCACGGTGGCCATCAGCGCTTCACCTCCGCCCCTGGTGCGGCCGCGCCGAAGAGCTTGACGAAGGCGAAGGCGATGATCCCGACGGAGATGAAGATCAGGACCGAGATCGTCGAACCGATGCCCAGGTTGAGCGCGGTGAAAAGGTTGTCGTAACCGAGGATGGACACGGAGCCTGTCTCGTGGGCGCCCGAGGTCAGGATGTAGATGTTGTCGAAGATCCGGAACGCGTCCAGCGTGCGGAAGAGCAGCGCCACCAGGATGGCCGGTTTCATCAGCGGCAGCACGACCTTGAAGAACCGCTGCCGGGCGGTGGCGCCGTCCACCATGGCCGCCTTGAGGGTTTCCTCGGGGACCAGCGCGAGGCCCGCGAGCAGGAGCAGGGCCATGAACGGGGTCGTCTTCCACACCTCGGCGAGCACGATCAGCCACAGGGCGGACCACTGGTGGGTCAGCGGAGCCGAGCCGCTGGGCAGCAGCTCCGCGAGGTAGCCGAGCTGCGGTGTCCAGGCGTACTGCCAGGAGAAGGCGGCTACGACGGTGACGATGCCGTAGGGGATGAGGGCCGCGGTGCGTACGGAGCCGCGGCCGAAGATGGTGCGGTGCATCACCAGAGCGAGCCCCATGCCGAGGACCAGTTCGATGGCCACGGACACGCCGGTGATGAACAGGGTCACCCAGAAGGCCTGCCACCAGAACGGGGAGGACAGGACAGCACCGTAGTTGCTCAGGCCCACGAACTTCGCCTGTCCTGGGAAGCGCAGGTCGTAGCGCTGCAGGGACAGGTAGACGGCGTATCCGATCGGGTACGCGGTCACGGCGACCATGACGGCTACAGCCGGAGAGCAGAGCAGCCAGCCCAGCCGCCGCTCCTGCCTGGCGCCGGCCGAGAGCGCCGCCTGGTCCTGCTTCGCCTGTTTCGCCTCAGGAGGTGGCGGGGCTCCGGCCGGTTCTGCCTGCGTACTCATCGGGGACCGCCGCAGGATGAGACCAGTACCCGGGGGCACCGGCCGAGGAGGTGGTGGTTCACGGGATCACTCCCTTGGATTGCAGAGCATCGTCGATCTGGCCGCTGATGGTGTTGACCGAGCTTGCGGGCTTGATTCCGGAGGGCGGGGACAGGGTGTGGGACACGGCGATCGACACGTTCTGGTAGGCGGGGGTGAGCGGGCGCACGCTCGCCGACTCCAGGGAGGTCAGCACGTCCTTGGCGAACGGATACGCCTTGATGAACGGCCGCTCGTCGTACAGTTCACGCAGGGTGGGCGGCAGGCCGCCCACGAGCGCGGCGGTCAGCTGGTTCTCCCGGTTGCGCAGGCACAGGGCAGCCTCGAAGGCCTGTTGGGGGTGGCGCGAGTAGGCGCTCACGGCCAAGTCGATGCCGCCGATGGTCGGCCGTGCCGGACGCTGTGCGTCGACCCTGGGATACGGCGCCCAGCGGAAGTTCTTGAACAGCGCCGGGTTGTTGGCCTTCATCGACGGATAGACGAACGGATAGTTGAGTTCGAACGCGGCACCCCCGGCCTCCATGGCCAGACGGTTCTCGTCCTCCATCTGGTTGGACAGGGAGGGGTCCGCGGCCACAGAGCGCGCCAGGTCGCGCATGATCCCGGCGGCCCGCACAGCGGGCGCACCGAGGGAGGGCTTCGTCGCCGTCGGGTTGAGGATGGAGCCGCCCGCGCTGTTGATCAGTGTGTTGAACCAGACGGTCAGGCCCTCGTACTGAGCACCCTGGATCTCCACGTAGTGCGGCTTGCCCTGGCGGGAGAGCTTACGGGCCATGTCCAGCATCTCGGCCCAGGTCTTGGGCGGAGTGGGGACCAGGTCCTTGCGATACCACAGGAGTTGGGTGTTGGTGTTGTACGGGACGGCGTACAGCTTGTGCTTCCAGGTCGCGGTCTGCAGCGGTACGCGCAGGGTGCCCGCGGTGGCCTGCCGCTTCGCCGCGCCGGTCCACTCGCGGATCCAGCCCGCCTCGGCGAACTCCGCCCCCCAGGTGACGTCCAGACCCACGATGTCGAGCGAGTTGTCGTGGGCCGCAAGCCTGCGAACAAGCTGCTGGCGCTGGCCGTCGGCAGCACGCGGGAGCTTGTTGTAGCTGATCCTGTAGCGGCCGTGGGACGCCTGGCTGCATCGGTCGGCCGCCTTCTGGAGCGCGCCGGAGTCGTCGGGGAAGTTGTACCAGTTCAAGGTGGGTGGGCCGGACCCTTCCCCGCTGCCGCACGCGGCGAGCGGCGACGCCAGCAGGGGCAGCACGGCAAGCGCCCGTAGCCGTCGCGCACTCCCCTTGGGGCGCCTCCTGACCGGAAGGGGCCCAAAGCCGGACCTCGCGTCCACGCGCTCCACACCTCGCTTCCGGGCCGGTGGTCACGGGAGTCGGATCCCGCGGCCGTTCCTACCCAAAGAACGCTAAAGACAACATAGAGCAGCAACAAGTTCGTATAGCGGCAAATGGCGCAATGAACGGGTGTCAGTGCGGCACCGCGCAGTCGGCTCGTCGTGGCCCTCGCCGCCGTCCACGCCCTGCCCGGCAAGGAATTCCAGAGCCGCAATCGAGGTGATCCACCCGCACGCGCACGCTGTCGATGTTGCCGCCCCAGCCGACTGAACCGGGCCGGCGGTCGGGTGCGGCCGCAGGCCAAGCCCCCGTGCGTCATTCGGTCCGCAGTGCCGTCGCCGTTCCCGCCCGGGCCGCCCAGCCCGCCGGAAGCAGGGCGCCCGCCGTCGCGACGACGATGCCGCCGAGGGCGAGCGGGAAGAGAACGGGCCAGTGGTAGACGGCGATGACCGATCCGGGCAGGTTCATGCCGATGGCGTGGCCCATCAGCGGGGTGACGAAGTGGTGCAGGGCCACACCGAGCGGCACCCCGACGACTCCGGCGAGCAGGCCGACGCCGGCCACCGAGGTGATCACCATGACGAGCACCTGACGCGGTGTCATCCCTACTGCCTTCAGGACCCCCAGGTCGCGGACGCGCTCACGCGTGTCGAGAACCACGGTGTTGAGCACACCCAGGCCCGCGACCGCGAGGAGCATGCCCGTGAGGATGGCGATCAGCCCGTCCATGGCCACGATCACGCCGGACTTGCCGGTGCCGGCGGTGCTCGCGACGGCACCGGTGGGCTCCAGCGCCGAGTTCAGCGCCGTCAGGTAGGTGCCCAGCGAGATGCCCGGTGTCGGCTGCGGGAAGTACTGGCTCGGGTGGGCGTCCAGTCCCAGTGCGGTGAGTGTGGCAGCCGGGGTGAGGACCTCCATCCCCTGGTTCTCGGTGAAGAACGCCTCGCCGACGATGCGCACGAAGGTGCTCCGGCCGACCGTGGACAGGGCCAGGGTGTCCCCGACACGCAGATGGGCGGCGTGCAGGAACCGGGTGGTGACCACGGCCTGCCCCGGACCGGTGAGCCAGGTCCCCGACACCATCCGGGGCGCGGCCCAGGAGGCGTCACCCTGGTAGGCCGTCACCTCCGTGCGTCCGGTGATCCCCGACGCATGGACCTGGGCCGCCGCGGTGCCGTAGAACCGCCGCGTGTCCTGCTGTGCGCGGAGGACCGCGGCGACCTTGGCCGGGTCGGCCCGTTTCGCGTCGGCGCCCACGTGCACCACCTGGGCTCCCGGCGGAGCGTGTCCGCCGGCCGCGGAGACCACCACCGGTGCGGCCCCGTTCAGTTCACGGCTCGACTGGACGGAGCTCAGCGTCAGCGCCAGTCCGGTTCCGAACGTCACGGTGACGGCAGCGAGGCCGACCGCCGCCGCCGTGGTCAGGGACCGCGCCGGGCGGGCGAAGGGATGCGCCAGGCCGAGGCTGACGGCGCGCGGCAGCGGCAGTCCTCCCGCGAGCCGCCGTACCCGCTGCCCTCGCCCGGCGCCCGGTGTGCGCCCAGGCATGATCACCTCCACGGTACGCAGCCGCCCGGCGCGCAGAGCGGGCCCGAGAGCGGCGCCCGCGACCAGGACGAGCGCCGTGGCGGGCACCACGACGTCGATCCACCAGGGAATCGACGAGGAGGCACCGCCGTAGACGCTGTCGGTCTCGGCGAGCGCGGGATGCGCCAGCAGATTGCCCAGGGCGACTCCCAGTACGCAGCCGGCCGCCGCCGGGACCAAGGCCTGTGCCACGTACGCCCGGACGATGTGTCCCGGGGTGAAGCCGAGCGACTTCAGCACGCCGATCCGCCAGGTGGCCGCACCGACCGCACCGCTGACGACGATGCCGATGACCAGGACCGACATGGCGAGCCCCAGAACCCCGAACGCCGCCACGAACGGAACGAACGCCATCGCGTTCGCGGTCGCCTGCTGGCGGACGGTGAGAAAGGACAGTGTGCCGGTCAGCGCGCCCTTCGGCACGGCCGCGCCGATGGCGGTGCGGTGGGCGGAGATCTGCGCCTCCGTGGACGCGTCACGGAAGCGGTACAGCATCTGGTACGTGGGGCCGACGCCCCGCGCGCCCAGCGCCCTGGCCTGCGCCGGAGTGGTCCAGGCGTCGGCCGAGCCGGTCACCGACCTGGCCAGCCCGACCACGGTCAGCGTCGGGCGGCCCGGCAGACCGGAGGCCTCCAGCCGGGCGCCCGGCTCCATGGGCACCCCGCCGTACGCCAGCACGATCTCGCCCGGCCGGGTGGCCCAGCGGCCGGTCACGAGGCCGAGCCGGTCGACGGGGCCGCCTTCGTCCGGGCGTCCGACGACGGTGAGCGGGGGCAGGGTGACGCCGGCCGGGAGGGCGCCGGAGGCCGACGCGGTACGCACGTTCAGCGTGAGTGCGCGAAAGGGGCCGGCCACGGCGGTCACGCCAGAGGTTCGCGCGGTGGCGGCGAGTCGGGCGGCGTTCGCCTTCGTGCCGTCGAACTGCGCGGTCAGCTGCGCGCCGCGATGTGCGGCCATCGCGTGGTCGAAGGGCGCCCGGGAGGCGACCAGCAGTCCGGCCGCCACGACCGACGCGGTGACGGCCATGAACGAGGTCAGGGCCATGACCAGGGTCTGCACGCGGCGCCGTGTGACGCCGGCGCGCACCACCCGGCTCAGGGCGCTCATCGGGTCACCGCCGTGGCGTGGTGGGTGTCCCGGACGATCCGGCCGTCGACCAGTTCGACCGTCCGGGTCGCGCAGGCACGGGCCAGGTTCAGATCGTGAGTGACCAGCACGACCGTCTGTCCTGCGGCGTTGAGTTCGGTCAGCAGCTCCCGTACGTCCTCGCCGGAGGCGCTGTCCAGGGCGCCGGTGGGCTCGTCGGCCAGCAGCAGCGCCGGCCGGTTCATCAAGGCCCGTGCCACGGCGACGCGTTGGCGCTCGCCGCCGGAGAGCCTGCCCGGGTGCGTGGCGGCATGACGGTCGATGCCGAGGTGCTCCAGCAGCCCCGCCGCGCGCCGACGGGCCTCCGCGCGGGGCAGGCCGACCAGCTGGGCGGGCAGCAGCACGTTGTCGAGGACGGTCAGGTCGTCGAGCAGGTTGAAGAACTGGAAGACCATGCCGATCCTGGTCCGCCGGTACTGGGCCGACCGCGTCTCGCCGAGCTCGTCGACCCGCAGCCCGTCGACCGTGACGCTGCCGGTGCTCGGCCGGTCGAGTCCGGCGATCAGGTTCAGCAGCGTCGACTTGCCGCTGCCGGAGGGCCCGAGCACGGCGACGGCCTCCCCGGCGTGCACGGTGAGGCTCACATCGGTGAGCGCGGGCGGTCCTTCGCCGTATCGCCTGGTCACCTCGCGGATGACGATGACGGGTGGGTGCGCTGTCATGGTGTCTCCCTGGCCTGCTGGTTGACGGTCGGCCCGAAGCTAGGGGCAGGAGGCCGCCGGAGGCGTCGGCTGCGGGGGCGAGACCGGCTGCCGTACCGGGATGACCCCGGGGACGTGTCATCCCTGCGATGTATGCGCGAGACGCACGGCGGCTCGTCTTCCCGACGGATGTGGCCCGACCGGGCGCTTGTCACACTGGGCGCATGCGAGGGGTTGTGGGGGCGGAGTTCGTGGAGCGGTGGCGCACTGCGGTCGCGGTGATGCTGCGCCCGGGGCCGCTGCCGCGTCCGTCCCGGTGGATGTGGACGGCCGACGCGATCATCGCCGTCGTCCTGGCGGCCTGCACGGTGGTCGCGGTGCAGCGGCAGAGCGACGGTCCGACGCCGGGGCAGGCGGTGCTGGTGCCGCCGGTCGTACTGCAGGTACCGCAGCCACCGACCGCTCCCTACCCGCCGGTGGGCCTGGTGCGGGGCCTCGGCGAGGTCGGGCCCGGGCTGTTGGTCCTGGCGGCCCTCACCGCGCTGCCCCTCGTGGTGCGCCGACGGTATCCGCTGACCGCGTTCTGGGCCGTGGTCGTCGTCGGCCTGCTGTTCAACCACCGCGCGGGCGGCGGCAACGCCACCGTGTACACGTTCCTGTCGTGTGTGATAGCCGCCTACAGCGCCGCCGTCCACAGCCCCTACCGACTGCGCACTCTCCTCGCTCTGCCGGCCGGCGCCATCGTGCTGGCCGTGCGGCACGACGAGAACCTGCCGGCCTTCACCTCCGGTCTGGTGCCCTTCCTCGCGCTGCTCGGGGTGGGCCTCGCGGCCAACGCCGTGCACGCCTGGAAGCAACGGCTGTACGCCCTGCAGGAGGAGCACGACGCCGCCACCCGGCTGGCGGTGGACCGCGAACGCGCCCGTATCGCGCGCGAGTTGCACGACGTCGTCACCCACAACGTGAGTGTCATGGTGATCCAGGCCGGTGCGGCCCGCAAGGTGATGGCCAGCGCGCCCGACCGGGCCCGCGAGGCGCTGCTGGCCGTCGAGGCGGGCGGCCGTACCGCGATGACCGAACTGCGCCACGTCATGGGCCTGCTCGCGATGTCCGGTGACGACACCGACCCGGCCGCCGACTGCGATCTGGCCCCGCAGCCGGGCCTGGGCCAACTCCGTTCCCTCACCGACCGTTTGCGTGAGACCGGCGTACCGGTCGAGCTGACCGTCACCGGCGCCCCCACCCCGCTGCCCCCGGGCGCGGACCTGGCCGCCTACCGCGTCGTGCAGGAGGCGCTCACGAACATCGTCAAGCACGCGACCGGGTCGCGGGTGCGCGTGGCCGTCGACCACGTTCCCGGCGCCGTGCACATCGTGGTGTCCGACACCGGCGGCACCTCGGCGGCGCCCGCCGGCCCCGGCGGCGGGCACGGACTGATCGGCCTGCGTGAACGTCTGGCCGTCCACGGCGGCACCCTGCGGGCCGCCGAGCGTGTCACCGGCGGCTTCGAGGTCAGTGCCGTCATCCCGGTCGAGGAGTCCTTGTGAGCGGGGCGCCGCGCGTGGTCATCGTCGACGACCAGGCTCTCGTCCGCACCGGCTTCGGCATGATCCTCACGGCCGACGGGATCGACGTGGTCGCCGAGGCCGGCGACGGCGACCAGGCGATCGACGCGGTCGCCCGCACCCGTCCCGACCTCGTGCTGATGGACATCCGGATGCCGGGAACCGACGGCCTGGAGGCCACCCGGCACATCCTCTCCGGCGCGATTCCGGACCCACCCCGCGTGATCATGCTCACCACGTTCGACCTGGACCGTTACGTGTACGCAGCCCTCACCGCCGGAGCCAGCGGCTTCCTGCTGAAGGACGTCACCCCCGAACACCTCGTCGCCGCCGTCCACCTAGCCCGCACCGGGGACGCGCTGCTCGCCCCGGCCATCACCCGGCGTCTGGTCGAACGCTTCGTCGCCCGCGACACGCCGTCCCCCGCCCTGCACCGCGACCTGTCGGTACTCACACCCCGGGAGCTCGAGGTCCTGCGGGCCCTCGGCACCGGATTGAGCAACGCCGAACTCGCCGGTCGGTTCAGCCTGAGCGAGGCCACCGTGAAGACCCATGTGGCCCGCATCCTGGCGAAGCTGCGCCTGCGCGACCGAGCCCAGGCCGTGGTCGTGGCCTACGAGACCGGACTGATCGTGCCGGGGGCGGGCGAGCCCGGGCCGAACACCGGGTCGTGACACGCCCGGAGGTGACGCCGCGTCGGCGAGAGGGCGGCCGGGTGCCTCGCGACGGTCCGCAGGCCGTTGCCGACCCTGGCCCGGCTACCGGTAGGTGGCGCGGATGGGCCGGGACAGTGCGCAGGGGGAGGGTGGTCATGAGGGCGGCCGTCGAGGTGTCCCAGCGGTGGTCGCGAGGCCTCAGGCCGATGCCGGCCGCCGCGCCGACCTTGCTGGGCGCATGGTTCGTTCCGAGAAGCGACCGTGTCCACGACGGCTCTGCACCGGGCCGCGGACGGTGCCCTCTCACCGACGGCGTCACGACACCCAAGGCAGTCATCATCACTTGCTCCACGCGCCGTTGAGGCTCGAGGTGGTCGAATCGTGCAGGGCTGTTTCCGCCGACGATCTGCGAACCGAGCGCCCTAAGAGGACCTCAGGGGTTCGTCCGTGTTTCCAGCTGCCGCACGGCTTTGGCCGGCCGGGACGCCGTGTCCGTGAGAAGAGCGAAGGCCACTGCGAAGCCGAGCATGGTGAACACGCCCTTGGGCCAGAAGATGTGGCTGTCGACGAACGACCAGCAGGCGACGAGCAGAACGGCGCCGCCCGGCAGAACGCGGGCTCCATGCCGCCGCCACAGCACCGCACTTGTGGCGAGCGAGGCCACCGCCAGACCGTAGACCCCGGTTCGGCCCAACTCGTCACCGGTGGCGAACAGCGGTCCGGCCGCCCCGTGCACACCATGGTCCACCACGGTGCCGGCCGAGATGCCGGCCACCGCGTCCAGACCGGAGTAGTAGGCGGCGAAACAGAGACATCCGGCCCAGGCGAGCAACGTCAAAGCGCCCTCTGCATCAGGACGTGGCCTGCCCCACAATGGCACCAGCAGTCCAAGGACGAGAAGCGGAAAGACAGGCAGCAAAGCGATGTGCAGCCCCGCCCAGTGGCCTGCCGTCGTTGCTGTCAGGTGGCGGGGATGGACCAGTCCGGCGACAGCCAGGACCAAGGGACCGGCAGTCACCAACGCCATCATGCGCAAGGTGCGGAAGGATCGCATCCGGTCACGCTAGAGGGGCGCCGAGCGGTCTGCCCCCTCCGTCCGCAACACGTAAGACACTTGTAAGAGGGCGGCATCTGATCAGTGCTCAGATTCGTTGTCGTGCTGTCTGTGTCGATTCACCTTTCCGCAACCGCTGCGATCCGCGACCACCGCCTGACAGAGCCCCATCACCGGTGGCGGGGCTGCTGTGCTGCGCCGCAGAGTCGCAGTGGAGGGCGCGGAGGTCAGGGAACCTGCCGTGCTCAGGCTCACCTCCTTGATCAGGCGCGGCGCGACGCAGGAGCCACGAGTGGCGCCCCTGGGGTGAGTCGAAGGGGCAATGACGAGGACGTGTCGACCTTTTTCATCGGCTCCTGGGCGCGAGACGCGAGGACACCGAACCACGTCCGGTGCCCCGGGCATCGCGTCAGTCCACCCACTTGGTGAACAGCGCGTTCAGTCCTTCCGCCATGGTCGGATGGGCGATCAGTCCGTCGCGGAGCCGGGTGAAGGGCATGCCGGCCCACATGGCCGTCTGCACCACGCTGAGCACCTCCGAGGATTCGGGGCCGAGGAGCGCCACACCGAGGATCTCCTCGGTCCGCCGGTCGACGACCGCCTTCCACAGACCCCGGGTCTCGCGCAGCGTGCGGGCGCGGGGGATGGCGTCGACCGGCAGCTTGGCGACCCGGATGTCACGGCCGGTGGCACGGGCCTGTTCCTCGGTGAGCCCCACCCGGGCGAGTTCCGGGTCGGTGAACAGGTTCCACGGGACCAGGCGTCCGGCGGTGCTGCGCGAACCGCCCTCGATGTTGGCCTTCACGATCCGGTAGTCGTCCAGAGAGACATGGGTGAACTGCGGACTGCCCGCCACATCCCCCACGGCCCAGGTGTGCGGGGCGTCGGTGGCGAGGGTGTCGTCGACACGGACGAAACCGCGCTCGTCGGTCCGTACACCCGCCGCGTCCAGACCGAGGTCGCGGGTGACCGGTTCACGGCCGACGGCCACGAGTACGTCGTCCGCGACGAGGGTCCGGCCGTCCTCGAGGACCAGGCGCACGGACTGCTCCTCGTCCCGGGAGACCTCCTTGACGGCGGCGCCCGCGAGCACGTCGACACCGTCCTGGCGCAGGCAGTCGGTGAGCACCCCGGCGATGTCGGCGTCCTCGTGCGGCAGCAGGCGGGGGTTGTGGTCGAGTACGGTGACCCGGCTTCCGAAGGCCGCGAACATCTGCGCGAACTCCAGGCCGACATAGCCGCCGCCGATCACCGCCAGCCGCTCGGGGATCCGCTCCAGCCTCAGGAGTGTGTCGCTCGTCAGCGGCCGGACGTCGGCCAGTCCTGGCAACGAGGGCAGACGCGGCACCGTACCGGTGTTGATCACGGCGTCAGCGCCGCGGACGATGCGGCGCCCGCCGTCGTTCACATCGATCTCGACCGTCCGCTCGGCCACGAAGCGGGCGGTGCCGAGGACGAGGTCCATTCCGCTGTCCAGGAACTGGCGGTGGTTGAGTTCGACCATGTCCGCCACCACGCCCTCCTTGTGGGAGCGCAGCATCGGCAGGTCGACCTCGAGCTTGCCCAGACTGAGCCCGAGTGACTGCGCGGCAGCGGCCCGGCGAGCCAGCCGGGCGCTGGTGACCAGGGACTTGGTGGGTATGCACGCCACGTTGATGCATGTGCCGCCGATCATGCCGCGCTCGACCATGACGACCCTGCGGCCGGCCCGCGCCATGTCCATGGCCAGGGTCTTCCCCGCCTTCCCGCCGCCCACGACCAGCAGGTCGACGTCCTCCACGACATCACCGGGATCGATCATGACTGTGCGTCCTCCTCGAAGGTGTACCGCTGCGCATACGACGATCGGGCCGCACCATGTCGCAGGTGCGTCGGCCGCCGTGCCCCAGCATCCCGCCGCGACTGCGGCCGCGCATCCGTCGAATGACTCGTGCATGCTCGTCGCGCTCGGCCAGTGTGACGGCCTCCAGGCGGCACCAGGCAGGAGTACATCCGTGCGTCGAGGTCGCCGCCGCGTAGTGGATGACCTTGCCCGTCAGCTCGGCCCAGCGGTCGGGACCGGGCTCGGGCCCCACCTCTGCCGCGGGAGAGGTGGGGCCCGAGCAGAGCGGCTACTTGCCGAGGAAGGCGAGCAGCGCGCTGTTGACCTCTTCGGCGTGCGTCCACAGCAGGCCGTGGGGAGCGCCCTCGACCTCGACGTAGTCGGCGTGCGGGAGCGCCTTGTGGAAGGGCCGGGCGGTGGAGTCGATGGGGAGGATGTTGTCGGCGGTGCCGTGGAGGATGAGCGCCGGGACGTCGATCTTGGGGATGTCCTGGCGGAAGTCGGTGTACCAGGTCAGTGGGGCGGCCGCCGCGGCGTACGATCCTCCGCTCGCGGCGACGTTCCAGCTGTTGCGCACGGCTTCCTCGCTGATGCGGACGCCGAGGTTGTCGTCGAGGTTGTAGAAGTCCTTGTAGAAGGCGGTGTAGTAGGCGTACCGGTCCGCCTTGACGGTGTCGGAGATGCCCTGGAAGAACTCCTGCGGCGCGGCGCCCGCCGGGTTGTCGTCGGTCTTGAGCAGGTAGGGCTCCAGGGAGGCGAGGAAGGCGACCTTGGCGATGCGGGCGGTGCCGTACGTGCCGACGTAGCGGCCGACCTCGCCGGTGCCCATGGAGAAGCCGACGAGGACGGCGTCGTTGAGGTCCAGGGTCTCCAGGACCTTGTGGAGGTCGGCGGCGAAGGTGTCGTAGTCGTAGCCGGTGGTGACCTGGCTGGACCGGCCGAAGCCGCGGCGGTCGTAGGTGATGACGCGGTGGCCGGCGGCGAGCAGGGCCGCGCTCTGCTTCTCCCAGGAGTGTCCGTCGAGCGGGAAGCCGTGGATCAGCACGACCGGCTGTCCGCTGCCGTGGTCCTCGTAGTACAGCTCGATGTCGGTGGTGTTCTCCTGGCCGACGGTGATGAACGGCATGGTGTTCCCCTCTCAGGGTGTGACGCGTTGTCTCCGGGCACGGTCGGCGGCGGGCCGACCTGGGTCCGTGCGGTCGGTGCGGCGCCGAGCGATTTCCTCAGCTTGCCTCCGATCGGCGCGCGGGGAATCAGTCCAATGACTTAAGCGACGGCGGTTCACGACCGGTCGGCGCGGGCCGTGCCTCGTCCGGCGGGCGTCATGGAGGGGCACTGGCGGGGCGCCGGGGACTGGGGTGACGGTTGGGCCATGCAGGTGGCGGGTGCGGCGGCGGGGTGGCCGACGGCAGGGCTGCCGATGGGCGGGACGCGGCCGGGTCAGCCACCCCCTACCTGTGCCGTCGTTCGAGGGGCCCGGTGTCCGGGCGGTTCCCGCGGTCGGTCCGGTCGGGGCCGGATGGTGCCGGGACGGGCCCAACGGCCCCTGGCCGGCTCAGGCGAGGTGGCGTTCGGTGGACTTGGCGGACGTTCGCCGCGGCGCGGCCGAGAGGCGGTGCCGCCCGTCGTGGAGGATCGCCATGACTGTTCTGGTGGCATACGCGACCGCTCACGGGTCCACGCGCGAGATCGCCCACCGCATCGCCTCAAGGATGCGGACGGCGGGGGTGGAGGTCGATGTGCGCGCGCTGGAGGCGGTCGACGAGGTCAGCGGGTATGACGCGTTCGTCGTCGGCAGTGCCGTGCACGATCAGAAGTGGCTGGACGCGGCACGGACCTTCGTACGCCGAGACATCGCCGCCCCCGGCTCCCGGCCGGTGTGGCTGTTCAGTGTGGGCATGCCGGGTGCGCTGCGCGGCCCTTGGAAGCGCCTGATGTTCAAGGAGGTGCCGGTCATCGAGGCGGATCTCGCGGCCCCGTTCTCCGCGCGCGGGCATCGGCTGTTCTCCGGTGTCATCAGGCCCGAGCATCTGTCGCGTCGCGGCCGGTTGATGTTCCGGCTGATGGGCTGCCGGTACGGCGACCACCGTGACTGGGACGAGATCGACGGCTGGGCGGAGCAGATCGCGGGCGCACTGGCGCCTCGCTGAGGCGATGGGGCGGCCCACACCTGGCCAGGGGCCCACGGTGGCCGACGCTGACCACCGACCGCTGGAGGGCATGCCCGCGAAGCCGAGCGTGAAGGCTTCCGGTCGACCTGCACCACGCCGGCCGCGGGTGCTGTGCCACGGCCGTGGTGCTGTCACCGGCTGGGTTGGCCGGGTCGGTGGGCGAGGCGCGAGCGTGGGGCACGGGGACGGGGACCGATGAGTGACAACTACCTGACGGTGATCCCGACGGATCCGTACTGGCAGCCGGGAAGGGACGCGGCGGAGCGTGCCGCAGCCGCTTTGCCGCGGATGCTTCCCGACGACGAAGCCCGCCGTGGTCTGGAAGCCAAGTGGCAGGACAGCGTCGAAGTGGTCTGGTGCGGTGCCGACTTGAAAAGGATCCTCTGCCCGCGCTGCGCTGCGGAGTGTGACTCCGGCTGGTGGGCCGAGGCCGTCTCGCAACGGTACGACGAGGGCTTCGCCGCGCTCGTGGTGACAGTTCCCTGTTGTGACGTCGAGACGTCGCTCAACGACCTGGTGTACGACTGGCCGATGGGGTTCGCGCGGTTCAGGATCGAGGTCCTGTATCCCAACCGGTCGTGGTTGGCCGACGAGGAGCTGGCCACCCTCGTGGACGCACTCGGGCATCCCTTGCGGCAGATCCTGATCCACATGAAGTCGGAACAGCGCCGCGAACGCTGCGAAGACGAGGGATGTCCGTTCGACGGAGGCTTCAGGGAGCAGGGTGAGGCTGTATACGGTTCCCGCCTTCTTCAGGTCATGGAAGAGCAAGTGTGCTTTTTGCAGGGCGAGTTGGCAGCGGTCGATCACTGCTCGACGGTCCGCCGCAGGCTGCGTGCAGTGTCCGGCCGCGGCTGAAAAGCTGTCGCAAGCGGTCCGATTTGCCTGATCTTCCTGACCAATTCAAGCCGTTGACTTGACCAAGGCATGACAGTGGGCGCCGGTGAGTGTCACCCTTCTGCGGAAGTTCACCATTCCTTGACAGGTTCCTCACGCGGCGCAGCCGCGGCACCACCCCCACCTCCTTCCTTCTTCCACCCGCATGCCGTGCAGCCTCCGGACCGGCGCACCCTGCCGTTCCGTGCCGTCCACGGCCCCCACAACGGGCCGTCGTCCTGAAGGAGTTCCGTTGTCCCTGCGACCCCGCGCCCTCCTGCGGCGCAGACGCGCCACCGCCCTCGCCCTCGCCTCCATAGGGTCCCTGCTCAGCCTCGCCGTCGCCGGGCACGCCGGCGCCGCCCCCGCGGCCCCGAGTCCCGTGAAGATCACCGCCAAGCCGCGCGCCGGTGCCCTCCCGGCCTCCCTGACACCCGCCCGCCGTGCGGCACTGGTCAAGAACGCGCAGTCCGCGGCCGCGGACACGGCGCGGCATCTCGGCCTCGGCGCCAAGGAGAAGCTGCTCGTCAAGGACGTCATCAGGGACGCCGACGGCACCACGCATACGCGCTACGAGCGCACCTATGCCGGCCTGCCCGTGCTCGGCGGCGACCTCGTCGTCCACGACACGAGCGGCCGCCTCACCGTCACCAAGGCCCACCGGGAGGCGCTCTCGGTGCCCTCGCTCCGTTCGAAGATCACCGCGGCGGGCGCCGCCGACCGGGCCGAGGCCGCCTCGAAACGCGCCAAGGTCACCGGCTCCGAGACCGGGAAGAAGCCCCGCCCGGTGGTGTGGGCGGCTACCGGCAAGCCCGTCCTGGCCTGGGAAAGCGTGGTCGAGGGCGTCCAACCGGACGGTACACCCAGTGAGTTGCAGGTCGTCACCGACGCCCGCACCGGCAAGCAGCTGCTGGCCGCGCAGAAGGTGGAGACCGGCACGGGCACCGGCCAGTACGTCGGCACGGTTCCGCTGGGCACCACTTCGTCGGGATCGACGTACCAGCTCGTCGACCCCGACCGCGCGGGGCACAAGACGTACGACCTCAACCAGGGCACCTCGGGCACCGGCGCGCTCTTCACCGATGACAACGATGCCTGGGGTGACGGCCTGCCGTCGAACCGTCAGACCGCCGGCGTCGACGTGGCCTTCGGTGCCGCGGCCACCTGGGACTACTACAAGGACACATACGGCCGTAACGGCATCCGCAACGACGGCGTCGCCGCCTACAGCCGCGCCCACTACGGCAGCAACTACGTCAACGCCTTCTGGCAGGACTCCTGCTTCTGCATGACCTACGGCGACGGCTCCGGCAACACCCACCCGCTGACCGCCCTGGACGTGGCGGCCCACGAGATGAGCCACGGTGTCACCGCCGCCACCGCGGGTCTGAACTACTCGGGCGAGTCCGGCGGCCTGAACGAGGCGACGTCCGACATCTTCGCCGCCGCCGTGGAGTTCTACGAGAACCTGCCTGCCGACCCCGGTGACTACCTCGTCGGCGAGAAGATCGACATCAACGGCGACGGCACACCGCTGCGTTACATGGACAAGCCCTCCAAGGACGGTGCCTCCCGCGACAGTTGGAGCTCCACCCTGGGCAGTATCGACGTCCACTACTCCTCGGGCCCCGCGAACCACTTCTTCTACCTGCTGTCCGAGGGAAGCGGCGCGAAGACCGTCAACGGCGTCTCCTACGACAGCCCGACGTACGACGGCCGGCCCGTCACCGGCATCGGCATCCAGAGCGCCGCCGCCATCTGGTACCGCGCGCTGACGACGTACATGACGTCCACGACCGACTACGCCGGCGCCCGCACCGCCACCCTGTCCGCCGCCGCCGACCTCTACGGCGCCTACAGCCCGACCTACCTCGCGGTCGCCGACGCCTGGGCGGCGATCAACGTCGGCAACCGCGTCGCCCTCGGCGTCAACCTCGCCCCGGTCGGCGACCAGACCAGCGGCATCGGCCAGGCGGTCAGCCTCCAGGTGGACGCCTACACCACCAACACCGCGGCGTCCCTGACCTACGAGGCCACCGGGCTGCCCGACGGCCTGAGCATCAGCCCGAGCGGCCTGATCACCGGCACGCCGACCACCCTCGGCACGAGTGACGTCACGATCAAGGTGACGGACAGTACGGGGGCGTCCGCCTCGAAGACCTTCACCTGGCGCATCGCCTACGTCTACGCCAACGCCGCCCGCGTGGACATCCCCGACAACGGACCCGCCGTGGAATCACCGGTCACCATCACCGGCCGCGACGGCAACGCCTCCGCGACGACCTCCGTCTACGTCAACATCGTCCACACCTACCGCGGTGACCTGACCGTCGACCTGGTCGGCCCGAACGGCACCGTGTACTCCCTGCTCAACCGCAGCGGCGGCTCCGCCGACAACGTCGACCAGACCTTCACCGTCGACGCCTCCGCACAGCCGCTCAACGGCACGTGGAAGCTGCGCGTGCAGGACCGGGCGTCCATCGACGTCGGTTACATCGCTCGTTGGCAGCTGACACCCTGACCCACACCAGCGGTACGCGGTTGCCCGGGCCCCGACCGGCCCGGGCAACCGCGCGCCGGTCGGTCTTGATTCCCGTCCCGTCGGCCGATGGGCCGTTACACCGCGACGGGGGCCTTGATGGCCGGGTGGTGCCGGTAGTCGAGCAGCTCCACATCGGAGTAGGCGTAGTCGAACAGCGACTCCGCTCGGCGCAGACGCAGGTGGGGAAACGCGAACGGAGCGCGCGAGAGCTGCTCGGTCACCTGCTGGACGTGGTTGTCGTAGACATGGCAGTCGCCGCCCGTCCAGATGAAGTCGCCCGCCTCGAGGCCGGTCTGCTGCGCCACCATGTGCGTGAGCAGGGCGTAGCTGGCGATGTTGAACGGGACGCCGAGGAACAGGTCCGCGCTGCGCTGGTACAGCTGGCAGGAGAGCTTGCCGTCGGCGACGTAGAACTGGAAGAAGGCGTGGCACGGCGCCAGGGCCATCTTGTCCAGCTCCGCGACGTTCCAGGCGGAGACGAGCATCCGGCGGGAGTCGGGGTCACGGCGCAGGGTGTCGAGGACGTTGCCGATCTGGTCGATGTGGCGACCGTCCGGGGTGGGCCAGGAGCGCCACTGCGCGCCGTAGACCGGGCCGAGCTCACCGTCCGCGTCGGCCCATTCGTCCCAGATGGTGACACCGTGCTCGCGCAGCCAGCCGACGTTCGAGTCGCCGCGGAGGAACCACAGCAGCTCGTAGACGATGGATTTGAGGTGCACCTTCTTGGTGGTGACCAGGGGGAAGCCCTGCGAGAGGTCGTAGCGCAGTTGGTGCCCGAAGACACTTCGGGTGCCGGTGCCCGTCCGGTCGGCCTTGGCCGTCCCGGAGGTGAGCACCAGCCGCAACAGGTCTTCGTACTGGGTGTCCGCCACGGGTGTGCAGTCTACCGACGGCGGCGAGGAGCCGTTCGCGGCGGAGGTCAGCCGGGCAGGCCGGTCAGGGTCAGGAATTCGCTGCGCGAACGGGCGTCGGTGCGCAGCAGGCCCAGGAGGGTGGAGGTCATGGTGGTGGTGCCGGTCGCCTGGACGCCCCGCAGGGTCATGCAGGTGTGTTCGGCCTGGATGACGACCCCGACGCCTTTCGGCTGCAGTTGGCTCTGCAGCCAGTCCGCGACCTGTTTGGTCAGGCGCTCCTGCACCTGGGGACGGCAGGCGAAGTGTTCCAGGATGCGGGCGAGCTTCGACAGTCCCAGGATCCGCCGGCCCGGGAGGTAGCCGATGTGCGCGGTGCCGACGAAGGGCAGCAGGTGGTGCTCGCACACCGAGCGCAAGGGGATGTTGCGGGCCAGGACCAGTTCGTCGTACCCCTCGTCGTTGGGGAAGGTCGTCAGGTCGAACGGGCGGGGGGAGAACAGTTCGGCGTAGGCGCGCGCCATGCGGCCGGGGGTACCGCGCAGGCTCTCGGAGTCGGTGCTGATGCCGAGGGCCCGCAGGAACTGTGCGGCGGCCTGCTCGGCGGCTGCCAGATCCGTCTCCTGCCCGACGGAGGAGACCACACGCAAGGCAGGAGCCTGCGGGATCGGCTCGGACGAATGCGGCAGGGCGGCGTACTGCCGGGACATGTCAGCTGCCTCCGATGCCCAGGGCGGACAGCAGGACGAGCACCACGGTCACCACGGCGAACAGTCCGTGAGCCAGGACCACGGCGAGGGGGAAGTGCCGCTCGGCGGGAACGTCCTGTCCGGCGCCGGCCGGGGCGGTGTCCTGCGCACGCTGGACCGGGATCCAGCGGGCGAGCATGACGAAGCCGAGCAGTGCGACGGGCACCAGCAGGATGAAGGCGGTCCAGGCCAGGGCCTCCTTGCCCGCGACGACGTAGACGATCCATACGACCAGGCCGAGCGCGGCGAGCGCGAAGTGGCCGAAGATCACCGGGACCGGGAGGTGGCTGGTGCCGCCGCGCGCACCGCCCCGCGAGAGCCAGGTGCCGAGCAGGTAGAAACCGCCGAGAGCGGTGATCACCCAGGTGATCAGTGCGGCGATGTCCATGAGAACTCCAGTGGGGGAAAGAGGCTGCCACGGCCGATGCCGGACAGGAGTGGGAGCGGTCGGTCAGCCGGCATCGCCCTGCGACCCGGTGTGCGCGGGGGTGAACCCCTCGGACTGGGTCACCTCGTCGGCGACGCGGACGCCGTAGCGGTAGGACAGCTTGCCGCCCAGCCATCCCGAGACGCCCAGTACGGCGAAAGCGGCGGCGTTGAGCGCCAGCGGCCCCGCCGCCACGCTGCCGGAGGGCCCTCCACCGGCGTGCCGCCACAGGAAATTGCCGAGGTAGGCGGCGGTCACCAGCAGGTTCAGCGTCATGTGGATCAGGCCCACCCGGAAAGCGCGCGTGCCGGTGGGGATGGCGAACAGGTCCAGGAAGCCGACCGTGGCCGCGGCCAGAGCCCCGATCACGCCCAGGGCGATGAGCCACATCGCTCCGCGGGACAGGAACTCCGGTCCCTTCACGAGGTGGGAGGCGATGTCGAAGACCAGGCCGGCGGCCCAGGCTCCGATGGGCACGGTGACCAGGATCGGGTGGAACGGGTGCCCGTAGGGGCCGGCGAGCGCGGCACTGACCGGCTGTTTGGCCTGATGCGGCTGGGTCATCGGGGCCACCTCCTTATTTCACCAATGAAGCTTGGTCTTATTCGTTGGCGTGGTCAAGTGCACCAGCTCAAGAGCATGCGATGGGCTCCTGGCGACGACTATTGGCGTTACCGGATCCTGGACGGCGACGGTTTGGGGGTACGGTGAGGGCGTGACCTCAGACATGACCCCGCCGGTCTCCTCCGGTGACGCCGCGATCGACTCCGTCAGCGCGCTCGGCGAGGGCACCCGGCGGCAGATGTTCGCCTTCATCCGCCGCGCCCGTCGCCCCGTCACACGCGACGAGGCGGCCGCCAGCGCCGGGATCTCTCGCAAACTCGCCGCGTTCCACCTCGACAAGCTCGTCGACGCGGGCCTGTTGCGCGCCCGCTACGCCTCTCCCGAGGGCGTCCGCAAAGTGGGTCGCCAGCCCAAGATGTACGAACCCACCGACACGCCGATCCGCGTCAGCATCCCCGACCGCCGCCACGAGCTTCTGGCCGACCTGCTCGTGCAGGCGGTCGTGACCGAAGGCGAGCACGAGACGGCGGTCCAGGCGGCGATGCGCACAGCCGGGCGACGGGGCGAAGAGCTGGGCGAGGAGGAACGCACCCAGTTGCGTCCCGGCCGGCTCGGTGCCGAACGCGGCCTGACCCTGTGCGAGCGCATGCTCGACCGGCACGGCTTCGAGCCCGCACGCGAGGCGCCCGACCGGCTACGACTGCGCAACTGCCCCTTCCACCCGCTCGCCGCCCAGGCCCCCGACCTGGTGTGCGGCATGAACCACGCCTTCCTCACCGGCTACCTGCAAGGACTCCGCGCTCCGGCGGTCGAGGCCGTGCTGGCTCCCCGTCCCGGCGAATGCTGCGTCGAAGTGCGTCACGCGACGGCACGCGACGAGACGGAGACCAGCTGATCGAACCGATCGCCTGCGAAGCTCGCACGCGCTTCGCGTCACTGGTGATCGGCACTGGCACCGGCGGTCACACGTGAGCCGGATCGGCAGAGGCCGCCGGCGCCATCACGCTCCGCGGACGATGTGCGGCCCGGCCCAACCGGTGACGGTGACGACCTCTCGCGCGATGTCGACGACGCCCCGCCCGTCCGTGGCCACGCGCACGGTCCCTGTCGGAGCCCGCTGATCCAGAAGCCGTGCCTTGCGGACGCTTCCCTCCAGTTCCTGTTCCAGCTCCGAGCCCAGTTCCCGACCCACCAGCCGCTCGCGGGCGGTCGCGTCGGAGGCGGTCAGCAGGACTCGTACGATCCTCACTCCGGCGCCCATGGCACGCTCGAACATGTCCGTCGCCTCCGGCAGCACACTCATGGTGTTCGTATAGACCAGACGCCGGTAGCCGCGCCGGGCGAAGTTCGCCCACACGGCGGCCAGGTTGATCTCGGTGATCTCCGCGCGGTGAGGGTCCCCCTCTGGTGCGGGATGCACCTGACCCATGAAGTCACCGTCGATGACCGCGTGAGCGACCGCCTCGGAACGCAGCAGCGCCGAGACCTCCCACCCGACCGTCGTCTTGCCGACACCGGCACGTCCTCCGATGAGCAGCACTTCTGCGTGGTCCATGGCGACAGGGTGCCAGCGGGAGACGAGCCCACGCGATCGGATATCGATCCGGCCATGCCTCGCGCAGGCGTACTTCGCCGAAGGCGGAGTCGCCGCCAGCGCGCACGTTTCGACCGTCATGGAAAGGGTGGTGGCCGCCCCAGGTGCGTACCTAGGTTCGGGCGTCGTGACAACGGCTGCTTGGAAGGGCAGGAGTCAGATGCTGAAGCAGTTGAGCAAGAAGCCGGCGTCCCGGCGCGCCGCCGCGTCGGTCGGCGCACTGGCGCTGGCTGCGGCCGCGGTCTGCGCGGTCGCCACGCCGGCGTCGGCCGCAGGCTGGGCCTGCGACCACGACGGGCACACCGTGTGGTGTGCATCCGTGACCGGGATCTCGGCCGGTTCCTACCTCGCCTCCCACAACGGACCGACCTACGCCTCGGGCACGACCGGGCATCGCTACCACAACGGCGACACGATGATGCTGGCGTGCTGGACCACGGGGGACGGTGACGCGGACGGCCACGGTGACCACTACTGGTTCGCGCTCGACTTCGACGGCGACAGCGGCTACATCAACGACTGGTACGTGACGACCGGATCCCCGTCCCAATGGAAGCCGCACGTCCCGCAGTGCCGCTGAGGAAACCCCCTTCGACAGGAGACTGCGCATACGCCGGGTTCTTGTCGCACTGCCGGCCTGTCCGGGGCGGGTCTGTCAGGGGACTCCGAGTTCGAACAGTGCGTAGCCGGCGTATGAGCCCGAGGCCGCTGCCACGATGGCCAGGAGGGTGCACAGCAGGGGCAGGCCGACCGTGCGCAGTCGTACGGCCAGCGGGATGAACAGGGGGAAGGCGGGGAGCAGATAGCGCGAGACGTTGCCGAAGATCTGCTGGCTGCCCAGGACGAGGACGAAGGTGAGGACGGTGTAGACGATCAGCACGGCGGGCGGGCGGAGCCGGATCAGGAACGGGATCAGCAGCAGACCCGTCAGGACCACCAGCACGCCGATCACGTCTTCGAAGGGGCTCGGGAAGAGGTAGTCGGTGCGGCCCACTGCGAGGGACGTGAAGACGTCGAGGGTCTGTTTGCCGTAGTCGAAGGTGTGCGCCCAGGCGCCCTTCTGCAGTTGGAAGTAGCCGGTGAGGTCGCCCATCCGGTCTCCGACCCAGAGGAGATAGCCCATCAGGCCGAGTGGGGCGATGAGGATCGCGGTCATCGGGCGGGCGACGTCCTCGTGACGGTGGTGCAGCGTCCGCAGCGCCGCGACGGTGAGGGCGGCGATGAGCGCGAGCGCGGTGGGGCGGGCCAGCCCCGCGGTGAAGGTGAGCACGCCCGCGGTCAGCCAGCGGTCGCTCATGACCGCATGGCAGGCCCACACGGCCAGGGCGACGTAGAGCGACTCCGAGTACCCGGACCACTCGGTGCCGGAACCGGGCCACACCGCCCACAGTCCGGCCGCGGCGAACCCTGCGCGCCGGCCGCCGAAGCGGGCGGTGACGGCGTAGATGCCGAGTGCGGCGACGAACGAGGCGAGTATCGAGACCAGCAATCCGGCGCCGTACAGGCCAAGACCCGTGCAGGAGGCGACCAGTCTTATGGCCGCCGGGTAGAGCGGGAAGAACGCCGCCGAGTTGCCTTCGAGGGTGATCAGGCCCGAGGCCTCGGGGATCCGGACGAGCGCGGGGTCGTAGCCGTGGGCGGCGATCTGCTGGTACCACCAGCCGTCCCAGCTGGCCAGGACGTTCCAGGCGTGGGCGCCGCCGCCGAAGCGCGGGTCCCTCTTGCGGAAGTCTCCGGTTGCGTCCAACAGATGCATGAAGACGGCGAATCCGATGAGCTTCAGGACGCCGTACATCGCCAGAACGGGTGCGTGCTGGCGGAGTGGGTGTCGCGCCGCGTGCAGAAGGGCGGCCACGCGGTTTCCGGCGCTGAGCGTGGGGGAGTCCGTGGGGGGGCGAGTGTCCGGTATCAGGGTGTGGTTCATGCGGTCGCCGAGCCCATCCCGTGGCGGTGGGCGCGGAACACCCAGGCGCGCAGCAGCGCGAAGCGGACGAGGGTGGCCGTCAGGTTGGCGGCGACGAGCACCGAGATCTCCACGGACCGTACCGCCGTGGGGACCAGGTGATGCAGCGCGGCGAGGGAGCCGCTGGTCAGGGCCAGGCCGACGACGAACACCAGCAGGCCCTTGGCGTGGTGGCGCAGCGCACCGCCGGGGCCTCTCAGCCCGAACGTGAGCCGCCGGTTCGCCGCCGTGTTGGCGAGAGCGCACAGCAGCAGTGCACCGGCGTTGGCGGCCTGCGCTCCCGTCGCGGGGCGCAGTGCCGCGTACAGGAGTATGTATCCGACGGTGCTGACGGCTCCGACCGCGCAGAACCGCAGCAGTTGGCCGGCCAGGCCGCTCGACGGTCCGTCGTCGTCGCGGCGCAGCGCGGCCGTCGGCAGTGCCCCGCGGGCCAGTGCCCGGCCGATTCGGGCGATGCCCCGCAGGTCGGCCAGGGCCGTGGACAGGATGTCGACTCTGCTGTCGGGGTCGTCGACCCAGTCGACGGGCACCTCGTGGATGCGCAGCCCTGCCCGCTCCGCGATCACCAGGAGTTCCGTGTCGAAGAACCACCCGGTGTCCTGCACCAGGGGCAGCAAGCGTTCGGCGACATCGCGCCGCACGGCCTTGAAGCCGCACTGCGCGTCGGAGAAGCCCACCGCGAGCGTGGAGCGCAACAGGACGTTGTAGCAACGGGAGATGACCTCCCGGCGGGGACCGCGGACCACCCGGGCGCCGCGGGCCAGGCGCGTGCCGATGGCGATGTCGGAGTGCCCGGAGATGAGCGGGGCGACCAACGGCAGCAGCGCTGCCAGATCGGTCGAGAGGTCTACGTCGACGTAGGCGAGCACCGGCGCCCGCGAGGTCGACCACGCGGCCTGCAAGGCGTGGCCCCGGCCCTTTTGCGGCAGGCGGAGCCAGTGCGTCTCCGGGAGTGTGGCGGCCAGGCGGGCCGCGATCTGGGGGGTGTCGTCGGTGCTGGCGTTGTCCGCGACGGTGATGCGGAAGGGGTAGGGGAACGTCTCGCGCAGGTGCGCGTGCAGCCGCCGTACGCTGCGCTCCAGGTCCGCCTGCTCGTTGTGCACGGGCACGACCACGTCCAGGACGGGCTCGCGGTGGTGCGCCGACACCGGTGTGGGCAGCGGCAGTTGATTCGTCAGTTCTGTCACGGTCCGTCCAGATTCGAGTGTCGGCGCAGGGCGTGCCGAAGGCAGGCACGGCGGTTTCGCGGTGCGGTGTGCGGTGCGGTGCGGTGGGGCGGTCAGGAGACGTGAGTCAGAAGGACGACGCCGCTCCTGTCACCCGGGGCTGGCGGAGCCCGACGCCGAGGCCGGTGCCGTCGACGGCGCTGTCGGTGAGGTGGGCGTCGACGTGCCCTCGGGCGGCGGCGTCGTCGTCGGCGCGGTCGGCGGCGGGGCGGAGACGGTTGTGGAGGAACTCCGGGTCGGGGGCGGTGCCGTGGTCGACGAGGACGGTTGCCCGGTGGCGTCGGCGGTGCTCGACGGGGTGGTAGTGCTGGGGGGTGCTGCCGTCGTGGGTGTCGGGGGCGGTTCCGGCGCCGGGGACACCTGGCTCGTCGTGGGCTCCGGGTGCGGAGCCTGCGGCCTGTTCTCCGTCGGCGCGTGCGGCAGCATGAAGAAGCCGAGCCCGAGTCCCGCCACGGCGAGGACGGAACCGGCCGCCGTCCGCACCGTGCGGACCCGCTTGCGGGTCTTGACCCCGTCGCGCAGACGCGCCCGCTGTTCGGCCCCGAAGGGGGTGAATTCCTGGGTGTCGCGCATCATCCGCGCCAACTCCCGTTCGAAGTGGTCCATCGGCTCCTCTTCACCCCACCGGCTCGATGACGTCGAACAGGATGCGACGCAGTTGGGCCACGCCACGCGAGGCATGGGACCGGGCGGTGCCCACCGGGCAGCCCAGTACTTCGGCGACCTGCTTCTCGGAGAGGTCCTGGTAGTAGCGCAGCACCACCGCGGCCCGCTGCCGCGGCGGCAGTTGGGCCAGGGCCCACTCCAGCCGTGAGCGCTCCACCACGGCCGCGGACACGTCGCCCGCCGCGGGCAGGTCCGGCAACTGCTCGACCGGGCGCTCGCCCCACCAGCGTCGACGTGCCGAGCGTGCCGCCGCGCGTGCCAGCACCTTGCGCACGTATGCCTCCGGGGCCTCCTCGGCGATCCTCGGCCAGACGAACCAGAGCTTGACCAGGGCTTCCTGCAGGAGGTCCTCGGCCCGGTGCCGATCGCCTCCCACGAGCAGACGGGAGAGGTGGAACAACGCCGACCAGCGACTTGCCACGAACCCGTCGAACCCTTCGGCTCGACCCTGTTCCACACGCACCGTCCCCGTTTTTCGACCAGGCCCCTACATCCCTGAAAAGACATTGGACCCCACGCCACGATGCACCTGACGCCTGTGATCCCGGTTACACCCCGAACAGGGTGCGGGGGGCGCGGTGGTCGACCGGAATGGTGCGGCGCGGCTGTGAGGAGGCGCGGACAGCAGCGGCCTGGCGCTGGCCGCTGCGGTCCCCTCTGTGGCCGCAGGGGTCAGTTCGCGGCGCTCGCGGGGTGCATAGGTTCCCCGCAATCCCCGAAACGTCGAAGAAGGATCGAAACAGTGAGTGAGAACGAGCACGACACCTGTGTGATCGGTGCCGGACCAGCGGGACTGGCGGTCGCCAGGGCGCTGGCCGAGCGGGATCTGCCGTACACGCACATCGAGCGTCACACGGGGCCGGGCGGGCTGTGGGACATCGACAACCCGGGCAGTCCGATGTACGAGTCGGCCCACTTCATCTCCAGCAAGTCGCTGTCCGGGTTCGGGGGTCATCCGATGCCGGACCACTTCGCCGACTACCCGCCGCACCGGCAGATCCTGTCCTACCTGACGTCGTTCGCCGAGGCCTACGGGCTCATGGACCGGATCGAGTTCGGCACCGAGGTCCGCAGCGTGGAGAAGAACCCGGACGGCACCTGGACGGTCACCCGGGCCGACGGCCGGGCCGGTGTCCACCGGCAGGTCGTCGTGTGCACGGGGTCGCAGTGGCACCCCAACGTCCCCGACCTGCCCGGCGACTTCACCGGAGAGATCCGGCACACGGTCACCTACCGCAGCAGCGCGGAACTGCGGGGCAAGCGGGTGCTGGTGGTGGGCGCGGGCAATTCCGGGCTGGACATCGCCTGCGACGCGGCGCGGTCCGCCGACCACGCGGCGATCAGCATGCGCCGCGGCTACTGGTTCATCCCCAAGCACCTGTTCGGGCGACCTGTGGACACCATCGCCGCGGGCGGCCCGCACCTCCCGATGTGGCTGCAGCAGAAGCTGTTCGGCGGCCTGCTGCGAGTCATCAACGGTGACCCCCGCAGGCTCGGTCTGCAAAAGCCGGACCACAAGCTGTTCGAGACCCACCCGGCCATCAACTCGCTGCTGATGCACCACCTTCAGCACGGCGACATCACCGCCCGGCCCGGCATCGCCCGCACCGAGGGCCGGACGGTCCACTTCACCGACGGCACCAGCGACGACTTCGACCTGATCCTGCTGGCAACGGGATATCTTCACAAAGTCCCCGTCGCGCAGCGGTACTTCGGCGACGAGCAGCACCCCGACCTCTACCTGTGCTCCTTCTCCCGCCGGCACGAGGGCCTGTTCGGCGTCGGCTTCGTGGAGACCAACTCCGGCGCCTACCAGCTCTTCGACAGCCAGGCCCAGTTGATCGCCTCCTTCATCCGCGACAGCGGGGCCGGCCTGGCGACCGCCGAGCGGTTCGCCGGCCTGATCCGCAGCGACCGGCCGGACCTGTCCGGCGGACTGAAGTTCGTCGACTCGCCGCGCCACACCGGTTACGTGCACAGCGACGCCTTCGTGAAGTACCTCGGCAAGGTCGCCCAGAAGATGGGCTGGCGGACCGCGGGTCTGCCGCCTCGGGCGGCGTCCGTGCGGCAGGAAGCGGTGGCGTCATGACGTACGACTTCCGTGACAAGGTCATCCTGGTGACCGGCGGCGCCGGAGGCATCGGCAGTGCCCTGTGCCACCGCTTCGCGGCAGGCGGTGCGCGGCTCCTCGTGGTCGACATCGACACACCCCGGGCCGAGCGGACCGCCGCCGAGCTGCCCGGCACCGGGCACGCCGGGCTGGGCTGCGACCTGCTGGACGGCGCCGCGGTGCAACGGATGCTCGACGGCGTCGCCGTCACCCACGGCCGTATCGACGTCCTCGTCAACAACGTGGGCATGACCAGCGCGGAGCGTTTCGACGTGCGCAGCGTCGACAGCATCGAGCGGGAGATCGACGTCAACCTGGTCGCCCCGCTGGTCACGACCCGGATCGCCGTCCCGCTGCTGCGGGCCTCCGGCGACCCGCGCGTGGTCACCACGGTGTCGCTGGGCGGGATCTTCCCGCTGGGCGAGACCCCGATCTACACCGCCTCGAAGTTCGGGCTGCGCGGCGCGATGCTCGCCATCGGCCTGGACCTCAGGGACAAGGGCATCCAGGCCGGTTCGGTGCTGCCGTCGGCGACCGACACGCGGATGCTGCGGCAGGAGGCCGTGGACGGCGGGAACTCCATGCAGTTCCAGGACGCGCCGCAGCAGCCGTCCGACGTCGTCCGCGCGGTGGTGCGCCTGCTGGACAAGCCGCGCCTGGAGGCGTACGTCCGCTCCGGCGAGTCTCGGCTGGTGCGGTGCGCGATGCTCGCGCCGAACCTGCTCCCCAGGCTCTTCCCGCTGTTCCGCAAACGGGGCGAGCGAGGCATGGCCCGCTATCTGGAGGACCTGCGCCGCAGAGGACTGGCCCGCCAGGTCGGCGGCCGGTGGGAACTGGTGGAGGAGGCATGAGCCGGACGGCCACCACCCGGGTCGAGGAGACACTCGACGTCGTCAACCCCGCGACCGGGGAACTGATCACCACCGTGCCGGCGACGAGCGGGCAGGACGTCGCGCGGGCGGCCGAGCGGGCCTACGAGGTCTTCGCCGGCGGCGTCTGGGCCGGCCGGTCCCCGCGGGAGAGAGCGGCCGTCCTGCTGTGCCTGGCCGACCTCATGGAGCGCGACGCCGAGACGTTGGCCCGGCTGGACTGCGAGGACGCGGGCAAGCCGATCACGGAGTGCGGTACGGGAGACGTACCCGCGGCGATCGAGTCGATCCGGTGGTTCGCGGAGGCGGCCGACAAGGTCTTCGGCCGCGTCGCACCCACCGGCCGGCACAGCCTGGGGCTGGTGAGCCGGGAACCGGTCGGGGTGGCCGCCGCGATCCTGCCCTGGAACTATCCGCTCGCCATGGCCGCCTGGAAAGTCGGTCCCGCGCTCGCCGCCGGCAACTCGCTGCTGCTCAAGCCCGCCGAGGCCACCCCGCGCTCCACCCTGCACCTGGCCGCCCTGGCGGCCGAGGCGGGGCTGCCGGACGGCGTGCTCACGGTCCTCACCGGGCACGGCACCGTCACCGGTACGGCGCTTGCCCGCGACCCGCTGGTGCGCGCCCTGTCGTTCACCGGCTCCACCGCCACCGGGCGCCGCGTCCTGGCCGACGCGGCCGCGTCCAACTTCAAGCGGGTCTGCCTGGAGATGGGCGGCAAGAGCCCCCAGATCCTCATGCCGGACGCGCTCGAGTACGGCGACGAACTGATCGACCACATGACCGAGGCCGCGTTCCTGACCATGGGGCAGAACTGCACCGCCGGCTCCCGCGTCCTGGTCCACCACAGCATCGCCGAGGACGTACTGGAGAGGTTCACCGCCGCCGCGAGGAAGCTCACCGTCGGTGATCCCGCCGACCCGCACACCCGGGTGGGGCCGCTCATCGACCGTGCGGCGTTCGACCGGGTCGCCGGCGCCGTGGACGCGGCCCGCGCCGCCGGTGCCCACATCCACACCGGCGGCCTGCCCCACGGTCTGCCACCGTACGGTGTCTACTACCCGCCCACCGTGATCAGCCGGGCCCCGGCGGACAGCGACGTTCTTGCCAGGGAGCTGTTCGGCCCTGTGGTCACCGTCCAGACGTTCACCTCGGAGGACGAGGCGGTGCGGCTGGCGAACGCCACCGAGTACGGGCTCGCCGCCTCGGTGTGGACCCGAGACCTCGACACCGCGTTCCGGCTCGCGCGAGGCGTCGAAGCCGGAGTGGTCTCCGTCAACTCCTACAGCGAAGGCGACATCACGACGCCGTTCGGAGGGTGGAAGCAGTCGGGATTCGGGGGTGCGGAGAAGTCCACGGACGCTTTCGCCCAGTGGACCAGGGAGAAGACCGTCTGGATCCGTACGCGCTGACGCCCGGCACGGCGGTTCCGTGCTGACGCCTGGCCGGGGGACATGGGCATCCGCCTCATGGTTCCCCGGCGCCCCCGCGCAGCCGGGCCGGGGTCACCCCGTGCCAGCGGTGCACCGCCCTGCGCAGGGCGCGAACGTCGGAGAAGCCCGCCTGCCGGGCGATGTCCCGCAGGGTCGGCTCGGGCCGGCGCAGCAACTGCTCGACCCGCTCGCGGCGCACTCCGTCGACGACCGCCTCGTACGTCGTGCCGCACTCGGCCAGGCGCCGGCGCAGTGTGCGCTCGCTCAAGGCGTGCCGCCGGGCCTGCTCGACGAAGGACGGCACCTCGGGCAGGCTCTGCGCGATCGAGATCTCCAGCACCTCCAGCAGGTCCTGCCGATCGCGCGTCGACGCCGCCTGCTCCTCCAGGATCTCCACGACGGAGGCGTACGTGACCGGGTCGCGGCCCGGCATCGGCCGTCCCGCCCAGGCCGTGGGGAACACCAGGCGGTTCACCACCGCGCCGAAGCGGACCGGGCAGCGGAACAACTCCGTGAACGGCCCGGTGTCGCGGGGGGCGGGAAAGGCGAACTCGACGACCGACGGCGCGAACTCCTGCCCGGAACTGAGCCGTGTGAGGGCGACGACGCTGGCGAACGCCTCTTCCGCCAGGAAGACCGCGACCGTCGGATCGAGGGCGGGATCGGGCAGTTCGGTCCGCAGCACGTATCCGGCGTCCTCCGGCCCGGCCGACCAGACCACCATCGCCCCGGACAGGTTCTGGAAGCGCACACCGGTCTCGATGGCCTCCCGCAGGGTGCCGGCGGCCATCAGGGCGAAGCCGAGGAGCCCCCAGGAGGTCAGGTGCTGAGCGGCGCCCACTCGCAAGCCCAGGTGAGGGTCACCGGTGAGCTCCAGCGCACGCCGGATGACGGCACTGCCCTGGCGGTAGGAGACCCGCAGCGCCGCCGAACGCATCATCGCCTCGTCCAGCCCGACCCGGCTCAGTTCGGGCCGGAGATCGACCCCGCACCCGTCGGTGACCGGGCTGAGGCAGCGCAGGATGTTCGGCGCGATGGTCGCCGAGGTGCTTCGGCTGGTTCCCGGCTGCGTCGGGGCGGAGCTGTGGGGCATGGCGTTCCTTGAGACCGGGTGCTGCTCGCTGCGCACACACTAGAAGGACCGCCGGGACAAGAGCGTCTTCCGGGAGTACGCGGCTCGGCGCAGGTTCCCCTTTTTTTGCGGTTCGGTGGTCTGCGGATGTCGAGAAGGTGCTGTCGGCTCCGTCCCAGTGGCGTGAGCGGCCGGCACCGGCCGCGCGAGGAAGAAGGAGCTTGCAGCATGGCGATTCAGCGGATGGACAACGTCGGCATCGTCGTCGCGGACTTGGACGCCGCCGTCGCGTTCTTCGTGGAACTCGGCATGGAGCTGGAGGGAAGGGCGCAGGTCGAGGGCCCCGTCGCCGACCAGTGCACCGGACTCGAAGGCGTCCGCTGCGACATCGCGATGGTCCGGACCCCGGACGGGCACAGCCGGCTCGAGCTGGCGAGGTACCGCAGCCCGGCGGCGATCGGCGTCGAGCCGCGCGACCGGCCGCACAACGTTCTGGGCACGCACCGCGTCATGTTCGCGGTCGACGACATCGAGGACACCGTTGCCCGCCTGCGCCCTCACGGCGCCGAACTCCTGGGCCGGATCGCCCGGTTCGAGGACAGTTACCTGCTGTGCTACGTCCGCGGTCCGGAAGGGATCATCGTCGGGCTGGCCGAGCAACTGCGCTGAGAAGGGCGAGCGAGACCCCGCAGCGAGTCAGTCCTCGCCGTTGAGCAGGGCGGCGGTCAGCACGGTGCCGCCGAAGCCCCAGCCGCCGTCGACGACCTCGTCGATCAGTACGAGGGTGTTGGGGCGGGCCCGCTCGCCGTAGATCTCGGCGTACAGGTCGGTGGTGCGCTCGACGATCTTCTTCTTGTCCTCGGCGCTGATGGTGCCCGCGGGAACCTTGAAATGGGCGAAAGGCATGAGTGTGTCTCCTTGAACGGGTTGTCGAGTGTGATCAGAGGCTTGCGTGCGGGGCGAGGAGTTCGTCTATCCCGATGCGGCGGTAGAACTCGGCGCGGATCCGGTCGTACATGATCGACACCACCTCGCTTCCGTCCCGGCTGGGATCGACGTGGGTACGGAAGGGGCGTGCGCCAGGCGGCAGACCGACGACACGGACGATCTCGTCGGCCACCTCCCCGGCCTCGCGGCCGGCGGGGAAGATGTCGCTCAGCGTCTCGGTCATGGTGCTCCTGAGCCGGCCGTACAGCTCGTCGTACTCCGCGGCGCGCAGGGTGTCGGCGGGTGCGCCTGCATGGGCGAAATGGTTGGTGCCGCTCGGGTAGGCGCCGGGGATGACGAGGGTGGTCTCGATGCCGAACTTGACCACTTCGGCGGCGTAGCTCTCGGCGAGGGCGTCCATGGCGGCCTTGGCGGCGAAGTAGGGCGCGAGGAACGGCGGATGTCCGCCCCGGGTCGAGGAGGAACCGACCCACACGAGCAGTCCCTGTCGTCGGCGGCGCATGATCGGCAGCACGGCGCGGTTGACCCGCTGAGTGGACAGTACGTTGACGTCGTAGACCTCGGCGAGCTGGTCGGGGGTGAAGGCTTCGGCCGGTCCGAGGACCATGTGGCCGGCGTTGTGGACCACGACGTCGATGCGTCCCTGCTCGGTCATGACGTGGTCGATGGCGGCGTCGACCGAGTCCTGGTCCTGGACGTCCATCTCCACGGCGGCTGCCTGCAGGCCGCGCTCCGTCCCGAACCGGGCCAGTGCGGCGACGGCGGCGGCGTTGCGGTCCGCGGTGGCGCGCATGCCGGCGTACACATGGTGGCCGGCCTCGGCCAGGGCGCGTGCGGTGAGGTTCCCGAAGCCACTGGACGCTCCGGTGACCACGACGACGTTCGGTTGATGCGTCACACCATGCCTCCGTTGGCGCGCAGGATCTGGCCGTTCACCCAGTGCCCTGCCGGGCTGGTGAGGAAGGCGACCACCTGGGCGATGTCCTGCGCGGTGCCCAGCCGCTCCAGCGGCGGGGCCTTGGCGAGCCGGTCGATCTGCTCGGGCGTCTTGCCTTCGAGGAACATGTCCGTGGCCGTGGGGCCGGGGGCGACGGTGTTCACGGTGATGTCCCGTCCGCGCAGCTCGCGGGCGAGGATCAGGGTCATCGACTCGACGGCGCCCTTGCTGGCCGCGTACGCGCCGTAGGTCGGGAACTGCGTGCCCACCACGGACGTCGAGAACCCCACGAACGAACCGCCCGCCCGCAGCCGCCGGGCGGCCTGCCGGGCGACGACGAAGGTGCCGCGGATGTTGGTGCGGTGCATGGCGTCGAGTTCCGCCAGGTCGAGGTCGGCGATGGGGGAGAGGGCCATCCGGCCGGCCGAGTTCACCACGACGTCCACGCCGCCGAACTCCTCCTGCGCCCGGTCGAACAGTGCGGCGACCTCCTCCTCGTCCGCCACGTCCGCCCGTACCGCGAGCGCCCGGCCGCCGTTGGCGGTGATCGCCGCCACCGTCTCCTCGGCGGAGTCCTTGTCCCGGGCGTAGTTCACCACGACGGCCAGGCCGTCCTCGGCGAGCCGGCGGGAGACCCCCCGGCCGATGCCGCGCGAACCGCCGGTGACGATGGCGACCCGTACAGCCGCCGACGTGCTGTGTTGCGAAGTCATGTCCTCCACGATGCGGGGCTGCGGCAGGCGGAACCAGGGGATGTCATCCCCTGGTTCCGCCTCTCCGGCCGGACGCACAATGGCAGGCATGGGTTCTGGGAAATACACCGAGCTGGGGCTCTTCCTGCGTTCCCGGCGTGAGCGCATCCGCCCGGCCGACGTGGGGTTGCCGACCGGCCCTCGGCGCCGGGTGCCAGGACTGCGCCGGGACGAGGTCGCGCAGCTCGCCGGAGCCTCGGTCGACTACTACAACGAGTTGGAGCGCGGAGCCGGGTCCCAGCCCTCCGAGCAGATGATCGCCGCGCTGGCACGGGCGCTGCGCCTGACCGCGGACGAGCGCGACTACCTCTACCACCTGGCGGACCGCCCGGTGCCGGCGCACGGCTCAGCCGCCTCGCACGTCCATCCCGGCATGCTCGATCTGCTCACCCGTCTGACGTCGACCCCGGCACAGGTCATCACCGATTTGCACGTCACTCTCGTACAGAACCCGCTCGCGGTGGCGCTGCTCGGGGACCACTCCGGTTTTCGGGGCCCGCGGGCCAGCTTCGTGCACCGGTGGTTCACCGAGCCCGCGGCCCGGCGTCTGTATCCCGAAGCCGACCACGCGGCGCAGTCCCGCGCCTTCGTCGCCGACTTGCGGGCGGCGGCCGCCCGACGCGACAGCAAGGACACCGAAGCCGGCTCGATGATCAGCTCGTTGCTCGCGACGTCCCAGGAATTCGCCGCCCTGTGGGCCGACCACGACGTGGCGTTCCGGCGCAACGACCGCAAGCGCCTCAACCATCCCGCACTCGGCGTGATCGAGGTCAACTGCCTCAATCTGTTCAGCGAGGACGGCCGGCAGCGGCTGCTCTGGTTCACCCCCGCGGTCGGCACCGACAGCGCCGACGCCCTCGACCTCCTCGCCGTCCTCGGCACCCAGCAGATCACCGAATCCACGCGCTGAAGTTCTGCCTCGCCTCCCAACCCCGGCGGCCGACGGCGCCCTTGGTTACGGTAGCGTAGGTTACGGCACCGTAAGTACGTGTTCCGAACCGGCGATCATCCTTGCGAGGAACCATGAGCACACCCGGGACGAAAACGGACCTGCCCTGGCTGATCCAAGGGGGAATGGGGGTGGGAGTCTCCGGCTGGCGCCTGGCCCGTTCCGTCGCGCGGACCGGGCAGTTGGGCGTCGTCTCGGGCACCGCCCTGGACACCCTGCTGATCCGGACACTGCAGAGCGGTGACCCCGGCGGCCACCTCAGGCGGGCCCTCGCCGCCTTCCCCGTGCCGGAACTCGCCGACTCACTACGGCAGCGCTACTTCGTCGCGGGTGGGATCGGCGCCGACGAGCGGTACGCCGCCACGCCTCGGCTGACGGCCGACGAGGCATGTGCCGCAAGGGAGTTGACGGTCGTCGCCAACTTCTGTGAGGTGTGGCTCGCCAAGGAGGGCCACGACGGACGGATCGGCATCAACTACTTGGCCAAGGTCCAACTCGCCACGGCCCCCGCCATGTTCGGCGCGATCCTGGCCGGCGTGGACTACGTCCTGGTCGGCGCCGGCATTCCGGCGGAGATCCCGGGCATGGCGACCCGCCTCGCCCAACTCGAACCCGTCACCGCCCGGTTGGATGTCGAGGGTGACGACACCGCCGTAGAGCTGGCCTTCGATCCGGCCTCCGTACTGAGCGGTGCGCAGGCGGGCCCCCTGCGCCGGCCCGACGTCCTGGCCATCGTCTCGCTGCCGGCCCTGGCGTCGTATCTGAGCCGGTCGCCTCAGACCACGCCCGACGGCTTCGTCGTCGAAGGCCATGGCGCGGGCGGGCACAGCGCGCCACCGCGCGGGCCGATGCGCCTGGACGAGCAGGGCGACCCCGTCTACGGGCCGCGTGACATCCCCGACTTCGCCAAGATGGCGGCCCTCGGCCTGCCCTTCTGGATCGCCGGCGGTCAGTGCGGACCCGAACAACTGCGCCGGGCACGGGCCGCGGGAGCGGCCGGCGTCCAACTCGGCAGCGTCTTCGCGCTCTGCGAGGAGTCGGGCCTCGAAGCGCCGCTGCGGCGCCGCCTGGTCCAGCGTGAGCTGCGCACGGCACTGACCGTCCGCAACGATCCCTCGGCCTCTCCGACCAGCTTCCCGTTCAAGGTCGCCGACCTGCCCGGCACACTGGCCGACCCGACCGTGAGCGCGGCACGCCGCCGGCTCTGCGACCTCGGCTATCTGCGCACCCCCTACCGCACCGAGCGCGGCGCCGTCGCCTACCGCTGTCCTGCGGAACCGACCGCGATGTACGTCCGCAAGGGCGGTGCGCCCGAGCAGACGCAGGGCCGGCAGTGCCTGTGCAACGGACTGCTGGCCGCCGTCGGGCTCGGTCAGCGCCGCCCGCACGGCGTGGTCGAACCTCCCATCGTCACCATCGGCCAGGACCTCGGCTTCCTGCGGCAGTTGGCCCCCGAAGGCCAGACCTACAGTGCCGAGTCGGTGGTGCGATGGCTGTCGACGGGTCTGACGGAAGCGGCCGTCTGACCGCGGTCCCGGGACGACCGGGTTTCAACGGAGATGGACCAGGATCCGGCCCGCGTTGGTCGGATCCGTCTCCACGCGGGCGTACAGCTTCCTCAGGTGCTTCTGCGCCAGCACGGCCAGCACGCGCTTCTTCAGCTGGCCGGTCCCCTTGCCCGGGATGATCTGGACGATGTCCTCACCGGTGGCGGCGGCCTTGAAGAGAGCCTGCCGAAGGGCCGTGTCGATGGCGCGATCGCTGCGGAAGACGGGGTGCAGATCCAGGGTGATCAGGGCCATCGCCTCCGGTGGGCTGGGTCCCGGCCACTGCCGGGCCCCGCGGGACTCGTCGTACGGCGCAGCGTACGTCCGGCCCGCTTCAGGAAGCGGACGGGCCCAGTGTGACATCCGTACGCGGGGCACCCGGCCGGGGTTCCTTGAACTCGATGAACAGAGAATGGGTGGCCGATGACGCCCGCCGGATTCTCCGGCAGGTCGGCCAGTTCACCGGCGCTCGGGGTGTTGCGGTATTCCGGGTCCTCCCAGGGGGGGGCGGTGAACCTCACGGTCGTCAAAAAGGTCGAGCAAGACAGGAAGAGTGTCAGGAGTCTCCGTAAGACCGCCCGGGCCGAGCAGCGCCAATGCCGTATCCCGAAGTACGGGACGCTTTTGAAGAATCGGCAGTGTCGCATCGCCCGTCGTCGACGAGCGTGGATCACGGAGCCTGTGAGAGGCGGACCTGTCGTTAGATGAGGCGGACCGGTGTTCACGTCAGGTGGTGAATCATTGCCGTGTAATCGCGCAGTGACGAACCCGGTGTCCCGTCGTAGAGATTGCCGTCGAAAGCCCACATCAGCCCTTTGAGGCCGCACGTGCGCACCTGCCGTGCCGCGTCCGGCATGACGCCGGGGTAGTACGGACGCACCTGGGGGCCGGCGCTCTCGCCGGCCACCGCGAAGCCCTCGCGCCGGGCGATGGCGGTGACCCAGCGCGCCGAGGACCAGCGCCGGACGCGGGCGTCGGAGGTCGAGTCGAGGCGCACGGCCGCGTCCGTGGGCCGGCAGCCGTTGGCGCGCGGTACTCCGGTGCCGTTGACCAGCGACGTGGTCACGATCTGAACGTTCTTGCCGGGACGGATCTGTTCGATGGTCTTGAAGTAGCCGGCGCCACGGCCGATCAGACCGCCAACATATCGCCCGTCGAAGTACTCGCGCACGGCTGTGGCGTAGTCGCCCGGGTAGTAGCCGGCACCGGGGACGAGCACCTTGAGCAGACCGCGGTAGCCCAGCGAACGGTAGGTGGCCTGCTGCCAGTTGACGGCCTCGGCCAGTGCGCCGAGGTACCACGCGTACCATCGGGCGGCCTGGGCCCGGGTGAAGGAGGTCCCGCGGTACTGACGCTCACCGGGCCTCCAGCCCGGGAACGGGTTGAGGGGCACGGACCCGGCTCTGTCGGGCGAAGGCGAGGCGCTCTGCGCGTAGCGGTCGTAGGCCCAGTAGTCGCTGCCGGGTCGACCGTCGGCGGGTACCGGGGGAGGGTAGGTGAACTCTCCGTTGTCGTTGACTCCGACGCGGATGGACCAGAAGTTGTCCAGCCCCACCTTGCTGTCGAGTGCCTGGATGTACCGGCGTACGGCGTCGCGGATCTTCTGGCTGAAGACCACGTTGGCGGTGTCCGTGTAGCGGTCACCGTGCTCGTCGGTGAAGGCGGCGTCGGGAAACCGCCTGTCCAGCCACTGCGGGGGATGGTTGATGCCGACTCCGGCCTCGATGCGGGCGCCGGCCTTGTGCAGGGTTCGCAGGTCATGCCTGATGTGGTCGATGTAGCGGTTGTCGTACCGGCCCGGGCCGGGTTCGAACTGCTCCCAGCGGATGGTGAGATGGGCGACGCCGATGCCGTTGCGGTGCTCCAGGCGCGCCTTGCCGGGATCCGTGCGGAGTGTGCCGAAGAAGTACCGTGCCTGTGCGTCTCCGTCACTGCGTGGCAGGACGGCGAGTGCCGCGAGGATCACCAGGACGGCGGCCACCGCACAGGCCAGCAGAGTGCGACGTCGCGTGGTGCTCATCGCAGCATCTCCTTGTACAGATCGGCGTCGTGGGCTCTGAAGCGGTCGAGGCCGAAACGGAACTCCACCACGCTGCGCCCTCGCTCGGCGCCGCCCTCCTGCCCCTCCAGGGGGCCGCTGGTGAGCAGCAGCACGCGCGGACATGTCCTAGCGGGGTACATGGGGTCGTTCCTTGGCCGGTGATTGCGGTGGTGGCGACAGTCGGTAGAGGGCGAGTCTTCCGTACAGGTCGCTGTGGGTGCTGAAAAGCAGCGTGCCGCCCTTGACGAGGTGGCGCGCGCCGTCCGGTGTCAGGCGCGTGTAACCGTCGTCCACGAGTTTCCAGGGGATGACCGCGTAGCGGGCCGCGGGATGGTTCCCTTCGGCGCGTCTGACGTCGTAGTCGCCGTCGAAGGTCCACTTGATGATGCCCGCCGTGGACTCGCCGTCGGTGGCGACGACGATGCTGCCCCGTGGCACATGGTCGTTCATGTAAACGCGCAGCTGCGCGAATCCGTCCTCCGTGCGCGTCCGGGACTGCGCGTAGGACACTCCGGAGGCGGCCAGCGTCGCCGCGACGAAGACCACGACCAGGGTCCTCAGGACGGAGTAGCGCCGCGTGCCCGCTCGCCAGAGGGGGATGTGCCGTCCGCTGAGCACGAGCGATACGGCCACCGTGACCGTCGCTATGTTGGGCACCACGAGCAGGTAGAGGAACTTCTCCTCGAGCGTTCCCAGTGCCAGGGCGTATCCGAGGGCGAGACCCGCCGACAGCTCGAAGAGAGCCAGCAGGCGATGGGTGCGGTCCTTTTGGCGTACGAGGACGGCGAAGGCGATCGTGCCCAGGAGGAGCAGCGTGTAGGTCGGCCAGAAGGTCGGCAGTTCGGCGAAGAGGCGCTCGGAGAGGGCGTTGCCGCGAGGCGCGTTGAAACCGGTTGCCTGAGTGATCCCGAGCAGGCGGCGCACGCCGTAGGTCTTGGAGTCCCAGAAGGCACCGAAGTGACCGGCCGCGGCGACGACGATCAGGTAGATCGCGTAGCACGACACCGCGACGCCTCCGCAGACGGCCGCGAGGCGCCGCGGTGGCCCCCAGTTCAGGATCAGAGCCGCACCCATCGGCACGACGGTGATCAGGGATGCCTGGTCTCTGGTCAGCACGGCCACGCCGAAGCACAGGCCGGCTGCCACGGCTCTCAGGCCCGCTCGTTTGGGTGGAGGGTCCCGGGTGAGGGCGATCAGCAACAGATAGCCGGCGAGAACCCACAGCAGCGTCGCCGTCTCCAGGATGGCGCGGTCGTTCTGCCGGATGCAGTACGGGTCCGTCGCGAACAGCAACCCCGCCGTCACACCGGCCTTCCACCTGGCGACATCTGTCACGAGCAGCATCAGCAGGAGGGCGGTGACGCCGGCCAGCACCGCGTTGAGGGCTCTGCCGTCGTACACGCCGGCGACGACGTCCGGGTGGCCGCCGAGGAGCTTGCCCCATCCGGCCCGCAGGTAGAAGAAGCCTGGCGGATGCAGGAAGAACAACCCCTTGCCGGTGCGCGGGAATCCGCCGTCGCTGACGCTGGCACTCACGTCGTAGTAGATGACCTCGTCGACGAAGAGGTCGCTCGCGCGTTGCAGCCCCAGCAGCCTCAGGGCCACGGTCAGCAGACCCACTGCGGCCAGCAGGCTTCCTGCCAGGGCACGAGACGTACCCGGCCGGAGCCTGTGCCGCGCAGCGCGGTGCCGCCCCGGCGGGTTCGTGTGCGCGGCGCCGGTGGCCAGAGGCGGTGTGGGCGAGCGACCGGGCATGGGGTCTCACCCCTGGTGCGTGCGTGCCGCGAGGTTGTCGGACGCGTCGAGGACGCGCCGGGCGAGGGAGCGGTAGCGCTGTGACATGGCCTGCGCCGTGTACTGCTCCGCCAGGTGTGCGGCCTGCTTGCCGAGTAGGTCGCGCCATGCCGTGTCGTCGGCGAGTTCTCTCATGCGCGCGGCCAGGGCGTCCACGTCGAAGGCGGGGACCGCGACATCGCCGGCGCCGCCCGTCCACCGCAGGGCGGGCAGGTCGAAGTGCAGCACCGGTTTGCCGTAGGACATCGCCTCGAGTGCCACGATGCCGAAGGTCTCCTGGCGCGACGGCATGACCACGAAGGTGCTGCCCTGGAGCAGTCGGTGCTTGCGCCGCCCCTCGACGTGGCCGACCAGCCGGGCCGTCGGACCGGTTCCTCGCCCGGCTTCCCCCGGAGCGGGGAGGCCGTCGACGAGTTTCGTCAGTTGCTTCTCCTGTGCCGCGGTTCCGCGGCCGGCCAGTATCAGGGGAAGCGTCACCCCGGATCGGGCGTAGGCCTTCATCAGGAGGTCGAGGCCCTTCTGCCACATGTCGATGCGTCCCAGGAACAGGATGTAGCCCTGATCGCGGGGGACCGGTCCGGATGGGGGTTCGGGTTCGGCGGACGGCGGGTCGATGCCGTTGGGAATCACCTCTACCGTGGTGCCGGGGCTCAGCCGCCGGATCGCCGTGGCATCAGCCTCGTTCATGACGATCAGATGCCGGTAGCGGCGGTAGCCGAAGCGCTCGGCGAACCGGTACGGCAGGTGGTACTTCCGTCGCATGAACTCGCTGTAGCGCACCTTGTCGATGCCGATCACGGGGGCTCGGGTCGTCAGGGGCAGCAGCCCCGCCGAGAACGGTGGAGTGAGGTTCTCCAGCCAGAGGTCGTGCGGCACTGTGCGGGCGACGAACGGCAGCATCGCCTGGAAGAGAAGCTGCCCGCCCCGGGGGCCGGCCCACGACACGGGGAGGGTGCGGTACAGCACGCCGCCTTCCGCGTGGGTGCGGCGGTGCGCGCCGGCGGTGACGATCGTGACGTCGAACTCATCGCTGAGGTCCCGGGCCACCCGCTCCAGAGACACCGCGCTCCCTCCCGCGTATTCCTTCTGGCTTGTGTTGTCGAAGTTGGAGATCACGACACGGGGCCGCCTTGCGGGGGTGGGCGCCGTCTCGGGGATCGCCCCGATCGCCGTGGCCACCAGCTCGGAGACGTCCCGCCCCGCCTCGAGTTCCACCACGGACGGCACCTGCCGCGCCCATCGGTGGTAACGGCCGGGCCAGCCGTCCGTGACCTCGGGGACCCGTTGCCGGCTCAGTACCTCAGGGACCGGCGGTCGGCCTTCGAGCAGCACAGTGGTGTCGTACCGGCGGGTCAGCCGGGTCAGCCGCCGTGCCGCGGCCGAACGCGGTACGGGGTCGAACTTGGCCAGCGCGTCGAGCGGGCCCCGGTCCGTGACGATCGCGGTGGGCCGGCCATGGTGGCGCCGTAGTGACACTGTCGCCACCATCAGGCGGGTGCTGAGTTCGGTGGTGTCGATCAGGCAGTGGACCGCCTCCAGTGGACGGCGCAGGAACCCGGCGGTGTCATGGTGTGGCTGCGGGCCGTCGCGCCAGTGGCGGGGAGGGGGCAGTCGCCTGCAGACGACACAGCCGTAGAGGTGGGGTGTGGCCACGGCGCAGCCTCGCCGTCGGAGCGTCTGCGCGAGCTCCTTCACCAGCGTCGTCTTGCCGAGGGCGTCGGGTCCGGACACTGCCACGACGAGTGGCCTACCTGAGGTGCGCATCGAGATCATGTCGATCCTCCTCGCAGTTTCTTGGTGAGAACGAGCGGTACACGCAGAGCCACTTCACGAGCGGCGGTGAGCCCTTGGCCCCTACGTGCCAGGTGATACGCGTGCTCGGCGGCGACGCGGAACGAGAGCGGCACGGGCAGCGGGACCGGCAGGCGAACCGGGTCTCCGTGGTCCAGCCGGGCGATGGCCGCCGTGGCCACGGCGAGCGCGGAGCGGCAACCGGAACCCCAGCCCTCCGCGGCGGTCTCCCGCAGGGCCTGGTCGATGACGTCCGGCTTCAGCAGGGGGCGCAGGGCCAGCAGCTCGGCCAGGTTGAGGGTGAGGTTCTGGAACAGCGCGTGCGCCAGCCAGATGCGCAGCGCGTCCGCCTCGTCGGGCAGCAGACAGCCAAGGTCGTCAGCCGGCGTCGCCCGGTCGAGCAGGTGGCCGGTGGGGACGACGGGAATGCCGAACCAGCAGACGGCCGTGTGCAGATGCACGGCCGGGCCGCGGGCCGGCCACAGCAGGACCTTCGTGGAGCGCTCCAGCCAGTACGACGTACGGCGGGCCGTCCACGGGGCCAGGGCGTGCCGGCCCGCTTGCCACTGGTCGGGCGGTACGACGAGGTCGAAGTTGTTGTAGGTGTAGTCGTCCGTCAGGTCGGCTTTGATCAGCACCGCCGGGATGTCGGCGGCGCGCAGGCGGTCCGTGGCCTCGGCGAGGTTGCGCCGGAAGAGGTGGGTGGCCTGTTCCGCCTGGGTCACCGTGTCGGCCAGGGCGTGGGGGTAGGCGCGCGCGAGGCGCCCTTCGACCTGGTTGCGGCGGGCCAGGGCGAGCGCGTGCCGCAGTGTGTCGTCGTCGGTGGGGGGCGGGGTGCCCGCCCAGACGGCCTCGCGCAGGATCCGGTAGGGATCGCGGCACTTGGGCGGCCCGTCGCCCTGCGGTGGACCGGCGGGGGTGCGGTCGCCGGGGGGATGCCCGGCGGATGGAGCCCTTGCGGACGGACTCGGCGGATCGGGGGATTCGCCAGACGGGGCCGGCGTCTGGTGTCCATGCCCGCCGCGGTCGCGGAGGAAGCGGACGGCCGTACGTGCCGCGATGATCAGCGCCGCCGCGAGCCACGCCACGGGTAGGGGCCTCAGCACCACGAGGGCGCCGATGACCAGCAGCGATTCCGTCAGCATCGGCCGCGTCAGGATCTCGGTGCCCTGGCGGCGCACCAGACGCCCGACGAGAAGGGCCGCCGCGAGCACTGTTCCCAGGGCCGTTCCCGCCGCGTACCCCACGACCCCGCCGACCCGCCAGCCGACGAGCAGGGCTGCCAGGTAGACGCCGAACCCCAGCAGTTGTGCGCGCAGGCATCGGAAGTCGTCGATGGCCTGGAAGAGGGTGGCCGCCAGATTGAGGGCGCCCACCGCGCACCCGGAGACGGCGGCGAAGGCCAAGAGCACACTCATGCGGCCGTACGCGGAGGGGAACAGGATGCCGAGGACGGCGGGCGGGATCGTCGCGCAGACCGCCGAGGCGGACACCGCGAGCGTCAGGTACATGCGCACGGCGCTCGCGGTCAGCGTGGCCGAGGCACCGCGCCGGGACAGGGCCGGGAAGAAGGCTGTGGAGATGGCGCCCGCCAGGAACAGGGGCACGCGTCCCACCATGACGCTCGCCTGGTAGCTCGCGGCGTCCGACGGGGGCATGGGCAGCACGGTCGCCAGCACGACGTCGATCGTGGCCACGAGGGCGACCAGCGCTTGCACGGCCGCTATGCCCGTGGCCGTCCGTCCCAGGTTCCGGTGCGCGTGCACGGCCCCGCGTCCGACGTGCCGGGTGCTCGCCCGGTATGGCCACCAGAACAGGAACGGCACCACGCAGATGCCGAGTGCCGCGAGAGCTCCGGTGTCGCTCAGTCCGAGCACGGCGACCAGCAGCACTCCGGCGGCCAGCTTCACCGCCGCCTGGGTCACATTGAGGCAGGCCAGGGTGCGCAGTCGTTCCCTGCCCTGCAACCAGCCCAGCGTGGTGGTCGTCACGAACATCAGCAAGGTGCCCGCGGCGAGGACCGACGTGGTGGGGGTGCCGGCGAACTCGCGGGCGACACCGGCGACGACACCGGCGGCCGCGACGCCGGTCAGCGCTCCCAGGAGGGCGGCGAAGCGTACTGCTCTGATCTGGTCGGCGTCGGAGCCCGCTCGGGCCAGCGCCTGGGCCAGCATCCACGGGATGGCGACGACCGCCACGCTCGTGACGCAGAGGGAGAGCCGCTGTCCGGCCGCGAACACCGAGAAGGCCCGGACGTCCAGGAGCCGCGTGAGGACCAGCGCGTAACCGTAGTTGAGGGCGCCCACGAAGAGCGCGCCGACGGTGATCCACCGGGCGCCCTGTTCTGCGGTCGACGCCTCTCCACCTCGGTGCGGAGCCTGTGACGGATCCGGCCGGCCCGCGAGGCCGGTGTCCGAGTAGGTCACGGGGTCACCTCCCTCCGAGCAGGACGTCCTTCCTGCTGGCGAGCGTGGTGAACGAGATTTCCTCGTCCAGTACGTTCAGCCGTTGCAGTGCGCGGCGTGCCTGCACCTCGTCGCAGCCGTACAGGAATGCCTCAAAGGAGTTGCCGTGCCGGGACCACACGTCGGTGTCGCGGAGGGCATGCATGAGGGTGTGCTCCATGGCGTCCCCGTCGAGGGCACGGAACCGGGTGTGCACGGTCAGGTCCACGGTCCGCCGCTGGGAGTGGCGGTGCCGGTGGATGCGGTGCACTTCCTCGGTCAGGACGGCGGCGAGGCGTTCCGCGCTGCGGTCCCAGGAGAACGCGGCGCTCCACTGGCGGCACCGCTGTGCCCACGCCTGGCGTTCGGCCGGGTCCGCGAGTTGGCGCAGAGCGCCGAGGACGCCGTCGGCGAGGTCCGCGTCGGGCGCCAGCAGCCATCCGGTGGAACCGTCGTGGATGGAGTCGCGGAGGCCGGGCACGTCGAACGCCACCGCGGGCTTGCCCAGCGCGTTCGCTTCGAGCACCGCGAGTCCCCAGCCCTCCGCCTCGGACGGCACGACGGTCAGCCAGGCGCGGGTCATCAGTTCCTGTTTGCGCTCCTCGCTCACGTGACCGTGGAAGGTCACACTGGGCGTCACCCCGAGCTGGTCGGCGCATTCCTCGAGATAGCGCTGGGCATCGCCCTTGCCGCAGATGTCGATGTGCAGATCCGGCATCTCTTCCAGCAGTTGCGGCAGTGCGCCGATGAGCAGGTCCAGGCGTTTTTGCGGGACCAAGCGGCTCACCACGGTGATGGTGGGGGTGGCGGCCGTGGGCGGCGAGGGGGTGGTCTCCGCGGGTGGCGGAGCACCGTTCGGAACGATGTGCACCGTGTTGTGGAAGCCGAGGACACGGCGAATGCCCTCCCGGGTGGAGGGCGACACCACGACGACGGGGCACCCTCGATACACCCACTTGCTCAGGCGTTTTTCCATGAAGCGGCCGACGGCGCTGAGCGGCCACGGGAACCACAGGTCGAACTGGTCCTGGTGCACGTGGTGGATGACGCAGACGTCCGCCGTCCAGCGGCGCGTGAACAGGGGTGAGAAGAAGGGGATGCCGTTCTGGAAGTCGACGACCGCGTCGTAGGCGTGCCGATGACGCAGCATGTGGCTCGCCGCGGCGGCGTAGACGCCGAAGGTTCCGCCGCCGCGCAGGATGCGGACGCCTTCTGCCCATGAGGTGGACCGGGCGGCCCCCGGATGGCGGGCCGTGAAGACGGTGACCCGCGCGCCGGCGTCGGCGAACCTGCGGGCGATCTCGAAGCAGTACGCCTCGGCGCCTCCGGCCTGCGGATGGCTGGGATCGCGCCAGTTGAGGAACAGCAGGTCGGTCTTTGCCAGGTGGTCGAGTGCGGTGGCCATCACGTCACCTCCGGTCGAGGGCGATCCGGGCGAGATCGGTGACGGAGCGAAGTCCGTCCCGTCGGATCGAGAAGGTCGAGCCGGGAACGTCCGACCAGGCGACCGGAACCTCGATCACGTCGTGCCCGTGACGGACGAGAGCGCCGAGCAACTCGACGTCGAAGGCGAACCCGTTGATGCGGCACTGGTCGATGACCTGCCGCACGGCGTCGCCGTTGAAGAACTTGAAGCCGCACTGGCTGTCGGCTATGTCCGGCAACGTCAGACCCGCCAGCGACCTGAAGACCCAGCCGCCGAGCCGGCGTGCGGGGGGCTGTTCCACCCGGTAGTGCGCCCCAGGGGCGCGGCGGGAGGCGATGACGGCGGAGTGATCTCTCTCCAGCAGGGCCATCATCCGGCCCAGGGTGCCGATGGGAGTGGCTCCGTCGGCGTCGATGAACCCGACGTAGTGCGCGGACGAGGTGGAGAAGCCGCGCCGTACGGCCGCGCCCTTGCCGTGTTCACTGCAGCCGATGAGATGGATGGCCACGGGATCATCGGTGAAGCGGCTGACGACTTCGTCGGTGCCGTCGACGCTGTCGTTGTCCACCACGACGACGGCTGATTTCCACCGCTGCTTGTTCAGGTAGTCGAGGGTGGTGGCCAGGGTCTGGGGGAGACGGCGCTCCTCATTGAAGACGGGAACGATCAGTTCCAGATCTACCGGCGTCCGGCTGAGTCCGACGGTCATGTCTGCCTGCTGCTCGCCGCGCCGCCGGGTGCGGAAGGTGTCGAAGTGAGGCGGCACGATCATGACCGATCACCTCTCCCTTCACAGGATCGGGACGGCCGGCCTTTCGCTGCGTCGACGATGTCGTGGAACGGGGTACCGAGAGGCGTGCCGGTTCGCCGCGCGGGCGCACCAAAACAGCCGTTTGTCCCTCGCGCAAATAGAAAGGGTCAACAGGGGGTTGCACACGAAGCGGCCGCCCACGTGGACGCCGTCGGCTCGCACATGCATGCGGAATCAATCGGGTCGGCACCTTTCCAAGGGCTCAACGGTGAGCGCTCGGCACGTGCACCCGCATATCGGTAAAAGATCAACGCGGCCCGCGATTACGGGATTCCGGCTTCCTTCTTACCTGGCCACTTTCGTTCCGGGTCGGAGAAGGGGCGATTCCTGACAACAAGTTCACCGGCGTCTGTCGCGCTGGAGGGGGGCTGCCAGCGTCTGGTGAGGTATCAGGTTTCTCACCGCCATCGGACGTTATGAGCTATGTCCTCCATGCTCATTACGGACCTGATCAGAGCGCTAGGGCACCTCGGTACCTTGTGGCGGGGCCGTTAGACCGCCTCGAATCGGGAGGTCCGGCCCGTGTGCCGAGGTCCTGTGGCTACTGGCTTCAAGGCAGGGCGGGGCGGAGAATGCTCTCGTGCGTCACCGCTGTGGTGTGGTCACTCGGCTCGTGGCCGGGCATTTGGGCCGCCCCGCTCGCTGCCCGGGCGCAGGTAATTCCCCGGTCGGTTCTACAGGAGTGCGCTCAGCCCCAGTTGGTTCATGATGGCGCCGGTGTCCAGATAGGCACGGCCTTCGTGGATCTTGCCCTCGTGGATCTCATAGATGTCGCAGGCGTGCACCGTGACGTGACGTCCCGTGGCGGGCAGAGTGCCGGCAGGCAGGGTCAGGTCTCCGGTCTGGGTCCCGCTGGTCGTGTACTCGACGACGACGGTGTCGCCCTGGCTGGTGAGGCGGTCGAGGGTGTACTTGCCGTCGGGCATCGCGTCGAACATGGCTTTCGCGAGCTGGGTGAAGCCCTCCGGCCCCTGGAGTGTCCTTCCGCTGCCCTCCTCGGTGAGGGTGCAGTCCGGAGCGACCGATTCGGTGATGGCGCCGTAATCCCGGTCGTTCCATGCCCGGAAAAGGTCCCGGACGAAAGTTTCATTGTCAGACATGAGAACCTCCGGTTGCGAGAAATCCCCCGACTTCCATGGTGATCCCGCATATCGAGCCATGCATCCGTACGAGGTGGACCTTTGAGTGGACCTGCCGACGGGCGACGAGGAGCAGATGTGCGAGCAGGCGGCTCGACCTCGACGAAGGGACTTCGGGTCCTGGAAGGGTCTGCTCGGCCCTGGTGCGGCGGTCATGGGACGCCTGTAGTGGAAGAAGAAGGGCAAGCGGCACCGACCACGTGGTGACGCGGACGCCATCGCCGGACGGCGTGAGGACGTCGAGGAGATCGGGACCGTATGCCAAGGAGGGACAAGCGATGAGCATCAGCGGTGACTGGTACAACGAGATCGGCTCCCACATGCGGATCACGACGGACCCGACCGGCAATGTCAAGGGCACCTACGTCTCCGCCGCCGGGCACGCCATCGGGACGTACCCGCTGGTCGGCCGGTGCGAGGCGGCTGGTGATCCGGAGCACGGAACCCCGCTCGGCTGGACGGTGGCCTGGCGCAACGGACGCACGGACGCCGGGTCGGTGACCAGCTGGAGCGGCCAGTACTACGACGACGGCGACGAGCGGATCTGCGCCACCTGGCTGCTCACGGCATCCGCCGCCGCGGCCAACACCTGGGAGGCCACAGCCGTCGGGCAGGACGTCTTCACTCGTGAATCGCCCTCCCCGGAGCAGGTCGAGAAGCGGCTGCGGCACGCGGGGGCCGGCTCCCACCCGCGGCCCGTCTACCTCGATGAGGTCACGCCCGTGTGAGGAGCGCTGCGACGTCCGCGCGCCTGGCAGCCACGGTGCGCGGCGTCCACGGCCCCGCACGTCCGGCTGGGCCGGGCAGCCCCGTGGGCGGGGACGGTGGGCCCCTGTAGGGGCATGGGTGCGCGCGCGACAGTGGAGGTGCGAGCTGGCATCCGACCGCGCCGTCCACCACCTCTGCTCCGCTCGCCGCGCGTCCGCCTTCGTCCCCGACCCCGCACTCGGTGGGCCCGCCCGAGAACGCATGGAGACGCCATGACCAAGCAGGCCCAGCCACCGCCACCGGGCGACCGGCCGGCGCCGACCGCGCCGCCACGCCCGCCCGCCTGGCGGCACTGGCTGTGGCCCCTGGCGATCGTCCTGGCGCTCGGCCTGTGGACGGTGCTGCCCGCGACGCGGTCCACCGAGCCGCAGAAGGTGAACCTGACGTACTCGACGTTCCTCACCGACGTCGACGCCGGCAAGGTCGAGTCCGTCACGATCAAATCCGACGGACAGACGAGCGGCAGGCTCGCCAACGGGCACACCTTCAGCACCGTCGTCCCGGTCCAGCTCGCCGGCGATCAGCTCCTCAGCCGCCTGGAGAAGCACAAGGTGGAGGTCACCGCGTCCCAGCCGTCCACCACGACGTCCTTCGGCTCCCAGGTGCTGTCCATGATCCTCCTGCTGGGACCGTTCGTCATCATCTTCTGGTTCTGGCGCCGGCTGTCGAAGGGCGGGGCCGCGCAGATGACCGGAGCGCTCGGCGGGGTCGGCAAGTCCCGCGTGAAGGTGTTCGACGCCGAACGCCCCGAGACCACGTTCGCCGACGTCGCCGGGTACGAGGGTGCCAAGGGCGAGATCGCGGAGGTCGTCGACTTCCTGCGGCGGCCCGAACGCTACCGCCGCGCCGGGGCGATGGCTCCGCGCGGCGTGCTGATGGTCGGCCCGCCGGGCACCGGCAAGACGCTGCTGGCCCGCGCGGTCGCGGGCGAGGCGGAGGTGCCGTTCCTGTCGGTGGTCGGCTCCAGCTTCGTGGAGATGTTCGTGGGTGTGGGCGCCGCCCGCGTGCGCGACCTCTTCGCGGAGGCGCGCAAGCGGGCCCCGGTCATCGTGTTCGTCGACGAGATCGACGCGCTCGGGGGCAGGCGCGCCGCCGCCGGGGCCGTCGTGTCCAACGACGAGCGCGAGCAGACGCTGAACCAACTGCTCTCGGAGATGGACGGGTTCGAGGCGGCCGAGGGAATCGTGGTGCTGGCGGCCACCAACCGGCCCGAGGTCCTGGACCCGGCACTGCTGCGCCCCGGTCGCTTCGACCGCCAGGTCACCATTCCGCTGCCCACCCTCGCCGAACGCGCCGCGATCCTGGCCGTGCACTGCCAGGACAAGCGACTCGGCCAGGACGTCGACCTGGACGTGGTGGCGCGCGGCACGCCCGGCTTCTCCGGCGCAGACCTCGCCAACCTGGCCAACGAAGCGGCCATCGTCGCGGTCCGGGACGGCCGCGAGGTGCTGGCTGCCGCCGACTTCGACGCCGCCCGCGATCGGATCCTGCTCGGCCGCCGGGAGGGCTCCAACGTGCTGCTGCCCGCGGAGAAGGAAGCGGTGGCGGTGCACGAGGCGGGCCACGCACTGGTCGCCGCTCTGTCCCCGAGCGCCGACCCGGTCGCCAAGGTCACCATCCTGCCCGCCGGCCAGGCCCTCGGTGTCACCGAGCAACTGCCGCTCGTCGAAAGGCACTTGTACGGCGAGGACTATCTGAACCAGACGCTCGCCGTGCGGCTGGGCGGTCGTGCGGCCGAACTCGTCGTCCTCGGCCAGGGCTCCACCGGAGCGGCCAACGATCTCGCCGGAGCGACCGAGCTGGCGATCAAGATGGTCCGCGAGTTCGGACTGTCGCCCGCGCTGGGACCCGTGGGCTATCCGCAGGGCGGCTCGGTCTTCCTCGGCCGCGGCACACCCGCCATGAGCAGCCGCCCCTTCGCCGAGGCCACCCAGGCGGCCATCGACGACGAGGTCGCCCGCCTGCTGCGTGAGGCCGAACGGCATGCCACCGACCTGCTCAGCCGGCACCGCGTGCAGCTCCGGGAGCTGGCGGACCTGCTGCTCAGGCGGGAGACCGTGGACGGCTCCGTGGTGTACGGCTTGCTCGGCATGCAGCCCCCGAGTGCGCGCCCCGCAGGTGAGACCATCGCGCCCCGCCGGGTCTCCGTCGCCAAGGCACCCGCGGGAGAGCGCGCCGGCCGGACATCCGCCGGCCCTGCTTCCGGCACGGACCGGACCGAGAGGCTCTCGCAGAACGGGGCCGAGTGAGCGGATCGGGGCTTGGGTCGTTCGGGGCAGCGGCAGCGGCGGCAGCGGCAGGGCCGGCGGCACCCGCCTCGCTGAGGGGGGAAGGCGAGCACCGGATGTGCCGGACCGCCCCTCGGCCCGGCGGAAGCCGGCCTCCCGGACGCCCGCCGCGGGTGCCGCGGGCGTGGGAGGCGACGAGGCCTGGGGCCGGGCGTCCCCGTACGTAGTACCTGTGGCCCATGCCGGGCCGGCGTGTTCCCACGGATGCTGGTGCTGAGAGGCCGCGAGCGAGGGACGGTGACGGGTGATGAAAGGATCGTCCGGTGGCCGTGTCATCGTCGGAGTGGACGACTCCCCGGCGGGTCTGCGTGCCCTGCACGCCGCCGTCGCCGAGGCCAGGGCGCTGGGCCGGGAACTCATGGCCGTGCGGGCCTACCCGGCACCGAGCGGCGCTGGTGCGGCCCCGCCGAACCCGCTCGACTGGCGACTGCCCCGCATGCCGCAAGCACCGACGTCCGAGCCCTGGGACCGTTTGCAGGCCGCTTGTGAGGAGCGGGAACTGAGAACGGTGACGCGGACCTTCGAGCACGCGCTGGGGGGACTGCCCGATGACGTACGGGTCACCACGGTGGCGGCGATCGGCCGCCCCGGTCACGTGCTGGTCGCCGCGGCGCACCGGGACGACGACCTGCTGGTCGTGGGCAAGCCACCCGTCCGCCGCCTGCGACGACTCTGGCCATGGCGCTGGTTCCACCGCTCCACCTGCCGCTACTGCGCCAAGCATGCCGCCTGCCCCGTCCTGACGGTGCCAGTGGGCGACCGCGTCCGCTGGGGTGCCGACGCTCACCGCCCTCGGCCTCCGCGGGAGAAGGCATTCGACGACGTGCGACAACCACTCCATGCCGACCACAAGCCCCACGACACCCACGTCGACACCGTTGACGACGGAGCGATCAGGTGGCCCACACGGGCGTGCTGCTGCTCCGCCCCACCCCAGGTGAAGATCCTCATGCCGGCCGGCAACGGCCGCCCGGTCGACCTGTACCTGTGCGGCCACCACTACCGGGCCTCCATCGGAGCGCTGGCGATCACCGACGCGATCGTCCACTTCCGGAACCGGCCGTCGACCGTGTCGCTCGCCGCGCACTCGTAGCGAACACGCCGCGGCGGCGGACCTCGGCACGACGGCGTCACCGAGGGCCGACTGTCCTTCGAGGCGGGCTGTTCGACCCACCCCGCACGCCACAGCCGAGCGTGAGACTCAAAATGTCGGCGCGGCCGACACCATGAAGTCCCCGGCCGCCGATCCGCGTCCTGGAGGCCGACGCCGTCCACAGGGGCGGAGGTGGAAGATCATGACCGTCACGATCGCTCTGGCGGGCGACACCATGCTGGGCCGCGGGGTCGCCGAGGCGCTGGCACACCGCAAGCCGCGCCCGCTGTTCACCCATGCTGTCCAGCAGCTTGTGCAGAGCGCGGACCTCTTCCTGCTGAACCTCGAATGCTGCATCTCCGACCACGACACGCCCATCGACCTGCCGGGCAAGGCGTTCTTCTTTCGCGCTCCGCCCCGCGCCGCCGGCATGCTGGCCGACCTCGGCGCGGACACCGTGTTCCTGGCCAACAACCACGCCTTGGACTACGGCCCCGAAGCCCTCATGGACACCCGCGTGCACCTGGCCCGCGCCGGCATCAGCGCGGTCGGGGCAGGGGCGAACGCCGAGGAGGCCCGCGCGCCGCTGGTCCGGGAGATCGGCGGGCTCAGCATCGGGATCATCGCCGTCGCGGATCACCCCGCCGAGTTCGCCGCCGCGGACGGCAGGCCGGGCGTGGCCTATGCCGACCTGTGGCGCGGAGAGGTGCCCACCTGGCTCGTCGACGCGATCGGCGCGCTGGCCCGCAGTACCGACATCGCCCTGGTCAGCGTCCACTGGGGCCCCAACATGACCGCGCGGCCCGTCCCGCACGTCCGCCGTGCCGCCTCCGTCTTCGTCGACGCGGGGGCCGAACTGGTGGTGGGGCACTCCGCGCACGTCTTCCACGGCTTCACCCGCGGTGTCCTGTACGACCTGGGTGATCTCATCGACGACTACGCGGTCCACCCTGCTCTGCGCAACGACCTGGGTCTGCTGTGGCTGGTCACCCTGGACGAGCACGGCCCGGTGCGCACCGAGGCGGTTCCGATCGCGCTGGACTGCTGCCACACCCGCATCGCCGACCGGGCCGAGTACGCATGGACTGCCGACCGGTTGATCCGTGCCTGCGCCGAGATGGGCACCGAGGTCACGGACGAGGGGGACCGGCTGACCGTCGGCTGGGTCCGCTCCCCGGCCCGCACGAGTCGACCGGGCCCACGACGCCGAGCGGGTCGTACGTCGTAGGAGGGGTCCCGGTGACGCACCACCGGATCGTCGCAGTCGAAGAACCGCGTGGGGGTGAGATCGACGATCACGGTGCGGCCCACCGCCGCGGTCGCGGCATCCAGCTCCGGCATGATCGGAAGAGCGGTGGCGATGTCGAACTCACCGCGGAACTCGATGACTTCCACCCCGTGGACTTCGTGCCCGCCCTCCGCCGAGCCAGACATGTGCCGGGAGCCGCAGATGACACGAACCCCGCTTCCGCATCCTGCCGTACCGCGACGCGAGCGCGCGGCCCGGGCCGGCTGAAGCCCTCCCCGCCCGCCATCCTCCCGCATGGCGGGCGGGGACTCCGGTGCCCGGCCGGCGGTGAGGGGGCCGGCCGGGCACAAAAGCCCTTCTCGACAAGGGGGAGAGGCCGTCGGAGTTCTTCGAACTCCTGCTGCCGGCTCGGCTCGCCGCGTCAGCGAGACGTGGTCCACCGCGGTGCGGTCTCCGCCCAGGCCGCGTCCCACCGGGCGAGGTTGTGGCGCTGCAGCCTGCGGCCCGCGTAGCCGTATGCGGCCGTACCGAGGAGGGGGACGGCCATGGCGGCGAGGACGGCGCAGCCCATGGCGCGATGGCGGGCCTCTTCCGTGGACATGGGCGGGTCCGTGATCCTTCCGTCGGCGTCGACCCAGATGCGGACGGTGCTGCCGACGGCCAGTGCGGGTTCGACCTCGGTCTTCGCCGTGACCGTCTGTCCGTCAGGGGCGGTGAAGCGGACGGGGACGGCGTACAGGGCCTTCCTCGCCTCGTCCGATCCCGGTTCCGGATGGCGAGGAGCATCGCGGACCAGCACGGCCGACGTGTGATGGCGGGTGGCGGCCTGGTGCCGTGCCGTCTCCTTGTGGTGGCGGTAGGCGGTGGTGCCGGCGAGGACCATCGCGGCGGGGGTGGCGGCCAGCACGGCCAGGGTGAGAGCGAGGGCGATCCACGCCTGTGCGAGATCCGTACGGCGGCGCAGGGGGTTGCGCCGCCATCGCCACAGGAGGACGCGCGGGAGTTCTTCGGGCGGGTGCGACGGTGGTGTGGCGCGGGCCACGGTGTCTCTCCTTTCGCCTGAGCGTGTGTGTCTCGCCGCGCATTCGGTGACGGCCCGGGCGGGGTGGGGGCTAGGAGCTGTGGCCGGTGCGGGTGACGGCGGCGGAAGGGTGGGCGTGGGCGGCCTGCAGGAGTTTCGCGGCGCCGCGCACCGCGGCGGTGTGCGGTGCCGGAACGGGCCGGAGGGGAGCGTGGAGCTGTTCGGTGAGGGGACCGGTGAGGTCGACTCGCAGCACGCCCCCTCCGGCGAGGAGCACACCCCGCTGCAGGGCGTCGGTCATCTGGGAGGTGCGGTCCTGCGCCAGCATGGCGGTCACCATGGCGACGACCGCTTCGGCGATCCGCCCGGGCGGGGTGAGGCCGTCCAGGTCGCTGGTGCCCAGGGCGGTGCAGCGGGCGTCGGTCACCGCGCCGTCGGTGAGCAGTGTGACCTCGGTGAGGTGGGCGCCGAGATCCACCACGAGCAGAGGACGGCCCAGGTCGCAGTCCGCGACCGCGGCCACGGCGCGGGCGGCGGGGACGGTCAGCACGGTGCGTGGACGCAGCACGTCGACCGCTGTGCGGGCAGCGGCCCGGTAGGCGACACCGCCCAGTGCGGGCGTCGTCAGGATGACCAGCGGGCGGTCGGGAGGGCGCAGGCGGTGGCCGAACAGCCGGTCGAGCATCCGGGCCGTCGCGGCCGTGTCGACGATGGTGCCGCGCTGGACGGGGTACGTGGCGCCGTCGCCGGGGAAGGCCGCCGTGGGCACGTCGAGGATCGTGCGCCGTCCGGACACGCAGGCACGGGTGCGGGCGCTGCCCAGGTCGAGGGCGATGCCGGTGCACTGCCTGCACCACGGCCAGGAGCGGTGCCGGCTGGTCACGCGACGGGACCCGGGTGCGGCGGTCATCGGCCGGCCTCCCTGACCTGCTGGCACCGGGCGCAGTAGCGGGCCTGCGGCACGATCATGAGCCGCTCGCGCGCGATGGGCCCGCGGCACAGGTGGCAGGCGCCGTAGCGGCCCTGGTCCATCCGTGCGAGGGCGGCTTCGACGTCGGCCAGAACCATACGGGCGGAGGCGGCGAGCTTGACGCGGACCTCGGTCTGGGCGGCGGCCCGCTGGTCGAGCAGTGCGTCGGCGCGAGTCGTGGCGGCGGCCGAGAGATGCAGCAACTGCTCCTGGCGGAAGAGGCGTTGCTCGTGCAGGCTCTCGCGCAGTGCGGCGAAGTCCTCGACCGACAAGGTGGCGTTGCGGTCTTCGATGGTCCGGTGGTTCACCAAGTCACCCCCTGGGAAGGGCGGAAGCGGAGGGCGGAGGGGCTGTCAGGCGGCGTTGCGCTGGCAGGGCACGCAGAAGGGCGTGTAGGGCAGGATCTCCAGGCGCTCGACCGGGATCGGCTTGCCGCAGGTGCGGCAGATGCCGTAGCTGCCGTCCCGAACGCGGGAGAGGGCGGCCTCCACCTCGGCGAGGACGCGACGGATGGTGTCTTTCTGCGCGGACACCATCTGTTCCTCCCCGGCGCCGGCTTCGTCGATGGCGCTCAGCTGGGTGAGGCGGGAGGCACGTTCGTGTTCGAGGCGCTGCACCGCCTCGTGCGGCGTCAGCCGCTCGCGGGAGGTGGGGGACCGGTGGGTGTCGAGGGACATGGAGCTTGCCTTTCGATGAGGAGGCGGGCGTGTCGGGCGCCCATAGGGCGTCGACGGGGGTGGGGGAGTCAGCGGCGAGGGCACATGTCTCCACCGTGACGGGGATGCCGTACAAAACCCATCGGGCGCGATACCCATCTGCGGCACGGCTCGGGGCCTGCCGCGGCGCGGTGGGGCAGGCCGGAGAAATGGGCATTGGAGCCCATCGACGGTGTGAGCGGCAGCGGGCAGGCTGGATGGCAGGCCGGTCAGGACCTGTGGCCGTGGCTCACGCTTTGGGTGCGCGGTGGCCGACAGTAGAGGCACAGCCGTGTCACCCAGCGAAAGGCGTCTTCCCGTTGTCCCTGTTCTGGCGGATCTTCGCGCTCAACGCGGTCGTGCTGGGAAGCGCCACCGCGCTGCTGCTGTGGGCTCCGGTGACGGTCTCCGTTCCGGTGGTGCTGACCGAGGCGGTCATCCTCGTGTCCGGTCTGGTCGTCATGCTGGTCGCCAACGCGGCGCTGCTGCGGATCGGGCTGGCCCCGCTCGACCGGCTCACCCGGCTGATGGCCACCGTCGATCTGCTGCGCCCCGGTCAACGGCTCCCGGAAGGGGGCCGCGGCGAGACCGCCGAACTGATCCGCACGTTCAACGCCATGCTGGAGCGCCTGGAACACGAACGGGCCTCCAGCAGTGCCCGTGTCCTGCTCGCCCAGGAAGCCGAGCGGCGTCGCATCGCCCAGGAACTGCACGACGAGGTCGGCCAGAGCATGACCGCGATCCTGCTCGCCCTGGAACGGGCCGCCGACGAGGCGGACGAGCCCCTTCGTGGTGAGCTGAGGCAGGCGCAGGAGATCACCCGCGGGAGCCTGGACGAGGTACGGCGTCTGGTACGCCGGCTGCGGCCGGGCGTGCTGGAGGACCTCGGTCTGATCAGCGCCCTGACCTCGCTCACCACGGAATTCGCCACCCACGTCGGACTGCGCGTCGTCCGCCGCTTCGACACCGGCCTGCCCACACTGGACCAGCAGACGGAACTGGTGCTGTACCGCGTCGCCCAGGAAGCCCTGACCAACGCGGCCCGCCACGCCGAGGCCGGCCAGGTCGAGGTGAGCCTGCACCGCACCGGCGAGGCGGTGGTGCTGGCCGTCGCCGACGACGGTCGCGGAAGCGGGGTCGCCCGGGAAGGGGCGGGAATCCGCGGAATGCGCGAGCGGGCCCTGCTCATCGGGGCCACGCTGGACGTCACCTCCCAGCCGCAGGCCGGTACGACGGTCCGCCTGACCGTGCCCCTCCTCAGGAAGCAGCCATGACCACGCCCCACAGCTCCGCGATCCGCATCCTCCTCGCCGACGACCACGCGCTGGTACGTCGTGGAGTGCGGCTCATCCTCGACCGGGAGCCGGACCTCGAGGTCGTCGCCGAGGCCGGGGACGGCGCGGAAGCCGTCGACCTGATCCGCACCCATGACGTCGACCTGGCCGTGATGGACATCGCGATGCCCCGCATGACCGGTCTGCAGGCCACCCGCGAACTGCTCCGGCTGAAGCCCGCCCTGCGCGTCCTGATGCTGACGATGCACGACAACGAGCAGTACTTCTTCCAGGCGCTGAAGGCCGGCGCCAGTGGATACGTCCTCAAGTCCGTGGCCGACCGCGACCTGGTCGCGGCATGCCGCGCCGCCATGCGCGACGAGCCCTTCCTGTACCCGGGCGCGGTCACCGCACTGATCCGCAACTACCTCGACCGGATCCGCAACGGCGAGGAGCCGCCCGAGCAGATCCTGACCCCGCGCGAGGAGGAAGTCCTCAAACTCGTCGCCGAGGGCCACTCCTCCAAGGAGATCGCCGAGATGCTCTTCATCAGCATCAAGACCGTCCACCGGCACCGCGAGAACCTGCTGCACAAGCTCGGCCTGCGGGACCGACTGGAGCTGACCCGCTACGCGATCCGCGCAGGACTCATCGAAGCCTGACCCTGCCGACCACCGCGGGCGTCCGGGGTGTCCGTGCCACAGCCGGACTCCGGAAAACCCGCACCGCTCACGGCAGACCACGACCGACAGGGAAGGAACCCCGGGGGATGGCGATGGCCCGCTCCGCGCACACCGTGCCGCGCACGCGCCGATCGCGCTGGGCCGTGGTGTGCGTCGTCCTGCTCGGCCTGGTCGTCACCCTGCTCGGCCCGTCGGCTCTGGGCGGTGGGCACCCCCGCGTCCCGGACGGCCCGGTGCCCGCTGCCGGGACCGTCTCGGCGCACGCTCCCGTCCATCGGGGCGAGGTGCTCGCGGACGACGCGGACCCGGACGTCCACACCGTCGCGGTCCGAAGCCATCGGGACGCCACCGGCGAGCGTCCTGCGCCGCCCGCCCCCACCCCCGCCGCGTCAGGGACGGCCGGCTCGTGCGGGCCGGCGCAACCCCCGGCCCGGCCGGCGGCCCTCCCTGCGCAGGAGCAGCCTGCCCACCGTCACGGGGTGAGGGCACCCCCTCCGCTCTCCGGCACCTGACCCCTCCCTCACCTTCCTTCCTTGCCGACCGCTGCCACTGCCCTGGCCGCGGTGTGCCCGCCGGAGGCGCGCTGTGAACCGATCCCCGCACATCAGAGGGCTGATCGCCCTCGCCGTCGTTGCCCTGTCCCTGTACGTCGCTCTGACCAGGCCCGTCCACCTCGGACTCGATCTGCGGGGCGGCACCCAGATCATGCTGGAAACCCGCCCGACCGCCGCGGCCGACGCCGACAGCGAGGCCACGGACCGCACCGTGGAAGTGCTGCGCGGCCGTATCGACGCGCTCGGCGTGGCCGAACCCACCATCGCCCGCTCCGGCGACGACCGGATCGTCGTCGAGCTGCCCGGCCTGCAGGATCCCCGCAAGGCGGCTGACGTGCTCCGCCGCACCGCCCAGCTCACCTTCCGCCAGGTCCTCGGTACGGCGACCGACGCTCCCGACGGGCTGCCCGAACGGCACCGCGAGCAGGTCATGGCCGACGAGTCCGGCCGACTGCTGCGTCTTCAGGCGCCGTCGGTGACCGGCAAGGACGTCGAGAAGGCGGCAGCCCGCTTCGACCAGAACGGCGTCGGCGGATGGCACGTCACCGTCGACTTCAAGGGACCAGGCCAGAAGGGGTGGGCGCGCCTGACCGGCGCGGCCGCCTGCCACGCGGCCGGGGATCCGGCCCGCCGCGTCGCCATCGTCCTGGACGACAAGATCATCTCCTCGCCGCAGGTCGACCCGTCCGTCGCCTGCCGCACCGGCATCACCGGCGGCTCCACCCAGATCACCGGAAGCTTCGACGACACCGAGGCCAAGGAACTGGCCCTGCTCATCAACGGGGGAGCGCTGCCGGTGCCGGTCGAGATCGTCGAGCAGCGCACCGTCGGACCCACCCTCGGCGCGCAGGCCATCACGGCCAGCGCCTGGGCCGCCGTCATCGGCACCGCGTTGACGTCGCTGTTCATCATCGCGCTCTACCGGCTCATGGGCGTCCTGGCGACCGTGGCCCTGGCCTGCTACGGCCTCATCTCCTACGCCGCCCTCGCCGGTCTCGGGGCGACGCTCACCCTGCCGGGCCTTGCCGGATTCGTACTGGCCATCGGAATGGCCGTCGACGCCAACGTGCTCGTCTTCGAACGGGCTCGGGAGGAGTACGCCTCCCGTCACCGTCCCACCCCGCGGTCCTCCCTGACCGCGGGATTCCGCAGAGCGTTCAGCGCGATCGCCGACTCCAACATCACCACCCTCATCGCCGCCGGCCTGCTGTTCTTCCTGGCCTCCGGGCCCGTGCGCGGATTCGGTGTCACGCTCGGCATCGGCGTCGTCGCGTCCATGGTCAGCGCACTGGTCATCACCCGCGCGCTCGGCGACTACGCCGTCGCCCGCCCTCACCTGCGCCGCCACCCCCGGCTCACCGGCATCGCCCACACCGGCGGCGTCCGCGCCCGCCTCACCCGCACGCGGCCGAACCTGATGCGCCACCCACGCCGGTGGCTGGCCGCCTCCGCCGCCGCCCTCGTCCTGGCCGCTTCTGGGATCGTCGTACGCGGAGTGGATTTCGGCGTCGAATTCACCGGCGGCCGCCTCATCGAATACACCACGACCGCTCCCGTCGACCCCGACCGTGCTCGTACGGCCCTCACCGACGCCGGATTCCCCAGGGCCGTCGTCCAGACCTCTGGCGAGCATGGGCTCACCGTCCGCACCCAGCCCCTGACCAACGCCCAGGCCGAGGCCATCACCGACACCGTCACCGAGCTGGCAGGCCGAGCCGACAAGGTCCGCGACGAGGCGATCGGACCCAGCCTCGGCGAGGAACTGCGCCGTGGCGCCCTCATCGCCCTGGTCGTCGCCCTGGGCGCCCAGCTCGTCTACCTCGCCGCACGCTTCCGCTGGCTGCTGGGAACCGCCGCGATCGTCGCCCTCGCCCATGACGTGGTGATCCTCGTCGGCATCTTCGCCTGGCTCGGCAAGCCCGTCGACGGCGTCTTCCTGGCCGCGCTGCTGACCGTCATCGGCTACTCCGTCAACGACTCCGTCGTCGTCTTCGACCGGATCAGAGAACTCGGCCGGCACGGCCGTAAGGAGCCCTTCGCCCGCGTCGCCAACCAGGCGCTCGTGCAGACCCTGCCGCGCACCGTCAACACCGGCATGGGCGCGGCGTTCATCCTCACCGCTCTGACCGTCCTCGGCGGCGACACGCTGACCGACTTCGCCCTCGCGCTCCTCATCGGCCTGGTGGTGGGGACTTATTCCTCGATGTTCACCGCCACCCCGCTGGCCATCGAAATGCATCACCGCACGTGACCGGGCCCACGACGGCACCACCCGCGAGCGGTACGACGGCGAGCACGCACGTCGACGGCGGCTGAGCGGGGCCAAGTCGCCCGTGGACCGTTCGGGTGCCCGGTGCGGAGGGGCAGTCGGGACGAGCGCCGGACCGCCCTTCCGCCCCGAGCGCAGGACGCGAAATCGTCCCTGCGCCTTGCGGGCACGGCTGCCGCGGTCCATGGCTGCTCCACTCAGCAACAGCCCCGTACTCGCGGCGACCAGGGGCCAACCTGCCGTCCGTGCCGGTGTGGGCGAGGGCGGCCGAGACCTGCTCCTGCGGTGCGAAGCCGGCAGCGCGCGGCCCCGGGTGCGGCTGCGTCCGCGCGGGCTGCTCGACCGGGACCGGCGGCGCGCCCGGGGCGGGCGGCTTCACACCGCCTGCGGTTCGGTCCGCGGGTCTGGGGAGAGGCTCATGTCATGCATCAGGTGCAGGAGATCGTGGACCTCGTCGACGGTGTACCGGGACTGGACGTCATCGGCAGCTACCTGCACGGCTCGTCCGTGCTCGGCGGCCTCAGGCCGGCCAGCGACCTGGACGTGCTGGTGGTCTCCCGGCGGCGCATGGACGGGCGGGCACGGCGGAGACTCCTCGACGGTGCGCTCCGCCTCTCCGGCTCCGGGAACACCCTCCGACCGGTCGAGCTCACGGTGGTCGTCCAGTCCGAGGTCCGGCCGTGGCGGTACCCGCCCACCTGTGACTTCCTCTTCGGCGAGTGGCTGCGCGAGGAGTACGAGGCCGGGAAGATCCCCCTGCCCGAGCCCCTGCCCGACCTGGCCCTGCTGATCGCCGCGACGTCGGCCGGTGACCATCCCCTCACCGGCCCCCGCCCGGCGCGGGTCCTGGACCCGGTCCCGCGGGCCGATCTGGTCCGGGCGAGCCTGGCGGGAATCCCCGGCCTGCTCGACGACCTGCACGACGACACCCGGAACGTTCTGCTGACCCTCGCTCGGATCTGGACCACACTCGCGACCGGTGAAATCAAGTCGAAGGACGCCGCGGCGGACTGGGCCCTCGCGCGTCTCCCGCCCGAGCACCGCGCCGTCCTCGAGCACGCCAGGTACCTCTACCTCAACTGCCGCTACACGGAGGAGAACTGGAGTGGTGCCTTGCGGGAGCGCGTATCCCCGCTCGTCGACTGCCTGCTCGCCGAGATCGACCGGCTGCGCCCCGGAACCGCGCAGATGTGATGCCACCCCTCCGCACGGCGAGGGCCGACGCCCGACCGGGTTGCCACCCGGGCCGGGCATCGGCCCTGGCCAAGAGGACGGTCCCCGCGAGCGAATGGGTCCCGCGGCACTCACCCTTCGACAGGAGCCGTCCGGGAGGCGTCTCGGCAGCCGATGTGGGCGGAGAGGGAGACGACGCCGTCGACGTCGCGGCAGAGCCGCTCGATGATGGGGATCAGGCTGGACGCGTCGACCGTTCCTTTGAGCGTCACCTTCCCGTCGTGCACTTCGACCGTCACATCCGACGGCGCGAGGTGCAGCGTCCGCCGCAGGACGTCCTGGGTGATCTCGTCGCGGATGGCGTCGTCCCGGCGCAGGAAGATCCGCAGGAGGTCAGCGCGGCTGACGATGCCTCGCAGCCGGTCCGCCTCGTCCACCACGGGCAGACGCTTGAAGTTCCGCAGCGCCATCAGCCGGGCCGCCTCGACCGCGGTCCACTCCGGACGCGCGCACACGGCGGGAGAGGACATCAGCTCCCCGGCCGTGGAGGCCTCGGCCTTGGCCCGCTCCCACGTCTCCAGACGCGGCAGCGGTGTCCCGCTGGACGGGTCGCTCTGGGCGGAGCACTTGCGCAACAGGTCGGCCTCGGACACCACGCCCAAGGGGTGGTCCATCTCGTCCACGACGGGCACCGCGGTGATGCCGTTCTCCGCCAGCAGCTCGACGATCTCCTTGAACGGCGTGTCGTACCGGGCCCGGACGACACCATGGGTCATCAGGTCGGCAACAGTACGGTGCTGCATGTCGTCCTCCCTTCGCGGTATGACAACCGCGCGGTCACATGTCCAGCGTGTCAGCGCCGGCTCGCCGGCAGGAGAGCCACCCAGGACCCAATCAGGGCCGGACGGCCCGGAAGCAGGTCCATCCGGTCCCTCGGATCAGGGTTCCTGAGCCCAAGCGGCGGTAGCCCCCGCATGCCACGTTGGACACAGGAGCGGATCGAGAAAGCGGGTGACGATCATGCGAGCTGAACTCGGTGACGTACTTGTCGTCGAAAGCCCGACCACCGGAGTCACCAAGCGCGACGGCGAGATAGTGGGCGTCCACCACGAGGACGGAACGCCTCCCTACGACGTGCGCTGGTCCGACACCCATGAGGTGACCCTCGTGTTCCCCGGCCCCGACGCGCACGTCCGCCACGTCGAACACACCTAGGCCCGGCTGTTCGGCCTTCGCCGAGGGGCCTGACGGCCCCTACACGGACATCGCCGATGCGGACAGCATGGGAGGACGATGTTCAAGCGCACCGGGACGGAGCGGACACGTTGCGTCGCGGTGCTCCGGAGGTGAGGGGCCGATGTCGGTTCACGACGAGTTGGCGCACGCTCGACACGCTCTCGACGACTTGGTGCGAGCGGTGGATCGGCTGCGGATCCCCCGCGGGAACGACCCGGACGTGCGCCGGGTTCGCGTGGACACCGACCACCTGCGGGAGGACCTCGACCTGTTGTGGCAGAGCATGACCGCCGAGGAGTCGTCCGCGGATCTCGCGCAGCCACAGATCGTCTTCATTCCCCGCACGCCGTACGACCCTTCGATGTGGGCCGACTGCGAGGACGAAGGCATCGGCTCGCGCCACGGCCCTGAACGGCGGCAGGCCCGTCCGGCGCGTCGGTTGCCCCGCCGGGCCTGAGGTCTCGCTCGAGGCGCGCCCGTGGGGCGGGGTGGCGTGGTCAGCCGGAGGACGGATGCGGCCAGGCGGCGAGGCTGCCCGGTGAGGGAGCGGACTGCGCCGCATCCGCCGTCGAGGGGTAGATCTCGTAACTCTTGCGCATGCCGCTGAGCTCGAAGAGCCGGAGCACCCGGCCGGAGACGGACGCGATACGCAGTGAGCCGTCGTACTCACGGATGCGTTTCGTGATCGCCACCATCGCGCCCAGGCCCATCGAGTCCATGAAGGTGACGAAGCCCAGGTCCAGGACGAAGTGGCGGTGTCCCTCGTCGAGGAGCTTGATCACCGCTTCGCGGATCATGGGGGAGGTGTGGGCATCGACCTCGCCGTCGATCTCGGCGACGACCCAGCCGTTGACCACGTCGTAGCTCACCATCATGCGCTCGTGCCGGATGATGTTCGTTCGCACGGTCATCCCTCGTCACTTTCTTCGGATGGCGAAGGCCCCCTGGTCACCGGCCCTCTTCCAGCCAGTCGGCCAGAACGGCGGCCTGACTGTGGTCCACGTCCTTGGTGGCGGTCAGCAGTACGAGTCTGTCGTGCGCTGCCAGGTCACGCAGGTGTGCGGTCGCCTCGCCATGTACCGCGTCGCGCAGTTCCGCCAGGTAGCGGTGACGGAACTCGGCGAAACGGCCGGGCTCGTGGCCGTACCACTTGCGCAGTGCGCTCGACGGGGCGACGTCGCGCAGCCACTCGTCCAGATGCGCGTCCTCCTTGCGCATGCCCCGGGGCCAGACCCGGTCGACCAGCACGCGCTTGCCGTCCTGCGGTGCGGTCTCCTCGTAGACCCGGCGGTAAGTGATCTGTTCGGCCATGACGCTGTCTCCAGATCGGCCGGCGGCTTCGGTCGGGGAGTGGCTGGAGTCCTCCGAGCCGCTGCTGCGATGCGGCTGTCCCGGACTCGCCCCATTTTACCGAGGAGGGGTGAGGGACGGCTTGCTGGAGGACCGGGGGTGGGCTGCGAGGACCGTGCGGGCGGCGCGCGCGGTGAGGTGCGTGGCGCCCGCAGGTGATCGCGCGGGGCGACCCGGGAGTCGGTCAGCGGTGCGTGAGCAGCAGACGCCATGCCTCCGGGCCGCGCTGGAGGTACTCCACCGCGAACGCGCCCGGGTGGCGGTCCTCGATCTGGCCCAGCAGAGGCAGCGGGTCGTGCGGCGCCACCAGGACCATCGACTGCCCGGAGGGCACTGCGGCGAGCGCACCGAACACCGTGGCGTGCCGGATCGAGTGGGGGACGTCGCGTACGTCCAGCTCGGGCACGTCGGTGTCGTCGGAGCCGCCGCAGCCGCACGCGCCACCGCAGCCACCAGCGGTCGTGGCCGCCTCGGCGGCGGTGCCGTGTTCCTCACCGTGGCCGAGGATCTCGTGCATGCCCGCGAGGAGTCCGGAGAGGGAGATGTCGGACGCGCCGGCCAGCAGGGGCAGGACGAGGGCGTTCTCCTTCTCCAGGTGCTCCTCGAAGAGCACCTGGAGGGCCCGGCCGTCGGCGGCCGCCTGTACGGCGGAACGGGTGGTGCGCAGCGCGTCGACGAGCGCGGCGAGCCTCTTGTGCTCGGCGAGCATGCCGTCGATCAAAAGGCGGGCTGCGGGCAGGTCGTGGGCGACGGGGTAGAGGGTCTCCTCCTCGGCGGCCGCGTGCGGCAGCAGGTCGCGGTCGCAGAAGGCGACCAGTTCCGCACGGGCCCGGTCGGCCGCCGCGGTCTCGTGGTCCGCGGTCGCGACCAGCAGTGCGACGCGTCCGGCCAGGTCGCCCGCCAGCTGCGTGTGATGCGCCTCGACGGCTTCGGCGGCCGCCGCGTCCTGAGGGTCCGAGGCGATGGTCAGGGTGCTCATGAGCGTCGTCCTTCCGACGGCCGGCAGCCCGTCCCTGTGCGGTCCGGGCCCATGACTGGAATATACTACGGACATGACCGTGGAAAATAACGGGCCGCTTCCCGGCAGCGGAACCAACCGCGTTCCGCTGTCCCGGCAGCGCCGCGGTGTCCTGCAGTACCTGCGCGGCCAGGCCGGCCCCGTGACCGCGAGCGCGCTCGCCCAGGTGTGCGCCCTGCACGTCAACACCGTCCGCGAGCACCTGGACGCCCTCGTCGACGACGGCCTCGCCGTCCGGGAACGCTCCAGCCCTTCCGGTCGGGGCCGGCCCGCCTTCCGCTACCGGGCCCGCCCGCCGCAGGAGTCGCCCGCACGCGAGTACGCCGGGCTCGCCGCCGTCCTCGCCGCGCAGATCGCCCGCTCCAGTGCCGACCCGCGCCGGGACGCGCTCGCCGCCGGCGAGGACTGGGGGCGTGTCCTGACCGCAGGACAGACGCCGTCGAAGGACCCCATGGAGGCGCGGACACGGTTGCTGAGCCTCCTCGACGAGATCGGCTTCGCGCCGGAAGCGGACGCGGACGCACATCAAGTCCGTTTGCGGCGCTGCCCGTTCGTGGAGACGGCCCGTGAACACCCCGGCGTCATCTGCGGTGTTCACGAAGGACTGGCCCGGGCGGGGCTCGCCGCGCTGGGCGGGGCACCGCAGGAGGTCGAGCTGCTGCCCTTCGCCGAACCGGACGCCTGCCGCCTGCACTTGGGCCTGAGCGGGCGGGCCGACGACGAGCACTACGCCCGGCCCCCGGCGTCGCCCGGCACACCTCGGGCGCAGCGGTGACCCCGGCTTCCGGCCCCGGCGGCACCGCCGCCCGCCGCGCGGGTGCCCGCCGCGCACCGCTGCCGGCCGCCGCCGGAATCTGCCTCCTCGCCGGTCTCGACGCGGCCCTCGGTCTCCTCGGGCTCCCGGCCCCGGTCACCACCGACCGGCTCCCGCAGGTGCACGGCATGCTGATGGTGCTCGGCTTCGCCGGCACGCTCGTCGCTCTGGAACGCTCCGTCGCACTGGGCCGCCCCTGGGCCCAGCTGGCCCCTGGCTGCCTCGGCGCCGGGGGCCTGTTGCTGCTCACCCCGGTCGATCTGCTCATACCCCGGTTGCTGCTCGTCGCCGGATGCGCGGCCCTGGTCGCACTGTATGTGCGCTTCTGGCGCCGGCAGCCCAGCGCCGCCCTTATCGCCCAGGCCGCGGGGGCGGTGTCGGGGCTGGGCGCGGCGTTGTTGTGGCTGGGCGGGCTCGACGTACCGCGCGTGCTGCCCTGGCTGGTGGCGTTCCTCGTGCTGACCATCGCGGGGGAGCGGCTGGAACTGGCCCGCGTCGCCGTGCTGGCCCCGTCGGCTGAACCGGCGTTCCTGGGCTGCGTCGGCGCGGTCATCGCAGGGGTGGTCGCCACCCTGCTGTGGCCCGCCCCCGGCACCGTCCTGCTCGGTGCCGCACTGCTCGCCCTGGTCGCCTGGCTGGTCGCGCACGACGTCGCCCGCCGGCTGCTGCGCTCCACCGGCCTGCCCCGTTTCACCGCGGCGTGTCTGCTCGCCGGGTATGCCTGGCTGGGCCTGGCGGGCGCCCTGTGGCTGCTCAGCGGGCCGGTCGGTGAGGGAACGCGGTACGACGCGGTGGTGCACGCCGTGTTCCTCGGCTTCGTGATGTCGATGATCATGGCGCACGCCCCGGTGATCCTGCCCGCCGTCCTGCGCCGCCCCCTGCCCTACCACCCGGCCCTCGCGGTGGCGGCCTGGCTGCTGCATCTGTCGCTGGCGCTGCGCGTGCTGGTCGGTGATCTGCGGGACGTGCGAGGCGCATGGCAGCTGGGCGGGGTGCTCGACATCGTCGCCGTGCTGCTGTTCCTCGGATCGGCGGCCGCCGCCTCGGTCACCGCCACACGGCGCGCGTCGGCGACGGCAACGGCCTCCGCCGTCGCGTCGGCACCCACTGATGCGAGGACCTCCCGGTGACCACGAACCTGTCCCTCTCCCCGGCGAGCGGATCCGCCCCGAGGCCCCCGGGCCGCTCCCCGCGCTCGCGCTGGCACCTCGGCGTGAACGCGGTCGTCGTCCTCTGGCTCACTCTCTTCGCCGTGGTCGCCTCCGCCCACCACTTCCTGCCGCACGCCTTCTGGCTGCTCGTCCATGTGCTGCTGCTGGGCGCGGTCACCAACGCGATCGTCATCTGGTCAGGCCACTTCGCCGCCTCGGTCCTGCGGCTGCCCGAGGCCAACCGGGGCGCTCCCGCCGCCCTGCGCCTGGTCTGCCTGAACGCCGGCGCGGTCGGCGTGATCGGCGGCATGCTCTTCGACCGCTGGTACGTCGTCCTCGCCGGCGCGTGTCTGGTCGCGGCGGCGGTCACGGCACACGCCGCTTGGCTGGTACGGCTGTTGCGGCGCGCGCTGCCCGGCCGGTTCTCGATGACCGTGCGCTATTACGTGGCCGCTTCGGCCCTGCTGCCCGTGGGAGCCGCGCTCGGAGTCGTCATGGCGCGCGGTGATCTCGCCGGAGATCTGTCCGACCGGCTGCGGGTCGCCCATGAAACGATCAACCTGCTGGGCTGGGTCGGTCTCACCGTCGCCGGAACCCTCATCACCCTGTGGCCGACGATGCTGCGCACACGGGTGGCGGACGGCGCGGAACGGGCCGGCCGCGCAGCCCTCCCCGTCCTGCTCACCGGACTCGGCGCCGCCGTCGCCGGAACCCTGCTCGGCCCGCCGCCGCTGGCCGCCCCGGGCATGGCGGGCTACGCCGCCGGGCTGGTCGTCGCGGGCCGGCCCTGGCTGCGCGAGGCCCGCGCGAAGGCGCCGCGTTCCTTCGCCGCCTGGTCGGTGGCGGCCGGATGCGGATGGCTCGCCGGATCCCTGACCGCCCTGACCGGCATCCTCCTGTCCACGACCTCCTGGATCACGGTGGGGGAGCGCATCTCGCTGCTGACCGCACCGCTGGCCGCCGGCTGGATCGCCCAAGTGCTCCTCGGCGCGCTGAGTTTCCTCGTCCCCGTGGTCCTGGGCGGCGGCCCCACCGCCGTGCGCGCCGCCACCGCGAACCTGGAACGGGCTTGGCCGGCCCGGCTGACCGTCACCAACGCCGCGCTGCTGCTGTGCGTGCTGCCGGTGCCGTCGACGGTGCGGGTGGCGTGCTCGGCCCTGCTGCTGGTGATGCTGCTGCAGTTCCTGGTGCTGCTCGTGCAGACGGTCGTACGAGGTATGCGCAACCGCCGCGGGACCGCGCAGGAAGCCACGGCTCCGGCTCCGGCCGAGGCTCCGGCGCAGCCGTACCGGGTGCTCGGTGGCGTTGCCCTCGGGCTCGCCGTCGTGCTGCTGGCCGTCGCGGGCGGCGGGGCGGCGGACGTGCGGTTGCTGCCGATCCTGGAGCGGTCCGCCGCCACGAACGCGCACGGTGGCGCGGTGACGCCGACCGGCCGCACCACCACGGTCGCGGTGACGATCCGCGACATGCGCTTCTCGCCGTCCTCCGTCGACGTGCCCACCGGAAACCGACTGGTGATCACCCTGCACAACACCGGAACCGACACCCACGACCTGGTGCTGGAGACCGGCGCCCGCACCGACCGGCTCGGTCCGGGACGGACGGGCACGCTGGACGCGGGAGTCGTCGGGCGCGACCTCGACGGCTGGTGCTCCATGGTCGGCCACCGGCAGATGGGAATGGTCTTCGCCGTCCACGTCACCGGGGCCGCTCCGGACTCCGGGACGGACAGTGGCGGGACCACCCACGACCACAGCGGCCACGGCACGTCCCCGGCCACGAAGGACACCGCCACGAAAGACACCGCCGCGGAGGCGTTCGACCCGATGGCCGAACCGGCCGCGGGATTCTCCGCCCGCGATGCCCAACTCCCGCCCGTCGCAGGCGGATCAGGCCACCAGGTGCACAAGAGGACGATCACGGTGAAGGAGGTGACGAGGGAAGTCGCCCCGGGCGTACGGCAGAAGCTGTGGACCTTCGACGGCACGGCCCCCGGACCCGTACTGCGCGGACATGTCGGCGACACCTTCGCGATCACCCTCGTCAACGACGGATCGATCGGCCACTCCGTCGACTTCCACGCCGGATCGCTCGCGCCGAACGGCCCGATGCGCACGATCAAGCCCGGCGCACGGCTGACGTACCGGTTCACGGCCACCCGCAGCGGCATCTGGATGTACCACTGCTCCACCATGCCGATGTCCCTGCACATCGCGAACGGCATGTTCGGCGCGGTGATCGTCGACCCGCCGAGGCTGTCCACGGTGGATCGTGAATACGTGCTGGTCCAGTCGGAGTTCTACCTCGGCAGGCAGGGCGGTACGGCCGACCCCGCCAAGGTCGCGGCCAAGGACTATGACATGGTCGCCTTCAACGGCTATGCCGACCAGTACGATCACGACCCGCTGACCGCGAAGACGGGCCGGCGTGTGCGGATCTGGGTGCTGGCGGCCGGACCGAACGAGTCCAGCGCGTTCCATGTCGTGGGCGGCCAGTTCGACACCGTCTTCCGGGAGGGTGCCTACGACCTCACACGGGGACGGTCGCCAAGCGGCGGCGCGCAGGTCCTCGATCTCGCCCCCGCCTCGGGCGGGTTCGTCGAGCTGTCCTTCCCGCAGGCCGGCGACTATCCGTTCGTCACGCACATCATGAGCGACGCGGAACGCGGCGCGCACGGCGTCTTCCGGGTGCGGTGACGCGCCGGCCAGTTCAGGAATGGAACCGCCACCTGCCTTCGGAGACGACGTCCACCTCGCCGTCCCTGACCCGAACGGCCGTGTCGTCGTCGATGAAGTAGATCGGGAAGTCCGCCCGGGCCACGATGCGGTCGGCCCAGGCGTCGTCCCGCTCGGGGAAGTCCGGCGAGTACAGGTGAGGCTTGAGATACCAGTCGAAGAGGCCGAACGGCGGCTCCACGGTCGTCGCGCCGAGGACATGCAGGTCCGTGGTGTCCCCGATGACGTCGGCGGAGTGTTCGGTGAGATGGCGGCTGAAGATCATCGATCCGGCGCTGAGCCCGACGTAGACCCGGCTCTGCAGCGCCTCCAGGAAGCCGTCGGTCAAGCCGTTGCCGGTGATGCTGCGCGCGAGGTGGTAGTGGTTGCCGCCCTCGACGTAGACGACGTCGGCGTGCAGCAGCCGGTCGAGGACCAACTGTGGGGGCAGGCCGTTGAGTTCCAGGACGTCGAACTCCCGCCAGCCGAGGCCGTGCACCCGGTTCATGTCGGCGAGCATCCACCCGTGGTCCCCGGGCTCGGCCACCGATGCCGTGGGAACGAAGACGACGTTCGCCGATCCGAACGGCTTTCCCAGCATGTCGCGCAGGGCGTCCCGCAGTGTGTCATTGCGCAGGCCGGCGGCCGTCAGCAGAAGGTTCATCGGGCGAGCCAAGCACGACTGCGGGGAGTGTGCAACGAACATGGGATCCACGGAAACCGCACGTCCCCGAGCGGCGGCTGGTGCCCGGCCGCGGCCCGGCCGTGGAGCGCGTTTCAGCGCGCGATCGAGATGGCGAACGGCGCGAAACCGCTGGACCGGATCACGTGCGGTACGAAGAGGATCGCGGCCTCGGTGGCGCGGGCGGTCCGGATGCCGCCCAGGTCGGTGATCCACTCCTTGCGCCAGCCGAGGTCCATGAGCAGTTGCCGAACGACCTCCTTGGCCCGTGGCTCCTCGCCGGAGAGAAACACCTCGGGTGCCTGGGCGAGCGCGGCCGGCGCGGTCATCACCGTGAAGAGCATGGTGTTGAGCGTCTTGACCACGTGCGTTCCAGGGAGGGCTTCCTGAAGCTGCTCGGCCAGGCTCGAGCCGGGGTAGAGCAGGTCGGCGGGCAGTCCGTCCGGGCCGTCGACGGTGGCGTTGGAGACATCGACGAGGAGCTTGCCGCGCAGCTCCTCGCGCAGGGCGGTCAGCCGGTCCAGCGAACCGGCGCCCGGCGTGGCGTTGATGACGACCTGGGCTGTGCGGGCGGCGTCGGCGGCGGCGCCCGGGGCGCGACCCGCCACGGTCACCTCATGCCCGGCTCCCCTGAGCGCGATGGCCAGACTGCCGCCGACCCTGCCGTCCCCGAGAATGGCGATCGTGGTCATGATGATCCGGTCCTTCCTTGTGTGCGTGTGCGGACGGTGGCGTGCGGTCAGCGCGAGAGGGTGGTGACCGCCTCGGCGTGGACGCCGGGCGCGGCGGCCACGAAGCTCTCGCTCCGTGGGGTCCACGGGCGGCCCTCGGCGTCGGAGATCCGTCCGCCGGCCTCGGTGACGAGCAGCGCCCCGGGCAGCAGGTCGGCTCGGGCGCAGGCGAACTGCCAGAAGGCGTCGATCCGTCCGGCGGCCACGTTCAGCAGGTGCAGGGTCGCGGGTACGGCGGTGCGGACCACGAGTGCGTCGGCGAGCATCGCCGTGATCGAGGAGCCCACGCGCCGCACGACCTTCTCGTCCTCGTCCGGCCGGGCCTGGCTGGTGGCCACGATGCTCAGGCCGAGGTCCTCGGCCGGGGAGACCTGCAGGGGGCGGCCGTCGAGGTGGGCGCCCCCGCCCGTGAGTGCCGTGTAGGTCTCGCCGGTCATGGGCAGGTGGACCACGGTGAGCACCGGCTGGTTCTCGCGCACGAGGGTGGCGGTCACCGCCCAGTCCGGCAGGGCGTGCAGGTGGTTGACGTTGCCCTCCGCCGGATCCACGACCCACCACTCGCCGGACGGCAGCGCTCCGCCGTCCAGCTCGTCCTCCACCCAGCCCGCCTCCGGGCGCAGGCGGGTGAGGCGGGGGCGCAGGATGTCGAGGGCGGCGTCGTCGTTGACGGCGAGCGCGCGCATCAACTCCTCGCGGGTCCGGTAGCGGACCACCTCGCCGAACCGTTCGCGCAGAGCCGCACCGGCCGCCTGAACGGCGACGGTCGTCTGGTCGAGCAGGTCGGCTTCGGAGGTGGTGGCGCCTGTGGGCTGAAGGGTTTCGGACATGGCGGTGCTCCTCCGTGAGCAGGGGTGATGAAGGTCGGTGAGGTCACGCTGCGCGGTGCGTCCTGCGCTCTCGTCTCGACCGTATAGAGGCCATTCATTGACTACAAATGCATGTCAGGCATGCCTAGAGTTACTCCCATGCAATTGGATTTGAACCTGCTCACCGCGCTCGACGCCCTGCTGGAGGAGGGAAGCGTGGCGGGGGCGGCCGCACGCCTGCATGTCACCGCGCCAGCGATGAGCCGGAGTCTGGGCCGGATCCGGCGCACGACCGGGGACCAGATCCTGGTGCGCACCGGCCGCACGATGACTCCGACGCCGTATGCGATCGCCGTCCGGGAGCAGGTGCACGAGCTGCTGCAGCAGGTGCAGGGGGTGCTGGCGCCGAGTCGCGAACTCGACCTGGCGACGCTGGAGCGCACCTTCACCCTGCGCTGGCACGATTCCCTGGTCGCCTTGAGCGGACCCGCACTGCTCGCGGCCGTGCGCGCACAGGCGCCGGGCGTGCGACTTCGCTTCGTCGCCGAATCGAGCGTCGACACGCCCGAGTTGCGGCGCGGCGAGGTCGACCTGGAGGCGAACGCCAACCGCCCGAGCGCCCCGGACGTGCGTGCCGAGAACGTCGGCGAGAGCCGCATCGTCGTCGTCGCCAGGAAGGGGCACCCCCTCACCCGCGTCAAGGCCGTCACGGCGAAGCGGTACGCGGCCGCGGAGCATGTCACCGTCTCGCGGCGGGGAAACCTCGGCAACGCCCTCGACGACGCTCTCGCGCGGCTCGGTCTCACCCGCCAGGTGGTGGCGACCGCGCCCTCGGAAGCGGCCGCATTCCAGTTCGCGCGCGGCTCCGACCTTCTGGTCAGCGTCCCCGAAGTCACCACGCGGTCCGCGGTCGCCGACCTCGGTCTGGTGGTGCTCCCCCTCCCGTTCGAACTGCCGTCGGCGCCGGTGTATCTGTCCTGGCATCAGCGCTACGACACCGATCACGCCCACGCCTGGCTGCGCGGGCTGGCGCGAACCGCGCTCGCCGTGGGCGGCGGGTCGTAGCCGTCCCTGGCGGCTGCGGGCCTTCTTGCCGCCCCTCTGCGGTACGTACCCGCGAAACCGCTATGGCCGTGGAAAGGCTTGACCGCGGTGAGTGGCGTCATTACCTTTCGTCAGGTCCGCCACATGGACACCGTTCACCATCTCGAACATCTCTATGTCCTGCCGAACCGTTGAGCGGTGACCGGCACGACAGTTGCAGTGGCACCTCCCTCGCACAGCAAGCGTGTAGTCACCCCCGACTGTGGGAGCGCTCCCGCGGTCGGGACGGAAGAAGACCGGCAGCCAGGAGGAGCAGACATGACACAACGTCGCAATGAGCCCGAGAGCGGGGAGCGCGGATTACCGCGCCGGAGGACGGTCCTGGCGACCATGGGGGCCCTGCCCCTCCTCGCTTCAGCGGTGCCGGCGGCCCGAGCCGCCGACGCAGGAGCCGTGACGGCCGCCGCCACGGCGGTCATCGACCCGTCGGCTTCCCGGCAGACGATCCGCGGCTTCGGCGGTATGAATCACACGGCTTGGATCGGCGACCTCACCGCGGCGCAGCGGGACACGTCGTTCGGAGCCGCGGACGGACAGCTGGGGTTCTCTCTGCTGAGGATCCCCGTGCCCGAGGACCGGGCGAACTGGAACCGCGACCTGGCGACGGCCAAACGCGCGGTCGAACTCGGGGCGGCCGTCATCGCATCACCGTGGAATCCGCCCGCCTCCATGGTCGAGACCTTCGTCCGAGGCAGCCAGACGAACGCACGACGTCTCAGGTACGACATGTACGGCGCCTACGCCCAGCACCTCAACGACTTCACGACGTACATGCGGAACAACGGAGCGAACCTGTACGGCATATCGGTGCAGAACGAACCCGATTACGCGCAGGACTGGACATGGTGGACCGCCGCCGAAATGGTGCGGTTCCTACGGGAGAACGCCGGCTCGATCGGCACCCGGGTCATCGCACCGGAGTCCTTCCAGTACGTGAAGAGCATGTCGGACCCGATCCTCAACGACCCGGTGGCGCTCGCCAACGTGGACATCGTCGGGGCCCACCTCTACGGCACGCCGTTCGCGAACTTCCCGTACCCGCTCTTCAAGCAGAAGGGTGCGGGCAAGGAGCTCTGGATGACGGAGGTGTACTACCCCAACAGTACGGACTCGGCGGATCTCTGGCCGCAGGCTCTCGATGTGGGGGAGCACATCCACCGGGCCATGGTGGACGCCGAGTTCCAGGCCTACATCTGGTGGTACATCAGGCGCAGCTACGGCCCCCTGCGCGAGGACGGCAAGATCAGTAAGCGCGGTGCCGTCATGGCGCACTTCGCCAGGTTCGTCCGGCCCGGGTACGTGCGGATCGAGGCGACGGCGAATCCCGCCACGAACGTCTACGTCTCGGCGTACCGCGGCGGTGGTTCCACGTGCGTCGTCGCCGTCAACAAGGCTTCCGCCGCGGTGAGTCAGCAGTTCACGCTGACCAACGGCGCCGGGTCCAGCGTCGCGTCGTGGGTGACCGACGCCACCAGGAACGTCGCGTCCCAGGGCACGATCGGCGCTTCGAACGGCTCTTTCACGGTCACGCTGCCCGCCCGCAGCGCGACCACGTTCGTGATCCGCTGAACATGCGCAAGGGGGCGTCCAAGAGCGCTAGTGCGCCTGTTTCTCCCCTCGCTGTGCGCTGGCGCTCGCTCCATGCGGTGAACTGCGCGCGCCTCCCCTGGTCGTCCTGTCCGCGCCCCGTTTCACTGGGCGCTTACTTGCCTTCACCGCATGTCACTCACCAGCGAACAGGGGTCATAAGTGATCACTTGTCGCCCCAGAGGCGGAAGCGGGGACGCGGCCCCCCATCGGCTGTGCGGCACTCCTCGATGAGTCGCCGCGCCCGTCCGCTGGGGAGTGAGGACACGGGGCAGAGCAAGTCCACGTCCGTGGCCCGCCATGACGCAGGAGGTTTGGGATGGCTCTGAAGCACTGGACGACCGCGGTCGAGTGGCTGGCAGCTGCCGCTCGGGAGCCGCGCTTGTGCAAGAGCGACTGGCAGCACGGCACCACCGGCGTCCATCTCCTCGCCGCCGGGCGGTTCTGGGACGTCCTGATCGTCCCGGCCTGCCTGGGACTGCGCACAGCCGACATCCTCACCTGTCTGCCTCGCCTCGAACCCGGCCCGATCCTCATGGACAGCCGGACGCAGCACGTCGGCTTTTTCCTGCCACCCGACCCGGCGAGCATCTGGGCCGGGCACGACATCCGTTACCTCACGACCGGCAGCTGGATCGCCACGCCTGCCCCGCACTGCCGATGGGGCGACCTGCGCTGGATCTGCCCACCCGACGGAAGCGGCACCCTGAACACCCCCGCGGCCCTGGAGCTCGCCCTGCGTGCGGCCATGGACGAACTGGTCCGCAACCACGGCACCACACACCATCGCGCCGCCCCCCACCGGAGCACGGACACACCCGTACCGGTCGGGCAGAGCCGTCCTGCGGGTGTCCCGCCTGCGTGACCGGACGGCCGCCGCCGGGCACTGCGGTGCGGGGCTTCACCGGCTGCATCGAGACGGCTCGCCCCGCCCCGCGACCCGAGTGCGCCTCGCCCGCGACTACCCGTTCGCCGAAGTCGCTCCCCTGGGAGGTGCCGTCGAGGCGCGTACCACGAGTTCGGTGGCGAGTTCGATGTGGTGGGACTCGACCTTCTCGCCGTTGGCGAGTCGGAGGGCGGTGCGCAGGGCGGCACCGCCCATCTCCCGCAGGGGCTGGCGCACGGTGGTCAGGGGTGGTGAGGCCATCTGCGCGAGGCTGGTGTCGTCGAAGCCGACCACGCTCAGGTCCTCGGGGATGCGCAGGCCTCGGGTGCGGGCGGCCTCGATGACACCGAGGGCGATCTCGTCGTTGCCGGCGAAGATCGCCGTCGGTGGCTCGTCCAGGTCCAGCAGGGCCACGGCACCGACCAGACCGGTCTCGTAGGTGAATTCTCCCGGCCGGACGTAGGCGTCGCACACCGGCGCTCCTGCCGCCTCCATGGCCGCGCGGTAGCCGTGCATACGTGCCTGGTTGCAGACGGCCATGCTCGGTCCACCGAGATAGGCGATGCGGCGGTGGCCCAGGGACAGCAGGTGCCGGGTCGCGGACAGGCCGCCGGCGAAGTTCGTCGCCCCGACGCTGTTGACCCGGCTGTCCGGGAGGTGCAGGGGGTCCAGCACGACCAGCGGCAGCCCGGCGCGGGCCAGTTCGTTCAGATGCGTGGCGGTGTACACGCTGGTGACCGCGATGACGGCGCGGCGCCCGGCCGAGACCAGATCCCTGGCCCAGTGCGGGGCGCGGGATGCCTTGCTGATCACCACCGATGCCCCCAATTCGGCGGCGGAGTCGATGATGCCTTCCAGGGTCTCGGCCACGTACGACTTGAGGCCGGCCTGGAACTGCACCTCGATGGTGGGGCTTTCGGTGGTCTCGGTGTGCCGGAAAACGGGCGCGAGGTAGTCGTGCTGCTGCAGCAGTTCCTGCACCCGGGCGCGGGTCTGCGCCGCCACGTCGCCGCGGCCGTTGACCACCTTGGACACGGTCGCGACGGAGACCCCAGCCGCTTGGGCGATGTCCGCCAAAGTGGTGCGCCTGGTGTTCCGTGGCATCAGTTCCTCCCAGTCGTACGTCCACCGGTGCGGTGAGCCGCCGGCGGGACCGGCACCACGGGTGGAACCGGTCAACCGTACGGCACCCCGGCACGGAGCTTGTCCGGGGAGCAGCCGATGAGCACTTCGCCCTCGACGCTTCCGGCGATCCGTGGGAGACAGGGCCGGTGCGCGCAGCCTGATCGGCGTGCGCACCGACCCGTTCCTCCGGTGCGTCCTGCCCACATCATCGCACTCTTCTCTGTCTTCTCCCTGCACGCTTCGAAAACGTTTCGAAGCCGGTCACCGTATCGCGAGAGTCGCACTGGCCCAGCAATAGAACGCTGCGGCCTACCCGGCAACGTGCTTGCACATACCTTGACAGCGCGTCATTCCGAAACCTAATTTTCACCAACGGAGCTCGAAGAAGACTGTTTCGAAAACTTTTCACCATGACTCACGAGATGCCGATGGCTCTCGAGTGCGGAGAAAAACATGGCGCTCTCCCGACGTACCCTCCTCGGCCTGGCCGCTGGCGTACCGGTCTCCGCGGCGCTGGCGGCCTGCGGCTCGTCCGGTCCCGGCAAGAGCGGGGGCGGGGCCACGTACTGGTACCTGAACGGTCAGCCGCAGGAAGGCGTCAGGGCCGGCGCGGTGGACGCGTTCAACAAGGCCCACCCCAAGGAGCAGATCAAGGACACCACCTTCCAGAACGACGCGTACAAGACGAAGATCAAGACCGCCATCGGCGCCGGCCAGGCGCCCACGATCATCTGGGGCTGGGGCGGTGGGACGCTGCGCACCTACGTGGAAGCGGGCCAGGTCGAGGACCTCACCTCGTGGTTCGCCGAGCACTCCGAGGTCAAGCAGCGGCTGTTCCCGTCCTCGTTCGGCGCGGCCACCGTCGACGGCAAGATCTACGCGATGCCGGCCGAGGCCGTGCAGCCGATCATCCTCTACTACAACAAGAAGGTCTTCGAGCAGGTCGGCGTGAAACCGCCGACGTCCTGGGACGACATCATGGCGCTGGTGCCCAAGTTCAACGCGAAGGGCATAGCGCCGTTCTCCCTCGGCGGGCAGTCCCGGTGGACGAACATGATGTGGCTGGAGTTCCTGTTCGACCGCATCGGCGGCCCCGAGGTGTTCCAGGCCATCATCGAGGGCGAGAAGAACGCCTGGTCCCACCCCGACGCCATCACCGCGCTGACCAAGGTGCAGGACCTGGTCAAAGCCCACGGGTTCGTCAAGGGCTTCTCCTCGATCACCGCGGACTCCAACGCCGACCAGGCGCTGCTGTACACCGGCAGGGCCGCGATGATGCTGCACGGCGCCTGGTCGTACGGCATCCAGAAGGCCGACGGCGGGGACTTCGTCAAAAGCGGCGCGCTGGGCTACATGACCTTCCCGCCCGTCGAGGGCGGCAAGGGCGATCCGAGCGACACCGTCGGCAACCCCGCCCAGTACCTGTCCATCTCCGCGAAGGCCAGCGCCGAGCAGAAGAAGATCGCCAAGGACTTCTTCGCCAAGGGCGTCCTCCAGGACGAGGAGGTGAAGAAGTGGATCGACAACGGGTCGGTTCCCATCCGGCTCGGCACGGAGAAGCTGCTGGCCGCCTCCAAGAGCGCCGACTTCCTGCAGTTCACCTACGACATCGCCAGCAAGGCCAAGGTGTTCGGCCAGTCCTGGGACCAGGCGCTCAGCCCGACGGCCGCGGAGACACTGCTGGACAACATCGTCAAGTTGTTCCAACTGTCGATCTCACCGAAGCAGTTCGCCCAGAACCTCAACGCGGTCACCGCGAAATGAGCGCACTGACCGGCCACCCGCCGCGTCGCGAACCGCGCAGCATCCTGCCGTGGCTGGCGACGCCGGCCCTCGTGGTCTTCGTCGGCTTCGCCGTGATCCCGCTCGTGGGTGTCTTCGCGCTGAGCTTCACCACATGGGACGGGATCGGCTCCATCCGTCCGTCGGGGTTCACCAGTTGGCGCACGGTGCTCACCAACCCCGGTCTGCCGCACGCCCTTTGGGTGACCTTCCTGGTGATGGTCGTGTCCTGGGCCGTCCAGACGCCGCTGAGCATTCTGCTCGGCACGTTCCTGGCCGGCCGCCAGCGCTACCGCGCGGTGCTGGGCGTGGTGTACTTCATCCCGCTGATGCTCAGCTCCGCGGCCATCGCGATCGCCTACAAGGCCCTGCTGGACCCCAACTTCGGGCTCGGCGCCGGGCTGAAGATCTCCGCGCTCAGCCAGGACTGGCTAGGGCGGCCCGGGCTCGCGTTCGGCGTCGTCGTCTTCGTCGTCTCCTGGCAGTTCATCCCGTTCCACTCGCTGATCTACCAGGGCGGCGTCCAGCAGATCCCCAAGTCGCTCTACGAGGCGGCCCAGTTGGACGGAGCCGGACGGATCCGGCAGTTCTTCAGCATCACCCTGCCCCAGCTGAAATACACCATCATCACCTCGTCCACACTGATGGTGGTCGGCTCGCTGACCTTCTTCGACCTCATCTTCGTCCTGACCGAGGGCGGCCCCGCAGACGCCACCCGCGTCCTCGCACTGGACATGTACAAGCGGGGATTCCAGGCCAGCCTGATGGGACCGGCCAGCGCCATCGCGGTCATCCTGGTCCTGGTGGGCCTGGCCCTCGCCCTGCTGCTGCGTCGGCTCGGCGGCCGCGACGCCGGTGCCAGCCAACTCGAGGGGGCCTGACGTGACCACGACCCTGACCGAGACACGGCGACCGCAGAAGGCCGCCGACCGCGAGCGGCAACGCCACTCACGTCGGACGGCCCGCCGACGCAACTGGATAGGCGGCCTGGCCGGCTGGCTGTGGCTCGCCATCGTCGCCGTACCCCTGTACTGGACCCTCATCACCAGCCTCAAGGTCCAGAGCCGCTACTACGCGAGCAACCCGCTGGTGCCTTCCAGCGACCCCACACTGGACAACTACCGGCTGGTCATCGAGTCCGACTTCGTGCGCTACTTCGTGAACAGCGTCGTGGTCACCGCCGGCGCCGTCGTTCCGGCGGTCCTGTTCTCCTTCATGGCCGCCTACGCGATCGTGCGCGGTTGGCGCATGCGCGTCCTGCGCGCGATGAACGGGCTGTTCCTCATGGGCCTGGCCATCCCGCTGCAGGCGACGGTGATCCCGGTGTACCTGATCATCATCAAACTGCACCTGTACGACAGTCTGCCCGCGCTGATCCTCCCGTCGATCGCCTTCGCCATCCCGCTGTCGGTGCTGGTACTCACCAACTTCATCCGCGACGTGCCCAAGGAACTGTTCGACTCGATGAAAGTCGACGGCGCCACCGAATGGACGACGCTGTGGCGGCTGGCGGCGCCGCTCACCCGACCGGCCATCCTCACCGTGACCATCTTCAACGCACTGACCATCTGGAACGGCTTCCTGCTGCCGCTGGTCCTCACGCAGAGCCCTGAACGCCGGACCCTGCCGCTCGCCCTGTGGACCTTTCAGGGCCAGTACGGGGTCAACGTCCCCGCCGTTCTCGCCGCCGTCGTCCTCACCACGCTGCCCGTCCTGGTCCTGTACGCGTTCGGCCGCCGCCAGCTGCTGAGCGGTCTGACCGCGGGATTCAGCCGCTGACGATCGCCGAAGAAAGTGAATCCCAACGTGGACGTAGAGAACAGCCACGCCGTCCCCCTCTGGAACGACCCCACCCTTCCCGTCACCGCGAGAGTCGACGCCCTGATCGATGCGATGACCCTGCAGGAGAAGACCGCCCAGCTGTACGGAGTGTGGGTGGGCGCCTCCGACCAGGGCGGTGAAGTGGCCCCCCATCAGCACGACATGGAGGAGCCCGTCGATCTCGACGCCCTCCTGCCCACCGGCCTGGGACAGCTGACCCGCCCCTTCGGCACGGTCCCCGTCGACCCCGCCCTGGGTGCGCTCTCCCTGGCCCGCACCCAGGCCCGTATCGCGGCCACGAACCGGTTCGGCATCCCCGCACTCGCCCATGACGAGTGTCTGGCCGGATTCGCCGCCTGGGGGGCGACCGCCTACCCCGTACCGCTGTCCTGGGGTGCCACCTTCGACCCCGACACCGTGCGGCGCATGGCCGCCGCCATCGGCCGCGACATGCGGGCCGTCGGCGTCCACCAGGGGCTCGCGCCCGTCCTGGACGTCGTGCGCGACGCCCGGTGGGGCCGGGTCGAGGAGACCATCGGCGAGGACCCCTACCTCGTCGGCACCATCGGGACGGCATACGTGCTGGGCCTGGAGTCCGCCGGGATCGTCGCCACCCTCAAGCACTTCGTCGGCTACTCCGCCTCCCGCGCCGGCCGCAACCTCGCCCCCTCCTCCGTGGGCCCCCGTGAACGTGCCGACGTTCTGCTGCCGCCGTTCGAGATGGCGATCCGCGAAGGCGGGGCCCGGTCGGTGATGAACGCCTACACCGACACCGACGGCATGCCCTCCGCGGCCGACGAAGACCTGCTCACCGGGCTGCTGCGCGACACCTGGGGCTTCGACGGCACCGTCGTCGCCGACTACTTCGCCATCGCCTTCCTGAAGACCCTGCACGGCGTCGCAGCCGACTGGGCCGACGCCGCCGGTACGGCGCTGCACGCCGGCATCGACGTCGAACTGCCCAACGTCAAGACCTACGGCGCGCCGCTGACCGAAGCCGTCGCCGACGGCCGCATACCGGAGGCGTCGGTCGATCGCGCCCTGCGCCGGGTACTCACCCAGAAGGCGATGCTCGGTCTGCTCGACAAGGACTGGGACCCCGTACCGGCCGCGCTGGACGGGGCCGACCTGGACGATGCGGCCGCCCTGCGCGGCAAGGTCGACCTCGACCGGCCCGAAAACCGTCGACTGGCCCGCGACATCGCCGAGAAGGCGGTCGTCCTGCTCAGCAACGACGGCACCCTGCCAATGGCCCGACCGCGCCGCATCGCCCTGCTCGGCCCCAACGCCGACGAGCCCACCGCCGTACTGGGCTGCTACTCCTTCCCCCAGCACATCGGCGTCCGCCACCCCCAGACCCCGCTCGGCATCGAGCTGCCCACGCTGCGCGACACACTCGCCGCCGAGTTCCCCGACGCCGAGATCACGGTCGCCCGCGGCACCGGAATCGACGACGCAGACCTCTCCGGCATCCCCGAGGCCGTCCAGGCGGCACGCGAGGCCGATGTCGCCGTGGTGGTGCTCGGCGACCGCGCCGGCCTCTTCGGGCGGGGCACCAGCGGCGAGGGCTGCGACGTCGAGACACTCGCGCTGCCCGGCGCACAGCAGCAACTGCTCGACGCCCTGCTCGATACCGAGACACCGGTGGTCACCGTGCTGCTGGCGGGACGGCCGTACGCCCTCGGCCGCGCCGTGGAGGAGTCCGCCGCGATCGTGCAGTCCTTCTTCCCGGGGGAGGAGGGCACGCACGCGATCGCCGGGGTACTGAGCGGCCGTACCAATCCCTCCGGCCGTCTCCCGGTCAGCGTGCCGCGCGGGCCGGGCTCCCAGCCGGCCACGTACCTCGGGGCGCGGCTCGCGCACGCCAGCGAGGTGTCCAACATCGACCCGACCCCGGCGTTCGCCTTCGGCCACGGCCTGTCCTACACACGGTTCGACTGGACAGACCTGACCGTGGACACCCAAGAGGCGCCGACGGACGGCGAGTTCACCCTCGCCCTCACCGTCCGCAACACCGGCGAGCGGTCGGGGACCGAGGTCGTACAGCTCTATCTGCACGACCCGGTCGCCTCCGTCGTCCAGCCCGTGCAGCGCCTCGTCGGCTACACCCGGGTCGATCTGGACCCGGGCACCTCCCGCCGCGTCCATGTCACGGTCCCGGCCGACCTCGCGTCCTTCACCGGCCGCGACGGCCGGCGCGTCGTCGAACCGGGCGAGCTGGAACTGCGGTTGGCCGCATCCAGCACGGACCCGCGCCTGACGGCCAGGGTCACGCTGACCGGAGCCGAACGCCCCGTGGATCACAAGCGGCACCTGCACGCCACGTTCGACCAGGAGCCGACCGAGCAGGCATGAACCGTATCTGCGCAGCGCCCGCCGCGGAGCGCGGCGGCGCTGCGCACAGGGGACCGCGGGCTGAGCGGGGGAGCGCCTACGGACGGCCGGCGGCGAAAGTCTGCACACGACTCACTCGGATACGGACGACGGGTGGTCCGTATCCGATGGCGGACCGTTGCTCGATCGAAACGGGTGGTCTGCCTGCACGGCTGCTCGGTACGGTGCGCCGGTGTGCTTCTGCGCCATGACCTACTACAAGTTGCACTACGCCTGTGTCTCGTGCCGTGTCAGCTTCAAGCAGCATGCCCATCCGCAGCGCGAGCACCTGTGCCCGAACTGTTCTCAGGCCCTCATGTGCGCTGGTCATGACTTCGCTCCGCCGCCCAGGCGTGATGTGCGCACATGGTCCGCGGTGGCTGCCGTGTTGAGTGAAGGGCTTCGCTACGAAGGGCGATCGGCCTGCGGGTGCGACAGGGAGCCCAAGTACCGCCCGCGGTCACCAACCGAGGTGCGAGCGCGTCGGATCGTTGCAGCAAGGGAGGGGCTGCCGCTGTTCGTGACGTTGTCCCGACCGGACCCCCTGATCCCGTCGACGGACTGACCTCTGACCTCAGCGCGTCAGACGGCGATGTTGCTACGGAGCGAGGCTCTCCCGGACGAGGCGGAAGGCGGTCGCCGGGGTGGCGGCGCGAGTGATCGGTCGGCCGACGACGACGTGTGATGCCCCAGCGGTGATCGCCGCATGTGGTGTCCCGGGGCGGGCGTGCTCGGCCGGGGAGTCACCAGGCAGCGCGACGCCCGGAGTGACGATCAGGGCATCGGGGCCCAGGCTGCCGCGCAAGGCCGCAACGTCTTGCGGGGAGGCGATGACGCCATGGCATCCGGCCTGCTGCGCCAGGCGGGCCAGCCGGAGCACCTGCGCGTCCACCGTGTCGCGGACCCCGATGTCGCTGAGATCCGCGTCGGTCATGCTGGTGACCACGGTCAGAGCAAGGATGCGCAGTTGGGGGAAGTCACGGGCGGCGTCGACCGCGGCGGACATGATGGCGCTGCCGCCCATGCCGTGCACGGTGACCATGGACACCCCCAAGGCCCCCGCGGCACGAACGGCCCCGGCGACCGAGTTCGGGATCTCGAAGAGCTTGAGGTCCAAGAAGACCTCCTTGCCTTGTGCGACAAGGTCCTTGATGACGTCCGGCCCCGCTGCGGTGAGCAGTTGCAGACCGACCTTGTAGAAACGGCACTCGGCGCCCAGCTGCTCGACGACGGCCTCGGCGGTCGCACGGTTGGCACAGTCCAAGGCGACGATGATCTGGTTTCTCGGATCCACGGGGACATTGTGCCGCCCTCGTCAGCACGGCCAGACGGTGTGCGCGGGTACTTAGGCGTCTCACAGCACGCCGCGCCGCGCGAGGTTGCGCATCAGCGCTCCGACCCCGAACGTCCATGGCGTGGCCTGCTCGCTGGGGATGACGGTGTTGACCAGGGCGCCGAGACGCGGGCTGGAGATCCGTACGATGTCGCCGTACTCGTGGGTGAAGCCGGCGCCGGGCGCCTGGCGGTCCTCGGTGGGAGCGAACAGCGTTCCGGTGAACAGCGCGAAGCCGTCGGGGTATTGGTGGTGCGGGCCGTGGGTGGCGGCCACCAGGTCCAGTACGTCGCGGCTGATCTCGCGCATGGAGCTGCTGCCGTTGAGTACGTATCCGTCGGTGCCGTCGACTCGCAGGTCGATGTCGAGTGCGCGGACGGTGTCGAGGTCGAAGTCGTCGTCGAGCAGGCGGATGAACGGGCCGATCGCGCAGGAGGCGTTGTTGTCCTTCGCCCGGGACAGCAGCAGGGCGCTGCGTCCTTCGATGTCGCGGAGGTTGACGTCGTTGCCGAGCGCCGCGCCGCGGACCCGGCCGCGCGAGTCCACGACGAGGACGACCTCGGGCTCGGGGTTGTTCCACACCGAGGCGCCCAGGACTCCGATGTCGGCGCCGGTGCCGACCGCGGACAGGACGGGGGCCTTGGTGAACACCTCCGGGTCCGGCCCGATTCCGACCTCCAGGTACTGCGACCACAGCCCTTCGGACAGCAGGAGTTCCTTTGCCTTGGCCGCTTCCGGCGAGCCGGGACGGATGCCGTCGAGCGCGCCGCCCACGAGCTGCTGCACGCGGGCCCGCACCCGGGCGGCCTGCGCCGGATCGCCGCCCGTGCGCTCCTCGATGACGCGTTCCAGCAGACTCCGCGCGAACGTGACGCCCGCCGCCTTGATCACCTGCAGGTCGACGGGGGCGAGCAGATGCGGCACGTCACGGCGGCCGGTCGGTGCCTCCAGCAGTTCCTCCAGGCGCCAGGCGTGTCCGCCCTCGGCCTCGCGGACGACTCTCACCGCGTCGTCGCGTTCCATCAGATCCGAGACGGTGGGTGCGATGTTCGTCAGGTCGACGACCTGATCGCCTCGGACCGCGGCCACACACGGTCCGTCCGCCTGCGGGTGGTGGACGCGTGCGACGAGGGCGGCTCGGCCGGCGTCCTCCGGCAGGACGGAGTCGGCTGTGAGGACCGGGCGAGGGTGCGCTGCTGCCGATTCCACGATCGATGCTCTCCTGGATTCGAGGGGGAGGTCGCCTGGGGCGGAGTCAGTGGGAGTCGCGAGGGACCTCGTGTCCACGGCTTCCGCGCAGGAAGCCGAAGTCGGCTCCCTGGTCGGCCTGTTGGACGTTCTGGGTGTAGAGCCAGGCGTAGCCGCTGGAGTGCCGTTCGGCGGGTGCTCGCCATTCCTCCCGGCGCCGGGCGAGTTCGGCGTCGTCCACGTCCAGGCGCAGCGTGCGGTGGGGGACGTCGAGGACGACGGGGTCCCCGTCGCGCACCAGGGCGAGAGGCCCGCCGACGGCGGCTTCGGGGGCCACGTGCAGGACCACGGTCCCGTATCCGGTGCCGCTCATCCGGCCGTCGCAGATGCGCACCATGTCCTTGACACCGGCCTTCAGCAGTTTGGCGGGCAGCGGGACGTTGGAGACCTCGGGCATGCCGGGATAGCCCTTGGGGCCGGCGTTGCGGATGACGATGACGGTGTTCTCGTCGATGTCGACGTCCGGATCGTCGGCCACCTCGTGATAGGCCTCGGGGGAGTCGAAGACGCGCGCGGGACCGCGGTGGGTCATCAGGTGCGGGGATGCGGCGGACTGCTTGATCACCGCGCCGTCGGGGCACAGGTTGCCGTGCAGGACGGCGGTACCGGTGCCGGCCTGCTGGAAGGGGGCGTCGAGGCCGGTGATGACGTCGGAGTCGAAGCACTCGGTGTTCTCGGTGTTCTCGGCGATGCTGCGTCCGGTGACCGTGATCGGGTCGCCGTGCAGCAGCTTGCCGCGCAGCAGCTCGGCCAGGACGGCGGGCAGTCCGCCCGCGTAGCAGAAGTCCTCCATGAGGTACTTGCCGCTGGGCATCAGGTTGACCAGGGTCGGCACCACGCGGGCCAGGTCGTCGAAGTCCTGCAGGCGCAGGTCGACGCCGACGCGTCCGGCGATGGCGGTGAGATGGATGATGGCGTTCGTGGAGCCGCCGATGGCCGCGTTGACGCGGATGGCGTTCTCGAACGCCTCGCGGGTCAGGATCTGCGAGGGGCGCAGCTCCTCCTCCACCATCTCCACGCTGCGCTGCCCCGCCGCCTGCGCGATCTCCATCCGCCGGGAGTCCACTGCGGGCCAGGCGGCCGAGCCCGGCAGTTGCATGCCGAGCGCCTCGGCCATGCATGCCATCGTCGAGGCGGTGCCCATCGTCATGCAGTGGCCGTTGGACCGGGCCATGCACCCTTCCGCGAAGAAGCACTCCTCCTCGGTCATCCGGCCGGTTTTCAGGTCTTCCTCGAACTTCCAGACATGGGTGCCCGATCCGACGTCCTGGCCGCGGTACTTGCCGTTGAGCATCGGGCCGCCGGTGACCATGACGGCCGGCAGGTCGACGCTGGCGGCGCCCATGAGCATGGCGGGGGTCGTCTTGTCGCAGCCGGACAGCAGCACGACGCCGTCGAGCGGGTTGGCCCGGATCAGCTCTTCGACTTCCATGGCCATGAGGTTGCGGTACAGCATGGCGGTCGGGCGCATCAGGGTCTCGCCGGTGGCCATGGTGGGGAACTGCAGCGGCAGCCCGCCCGCCTGCCAGACACCGCGCTTGACGGCTTCGGCGACGCGCGTCAAGTGGGCGTTGCACGGGGCGAGTTCGGAGGCGCTCGTCGCGATGCCGATGACGGGACGCCCGTCGAACACCTCATGCCCGAACCCCTGGTTGCGCATCCAGGAGCGGTACACCATCCCGCTGCGGCCCTGTGCTCCGAACCAGGCCTGGCTGCGGCGGGTCTTGTTCCGACCGTCGGTCATGTGGCACTCCCGTGGCTCTCGCGTCGTCCGCTTGTGCGATGGGGTGATGTCGGGTGAGGCCCCGCAGGCCGTACCCTGGGGCACAATCATTAAATGATTCGATGAATGGCGTCCAGGGGGTGAGCGCAGATCGTGGTGCACTTCCGGACCATGCACCAGCGCGTGGTCGACGAGATCGGGCGGCGCATCGTGGGCGGCGCGTGGGAGCCGGGGGATCCCCTGCCGGTCGAGGACGTGCTGGCGGCGGAGATCGGCGTCAGCCGCGGAGCGCTGCGCGAAGCGGTCAAAGCGCTGGTGTCCAAGGGGATGCTGCACGTACGACCGCGCACCGGCACGCGCGTGCTGCCCGCGGAGCACTGGAACCACCTGGACCGTGACGTGCTGCGCTGGAAACAGGCGGGTGATGCCACGGCTCTGCTGCGCGACACAGGTGAACTGCGCCGGATCGTCGAGCCCGAGGCCGCCAGACTCGCCGCCCACCGAGCCGGCCCCGACGACGTACGCGCCCTGTACGACGCCCTGGCCGCCATGGAGGCCGCGGCGGCGGAACCCGGACGCGGCGGCTACGTCGAGGCCGACATCGCCTTCCACCGGGCGCTGCTCGACGCCAGCGGCAACCGTCTCCTCGGCTCACTGGGCCGCGCCGTCGACATCGCGCTGGAACACAGCTTCCTCGTCAGCACCCAGACCCCCGGCGCCGCGGCAGCGTCTCTGCCCGGTCACCGCGCCGTCGTGGAAGCCGTCGAGGCCCGCGATGCCGCGGCCGCGGCATCGGCGGTGCTCGCGATCATCGAGGCGGCCGAAGAAGAGATTGCCCAGTCACCCGCACTGCCTACCAGCGATGACGTGTGACCTACAGGTCGAGGACCGCGCGGATCGCGTTGTCGACGAGTTCCTGCTGTTCGGGACCGATGTTTCCGTGCAGCGTGCCGGTTTCGAAGCGGATGGCGGAGAGCTGAAGGAGGTTCACGGCGACGAGGGAGGCATCGACCGGGGTGGTCAGATGAACGCTCATCGCCGTGTCGGGATGCTGCGCGGGGGCGTGCAGGACCAGGACGACGACGGCGTGGTAGGCCTCGGCGAGCCCGTCGAGGCTGACGACGAGGACAGTGCGGGTGCCCTTGCCGGTGTCGACGTCCCACACGTCGCCCTTGCGGACGGTCACAGGGCGTCGCCCTCGCCGGCGAGGTCGAGGGGTGCGATCGAGGCGAGCTTGCGGGCCGCGTCGAGCGTCATCTGCCGACGTACGGCACGCACGATGTAGTCGTTCAGCGAGGGGGCGTCGGCGGCTGCGTCGCGCAGCGGCTTGTCCATGGCGTCCGGAATCCTAAGGGTGATGGCGGTCATGACACCAAATCTAGTGTCATGACCGCTATCACGGAAGACGCGGTGACGACCCGGCGGGGTGCCGAGTGTTCTGCGGGAGCCGCCCCGCGCACGGGGACCGCAGCCCTACTGCGGATCCCCCGAACGGTTTCCAGGCTCGGACCCGGTGAGGTGGGCGAGCAGGAGCGCGGAGTCGTCATGGGGCCGCAGCGGCGTGAGGCAGGCGGTGGCGACCTTGTGGAGGGCGGGAGCGGCGGCGTCGGATGCCGTGGCGGCCAGCATGTGGCGCAGCCGCTCACGGGCGTGCTCGGGGTCGGTGTCGGGAGTGTCGGTGAATCCGTCGGTGTACAGCAGGAGCTTGCTGCCCGTCGGGAGGACGAGGCTGGTCGTGGGGTAGGAGGTGCCGCTGAAGACGCCGAGAGGCAGCCCGGTCGAGACGTGGGGCGCGGGGGCGTCGTCAGGGGTGTGGACGAGGGGGCCCGGGTGGGCTGCGCTGGCGCAGTCGAGACGGCCGGTCTCCGGGTCGAGAGCGATGAAACAGCAGGTCGCCAGCAGCGCGTGTTCGGGGTCGGCGTCGTTTTCCGCCGTGAGCATGTTGTTGGTGTGGGCCAGTACGGTGGCGGGGTCGGGGGTGAGGGCGGCGTAGGCGCGCAGGGTGGTGCGCAGCCGGCCCATGAGAGCGGCGGCTTCGGTGTGATGGCCTTCGACGTCGCCGATGGTCAGCGCGATGCGTCCGTCGGGCAGGGGGAAGGCGTCGTACCAGTCGCCGCCGGCGTGTGCTTTGGGTGCGGCGGGCTGGTACGAGGCGGTCAATCGCAGGCCGGAGCGCTGGGGCAGGTGGGCGGGCAGCAGGCTGCGCTGGAGGTGGACCGCGCGCTCGTGTTCGGCGTCGTAGGTGCGGCAGCGCTCCAGTGCCCGACCGAGCAGGGCCGCGCCGGCGATGAGCAGCGGCTGGTCGGAGGGCTGGAAGGCGTGCGTGCGGTTGAAGGAGAACATGCAGACCGCGGGGGTGGTGGGATCGGCCAGCGGAAGGGGGACGGCCGCCCAGGCGTGCCGTTGGAGCCGGGGCAGGGTGGCGGCGTAGTGCGGGTAGGCGGACACCAGGTCGCGGTGGGAGGGGGTGAAGACGGCCTGCTGGTTGCGCAGGGCGTCGGTGAGCGGTGTGCGAGCGGACAGCGGGAGTCCGTCCAGGGCGGCGCGGTGTTCGCGGTCGTAGCCGGCCGTCGTCACGACGCGGGTACGGCCGCCGTGGGCCTCGACGATGACGAGGGCGTCGGCACCGAAGACGGCGAGAGCCTCGCAGGCCGCGGCCGCCAGCTCATCGGTTCCGCTCGCGCTGGCGGCGCTGGCCGCGAGGGAGATCATGCGGTCGGCGCGTCGCAGCTGCTCCCGCAGAAGGGCTTCGCGCTCGCCTATCTGCTGCGCCTCGGTGGTGACGTCGGTGACCTCGCCCGCGATGTCCAGGACCGCACCGTTCACGGTCCGGCTGCTGGTGCAGTGCGCCCGCAGGTGGCGGATACCGCCGCCGTCGGAGGTGATCCGGTAGGAAACCTCGAAGGTGCCGGGCCGTGCACGCAGCTCGCCCAGGATCTCCTCGATCCGCGGCAGGTCGTGCGGGGGGATGCGGCACAGGATGTCGGCGAGCGGGTAGCGCCCGGGACGGGGCAGAGCGTGCTGACGGGCGAAGATCTCGTCGCATTCCACCTGCTCGTCGGCCAGGTCGAGACGGAAAACGCCGGCCGACCGCTGCCTCAGGCGCGGGGCGGGTTCCACCGTGCGGCCGGTTCGCTCCACAGTGGGCAGATAGCGGTCCAGCAGGCTCACGGCCTCGCGCAGGAAGTCCTGCTCCACCGGGCGGAACGCGGTGGCGCCGGGACGCAGCGCCACGGCGACGCCCTGTCGCTTGGCCAGCGGCAGCACCATCCAGGCCGCGGTCCCGACCTTCGCCGGCAACGGGTAGGGCCCTGTCGTGCCGCAGCCCGCCCGCTCCTGTCCGAGGGCCGCTTCGCTCACGGGCCAGGCGTCCCCCGTGGACAGGGGCCGCAGCGGCGGCTGCCAGCGCCGGCCCAGACCGGCCATCCCGCAGGGAAACAGGTGGGCGCCGTCCGCCTGGAACAGCATCACGGCCCAGCCGACGAGCCCCATCCAGGAGGACGCCCGCACCAGCGCCTCGGCCATACCCAACAGGTCGGCCGCCATCGCCAGGGATTGCTCCAGCGGTCCCAAGCCGGGCGGCGCCTGCCCCGCTCCCTCTGCATCCGCCGCATCGACCACAGTCACCCTCACTCGCCCTCACGCTAAGCCATATAACGACCATATATCCGAATTTTCACCCGACAGGGTCAAAGTGGAAAGTTGACCATTGAATGAACAGTGGGAGGCGTCGTCACGGACGCCCGGCGGTCGTTCGTGAGAGGGGCTTTGTCAGTGGTCGCTGCGAAACTTCACGCATGAACGGAGACGAGCAGCTGCTGCGCGGCCGGGTCTACGGCCATGACCATGACGATCCCGACCCGGGGCCGCGCCCGCGGCAGGCCTACGCCCTGCTCATAGGCGGGCCGCTGGACGGGCTGCTCCTCGACATCACGGGCTGGAAGCCGGAGGAGATCGAGAACGGCGCCGCCCTGCCCACCGAGCTGGGGCGGTTCCCGGGAGGACGTGCGCTCTATGACCCGCGCCCGGGGGAGCCACGTATATCGGGGCCAGGCGTGAGCTGCCGCTTCTATCACTCCGGCGACGCGCCCTGACCGCTGGCCGCGGGCCACGACCCCGTCCTGAGCGGGCAACCAGCCGGCCGGGCCGGCGACAGTCCCGCCATGGGTGACCCGGTGCTGATTCGGCGCGCACTGAAGCCGGCCAGGATCTTCCTCGGGTCACCTGGCCGCGCTCGTCACCTCGCCGGCCAGAACTGCACCAGATAGTGCTCGATGCCCTCCGGCACCCCCTGCTGGGCCAACCCCCGCACTTCGGCACGACCCTCGCAGTACACGCGTACCCGCCAACTGCCGCCGGTATCCGACAGCTTGAGGCAGGTGTCCATCGGCCCACCCGTGACGCCCCACACCGCGAGCTCGCCGGAGGGGCTGTGGATCCGGGCCTCGCCCCGCTCCTCCCATTCCCCGAGGTCATCCGCGGCCGCAGGCTCACCGTCCCAGACCTCAGCGGACAACGTGGCCGTGTGCGTGTGGCCGGCACTCTCGACGTCGAGCCGTCCCTCGCGCGCGGCCAGGAACGCACTGCCGGCCTCCCGGCCCTCCGGGTATTCGATCGGTACCTGGTTGTCGTCGACGTCCTGCAGGGCGAAGCCGTAGAAGTCGATCTCCACGTCCAGCTCCTGCTGCCGGATCAACTCAGCCATGGCTGCTGCTCCCCGAGGTGTCATTGGTGCGGTGCTTCGCGGCGTTCCCAGGACGGTGTTCAACCACCTTGCCTCCTCCTACAGTTGGTCCCCTCTGCCGGCCGGTTTCGGAGGGTGCGTCCCCCCACCGTCCTTGATGTCCTGCTCGCAGGTTCGCCGGTCATAGGACTGGTCATTGGGGATCAACAGCACTTCGGCAACCTGCTCAGGGTGCTGGACGGCAAGCCAGTCATCACCCGTGAGGGAACCGTCCGGCTCGGGCCACGCCCCGGACGAAGAGACCGTCTGACACCCCAACGCCACGCGCTCGCTGTCGACCGCACAGGCATCCACCGCGGGGCCGGATGCCGGGTCGGCACCGTCGAAACGGTAGTGGAAGTGGACCTTGTCACCCTCGGAGGGCACTTGCGGATGCCGCTCGAGGCGCCAGCCGACGACCTCGGCAGTGACGCCAAGGCGTCGCCCGGATGTGTCTTCGACCTGCACGTTGACACCTGCCTTGCCGCGTTCGGCAGTCGTGTCGGTGCAGCCCCAGTGGGAAGAGCAGCCGGACAGGGCGAGTATCACCACTGCCGGGGGAGCACCGAGGAGTACCCGTGCGCGGAACACTGACATGACCTCCAGGTCGGGGTGGCGGAGCGCTGTATTGCGCGGCCTGGTAGCCGCGGGTGATGGCGGAAGCACCTGGACGGTGGAACCGCAGCACGCGTCTCCGGACGTCAGTCCCATGCGTTGAAGAGCACTCCGCCCGATGTGCTGATGCCGTAGGAGCTGTGACGTCGATGACCGTCGCGGTGTGGAACGTACGAGGATAGGTGTGTTCCTCTATCTCGCCCACACGGCCTCTGGCCGCCCGGGCGGCTGCACAAAGCGCCGCATGAAACCTGCGCTGGTCGGTTTCCGGCAGCGGCGGCCCTTCCTTCGGATGGAAGAAGCCCGTGGCGCCTCGCGGCAGCGTGAACGCTACGTTCTTGTCTGAGGCCATGTGGCTCATTCTGCCGGGGAGCAAGGCCAACTGATGCGCGGGTTGCGGGAGGACCGGCGCTTGTCCCATGCCAGGCTGTCGTGAGCGGCTAGAGTGCGGCTGCGAGGTGAGGGGGAGCACGGTGGCCAAGGTCAACATCAGTCTCGACGCCGAACTCGTCGTGGAAGTCATGGTGCTGGCGGGGATCGGTTCGCCGCAGGACGCGGTCGAGGCGATCGTCCGGGACTACGTCGCCCGTGGCCACCGCACCGAGGCACGCACCGAGTTCAAGGAGCACAGCCGGCGCGAACTCGACGTCAGACCGCAGGATCCGCAGGGCTGACATCCCTGCGGGGCGGCGTTGCATGCCCTGATGCCGGCGAGCCGGCAGCGTGCGCCGAAGCCTGTCGACGTCTGCGGGGTGTTCGTCGCGCCGAGGCGGCCCGGCCGGGTGGGGGAGAGGTCCCCTGGGGCACCGGTGACCTCAACCGATGTGCAGCCATCCCGTTCGAGGAGCTGTGCGACTGGCCGGCAGGACCAGCAGGGCACTGCCGTGGAACCACGCCGCCGCCAGCAACAGCGGCCCTGCGGCGACGAGTTGGCGGTGCACGCTGTAGACGGCTCTCAACCCCATACGGGCAGCGTACGTAGAGGGAGTTGCCGCCTGTCGGGGTTCCCGTCGCTCGGGCATCCCAGGAGCAGTCAGGGCCGTTCGAAGAGTTGGAGGAAGCCGCCGACAGAGAAACAGCACGCGCCGGTGAGCGTGGTCCAGTTGGCGATGTCGGCGTTGATCTGGCTGCCGGTGGCGGGGCGGGTGTAGGCGGCGAGTGCCGAGATCATGAAGAGGACCGAGCCGAGCTGGTTCACGGCGACGATCCACCAGCCGAGGCTCCGGCGGTGCAGGCAGGGCCATGCGCGGTGGCAGATCTCCACGGAGGCGAGGTGGCCGGAAAGCAGGAACAACACACAGCCGACCACATCCGGGGTCCAGATGAGCCGGTTGATCTGCTGGACGCTCAGCCCTTTCAGGAAGGAGTCGAACAGGTTCACGGCGAACACCAGCGTGCCGGCGAAGAGCATGAGTGTGCTCAGCCAGTCCACCCGCGTCGGCTCGTAGCTCCACCAGCGCCAGGAGCGGGTGATCAGGCGGCCTTCTCCGCCGGGTTCGTGGCGGGGGGCGTTGACGACCTGGAGCAGGGAGACGTAGCCGCCGGTGTTGAAGAACAGTCCGCCGGCGAAGTAGATCGAGGCGCAGGTGGTGGCATCGCCGGCGCCTAGCTGGGCGACACCGGCACCGGCCGCGAAGAGTGCGCCGCCGATGACGAAGGCGATCGCGGCGATGGCGTTGAGCCTGCGGAGGCGGCCGAGGGTGAGGTCGTCGACTCTGACGTCCTGGCCGGCCGGTGCGCCGGACGGGCGGAAGGCGATGACTCCTCGGCGCCGGGCGGGTCGCGACTCCCAGACGGCCGTGCCGCCGCCGGGCGGCCGCCAGGTGAGGCGCGTGGTGAACGGTCCCGCGCCCTCGGCGCGCTGCTCGGCGGACGTCATGCGGCCGAGACGGCGGCGACGGTGAGGGGCGCGATGGTGACGGGCGTGGTGCCGACGACGGCGTAGATGCTCTGGGCAGACATGCGCCGACTCTGCCAGAGCAAACCGCACATAGCGTCCATTTCGCCGGCCTTGGCGAACGCGTCTACGGTGAAGCGCCCGCCGCTGCCGACCTGCACCCGCAAGCCGCTGAACGCGAACCCGGACAGCCGAGCCGGCCGAGCCGCTCCGCGGCCGAGGCTGCATGGGATCGACCCATCCCGAGCGGGCGACGGAGCGATCGACTCGGAGGAGAGGTCAGGTGGCCGGTCAGCCCAGCGAGGCGCTCGCTGTGCGCAGTTCGTCCAGGGCCGCCAGGGTGTATTCGGCGAGTTCGTCCTTGCCGTCACGCTCGCTCTCGGACCATTGGGCGTATCCCCGTTTGAAGGCGAGGACGCCCAGTTCGCCCGCCAGGGCCGCGGTCGGATCGGGGACGCCGCGGGCGACCAGGGCGTTCGTCATCGCGGCCGCGAGGCTGACGCTCTTGAGGGCGTCACGCTCCTGCAGTTCGGCACTGGCGGCGACGGCCGCCTTCAGGCGAGGGGCGAGCTCGCGGCTCATGGGGCCCATCGCGCTCGACGCGCGCTCCAGACCGTCGGCGACCGCCTCCAGCGGGCTGGCCTCAGCGGGCGCTTCGGCGATCCCCTCGGCCAGCAGTCGGCTCAGCGTCTCCTGCCCGGCCACCAGCAGCTCCCGCTTGTCCGGGAAGTGCCGGAAGAAGGTGCTCTTGGTGACTCCTGCGCGCTCGGCGATCTGCGCGACCGTCGTGGCGTCGTACCCCTGCTCGGTGAACAGGTCGACGGCAACCACGACCAGGCGTTCGCGCGCACCCGGTTCCCATCTGGCCATGGTCGCCATCCTATGTGATGGGACTCTTGTCCCGTCACTGCGGTAGAGTGATGGGACAAGAGTCCCATCACTCTCGAGGAGTTTTCCATGCGCGTTTTCGTCACCGGCGGCACCGGCCTGATCGGGTCCGCTGTCGTCGCCGAACTGCTCGGCAACGGCCACACCGTCCTCGCCCTCGCCCGCTCCGACGCATCCGCGCAGGCCATGGAGGCGGCCGGCGCCCAATCGCTGCGAGGAGCCCTCGCCGACCTGGACACCCTGCGCGCCGGCGCCGCCCAGTCCGACGGGGTGATCCACCTCGCGTTCGACCACGACTTCAGCAGCCCCGATACCGTCGCGCAGTCGGTGGCGGAGGAGGGTGCCGCCCTCGCAGCCCTCGGCGAGGAGCTCGTCGGCAGCGACCGCCCCCTCGTCACGGTCTCGGGTACGCCCGCCGTACCCGGCCGCGCCTCCACCGAGGCCGACCCGCTGATGACCGAGGGGCCGGTCGGCGGTCGCGGTCGTACGGTCACGTCCATCCTGGGCCTGGCCTCGCGCGGCGTCCGCAGCACCGCCGTCCGCCTGCCGCGCACGGTGCACAACCAGGGCTCCGGCGGATTCGCCGGGTTCTTGACCGACATCGCCCGCCGGACCGGAGTGTCCGGTTATCCGGGTGACGGCGTACAGCGCTGGCCGGCCGTGCACGCGCTCGACGCGGCCGTCCTCTTCCGGCTCGCCCTGGAAAAGGCGGAAGCGGGTACCGCCTGGCACGCCGTGGCCGACGAGGGCGACCAGGTGCGTGACATCGCCACGGTCATCGGCCGACGGCTGGGCGTACCGGTCGAGTCGGTGTCCGCGGAGACCTACGGTCCCCTCGGCCCGATCTTCGCCGGCGACCAGCCCTCGTCCAGTGCGTACACCCGGCAGGCGCTCGGTTGGGAGCCCAAGCACCCCAGCCTTCTGGAGGACCTGGAGAACATCCAGCCCTGAATGGCAACCACTGGCAACCGGGGAGGTCCTGATGACCTGAGAGTCATCTGACTGATGTAACCGTGGCGAGCCACGGCGCAGACTGGGGTTACTGGCCGGCCCCTTCCCTCCTTCCGACAAGATCCGACAAGACAGGAATGAGACGCAGTCATGCGCGCAGTGGTTCTCCGAGAGTTCGACACCCCGCTGGTCCTCGGCGAGATCGAGAAGGGCAGCGCGGGCCCGGGCCAGGTGCTGGTCAAGGTCGAAGCCAGCGGCGTCAATCCGTTGGACACCAAGATCCGGGCGGGGAAAGCCGCCCACGCCCGGCGCACGCTGCCGGCCGTCCTGGGCCTGGACCTGGCCGGCGTGGTCGAGGAGGTCGGCCCGGGTGTCGAGGATTTCGCACCCGGCGACGAGGTGTTCGGCATGACCGGTGGCGTGGGTGATGTGCAGGGTTCGCTCGCCGAGTACGCGGCCGTCGATGCCCGTCTGCTCGCGCGCAAACCGGCCGCCCTCACCATGCGCGAGGCCGCGGCTCTGCCCCTGGTCGTCATCACGGCCTGGGAAGGTCTCGTCGACCGGGCGCAGGTCCACGCGGGGCAGAAGGTCCTCATCCACGGCGGAGCGGGCGGGATCGGCCACGTGGCCGTGCAGATCGCCCGTGCCCGCGGCGCGGAAGTCTTCGCCACCGCGTCGCCCTCGCGCATGGCAGTCGTCGAGCGGCTGGGGGCCACCCCGATCGACTACACCACCAGCACGGTGGAGGAGTACGTCGCCAAGCACACCGGCGGCGAGGGCTTCGACGTCGTCTTCGACACGGTCGGCGGTCGCGTGCTCGACGACTCCTTCGCGGCTGTACGCACCTACACGGGGCATGTCGTGAGCGCGCTGGGCTGGGGAACGCACAGCATCGCGCCCCTGTCCTTCCGCGGAGCGACGTACTCCGGTGTCTTCACCCTGCTGCCTTTGCTGACCGGTCGCGGGCGGGAGCACCACGGAGAGATCATGCGCGAGGCGGCCGCCCTCGCCGACGCGGGGGCGCTCAAGCCGCTGCTCGATCCCAGGCGCTTCACCCTCGCCGACGTGGCCGCCGCCCATGCGGCCGTGGAGAGCGGCTCCGCCCAGGGCAAGATCGTGATCGACGTCGACTGACGTCCGCCCAACACCAACCGCAGAGGTCGGGCTCCGGTCCGCGGCTAGGGACCGCTCTCCTCGGCGCCCAGATCGGTGAGCGCGTCGCGCAGTGCCGCGCGCGAGCTGATGCCGAGCTTCGGGAAGACGCGGTACAGATGCGCGCCGACGGTTCGCGGCGAGAGCCGCAACTGCTCGCCGATCTGCCGGTTGGTCAGGCCGGTGGCCGCCAGTTCGGCGATCTGCCGTTCCTGTGGTGTGAGCAGGGCCGCAGGACCGGCTGAGCGCCGGCTTCTGCCGGTGGCGCGCAACGCGGCCTCGGCCCGGTCGGCCCATGGCGTGGCGCCGAGGCTGGTGAACAGCTTTTCGGCGCGTTCCAGATGAGGCCGGGCGGCCCGCATCGCGCGGTCCCTGCGCAGCCGCTCACCGTAGGCCAGTTCGAGGCGGGCCAGCGGAAACGGCCATCGCAGCGAATCCGGATGCGCGACCAGCGGATCGAAGAGGTCGGGGTAGACGTCGTCGTCCGCCACCAGGGCGGCGGCAGCGGCGCACAGAAAACGCAGCCGTGGCGAGATGCGGGCCAGGTCCGCCTCGGACGCGGCCCGCACGTGGGCGCGTGCCTCGTCCACATGCCCGCTGCCCACGGCCGCCTCGACGGCGTCCATGATCGTCCACACCGAGACCTGCTCGTGCGACGGGAAGGTGCCCAGCGGGCAGATCGATGTGTAGTGCTCGTACGCGTCCTGGTAGCGCGCTTGGGAGAGCGCCGCCAGGCCCTCGATGTTGGCTGTGAAGGTCCGCACGGCCAGGGCGTTGCGCGGGATCGCCCACTGGTGCATCCGTGCGCGGGCACGAGCGATGTGGTCGAGGTCCGCCCGTGCGGCGGCGAGCAGCATCTGGGGGTTCTGCGCTCCCCACAGCAGCAGGTCGTAGCCGTTCTCCCGGCACAGCGCGATGCCCTCGTCGGCGAGGGCGGCCGCATCCTGCCAGCGGCCTTCGTGGAAGGCGCCCGCAGCCAGCATGATCACGGCTTGGACGGCGAGCGCGACGGCACCTCCGGCCCGGCCCTCGGCAGCCGTGCGCTCCAGCGCGGTGCGGGGGACCCGGTCGACGTAATGTCCCGCGAGGGCGACCATCACGACACGGATCGGATTGGTCTCGCCGTCCAGGTCCGCGAGCAGGGTGTCCAATTCCCGCACGTGCTCCGGCGTGGAGCGCGCGGGGTCGGCGAACGTCGTCGCCGCGAGCCGGAACGGCGCCGTGAGCAGGGGAGCCAGCCGGGTGACGGCGTCGTCGAACGGCTTCCACAGCTCCCGCCGCCCGCCGAAGGCGCAGATCATCATCAGCGTGCCGAGTGCCTCCTCCAGGGCTTCGGCGCTCTGCGGATCGGGATCGACATGGGTGACGGCCCCGACGAGCAGCTGGTGAGCGGTGTCGATGTCGCCCTCGCTGTTGAGCAGGTGCGCCGCGGCGGCGGTGGACGCCCTCAGGGTGTTGGTCACCGCCGGGTCCGCCTCCCGGGCCCGTTCGAGGAGGGCGCGGGCGCCGTCGAGTGTGCCGGCGATGTTGGCCCCGATGTACGCGGCCCGGACGAGCCGGCGGGCCCGCTCGCCCGGGTCGACGCTCATGTCGGCGGCGCGCAGCAGCAGGGACACGGCCTGCACGGTGTCGCCGCGTTCGAGTGTGGTGAGCGCGACTTCGACGAGCCGAGCGGCGATGGAATCGTCCGGCCCCAGGGCCGACTCGGCGAGGTGGAGGGTCCGGACGTCCGGGTCCGCCGCCAGCTGCGCGAGCCGGTGGTGGGCGGCCCGGCGCTCGGGCGCGGTGGCCAGGTCCACGACCGCGGAGCGGATGAGCGGGTGAGCGAAGCGGAGCCGGTCGGCCCGCCGGTCCACGAAGACCAGGGCGCTCGCCTCGGCCGGAGCGAGGTCGCTCGCCTCGGCCGGAGCGAGGTCGCTCGCAGAGCCGGCGACGACCTTCCTCAGCGGCGTACTGTCCTCGCTGCCCAGCGCGGCGAGAAGCAGCAGCCGGCGGGTCGGCTCCGGCAGGTGGGACACCCGGCTCTCGAACAGCCACCTCAGCCGTGCGCTCAGCGGCAGGGTAGGAGGGAGGAAATCGGCTCCGGTCTCCTGCGCCGCGGTCAGAGCCCGGGGCAGCTCGATGAGGGCCAGGGGATTGCCGTCCGCCTCCGCGAGGATGCGGTGGCGGACGGACGCGTGCAGATTCGGATGGTGCCGGCGAAGCAGGCTCTGGGCGGCGTCGTCCTCCAGCGGGGTCAGGGCCAGTTCCGGCACCGACTGGCGATCGAAGAAGCTTTCCTGCCCGGTGCGCTGCGACAGCAGCAGGCCGACCCGGAGCCCGCCGAGGCGACGGGCGACCAGACTGAGGATCACGACGCTCGCGCGGTCGACCCACTGCAGGTCGTCGACCACCAGCACCAGCGGCGTCGTCGAAGCGAGGTGCCCCAGCCAGGCGAGCAGCGCACTGGTCAGCACCAGGCGGCCGGGAGGATCCCCCCGTTCGAAACCGAGCGCGGTCGCCAGCGCGGCGCGGTGCACCTCGGGCAGTTCCCGCAGACTGTCCGCGGCGGGCAGCAGGAGCTGGTGCAGACCGGCGAAGCTCAGCTCTGTCTCGTACTCGGAACCGGAGGCGTGGAGCACGCGGGCGCCCAGGGCAGCACCCTGCCGCACGGCCGCTTTGAGCAGTTCCGTCTTCCCGATGCCCGGCCGGCCGGTGACCAGCTGCGCGCCGCCGTCCCGGACAGCGGTCCGCAGGAACGAGGCGAGGGCCGCCGACTCGCGTTCCCGCCCTACGACGGTGAGCGGCCCTACGACAGTGCGCCGTCCTGCGTCGTAGCCGGTTTCCTGTGCAGCCACGACGCTCCTTCCGCGCGGTCCGAGCACCGTCCCGGTGCGCGGTCCGAACATGCGGGTCGAGAGGACGGAAACCTCTCACCGCTGTCAGCGTATCGGAACGCCTGGCAGCGCCTCCCACGCCGTTCGATCTTGCACAAGCCATGGGTCTCTTGTCCGCGGGACCGGGAGACCAACAGGTGGTTCACGAAGCGGTCATTCGACTGATGTTGTGCCGTGCCGGCCCGGCGACGCTGGTTCCGCACGACAAGACAGCTCCCGCCGGGCCCGGTGGGACACCTCGCACGGCGACCGCCTGCCGGCGGCCCGGCCTCACCATCCCTGCGCGTCAGGGCAGCCCCCACCGTCTTCGCAAACGAAAGAGTCAATGTGATCGACAGTGACATTCCCTCCCCGACCATGCTCCTGGTCCACGGCGCCTGGCACGGCTCCTGGTGCTGGGACAAGCCGAGGGAGGCGCTCGGTGCCGCCGGCTGGTCGACACGAACCGTCGACCTGCCGAGCGCCGGGCGTGACTGCGGCGTGCACGAAGACGCCCAGGCCGTACTCGAAGAGCTCGGCCGCATCGACGGGCCCGTCGTCATCGTCGCGCATTCCTACGGCGGCATCCCGGTCACCCAGGCCGCCGCCCAGGCCGCCGACGTGGTGCGGATCATCTACCTGGCGGCCTACCAGCTCGACGCCGACGAGAGTCTGCTCGGCTTCCACGGTGCGCCGCTTCCGGAGGAGCCTCACGGCCTGCAACCGGTACCGGACGATTCCCTGGCGATGTTCTACGGCGACCTGCCCGATGCCGAAGCCCAGGAGGCGGTGCGGCGGCTCGTTCCGCAGAGCACACGGTCCTTCGGTGAGCCGCTGACGCAGGCGGCCTGGCACACCGTCCCGTCGACGTACATCGTCTGCGAGCACGATCAGGCCCTGCCGCCGCACGACCAGGAGGCGCTGGCGATTCGCTCGGGCGAGGTGCACCGGCTGGCGAGCGGCCACTCCCCGTTCCTTTCCATGCCCGATGAACTGGCCGCCGTCCTCGCGAAGATCGCCCGCGGACCGGCCGTTTGACCCACGACCGCGGTCAGCCCGGCCACCGCTCTCCACGGCGGCGGCAGGGCATCGGCTGCGGTCGTCGCCCTGGCCCGCCGACCACCGGACTCCACCGCCGCCGCACTCGACCGTCCGGTGCCGCATCGACCGGCTCCGCGAGCGGCCGGGTCCAGGAGCGGCCGGGTCCTCACCCGGTGGCCGGGGTCAACCCTGCGCGGTGGGCCGCACGACCAGCTCGTTCACGTCCACGTTCGCCGGCTGGTCTATGGCGAAGGCGATGGCATCGGCGATGGCCGAAGCCGGGATCGCCAACTGCTCGGCCGCCGCCCGTGCGGCGGCCCGGGCTTCCGCCGAGCCGCCGCGGTCGGTCAGCTCACTCCGTGTGAACCCGGGGCTGACGACCGTGACACGGACATCGCGGCTCTCCTGCCGCAGCCCTTCGGACAGAGCCGCCACGGCGAACTTGGTGGCGCTGTAGACGGCGGCGGTCGGGTCCACCCGGTGCCCGGACACCGAGGACACGTTGACGATGTGACCGCCGCCCTGCCGCCGCATCCGCGGCAGCACCGCGGCAATGCCGAAGAGGACGCCGCGCAGATTGACGTCGATCATCTGCTCCCACTCGGCGATCCGCAGATCGGCGATCGGCGACAGCGGCATCACTCCCGCGTTGTTCACCAGCACGTCGATACGGCCGAACTCCTCGATGCCGGCGGCGGCGAACGCCTGCACCGAGTCGAGGCTGGTCACGTCCAGCTCGCGGTGGGCGACGGACGCCCCGCCGTGGCGCAGTTCCTCGGCGAGTGCGGCCAGGCGCTCGGTTCGGCGGGCGCCGAGGAGCACACGGTGGCCGAGTGCGGCCAGTCCGCGGGCGGTGGCCTCGCCGATGCCGCTGCTGGCGCCGGTGATGAGGACGGTCTTCGTTTCTGCTGACGTAGTCATGTGTGCCCCTGTCGGCTGTACTGGCGGCGTCCGCCGCTTCCACCACCGATTCGACGGCCCGGCGGCGGAAGCGGGAAGGCAGTATGAGCCTGGGTGTGGGGCACCTAGGTTGCGGCACCGTTCCCCGATGGTGTGGGCCGGTACATGCTGGGACGCCGTTCACGACAGGAAGAAAGTCATCGACCCGGACAGGAAGGCCTTGATGATCAGGCGTTTGACCGTGCCGAATCACCCCGTCACGAGGCCAGTGAGCCCGGCTGTGGCTGATGCCGTCGCGGCACACGACAACGAACTCGGCGCGTTCCTCCGCGCCGGCCGCGCACGCGTGGAGCCGGCCGACGCGGGGCTCGCACGCGGGCTTTCGAAGCGGCGCGTCCGTGGCCTTCGACGCGAAGAGGTCGCCGTGCTCGCTGGGGTGAGCGCCGACTACTACGCCCGCCTCGAGCAGGGGCGCGAGCGCAATCCCTCCGCGCAGGTGATCGGGGCCATCGGGCACGCGCTTCGTCTCGCCCCCGATGCGCGGGAACACCTGTACCGGCTGGCGGGACTGAACCCCCGGCTCGGCCCGGACAGCGCGAGGGACCTCGTACACCCCTCACTTCTGAACCTGCTGGAGGCTTTTCCTCAGGCGGCGGCCTACGTACTCGGCCCGGCCTTCGACGTTCTCGCGACCAACTCCGTCGCCGACGCACTGCTGTCGCCGTTCGGGAACGAGCGGAACATGCCCCGCATCCTGTTCACCCACCCCCGGGCGAAGACGGTGTTCACGGAGTGGGAGTCGCTGCGGCGCAGTACCGTCCACGCCCTGCGGCTGAACGCGGGGCGGTTCCCGAACGACGCGGCCATCACCCGTACAGTCTCCGAACTCAGCGGTGTCTCGGAGGAGTTCCGCACTCTGTGGGCCGACCAGAATGTCGGAAGCCTCACGCGGGCCTTCAAGGTGTTCGAGCACCCCGACGTGGGGCGCGTCGAACTGACCTACCAGACCTTCGACGTGACCGATGCTCCCGGACAACTGCTGCTCGTCGGCAGCCCCGAGCCCGGGAGCCGCAGCGAAGAAGCCCTCACCTACCTCGCCTCCACGGCCCATCCGGCCTGATGACCGGCAGTTCACCAGGGTGCTCCAGCACGTCGAGTGACGCGCCGACGACCACGAGGAAGAGACCACCATGCCCTTCGCCGACGAACTGATCAACAACCGCACCGCGCAGTCCCTGATCCTGGCCGTCCGCACCGTACTGCCCAGTGCGGAACTCACCTCGCTGCACGCTGCCGAGCAGCAACTGGCCCCCCTCGCGCTGCGCCAGAGGGCCGACCTGCTCAGAGACGCCCTGCTCGCGGACGTACCCGGTGACTACGCCGAACTGGCGCGTGTCGTGCGCGCCGCCAAGGACGGCGCGCCGGTGTTCGCCGGATGGCTCATCTGGCCGGTCACGAGTGCCGTGGCCACGAAGGCCGTCGCGGAGGACACCGCCGATGCCTTCGACGATGCCATGGCTCTCCTGGCCGAGCTCACCGGGCGGCTGACGTCCGAGTTCGCCATCCGGGTCCTGCTGCGCCATGACGTGGACCGGGGCCTTGGGATCGTCGCCGGGTGGACGCTGTCGCCCGACGCCGACGTGCGCCGCCTCGCCTCGGAGGGCACTCGGCCCTACCTTCCCTGGTCGACACGGGTGCCGGAACTCATCGCTCGTCCCGGCGTCACCGTGCCCGTCCTCGACGCCCTCTACGGTGACGAGAGCGAGTACGTCCGGCGTTCCGTCGCCAACCACCTCAACGACCTCAGCCGTGACCACGCCGACCTTGTCGTGGCGACCGCGCGACGCTGGTCGGACGCCCCGGCCCCGACGACCGGAGCACTCGTGCGTCACGGCCTGCGGACGCTGGTCAAACGTGGTCATCCCGGCGCCCTCGAACTGCTGGGCTTCGCCCCGGCGACGGTCGAGGTGGACGGACCGGTGCTCGACCGCGTCCGGGTGGCGTTCGGCGGGAGCATCCGGTTCACCGCGGTCATCCGCAACGCCAGTGCGGAGGAGGCCCGGCTGGCGATCGACTACGTGGTCCACCACAACAAGGCCAACGGCTCGCAGAGCGCCAAGACGTTCAAGCTCACCACCCGTACCCTCGGCCCGGGCGAGGCGATGGAGGTGACCCGCGAACACTCCTTCCGGCCGATCACCACCCGCCGCTACCACCCCGGAGCACATGCCATCGCGCTGCAGATCAACGGTGTGGCGTCGGCCCGTGCGGAGTTCGAACTCCAAGCCCCTTGAGAGGGCGCCGCATTCCGTCCCCATGCCGTGCAGTGCGGGGTCGGTCCGGCGCGGCGGCGGGTGGTGCAGGCGCCGTCACCGGCTCATCAGGCCTGGCCAGCAGCGGCGATGTGCTGAGCCGCAGGGCTAATACGTCAGCCTGAGCAGTTCCAGGACGTCGCTCTCGCTCGGCAGGCGCGGGGCGTTCTTCGTCACCGCGTCCGCGACCGCGCCGGCCGCGATGGAGGCCGGCATCGCCCGGTCGACTCCCAGATCACGCAGCGGCCGCCTGACCTCCAGGGCGCCGGAGATCTCCCGCACCCCCTCCACCGCGGCCCGTGCCCAGTCTCCGTCGGCCGGCGGGGCGAGGCGCATGGCGCGTGCCGCCTGCTCGTAGGCCGACTGTGCCGCGGGGGCGCTGAACTCCATCACCTCCTCCAGCACGGCGGCGAGCGCCACACCGTGCGGGGTGCCGGTGTGCGCGGTCAGCGCGTGGCCGATTCCGTGCACCAGGCCGAGCCCGGAGAGGGTGAGTGCCTGGCCGGCGAGATGGGCGCCCATCATCAGTGCGGCACGGGCGTCGAGGTCCGAACCGTCGCGGTACGCCGTGGGCAGTGCGGCGCTCACCATCGTCACGGCCTGCGTGGCGTAGGCGACGGAGACCGGGTTGGCGCCGCGTGAGGCGAGCGACTCGATGCCGTGCACGAGGGCGTCGATGCCGGTGGTCGCGGTGGCGGGGGCGGGCAGGCCAAGCGTCAGTTCCGGGTCCAGCAAAGCGATCCGGGGCTTGACCGAGGGATGCCCGTTGTAGACCTTGCGGCAGGCGGCGGTGTCCTCGATGACGCCGAAGCCGTTGGTCTCGGCGCCCGTGCCGGAGGTGATCGGGACGGCCATCAGGGGCAGTCCGTCGGATGCCTCCCACCGAGCTGACGCAACGGCATTGCGCTCAGGGCCTGTTGGACGAGGCCCGCGCGACGGCCTTGGCGAGAACGTCGGCCACCTCGTCGGCATGGGACAGGTGCGGGGAGTGCCCGGAGGGAACACGAACACTGTGTGCGGCACGCGCGGCCCACTGTTCCTGTACCGCGGGCGGCAGTGCCGGATCCTCGGTGGCCACGACGTACGTCAGGGGAACGTCGGCGGGCGCGGCGCCCAGCTTCTCGGTGAAGGCGCGCATGCCCTGCCAGTTGAGGCGTGCGACGGCCTCGGCGGCCAGGGCCGCGTCGACACCGCTGAAGATGGACTCCTCGGCGTCTCCCGCCTTGACGGCCAGGCCGTCGGGCGAGTGGTTCCAGGTGGGCGGGAAGTCGCCGCCCATCCACTCCATCATCGAGGTGCCCGCTTCCAGGGCGAAGGCGGCCATGTGGACGAGCTCCGCGACCTGGCCCGATTCGGCGGCAGCCCAGGTCGCCGGCACTCCGCCGTAGGAGTGCGCGGCGAGCACCACAGGTCCGTCGACGGCCGCGACAGCGGCGCGCACCACCTCGACGTCCTCGGTCAGCCCCTGGGTGGCCGCGCTGTCGGGGCTGCTGCTGGGCAGTTGGACGGCTTGGGAGGCGATGCCGCGGGCTCTGAGCCTCTCACGCAGGGGTTCGAAGATCCACGGGGTGTGCATCGCTCCGTGCACGAGAACGACAGTGGGGTTCATCTGAGCTGTCCTCAAGTAGCGGGAGGGTCAGTTGTTCATGGCGTCGCGGATGAGTGCGGTGTCGGCGAATTGTTCGAAGCGGACGATGAGTCCGCCTCGTACGACGAAGTGGTGGGCGACGCGGGCGTCGATGGGTTTGTTGGTGGTCTTGTGGGTGGCGGTGTAGCGGGCGAGGACGACGACGTTCTCGCCGTGGACGATGTAGGTGTCGTCGTGGGCGGTCCAGTCGTCCCAGTCCTGGCCGAGTTGTTCCATGACGTTTGCGGTGACGGCGTCGGGGGTGCGGTAGGTGCCGGCGAGGGGGAAGCCGGCCATCTCCGTCCATTCCACGTCGGGGGCGAGGGTGGCGCGCAGGGCGTCCAGGTCGCCGGCGGCCGAGGCCAGGTATTGGCGGCGGACGACGTCGGCGGGCGCGGTGGAGGTGGCGAACTCGTTCATGGTCAGCCCCACTTCATCTCGCCCTTGGCGACCTTGGCGCCGATCTGGGCGGCGATCAGCATGCCGTTGTCGGGGAAGCGCTTGATCAGGGCGTCGTTCAGCGTGGCGCCGTCGGGGGCCTTGGCGAGCTCTTCTTCGAAGGCGGTCAGGTAGTCGCGGGTGGCGGTGATGGCGGAGGCGTCGGCGGCGGTGCCGGGCAGGCGGTGGCCGGGGACGACCAGGTGCGGGTTGAGTGCGGTCATCTCGTCGAGGAGGTCGATCCAGGCGGCGCGGTCGCCGGGGGTGGGGGTGTCGGCGACCCAGACGTGCTCCTGCTGGAAGAGCAGGACACCGCCGAGCAGGGCGCGGTGTTCGGCCTGCCAGAGGTAGTGGCGGTCGGGCAGGCCGGCCGGGCCGCCCTTGAGCTGGAAGGTGTGGCCTTCCAGGGTGAGGTCGCCGGTCAGCGGCTCCAGGTCGACCAGGCGGGTGGGCAGGTTCGGGCCAAGGGCCTGCCAGGCCTTGAGCTTGCCTTCGTAGGAGTGCTTGATGTGCTCGATGACGAGGGGGGTGGCGAGGAACCTCGCGTCGGGGAAGGCGTCGGCGATGACCTCGGCGCCGAAGTAGAAGTCGGGGTCGCCGTGGGAGACGAAGACGGTGGTCAGTGTCTTGCCGGAGTCGAGGATCTCGGCGGCCAGGCGGTGGCCGTCGGCGCGGGTGAAGGCCGCGTCCACCAGCAGGGCCTCACGCTCGCCGGTGACGAGAGTGGCCGTCTTGTTCCTGGACCCGGCCGGGAAGTCGAGATCGCAGACCTTGAAGGAGAGAGTGCTGCTGCTCATGGTTGGTGCTCCTTGCGGGGACGGGGATTGCACGGTCAGGAGAGGGCGGCGAGTCGCCGGTCGACTTCGTCGGCGGTGGCGTGGCCGCGGGCCAGGACGGCCACGCGGCCACCGTCGACGGCGAGCAGGGTGGGGAAGCCGGTGACGCCCAGCTCGGCGCAGCGGCGGAAGTCGTCCGCCGCCGCGTCGTACGCCTCGGGGGACTCGAAGGCGGAAACGACAGCGTCGGCGTCAAGGACCGCCTCTTCGGCGATCTTCCGGTATGTGGCGGACTCGGACAGGCTGAGGCCGTCGACGTAGAAGGCCCGCTGGAGGGCGCCGGCCAGCTCGGCCGCCCGGTCGGGGGCCACCCGGCGCAGGGCGACGACGCCGCGCGCGGCGGCCTCGGAGTCCATCACGAACGAGCCGTCGGCGATCAGTCGGTCGTATCCCTCGCCGAATTCGGCGCCGGTGAGCTCGGCGATCTGGGCGTTGGCTCCCTGGACGTAGCCGAACTCGCGGATCGGGACCCGGCGCGAGCCGGTGAACAAGCCGCCGGAGATGACTTCCACCGGTATGTCCGGGTGGCGGGAGACGGCCTTGCGCAGGGTGGGGGAGAACCCGTGCGACCAGCCGCAGTAGGCGTCGAAGGCGTAGACGAGCTGCATCGAGAACCTCGGCATCGGGTGGGGCACTCGCCTGGTGCGAGCGGTTCACCGAGCACAACAGTATCTGACTAGTCAGATATTCCTGAAGAGGGCTGCCGGGCGATTCATCCTGGTTCACGGGTCGGCACAGCCCACGAATCCAGCAGAAACCTGGAGTCAAGCCGCGAATCAATGATGTGCCGCGCGGCTTCAAGGTCGCGCCGGTCGGTGCGGCGACGCATGCGGGGAGGGCTCCTACGGGACGGCCCACGACCCTCAGGGAAGCCGGGGCAGCGTGTCCCGTGCCGTGTGGCTGAGGATGCGAAGGTCTTCGGCGAACCGGTCCCGGTCCTCCACCGGGAGGGGCGCCAGGAAGTAGCGCCTGATGTTCTCGACATGGACCCGGGACGCGGAGACCGCGGTCTCCTCGCCGAGCGGCGTCAGGCGCACCAGCCGCCCGCGCCGGTCACCGGGATCCTCGACGCGTTCGACCAGGCCGGCCGCCTCCATACGATCCACCAGACGCGTGGCGCCACCTGTCGTGAGGACCTGCTCCTGGGCGACGGCCCGCATCGACAGCCCCGGCTCCCCCGCCCTGCCCAGGATGAGCAGCACCTCGAACATCAGATGGCTGATACCGCACTCCACCTCCAGAGCCCGCCCCAGGATGTACTCCAGCCGGTTCGCGGCTCCCTGCAAGCGCCCGAAGGCCAGGATCAGCGCGTTGTTCGCCGCGTCGCTCGCCGTCGAGATCTCCGCACGCTCGTCCACGGTCCTGACGTCCCTTCCCCGTAGCTGCTTCCATCCGCCCACCGATCATGCCTCACCGGCCGAGCGGTGGGTCCGACTCGGCTACCGGCCCTGGTGGGCGAACCGGAACGCGCCGGAGGTCATGCCGGTGCTACGGGTGAAGAGCGTGCCGAAGTAGGTGAGCTCGGCGAAGCCGATGCTGCGCGCGATGGTCGCCCCCGGCTCGTCGGTGTGCGCCGGCAGCCGCCTGGCCTCCGAAGCGCCCCAGCCGTCGAACGCCGTTCACCAGGCCGAGGAGCCCGGACGGTTGTGCGCGGCGGTGATCTGGTTGTCGTGGTGTCGCCCTGGCCCATGCGACCCCACCGCCCCTGCGCTGCGGTTGTCCCCATGGCGCAGCAGGCTGTGCAGCGCCTGAGCTGCCGGGGACCGCATCAGCACCGGCCGCTGGCCCGACACCGACGCCACCGTCCTCAACAACCGCGCCGCGGCCGCCGACCCCACGACCCCGGCCCGCTACATCGCCTACCAGTCCGGTCATTACACGCGCCCCTACGATCTCGCTCACACAGCCGACCGCCCCTGACCCCGGCTGATCCAACGCATCGGCAGGCGGCGTCGCATGGTCATGACCGTGCGTCAATCGGTGAGGAGAGGCGAGACGGTCGCCGGGCGGTCGCCCGCCCGGCGCGTCGCCCGCGTCAGGAGGCGATGATCTGCCACTGCTCCTGCGCAGCCGCGTTGTACGTCCACTGGCCGATGTCGGCGCCGTCGTCGGTGGAGCCGCCGCTGACGTTCAGCGACAGGCCGCTGAAACGGTTGACGAGCAGGTGGTAGCCGTCGCCGATGGGCGTCACCGCCCAGTGCTGCTGCGGGGCGTTCGCGTCCGACCAGATGCCGACGTTTCCTCCGTCGGCGCGGGACAGTCCGGCCACCTCGAGGAGCTTGCCGCTGCCCACGCCGCGGATCGTGAAGTAACCGTCGCCTGTCGGGACGAGGGTCCACTTCTGGTTCGACCCGCCGTGCCAGGTCCACTGAAGAACGTCGGTGCCGTCGGCGCTGCCCGACGCGGCCACGTCGGCGACCTTGCCGCTGTGCCGGGCGACCAGCCGGTAGACCGTGCCGTCACCGGGAAACGTGGTGGACACCAGGGCCGGCTTGGCCGCGCGGCCGCCGATCCTGACTCCGCCGACGTTGGCGTAGCCGCCGGTGGCGGCGTTGACCTGGACCCTCACGAACCCCGCGTTCCGGGCGGACCACTGCGCCAGTTTGAGGGTGCGGTCACCGGCCCAGGTGCCGGCCGCGACCTGCGTGAAGGTGACGCCGTCGATGCTGATGGAGATCGTGTACGAGGTGATGTCGCCGTCCGTGGCGTCGGTGCGGTTCCATTGCTTGGGCAGGTACTCCAGGCTGGAGACGTCGCTCCACACCCCGCCCAGGTCGATGGTGATCGACTGAGGGAGCGACAGGCCCCAAGTCGACCAGCAGGTCTCGAAGTTCTTGTCGCTGAGCCCGTCGATGGCGTTCAACGGCCCCTCGCCCGTGTGGAATCCGGTGGCGTAGGCGCTCACGGGAGTGACGGGGTGCTCGACGCGCGGTGGTTGGGTGGGCAGCGCGGCGCGGGAGGTGTCCGGGCTCCAGGCGGCGCCGACCTCGGCCAGCCGGCTGACGATGTTGGCGTCCAGCACGCCGTCACGGTTGGGCGGGCAGTTGAGGATGAAGGAGACGTACTTCGGTTCCAGGTCGGCCAGATGCGACAGGATGGAGGCCTTGCTCATCGGGTCGGTGGTCGGCGTACTGGGGTGCCAGAACCAGCCGTTGCTGACCGTCTGCCCCTGCAGGGAGGCGTAGGTGTTGCCGGCAGGCGCCGTGACGCCCAGCGGTTCCTCGAAGTAGATGGCGTCGCCGAGGAAGGGCACCGAGAGGGCGCCGTGGTCGACCATGACGATGTCCGGCTGCAGCGACTTCACGTGTTCGCGGACGCGCTGGTACGACACGGCCTGCTGGCCCATCTGCCAGGCGTATCCGTCGGTGACGAACAGGTCGATGGCGCCGTAGTTCGTCAGCAGTTCGGTGATCTGGCCCAGGATGTAGGTGAGGTCGCCGGGCTGGACCGCCTCGTCGCTGCCGACGCCGTGCCGGGTGTCGTACGCCTCGACGGTGTGGGTGCGGTCCCAGATCGAGAAGTAGAGGCCGACCTTCAGCCCCTTGGCCCGGAAGGCGCTCACGTATTGGGCGACGATGTCATGCCGGTAGGAACTGTAGGCGACGTTCTGCTTGTTGTAGGCGGTCGGCCACAGGCAGAACCCGTCGTGGTGCTTGGTCGTCAGCACGCCGTAGCTCATCTTCGCCGCGGCGGCCGCCGCCGCCCACTGGGCGCAGTCGACCGCGGTGGGGGCGAACAGAGCGGGGTCCTGGTGCGGGGCTGCCCACTCCTCGTCGGTGAAGGTGCCGAGGTTGAAGTGGTTGAACATCCCGAAGCGCATGTCGGCCAGCCTGCTCAGGTTGTCCTGAGGTGTGGCGGCGAGCGCCCGGCCGGGCAAGGCGATGCCCGCGGCGGCGGGCACCGCCGTAGCGGCCACTGCGGCGCCCGCGGTGCCGAGGAACCTTCTGCGGGACAGTCTTCCTGACACCTTTTCACTCCCGATCTGTGGGGCCACTGCGTGGGGGACTGGTGGTACCTGAGGGACGGGGGACGACGAACGTCGGACGTCACCCATGAATGTCATTCAGCGGAGAGTGACGTCAAGTCCTTTGCAGGGATGAAAGCGATTGCCCTGCACGGTGTTTAGAGGTTTTCGAGGGATTGTGTCCTGGTTGATTATCTGTCAGACACCGGATGTTTCGTACAGACGGGAGGCTTGGACGACGCGACGTGACTCGCCCACGCAACGCCGGCGCCCCTCAGCCGCTCAGGCGCGTTCGTACACGCGAACCCAGTCCGTCAGCATGCGGACGGGGAACGGGGTCGACTCGGGTACGGGCCCGGGCCACACGCCGCCGACGGCGAGGTTGAGCAGCAGATAGAAGTCGTGGTCGAAGACCCACTTCCGTCCGGCGCCGTGGGACGCTCGCCTGTCGGCGTGATACGCGTGACCGTCGACGGACCAGGTGATGCGGTTCCTGTCCCATTCCACGCCGTAGGTGTGGAAGGCGTCGGAGAAGGGTTCGCCGTCCGGGAGCGTGCGATGTCCGCCGATCCCCTCGTCGCCGTAGCCGGGTCCGTGGACGGTGCCGTAGACGGTGTCCGGTTCACCGCCCGCGACCTCCATGACGTCGATCTCGCCGTTCCCGGGCCACGACGTCGTGGAGTCGTTGTCGCCCATCATCCAGAAGGCGGGCAGAAAGGGGCCGTCCTCCGGAACCCTGATGCGCGCCTCGATCTTTCCGTAGGTCTGCGAGAAGGTGCCCTTCGTCGTCAGCCGGGCCGACGTGAGGTCGCAGGTGCCGTACGGGCAGTGGCCCATGCCCGGCAGCTCCTCCCGGCGCGCGGTGATGACGAGGTGACCGTCACCGTCGCTGGCCGCGTTCTGGGTTCTGTCGGTGTAGTACTGCCATTCCTTGTTGCCCCACTGCGGTTCTCCGCCGGTGTCGTGGACCCACTTGTCGGGGTCGGGTGCCTGCCCCGCCGCTCCGGAGAACTCGTCGGACCACGTCAGCCGCCAGCCCTTCGGCGCCGACCGCGTGTCGCCGGACGGCGCCGCGGAGCAGGAGAGCAGCTCCACTCTCCCGACCGGTCACCCGTCGCAGGAGGTGGGGAGCCGCCGGCCCGCGGGACCGGACGGCACCACCATCGCCCGAACTGCCCGGGAACGCTCGGGCCGGGCGGCACGGAACCCTGATGTCATCGGTGACAGCCTGGCACGGCATCGGTGACGGCCGTCCATCGCCCCCGTGATCGTCTTCGGTGGAGTGCGGTCTCCGTGGCGGTCTTCGCGGTGCGACGCGGCTCCCTGACGGTCGGTCGCCGCCGGTCCGACTGTCAGGGAGGGGGCCCGGCGCGAGGGTCCCGAGCCGCTCGACACCCCCGTCAGTCGGCCGAGTCGGCGTGGAACCGCATGGTCAGGGTGTCGGGTTTGACGGTGATGACGGCCTGGGGGCGCGGCGGTGGAGAGGTCATCGTGAACCGGGGCCAGATCTGGAGGAGGGTCGCGAGGATGATCTGGAGCTCGACCCACGCGAAGTTCTCCCCGATGCACTTGCGGCGGCCGTCACCGAAGGCGAGGAAGGACCCTCGGGTGGCCGGAACGCGGTCCGCCTCCCAGCGGTCCGGGTCGAAGGTGTCCGGGTCGGGATAAGACGACGGGTCGTGCTGGTGCAGGTAGGGGCTCCACACGACGTCGGCGCCCTCCGGGATGAGGTGACCGCCGAGGACGATGTCGCGGGCTGCGGTCCGCGTCACCATCCAGGACACCCCGTATTTCCTGAGGGCCTCCTGCAGAACCCTTCGGGCGTACGGGAGTTGGTCTAGGTCGTCGTAGCGCAGCGGCCGGTCCTGGCACACCGAGGCCAGTTCCTCGCGAAGACGGCGTTCTACGGCGGGATGGCCGGCGATCTCGTACAGCGCCCAGGCGAGCGTGGTGCCGGTGGTCTCGATCGCTCCGGCCAGGAGGGTGATGGCCTCGTCCTGCAGTTGCCGGCGGCCGAGTTGGCCTTCCGCGCCCAGCAGGGTCTCGAACAAGCCACTTGGCTGTCGGCGCCGCGCCTGCGACGCGTGGGGGCACGCCTCGGCGCCGGACGCGCCGTCCGCCACAGCGGACTCCGGCGCGACGGTGGCGGTGTGGTGGTCGATGGCCTGGTCGATGAGGGCGCGCAGGCGGGCGACACGGTCGGCGTGCGCACGGTTGGCGGGCAACGGAAGCCGCGTGATCCAGGGCGGGAGAAGGACCTGCCGAATCGTTCCTCTCATGATTTCGGGCATGAGGGCGGTGAACTCGCCCTCCAGGTGGGCGGGCAGGTCGGCGCCGAACACGGCGACGAGGAACGTCGCGAGGGTGATCTCGTTCATGCCGGCGAACACGTCCCGCGGTTCGGCCGCGGGCCACGCGCCGACCGTCGCGCGCACCTGGTCGATCATGGCGTCGCCGCGCTCGGCGATGTGCGCCTTGCTGAACATGGGCTGCATCAGACGGCGGTTGCGCAGATGCGTGTCGCCGTCGGCGACGGTCGCCACGCCGTCGCCGAGGAAGACCCGCAGTGCGTCGTAGTACTTGCCGCCCTTGGGGAAGTGGGCGGCGTCCGTCACCAGGACGCGCCGGGCCAGTGCGGGGTCCGTGACCACGTAGGCGGGGGTCGGGCCGATGCGAATGCGCACCACACTGCCGTGTTCGCGCAGCGAGGTGATGAACGGCAGCGGATCGCGGACGAGCCGCAGTCCGTGGCCGATCAGCGGCAGTCGTCCGGGGGCTGTGGGGGTGGGGATGGGTGCCGTGGTGGGGGCGCTCATCTCGCGCTCACTCCTCGTGGGGGAGGGATCAAACGACCGAATGCATGCCCATGGCAGCTTCTTTCGATGCACCCGGACGATGATCTCCACGCCACATACGTTTTTCCTTGATGTCCTTGTCTGCCCGAGGCGCGTCGCAGGCCGGTTGTGTCCACGCCGTCCGCGAGGCGGCACCCTGCCCTGCCCTGCACTCGGTCAGTCCCGCCCCACAAGCCGGCCGACGCACCGGACAACCGTCCGCCGCCCGGCTGAAACCGCTCGGCCGGACAGGCGCCGCCACGGAGCGTTCCTGCGCCACCCGAAACCGCGGACACGGCCGCACGGGGTGCCGTCACTCCGGACTGTAGAAGTCCTGTGACCCTCTCCCACCGCCGATTGTCAGTGATCGCCGCTAACGTTCCTCACATCGTCGCACTGGCACCGGGATATACCCGGCTGAACTGTGCTTTCTTCTTGCTGTCTTGATGTGGAAGGCGGGGACTCGTGGGTTGGCTCTCGGCGGGTGACGGGTACGAAGTCGCCCTGGTGGACGGGCGGGTGGCGGCGCGCGCCACCTCGGGCCGGGCCGCGGGGCGGCAGCTGAAATCGCTGCCGCGCGCACTGCGCGACCATCCCGAGGTCGACCGGCTGCGCCGATTCGCCGAATGGCTGGATCGGCACGCCACGGCATGTGTCGCGCAGGTCGACTCCTGGATGGTGTCGTCGCTGCCCGTCCCCACCGGTCTGCTGGCCCGGGTGTGGCCGGACGAGGCCTGGCAGTCGGCGCTGCGCGACCTCGCGGTGGTGGGCGACGACCCCGACGAGGTCGGATTCCTGCGTGGGGCCACGGAGGACGGCGAACTGCGCGTGGTGAACCTGGACGGCGAGACCGTACGGCTGTCCCCGCGGACGGTCACCCTGCCGCACCCGGTGCTGCTGCCGGACCTCGACGACATCCGGGAGTTCGCGGCGGAGCTGGGCATCGTCCAGCGGGTGGAGCAGATCCACCGTGCGACCTGGCAGCGGCCCGAGGACCTCGACCTAAAGGCCACCGAGGTACGGGAGTTCACCGGCGGCTCGTTCCGTTCCCGCTTCGCCCTGGCCGCACGGGCGAGTTCGCTCGGCTACCGCGTATCGGGGGGCTACTCCACGGCCCGGGTCCGCGACGGCGGCCGCACCGTCGAGGCCAGTGTGTGGATCGGCGAGCCGTACTGGGAGGACACGGTGGAGACCGGCAGCCTCACCTGGCACGACCAGGACGGCCGCGCCCTGCCACTCCGGGAGGTGGGCCCGGTGGCCTGGTCGGAGGGGATGCGGATGGCCGCGGCGCTGTACGCCGGGCGCACGATCGAGGAAGGCAAGAACGCATGAGCGGGGGGACGCAGGTGTCGTACGAGGAACTGCTGACGGCGGGCGCGGTGCTGCCACCGGACGCCGGGGCGGCCGACGAGCGGGCGGTGCCGCTGACGGCACGCGCCTACCGTCACCCGGGCCTGGAGGACCGGGTGGTGGTCCGGCTGGTCGCCGGCGAGCTGGGCGCCGCCGAGGACCTGGCCGCCGGCTTCCTGGGCCTGGAGCCGGCCGCGGAGCCGGCCGTCGTGGGCCTCGGGCTGCGCCAGTCGCTGGGCTTTCCCGAGTGGGTGCTGGTGCACCACCCCGAGGACGGCCACCACGCGCTGGGCGTCGTACCGGACCTGGAGCGGGCGGCCCGGCAGGCGAAGTCCCGCCCGAAGGCCGCGCTGGACGCCTACCTGGAACTCGGGCAGCGGCTGGCCGCGTCGGTCCCGCACTTCCTGCCGACCTTCTACGAGCAGGCCGGCCGGGTCTTCCTCGCCGAGGAGAACGCCACCTACGCCGCCCAGTTGTTCACCCGCGCCCGCAAGGCGGAGGCGGAGCACGGACTGACGGTGCAGGAGGAGCGCCTGGACGCGGTGTTCCTGGAGTTCGCGCTGGCCGGAGCCCTGCCGGTGAAGGTGCTCTCCGCCTACGGCAGGGAACTGGCCGCGCGGGTGTCGGCCGAGGAGGCGCTGGAGCGCTTCACGCGCCTGTGCCTGCGCCGCACCGCGGGCGGGCTGCCGCCGTCCGCCCAGATGGCCAACGACCTGCGCAAGCTCGCCCGCGGCGCCGGACAGGACGCCGACCGGGCCGAACAGGACTACCTGGCTGAGCTCCTCGGCCTGCCCGCCACGCTGCGTGCCTCGGCCGGCTGGTGGAAGGGCCACCGGGCCGCACTGGTGGCGCTCGCCGAGCGGGAACCGCGCGTGCGCGGCATGCTGCTGGACATGCTCCCGGCCGGCGCCGACGCGGACGTGCCCGAGATGTGGCTGCAGGTCCTGGAGGCATCCGGCGCGACGACGGGCCTGTGGGACGGCACCCTGCCCGCCGAACAGCGGCCGAGCGACGGCACCGTGGGCTGGCTGGAGCGGTTCCTGACGTTCAGGGAGCGGGCCCGGTCCTGGCGCAGCTCCACGCGGATGCCGGAGCTGTACCCGCTGGTGGAGCGGGCCGCGGCCCGGCTGCGCACCGAACTCGCCGCGTCCGGGCGGGGTTTGAGGGTCACGCACGACATCGACCTGATCGACCTGCTGCTGTCCCTGGACGTGCCGGTGGCCGCTCCCGAAAAGAGCCAGGAGCTGCCGCTGACGGCGTGGGCGATCGGCGAAGGACAGCGGGAGCTGACCTTCCTCGGCGCCGACGCGCGGTTCCTCGACGCCTTCCTGCGAGGCGCCAACCGTTTCCACAGCGGCGACCAGGCACTGCGCGCCATCCGCCTGCTGGCGGCCTCGCCCGGCGGCCGCCCCTGGCTGGCCGAGTGGGTGAGCACCGTGGTGCGGGGCTTCACCGCCGTGGGCCTGCCCGGACTGCCGAACGCACTGGAACGGCTCGGATGGCTGCCCGCCGAGGCGCTCGTGCTGGCCGAGGACGACGTCCGCGCCGCCGTCCGCACCGACCTCGCACCGGTGCTGGCCCGCACCCTGCGCGCCGGGCTCTTCGACGAACTGGGCTGGCGGGCCTGGGAGGAGGCGACGGCCGAGCTCGTCGCAAAGGACCTGGTGCAGGACATCGTGGTCGCCGACGCCTGGCCCCACCTCGTCGTCGCCGGCAAGTCCCAGGCCCGCGTGATCGGCGCCGACGGCACCGTACTCACCCACGACCTGCGCCTGCCCGCCAACGACGTCTCGGGCGACCCGGGCTTCCACCACGTCGACGGCGAACTCCTCGTGTACTGGAACTCCCGCAGGGACGGCCTGCGCGGCTACTGGCACTCGCGCGCCGACCGTGTGGAGTCCCTCAAGGGCGGGCACTCCACCCGGGGCACCGAGATGGACTGGTACCGCGGCGACTTCCCCATCACCCTGCCCCTGCCGGACGGCGGCCGGACCACCGGCCGCGGTGTCGTGCACGTCGGGGACACCACCCTGCCCGACGAGCGGCCGCTGCTCTTCGACGGATCGTCCTACTGGGTCTGGCACGCGGACGGCGAGGACCGCGAGGCGCACGGCTGGTACGAGTACGACCCGGCCACGAACGAGCGCGGACGGATGAGCAAGCCCGCCTTCCTCGCCGACGCCCTGCGCGAGGCCCCCGCCGGCAGCAGCTACGTGGGCGGCAGGCTGCGCCCCGCTCCCACCACCGAGGCCACCCCCGCCTGCGCCCCCGTCGACGGGCTGACCGGCCTGCGCGTGGTGGACCTGCCCGACGGTACGCGGCGCGCCGAGGACCTCGCCGGACACACCGTCACCCTGCCCGCCACGGCCGGTGTGCCGAACGTGCTGGTCGTCTTCCCCGGCGCGGAGCGCCCTACGGCCGTCGTGCGCAACAACTGGCAGCTCGACCTGGTCGACGCCGACGGCGTGCGCACCGCCTGGGCCAAGACCGACCGCGCCCCCGGCGACTTCGGCGAGGGCACCCTGCTGCTGCCTCCCATCCAGTTCTGGGAGTGCCTGACCGCACGTGACCCGCAAGGGTCGACGGCACTGCGGACCATCGACCGGGACACGGCCGCGGCACTGCTGACCGCTGCCGCGGGCGAGCAGGGCGAGGACGGGGAAGCGCTGACCGGAGCCATCCGCACCCTCCTGCTGGTCAGCCATGACGCCCTGGTGAAGGGGATCGCCGGAGTCGCCCGCTACGCCGCGGCCCAGCAGGCCGTGCTGGACGCGGCGGCCACCCGGCTGACCCGCGCCCTGGAAGGCGAGCTGGAGGACGAGGGGCCGGCGGGACCGGCGGACGGCGTGCTCATGGCGGCGGTGAACGGGCTCGGCTCGGCGCGCAGTTACTGGTGGAACCGCGACGACGAGGCCGACACCGTCTTCCGTGCCCTGCGCGTCCTGGCCCGCGCCGGCGGATTCGCCGACACCGCCCTGCCCGCCCTTGCGGACGTCCGCCTCCACCTCGACGGTCACCCGCTGCCCTCCGGACAACCGGACCTGGACAGACTGCTGGAGAGGACGACCGCACTGGCCTACCGGGCGGCCTCCGCCACCACCGCCGAGGAGCACCGCGAGGCCCTGCGCACCCTCCTCGCCGAGTTCGACCGCCTCGGTCTGACACCGGACGACTCCACCGCCTGGCGCAAGGTACACCTGCACTTGGAGGCGGCGCCCCTGCGCACCACCGCGGGAGCGTGGCGCGACGGCTCCTGGCACGGTGTGCTCCCGCTGACCGACGGCGCCTTCATCGCCGTCACGAGCCGCAACTCCCTCGACGACGACCGCGCCTGCTTCACCGGCTACTTCCACGACCCCGCCGGACGCTTCGAGACACCGCCGCCCTACACGGCGCTTCAGACGCGACCGCTGAGCGAGAGCCCGCTCCCGGGCCGGATGCGGACCTTCCTCACCGAACTGGCCGAGCGCGGCCCGGCCCCCTGGTTCCCGGAGGCCGCCGAGGAGTTCGCCCGCCTGACCGGCGTGACCGAGACCATCGCCCGGCTCGTCGTGGCCGGTCTGCCGGGCATCGACGTCTACGAGCGCAGCTTCCTCACGCCCGAGGCGCGCACCCTCATCGGCGTGAAGGTGGCCCCGGCGGCCGTCGCCAAGGACGAACTGCACGGCGTCGACGGCGCGGTGCGCGCCGCGGTCGTGGGCGCCCTGCTGCCCGCCGAACCCGCCCGCCTGTGGACCGAGGGACCGGACGTGGCGGCGGCCGCCGCCGTGTGGAACGCCAAGGTCGGCAAGCGGGTGGCCGTCCCGGAGGAACTGCTCGGCGACGCGATCCGCGCCTTCCGCCACGCCTCCTGGCCGATCCGCCAGGCGCTGCCCGCCCTGGTGGACCCGGCCTCCTCACCCCGGCTCAGCCGGGACCTCACCTGGGCGATCAGCGGCGACCGGGCGCGACCCGTCGGCGACGACACGGACGGCTTCACCGCGGAGACGCTGGTCGGCGCGGTCGGCCTGAGTGCCTGGCTCGCCCACCGGCTGCCGGCCGGCGACCCGGTCCGCGCCGCGCTGCCTCCGGCCCTCACCGCCGTACGCGAACGACTCGCCCACCCCGGACTCATGCTCGACCTGGGGCGCTACATCAGCCTGCCCGACTTCCGCAAGACCGCCGGCACCCCCACCGAGACCGGCCCCGGCTTCGAGCGGTACGGCGCCGTCGTCCTGGCCACGCACGACGACCAGCCCGCCCCGGCCATCCGCGTCGACCTCCTCGACGAGGCGGGCCAGGACCCCTACCTGCCCGCGGTCCGCGTCGACAACCAGCGGCCCTACGCCGCCGAGGCGGCGCTGCGCGTGGTCCGCGACCAGAGGTTCGCGGCCCTGCTCGCCGACCCCGGCGAGCCGATCGCGGGGGAGCGCGGCAAGGACGGCACCTGGTGGCCGCAGGACCCCAGCCGTTCGGTGCCCGAGCTGGTCACCGAGGTGGCCAAGGAGTACGGGCTGGGGGAGGACGTCGCCACGCTCTATCTGATGCTGCTGGCCATGCCCGACCCGACCGACCGCATGACGGCCCGGTGGACGGGCTGGAAGCCGGCGCGGCTGAAGGCGGCGCGCGCCGAACTGGCCGCCACCGACCTCGTGGTGGAGGCCACCCGGACCCGGGCCGGCCGGTCGCTGTTCCTGCCCGGCGGCTGGGTCGAGCAGTCGGCCCCACGGGTGCCGCTGGAGCGCTGGAAGCTGCCGCTGTTCGGCGAAGTGAGCGACGAACACGTTCCGTTCGGCGTGATCGTGCCGTTCGAGCCGGCGGCGGACCTCTACCGCAGGGCGTGGCAGCGCGTCCAGGACGGCGACGCTCCCCGCTTCGAGGAGCTGAAGGTCCGCCGGGGCCGCCGCCGCTGACCCACCACCGGCCGGGGGTGCCGCTCACGGGCGGCCCCCCACCCGTGCCACCCAATCGCTGACGACCGAACTACCGAGCAAGGACCTCCATGCCCCTGACCGACACGGTGACGGCCCTTCCGGCCCGGCAGACCCTGCCCGCCGAAGAGCGCTTCGCCACCGAACTCGCCTTCCTCGCCGCCCACGACGACGGCCCCCGCCCGCCCGGCTGGCTGCTGACACCCCGCGCCGTGATCACCTTCGTGTGCGGCAGCGGCGGCGACGCCCTCAAGCTGCCCGACGCGCCCGAGGGGCTGCCGGACGAACTCGTCATCGCCCCCAAGTTCGTCGGGGAACGCGCCCTGGTGGAGCGGTGCGTGGTCACCCTCGCCGGAGAGCGCGGACTGCTGCTCGTCGGCGAGCCGGGCACCGCCAAGTCGATGCTGTCGGAACTGCTGTCTGCGGCCGTCTGCGGCACCAGCGCGCTCACCGTGCAGGGCACCGCGGGCACCACCGAGGACGCCCTGCGCTACGGCTGGAACTACGCCCTGCTCCTCGCCCAGGGCCCCACCCCGCAGGCCCTGGTGGACTCGCCGGTGCTCGCAGCGATGCGCGCCGGGAAGGTGGCCCGGGTCGAGGAGATCACCCGCTGCCTGCCCGAGGTGCAGGACGCCCTGGTGTCGATCCTGTCGGACCGGCGGATGAGTGTGCCGGAGCTGTCCGGCACCGACGACGCCCAGGTCGCCGCCGCTCCCGGCTTCACCGTCATCGCCACCGCCAACCTCCGCGACCGCGGGGTCTCGGAGATGTCGGCCGCCCTCAAGCGCCGCTTCAACTTCGAGACCGTGCACCCGATCGCGGACGTCGAGGCCGAGACCGAACTCGTCAAGCGCCAGGCCACGGCCGCCGTCGCGCGGGCCGGCGCGGCCTTCGGTGTCGACGACGCCGTCCTCGACGTCCTCGTGACCGTCTTCCGCGACCTGCGGGCCGGACGCTCCGCCGAAGGCTGGGACGTGGAGCGCCCCGGCACGGTGATGTCCACCGCGGAGGCGGTGCAGGTCGCCGTCTCCCTCGGGGTGGCCGCCGCCTATCTCCCCGGCGGCGACTCGCTCGACCTGGTGCCCGGCCATCTGCTGGGTGTGGTCCGCAAGGACGACCCGGCCGACCACGCACGCCTGCTCGGCTACTGGGACGGCCCCGTGCGCCGGCGCGCCGAGGACGGCTCGGCGACCTGGCGCCGCCTGTGGGACCTGCGGGAGAACCTGCGGTGACGCTCGCCCTGGAACCGAGGGCGGCCCTGACCGCCCTCGCCGACTGCACCGCCCCGTACCTGCTGGGCGTACGGCACCACAGCCCCGCGGTCGCCGCCGTGATGCCCGCCCTGCTGGACGCCGCCGGCGCCGAGGTCGTCTGCGTGGAGCTGCCCGCCGACTTCCAGTCGTGGCTGCCCCATCTCGGCGCGCCGGGCACCGTCGCCCCGGTCGCGCTGGCCGGGGCCGGTGAGGGCGGCCGGCTCGGCTTCTACCCCTTCGCCGACTTCTCGCCCGAACTCGCCGCGATCCGCTGGGCCCGCGAGCGCGGGGCCGAGGTCGTCTGCTGCGACCTGCCGATGTCCGATCCGCGGTGGGGCGCCGAAGGCCCCGGCGCGGGGGAGGAGAGCCGCGTCCCGTCCGGCGAGGCGCCCACCGCGTTCGCAGCCGCGCTGACCGCGTCCGGGACGGGGCGTGACGGCGACGACATGTGGGACCGCAGTGTGGAGGTCCTCGCCCCGGGCTGCGCCCCCGAAGCGGTCCGCCGGGCCGCGCTGGGCGTCGGCTGGGCACTGCGCCGCGACGCCGAGTCGGCGGGCGGCGTGCCCGCGGTCGATCTGGCGCGTGAGGCCCACATGCGCGCGGCGATCGCCCGCGCCTCGGCCGACGGCCGCCGGGTCGCGGCCGTCGTCGGCGCCTTCCACGCCCCGGCGCTGACCACGTGCCAGGCCGCGGAGCCCGCTGGGTCTGCCTCCGGGGATCACCCGGCCGTGATCACCTCCCTCGTGCCGTACGCCTTCGACCTGCTGGACTCGCGCTCCGGCTATCCCGCGGGCATCCGCGATCCGCGCTGGCAGCAGGCGGTGTTCACCGCGGGCGGTGACCCCGAGCGGCTGCACGACGCGGCCGCGCGGGCGATCACCGGCGTGTGCCGCGAACTGCGGGCGGCCGGACACGTCGCCGGCACCGGCGAGGCCCGCGAGACCCTGCGCGTGGCGTGCGACCTGGCCCGGCTGCGCGGACTGGCGGCACCGGGCCGCGGCGAGGTGCTGGAAGCGCTCACCACGGTGATGGGCCAGGGCGAGCCGCTCGGCCGCGGCCGGGCACTGGCGCGCGCGTTGGAGACCGTCCTGGTCGGCACCGACCGCGGGCGGGTCGCCCCCGGCACGCCCCGCTCCGGTCTCGGCCCGTCCGTCGAGGCCGAGCTGACCGCGCTGCGGCTGCCCGGACCGGACGACCCCGCACCGCGCGAGCTGCGGCTGGACCCGCTGCGCTCGGCGCTCGACGGGCGACGCGAGATCCTCCTGCAGCGCCTGGCGGTGTGCGGCACCGGATACGGCGAGCCGATCCAGGTGGCGGGCACCGGCGACGCGGCCGCCCTGACCACCCGGTGGCGGCTCGCCTGGACACCGGCGGTGCCGGTCCGGCTGGACCTGGCCGGTATGCGTGGCGTCACCGCGGCGCTTGCCGCCGAAGGCACCCTGCGCGAGACCTTCCGCAGGGAAGCGGCGGACGGCGGACCCACCAGCGCCCTGGTCCTCGCGGGACTGCGCGACGCCGCCCGGTGCGACCTGCCCGCGCTGGTGTCCGAGCGGCTCGCCGACGCCGCCGACGTCCTGCCCGCCTGCGCCACCTTGCCCGAACTCCTCGCCGCTCTGGACCTGTTGGAGGCCCTGCGGCGCGGCCATCTGCCCGGCACCACCCCCGAGAGCCGGCAGAGCGCCGCCGAACTCGCCACGGAGCTGCTGGAGTCGGCCGTACGATCCCTGCCGGGCCTGGCGGGCAGCGACGATCCGCAGGACGCCGACGCCCTCGTGGCGCTGGCCTCACGGGCCGGCGAACACCGCCTCGGCCTGCGCATGGACGACGCCCTGAACGACCTCGCACGCCACGCCTCCCCGCTCATGCAGGGAGCCGCGCTCGCCGCCCGGGTCATGCTGGACCTGGACGACGCCGCCACCCTCGGCGACCGAGCCGCAGGCTGGATCGACAACGCCACCGGCCCGGACGCCCGGCACGCGATGAACCGCCGGCTCACGGGGCTGCTCAGCGGCGCCGCACCCCTGCTCCAGTCGGCGCCGACCGCCCTGGACCCCCTCCTCGACCGCATCGACACGCTCACCGACCAGGCGTTCCTCGACCGGCTGCCCGCGCTGCGCGGAGGCTTCGACACCCTCAGCCCGGCCGGCCGCGACCGGCTGCTGTCCACCGTGACCGAGCGCCTCGGCGACCGCCTCGACCTGTCGCTCGCCGCCTCACCGCGGCTGCTCGCCCTGTGGACGGCCGCCGACGCGGCGGGCCGGTCGGCGGTGACGGCGCTGCGCCCACCGCTGGGAACAGACCTGGACGGCACCGCGAGCACCCGGCCAGCCCCGCCGCCGTCCCTTCCGAACGGCGCCGTTGGCACCCCACCGGGCCATCCGCCGTCCCCTCCGACCACCGAACCCGCACCGGCCGAGGCACCGACCCCGTCGACCCTCCCCTCAGAAGGCGGCGAGCCCACCCAGGCAGCGGCCGCCCCCGCCCCGCACCTCACACCGGCCGACCGCTGGCGCCTCCTGCTCGGCCGGGAGAGCGAGAAACTGCCGCCCAACGCCCGTCGTCTCGCCCACGCGCTCGACGAGCTGTACGGCACCGGCCGCGGCGAGGGCGCGTCGGACCTCGCTCGGGAGAACGACCAGGGCGGCGGCCAGGACGCCTCCTTCCCGACCGCCCGTGAGTGGGCCGAAGAACTCGACGCGCTGTTCGGCGCCGATGTCCGCGAGGAGGTCCTGGCCCGGGCCGCCGACCTGGGCCGCACCGATGTCCTGGCCGAGCTCGACCCCAAGGCCGTACGCCCCTCGGTCGACCTGCTGACCTCCGTGCTCTCCCTGGCCGGCGGGATGCCCGAGCAGCAACTCGCCAAGCTGCGCCCGCTGGTGCGCCGCCTGGTCGACGAACTGGCCAAGGAACTGGCCACCCGGCTGCGCCCGGCACTGACCGGACTGGCCACCCCGCGTCCCACCCGCCGTCCGGGAGGGAGGATCGACCTGCCGCGCACCCTGCGCGCCAACCTCGCCCACACGCGCCGCACCGACGACGGCCGCACCCTCGTCGTACCGGAGCGGCCGGTGTTCAGCACCCGTTCCCGCAAGGAGGCGGACTGGCGGCTGATCCTGGTCGTCGACGTGTCCGGATCGATGGAGGCGTCCGTCGTCTGGTCGGCGCTGACCGCGGCCGTCCTGGGCGGAGTTCCCACCCTCAGCACCCACTTCCTCGCGTTCTCCACCGAAGTGATCGACCTGACCGACCGCGTCGACGACCCGCTCTCGCTGCTGCTGGAGGTGAGGGTCGGCGGCGGTACCCACATCGCCGCCGGCCTGGCCCAGGCCCGTTCGCTGGTGACCGTCCCGAGCCGGACCCTCGTCGTCGTGGTCAGCGACTTCGAAGAGGGCTATCCGCTCGGCGGACTCCTCGGCGAGGTACGCGCCCTCGCAAGCTCCGGGGTGCACCTGATGGGCTGCGCCGCCCTGGACGACACCGGCACCCCGCGCTACTCGGTGCCGGTGGCCCAACAACTCGTCGCCGCCGGCATGCCGGTCGCCGCCCTCAGTCCCCTCGCCCTGGCCCGCTGGGTGGGCGACCGCCTCCGCGGAGAACACCGATGAACACCGAACTGCCCCCCGTGGCACCCGACGTGATGGCCGCCGCCGTGGAACAGCTGACGTCCCGGCTGCGCAAAAAGCTCGACGCCACGATCGAGACGTACCTGACGCTGCCCGTCACCACCGACGGCACGGTACGGCGCGTGCGCTGCGGTGAGGACGCCGAGGTCACCCTCACCCCCGGACCGTCGGGGGCGATCACGGACGCCGCCCAGGCCGAGTGCAGCTGTCTGCTGGCACCCCGGTGCCTGCACCGCACGGCGGTCCTCGGAGCCGCGCCGGTGGCCGACAGCGACGCGGTCGCCGACCCTGCCGACCAGCCGCCCCAGGGCGGCGCCGAGGTGGCCGAACCGGACGCCGGCGCGGGGCAGTCCGACACACCCCGCACCGACGCGACCGCCGCATCGCCGACGGGACCGACGAGCACCGACACGACCGCCCCCTCGCCGGCCGCCCCGACCACGGCGCAGGTCACCGCCGCATCCGGGCTGTGGGCCGCCGCGGCGGCGGTGCTGGCCGCCGGCGTACCCGGTGCGGGCGCCGTCCCCCAGGCGGAGTTGCTGCGGGCCGCGCACACGGCACGGCTCGCCGGCCTGCACCGGGCCGAGGCGGCCGCCCTGAGGGTGGTCCGCGCACTGCGCGCAGCCCGCGCCCGCCACGACGGCCACCGGCTGGCCGACCTGGTCGCCGCGCTGCGGGAGCTGCTGCTCACCAGCGGACTGCTCGCCGCGTCCGATCCCGACCCGTCCCTGGTCGGCACCGCGCGGCGCAGCTATCGCCCCGGCGGAAGCCTGAAGGTGCACGGAGTGTGCCGGGAGCCGGTGATCTCGGCCACCGGCTACGGCGGGGTCGTCACCCATGTCCTGGCCGACGACGGCCGCTGGTTCTCCGTGTCCGACGTCAAGCCCGGCGGACCGGCGCGGGCGCGCGGCGCCGCCACGGCCACCGTCGCCCTCGGCTCCGGCAGCCTCGATCACGCGCAACTCTCCAGGGGCGGACTGCTGATCTCCGGCGCGACGCTCTCCCCGGACGGCCGCCTCGGCGCGGGCAAGGGCGTGCGGGCCACCCCGGTCGCGGGGCTGTCCTGGACGTCGGGGGCCCTCGCCCGTCTCTTCTCCCGCCCGCTCGCCCAGGCCGCCGCGGCCCGGCTCGCCGCGGGCGACGACCCCGAGCGAGCCGGACCGGAGGCCGGTGGACTGATCGGCTGTGACGTGGTCCTCGTGGGGGCGGCCGAGGACCACCTGCTCGCGCGGGAGCTGACACCCGACGGAGCCGATGGCGAGGGCCTGTTGATCCGGCTGGTGACCGCCAACGGCCACCCGGAGCTGGCCCATGCGGCCAACTTCCGCAAGCTGGCCTCCCGCCCGGGCTTGCGACTGCGTGTCGTGGGGCGCCTCGACCCCGACCGTGCCGCGACACTGCGGCCCCTCGCGGTCGGCCCCGTACCGGACGGCTCGGCGACCCTGCTGCTGCCGCCCGAGTGGGCGGGGCACGCCGATCTGGGCTACGACCGGCTCGAAGGCGCGCACTTCCCGCCGGCCGGTGAGCTGGGGCCGGTGGAGGGTCCGGCCGTGTTGCCGCCGGACCCGGTGGCCGAGGCGCCCCTGTGGCGGCTGCGCCGGCTCGTCGAGGTCGCGGTGTCCGGAGGCCGCCGGGCCGCCGCCGAGCCCGCACGGAACGGTGACCGGGCCTCGGGCGCGGCGGCACTGCGGCGCAGCGGGTTCCGCACGGCCGCGGATCTGGCGGACGCGCTCGCCGCGGAGGCGGACCGGCGGAGCCGCGACGTGTTCGGCCGAACCCAGCAGGCCGATCCGGACGCCTACGCGCGCGCGTGGCTGAGCGCGGCCGTGTACCTGTCCGGCACCGAGCGAGCACTGGTCGAGGCGACGTGGCAGCCCGCGGCGGCCGCGTGACCCTCGACGTGGTGTCAGGGCGGGAGCGCACCGGCTGCGGGGCTTGATCAGGTGGGCTGGGGGTGCCCGAAGAGCAGGTCATAGCCCGTGGGGAGCTGAAACAGGACCTGGTCCAGCAGGTCCGGGCCCGCGGCGTCGGCGACGGTGCTGAGGACGGCGCCTACGTCCCACGTCGCGGTCTGCTCGGTGGCGCCCTCGATCCATGCCGCCGTCGCCCGCACGAACCTTTCCGGTGTCAGCGGTTCGGCGCTCTGCAGGGGGTTGAGCAGGATCAGGGCGAAGTCTTCGGGCAGGCGTGCCGCCAGTTGGGCGCGCACTTCGCCGACCAGGTGTGCGCCCAGCAGGGCGAGGACCACGCGCGCCGCCCGCTGGGCCTCCTGCTCCGTTTCGTACTCCCCGCGTTCCTTCACCTGGTCGAGGAACGCTTCCCGTCGCAGAACCACGTCGGCGCCACCTTTCGTCCTCTAGCGCTCCGATGGAGGTGCGGAGGCCCGGCCGGACACCGGCGTGGGCTGATACTCGCGGTGTATCCCGCCACCACCTTGCGGCGCGTGAGCTGCGAGTCCTCCTCCGCGTCGGGCCACCTTCCGAGATAAAACTTGAGCCTCTCCTTGTCAAGTCTGGGGCGAGGGCGGAATGCGCGAGCAACCTCCGTGGATGTGAGCTGCGGCATTGCCGGAGCCAATGGCCCGCCCCACCATGACCGGATCGGCGACGTCCCGGAAGGCAGCTCCTCATGGGTGTTCATGTGCATGTGCGGCTCAGTCAGGGGGTGAGCGTGTCGGCTGAAGGAGAGCTGATCGAGCACTCCCGCTGCCGGTGCGGGGCCACCTTCACCAAGGTCTACGATCCGGACGGTGGGGAGCCAGAGCGCCCGTCTCACCCATGAACTCGTACCTCGGGGCCCCGAGCTGACGTATCCGGGGCCCCGAGCTAGTGGTGTCGCTACGGCGTCAGCCGCCCAGTTGCTTGTGGTCGCTGCCGCCGCTGATGGTGATCTTGCGGGGCTTGGCCTGCTCGGCGACCGGGATCCGCAGCTTCAGCACGCCGGCCCTCGTAGGAAGCCTCGATCTTTTCGGTGTCGAGAGTCTCACCGAGGAACAGCTGGCGGCTGAAGGTCCCCGCGGGCCGTTCCGTGATCACCGGGTGCGTGTTCTCGCCGTACGTCGGCTTGCGTTCGGCCCGCACCGTCAGGACGTTGCGCTCGACGTCGAGGTCGATGGACTGCGGGTCCACGCCCGGCAGGTCCAGCTCGACGAAGAACGTCTCATCCTCACGCCAGGCGTCCAACGGCATGCCCGCCGGGTGTGCGGCTGTGCCCCAGACCCTGTCGACGAGCCGGTCAAGCTCACGGAAGGGATCCGTACGCATCAGCATCGTTCAACCCTCCTTGACGTCCATCTCGCGTCTTTCGCTCTCCTTCTGATGTACCACCACGCCCGAAACTTGACAAGGTGGGACTCAAGTTTTCTGGCGTCGAAGCAGGCTGTGCTCCCGCTGGGTCGCGAGATGCCGTACCGTTCGTGAAGCCCGGGTGCGCCGTCGTCGCTGGAGTTATCGTGTTCTGCCGTGGCGTGAAGTTGAGTCACTCGCTGTCAGCTTCATGAAGGCACTGCTTGGCAGATACTTGCCCGGCAAGGTATATGGATAGGCGGTACTCGATCAACGGACCGCGTTGGCCTTCGGTCCGCCCTTGAGGGAGGGAAGAAGTGGACATGCTTGCGCGTACGGGCGCCCTGGGTGATCTCGACCGGCTCCTACATCAGCTCGCGCATGCCGACGACTCGACCGGCAGCGTCATCCCGGCGGATGCCTGGCGTGATGACGAGGCCCTCTACCTGCAGTTCGACCTGCCCGGCATGGACCGTTCCACCATCGAGCTGACCACGCAGCAGCACACGCTGATGCTGAGCGCCGAGCGGCCCTCCCCGATCCCAGCCGATGCTCGGCCCGTACTCACCGAGCGGCCCACCGGCCGGTTCACTCGCCGTCTGGCCCTGTCCGACGTCCTGGACACGGCTGCCACCGAGGCGGCCCTACGACAACGGCGTCCTCACCCTGCGCATCCCGCTGGCCGCACACGCCAAGCCCCGCAAGATCGCCATCTCCGGCGTCGTACCCAAGCAGCTGACCTCCTGAAGGCTAGGCATCCGCTCGCCTTTCCCATCGCGGGGCGGAGGGGCATGGCTCAAGGCATGGTGCTCTGGGCGAGCACGAGGGCGGTGACCGCGGGCAGTCCGCCGTCGAGGAGGGCGGCGCGTTGCCTGTCCGCGCCGGTGCCGTCCTGGAGGAGCCGGTGGACCAAGCCCGTCACCTGCCGGCTGTCACCCGAGGCGTCGAGCGCGGGAGCGATGTGGCGCAGCAGCTCGTACAACATCTCCCCGGCCCGGCGTTGTCGCCCACTCGGGTCGACCAGGGTGCTGCTCAGTCCGTGGCGGGCGGCATGCCACATGCTCGCCTGCAGCAGTTCCTGGTCGCAGTCGAGCGTGGGAGCTCCGGCGGTCGTCTCCGCCAGCGCGGTCTCCACCAGGGCCCGGACAAGGCCCGTGAGCATCACCGCGTCGTCTGCGCGCAGCTGCACGTCCAGGCACCGCACCTCGATGGTGGGGTACCGCTCCGAAAGACGGGCCTGCCAGTAGAGCTGGCCGGTGTCCGAGATCAGACCGCTGTCGAGCAGTCGCTGCACGCGCCGGTCATGGTCGGTGATGTCGGCGAAATGCGGAGGCATTCCGCTGACGGGCCAACGGCTGAAGATCACCGTGCGCCAGCTGGCGAAGCCGGTGTCGTGGCCGTCCCACAGCGGAGAGTTCGCGGACAGGGCGGTGAGGGTCGGCAACCACACCCGGATCCGGTTCATGATCCGCAGGCCGGTCTCCCTGCTGGGGACCCCGACGTGCACGTGCATGCCGTTGACCAGCTGCTCCGCGACGAGCTGGGGCGCCTGGGCGAGCATGGCACGGTAACGGGCCTGGTCGGTGACGGCCACGGGATGACCATGGCGCAACGGTGGCGTGGCGCAGGCCGCGATCCGGCAGCCGTGCGCCTCCGCGGCCGATCCGATGGCGTGCCGCAGCCGGTACAGGTGTCCACCGACCTCCTCGAGGGTCGCGCACACCGGCGTGGCCACCTCCACCTGCGCCTGTAGCAGCTCGCAGTGCACCTCTTGGTCGGCCACGAGATGCCCCAGGCCGGCCGCGGCGCGCACCTTGTCCGCCATCGGTACCGGTAGACCCGTGACCGGGTCGACCAGCAGGTACTCCTCTTCGACACCGATCGTCGTCATCGATCGCCCTCGGTTCTGCCGGTCGGCGGGCTGGACATCGAGGCGCCTGGCCGGTGCGTCTCATGGCGGTTGCCTCGAAGAGGACAGGCTCGGTGACCGAGTGCCGCAGCCTTTTCGTGGCAAACGTCGGCAAATCCATGGACGAGACGGCCGGCATGGCCGGGGACACCCGACCATGCGGACATCGGGGCTCCGTGTGACTGCCGAATCCCGATGCCCGGGGATGGTCGGTTGTCTCCCTCGACCTTACGGCGGCGTCCTTGGCGCGGTCCACGAAGGCGCTTGCCGGGCCGGGTGCCGGCGCCGCCATCGGTCCCGGCCGGCGGGCACGGCTGCGGAAGCGCCTACGCGTGTGCGTTGCCGTCCGTGGGGAGGGTGCCGGCGACGGGCCGAGGAGGTCGACGCCGAATGCGCCACCCACTCTCCTCGCCTGACGAAACGCTCTTTGCTGTTATCGCGTGCTGTGAGCGCTCCTTGCGTCCTGATGATGGAAGCATCGAAGTACTCCGTGCGGCGGCGGAGTGCCGAGGTTGGTGGGCGGTGGGAGGATCACCATGCTGGCTCTCCGGGTCGGACGGATCTTTGACGGCCGTGCCCTCAGGCGGGACGGGGGAGTCGTCTTCGTGGACGGCGACCGGATCGTCGGGGTCGAGTCCTTGGCGCACGACATCCCGTCGGGCTGTGAAGTCCTCGACCGCCCCGGCGGGACACTGCTGCCCGGCCTCATCGACGCGCACGTTCATCTGGTCGGTGACTCGGGGCCGGGGGCGCTCGAAAGGCTGGCCGGGTTCTCCCCGGACGACCTGTCGCGCACGATCGAGCAGTCGCTGCGGGTCCACCTGGCAACCGGCGTCACCACCGTCCGCGACCTCGGCGACAAGGCGTGGTCCGTCGTCGACTGGCGCGCCCGTCCCCACGCGGGACTGCCCACAGTCCTCGCCTCCGGGCCGCCGATCACCAGCAGGGGAGGACACTGCTCCACCATGGGCGGCGAGGTCTCCGGGGTGGACGAACTACGAGCCTCGGTCCGTGAGCGGGCGGAGCGCGGGGTCGACATCGTGAAGATCATGGCAAGCGGGGGCATGACGACTCCCGGAACCGCGGTGGACCAGGGACAGTTCACCGCCGAGGAGCTCGCGGCCGTGGTCGCCGAGGCGCATACCGTCGGACTTCCGGTCACCGCCCACGCACACGCGCTGGTTTCCATCCGCGACGCGATCGCGGCCGGCGTCGACGGGATCGAGCACTGCACCTTCCTGACCGCCGACAGCGTGTACGTGCCCGACGACGCGATCGCGGCACTGGCCGCGCAGGGCATCGTGGTCTGCCCGACGATCGGGCGGGCGCCGGATGCCGTACCGCCCCCGCATCTCCTTGAACGTCTGCTCAAGGCCGGCATGGATCTGGAAAGCCGCGCCCGGCAAGTGGCCCATGCACACCGCGCCGGAGTCACGATCATCTCGGGCACCGACGGAGGCATCAACCCTGGCAAGCCGCACGGCATCCTGCCCCGCGCCATCTCCGATCTGGTGGCCGGCGGCATGGCGCCGGCCGACGCGCTCGCGAGCGCCACGTCGACCGCGGCGGACGCATGCGGCCTGAGCGACCGCAAGGGCCACGTCCGTATGGGGTACGACGCCGACCTCATCGTCGTCGACGGAGACCCGCTGTCCGACATCAGCGCCCTCCTGCGCCTCGACAGCACGATCCTCGCCGGAGAAGTCCTCACCCTCCATGGCTGATGAATGTGGCGAGGAAGCGAGGGACGTCGCTGATGTCCGCGGGTGATGACGGCACTGCCGTCCGACCGGGAGATTGACGATCAGGTTGCGGAAGCCACGCCGGCCGAAGCCCTTCGGCTCGTCCTCGCGGCCCCGGTACTCGCGGATCGCGTAGATCAGTCGAGACCACTCGCCCGGCTTGTAGCAGGCCATGCCCGCCAGCGACACCCGTCCGGAACCACGGTCCCTCACCCGCACGACCCGGGTCTCGCCGGTCCGGCCCCGGGTACGCGCGCGGCAAAGTCATCGACTGCCCGGCCTCGTCCTTGAAGACGATCCAGGCCCCGCGCTCCGCCGCGGTGCTCTCACCCGCGGCCAGGTCTCCTTCTTCCGGACCTCGACCGCGTCGTCATCTCGCTCGATCGCCCGCCGGGCGGGCTGCTGCCGGCTCCAGCCCTGCCGCTTCAGCAGCCGCCAAGTGCCCTCGACCGGTTGCGCTCGACCGGCACGACCTCGGCGTGCGGGGCGAGTGATCCAGTGGTGTGCGCCGTCGTCGGCGGGGACAGGTCGAGGACGCGCCTCGGGCAACCGCAACCTGACACGACACCGCGCCCATGGGGTGGCGCGGCACCAGGTCGGTGCGAGAGTGGGGGTATGTGCGGTCGATACGTATCCACTCGCAGCCCCCAGGAGTTGGCCCCGCTCTTCCACGTGCCCGACGTACCTGCCAAGGAGACGCTCGCGCCGAACTGGAACGTCGCCCCGACCGACGACGTCTGGGCCGTCCTCGAACGGGCACCACGCGACCAGGACGACAGTGCGCCGACGGAGCGGGAACTGCGGCCCCTGCGCTGGGGCCTGGTTCCGTCGTGGGCGAAGGACATCAAGATCGGCGCCCGGATGATCAACGCGCGGGTGGAGACCGTGCACGAAAAGCCCGCGTATCGCCGGGCGTTCACCCGGCACCGCTGCCTCCTGCCCGCCGACGGCTTCTACGAGTGGGAGCAGATCAAGGACCCCGCCACCGGCAAGGCGCGCAAGCAGCCGTACTTCATCCATCCGAAAAACGATCAGGTGATGGCCCTGGCCGGGCTGTACGAGTACTGGCGCGACCCGGCCGTCCAGCAGGACGACGACCCGGCCGCCTGGCTGCTGACCTGCACCATCATCACGACCGAGGCCACCGACGCGGCCGGCCGCGTGCACCCCCGCATGCCGCTCGCCCTCACCCCCGAGCACTACGACGCCTGGCTCGACCCCACCCACCAGGACGCCGACGAACTACGGGCCCTGCTCGGCCAGCCGGCCGGCGGCCACCTGGACGCCCGCCCGGTCTCCACCGCCGTCAACAACGTCCGCAACAACGGCCCCCAACTCCTGGACACGCTCACCTCGTAGCTCTGTCCGCCCACACCGCCAAGGGCGCCGCGTGGGGGCGCCCTTTCCACCCTGGTGCCGCCTCCGTCGCGCGGTTGCCCGACATGGCAGCACGACATCACATGGCGGCGAGCTTGAGCAGCAGTTCGCTCAGCTCCGCCGGCATCGTGATCATGCAGTCGTGCCCGGTCGGCAGCTCCCACACCTGTGCCGGAGATCCGTTGGACTGTATCGCGGGGACGGGCCGCCGCGTGATGTCTTCGGGCTCCACGCCGACGCAGTGGATGTGCGTACGCGGAATCAGGTCCGTGGCCGGGTTGTCCAGCCGCACCGGCTGTTGCAGGCAGCCGACCGGCTGGTCGGAGAGCATCGCACGCAGCCACTCGGCGTCCGCCGGGTCGACGACCCCGAAGAGACCGAACGGCGGGGGCATTTCGGGCAGCGGCGGAATGCGCCAAGGGCTTTCCGACTTCGAGGCCAGGTCAATCAGACGCTGTGTCAAAGGCTGGACATCGACCGCGGTTTCTCCGTGCTCAGGCACCATGGCATCGAGGTACACCAGGTGGGCGACCCGTGCCGGGACCTCGTTGGCCACGGACGAGATGACGAGTCCCGCGTAACTGTGACCCACGATGACCACGTCGGTCAGGTCTTCCTCGTCCATCAGCCTGACGACGTCCTCGACGTGCGTGTCGAGTCCCACCTCGGGACTGAGCAGGTGGGCCTTGTCGCCGTAACCGGTCAGCGACGGTGTGAGCACGCGGTGTCCGGCCGACTCCAGCAGCGGGACCACACGTTCCCAGCAACGGCCGTTGTGCCAAGCGCCATGGACGAGCAGATATGTCGACATGGTAAAAGCGGTCTTCCTCTTAGGTGCGCGGAGGCGGAAACGCAGCGGTTCCTCTTTGTGCCTCGGTACTCTTTGAGAACCGAAATCATCGTTGCGTACCCTCATGCACCGAGCAATAAGGCACATTTCGGTGCCTCGGTTCCCTGGAGGTAACCATGAGCACAACCGGCAGTGAGGCAAAGCCGGTACGGCGGGAGGACCCATGCCGCACCCGCGAAGTACTCGACATCGTGGGGGACAAGTGGTCGTTGCTCGTCGTACGTAACCTCAGCCAGGGACCGCGCCGCTTCACCGAACTCAAACGAGCGATCGACGGAATCAGCCAGCGCATGCTCACCGTGACCCTACGCAGCCTGGAGCGCGACGGAATCCTCACGCGCACTGTCCACAACGTCATGCCGCCGCACGTCAGCTACGAACTCACCCCGATGGGCAAAACCCTCCGCCAAGCCACAGCACCCTTGCTGGAGTGGAGCATCACGCACCTGGCAGACATCGACGCGGCCCGCACAAGGTACGACACCCGTCCCGACACATCACCCGTCTAGTGCTCTGACTGCGTGGTTTGGCCGGTTTGGTGGTCGCGGCGGTTGGATGAGGGTGATATCGGTTTCCGACTGCTGGAGGTGCGGTGGCCGAGCCTGTCCGCGTGCGCAGACTGACCGACCAGGAGGGGTGAACCGGTTTGCCCGTGACGCCCTCTCAAGACCGCACCGCGAGCACACTTTCTACCCAAGGCACAGCTCCTCGTGACAAGCTGGAAGCATGATGGGCGGACCGTCTGAGAACCCAGAATTCTGGGCGTTCCTGGAGTCACTGAGTATTTTCAGCGTTGCCGCTCCAGGGTGAGGACGGTTTTGGTGATGACGGTCATGCGGTTGGGACTGATGCGGGATCTGCGGAAGATCTGCCAGGACTTCAGCCGTGCCATGCCGCGTTCGACCGGTGCCCGGGCTGTGGTCAAGGCCCGATTGACGGTGCGCTGGGTGAGGGTGAGCTCGCCGCCTGGCGGGCGTTTGAGTCCGGTGGTGACCCAGGGGCCGGCACCCTGGTAGGCGCGGTCGGCGAGGATGGGGACGCCCTGGCGTTCGCAGATCCGGGTGATGTGGTGAGTGCGGGCCGCGGTCAGGTCGTGGGTGCGGCCCGGCAGCGCGGGCGAGATCTACAGCACTTCACCGGCAGGATCGGTGATGACCTGGACGTTCATGCCGTGTCGGCGGTGCTTGGCCGAGTAGTCGGCCCGGCTGTCGCCGACGCGGTCGCACTCGGCGAGAGTGCCGTCCAGGAGGACGAACTCCGGATCATGCTCGCGCAGCGTCTTGAGCAGGCCGGGCGCTCGGTCGGCGAGTAGACCGGTCACGGCGGCCACGTAGGCGTGGGCGGTGCCGATGGATATCCCGAAGCCGGCCGCGATCCGGGCCGGGGTGTCGTGGCGGCGCAGGTACACCAGAGCGATGAGCGCGCGCTGGTGCGGCGGGAGTTTGCACCTGCGGTCACCCTCGCGGGTGACGATGAGCATCGTGACCCACTCGACGAGGGCATGCGGAAGGTCGAGTGCGGCAGGATAGGGAACCAACAGGGCTCCTGTGCCGGTGTGTTGAGACTTCGAACACCTCCACCAACGGCACGGGAGCCTTGTGCGTTGCGGCCCTTACCTCGACCTGAGCAGCGTCACCCGATCAGTGGCCACGCTGAAAACGCTCCCTACGTTGTTCTGCGGGACGTGTTGAGCCCTTCGTATGGTTCATCCACCCAGGGGTGCCGGGTGTGGTTGAAAACGCTCTGCCGCTTGTGGCTCTCAGTGATTGGCCGCCCGGTACCCCACGACGACTCGGCTGCCAATTAGGAACTGCGAATGATCGCTGGGTAGGGAATCGACAGCGAGGTCGTCCGTCGGGAGGCACCAGCACAACACCGCACGGAGGCATCACATGGCCGCCATCTGGGCCGGCATCGACGCGGGCAAAGTCCACCATCACTGCGTCGCCATAGACGAGAGCGGCCGTCGGCTGCTGTCCCGACGCGTTACCAACGACGAGCCAGAACTACTCGAACTCCTCGCCGACGTCCTGGCTTTGGGCGGCGAGGTGACCTGGGGCATCGACCTTGCCGACGGCGGAGCCGCCCTCGCTATCGCGATCCTGCTCAACCACGACCAGCTGCTGCACTACATCTCCGGCCGGGCCATCCACCGCGCCTCCGAGAGCTACCGAGGAGAGGGCAAAACCGACGCCAAGGACGCCGCCGTCATCGCCGACCAGGTCCGCGTCCGACGCGACCTGCACCCTCTACGCGCCGACGACGACACCGTCACCGACCTCAAGCTCCTCACCGGTCGGCGTATGGACCTGGTTGCCGACCGCACCCGCACCGTCAACCGCCTGCGAGCCCAGCTCACCAGCGTCTTCCCCGGTCTGGAACGGGAGTTGGATCTGACCAACACCGGTCCACTCACCTTGCTGACTGGCTACCAGACCCCGGCGGCCATCCGCCGAATCGGCGCCAAGCGGCTGGAGACCTGGCTGCGAAACCGCCACGTCGTCCGCCCGGACCGGCTCGCCGAGATCGCCGTCCAGGCCGCGGAACGGCAGCACACGAGCCTGCCCGGCGAGAAGCTGGCCGCCGAGCTGGTGCACACGCTGGCAAAGGAGGTGACGGTCCTCAACCAGCAGGTCGCCGATCTCGACAAGAAAATCGAGGCCCGGTTTCGTGACCACCACGCCTTCGACGTGATCACGAGCATGCCCGGTCTGGGCATCATCCTCGGCGCCGAGTTCCTTGCCGCCACCGGCGGCGACATGGTGGTCTTCGGCACCGCTGACCGCCTCGCCGGCTTCGGTGGCGTCGCACCAGTGCCCCGCGATTCCGGGAAGATCAGCGGCAACCTGCGGCGTCCGCGGCGCTACAACCGTCGTCTCCAACGCGTCTTCTACATCTCGGCGTTGTTGAGCATCCGACACTGCGATGAGTCGCGCAGGTTCTACGACCGCAAACGCACCGAGGGTAAGCGCCACGTCCAGGCTGTCCTCGCCCTGGCCCGACGCCGCGTCAACGTCCTCTGGGCACTCCTGCGCGACGGGCGGTGCTACGAACTCACCCCGCCCAGTGCTCTCGCGGCTTGACAGACCGCATTAGGAATCACTGCACCGCGGAGAGTTCCTTTCCGGCACGGTCGCGGCGATCGAACGGTTCGGTGTGTTCGTGGCGCTGGACGACGGACCCGCCCACCCGGTTTTCCCCGGCGTCGGGTTCATCTCCTTCGCTGAACTGTCCTGGCAAAGTTCCGAGGCAGCCTCCGACGTCGTGCAGGTTGGACAGCGCGTCTCATGCGAGTTTCTCCAGTTCGACACACGGAATCTGGAGGCCAGACTGTCCTTGAAAGCCATGCGGCCGGACCCTTTTCAGGTATTCGCCGACACCGTCACGGTGGGGCAGGAACTGCCTGGCGAGGTCACCAAGCTGATCCCGTTCGGCGTCTTCGTCCGGGTCGCCGACGGAATCGAGGGGCTGGTTCACCTGCGGGAGCTCGCCTGGACACCGGTGGAGACTCCATCTCTGATCTTGCGTGGGTATCCCCGGCTTCAGCCGGGGAGGGAAACGCATCCTGAGACTGCTCTGACGTGCATTCTGGAGCGGACGTTTTTGCTGCTCGATGTACTGACGGATCACGGTGCGCGGTGCACCGCCGCACGAGGCTGCGACGTAGGCACGGGGCCAGAACACTGACCCCGTGCCGATGCGGTTGATGCGGCCGGTGTACTCGGCCCGCAGGTATCGGGAGCTGACGCCCTTGAGAGTGTTGATCAGCTTGGACAGGGCGATCTCCGGCGGGTAATGGATCAGCAGAGGTATGTGATCGGCCTCGCCGTTGAACTCCTTCAGCTCCGCCTTGAAGCTGCCGCACACCTCGCGCATGATCTCTGCGCAGCGATCCGGCATCGTGTCGTCGAAGGCGCCACGTCGGTACGGATGTTGGGGTTTGGTACCCAGCGCGCTGACATACGCCAGTAGGGTCTTGGAGGCTGATCGGGAAGGGGGTGGGTCGGTTGATCCGTGCGTACAAGTTCCTCATGCGGCCCACCGTGGGCCAGCAAGCCGCGCTCGGCGAGATGCTGCGCGAGCACTGCTCGCTCTACAACGGCGCCTTGCAGGAACGCCGTGACGCCTACCGGCACGCCTCGAAGACCTCGATCAAGTACGGGCAGCAGTCCGCGCAGCTCAAGGACATCCGGGCCTTCGACCCGGAGCGCCAGGGCCGGTGGTCGTTCTCGTCGCAGCAGGCGACCTTGCGCCGCCTGGACAAGGCGTTCGCCGCGTTCTTCCGCCGCGTGAAGTGCGGGGACAAGCCGGGGTATCCCCGATTTAGGGGGGTGAACTGGTTCGACACGGTGGACTTCCCGAAAGACGGGGACGGCTGCCGCTGGGACTCCACCCCGCACGATCACGTCACCCGCGTCCGCTTCCAGGGCGTCGGGCACGTCAAGGTCAACCAGCACCGGCCCGTGGTCGGCACGGTCAAGACCGTGTCCGTCAAGCGCGAAGGCAAGCGCTGGTACGTCGTCCTGACCGCTGAGCAGGCCCAGCCCGAACCGCTCCCCGCGACAGGGTCCGTGGTGGGCATCGACATGGGTATCGCCTCGTTCCTCACCACCTCCGACGGTGAGCACGTCGAGAACCCACGCCATGCTTCGAAGGCAGCCGCCAAGCTCGAACCTGCACAGCACAGGCTCAGCCGGTTCGGGCGCGTGCGCCGGGACAAGCGGACGGCGAATCATCAGCGGGCCGTCCAGCGGGTCGCCGACCTTCACCGCAAGGTACGCCGCCAGCGCCTGGACCACGCCCACAAGACCGCGCTCGGTCTGGTCCGGGACCACGACCTGATAGCGCACGAGGATCTCAAGATCCGAAACATGGTCAGGGCCCCCGTGCCGAAGCCGGACCCCGAGACGCCGGGCAGCTTCCTGCCCAACGGGTCCGCCGCGAAGGCCGGACTCAACCACTCGATCTCAGATGCCGGATGGGGGGTGTTCCTGACGATCCTGCACGCCAAGGCTGAAAGCGCCGGACGAAACGTGATCGCCGTGGACCCCCGCAACACCTCCCGGACCTGCCCCGAATGCGGGCACGTCAGCGCGGAGAACCGGCCCACGCAGGAGACGTTCCACTGCGTTGGCTGCGGCCACCTGGCGCACGCCGACACCGTGGGCGCCCTGAACGTTCTACGGGCCGGGCTGGTCCGTCGCGACGCCAACCCGGCATAGCGAGAAGCCCCCACCTTTAGGTGGGGGAGGAGTCACGTCGAGTCGTGTCGTTGTGTCCGTGGCTGTCGGTGCCGTCGCTCTCGCAGGAGTTGGTGCCCTTGGCCTGGCCTACGCCGGGGACCAGCCGCCGGCGCTGGCGCACAGCACCGCCCGCTACACCGCGCCCGCCGGGGAGCGTGCCGGCGCACTGACCTTCACCACTGACGTCACGTCATCCTCCGGCATCAAGAGCGTGAAGGTGCTTGCCTGGCCGGCCAAGTCGTTGCTTGCGAAGAAGGCGCTGACCGCCAAGGAGATGGCCGACGCGGAGTCGGCCGTCTGCGAGGCCTCGGGCGAGGACACCGCACGGTGCACCTACAAGGTCACCGTCTCCCGCGCCGATGCCGATGGATCGCCCCGCGGGCCGTGGCATGTCGCCGTCCTGGTCACCGCCAAGGACGGCGAAACGACGTTCAAGAGCAGGGCCACGGACTTCACCGTGTGAGCCCCGCGCGCGTGCGTGTGTTGCTTTCACGGCGGGTAGTCCGCCTCGGAGTCTGCGGAGTCTGCGAGGTCCGGTGCCAGGGGCAGTCCCCGCCCGGACTCCGGCGCAACGGCATGCTCTTCGGTGGGCCGGCGGAGTTGCCCGGGCGGCGGCCGGCTTCGTGCATGTACCGTGTGTGCGCCTCCAGCGCTGACCGAGCTGCTGCCCCCTCCGGGCCGCACGTCAGGCGACCGCCAGCAGCATGTTCGTCTCGGCGAGTGCGAGGGCGAGCCCGACGATGAAGAACAGTCCTTGGACCACAGCCGTGACCGGCATGCGCAGACTCGCGTGGACGAACGTCGAGATGGCGAGCGCGGCGGGAATGATCCAGACGAGGGCGAGTCCCGAGAACGAGATTCCCGCATGAGGTCGTTGACCGGCGGGCAGGCCGTCGCCCGCGGCCATCATGCCGGCGAAGGTCATGATCACGGCGATGCCCGTTATAGCCAGGGCATCGGCCGCCGCGAGCAGGAGCGCGATCACGATGTCCGTCAGGCGGGAGGGGCGGCCGGACCTGGCGGTGGTTGGGCTCTCGTCGTATGTCCGTCGTTTGGCGATCTTCTTCCGAATTCCAGCGAATCGGGCCACTGCTCGACTACACCACGGAGGGTGCCATTCCGAGCTGGCCGGTACGTAACGAAGCGGACCCTAAAAGGGTGAGAATCGGCATCCGGCTGATATGGCCTCATACTGCCGAGCCTGACGGGCTGACCTGTGAGAGTGGTGTGGAGACGGTATAGTTCAGTCGTCAACTGTCAGCGTGGGCGGGCCAGTTGCTTTTCCCTGCCGTTATGGTGAGTTCCGCCGCCCTACAGTCGATTGACGCACCTCACTTTCTCGCGGGGCAACTGCCTTTATTCTCCGCCTCCTAGCACCTCTCACCGAAAGCCTCCTGTTCGTGGCCATCACCGTGCACGAGGACCGGCCCGCCGGTCGGCATGCAGCCGTTCCACCCGGCAGTCACTTTCGGCGAATCTATGCTCCGCGTGCCAGTGATGCCTTGGCGTTTTCCATGTCGACGTACGCGATGCCGCTTCTGGTCCTGACGATCACCAGTTCCGCCTCTTTGACGGGTCTGGCCTTCGCCCTGGAATGGACGCCGCGGATCGCGGCATTCGTACTCGCCGGGAACGTGGTGGATCGCCGTGGCGCGGCCATCGTGTGCTTCCTGGCATCGCTCGGCCGGGCGACGGTGGTCGCGGCGGCGGCGGTCACCCTGACGATGCTTCCGCGGGGAACGACCGAGACGGTCGTCATCCTGGTGCTGGCGGCCGTGACCGGGACCCTCTCGCAGTTCGGGTTCGTCGCCAACGAGGCTGTCGGCGCCGTTGTCACCCGGCGCGGGGAAACCCGGCCGGACGGGATACAGGCGGTACTCGTCGGCATCGACCAGACGGCCACGGTCGTCGGCCCGCTGCTCGCCGGTTTTCTGCTGCTGGCCGGCCCCGGGTGGATGCTCGCATGTCTGAGCGCGGTGTCGTTGTTCGCTGCCGTACTCGGACTGCAGACCCCGCCGACGCCGCTGCGTGCCGCGTCCCCGGACGGGGCGGGGAAGGTCGGCGGGCTGCGGGCGGGCCTGCGCACGTTGGTGCGGCTGCCGGCGCTGGGCTGGCTCGTGGGTGGCCTGGCCTGCTCGAACCTCGCCCTCGGGCTGCTGCAGTCCGCCAGCCCGGTCATCGTCGTGGAGACCTTCGGCCGCTCCTCGGCCAGCGTCGGCACCATGTGGTCGGCCGCCGCGGTGGCGACCCTGCTGGCGATCACCTGCTGCCGTCTGGTGCTGAGCCGGCTCGACCTGTGGGCGGTGGGCGTCGTGTCCGCGACGCTCGCCTCCGCGGGCCTGTCTGGGGCTGCCGTTGGCGCCGTCGTACGTCTCCTACACGATCCTGGTCGCCATCTTCATGGCAGGCGACGGCGGCCTCACGGTCGTCCTGCGTACCGTACGGTCGCTGGTCATCCCGTCGACGGCCCTCGGCGCCACGCTCTCGCTGACCATGCTGATCCTGCTGCTGCCCTTCCCCGCGGCCGGCGTCATCGTCGCCCTGACGCCGCCCCCGCATCTGGGCCGGGCGGTGCTGGTCTGCGCCGTGCTCCAGGCTGTCGCTCTGGTCGTCACCTTCACCAGCCTCCGCAGTGCGCCGGCCCTGCGGTTGGTCGCCGACCGACGGTGACCCCCGGGGCCTGCTCCTCGCGTGTGCGCCTCTTGGAGCGGGTGGGGAGGGGGGTGCTTGCGGCTGATGGATGGCGACGCCGCGCGGCCCCCGCTTCACGCGTCGCCGGCGTCCGTCGCCCGGGCCCGTAGGTAATCGAGGCCCGTGTCGAGCGCTGCCTTCAGATGGGTGGAGTCGCCCGTGGACATCATCATGGTCACGCCTCCCTGGATGCCGGCCAGCAGGGCGGCGGCCGTGCGGTCGGCATCGAGGTCCGACGAGACAAGGCCCTTGGCCTGAAGGGCGAGCATGTCGCGCACGCCGTGGTCTGGCTGGCCAGCGACGAGGCAGCCTTCGTGCACGGAACGGTGGTGGACGTCGACGGAGGCCGGACAGGCGTCGCCGTCGTCGCGGCGTAGCGCGGCCGCTGTCGCATGCCTTCCGACCTTGACGTCCCCGGAAGAATGCCTGGGGGCGGCATCTCGCAAAGCCGTGCTCAAGGTGGCCGCCCGGATATGACCCGTTTCGTCAGTCGGGCGCCACGAACGGTGCGTGTGGGGACCCGACTTGGGCCGGGACCCCACGTTCGGCTACGGCGTCAGGCGAGCTCTCGCCGCCAGTGCCCTCCGCAGGACCTTCTCCCGGTACGGGTTCGCCGGGCTGAGGGCCTTCGCCACCTCCACGGCCTCGTCGAGCAGGGCCAGCCTGCGTTCAGGCAACTCCCTCACCAGGGGTGAGCCGCTCTCCTCCACCAGGACGTACGCCAGCTTCGATCCGTACACCTCCGGTTCGACCTGCGTCAGCAGACGGTAGATCCACAGCCCATCGACGCCTCGCACCACACACCGGTTGGCACTGAGCAGCCTGACCTTCGCCAGCACGACCATGTCCCGATCCATCGATCCCCTTCGTCCCGTCCCTCCCCGGCCGGCGCATGTCCCCCGGTGAGACAGCACGGCGAACGTGCCGGCAGTCGATGACGACTGGCGGCATGTCGGCCGGAGAGTGGATGACGACGAGTCTGCGGGCACGGCACCCTCCGCAACAAGGTCGCACAGGCGTGCGCTTCGTCCTACCGAAAGCTCCTGCGACCAGGCATGATGGACCTGACACTCACTCAACCTTCGCCGCCGTGGGGGTGGCCGGTAGGCCCGAGCGGCGCACTGACCGCCGAGGCCCGTCGTCGCCACCGACTTCACGATGTGCCGCTGGAAGAAGAGGAAGACGACCACCAGCGGCAATGCCGCCAGGACGGCCGACGCGATGAACACACCATCACGGGCGCGACCGCCTGCGGCAGCGCGGGGGAGCGGAAGTCACAGCGTGTCCTCGTAGGCGGCCGGGCGGAGTTGGGCCGCGCGCAGCAGCGCGGTGTCGGCCTTCTCGGAACGGTCGAAGCGGTAGACGCCGTTGCGTTCCTGGAAGACGTCGGTGAGCTGCGTGTAGCAGTAGCCGAACATCCCGGGGTCGCCGAGGAGCACTCCGGTCAGGCCGCGGAACCGCTCCACGAACTCCTGCTCGGTGCACGGCCGTTCGCCGTACCCCCAGGAGGTGCCGGCGTCGTCTCCGGCCGCGGCTGCGGCCTGCGGGTCCCACCAGATTCCGCCGAACTCGCTGCAGAAGTACGGCTGTCCGCGGTAGGGCAGGTTCCAAGTGCGGCCCTCGGGGCCGGTGTTGACGTAGGGCCGGTTCTCGGCCAGACCGTCCATGATCTTGGCGAACCGTGCCGGGTCCTGCTCGTAGCAGTGCGAGTCGTACACGTCCGTCTCCGGCACCCGGTGCGCGTAGCCGGAGGCGTCGATGACCGGACGGGTCGGGTCGGCCTGCTTGGTGGCGAGGAACATGCCGCGGGTGACGTCGTCCAGCACCGTGATGCGGTCGTGCAGGTTCTGGTACGTCTCGTTGAGGGGGCACCAGCCGACGATCGAGGGGTGGGAGTGGTCCCGCTGCAGGGCCTCCAGCCACTGCGTGATGAACGAGGCGTCGGGACGCTGGTTGTCGTCGCGGACGCCGACCTCGCAGCCCCAGTCGCCGAACTCACCCCACACCAGGTAGCCGAGCCGGTCGGCGTGGTAGAGGTAGCGCTCCTCGAAGACCTTCTGGTGCAGCCGGGCGCCGTTGAAGCCGGCCGCGATCCCCAGCGCGATGTCGCGTCGCAGCGCGGCGTCGCTGGGGGCGGTCATGAGCCCGTCGGGGTAGTAGCCCTGGTCCAGCACCAGCCGCTGGAAGACCCGCTCGCCGTTGAGCAGCAGCTCCTTGCCGCGTACGGACACCGAGCGCAGTCCGGTGTAGGAACGTGCCGTGTCGACCACGCTGCCGTCCGGGCCGAGGACCTCGAGCACCAGGTCGTACAGGTGCGGATCGTCCGGCGACCAGGTGCGTCGGCGGTCGTCGGGAACGGTGAGCGCCAGCCGCGGGCACAGGTCCAGATCGGCCCGCCCCTGGGCGGTGACGACGGTGCCGTCGGCGTCGCCGAGAGTGGCGCGGACGCGGTGGCCGGCGACGTTCGCCGTCAGCGGCAGCTCGACCAGGAAGGAACCGGTGGCCAGATCGGGGGTGATGCGGGGGCGGCGCAGGGCGACGGTGCGGGGGACCGGCTCCAGCCACACGGTCTGCCAGATGCCGGTGGTGCGGGTGTAGTGGCAGTGCGAGTTGGCGTACCAGGTCGCCTGCTTGCCGCGGGCCTGCACACCGTGCCGGCTGTCGCGGGCGCGCACCACGACGGTCACCTCCTCGCCGGCGCGGGCCACGTCCCCGAGGTCGGCGGTGAACGGGGTGAAGCCTCCGCGGTGCCGGGCGACCTCCTGGCCGTCGGCCCACACCGTGGTGTCGTGGTCGACCGCCCCGAAGTGCAGCAGCACGCGGGCGCCGGCCCACTCGGCCGGCACGGTCACGGTGCGCCGGTACCAGACGGCCTCCAGGAAGTCCGTCTCGCCTATGCCGGACAGCTCCGACTCCGGGCAGAACGGCACGAGGATGCGATCGGCCAGGTCCCGGTCGGTCAGACCGCGTTCCAGACCGGTGTCGGAGCGGTCGATCTCGAACTGCCACTCGCCGTTGAGATTCAGCCAGGCGTCCCGCCTGAACTGCGGCCTGGGGTACTCCGGGCGGGGTGGCTCATCCGGGTGGTACGGGTCGGGCATGGTGCTCCTCGTAGCGATAGCGCAGGTCGGTGCGATGGTGCGGGGCCGTGCGGGCTTATGGCACCATGCCGATTACATCGATGTAAATGCCCGAGTGGAAGTCCGTTGGCCGGAACCAGCTCCGTGACGATCGGTACGATCAACGACGTCAGGAAGGAAGGGCAGCGTGGCGGCCAGACCCAGGATCAAGGACGTGGCGGAGTACGCCGGCGTCTCGCCCAAGACCGTCTCCAACGTGATCAACGACTACGAACACGTCTCGGAGCAGAAGCGCACGGCCGTCCGCGAAGCCATCGAAGCCCTCGGTTACCGCGTCAACATCGCGGGCAGGCAACTGCGCCAGGGGCGCACCGGCATGATCACCCTCGCCGTGCCCGAACTCGACGTCGCCTACTTCGCCGAACTGAGCCGGCATGTCATGGACGTCGCCGGCCGGCACGGCCGCACGGTGCTGCTGCACCAGACCGGCGCCGATCGCGAGCGCGAACTGGCCGCGCTGCACGGCTTCGACACCCAGTTCTGCGACGGAGTGATCCTCAGCCCGCTCTCCCTGCTGCCCCGCGACCTCGCCACCCGCGACCGGCGGCTGCCCATGGTCCTGCTCGGCGAGCGCTCACCGGAGGGCCACACCGACCACGTCGGCATCGACAACGTGCGCGCCGCCCAGGACGCCACCGAGCACCTGCTGGCCCGAGGGCGCCGCCGCATCGCCGTGATCGGCGGCGCCCTCCGCGGGCGCCAGGGCACCGACCGACTGCGCACCGACGGCTACCGCGCGGCCCTGACCGCCGCCGGTATCCCCTTCGACGCCGGCCTGGTGGTGCCGGTGGACGCCTTCCACTGGCGCGACGGCGCGGAAGCGGCGACGCGACTGATGCGGAGCGCCACCCCGCCGGACGCCCTGCTGTGCCTGAACGACAACATGGCGTTGGGCGCCCTGCGGGCGCTGTACGAGACGGGCGTGCGGGTACCCGGCGAGGTGGACGTCGTCGGCTTCGACGACATCGAGGCCTCGCGCTACAGCGTGCCCAGCCTGACCTCCGTCGCCCCCGACAAACGCGAGATCGCCCGGGCCGCGGTGTCCCTGCTGCTGGAGCGGATCGACAGCCCGGACCCGGCCGGCCCGTGCCGGGACGAGGTGGTCGGCCACCGGCTTGTGGTGCGGGAGAGCAGCGGCGGCTGAACAGACCGCAGGGGCGGCTTCTCTGGGTTCACGGCTGGGCCCACCCGGTGTCCGACTGTCGAGGCCCGCTCCATCGGTAACGGCTGCGTCTCTGCGTCGGAGTTCGGCATCAAGCGAAGGCCGCCTCACTCGGCCCGCCACCAGCCCCGTCCGACATGCCAGTCCCTCACCCAGTGCAGAAAATCGCCCTCCAGAGGATCGGACGGAGAGTCCGCATAGGGGGCGGCGCATCCGTCTCCGAGCCACCACACCCGGCCGCGCTGCGGCCCGGTCACCACCAGCGTCCAGTACTCACCGGGTCTGTCGCTGCCCAGCAGCACCGAGCCATGTTGGTACGTCTTGTGCAACAGGGATGAGTGGAGACCGTGGTCGTAGTAGTCGTACTCCCACTGCCATTCCTCCTCGAGCGGGAAGGGCTGGTCCAGCGTGCGGGCTGTGGTGCCGTCGAACGGCTCGGGGCTCATCCAGCAGTCCGCTTCCCAGACGGCCCAGCTTTGCGGCTTCTCTCCCAAGGGCAGCAAACCGCCTTCGTCTGGCGGGCCGGCGTCAGTGCCGTTCGCGATCTCAGCCACGAACATGCGATACGGCTCAGGCAAGACCACGGCGTGACTGCGCTCCCATGCCCGAAGCGCCTCCCAGCCCAAAGGGGCGCGTCGGCTACCTACTGGCAGAGCCGCATGCAGGATGGTTGTCGCCTCCGAGATCGTGTCTTTCACGCCCTACAGGTATCACCGCGCACCGACACTTTGACCTCGGGACGACCGGAGGCAGCGCGCACGCAGCCGGTGGGACCGCGCGAGGCAAACGCAGCGAGCGGTTCTCCGACCCCATCCCCACCGACCCTCGTTTCCACGGCGACAAGTTCTTCGTCAAAGTGCGCGGCAAACACATGCCACCCTCGTGTTCGTGGCCCTGGTCGCCGTCGAGGCAACCGACCTCATCTTCGCCGTCGTCGGCACCGGTGCGGGAGCGCAGGTTGACGCCGTAGGCGAGCAGCGCCAGCAGATCCTCGGCTCGGCGGCAGGTCTCTTACCCGTGACGGTCGTGCGGGTGACAGAGCAGTGGCAGGTTGACCGCGCAGCGTGCATGGGCACGAGTCCCATGAGAGGCCACCGAACTCTCCGGATGGTTGATGGAGCTCTTTGCCTTGTGCAAAGATGGCGAGGTGGAGGCGAAGCCCATGCTTCCTGGAGCGCCGGGAAGTCTGGTCGGCACCTGTTCCCGAGCTGTCCCGGAAAGTCGATGCCACCACATCAGAGCACCCCTTACGGGGACAAGAAGGTCGATCCCTCGCCCGTGGGCGATGCGTCGCCCCGAACGCACGTACCTTCGGAAACGGTCGGGTCGTCACGGCTGTCCATTCGGTGCGAAGTGCAAGAGAAGCTGCCACCGCGCGTGACGGTGCATCTCGTGGGAGAACTCGACGCCGACACCGCGCCTGCCCTCCGGGAGACTCTGGCCGCGTTCGCCGCCCGTTCCTCCGGGGGCCTACTGGTGCTGGACTTGTCGGGCATCACTTTCTGCGACACCGCGGGGCTCTACACATTGCTGGGCCTTCGCCAGGCTCTTCCTCTGGCTGGCGTAGACGTCCTGCTCACCGGGGGCCGGCGCCGAACTCCGGGCCGGCGCGACCCGGGCGGGCCTGCTCAGCCGGCTCGGCTTGGGAGAAGACAGCTGAACTCGCAACCGGGAGACCCGCACGGTCGGCCAAACGACTTGTCCGACGAGCGACGGGTGCTGTTGGAGCCGGTGGTCTCGGCATGGAAGACCGACCATCCGTCCCTGACGAGACGCCAGGGCCGGTACAAGACTTCGATCGGGAGATCGAGAGCCTGGCGGTGACCGCAAGACGCTCTTTGCCCTCCGCCGGCGACCGCGGAGTCAGCCGAGGCGCCGCCTGCCCCGCCGCCCCATCCGGCCTGTCAGTAGGTCGTCGATGCCTCGGCCGACATTGCTGGACCGATGCGTGCGCGACCTGTGCCAGGCATTCGACCTCAGCTCAAGGGCCTGGTCAGCCTGTGCGTCCTCGCCGAGACTGAACCGGTCCTGTCCGTTCAGCGATGCCCGTAGCAGCTCTCCGCATACCACCCGTCCGTCATGGCTGCCGCACTCGCCATCCGGCTCACGACACGATCACTAGTGACCCGTCCTACGGAGCCACTGCATCGTTATGACGAGCTCTTCGCCGAAGTCCTCGCAGAGCGCGAGCAACTCACGACCCGTGGACGAGTCGGGCAGCCCTGCGGAATCGGGGAGATCCCCGAGAGCAACGTGGCAGGCGGTCTCGACGGCAAAGTGGCGCGACGCGAAATAGCCCTCGCTCCTCCGGTCCTCCAGGTTGGCGAGGTACTGGTGGTGGGCTTCCTCCGAGGGGTGGGGGTAGAGGGAGTCCTCGACGAGACCGTCGAGGTAGTTCGCCAGGCCGGTCGAGGTTTCGATCACTCGCTCGACCTGGTCCACGCCGGGCTTGTCCATCAGTTCGCCGAAGGTCAGCAGGTTGCTGATGGTCTCCAACTGGAAGAGCTGCACTGCGTCCGGGGCGACTTCGGAGGTGAAGAGCGGGGCCGTGCACAGCTCGGCGATTGCTGGCCGGTATGCGCGATCCGCCGGTTCGCCAGGGGGCGATGCCGCCAGTCGGAACAGCGACTCCAGCACGGACTGGTCGACGCCCACTCTGCATCCAATTCGAACGCGAGCAGCGGCGCGCGCCAACGCCACAGGGCCAGGACGGCCGCCTGACGCTGGTGAACAGGCTTCACGTCCGCCGATCGCTCGATCCGTACCACGTTCTTGAGTCAGCCTTTCCGATCCGCCGTCCCCGACCGCCCTCTGCCTCGGGACACTGTAGGAGCCGTCGAAGAACCACGTGACTGCCAGGACAGTGCCTGACACAAGGCAGCTTCGAGAAGTGGTCGTACGCTGCAGATTGCCCTCTCGACGAGCAGGTGGCCGGTTCCCTGATTCTGGAGGAGAAGGCCCTGTCGTCGACCGGGCGGTCTGGCTCGCTGTGGACGGCGCGGTGGTTGATAGGCAGTCCGGCTACGCCGTGGGGCACGGGCCGTTCGGTGGCTCGCGGCGAACAAACGGTGACGGGCTCTGGCCATGCGAACGGACAATATGCTGACATCTCCTTTGGGGCTGTGCGCAGCGGCCGGGGCCTCGGGTCGCACTTGCGCGGGGGCGGTTCCTCAGTTGGTCGTGGCAGCACGGCCCGGTGACATCCCGACGGCGATTACGCGATCACTCGGAAGTACTACCTGCCGATGACCTCATATGCCGATGGGAGTCCCAAGTCGATGCCTGGTGACTTGCGCGCGTCTGGGCAGCGTCCGCGAAAACTTTCTGCCGGTACAGGCCTCGCCCCTTGATCAGAACGGGGGCGCCCGACCGGCATGCGTCGCGGCCAACGGGGCCCCGCGACTGACAGGTTGGCCACCGCGTTCGTTTACGCCGCGGTCGGGACCGGCCGCTTCAGTTGCTCGTGTGCGCGTGGCCGGTTCGTCGTGTCCAGGCCGGTGGGGCCTGGACCGCACCGCTAAAGCAGGCGCTCGACCTGCTGCAGTTGCTTGCGCACCATTTCCACATCGGTGAGGGGCCGCTCCATCACGACGTACAGGAAGAGGCCCTCGTGCGTCCGGCGGTTCAACGGCCGAATGAGGTGGTACTCCGTGTCGAGCGTGACCAGGATGTCTTCGAGCTGTTCAGGTCGGTAACCGCCCAGGGTCATGGCGGAGAGCTTGGCTCGTACGACGTCGGTCTCGCCGTTCGCGGCGCGAACCAGGTCGAGCCCGTCCGGACTTCCCAGTGCTCCCAGTGTCATGCGGCTGACGTAATCGACGACCGCCACGCCCAGCACGCCTTGGATCCGCATCGCCTGACGAAGGGCGATGTTCATCAACGACACTGTGGTCTCCCTGGGCGCATGGCTGTGAACCGAACTCGCAACACCTTTGCATCGTGCCATGATTCATGGTGGGCGGGGTCGGGAACGCGGTGCCACGGGTGGCTTCAGTGAGCGTTCCGCCTGGAATCGACGTGGCTACAGGGGGGGGGGATGGCGGCCGGCCCTGCAGATCGAATCGTATGGCCGCGGACGTGGATGCCGAGCAGCGTGTTGTGCCGTCGTCGCCTGACGAGCCGTCGGCGCGCATCGGCACGGCAACGGACGTGGCGCTCATGTTGCACATTGCGCGCGCGGCCACTTGCTGGGCGATGGACCACGGTGCCTGCGCGGAAGCGCGTCTCGCCGTCTGCTTGGATGGCCGGTGCCGCAGTGGGGGGCACCCGCCAAGGTGTTGGCTCGGAACTGAGTGCCGGTGTGTGCGGCGCGCCGGGGTGTTTGTGACGGCCTTCGCGCGGGGAGCGCTCAAGGCCTATGACGGCATTGACGAGCCACCGGCCGAGTTGCGGGTGCCGCGACGCTTCGAAGCACCCGTCGGCTTGCAGGGGCGGGTCAGGTTCCGGTGCGCCCGCGATCGCGGGTCCTGATCCGGAAGATGACCAGGCCGACGGCGCCGAATGCTGCGGCCCAGCCCAGGCCGAGTGCCAGGTGGCCCCACAGCACGGTCCTCCCGAAGGAGCCGCCGACGGCGAACTGCATGGGGCCGAAGGAGGGGAACCATTCCAGGAGGGGCTTGTTGGCGAGCGGGTTGCCCAGCGGATTCTGCAGGAAGGTGTCCATCAACCCACCCATGATGATGAGGAAGAAGCCCTCCAGATCGTGTTTGACCAGCACGCCGAGCAGCAGACCGAGGGCGCCGTAGGCCAGCGCGATGGCGGCGAAACCGGTGAGCACGGCGAACCAGCCACCCACGGTGGGTCGCCAGAAGAAGAGCATGGCGAGCGCGGTGTAAAGGGCGATCGCCGCGGCGACGCAAGCAATGGCCAAAGACTTGGCTCCGATGAGCGTGGTCTGCCGGTAACCGGCGAAGACCAGGCGCCGATCGAAGGCGAGAGCTTTGCGAACGGCGTCGAAGACGACGAACCCGGCGATCATCGTGACCGAGTTGAGTCCGGCCGAGATCAGTGTCAGGTGGCCGCCGTCGACGTGAAGGACCTTGCCGGTTGAGTACAGCTTGAAGTCCAGCGGCGTGCCCGCGGCCATGGCGTCCATCATCAGGTACCAGGCGGGAACGAACAGGACGAGCAGTAGCGCGGCCAGTCGGTTACGGGTCTGGTCGCGTATGCAGAACCGCAGCGCTGTGGGGAACTGCCCGTACGACGGTGGCCGTTGCAGGGTGTCAGGCGCTGACATGGTTGTCCTCCCTGGAGGCCGCTCGCGGGGTGAGAAGGCCGTCGGCGAGGTCGGCGAGCAGATCGAAGCGTTCTTGCTCGAAGACGAGGTGCGTGATGATCACGACGGCCTTTCCGTGTCCGCGAAGGTCCTCGACCAGGTCCCAGAACCGGAGGTAGGTCTCCCAGTCGAAACCCTGGTAGGGCTCGTCGAGGAGGAGGACGTCCGGGTCGTGCAACAGGGCCAGGGTGAGATTGAGCTTCTGCCGTGTGCCGCCGGACAGTTCACCGGCGGGGGCGGCCGCGTACTGCTCGTAGTTCAGAAGATGGAGGAGTTCGCGGCCACGGTTCAGGTCGGGCAGGCGGTGGGCGGCGGCGAAGTAGCGCAGGTGCTGCTCGACGGTGAGGCTGGCGTTGAGGACGGGGTCCTGGGGGCAGTAGCCGAGCCTTCCGGACAGGACGGTCTCGCCGTCGTCCGGGGCCAAGGTGCCGGCGAGGATCTTCAGCAGGGTCGACTTGCCCGCCCCGTTCTCACCGACGACCGCCACGAGTTGGCCGGGATCGACCCTGAGGTCGGCGCCGCGCAGGACCGTGTGCCTGCCGAAGGATTTGTGGATGCCGCGGGCTTCGAGCAGGGCCGTGTGCGGACGCGATGAGCCGGATTCCATGCGCGGTCTCCCTAGAGAGTGTCCTCTGGTGGTAGTGGTGGCGCGGCGTTCAGCCCGCCCGCGTAGATGCTCAGCATCTCCGGTGCCCAGCGGCTCATCCCGTCGGGTGACAGCGGGTCCGTGCCGAGGACTTCGGTGAGGCGGTCCCTCAGCAGGAACAGGGCCATGTCGTTGGCCAGGAGTAGGGCGGCGCGCACCGCTGGATCCCGGCCGGGAACGGCCAGTCCCGCTTCCGCCAGGCTGTCCAGGGCGGCCCTGCTGAGTTCGTACAACTGTCGAAACAGCACTCGCCCGGCGTCGGTGTCGGACAGCAGGAGTCGTCGAAGGTAGGAGGGCAGGGGTGAGTCGGCGGGCAGGTGCTGGGCGAAGGCCTCACTCAGGGAACCGGCTCCGGCGGCGGGGTCGAGCAGCTCCGCTCCGCCTTCGCCGGTCAACTCGCCCAGCATGGCCTCGAAGACGTCCAGCACGTGCTGGTCGACTTCCTGACGCAGGCCCTCCTTCGACCCGAAGTGATGCACGACCAGACCCGGCGACACATGGGCGGCGGAGGCGATCTGCCGCACGGTCACTGCATCGGCCCCGTGCGCGGCGAACAGGCGCAGGGCTTCATCGCGGATGATTGCGCGAGTGGTCCGGTCGCTGCGGATTGAACGCATGAACAGGATATTAAACGCACGTTCAATGCTTGTCGAGGGGAGCGGACCGCGGACAGCGGTCATGCATGCCCTACTCGGCGGCCGGAGCGGGGGAGCCGCCGTTGTCCGCAGGTGCGGTGGCCTCGGGCGCACCGTCCGGAGGCGCGCTTTCCGACTGCTGGGAAGTGCCGTCGCGGACTGTTTCGGCGGGGGCGCCCGGGGTGGTGAGCAACCAGGACAGGGCTTCCACGGCCAGGAGGACCGCGGCGACGGCGGTGAGGACGCGGCCCACGCGTCGGCGCCTGGCGCGGTTGTCCAGACACCGCCACGGTGGATAGACGCAGGAGGCCTCCGGCTCCCACAGCTCACCGACGGCGTCCAGCGGCTCAGGCTTGGGTGCCTCGCGTCTCGTCGGGGGAATGGTCTCCTCGTCCCCAGCGGCGGGGTGTTGACGCATGCGGCCCGCTCGCTCCCGCGCGGACGGTTCCCTTCGGGCGGAGGCGCGAATGGCGTCTTCTGTGTCGGTGAGGAACTTCTGCCACACGCTGTCGGAGAACGCCGGCACGTCCCCATGCCCGTCCGTAGGCCCGGCGTCGTCCGCTTCAGGCGCCACGGTCCCTCTCCTTGTCGACCTAAGCTTCGCCGTCCGGGAAGAGACGGCGCGCGGCGCAACCGGAACCCGACGTATCGCCGGGTTCAGCCGAGACGCGGTGTGCGCGCAGTGGCCGAGGGCGGACGGCGGGTGGCTCGCCGGCGGCCGGCGATCGCCTGACCCGCGATGGTGTGCCGATCACTCCTGGGCGCTGGGCGACCCGGCCGCCGGTTCGCTCCGCAGCTATGCTTGCATGATGCAAAGTAGGAACGCCAGTGGAGGCGAACGGATTTTGCCGGGCCGAGAGGATCGGCCTTGCACAGGATTCAGGACAGCCGCGAATCGGGCCCGGCCTCCGGCCTGACAAAGGGGATCGCCCTGCCGGTCTCGCGGAACTCCGTGTCGCTGCCGTCCGGGGGGAAGCCCATGAAACGGCACAGACGGCGGGCGATACGGGGTGACGCCGTGCGCGACGGGACATGGCCTCCGTGCCCTCCTCCGGAGTGAGGAAGCGGGCGGTGACGGCAGAGTGCCGGGTGCCCACCTCGATCACGATTTTCGGCTGCGCGCGCACGTTGCGGTACAGGCAGCCTGCGGGCCGAAACCGGAAGCGACCGTCCAGGCAATGTCCGCCGCGGCATACTCCACTACTTCGAGCACCGCCCGGCGCTCGGTTCCGGTGACCCGTCCGGTGTGGTGCAGCAACGGCAGAAGCTTGCCGAAAATCCATGCGAGCCCCCAGCGGAAGAGGTGGATGCGGAGGCGCGCCGCGAAGCGCCGCCAGCCTGTGGGCGGTCGCGGCGGGACCGGCGCGCTGGATCGAAGAGGCATCTTCGTCTTCCGGAGGCCGGACGCGGCGGCTCACCGCGTCGATCGGGCAAAGGTTTTGGGACATGTGCTGTCAGAAGCAGTGGGGGACATCCAGACGGGCGTTGCCGGCCCGCAGACGGCTGCCGTGGCCGCCGAGCGAAGATCGGCCTCGGGAGGCGCGCTGCTGTCGTGGATGCCGGTGGCTGTCATGGCGGTGGTCGCCGCAGTGGACGTGATCGCGGGACCTGGAGTGGGCTTTCTGCCGCTGGTCTCGTTGGGCCCGGCGTTCGCCGGACTGGTCGGCGGGTGGCGTCGCACCGCGTCGATCGGCGTGGTGGCTCTGTTGCTCTGCATCGGGTTGGGAACGTACGACGGACTGTTCGAGGGGCGCCGTGGGTTCACAGCGATGGCGTCGGTGGCGGGAGTGACCGGCATCGGGATAGCCGCCGCGGTCACGCGCTCGCGTCGGGAAGCGGAGCTGGCCAGCGTGCGGTCGATCGCGGAGGTCGCTCAACGAGTGCTGCTGCGGCCGGTGCCGCGCACCGCGGGCGCTCTTCAGGCTGCGGTGTCCTACACCTCGGCTGTCGCCGAGGCGCGCATCGGGGGTGATCTGTACGAGATGGTGGCCTCACCGCACGGGATAAGAGTGATCGTGGGCGACGTACAGGGCAAGGGGCTGGCTGCGGTCGAGACGGCCGCCGTGGTGCTCGGCGCCTTTCGCGAGGCGGCGCACGACGAACCCGACCTGGTGGGGGTGGGCGAGCGACTCGAGCGCAGCGTGGCGCGGGAACTGCAAGGGGAGAAGTTCGTCACCGCCATCCTCGCGGAGATCGGCACGGATCATGGAGTCGTCTTCCTCAACTACGGCCATCCCGCCCCGATGGTCGTGCGCAACGGGCGCGTCGACTTCCCGGAACCGCAGGTGTACGCCCTCCCGCTGGGGCTGGGCGGCCACGACGGTGGACCGAAGCCCTATCGAGTGGATTTCGCGCCCGGCGAACAACTGCTGTTGTACACCGACGGTGTCACCGAGGCCCGGGATGCCGAGGGGGCCTTCTACCCCCTCGGTGAGCGGGCGGAATTACTGCAAGAGCCCGATGCCGAGCGAGCTCTGGCAATCCTGCGCGAGGACCTTGTGCGGCATGCCGACGGACCGCTGCACGACGACGCCGCGATGCTCCTGCTCCGGTATCACGGTCACGGGGAAGGAAAATCTGTTCCCATCACGTGAGTGAGCAGCGACTTCGACACGGTAGAAAGGAGATATGCCGGAGCACGAGAACACCGCGGGAACGATGGACGATGTCGACGCGGTTACCAGGGCGGTATTGACCGCTTCCCGACTGTTGGTGGCTGTTTCGGCCCGTTCCCTCGCCGAGGTCGAGGAACGGGTGACGCTGCCGCAGTTCCGCATGCTGGTGGTGCTGTCCACCCGTGGTGCCACCAAGTTGGTGGCACTCGCCGAGTTGCTCCAGGTGGCGCCCTCGACGGCGATGCGGATGGTCGACCGGCTGATCGCGGCCGGACTCGCCGATCGCCAGACCAATCCCGGCAACCGCCGGGAGACCCTGCTGCAGCTCACCGACGAGGGGCGTCGTACCGTCGAGGACGTCACTGCGCGCCGACGTGCAGAGATCGCCGCCATCGTGGCCCGGCTGGGCCCGACCCAGCGCCTGGCGCTCATCGAGGCTCTGGGTGCCTTCAACCGAGCGGGCGGAGAACCGCCGGCCCCCGGTGCCGACGACCCGGAACCGCACCCGCTCGGCTGGGTGGTGGACGGCGTGATGTCGCACGAGGGCTGAGGCCTCAGCCGGGAACTGTTCAACGAGGACGTTCTTCTCATCTTCACCTTCATCTTGCATAATGCAAAGAAGTTGTGAGGGCTGAGGCACACCGCCCCGTTCCGGGCCGAGCGCGTCGGAGGAGTCGAGGCCCAGGCCGGGCCGTGCCTCGCTGGTGGCCCGCGTGACCGCTGCCGGCAGGAGCGGGGCGAAGGAGTGTGGGAGTCGTGCGCCGAAGGCAATGCCCTTCGTCCTCCTCGGAGCCGTCACTCATGGCGCACCTGCGTGCCTTTGTGTGGGGGCCGGCGGAGTTCGTAGGGTCGCCGCCCGGGTGGCTGGTCGGGGAGGGAATCCTCGCCGGATTCCTCGGTGCCGGGTCGATCGTCGGTACAGCCGTCTTCGGCGCGTGGACGGGCAGGCCCTATATGGCCGACGGGGCCGCGGGGCTGGTCTGTGCCGTCGCGCTCACCCTTTACCTCTTCCTCGTGCGAGCCGGACGGGCCCTGGTCGGGGTCGCCTGTCTTCTCGGTGTGTGTCTTGCGCTGCAGGCTCCGCAGGCGGCGGACGGGTTGGTGCTGGCGGCACGGGGGCAGGTGCAGGCGGTGGTCGTGACCTCGGTCGATGACGGTCAGGCGGTGGACGGTGCGACCGGGCGGTACCTGTGTTCGGTGGTGGATGGCGAGGGCATACCGCTCAAAGTCCGTATCTGGCGCGGTTGCCGACGGACCACTCGTCCGGGAGACGCGCTCGCCGTCGTCTACGATCCCGAGGGGCGGGTCCCTCCGCGTGGTGCGCAGGCGGGATCCGGTGCGGCCGGGTCGCTCGACGACCTGGTTCCTTGGGGCGCGGCTTTCGTCGCCAGCTGCGTCGTCGCCGTCGTCCGCTCCTACCGTCTCTCCTCTGCCGCCGGTTCTCCGGCGCGCCCGGGGCTGGGCGGTGATGTCCACCGCTGATCACCCGGCGGACGGCGTGGGTGTCGGCGAGGCGGTGTTGATGTTCAGGTCGGGGCGGGGACTGAGCACGACTATGGGGACGCCCGGTTGTACCGCGGGCGGCGTGAGCTGTTCCTTGGGAAGCTTCGGCGGGGTGGTCTGCTGGAAGTTGGCCTGGTCGAAGTTCACCACGCCGGTTTTCTCCAGCACGGTGATGTGGTCCAGAACGGTGTCGTTGGCCAGATCGGCCAACTGACGAACGAGCCTGTTCTCGGTACTGGCGCGGATCTTGGCGATGGCGGGGAAGATCTGACCATGGGTCACGCGCATGATGTTCGCGGCGGTGCTGTCGAACTGCCTGCCGGACTGGGCCGCCGATGTCTGCACGAACTGCTGCTGTTGTGGGGTGGCCTGGTTCGGGAGCGTGATGTTGAGTTCAGGGGCGATCTTGCGGCACAGATCGTCCAGACCGGCGTGTCCGACGATCAGGTGCTTGCCGGCTTCCCTCATCTCAGGAGTCGAGCCCTTCTGCAGCGCCAGTTGGCCCAGCGGGTACTCCCACAGGCCCGCGGAGCGGACCTTGACGACGAAGTCGCGGTCGGCCTCGGTGAGCGGCCCGTGCGGGGTGTTGGCGATGATGCGGCTCGGATCAGCGGACACGGTCTGCATGCCGAGCAGCGCGGGGTAGGCGAGCGCGCTGAGGGTCAGGCCCAGCGCGCCGATCATGACGACGGTTCCGGCCTTGCCGACAGGGTTGGGCATGGCGCCTCCAGACGTGAGCGGTCCTGTACGCCGAGGGGTACGGACGCACCGCCTAGTCTGATCATTGCCCTGGGTAAAATTTGCATGCCGTCGGCGGACGTCGGTCCGAGATCCAGGTCATCCCGTTGTGGGAGAGGCGGCTGGGGTGGGTTCGGCAGCCGGTCCTGTCGGGACACCCGCGGTCGGCAGCCCCGGGGGAACGGTCAGGGTGATCAAGGGCGCTCCAGGTTGCGGCACCGGGGTGTGACCTGGTTGGACGGCAGCTTGGGAGGAGTCGTCTCCTGGAAGTTCACCTGATCGAAGTTGACCAGCCCGGTCTTCTCCATCTGGGTGATGTGATCCAGCACCACATCGTTGGCCTGGTCGGCCAGTTGGCGCACGAGGGTGTTCTCGGTGGTGGAGCGGATCTTGGCGATGGTGTTGAAGATCGACCCGTGAGTGACGCGCAGGATGTTCGCGAAGTCGCTGTCGAACTGCTTGCCCGTATCGGATTTGAACTTGTCCAGGAAGCCCTGCTGCTGCGGTGTGGGCTGGTTGGGAATCGTGATGTTGAGCTCGGGGGCAATCTTCCGGCAGTTGGCGTCGAGTGCTGCGTGTCCGATGACCAGGTGCCGGCCGGCTTCGCGTACGGCTGCGCTCGTTCCCTTCTCCATGGCCAACTGCCCTGAGGGCCCCTCCCACAGTCCGGCGGAGCGTACGAACACGACGAAGTTACGGTCGGCCTCGGTGAGCGGACCCCATTGGGTACTGGCGATCACACGGACCGAGTTGCTGGAGGTGGTCTGGATGCCGAGCATGCTCGGATAGGCCAGGGCGGCGAGGGTCACGCTCAGTGCGCCGCCGACGAAGATGGTTCCGATGCTGCTGCGTGAGATGGGCATGGTGCTCCAGGTGCCGACGGTGTGGACGCCGTGGAATACGGATCCGCGGGAAAAGAAATCCTTTGTCGCAGGTAAAGGTTGCACTATGCCATATAGCTGCAAGATGCGGGGCAGAGCGGCCATCGCTCCCCGGACCGGGCTCCTCCCGATCGGTGGCGAGAGCGGCCGGACGAGTGGCCCGCACCTCCGTGCGCCCGGCTGCCCTGCCTGGCCCGGTCCGACGAGCGACTCCACTTCCACTCACGGGCGAGCCGCTTGCCGGCCCGGATGAGATGCCTCGAAGCGACAGCGGATGGCCTGGGGATGGTCGGTTGCGGTATCAAGGCGGGGCTGTCCACGTGCGTCAGAACGTACGGTGCGTCGCCGTTCCCGGATCGGCAGGCCCCGCCGGGAGCAGGCGAGCCACGTCGTGCAAGCCCTGCCTGCCCCCGGCCCGGTCGGTCGACGCCACAGGGGCGGGCGGTGGCCGCGGGGCGCGGGACGTCGAGGGTCAGGTCCATCCGGCGCCGGCCGTATGGCAGGACCGGTCACGTGGGGAACCCGGCTTTCGAGGGTGGTGGGGACTTTGCCTCGCAAACGTCGACCGTTGTGCCGAGCGGGCCGTCACTCGTACCGCTGCGCAGTCGAGACCCGGCCAGGCCGCATGATGCGGATCTTGCGGCTCTCGCAGGCCGGGCAGCGCGGGGACTGCAGGGGTGAGGGCACCGACACGCCGCCGAGGTGATAGACGGCCATGATGCGGTGGTGTTCGTCCGATGTGAGGTCGATGTCGTAGGTGTCCTCCCAGCCGTGCCCGCATTCGAGGCATGCGAACGAGTACGAGCGCTGGATGTGCTGCGAGTGCATGGTCCGCCTCCCTGGTGTTGTTCGGATGACGCCCTCCCCCTACCCCTTATTGCATAGTGCAAAAGTGTTCGCAGTGGTGGATGCCGACCGCTCCGCATGAGGCTGCCAGCATCCTCAAACGGTCCTGTGGACCGCGCGGAGGGCGCTTTGGTGGCTGAGCCATCCGACGGGCGTGCCGTGTGCGTCGTCGAGGACGGGCAGGCCGGTGCCGGCGGCGGACAGCAGGGTGTGCAGGGCTTGGGCCAGGGGCTGGCCGACGGTGATCGGAGACGGGGATTCGGCCAGCTGCCCGACCCGGGTCGGTGCCGCCTCGGGCTGTTCCGCCAGGGCCTCGGCGACTGTCTGCGCGGTGACGACACCGACATACGCGCCCCTGTCGTCGACCACCGGCAGTGCTCCGTGGCCCGACAGGCTCAGCAGATCGGCGGAGTCCGCCAGGGGCGTGGACGAGGGCAGGGGCGAGGGCAGCGGTTCCATGACGGCGCCGACGTGCTGGGAGCCGATCGGGGCGCCGGGAGCGGGGCCTTCGAGGTCGATGCCGCGGCGGCGCAGTTTGAGGGTGTAGATGGTGTCGCGGGTCAGCAGACGGCTGGTGGCGGTGGCCAGGACGATGGCGAGCATCAGCGGAAGGATGATCGAGTACTCGCCGGTGAGCTCGAAGAGGATGACCACGGCCGTGATCGGCGCGCGTGCCGCGCCGGCGAAGACGGCGCCCATGCCGACCAGGGCGTAGGCGCCCACCGCGCCGGCGGAGTGGGGAAGCAGGTGGTGGACGCCGATGCCGTAGGCCGAGCCCAGCATCGCGCCGATGAACAGGCTGGGCGCGAACACCCCGCCCGAGCCGCCGATGCCGATGGTGAGGCTGGTCGCCAGCATCTTGCCGAGCAGCAGCAGGATCAGGAAGCCGACCGCGTAGTGGCCCTCGGTCGCCTTCTGCAGGACGGGGTAGCCCACGCCGTACATCTGCGGCAGGGCCAGCAGCACCAGTCCCAGGAGCAGGCCGCCGACCGCCGGGCGCAGCCACTCCGGGCCGCGCCAGGCGACGTCGCAGGCGTCCTCGATCAGGTACAGGAAGCGGGAGAAGCCGACCCCGACGACCGCGGCTCCGACGCCGAGCGCCGCGAACAGGGCGTACTGGGAGAGATGGTCGACATGGAAGTCGGGCAGGTTCAGGAAGGCGCTGTCGCCGAAGGCGGCGCGTCCGATGACACTCGCGGTGACGCTGGCGAGCACGGTGGCGCCGAAGGCCTCGGCGCTGAAGGTGCTCAGGATGAGTTCCATGGCGAAGAAGACGCCGGCCAGGGGGGCGTTGAACGTGGCCGCGATGCCGCCCGCCGCGCCGCAGGCGACCAGCAGCTTCATCCTGCCCTCGGTCACCTTCGTGACCCGGCCGAGCGTGGAGCCCAGCGCCGAGCCGATCTGCACGATCGGGCCCTCGCGGCCCACCGAGCCGCCCGAGCCGATGCACAGGGCGGAGGCCAGCGTCTTGACCACGGCGACCTTGGGGCTGATCCGCCCGCCGCGCTGGGCGACGGCGAGCATCACCTCCGGCACCCCGTGCCCGCGGGCCTCCCTGGCGAACCGGTTCACCAGGGGGCCGTACAACAGGCCGCCGACGACGGGGGCGAGCACCACGAAGTACCGGCCCAGCCAGGGCAGGTGCGGATTGCCGGCGCCGGGGGAAGCGGCGTAGTCGGCATGGCCGGAGAGCAGGTGGGTGAAGGTCTTGATGCACCAGCGGAAGACGATCGAGCCGACCCCCGCCCCCGCGCCGACGGTGACGGCCAGCGCCATCAGAGCCCAGGGTGCGGCGCGCAGACCCCCCGGCGCCGGGGCGGGGGCGAGGCGACTCATGGCTGTGCTGGTCACATGCTTTCCATCCGTCGCGGTCCCGCGAGCACTCCGTGCTTCGACATCCATATTTGCATTATGCAAAACGAGTCAAGGGTGTGGCTAATCGGGACCTTGCATCCTCTCCCGGGGCCGAAGGGCCCATGCTGCAGGTGGAACGCCTGCGGCAGCGTTGACGGGCGGAGAGGACATGGAGGTGGAACGTGAGCAATCTGACGTCTCGGCCTGTGATCGTGGTGGGGGTCGACGGATCCGATGCGAGCCGAGCGGCGTTGCGCTGGGCCGCTCGCCAGGCCGGGCTGACCGGCGCTGCACTGCGCATCGTCCAGGCGTGGCGGCTTCCGGCCACCTACGGTATGCCGGCGGACTATTCGGGCGGCGACTTCGAGAAACAGGCTCGTGAAAGCCTGGCGCGCACGGTCGAGGAGACGCTGGGCGAACACCCTGAGATCCCCGCTGACCTCGAGGTCGTTGAGGGCCATCCGGCCGCGGTGCTGACCGAGGCGGCCAGGGCTGCCGACCTCCTGGTGGTCGGCAGCCACGGTCACGGTGCCTTTACGGGCATGCTCCTCGGTTCCGTCAGTCACCACTGCGTGCACCATGCCGTCTGTCCCGTGCTCGTCGTCCGCGCGGACGACGAAGACTGATGCAGTGAGCGGGGCTCGCCCGCCTCGGTGTCCCCGTTGCCCGCGGGCTGCCCGGCCCGTACAGGGCGCGCCTTTCCTCCCTCGGGACACGACCATGAGTCGCCGGCAAGGAGGGCATCGGCCGATGGGGCACCGGGGGGTGAAGCGGCGATTGCCGTGACCAGGACGTTCAGGCGGGACAGGTGTTTCCTCAGCTGCGGTCGGGCGGATCCGGTCGCGGCGAGCGGTTCGATCAGGAAGCCCACGACGACGCCGGCGACAGCGTGGACCGGCGTGCCCGTCCGTCCCGGCGAAGTGGCCATGGCGATCAGGGCCGTCGCGGGGATGGGCCACGGCCGACCGGCAGCGGGAGCGGTCCGGCCCGGCTCCGGCTGCGGTACCTGGGGGTGCCTCCGGGCCGAAGCGCCCGGCAGCCCTGAGGTCGCCTTGCAGGGCGCGAGGCTCGGCCTCGCCGCTGTCCGCGACGGAAGACGGTTCGGTGACCGCGTCGAGGGCGTGTGGGGCGAAGGAAACGGAACGAGGTGCCGTCCGGGCGCGGCGAGCGGCTGACATCGAAGGGCCCCGTGCGGACCGTCTCACACGTTCGTACGCGAATGCCGCGGATGCTTCAACCAGACCCACCTCGCCGGCTCGACCTTCCGGCTCATCGGCGCCAGGACCACCTGGAAGTAATCGGGGCGTCGTCACGTTCATCGCGATCGCCGCAGCACCGCGGCTGAGAGGCGCGCCCCCTTGCACATATGTTTTGCATAATGCAAAAGTGTGGTCTGGGAGGAACGCCAGGCAGCGAAAGGGATGTGGCACACCGATGAGAGCAGTGATCTGCGGGGCCGGCGTCGCAGGGCTGGTATTGGCCGGCCGTCTGCACAACGTCCTCGGCTGGGACGTCGTGGTCCTGGAGAAAGCGCCGGGCCCCCGCACCGAGGGCTACATGACCGACTTCTTCGGACCCGGCTATGACGCGGCTGAGGCCATGGGAGTGCTGCCCTGGTTGGAGGAGCTCGCCTACCCGGTCTCCGAGGCGGAGTTTCTCGACGACCGCGGCCACTGCCACGCCCGTCTGGAGTACGGCCGTCTCGCGCGGTCCCTGAACGGACGGTTGCTGAGCATCATGCGGCCCGACCTCGAGCTCGCTCTGCGAGAACGTCTCTCCCTCGCTGTCGGCCTGCGCTTCGGGGTCGGCCCGGTTCGCATCGACCCGAGTCCGTACGGTGTCCGCGTTACGCTCACCGACGGCACCACCCTTGACGCCGATCTGCTCGTCGGTGCCGATGGTCTGCACTCCACCGTGCGGGCCATGGTCTTCGGCGAGGAGCGACGGTACGTGCGCTATCTCGGCTACCACACGGCCGCGTTCACCTTCGACGACCCCGAGGTGCACAGGGAGCTCGGTCATCGCTTCTGTCTCACCGACTCCGTCGACCGCCAGATGGGTCTGTATGCCCTGCGAGACGGCAAGGTCGCCGCCCTCGCCGTCCACCGCAGTGACGATCCCCGCCGCCCTGAGGACGCACGAGCCGCCCTGCGTCACGAGTACGGTGCACTCGGCTGGCACGTGCCCCGCGCCCTGTCAGGTTGTCCGTCCTCCTCGCAGATCTACTACGACCAGGTGGCCCAGACCGAAGTGCGTTCCTGGAGTCGCGGGCGCGTGGTCCTGGTGGGGGACGCCTGTCACGCCGTGTCCCCGGTGGCCGGGCAGGGCGCCTCCCTGGCCGTTGCCGGAGCCTATGTCCTGGCGGACCAACTCGCCGGTGCCCGGCGTATCGAGGACGCGCTGTCGGGATATGAACGCCTGTGGCGGCCCGTCATCGTCGCCAGGCAGCATGCCGCCCGTCGGATGGCCCGCTGGTTCGTGCCTGCGTCGCCGCGGCGACTGCAACTGCGTCGGACGGCCCTGCGGTTCGCCGGTCTGCCTGGGGCAAGCCGTATCGCGGGCACCACGCTCGTCGGCAGACAGCGGCCGTCGCTGCGTCGGCTCGCCGCAGTACCCGCCTGAATCACGAAGGCGCCTGTGCCGGACACCCCTCCGCGGCGTGATGAGCGCGCGTCACCCGGCTTGTCGGGTAGGGGTACCGAGGCGAGAGGGCAAGATCGCCACCCGCTCGATCCGGGCGGTCACCGTTCGTCTGCGCCGATTCCTGAATCCGCCGACAGCCCGCCCCAGCCGCTGCTGCGGTCTGCCATGCGTCGCGCCTCCGTGTGACCGATGCCGTATCACAATGTCTCACCGGCTCCACCGGCCGCGTACCGGCGCCCCAAGGGGCCTTCATCCGACCGCCGTGGCGGTCGTGGCGCCACCGGCATGCGGCATGCCCGGTGCTCCATTCGACGACCAGTCGTGCGCTTCACCCTCGGCCATCGTGTTCCCTATGAGGTGACGCGCGCCTGGAGGCGGACCAGTCCGGCCACGCCGAACTGCAGGGTCAGCGGCAGCGTGCGCCCGGCGGTGACGCCGCGCACGTGGCGGAGCAGGACCCGGGGTCCGCTGCCGCCCTTCGGGGAGCGGAAGGCGACGGTGGTGCCATCCTCGAGCAGGATCCCGGCGGTGGAGAGTGAGCCGCTGCCCTCGGCCGACTCGGCGCCGGCCAGGTCGGCCCGCCCGCCGCCGGGAGTGGCGACCATGGCCAGGTGCTCGGGGACGCCGTCGTCGTTGCGGATGGTCATGCTCAGGCAGCCGTCACCGGAGCGATCGAGGTGTGCGACGGCGTCCCTGATCGTCAAGTCGACGTCGGCCACCTCCAGATGGACTGAGCCGACCACGGCCCTGCCGGTAGCGGATGCGGAGGCCCTCTCCTGTGAGGGCGCGCCGCTCCCGCAGCCTGCCGCCAGTGCGGCCAGTGTGAAGGACGAGGTGATTGCAAGAAACGTTCGCGTGCGGGTGCCTTCCATCTTTGCAGTATGCCAAGGTCGCTTTCGGGGCATGCTTCCGGCCCGTGTCCTGGCCGCGGTCCCGCAATCGGTGCGAGACGTCGGGAAGCGTGTCTGCCACTCCCGGACCGTGGAAGCCCCATCTCGCCGAAGGCAGACGCGGCGCCGGGCGCCACCGGCGTCATTCCCACGCTTCACCGTGCGATCGTCACGGTCTTCTCCACGGTGACCTGGTCGATCTCGGAGACGCGGACGGTGGCCTTCATCGTCCAAGTGCCGGAGACGGGGAGGTTGAGGGTGTCGCTGCCCCAGTAGCCGCGCTCGTCGACGAGTCCGGCATCCAACGGACCGATTTCCCGGCTCTCGTCGGTGAAGGACAGCCGCAGTTCGGGAATGGTCACGGGGCTGTCGTCGGCGCCGTAGACCAAAGCCTCCACCACGTTCCGGCCGGTTCGGCCCGGCGAGAGGGAGACTTGAACCTTGCCGCGCCCGGAGAGGGTGTTCTTGCCGGTGTCGTACGGAATCAGAGTCAGCGAGATGTCGGGCTGCCCGGGCACCCGGCTCACCGGGGCGGCGCTCTCGGCGGCTGCCCGGCCGGTCTGGGTGCCGGTCAGCACGGTTGTGAGAACGAGGACCACCACACCGACCGCCGCTTCTGCCAGCACGGATCGGCGCAGTCTGAGTCGGGACGCCTCCAACACCGTCGGGCCGTCGCCGTCGGGCAGCCTCGGGACGGGGAAGTGGTCGGGGGCGGCCCCGTCTCCCACTCCCGCGGCGACCAAGTTCCTTTCCTCGGCCGGCACCTGTCGCACCTGGGCGGTCCAGCGTCTCGAGTAGGACGCCGCTAGCAGCATCAGCAGTACGGCCCAGATCTTGAACGCGAGGATCCTGCCGTAGGGGGTGGAGAACGCTTCCCACGTGCCCAGCCCGCGCCAGGACTGGTAGATGCCCGTGACAGCGAGGACGGCCACCGAGAGCAGAGCCAGGCGGGAGAAGCGTGCGACGGCGACGGCCGGCAGCGGATTTTCGGCCGGTGCGCGGTAGAGCGCGAACAGCAAGGTGGACAGACCGCCCCACCATGCCGCCACGGCCAGTAGGTGCAGTATCGAGGAGGCCAGAGCCAAGGGCACCTGGATGCCGGCTGCGGCGTGCTCTGCCGCGGTCCAGGTGGTGGCGAGCATGAGACAGAGAAGGCAGCCCACGACGAGGGATCGTCGCGCGGGCTTCGCCTCGGATGGGTGCAGGCGCAGCAGGACGGCCGCCGCCAGCAGCAGCAACAGCCGGGCCAGCAGGGCGATTCCTGGGCGGCTGTCCATCGTGCGTCGCCACAACTCCGGGTCCAGGGCGTCGGTCAGGCCGCCGCCGCTGTCGTAGGGCCCGCGCAGGAGAAGCAGCGTGAGGGTGTCCACCGTCAGGCTCCACCATGCGACGGCGAACGGCCGACGGGCGACCTTCACGGCCGTCACCGTGGGCCAGCAACTGAGGACGAACAAGGCGATGCCGATCAGCAGGGCCACTGCGGCGTAGGCGACGAACCGTGCGATGCCGTACAACGTGTTGACGCCCGCATCCACAGCCGGCGCGGGGGAGGCCGACGCGCGGGTCGCCGACGGCGCGCCGATCGAGAAGGTGAACGCGCCGGACACGGCGTGGCTGTCCGCCGACACCACACGCCAGGAGACGGTGTAGGTGCCCTGGCCCAAACCTCGGTCCAGAGCTACCTGAGCGGTGTTGCTCTCACCACCTGCGTGGTGGGGGTCGCCCGCAGCCACCGGACGGCCGTCTGGGTCCAGTACCCGCATCGAATCCTCGACCAGCGCGATGGATTCGTCGAACGTCGCGGTGACCTGCTTCGGTGGCTTGCGCACCACACTGCCGTCGCCGGGGGCACTGTCGGTCAGGACCGCGTGTGCGGAGGCCGAGGGGGCGCCCGCGAGCAGCAGCCAGCCAAGCGCGACGACCACCGCCAACGCAGCGCCGACCACGTGCCTGCTTCCGCCCGCCTGTCGTCGTGCCACGTATCGTCCTCTGGTCCGGGGGCTGGGTGGATCAGGAGTATGTACGAACCCGGACCGCGGTGTGCTCAGAACCTTTGCACTCTGCACAGGCCTCGGCGTCAAGGTCGTCCCTGCTGATCCGCCGCCCTCTCCTACCGGTCGGCCGAGTACCCAGCCGTCATCGGCGTCGGGTTCGCGGTCAGGGCGACGAAATACGTCTGGAGGCACGTGCCTGCGAGTCTCGCCTGCCTGCCGCCACGCCGACGTGATGGCCGACTGCCCAGTGATGGTCGCGGGATCCGCGAGCGATCAGGCGACGTCCGGTTCGACAGCGCTATGCAGATAGGCGTTGAGGGGCGACGGCGGTCGGGAAACGCCCGGAAGACCATATACCAGGCGGCGCCAGCCCGGGGCGACCGGCCTGTGAGCGAGGCGGTCTATCGGCAACGGCGGCGGACCGCCCCAGAGGTGGACCGACGGGGCCAAGTGACGGCCGGCTCAGTCGGACAGGAGACGGTGGCGCAGGAAAGTGCATGAACGGTTGAGCAGCCGCGAGACGTGCATCCGTGAGACACCGATGGCGTCCGCCACCTGCCGTTGTGTCAGGCAGTCAAAGAAGTACAGCTTGTTGATGTTGCGCTCCCCATCCGGCCGCTTCGGCAAGCAGGCGCTCAGGGCCAGCAGTTCGGTGATCTGTTCCAGTCGGGGATCCTCTGTGCCGAGCCTGGTCCCGAGCGAGCCGCCCTGCCCGGGAGTGCGCTCTTCGTCCATCGACAGGGGATTGCGTGCCTGATCGGCCTGGAGTGCAAGCCTTGCCCTCGTGAGGATACGTAGGGGGCAAGGAGAAAGTGAGAGTGCAGAAAGGAGGCGGCCGACATGGCCGTGCACTCCCGCATCGAGGAACATCCCGACATCCAGGCGATGCGGATTCGGGCCGCCGAGACTCGGCGAAGCCGTCCGCGCAGGCGACGGAGGGCCTCACCCTGCTCACCGGTCTGTACCTGGCCATCTCCCCGTGGGTGATCGGGTTCGGCGGCAACCCGCTGGCCGTGAGCAACCTCGTCACCGGTATCGCTCTGGCAGTCCTGGCCCTCGGCTTCGGCTCGGTCTTCGAGCGGACCTTCGGCATGGGCTGGGCGGCGGCCGGCATCGGTGCCTGGGCGATCGTCGCACCCTGGGTGGTGCAGAACGCCTCGGCGACGACGGGCACCATCGTCAGCAACACCATCACGGGAGCCGTCGCTGTGATCCTGGGACTGGCGACTACGGCCATGGCGCGCGCTCGCGCCTGACCCGTTCGCTGGTCGAACGCTTCGCCGGCTTCGGCGCCTCACCGGTGCACGGGTCGGCGAAGCGTTCCTGTCCAGTCGTGGTCGCATGGCGAACACGTGTGGTGATCGGAACCGACGGTCTGGTAACGATCTCCCGTCTTGGATACCTGCACAGTGCAAAGAAACATACGCTTCACAGCATGAAGAGAGCTGTGAAGATCGGCATAGCCGGTACGAGTACAGCGCTGCTCGTCCTCGGGGGATCGGCGCTTACAACGTGGTGCAGGCGATGTCCTCAGGGACGACGGGGAACGGTGATCCCGAGGCGGCGCAGAGTTTCGATCCTGCGGCGGTGTCCAGCCAGCCGCCGTCGGACACGAAGGCTGTCAAGCTTGCCCGCGCCTTCCTTGAGAGCTGGTCCACGCAGCATTTCGACAAGGCGGCGAACGACACCGACTCATCAGGCACGGCCGCGACGGCGCTGCGGGGATACCGAGACGATCTGCATCTCAAGTCGATCGCGTTCACAGGGCTCACGTCCGCAGGTCCCTCGACGGTCACGGCAGGCGCGACCAAGATCGCTTTCAACGTTACTGCCCGTGTCGCCGGTGGCACTTGGACGTATCCGAGCGCAGTGGCAGTACGGCAGAGCACGAACGGCCGGCTCGCAGTGCACTGGAACAAGTCGGTGCTCTACCCGGGTCTGACCGACGACCAGTCGCTCACCGCCGGCAAGCTTCCCGATGGTGCGAGCACCGCCAAGGTCGTGGCGAGCGACGGCAAGACGGACCTGGCCACCTTCTCCTCTCTTCACGACATCGCGGCGACAATCCGCAAGAACGGCACCCCCGTCGGCGGCAGTACCGGCACCGGGGTGGCTGCCGTGGATGCGGACGGCGCCGGCGTCAAGGTGTTGAAGGTCTTCACCAAGGGCAAGCCGCCCGTGATCAAAACGACCATCGACGCGCATCTTCAGGCCGTGGCCGAGAATGCGGTGATCGACACCCACTTGCAGAGCAAGCCCGCAGGGACGGTGGCGCTCGACTGGAGGACCGGGCATATCCTCGCGCTCGCTCACAGTGGCGCGGACGGTGACATCGCTGTCAACGGCATCAAGTCCCCGGGCTCCACCATGAAGATCATCACATCGGCGGCGCTCTTCGACCGGGTCGGTCTCACTCCGAACAGCCCCGCTCCCTGCACGGACTCGCTGATGGCCAACAGCCAGCTGTTCCACAACGATTCGGGCGTCCGGCCCAACGCGGCCTCCACGGTCGCCCAGGCCTTCACGGTGTCCTGCAACACCGCTTTCATCAAGGACGGCTTCCACTACCTGGTGCACGACGGAAACGCCTCCGCACTGCACGACGAGGCTGTCAACGTGTTCGGCATGGGCAACTGGTCCATCGGAGGCGGCGTCGCCACCACCGACCCGAGCATCCCGGTGGACGCGCAAGGCGGCGACCAGGCGGCGCAGTTCATCGGGCAGGGCAGGGTCACGGCCACACCCCTGTTCATGGCCTCCGTGGCGGCCACCGTCCGCAACGTCGGTTTCGAGCAACCAATCATCCTGCCCGGGCAGCATCAGCACACCGCGCCCACGCCCATCTCCACCCGCACGGCCGGCTACCTGCAGTCGATGATGCGCTCTGTGGCCACCAGCGGCACCGCCGCCCCGCGGCTCGGCGGTCTGGCGGGCGTCGGCGCCAAGACCGGCACGGCGGAGGAGGGCGACCACACCAACGGCTGGCTGACGGCGTACAACTCCCGTGTCGCTGTCGCCGCCCTCGTCGAAGGCGGCAGTTCCGGCGTGGACTCTGCCGGATACGTCGTCCGTCACCTGCTCACCGGAAGCTGAGGACGCGGGCCGGCGTATGACGTGGAGGCCGGGCACCGGAGCACGGCGAGCGATACATGCCGCCCCGATCTGCGTTCCACGGGCAGCGTGGTCGAAGGTGCCGCCGACACGCTCCGAGTTCGGTCAGTTGGTGCCCAACGAACCTGAGGCCTCGAGGAGTTGATGCAGAAGATGTGAGGCGGTGATCACCCCGACCAGGTGCGTTCCGTCCTTGGCGCGCTCGGCCACAGCCACCAGCGGGCTGCGCACCTGTGCCATCAGCGCGGCGACTTCCAGCGCGGTGTCGTCCGGGTTGGCGATCGGAGGTGGGGCCGCCTTGCCGGAGAGACAATCACCCACCTTGCGGCCCGCCAGCGCCTGGCAGAGCCGATCGGCGTGTTTTTCGTCGACGACAGCCGCAAGGGTCGGATCCTCGATGACGTACGCGGGCACCAGCGCCTTGACCATTTGGGAGGCCGGCAGGATCGCTGTCGGCTCGCCTCGCCCGTCCAGGACCAGAAGACCCGGCAACTTGTGCTCGGCCATCAGTCGCGCCGCGTCCAGGGCGTCGCTGTCGACGCTCACCGTCTGGTATTCGACCGCCAGGTCACGAGCGCGCACGGCAGGCTCCTCCTCCGCAGGAAAGTCTCTGTACCCAGCGTCGTACGCATCCCGAACGCAAGCCAGGTCATCGACGCGAAACTTACGCGACTGCGCCCAATCGCCCTCACCGGGACGGTCGACCGCTACCGCGCCCCTCGTCCGCCGACAGCGGATGCATGGCGCGTCGTCTGAAGAACTCATTCAGCTGTGAGCCGCTGATGAGTCCGGCCGCCAGCATGAACGAGCCGGCCTGCACGATGGTGAGGAAGAACGCTGCTTCCCGGCCGAGCAAGCCGCTCCACCTCAGCAGCGGCAGCAGACCGCCGACCCATATGACGAGCATCGCGACGCCCCGGACACGTATTCCCCATGGGCTCGTATGGCTGCGGACGCGCCGGGGCGCCCAGCCTCGCAAGGAGGCGACTGCCAAAGGCACTACGAAGACGGACCAAGTGATCAGCCAGACCCACGGGAACACGTCTCACGCTCCCCTTCTCGAATAGCCGCCGTGTGAGCGGCAAGGACTCCCTTACCACCGGCCAGGTCACGGAGAACAGCCGGTTCCGTCACCGAGCCCGGGAGGTTCTTCAACCACCCGGGCCCGCTCGGACAGCCTGGCCGGTCAACCGGTGATCTCGACCTTCCCGTTGGCCTCGGCGGGCGCCGCGGTCGTGGGCTGCGAGGCACCGGCCCGCCTGGTCATGCCTTTCAGGAGTTCGGCGAGATCGACTCCTGTGGTCGAGGAGAGCAACTCGACACCCTGGGCGACGTTGTCGGCCACCGTTCGGGAGAGCTGTGAGGCGCCGTCCGTGGAGATGATGGTCATCTTGTCCACCGCGCTGAGCGGCTCGGAAGCCTTGGCGACGACCTGGGGCAGCACCTCGACGAGCATCTGCAACACAGCCGCGTCTCCGTACTGGGCGAAGGCGTCGGCCTTCTTCTGCATCGCCTCGGCCTCGGCGGCGCCCTTGGCCCCGATCGCAGCGGCCTCGGCCTCGCCCTCGATGCGTACGGCCGCGGCGAGTGCGGCGCGCTGGGCCTTTTCGCCCTCACCGGTCAGCCGGGCACGCTGTGCGTCTGCCTCGGCCTGCTTGACCAGGGCGATCCTGCGGGCTTCCGCTTCCTGCTCGGCCTGGTAGCGGGCGGCGTCGGCGGGCTTGCGGACCTGGGTGTCGAGCTGCCGGTCGGTCAGCGCGGCCTGCCGTTCGGCGACCTTCTCCTGCTCGCTGAGCACCTCTTGCTGCCGAGCAGCCTCGGCGAGCGGACCAGCCGCCGCCGCGCGGGCCGCGGCTTCGTCGGTCTCGGCCTTGATCTCCGCCTGCTTCAGTGCGAACGTCCGCTGCGCGACGGCGATCTCCTCTTCGGCCTTGAGCCTGGCCTGTTCGGCGGCCCGTCGGGCGACGGCCTCGGCGATGTCGGCCTCCTGCTTGGCGCGGGCCGCCTCGGGGCGGCCGAGGTCTTCGAGGTAGGACCCTTCAGTGGTGATGTCCTGGATCTGAAAGGCGTCCAGGACCAGGCCCTGCCCGGAAAGGCTGGCCTCCGCCTCCTCGGCGACCTGCCCGGCGAACGCCGCTCGGTCGCGGATGATGTCCTCCACCGACATCCGGCCCACGATCGCTCGCAGTGCGCCGGAGAGCACCTCCTGAGTGAAGCCGACGATGCCGTCCTGCTGCATCAAGAACCGCTGCGCGGCGGCGCGGATCGAGTCCTCGGTGCCGCCGACCTTGACGATCGCGACGCCTTCGAGGTGTGCCTTGACCCCGCGCAGGGTGACCGCCCCGCGCACAGCGACGGGGATGTGCCGGGAGGACAGGTCGAGGGTGAACTTCTGCTGCACGAACGGCACGACGAACACGCCACCGCCGACCACGACCTTCTGCCCGCTGTTGTCGGTGAAGATCCGGCCTGTCTCCGGGTCGGTGGCCTTCTTGCCCCGCCGCCCGGTGACGATGAAGGCCTCGCTCGGACCGGCGACCTTGTAGCGGGTGATGACGACGAGCGCCAGCAGTACGAGAAGCACGAGGATTCCCACTGTGGCGATGACGACTGAACTCATGATCTTTCCCCTCAGCCCTCCCTCGGGACGGCGGATCGATGAAAGTGATGCGGAGATCGGAGGGACGCGGCTGAAAAGGCCGGTCGGAGAACGGCTCGGCCGCTCAGCGTTCGACGGGACGTACCGACACCGCACTGTGTGACAGGACCTGTTCCACCCACACCTCGGTGCCCCTGGCCAGCCGAACGTGACTCCTGGCTGCGAACTTCACGGGTTGACCGGCCAGGCGCACCAGCACCTCGCCGTAGCCGCCGGTCGGGATGGCCGTGACGACGGAACCCGGTGCCCCGATCAGATCATCGTCGCGCGGAGCGGCACCGGATCGGTCACTCATCAGCGCTCGACCGAAGCGGTAGGTGAGCCACCCGGTGGCGACACCGGCGGGCACACCGACCGCAGTGGCCCCCACCACCCCTGTTCCCGTGGTGCCCATGGCGATCACACCGGCGAAGCCGAGCATGGAGACGAAACCCGCGATCACCGGAAGGGACAGCAGCCCGTCGAACAGTCCGTCCAGCACTCCGACGCCTTCGAAGAGCCCCTCGAGCAGACCGTCGAGAACGAGAGACAGCACGAGCAGTACGACCCCCGCGATGCCGATGCCGAGCAACCAAGCCATCCGCGCTCACCGCCTTCCTCGAAGTTCTCCATCGGTGATCGCATGCTCACACGGGCGGCCCGCCGTTGACATTGCCTGCTTCCGGCAGTCTTTACGCTTTCTTGGTGCCGTGTTCCGGACAAGCGAGCGGGGCGGAGCTGCTCCCCGCCCCGAAAGGCAGGGAGGAGCGTTCGTACGGAGTGAGCGACAGGGAGGGCGACTTGTCGCCGCCGTCGGTCAGTCCGCTTCTGCCTGGGCCTCGATGTCCTCGATGCCGCTGGGGCGGCCCGCACGGTTCCAGCGGACGTACAGGCCGGCCGCGATCAGAAGAGTGGCCACCATGGACAGCACCGGCCAGCCGCGCAGCAGGTTCACCGCGAGCGTGAAGGCCACGGCTGCCGCGGCGACGCCGTTCACCCAGGCCAGCGCGCGCTTGCCTTCGCTGAGTGCGAAGCGGGTCATGGCGAGCAGGCCGACCAGGAAGCTGACGAAGACCGCGACCGCGTAGAACAGGACGAGTTCCTGTTCCTGGCCGGCTGCCGCGACGATGATGAGCGCGGCGGCGGCGAGATAGACGAGGACGGACCAGTAGGGGGTGTGGTGGTGGTTGGTCCGGCCGAGGACCGGCGGCAGCACCCCGGGCTTCTCGGGCGTGCCGGACAGGGCCTTGAGCAGGCCGGGGCCGGCTTGGAAGGAGGAGCTGGCGGCGGCGAGCAGCAGCAGCGAGCTGGTCAGCTGGAAGGCGCCGTACAACCAGCCGGGTCCGGCGGCGGCGTGCGCGATGTCGGCGATCTGGGTGGAGTCTGCGCCGGGGATGCCGATGTGCAGTTGCACGGCCAGAGCGGTGAGGGCGAGGGTGAGGCCGCCGACGATGACCACCAACAAGGCAAGGGTGCCGCGGCCGAAGCGGCGGCGGTGGGTGTCGTCGAGTTGGCCGAGCTGGGCGATCGCGGTGGAGGGGGCCTCGACGCCGGTGGCCAGGGCCATGGCGACCGGGAAGGCCAGCACGACTGCCATGACCGCGGAGTGGGCCGGGGCGCTGGACGCGGCCGCGTGGCCGGTGGCGTTCGGCGCGGCGAAACCGAGGACGAGCACGGCAACGGAAACGACGACGAAGGCGACGGTCATGACGGCGAACAGCAGCCGCCCGGCGTGCCCGAACCAGGTGAGTCCGGCCACTACCACCAGCAGCGCCAGGGCCAGTGGGATGCGCCAGGCGGCCAGGCCCGGAAAGAGGGCGATGACCGCGCTGGCTGCGGCCGCGATGGAGATGCCGATGGTCAGCACGAAGTCGACCACCAGGGCACCGATGGGCGGGAACGTCCAACGTGCCCCGAACGCCTTTGCCGCCGCGGCTGCCGCGCCACCGCCCTTGGGGAAGCGACGCACGAGCTGCCAGTAGTTGGCGGTGACCACTACCACCAGTCCGATCACCAGGCTCATGGTGGGCAGCAGCAAGGCCAGGTCGCCGTGCAGGGCGCGCAGGGCCGCCTCGATCGCGTACGCGACGGAGGATACCGGATCGGCGATCACCGCGAAGGCAAAGGCGAAGAAAAGGACGGAACGGCGCGGTGTGCGGCCGTGCGACACGACAGCCGGAGCGGCCGCGGTGGCAGCCGACTTCGAGAGGGTCACGCGAAGACCTTCCTTGACGTCCTTGAGGACGGACTTGTTGGGGACAGGACACTTCGCCGACCAGGCTTCCCGGCACTCCGGTTTCGACACTACGTCAAGAGGGCGGAAGTGCGGCGTTAAGGATCCGTCAGGGTTGGCCGGAGGCACGTGAGGGGCGGCAGGAGCAGTGCCGCAGGCTCCGTCGCACGGCGGCGCGGAGCCCCTTGCGATCATCAACGGTCACAGTGGTGCCGGGCACACCTCGGCATCGTCTGTGCCCGCGTCTTCCGCGGCCCGAGATGTGCCACGCCTGTCCCGCGCGAGCGAGGAACATGTCGACACTGTGTGAGGCAGGGCAGAGGGTTCCCGACGAATACCTGGCGGGCTACGGCGTGATACTCGCCGAGTCGTGTGCCACGGGGCGGCGCCTCACACGGGACGAGTTGGAGTCCCTGAGGGCTGGGGGCGAGCGGGCTGCCGAGGCGGGTTTCGGGCTGCGAGCATTGGTCAGGCGGCAGCTCGCCGTGGCCCGGGAGATCTGGCCGAGCCTGTCTTCCACGGAAGGTGATCGAGTACTCGCCGTCGTCGCGCAGGCGACGGACGCTTTCGCGGAGGGGCATGAACGGGGGCAGGGCCTCGCCGTTCGGCAGGAGGCCGCCGCTCGACGGGAGTTCATCGACGACCTGCTCTACAGCCGCAGCGACCTGGGCTATCTGGCGGAGCGTGCGGAACGTTTCGGATTGCTCCTGTCTCGTGCCCATGCCGTCGCCGTCGCGCGGGGCGGTAAACCGGTCGAGGACACCGACCCTGCCACACGGCAGGTGGAGAGCGCTGTGATCGGGCGCTTCGGCGAGTGACGCATCCTGCTCACCACGAAAGACGGGCGGCTGATCTGTATCGCGCCGGGGGACCAAGGCGACGTCCTGGCGTTCTTCGCCAAGGAGGCTTATGCGGTCACCGACGGCGGCCAAGTCGCCATCGGGCGGCCCCACCCGGGCGCCGGGGGCGTCGTCCATTCCTACGGGAAGCCCTTAACGCCCTGGACCTGGCAGGGCGCTTGAAGATCCGTGAACCGGTGCTGCGTTACGCAGATCTCCTCGTCTACCCCGTTCTGACCCGGGACCGGCAAGCCATGGCCGACCTCGTCCGCAGCACCCTCGGTCCGCTGCAGGCCGGGCGCGGAGGGGCGGGTCCCCTGGTGGACACATTGACCGTGTTCTTCGACTCCGGATGCGTCGCGGCGGAGGCGGCCCGTCGTCTCAACCTGAGTGTGCGCGCCTTCACCTATCGTCTGGAGCGCGTCCACAAGCTGACGGGCGCAGACCCCGCCGACCCCGTCCATCGCTACGCCCTGCAGACCGCGGTGATCGGCGCGAGGCTCCTGGGGTGGCCCGACGACGACGTCTGACCATGCCTCACATGTGCCCTGCCGCCGAAGCCCGGCAATCGGGTCGCGTCCTCAGTGGAACATCCAGGCGACCGGCTTGACGGCTCGCCGCCATGCCCGCGTGAACCGTCCCGCCACATGTGGGCAAAGCGGGCGGCCCGGCTGTAACGGCGCCGACGTCTCCTCGGACATCGTCTTGAAGAACAGCCGTCCCGGAAGGGTTTGTGCCGTGGTGTTCCATTGAAGCCCTGGGAAGCGGAGAAACAGGGCGTGGACGACCTCCCGCCCGAGTCCTTGGCGTTGCCACTCGTCGGGGACCCAGACGTCGATGATGCGGCCGGTACCGCAGTCGCGGCAGACGCGGAATCGCAACCGCCCGATCACGGTGCCGTTGCGGTCAGCGAGGAAGAGTTCGTTGGTCTTGTGTTGCTCGGCGGCCGTGGCTCCTTCCGGCTGGAGTGCCCGGCGGCTGTGGGCACCGCTGTGCCAAGGCCACCTCATGAGGGCGCGATCCCAGTGGCTGTCCGCGCAGTGGACGCCCCGTTCCCCAGTTCCCCGGGTGCGTGCTCAGGAGGCCGACTTCTGCGGCCTGGGTGTTCACCCTTTCTCTGGCGGTGCTCGACAAGGGTGCGACATCGCAGGGGCCGTGCCGGCGGTAGACATATCCGCTTCGGGGCGCTGATCGGGCTGCTGGTCCGGTCTCGACGGGTCATGCGAACGCGAAGTAGCGCAGCCATACGTAGGCGATCGTCACCGCAACGGTGACCGCCGTGACGATCAGACCGTACTTGGTGAACTGCCAGAAGGAGATGGGCTGTCGATTGCGTTCGGCGATGCCGAGCACCACGACATTGGCGCTGGCGCCGATGGCGGTGGCGTTACCGCCGAGGTCCGCGCCGAGGGCAAGGGCCCACCACATGACGTGGTCACTCGCGCCACCCATGTCGCGGACGAGTTCGCTGGTGACCGGTGCCATGGTGGCGACGTAGGGGATGTTGTCGACGATGCCGGAAAGCACGGCGGAGGCGCTGAGCAGGGTGAGGGAGCCACCGAGTTCGTTTCCGCCGATCAGGTCGGCCAACTGCCGCGAGATCTCACTGATCACACCGGTGTCGATCAGGCCGCCGATCATGATGAAAAGGCCGGCGAAGAAGGCCAGGGTGGGCCACTCCACCTCTTGCAGCACCTCACCGGTCTCCGCCGTCGAGACGGCGATGAGCAGTCCGGCACCGAGGAGAGCGACGACACTCGGTTCGTAGTGGAGCACGGGATGCAGCACGAATCCGGCGACCACCAGTCCCAGCACGATCAGCCCCTGAACCAGCAGACGGGGATCCCTGATGGCCTCCCGCTCCTCCAGCGCCATGATCTCCGTGGCGCGGTCGTCGTCATAGACGAAGTCCTTGCGGAACAGCACCCGGCACAGCGCGAGGAGCACGAGCACCAGAACAACCACGATCGGGGCCAGATGGACCAGGAAGTCGTTGAACGTCAATCCCGCGCGGCTGGCGATGATGATGTTGGGTGGGTCACCGACGAGTGTGGAGGTGCCGCCGACATTCGAGGCGAAGACCTCAGCGATGAGGAAGGGGGCGGCGGGCAGCGCGAGCCGCTCGCACACGAGCAGCGTGACCGGGGCGATCAGCAGGACTGTGGTGACGTTGTCGAGCAGAGCCGAGGCCACCGCGGTGATCACGACGAGCATGACCATCACCCGAAACGGCTTGGCACGAGCCCGCTTGACCGACCAGATGGCCAGGTACTCGAACATGCCGGTCTTCTTGAGAACGCCGACGATCATCATCATGCCCATGAGCAGGAAGATGACGTTCCAGTCGATGCCGCTGTGCTCGGAGTAGAAGGCCGACTTGTCGTCGGTGGCCCTGATCGCCATCATCAGGCCCGCGCCGCCAAGCGCGACGGCGACGCGGTGGATCTTCTCGCTGATGATCAGGGCGTAAGCGCCGACGAAGACGACGACGGCTGCCCAGCTGTGGAAGTCGTTCACGATCCTCCGGCGAAGTACTCGGATAGGGCATCGGCGGTGACCGCGCCGAAGTGGTAGGGCGAGACAGCAGCTCCCTCCGGAACAGGGGAGCGGTGACAGCTGAGTACCTCTTGTGCCGTCGGCCGCCTGAGGGGGGCGATCGCGTAAGGATGCTGCCCGTGGTCGACACACAGCCGCCCGGGGTCCGACTCATGTGCGCACATCGGTGCGAACCTCCATGGGGCGGCCGGTGGGGTCCTCGTCCGGCTCTGGGATGCCGGCCAGATCCTCCACGTCGAAGGCACGGGCGATCGGGACGTCGGTCGAGCTGTGGGCGATGATCGAGAACGCGATGCAGACCGCGATCAGCGTGAACGCCTCCTGTGCCTGCGGGATGTCGGCCTGCAGGACCAGCAGCCCGTAGACCACCGAGGCGAACCCCTTCGGTCCGAACCACGCTGCCACCAGCTTCTCTTTGCGGGAGAGGCGAGTGCCCAAGAGCGACAGCAGCAGTGAGGCCGGGCGGATGAGAACGATGGCCAGGATCACGGCCGCGTAGCCGCCGAACGACAGGTCGGCGAACAACCTCGGGGTCAGCAGTGCGCCGAACACCAGCAGTGCCGCGAACTTCGCGAGTTCCGCCAGCGCCTCGCCGAGAGGTTCGAAAGACACCTTTGCCTCGGGTGAGACGTGGGCGAGAGCCGCTCCAGCGGAGAAAGCCGCCAGATAAGGGTTGGCGTGGGTCAGGTGGCAGGCGGCGTAAAGCATGATCCCGGTGGCCAGCGGCAGCAACGGTTGCAGCTTGGGCTCGGCGCCGAGCAGCCGGAAGCGGACCAGGACACTGACGAACAGTGGCAGTGCGACGCCGAAGACAAGACCGAGCAGCAGCTCGATGACGATCCTGCCTGGTGAGGCTTCCGCGCTCGCGGCCGTCGGACCGGCGGCCGCGATCAGTACGAGTACGACGGGCAGAGCGAGGCCGTCGTTGATGCCGCTTTCCACGTTCAGCAGCTGGCGCAGTTTGGCCGGGACCTCGGTCCGCCCGACGATCGCCGAGGCGAACACCGGGTCGGTAGGTGCGAGCACCGCACCGACCAGGAACGCGGTCGTCCAGTCGAGCCCGACCAGGAAGTGCGCGACCAGCCCCATGAAGACGAACGCGAGCGGCATGCCCAGCCCCAGGGCGCGGGCCGGATTCTTCCAGTTCGCCCGCAGTTTGGGCAGGGACACGTGCATCCCGTCGGTGAACAGCACGGCGAACAGCGCCAGGTCGGCTGTGGCGGCCACGATCTCACTGTCCGGCGTGATGTGGATCAGACCGAGGAAGCCGTCACTGACCAGGGCGCCACCGACGAGGAAGAGAAAAGAGGTGGACAGCACCGTCCGGGCAGCCAGACCGGACAGCAGTACCGCCACCAGGAGCGCGACTCCGAAGACCACCACAAGCACCATGCCGTACGCCCCGATCGGAAGAGAGAGTGATCCCCTACTCGCCGACCAGACTTCCCGGCACACCAGGTGGAACCTTACCTGCCTTTGATGCGTCTTTGACAGATCACTACCCGTGGTCAAGCGGGTCGACAGATTGCCGGGTTCCGGCAACCTGCTCATTCACCCCTGGGGCCCTGGGCCCTGGAACGGCTGACGTGGCGCGGCCCGTCGCCGAGGGCCCGCTCTCCAGCGCTCTTCAGACACCGTCTGACGTGCCGACCGCGAAGCCGTCAGCACCACAGCGACGTCATGACGGCCTGTCACCTGGGTGAAGAGGGAGAGCCCATGACGGACGAATCGGCGGCGGCCGTGGGCACGGCGCCGGAACCCTCCTCCGATTGCTGCGACGTCGTGTCACTGTGTCTGTATGCCCCGTTGTCGTCACTCGGGGGCAGGTACGACAGTGCTCCCAGCAGTGCGGCGCCCGCGGCGACCGTGGCGAGTATCAGACCGACCCGGCGGTGCCTGGCTCCGCCGTCCATGTCGCGCCACGCCTGTGAGCTCCGTGGCTCCTGCGGCAGCCAGACCTCGCCGACTGCTTGCCACCCCTCCTGGTGGGCCTCGAGGGGAGGCCTGTCAGCCGTCGGCTGCCGTGTCACGGACTCCGCGGCACAGGCCTCACCGCTCGCCAGGTGCGTCCGCTCCCGGGCGGACGGTTCCCGCGGCGCGGTGTCACGGATGTCGGCCTCGGTGTCCTCAAGGAACCGCTGCCACACGGCGTCCGGCACGGTCGATGCCTCCTCCCGGTGTCCTGGTGCCTCACCGCTGCTCGGTTCCTGACAGGTCACAGTGCCCCCTTGAGTGCAGGTTCGGCCGGTTCCCACCAAGCCAAGTCTGATCTTTCGCCCGCTGAATGTACTTTGAACGCGATTTCCGTGCCGAGCCGCTCTCGACGGGCGAACGCTGCGACGACGAAGAGGGACGGCATGATCATGCCGAAGAGGAACAACGGGGAGAGTACTGTTCTTAAACCGCCGGGCAGGTTTGCACGATCAGTCCCACGGCCAGCAGGAAGATGCAGATGGCAGCCGACGCCAGACCGGCCAGCAACGCCAGGCGGCGAGCCTCGCCACGTCGGATCCGGTCGGCCAGCCCCGCCGCAGGCTCCCAGCCGCTTCCTCGCAGCGCGTGCCGTGTGTCACGCAGAAACGCGACCTCGCTGTCCAGATGCACCCGCGCGTCGTCCACGTACATCCACTGCACCCGTCTGCCGCCGGGCCCGTAGGCGAGGCGAGGCGCCGCGCCCCGACGAAGCCGCGTACCCAAGCCCTCTGTGGTCAGCCACCGTCGACGCCCGCGCGGACGCGGTGACGAGCCAGGCCGAAAAGCCCAGCAGGGCCCCGGTGACGAGAGCCTTCAACCAGTTCGGGATGCTGTCATCGGCCCAATGCAGCTCGGCGGCTGATCGTCGGACGGCTCGGCGCTCCGTTCAGCGCGCGTCCGAGAGGCGGACGAAGGTGTGGCCGGTGGACAGTAGTCGGGGGACGGCGGCCATGATCCCGTGGGCGGTGCCGCCCTCGGGATGGTTCATGTGGCAGATGACGATGGAGCCGGCGGGCGCGGAGGACACCGTCGTACGGACTTGCTCGGGAGTGAACGTGGCACCGCCGTCGCCGTTGACGGAAAAGCTGACGCACCGTTCGCCCAGCGACGCGACGACCCTGGAGGCCACGTCGTCGCAGTAGGCGGTGCCAGGGCGGAAGAAACGCGGTGGCGTGCCCAGCAGGTGGCTGAGTTTGACTCGGTTGCCGTTGACCTCGTCGTACACCTCGGCGGCGCTGTGGGTACCGGGGATGCCGTAGGCGGAGCGGCCGGTGACCGACAGGGGGAGGTGGCGGGTGCCGTGGTTGGCGATCTCGAACAGCGGCTCGCCGGCCAGCCTCCGGAAGACGGCCGGATTGGCGTCGATCCAACGGGAGTTGAGAAAAAGCGTCGCCGGTATTTCCCGTCTGCGCAGGAAGTCGATGAGGGCGCGGTCGTAACCGCTGCCGCCGGGGCCGCCGCAGGCGTCGAAGGTCAACGCGATCTGCCGCCTGCCTGGCGAGGGCAGGGTGCGAACGACTCCGGGTGCGTCGAAGCCCCAGCTTCGTGGGACGGCGTGGCCGTAACGGGCCACGATCTCAGTACGCGTGACTGTGGTGACGACGCGTGGTGGTGTGGGAGAGGGGCGGGCGGCGGGGCTGCCCGGAGAGGTCGTCCCTGACGCTGCGGGCGAGGCGATGGTGTCACTCCTGCTGCTGGCTCCGCTCTGCGGGGCCGCGCAGCCCGCGAGCAGGCTCCCCGCGGCGGCCAGTACCGCCCGGCGACTGGCTGTCATTCACTGCCTCACCTGGTCGAAATGGCTGACAGGCAGCCGCCGCCCGCCATGGCAACCCTACGCAGCGAAGGGCGCGAGATCGGTAGGCCCCGGGTAAGAGTTGGTGTCCCTGCCCTTTACCCGGTCCCAGATGACCCGGCTCCGCAAAGGCAGCGTAAAGCCCGTGGCGTCGGTCGCCAGGAATGCGTCAATACAGGTGCCGGAGGTCACAGTGAGTGGTTCGATGGAGGAAACAGGTTCGAGCGGCAAGTGTCAGGATCCCGCCCGGGAGCCCGAGGAGCTGACTATCGGTGATGTGGGGACATGTCGTGGGACTGATTGTCGCGATCTGCCTGGTCGGGTACCTCGTGCTGGCCGTGAAGTTCCCCGAGAGGTTCTGAGACGCTTCCGCCGCGGAGTGGCGGGCGGGTTGCTGCAGAGGCGCCGGCGCGGCTATCACGGGCCGCCCTGATAGGCGACGCGGCACCATGACCGACGTCGACGACGTCGAAACGACTCCTCTGATGCTGCTCGTTGGCCTGACCGTCCCCTAACTGGCCGCGCCCCATTGGCGCCTTGAGGTGGTGACGGTCACTGACGCCGACCACCTCCGCCGCAAACACGACGTGGGCGACCGTGGCCGACTAGCAGCTCATAGCGTTACGGGGCAGCCGGCTCGTCGGTGTCGGCGGCCATCCCGGAGACCTTGAACACCTCCCATGAAGTCTCGCGGTCGATACGTTTCGACAGCGTGCGCAAAGACGCCGCTTGAGGGGCGAACCGCTCTTCGCGGGCGGAGACGCGAGCGTCCGTGTACAGACGGTGTCACAGTGCGGGATTGGCGGCCAGAATCTGGTGGTCGAACTCGACCCTTCCACCGAAGTCGTCCACCAGCACCAGGCACTGACCGGCATGCCCGGTGGTGTAGACGCCGACGAGGTGGTCGGTGCACACCCGGCGGGTACCCCTGAGGGTGCGCACCGTGAGCCGGCCCTTGCCCACGCTGACGCGGGGAGGCATCAAGACGAGAAGCAGCAACAGGGCGAGCCCACTCCACAGCACGGCTCGGGTCAGGGTGAGCGTCCCGGGTCGGCCATGACGCGGCCGAGCCCGAGCACGGCGGGCCCGCAGGATCCGCGGGTGCTCCACACCGTCGAGCGGGGCGCCGCACAGGGGCACCCGGTCGGCGCTTTCTCAAGCCGGCGTGCCGGGCCTGGTCGCCAGGTACCAGTCGGTGACCTTGACGCTGTCGTCGGCCAGCCGTGCCTCCAGTTCCGCCTGGGTGCGGGGAGCGCCGAGCACTACGTCCTCCCCGGGGTGCCAATTGGCGGGGCAGGCGACACCGTCGCGGTCGGAGGTCCGCAGAGCGTCGAGAAGCCGCAGGATCTCGGGGATCATCCGTCCGGCGTTCATCGGGTAGTACAGCACGGCCCGCACGGTCTGCTCAGGGTCGATGACGAAGACCGCGCGCACGGCGGCGGTGCCGGAGGTGTTGGGGTGCAGCATGCCGTACGCGCGCGAGACGCGTGTGTCCAGGTCGGCGATGATCGGGAACGGCACCCGGACGCCGAGTTTCTCCTCGATCGCGCGAGTCCAGGCGAGGTGGCTGTGGACGGAGTCCACGGAGTTGCCCAGCAGCGCGGCGTCACGGGCCGCGAACTCCTCGGCGAGTTCGCTGAAGGCGACGAACTCGGTTGTGCAGACCGGAGTGAAGTCGGCCGGGTGACTGAAGAGCACCAGCCACCGGCCGGCGTAGTCGGACAGCCGGACGGGCCCGTGCGTGGATTCGGCTTCGAAGTTCGGTGCCGGGTCACCGATGAGGGGCAGACCGGCACGGACAGGTGGGGTTGGCAGGGGCTGGTCGGAGACGGTCATCGGAGGAATCCTCCCGAACGATCACTGATTGAATACCCCCCACCGTATTGGTGCGGCCGATTCCCGCTCAGGGCCGAACGGCCCTGCCCGCTCCCTCTTCGCCCCTTGCGTGCGACGCCCCACCGAGCCCCTGTCGCCGCAGATGATTGTTTCCTGCCAGTGGGAACAACATGGCCTTGCAGGGCGCTGTGACGTATACCCCTTGGGGTATGTGAACCGCCTGCGGGTACCACTGCCGCGGACGGCCCCGACGGGGACCGTCTTCTGACGGGCGGAGGAGCGTGAGTCCGATGGCAACGACAGCATGTGACCGGCCCGCGGCGGGCGAGGACAGCAGTGTCGTGACAACCTGTGGGCGCAGAATCGCCGTGCGATGTCTGCGGCTCGCGCCCACGGAGCCGCCCATCAGTCGGCTCGCACTCGACGTGGGCCGGGAGCAGGGAGGCGAACCGGGTGTGTGGGCGGCGCTCTCCGCCGGTGAGGCGCGCGACCTTGCCCGTCTGCTTCTCCGGTACGCCGACCTGGCCGACGGCTGCGCCCCGCCTGTCCGGCCGACGTGCGAGGACTCTCCCTCCGCCTGACTCAGGCCTGCGGTTCGGGGCACCCCAGAACGCGTACGTACTCCCGGTCGCTCAGAAGTTGCAGGCGGCGCCGGAGGATCGGGTTGTCGGACGACTGGCTGGCGTGACAAGCGATGGCGCGGTCCTGCCCCTCGCGCGGCACCGGCTCCACGATGCGGCACCACCCGGCCGGGTCCGACCCGACGAAGGACGTACCGAACTCGGCGTTCAGTCGTTCCGTCACCTGACGTGGAAGAGTCCACGGACCGCGGCGGATCGCCGCCCACGGCCGCCAGCTCCTGCCCGACTACCGCTTCGATCCGCACACCGGACAGTGGCGCCACCACCACGGGCCGGCGGAACCCCCGCTGCGGCTGACGGACGTGAGCTTCGGCGCCGACGGGCCGATCACCGCCCCCGCCGTCCGCCGCCCGCACCTGGGCGAGGAGGCGCTGGCCGACCAGCTGGAGCGGGCTCGCGAGGCGCTGACCGCCCGCCCCGGCCGTCTCGACGCCGGCCCGACCGGACTACCCGCCGACTTCGAGCGCATGCGCTGGTTCCCGCTGCCGCCCGTCTGCCTGGAACAAACCCGGCCGAGGACCGGTTGAACGGAACAGATGCAGATACCCCGAGGGGTATAGAAGAGCGGAGGGAATTCCCATGGCGACCGTCGAACTGACCAAGGACAACTTCGAGGAGACCGTGACCGGCTCCGACATCGTGCTGATCGACTTCTGGGCAGCCTGGTGCGGGCCGTGCCGGATGTTCGGCCCCGTCTACGAGAAGGCGGCCGAGCGTCACTCGGACATCGTCTTCGGCAAGGTCGACACCGAGGCGCAGCCCGAACTCGCCGGCGCCTTCCAGATCTCCTCCATCCCCACCCTGATGGCCATCCGCGACCGGACCGTCCTGTACTCGCAGCCCGGGGCACTGCCGCCGCAGGCACTGGAGGAACTCATCGGGAAGATCCGCGCCGTCGACATGGACGACGTGCGCCGGAAGGCTGGCGCGGGCTCGGCGGAAGCAAAGTGACATCCGGGGCGCCCAGGCGGCACGCGGGCGCCCCGGAAGTGTCCGGATGCCTCTTCGAGTTGGGCACCGCTCGAGGTGAGCCGGGACCGCAGGCCCACAGTCGTGGCCGAGTGCGAGAATGCGCTCCTGAGGTGAGGAGCGTGTCGGCTCACGGCGGAGCGCGAACGCCATCGGAACGGGGGATCCATGAGTCTGCCCATGTGCCCGCTGTGCAGTGAGGACGAGGACATCGAGGTGGTGCGCTCGTTCGACGGCGGGCGCAGGCTGGTGAAGCAGCGGTGTGGCTACGAATGGGAGCACGGAGAGCCCGCTTCGCCGCAGAGGCAGCCGTCCCGTTCCTTGGATGACCTCAAGGCCCGCTTCCCGAAACCGGAGGACGTCGAACCCGAGCGGCTGGAGCGTGCTGCCCGGCTCAAGGCCCAGTACCTTGCCAGTAGGCCGGACTTCGAGCCGGGAGTCGCGGCCTACTGGGCGAAGTACCAGCAGATCTTCTCTCTGGACGGACTGCGGACGTGTGATCCCAGGGCTCTCAAGGACTTCGCCAACTCCGAGGTCGGAGCACACCCCGGCAACCAGGCCACCTTCAACTCCGCCTGGAACGCCATAGGTGACGCGGCGGCCGGCGAGATGACCCGACAGACCATCGAATACCTCCTGTACGGACCCGACGAGGTACCGCTCGCGGACCGACTTCAGGCCCTGCTGACGGGCTCGAAGTCGTTCGCCATGACCGGCTTCAAGGAAGCCCTCGTCACGAGGGTTCTGTGCGTGGTCCAGCCCGATCGTTTCCTGTCGATCCTCAAGTACACGACGGAGGCGGGCGGCAAGCGTGAGATCGCTCGGCTGGTCTACGGGCTGGAGCTGCCGGCACCCGAGTCGGTGAACTGGACCCTCGGCAGGCTCATCCTGTGGAGCAACGATCTGCTCCACACCTTGGTCGGCGACGGGTTCGCCAATCAACAGCACGCCGCCGCCTTCTTGTGGTGGGCCAAGGATCAAGCGGGCGGGTGCTTGTGAGCGTCATGTGACGCCAACAGGCTTCCCGCCATGCATGTTCACGGAAGAAGGGCGGTTCGAATCGCCCTTCTTCCGTCTCGTAGTCGCCGAGAGGGGCGATGCCCCGGCTCATCCCGGCTGCGAGGCTGCGGCTCCGGCGCGTCACGCGGTGGTCAGCAGGGGGCGCAGTCTCCCGTTCCGCCAAGAGGTGACCACCCTGGTTCCCGCGCTGCGTCCAGCGATCGCGACCCCGCCGGCGACCACACATCCGACCAGGAACGATGCGATGACGTCGTGAGGGTAGTGCGCGCCCAGGTACACGCGACTGAAGCCCTCCAGCAGAGCGAAGATCCCGGCGATCACGGACAGCCGGCGGTCCACCAGAAAGAGTGCGGCGGCGGTGGCCGCCGCGACCGTGGTGTGCCCACTGGGGAAGGCGTAGTCGCTCGGTGCAGGGCACGCTTCGACGATGTACGCGTGGGGGAGTGACCTGCACGGCCGAAGCTCTCCCACATACGACTTGACCACCTCGGTCACCGCGAAGGCCGCTACGACCGCGACCGGCGCCATCAGTGCGGTGGCCATCACGACGTCCTCCGCTCGCCGGGCCCGCCACCATGCCGCCAGCATGAGGAGGGCGAACACCGCGAGCCCGTAATTCGTCCACGCCTCCACCGGGCCGTTGAGCCACGGCGTGTCCTGGGCCAGCCGGGTCACGGCGGTGAGCCACGTGCCATCGATTCCCGCGCCGTCGAACGCGAGCATTGCAGGGGAAGGTGTCATCACCAGCGGCCTTCTCTTCATGGGACAGGCCGCCTGTCGACCCGCGATCGAGCGTCTACATTAATGTAGACGGTTGGGGTGTGATTCATCGGCGGTTCAAAATCGGTTCAGCCTCGGTTGAGGTCCGTGTGAAGGCGGGCAAGTCCTGCCCTCGACGGTCTGTCGTCGGTACCGGCCATGGCGGGCAGGCTTCTTCCGCGTCCGAGTGAGCGGTGGCGTGTGGGGCCATTACGGCGCCGGGGCGCGGGCGTCTCTCGTCCGGCGGCCGGACGGTACGGTGCAAGCGGCGATTCTGTCGGTGGACCTGACTCACGGACCGTCGGCGGTGCTCACCACCGGCCCATGTCGTCATGGCCTCCGGCAGGGTGACGTCGCTGAGTCCGTCTCCGCCACGGCGAGCGACCGGCAGGGTGCGTTCCGGGGTCCGTCTCCGCCACGGCGAGCGACTGGCAGCGGTCACCGGCGGACCCGGTCCCCCTGGATCACGTAGCGGCGTCGCCTTCCGACGACTCGGCGAGCTTCTCGGCCAACTGGAACAGGGCCGGCAGGGCATTCGAGATGGCGGCTCGTGTGTCGCCGTCGAGCGTGGCGAGCGCCGCGTCGATACGGCGTTCGTGGGCAATGGTCCACGCGTCCAGTTTTTCTCGGCCCGCGTCCGTGAGGGTGACGACGGAGGCGCGACGGTCGACGGAGTCGACACCACGGGCGACCAGACCCGCTGTGATCATCTGGCCGACCAGCCCGCTGACCGTGCTCTGTGCCAGCCGCCGACGAGCAGCGAGGTCGCTGATGCGGGCCGGCGAATGCTCACCGAGTACCTGAAGCAGTTCGACCTGGGCCATGGGAAGGGTCTCCCACGGATAGTCCGTCCGGATCGAGGACCGCAGGGCCCGGCGCAACCGCGTGACGGCCTCGGTGAGCAGACGGGCATCAGGCGCCTCGCCGGGGGGATGCGGCAAGGGGGCCTCGGAGCGGGGCTGCACAGACATGCGGTCAGGGTAGCCGGGCCGTACATGGACCTGGGCCAGTTGTCCGCGGCCCGGACAGCAGGGCGGCCGCCCCACGCAGAAGGTTCGGTGTCCGATGTATCGTCGGGGGATCCGCCCCGGCCCGGGGGCGGGCTCCGTGCGTGCGAGAGACGGTCGTGTCCTTGAACCTGGCGTATCTTCCCAGTCCCTCCCAGGGTGTGTGGCACCTCGGGCCGCTGCCCATCCGTGCCTACGCGCTGTGTATTCTGGCCGGCATCTTCACGGCGGTCTGGTTGACCGGCCGCCGTTGGGAGGCACGGGGCGGGCGGCGTGAGGACATCGCCGACATCGCGATCTGGGCGGTGCCCTTCGGCGTCCTGGGCGGGCGCCTGTACCACGTGGTCACTGATCCCGAGCTGTACTTCGCCGCCGGCAAGCAGCCGCTGCACGCCCTGTTCATCTGGGACGGCGGCCTGGGCATCCCCGGCGCGGTCGCCCTCGGCGCCGTCGGCGCCTGGCTCGGTTGCCGCCGCCGCGGCATCCAACTGGCCGACTTCGCTGACGCCGCAGCACCGGGGCTGGTGCTCGCCCAGGCGATCGGCCGCTGGGGCAACTACTTCAATCAGGAGTTGTACGGCCGCCCCACCCACCTGCCGTGGGCGCTGTACATCGACCCGGCCAACCGGCCCGCCGACAGCCCCACCGTCGCCCTGTACCATCCGACCTTCCTGTACGAAAGCCTGTGGGACCTCGGCGTGATGGCACTCCTGCTCTGGCTCGACCGCCGCCATCACACGAAGTTGCGCCGCGGGCGCCTGTTCGCCTGCTACGTGCTGGCCTACACCACCGGCCGCGCCTGGATCGAGGCCCTGCGCATCGACCACGCCAACCACTTCCTGGGCCTGCGCCTGAACGACTACGTCTCCCTCGTGCTGTTCACCGGCGCTCTCGCCTACCTCATCGCCAGCCGCCGCCCCCGCAGCAGCGACACGGCCCTGTATCCGCCGGGCGATGACAGCAAGCAGGCCCTGACGTCGATCACGGACGCCGCATCCGGCCGGGAGCAGGTGTGAGCGCGGCTCCTGAGGCCGTATCGGTCGACAGTGGTGAGGTCCGTGCCGGGCACCGTCCCGGTCCGTTGCTGCCCGCACGGTTGCGCCCCCTGGGCCGGCCCGGCCTATGGACGGAACTGGCCTGCACGGGGCTGCTGTACTGGGCGTACACCCTCACCCGCAACGCCGTCCCAGCCCACCGCAGCGCCGCTCTGCACCGCGCGCACGTCATCTGGCGCACCGAGCGGGAACTGCACCTGAACATCGAGCTCGCCGTCAACCACGCCGCCGACCGGGTCGGCTGGTTGATCGTGGGGATGAACTACTACTACGCCACCTTGCACTTCATCGTCACCGTCGGCGTATTGGTGTGGCTCTACGTCGGCCATCCCGACCGCTACCGCGCTGCGCGCACGGCGCTCTACACCGCCACGCTCCTGGCGCTGATCGGCTTCGCCTTCTGTGCCACGGCGCCGCCCCGTTTTCTGGCCGGGCAGGGCTTCATCGACACGGTCGTCGTCCACCACACCTGGGGTTCCTGGGCCTCCGGTGACGTGGCATCGCTGTCCAACCAGTACGCCGCCATGCCCTCGGTCCACATCATCTGGTCCACCTGGTCCGGCCTGACGCTGGCCTTCCTGGCTCGCCGCACGTGGGTACGCGTGCTCGGCGCCTGCTATCCGGCGGCGACCTTCACGGTCATCCTGGCCACTGCCAACCACTTCGTCGCCGACGCCGCCGCGGGAGCCGCCACCCTCGCGATCGGCTTCTTCGTCCAACGGCTGCTCACCGGGCGCGCGGCTTACCGCATCCGGCAGCGGAAGGCCCTGATCACCAGCCAGCCCTGACGAAGCGCCAGCACTGACCACAGGCCGGCAACGGCGGCCAGCCAGCGCGCCTGAAGCGCGACCGCCCCTGCCACCGCCAGTGCCGCGATGGTCGCGTCCGCAGCAGCGAGCCAAGCGTCCCGCACCCAGTCGGCCGAATTCCGGGCCATCGCCGTGCCCCTTCCGCATTGATCATCACGGCATGGGCTGTGGGGTCCTGGGATCCCGGCTCGGGCTCAGCCAGGGCCGCCACGACCGCAACCGCCGAGGCCGCCACGAGGACGGCCGCCGCCCACCGGGCTCCTGCCTGTACGCCACCGCCCACCAGGTGCAGGGCAAGTGTGACCAGGGCGACGCCCAGGGCCGTGCCCAGACCACGGGTCATGTTGACCAGCCCGCCCCCCGTGCCGGAGGAACGGGCCGGGATCGCCCCCATGATCATGGCGTTGTTGGCCGGCGTGAAAATGCCCAACCCGAGCCCGGCCAGTGCCAGAACCGGAACCAGGGCGCCGATGGTCAGGGGTACGACCAGCAGCGCGGCCACGGCCAAGGTGAAGGCGCCGGCCCCGATGAGGCACCGCCCTCGGTCGGTGAGCCCCCGCGGCAGCAGGCGGTCGCCTGCGGTGGCGGCCAGCGCGAATCCGGCGGGCAGCGCCGTGAGCGCCAGCCCGGCCGTCAGCGCAGAGGACCCCTGCGCGGTCAGAACAACCGGGACCAGCATCAGTGGCCCGAACAGGACGAGGTATCCGCTCAAAGCCCCGACCAACCCGAACGCCACCGCAGGCGTACCCAGCAGGTTCAAGTCCAGCAGTGGGGCGGCCGCCCGCCGCTGCCGCCGTACGAACCCCCACCCCGCCCCGGCGGACACCGTGAACAGCACGGCCACACCCCAGCCGGGCACAGCCAGCCCCGAAGCGGCCGACACACCCATCAGTGCGCCGGTCGTCGCCACGACAAGCAGCCCCAGCCCGCTCCAGTCGAACCGGGCCACCGACGTACGGGCCCGTGTGCGCGGCAGCAGATAGTGGCCGCCCACCACAGCGACCACACCGACCGGAACGTTCACCCAGAACACCCACCGCCAGCCCAGCGTCGACACCAGCGCCCCGCCCACCGTCGGCCCCAGCGCCAGCCCGAGCGCCTGCGCGGCGGCCTGCACACCGAGCGCGCTGCGCATTCGCTCGCGCGGAGCGCTGGTGGTCACCAGCGCCACACTGTTGGCCTGCATCATCGCCGCCCCGGCCGCCTGCACCACACGGAACAGGACCAGCGTCCCCAAGGTGGGGGCAAGGCCGCACGCCGCGGAGGCCAGCGTGAACACGGCGAAGCCATACAGATACAGCAACTTGCGCCCATGCGCGTCGGAGAGCCTCCCCGCCGGCACCAGCAGTGCCACCAGCGTCAGCAGATACGCCAGCGACACCCACTCCACCGCCGCCAGCGAAGTGTCGAACTCGGTACGCAGGCTGCCGTAGGTCAGGGTGACGATACTGGCGTCCAGCTGCCCCATGAACGCCCCGAAGCACACCGTGCCAACGGCCAGCCACCAGGCGTTCGGCCGCGAACGTATCCCCTCCGGGCGCGCCCGCTCGACGGTGAACACAGAGGACCAGCGCCGATCGGAGGGGTGCGTACGCATGCGAGTGGCCATGCCCTCCAAGATACATCGGTCACCGAATCATTCGGCTACCGTTCCATGCGGCCCCGCGGTGACGCCCGTTGGTTCCTGCCGGATGAGGGAGTCGAAAAATGTCCATGGCGCCGTCGGGGCCGTCACGAACGGAAAACCCAACCCTGGTTGCGGCCGGTCATCTCTGGCGGTCGGCTCGACATGGCGGTCACCGGCTTGCCGTCCAGCGGCAGTTGCCCGTCGGCGACAGTGCGGGGTCGGGGTGCGCGCCGGCGCACGTGGCCCCCATCCATGGCGGCCCATGCCGAGGTCTGCGGTCTGGGTCGCTTTACGAGGCGGCCGGTTCGGGATCGGAGGTGGGGGTGTCCTCGCGGTGGAGGAAGGTGGCCAGGAGGTCTCCGACGGGGTGGTCCGCCTCGTTGGGATGGCGCAGGGCGACGGTGGGATCGATCGTGTAGTGGTTGCGACGGCCGATGCGCTCACGGGTGAGGTATCCAGCCGTTTCGAGGTCGGCCACGATCAGCTGGACCGCGCGTTCCGTGATGCCGATGGCATCGGCGACGTCGCGCCCCCGCGCTTCGGAGTCGCGGGCGAGAGCGATCAGGACCCGGGCGTGATTCGTGAGGAAGGTCCACTGGTCGCCACGCGAGCTGGAGGGCTGACTCATGGCCTCGAGAATACGAAGCCGACTTCGTACACGCAATATCATTTCGCGAAAACCAATGCACGAAACAGTTTTCGCGTAACTCTTGACGTGAATCGGGGGACGGGTGACGCTGGACATACCCCGACCACTCCCTCGCCCCTGCGAAAGGGGGTCACGATGTCCCCCCACTCCTCCGTCTCGACCCTGGTCCGCCCCGCAGACACCCACTCTTCGCGGCTGCCCCTCTCCCTGCCGCACCCGGTGACCGCGCTGGTGACCGGCCGTTCCGACGATGTGGTCGTGGTGGACGCAGCCGTGCGGCTGGCCGCTCCCCGCAAGGCGCCGGTGCTGCTGGTCGCCGTCCTGTCCGCGCCGTCGCGGATTCCGGACCGTGCCCGGCCGGACGCGCAGGCGGCCCGGGTGTTCCTGTCCCGGGTGCTGCCCCGGCTGCGTACGGCCGGAGTCGGCTATATCCCCGTCGTTCACCGGGTCCCGGCCGACAGTGGCGGGCAGCCCGGGTCGCAGGCCGCGGGCGGGCTGCTGAATCTGGCCGCCCGCCACCATTCACCGCTGGTGGTGGCGTCGAGTCGGGGTCCGGCCGGTCTGGACGCGCACAGCCTGATCGAAGCCTCCGCCGTACGTGGCGGGCCCTTCGTCTACGCCGTCAATCCAACCGGCTTCGCACTCCCCGCCACCGGCGCCGGACTCGGCCCGGCCGACCTGTCGCCCGCCGGGGTGCGCAACGTCTGGACTCTCGCCCAGCGCCGCCTGCCCCTTGCCGCCCCCGAGGAGGCGTGATGAACGGCCTGACCATGCTCGCGCCGTGGTGGCTGCTGGCGACGGTGGATCTGGTCGTCGGCGGTCTGTGCCTCGCCGTTGCCCTGCGCCCCCGCCGCCGCGCGGCTCGTACCGCCGTGCGGCGGCTTGCCTGAATGGAGGGAGGTGGATGCCGATACGGACGCGTAGGTGAATCAGTACTCGGGCCCGGCAGCCCTCCGTAACCCGCCAGGGCTTGGGGCAGCACCCATCTCCTCACCGCACTCGTCATTGCGACTCCGCCCTGAGGAAGGCGATCCACCATGAGTGAACTGTCATTCGCCGTCCCGCTATGGATGTGGGCCGCGGTCACCGTCGGCATCGGCGTCATGCTCGCCGTCGACCTCATCGCCCACCGCGACAACCACGTGATCGGCTTCCGCGAGGCCGCGTTGTGGAGTGGCCTGTGGATTGCCGTGGGCCTCGGCTTCGGCCTCATCCTTCTGGTCTGGCAGGGCGGCGAGGCGTCCTCGACGTACTTTGCCGGCTACCTGATCGAGAAGGCCTTGTCGATCGACAACGTCTTCGTCTTCGCGCTGGTCTTCTCGTTCTTCGCCGTGCCCGACGCCTACCAGCACAAGGTCCTCTTCTGGGGCGTCATCGGGGCGCTCGCGGCCCGTCTGGTGTTCATCTTCGTCGGAGCCGAACTGCTCCAGGTCTTCTTCTGGACCGCCTACCTGTTCGGTGCGTTCCTCATCTGGACCGGCTACAAGATGGCCGTCTCCAAGGATGAAGAGGTGCATCCCGACCGCAACCCCATCGTCCGACTCGTCAAGAAGATCATCCCCACCGACCCTCGCCTCCACGGGGACAGGTTCTTCGTCAAGGTCGGCGGCAAACGCATCGCCACCCTGCTGTTCGTGGTCCTGGTCGCCGTCGAGGCAACCGACCTCATCTTCGCCGTCGACTCCGTCGCCGCCGTCCTGGCGATCACCACCAACACCTTCATCGTGTGGACCGCCAACGCCTTCGCCGTCCTCGGTCTGCGCAGCCTGTACTTCTGCCTGGCCGGACTCCTGCGCCGCTTCCAATACCTGCACTACGGGCTTGCGGTGCTGCTCGCCTTCGCCGGCGTCAAGCTCATCCTCTCGGAGACGCCGGTCGGCAAGCTGCCGATCCCCCTCACTCTCTTCGTCATCGCCGTCACCATCACTGTCTCCATCGTCTGGTCCCTCATTGCCACCCGCAGTGAGACCAGCGGCGAAGGCGCCGCCGCGCATACGACGGATCCCGTCACAGGCACCACGCCCCGTCCGGACACCATCCCGCATGCCACGGCACCGGGCACCGGCCCGCACCCTCCCGAAGGACGGCCGTCATGACGTCCGCGACTCAGCACCAGCCGTCGCGGCACCGCACCCGGCCCAGGTTTTGCGAGGACTTCGACGCCACGCTGCCCGGCGCCTGCACGGCGAATGTCCCACAGGAGGAGGCTGCCGCGGCCCTCATCCCGCGTCCGAGCACGTCACCTGCGGCCAAGCTCAACTGAGAGCCGGATCGGAGCCGGTCTATGCCGCCGCCCCGGCTCCGAGGGAGTCCAGAGCGGCGGCCACCGTCTTGCTCAGGGTCGCGGCATCCGCACCGGCGCGGGAGCGCAGGTTGACGCCGTAGGCGAGCAGCGCCAGCAGATCCGCGGCGGTACCCGGATCGGCACCGGGGGCAACCGAAGTCCGTGCGGCTCAGGGCGCCTTCGGGTCTCTCTCCACAGCCTCGAGGACATCGGCAGCACCGATCTTCGGTACGCCGTCAGAAACTCCAGCTGTAGAGGCCACCGCCCGTGTTCACCGCGGACACTGCGAGCCGGGCGACTCCTCGCAGGACCGCCAGTAGATCGTCATCGGTCATGTCGTCTCCGTCAGCGGACCTGAGTCGCTGAGTCCAGCGGTCTGCGAGCTCCTCCAGCTCGAGGGGCGAGGCGTTGGCCAGCGCCCGCGTCAACCGCCGCGGAAAAGCGAACACCTCGACCCCGTCGTTCAAGGGAGCGGTGACCCACTGCGGCCATGACCACGCGAGGAGCCGCTCGGACGGCGGGGCTTCGGCAGAGGGCTCCTCGAAGTACATGTCCCATTCCACGATGGCACTGTCCGGCTCGATGAATCGGCACGGCACGCACTGAAAGCCCCGACCGGGGCCCCGGGACCTCGTCGCGGCGGCAGTCTCGTCGTCGGGCGCGAGGAAGAACACGATGTCGTGGGCCACTTGAGCAGGATGGCAGACGGCCGCATCGTTTCCCTCCACGCCGTCAGCATCGTGGTCGCCGGCCCGCTAGTGCTCTGACCGGGAAGGTTCGCCGGGTTGGTGATTGGAACAGTTGGATAGGCGGTGAAGCACAAGCTCGGTGCGCTATCGGCGGGCGGTGATGCTGCTGGCGTCCGCCGGCGGGAACCGTGTTCCGGTGATTGCCCAGCTGGTCCAGGGCCTACGCACTTCCCGGATCGCGTCTTCGCCTTCGATGAGTTCGGGTCCCTGGGGATCCGGCACGCCGGAGGCTCCTCCTGGGCGAAGCAGGGCAAGCCCGAGCGCCTGCTGGCGACCTGCCACCACACGCACGGCGTGACCTTCTTCCACGGCTGCTACTCCGTCGGCGACGACCGGTTGTGGGCGTCAACCGCCGCCGCGAGGGCACAGCCAACACGCTGACCGCCCTGAAGACGATCCGTGCCGCCCGGCCTTACGGTGCCCCGATCTACATCACTCTGGACAATCTGCCAACCACACGGTTCAGCCCCGGGCCCTGCACGCCTACCTGCGCCGGCGCAACAAGAACGCCCGCCATTCCGATGTCCTCGCGGTCCAACGACGTGAACGAGCCCGCATTCGCAGTGAGAAAGGGGGCCGCTGGGGAGGGCATCCCGCCACGATGGCGGCTTGAACTACTACACCTGTTCCTGATACACCCTGATCTCGGTCGGCTTGAGTCTGTGGATCGTGGTCCAGGCTGCCCGCTCGGTCAGTCCTTGAACCCACCCTTGAAGATCATCTCCGGCACCGTGGAAGAACCACGAGTCGAAGCTTCCGAGAGCCTCCAGAGCGGGCGCGACTCCATATCTGAGCTCGCAGTGGACCTGCACGTAATGGGCGTGATCACCGTCGCTGTCGGACTTTTCGAACTGCCGGGTGAGGTCCAGCATGAACGCCGGAGCACCGTCGAACGCGTAGGTCCCGTACTGGAACAGAAGACCGTCGGCATCGGGTGTGTCCGAGACGTCGAATGGCTGTCGGCCGAACCGCAGGAAGGCAAGCCAGAGGTCTTCCGTTACCAGATCGTCTAGCGACCGCAGCCCTGAGGCCAGTTCGCCCTCAAGCATTCCCACGGCCTCGTCCATCGACAGTCTCCGCGTCATGCCCGCCATCCTTGTCCACCGCAGCCAGGCTCAGGGTGCCGACCCCGGTGAACCTTCCCGGTCAGAGCACTAGCTGCCTCACACTCTTCCTCGCCGGCTACCTCAACCGCACGGGGTCGAGCACCTGGCGCGGGGTGGCTCCGCAGCATCCGGCTCGTCTGGTCGCCGCGAAGACCAACCAAATGAGTGTGTAAGGGATTCAAATCAGTATCAGTTGCTGTATGTAGCTGTGTGAAAGCCGCTATATTGAGGGCTGATTGTGCTGCCTTGAAAGGGTGAGTCGGTTGGCGCATGAGCATGGCGCGATGAATGTGACCGAGGCGCGGAACGCCCTCTACGCGCTGGTGAAGCGAGCCGAGGACGACGGGCGCACGACCCTGATCTACAAGGGGCAGAGGCGTCAGGACCGGGTGGTACTGGCCCCGCTCGACCGGCTGCCCGCGGCACGGAAGACAGAGGGCCTGCCGTCCCACGTCCTCAGCGCGGCGCAGAGGGACTTCGGCGACCTCATCACGCGGGCGGCTCAGGGGCAGCCGCAGGTGCTCCTGCGCAACACGACGCCGGTCGCGGTCCTGCTGCCCGCCGACATCGTCTCCGCCAATCCTTCATCCGATCCGGCCGTGGCGACGGGCACGGTGCCCGCAGGAGGTGCGGTGAACGGTCAAGACTCCTCGGAGCCCGCGAGGGCGCCGCGCAGGCTGGCCACGCTGGGCGACGCCATCGGCGCCGCGCTCACCTCAGGTCCGGTCGGCAGCACCACGTTCGGGTTGCCCGGCCTGGACGCGGCGACCGGTGGCCTGCAGTCGGGCCGGCTGACACTGGTGGCGGCCGCGCCGAACGTCGGGGGAAGTCTGCTCGGGTTGGCCGCCGCACGGCAGACCGCGCTCGCCGACCACCGCAAGGTGCTCTATGCGGCGTCGGGGCCGAACCAGGCCGACATCATGCGCCGCATCATCTCCGCGGAGACCGGCGGCGACTACCCGCGCCTGAAACAGGGCCGCCTAACCGACCACGAGCAAGAGCTCGCCCAGCAGCTCGTGCAGGCGCCGCTGTTGATCGACGACGGCAGTGACCTGACCGCCGAGGCGATCGCGGAGACCGCCCCTTACGTCCAGGACCTGGCCCTGGTGGTCGTCGACCGCCTGCAGGCCGCCCACAATCCCCGCCTTCCGCTGTCCGGTGACCGGCTCCCGGCCGCCTGCCAGATCCTGGCCTCCCTCGCCCGCACCCTGCACGTGCCGGTCCTCGCCATCGTGGACAGCGCCGACCCCGCCCTCCTGAGCCTGATGGACGCCGACGTCACGCTGACCCTCGCCCCCGCCCAGGATCCGTCCCGGGTGCAGGTGACGGTCGCCGAACGGGACTTCGGCACCATCGGCTCCGCCCAACTGCGTCCCGACCTGCTGCACGCCCGCTTCCTGGACGCCGAAGGCGCCCCCGCCGCTCGGCCGGCCGACGACGCGCCCGTCCGGCGTACGGTGGGCACCCCCGCGGAGCGCGACCTGGCCGAGGCGGCCCTGCTCTACACCTCCGGCGCCCGCCATGGGCTGCCGGCTGCTGTCACCCACGTCCTGGCCGCCCTGCGCACCGCGCTCGCCGACCAGGACGCGACCGCCCTCGCTGAACTCGCCCCGTCGCTGGCCCGGATCGCCGCGGCGCCGCGGCAGCTGCCCGACGACGCTGAAGGCCGCCGCCTCGCCGCCGCGCTGAACGCCTACCGCACCGCATCCGCCGACGCCCCCCAGCAGCCCGCCACTACCGAGGCCGCGGGTTCCGTTCCCACCGCGGACAGCGAGCCCGCACCGGACGACGAAGACGACGCCGAGGCGGAGGTGGAACTGCGGCCGGGGGACGAGGAGGACGAGCCGGAAGGCGCGCCCTTCCCCGCGCTGAAGCTCCTCAAGGACGCGGTCGGCCGTTCCAAGATGCACCCGATCAAGGTCATCCGCCTCGAAGAGCGGGAGACCGGGCCGTGGCCGCTGATCAGCGAGCACATGGACGGCGAACCCCGCTGGGTCCACCCCGACGTGACCAGCACCCGCGTGCCCTACCTCCGGGACAACGGCAAACGCGTCCGGCGCGACCAGCTGGAAGTGCCCGCCTCCTTCGGCGACGGCGTGCTGTGCCTCATCGACCGCAACGGCAGCTACCCGTCCGCGTGTTCAGCCGTTCCCCTCGCCCCGAACAAGCTGCTGCACACCGGCCCTCTCGACGCCTTCGACAAGGCCGGTGCCGGGATCTACCTCATCGACGTTCCGGAGTGGTCCCGCACCGACATGCCGCACCCGCTGGGGCGGATCGTCGACCGGCCCGACACACAGGGCCGCGTCTGGGTTACCACCCCGCACATCAGGCAGCTCGCCCGTCTCGTGCGCGAAGGCCACCTCGCCGCGATGCCGGCCATCCACGACTCGTGGACGGGCAAGGCGAACGAGTCGCTGTTCAAACCGTTCTACGAAGCCGCCCGCAAGGCCCGTATGGAGCTTGTCCAGGCCGGCGGCGACCCCTACAAGACGTACAAGACCCGCCTGTCGATCGCGCTGCGCCTGCTGTGGCCCAAGCGGCCCGAGCAGAAGTCCCCGTTCTGGCGGCCCGACTGGCGCATGAGCATGGTCGCCGAAGCCTCCGTCCGCCACTGGACCGTGGCCTTCAAGGCCGTCCAGGAAGGCCACACCCTCATTGCCCTGCGCAACGTCGACGCCGCCGTCTTCTGGACCCCGCCCGGCACACCCCCCGACACCTACCGCATCGGCACCGGCTTCGGCGAGGTCAAGGCCAAGTTCATCCAGCCCGGCGACATGATCCCCGAAGGTGACGACTGATGGCCGGACCCACCGGACACGGCCCCTCCCTCGGCGCCGCCCTCGGTGACCTCCTGCGCGCCCAGGTCACCCCCCGCCACCGCCTGTCCTCCTACAACGCCAAGCACTGGCACGCCCAGCTCTCCCAGCTCACCGCAACCCACCGCGGGCACCAGGCCCTGGAAGACGCCGGCCTCGACGTGACCGCCAAGACCCTCCTCAACTGGCTGTCGGACCCCGAGTACAGCGTCCGCCGCAGCTACCGCGACGTCATCCACACCGCTTACGAGAATGTCGCCGTCGTCCCCGCCGACCCGATCCCCGACCACATCAAAGACGGCCAGTACGAGATCAGCGGCTACGTCACCACCGGCACCGACCGCCGCCAACGCGGAACCCGCCACGCGGCACCCCTGCGGATCGACGCAACCCGAGGCGACTGGACCGACATCGAGAACCTCTGGCTGGCCGGCGAACTCACCGACGAACAGTTCGAGGACCACTTCACCGACGACATCATCGTGGCCGACATCGGCGAAGGCACCGACGGCTGGACCTTCGACGGCGGCAGCTACTCCGTCGAACTCCGATGATGTCTCAGGGGCCGCCACTGGCACGCCCGCAGTGGTGCACTGATGGCCATGTCTTCGTCGAGTCTCGCTGCCAGGTCCTCGGCGAGAGTCGGAGCATGTCGTGTGGCCCACTGCTCGGTGAGGGAGAGGAAACCTTGCAGGTCTTCTTGCACGGTCTGCAAGATCCCTGGCAGGTCACCCACCCCAATGACGATGGGTTGTCCGGACGTTGTTTCTTGAGTGCCTACGGTGTCCGGCCACAGGTGCACGGCCTCGTCGACATGCTCAAGCCGCGGTGAAGGGTCATGGCCGAGCCATGGGGCCTCTCCGTCCGCGATGTCGAGCCACTCGCGCCAGTCCTCCAGGCCACAACAACATCCCGGCCGGACAGTGACGTTGGTTCGACTGTCGTAGAGGCGCAGACCCCCAGGCGCGATGACCTTGTCAGTCTCCAGCAGGCGGCCAATTGCCTCGCCGGCGTCGACCAACGGGCGGTCGTCGTCACCTGTGAGCGTGTTGTAGTCGACCAGCTGGGCCAGTGCGCTGCCGACTTCGAGCGGGGACATAGTGCCTGACAGAGCCATGAAATGGTACGGAGGCAGGTCAGCCACCGGCCAGAGAGAGAAGTCGGCGGCATCTGGGGTCTCCAGGACGGTATTCACGATCAGCACGGCGTCATTCTCACCTTGTGCGGTCCGGGCCGCCGAGCAGTTTTCTGTGGTGCGCCGTCACGGTGCGCAACCAGCCCGGCACGACGGCCGCGGGTGTGGTCGACGCCAGTCGGCCTCGCCAACCACCCCCGCAGTGGGATCGGTGACTCCCGCCCGGCCATAGAGCCTGCGCCAAGTCAAGATCCGCTTGACTGCCAACTGGTGCCCTTCGGGAGTTCGCCAGCCCTGAGCATCATGCCTACTCCCGGTGGGTCAGCTTTTCGTCAGGGTGCAGGTGTAAGGGGAGGAGCCGGATCCGCTGAACGCTTCCGCGTCGATGTAGTAGGTGTCCGTACCGGAGGCGGTGCGGGTGAAGGCGAGGGATTCGTCTGTGCCTGGGCCGTCGTTGACCGAGCGCTCCAGGGTGCTGCCGGTCGAGTCGAGCCAGTACAGGTCCACGTCGTAGGCGCTGGGGACGGCGCACGTCAGCGACGCGGTCTGCCCGGAGGCCAGGGTGACCTTGAAGTAGTCGCGGTCGCTGGTGGATTTCATGTCGCCGGTGATGGTTCCGGGTGAGGGCAGGGCGGTGGCGTCGTCGGCGGTGTCGCGGGTGTCGTTGGGTTCGCTCTCGGCGAGGGATCCGCCGCCGCTCTGGCCGCAGTTCGTGACGGGGGTGCCGTCGTAGAGGTTGGCGTCGGGTACGCCTGCGGTGACGCTGCGCAGGTAGTAGCCGCATGTGGGGCGGTTCTTGAAGTCGAAGGTCGTGCCCGGCGTGAGGTGCCAGATCTTGTAGTTGGAGTAGGTCAACGGCTTGCGGTCGGCGGCCTGTTCGGGTTGGTGGTCGCCCAGGACGACGTACGCGTCCTTGCCGTACTCGGTGCCCAGGCCGTTGCGGTCGATGAACAGGGAGCCGCCGCCTTCCTCGACGCCCACGCCCCAGGCGGCGCCACCGGTGGTCAGACCGTCCTTGATCGCCCGTGCGACGAACGTCATGGTGCGGCCCATCCGGTCGCGGGTGACGAAGTGGGAGTCGTTGATGACGTTCGCGTAGTTGGGCCACTGGAACATGCCGGTGGTGAAGCTGATGGTCCGGTCGTAGGGGTTGGCGAGTGCTTCGGTGCTGGTGACGCTGCCGTTGCAGGCGTCGTAGACGATGGGGCTGTTGATGTGGTGGCCGGCGCTGCCGCCTCCGGAGCCTCCTCCCTTGGCCACGACGGATTCCACGGATGCCTCCAGTGGGGTGCCCTTCCAGGCGGCGTACCGGCACTGGTCGCCGCCGGCGAAGTACACGAATTCGGCGTTGCGGACGTCGGTGTTGACTTGGCTGTTCGTTGCGTCGGTGGCGGCGGTGAGGGTCCAGGTCGTGCAGGAGTTGACGCCCGCGAGGGTCATGACGGTGTCGCATTCGGGCGTCTTGCTGCCGGAGGTGGGCGCCGAGCCGGCGAGGACCACCACGTCCAGGCTGCCGGTGCCGCCGCGTATGTCGTCGATGGCGCGGCTCATCGAGGCCGGTATCACGGCTCCGGCTCCGTTCATCGTGAAGGCGGGCCCGTTCCAGGAGGCTCGGCTGACGTCGGAGGCGCTGCCGAGTCTGATCCGGTTGGCGGCGGCTTGGGCGGGCTGCTGGTGGGCCAGGGGAAGGGTCAGGGCGCACAGGGCGACGGCGGCGTAGGCGGCCTTGCGGGCATGACGGTACGTCACAAACGCTCCAGGGGTCGGGAGACGGGGTGCCTGTCCGGGCGGGCGAGGGACGGCCGCCGGGCCAGGACGCGAGGCGGTTCGGACGTCGTAGCGGAAGATACAAGTCAATCGATTCGGCCGGAAGATGTATGACGATCCTCGTTCGTGCGCTGCCTCTGGAGTGATCGTTACCTGTAGAAAGCGGTCGCTGGCCGGGTCGTGTATCAGGCCGGAGGTGGCGTTACGTGAAAGTAACGCGCGATACATCTAGCCATTGATTCGTTCTTTCTGTAACTTCCCTGCTGTGCCGGCGGCAGGGGTTCGTCGGCAGAGATCCCGAGAGGTTCCACCACGATGAACGCTCGTCTCGCTCGGCGCATGGCGGCCGCCGCCACCACAGCCCTGGCTCTCACCGCGCTCTCCGCCTGCCAAGACGGTGGCGACGACACCACGCCCGCAGCGAACGGGAGGGTCGCGGTCGCCGGTGTGGAGATCACCAAGGACCAGGCCCTGCACGACAAGCTCCCGGACCAGATCAAGAAGGCCGGCAAGGTGCGGGTGGCCACCGACGTTCCCTATCCGCCCTTCGAGATGTTCGTGAAGGAAGGTGAGAGCCAACTGACCGGCCTGGACTACGACCTGGGCCAGGCACTGGGCGGCAAGCTCGGCGTGACCTTCGCCTTCACACCGCAGAAGTTCGACGGGATCGTCCCGGCCATCCAGGCCGGCAAGTTCGACGCCGCGATGTCGGCGATCACCGACAACAAGCAGCGCCAGCAGGTCGTCGACTTCGTCGACTACTCCCAGTCCGGCTCGGGCATCCTCGTCGCTGACGGCAACCCCGGCAAGATCGGCAACCTCGACGCCCTGTGCGGGCAGAAGGTCGCCGTGCAGGCCGCCACCAACCAGCTCGACCTGCTCAAGAAGCACCAGGCCGACTGCTCCGCCGCGGGCAAGGGGAAGATCGACATCCAGACCTACCCCAAGGACTCCGACGCCCAGCTCGCCCTGCGTTCGGGCAAGGTCGTCGCACAGGTCCTGACCAAGCCCGCGGCCGGCTGGGTCGCCAAGACCGCCGACGGCGGCAAGGGCTTCGACCTCGTCGAGGACCCCACCGCGCCCGGTGGCTACAACGCCTCGCCCAACGGCATCGCCGTCAGCAAGCAGCTGCCCGAACTGACCGACGCCATCCAGAAGGCGCTGCAGGCACTGATCGACGACGGCACCGTCAAGAAGATCTACGACAAGTACGGCGTCGCCTCGATCGCCACGAAGGCGGCCACCAAGAACGCGGCGGTGGACTGACGATGATCGACACCAAGGACGCGCTCAAGGCACCGCCCGCCGGGCACAGCGGCGATCAGGAGCCCGAAATCGTCCCGGTCCGCAACTACGGGCGCTGGATCGCCGCGGTGATCAGCGTGACGGCACTGGCCGGGCTCATCGGCTCGCTCGCCAAGAACCACAACCTGCACTGGGACATCGTCGGCGACTACCTCTTCGCCAACCTCGTCTTCGACGGCCTGGGCACCACCCTGTGGCTGACCGCCGCCGCCATGACGCTCGGCCTGGGACTGGGCACCCTGATCGCCGTCATGCGGCTGTCCACCAGCCCTGTCCTCTACGGCATCGCCACGGCCTTCGTCTGGGTTTTCCGCGGCACCCCTCTCCTCGTGCAGATCATCTTCTGGGGATACGCCGCGGCCCTCTACAAGTACGTGAAGATCGGCATCCCCTTCACCGACATCACGTTCTTCCAGACCGAGACCAACGCCCTGCTCACCCCGGCCATAGCCGCCCTGCTCGCCCTGGGACTGAACGAGGCCGCCTACGCCTCCGAGATCGTCCGCGCCGGCATCCAGTCCGTCGACCCCGGCCAGACCGAGGCCGCGCACTCGCTCGGCATGCGCCCCGCCCTGACCATGCGCAGGATCGTCCTGCCCCAGGCGATGCGGGTCATCATCCCCCCGATGGGCAACGAGACCATCAACATGCTGAAGATGACCGCGCTCGTCTCGGTCATCTCCGCCCACGACCTGATGTCCAACATCCAGGACGTGTACGCCCAGAACTACCAGGTCATCCCCATGCTCGTCGTGGCAAGCCTGTGGTACCTGGCGCTGGTCAGCGTGCTCAGCGTCCCCCAGGCCTGGCTGGAACGCCGCTACGGCCGCGGCACCAGCCGCGACGGGCACGCATCGCCGCTGCGGCGGATGCTCGGCGGCGCCGTGGGCCTGCTCGGAAACGGCTTGCTCGGAAACGGCCTGATCGGAAAGAAGAACAAGGAGGACGGCCGATGACCGCGGCCATGGTCCGGGCCGAGGGAGTGCGCAAGCACTTCGGCAGGCTCGAAGTGCTCAAGGGCATCGACCTCACCGTCGAGCGTGGGCAGGTGTGCTGTCTGCTCGGGCCCTCCGGTTCCGGGAAGTCCACGTTCCTGCGCTGCATCAACCACCTGGAGAAGGTCGACGGTGGCCGGCTCACCGTCGACGGCGACCTGGTCGGCTACCGCCAGCACGGCAACAAGCTGCACGAGCTGCGGGAGCGGGAGGTCGCCCAGCGCCGCCGCGACATCGGGATGGTCTTCCAGCGCTTCAACCTCTTCCCCCACATGACGGCGCTGGAGAACATCACGGAGGCGCCCGTCAAGGTCGGGGCCGTCGCCAAGAGCGAGGCCCGCGACCTCGCCCAGCAGCTCCTCGCGCAGGTCGGCCTGGCGGACCGCGGCCACCACTACCCCGCCCAGCTCTCCGGCGGGCAGCAGCAGCGCGTGGCCATCGCCCGCGCTCTGGCCATGAAGCCCAAGCTCATGCTCTTCGACGAGCCGACCTCCGCGCTCGACCCCGAACTGGTGGGCGACGTCCTGGACGTCATGCGCCGACTGGCCGCCGACGGCATGACGATGGTCGTCGTCACCCACGAGATCGGCTTCGCCCGGGAAGTCGGCGACACGGCCGTCTTCATGGACGAGGGTGTCGTCGTCGAAGCCGGCCACCCGAGCCACGTCCTCGTCGAACCGACACAGGAACGCACCCGCGCCTTCCTGTCCAAGGTCCTGTGAGCACGCCGACGCGCCGGCAGGAACTCGCCGCGGACCTGCTCGACCTGGCTCTGTCCCGCAGCACCCGCTACCTGCAGGACCTCAGCGAACTCGTCGCCATCGACTCGGGCTCCTACGACCCCGACGGCGTCAACCAGGTCGCCGACTGGGTGCAACGCCGCCTGCGGCGGATCGGGTTCACCGTCGAACGCGAGCACTTCCCCGCCGACGGCTCGTACCAGGCCGGCGACGCCCTGGTCGCTCGGAAGAAGGGCACCCTGCCGGCCGGACAGGGCGGCCGCAGGATTCTCCTGGCCGGCCACATGGACACCGTCTTCGACCGCGGAACCGCCCGTGAACGGCCCTTCACGCTGCACGGCTCCCTCGCCCACGGCCCCGGCGTCAGCGACGACAAGGGCGGCCTGCTCGCCGGGCTGACAGCGCTCGAGATCCTCGACGAACACCGGTGGACCGCCTACGACGAACTGGTCCTGATCGCCACTCCCGACGAGGAGATCGGCTCTCCCGCAAGCCGCCCGCTCATCGAACGCACCGCCCGCGGCATGCACTACGCCCTCGGTCTGGAATGCGCACGGGAGAACGGCGATCTCGTCATCGGCCGCAAGGGCGTCGCCGACTTCCGCATCACCGTCACCGGCAAGGCCGCTCACGCGGGCATCGAACCCGAACGCGGCGCGAACGCGGCGCTCGCGGCCGCCCATCTCATCGTCGAGCTGCAAGCCCTCAACGGCCGTTGGGACGACGTCACCGTGAACGTCGGGACCATCAAGGGAGGCAGCCGCGCCAACATCGTGTGCGCCGATGCCGAACTGCGCGTGGAGGTCCGCGCCGCCACCGTCGCCGACGTCCAGCGCGTCGAACGTGCCATCCAAAAGGCCGCCGGCCAACCCGCGGTCCCCGGTACCAGCATCACCGTCGACCAACTCGACCTGTGCCCGCCGATGGAGGTCACCGCCGCCTCCCGCCGCATGCTCGACATGGCCCAACTGGCGGCCGCTGCGGTCGGAGTGAGCCTGGCGGCCGCCACCACCGGGGGAGTGGGCGACGCCAACCTGATCGCAGGAACCGGCGTGCCGACCCTGGACGGGCTGGGCCCCGTCGGCGGAGCCGACCACACCCCCCAGGAATGGCTCGACACCACCAGCGTCCCCCAGCGCATCGCTCTGCTGGCCGCCCTGGTCGCCACGCTCGGCCACACCGCCGACGCCTCCCGCTGACCCGCTTTCCCGAGCACACAAGCCCGATCCGCTCACGTCACCACCTGCCGTGCCCGGCCGGCCCGTCCCGTCGGCACGGCACGCTGCCCCCTGCCCACCTCTCACGACTGGAGAGACCATGCGCGCACCTCGCGGCCTCACCCACCGCGCCGCCTTCGTCGGCAGCATCGTCCTCACCCTCCTGGCCGCCGCCCCCGCCGCACACGCGGGCGGTGCCAGGCCCACCGGCCGCGACGGCTCGCTCGTCCTTGTCGGCGGTGCCCTCAAGGACGACAACACCGAGGTGTACGGCGAGATCATCGACCGTGCCGGTGGCGCCGGCGCCCGCATCGGCGTCATCACCGCCGCGTCCGTTCCCGAGAGCCAGGACCCCGACGCCGCCGACCCCGACCGGTGCAGCAACTCCGCCTGCAACGGCGCCTATTACTCCGCACTGTTCAAGAAGCACGGCGCGGCCGACGCCCAGTGGATCCCCGTCGACCTCGACCACGTGGCCAACGCCGACTCCGACGCCGTCGTCGCCCAGGTCAACTCCATGACCGGCTTCTTCTTCGGCGGCGGCGACCAGTACCGCTACATCCAGACGCTGCTGCGCGGTCCCAGCCAGAAGGACTCCAAGGTCCTGGCCGCCATCCGGGCCAAGCTGGCCCACGGTGCCGTCGTCGCCGGCTCCTCCGCGGGCGCCCAGATCGCCTCCGGCCCCGACATGGTCAGCGGGGGCGAGTCCTACGAAGGGCTGCGCGACGGCAGCGCCCCGGGCTACTTCGACGACCCCACCCGCCTGGGGTACATCCCGAAGGGGGGCTTCGGTTTCCTGCGCTCGGCCCTCATCGACACCCACACCGGGGTCTACGGACGAGAGGGCCGCGCCTACCGCCTGGCCGCCGACACCGGACACGACCGTGTCTTCGCCCTCGACGAGAACACCGCCCTGGTCGTCGACCACCCCGGCAGCACCCATGAACGGCTCACCGTCCTCGGTCCCAACGGCGTCGGCGTCCTCGACCTGCGTCAGGCCCACGCCACCACCTCGCCCGCCGGATGGACCTTGTGCGGCGCCCGCTACTCCTACCTCACCGACCACGACCGCTACGACGCCGGCTCGTGGCGCGTTCGCCCCGCGACCGGCAAACTGCGTCTGCCCCCCTTGGACGCGGCTCCCGTGCCCGCGAACACGGACGTCTTCCACTCCGCCGCCAACCCTGACGGCAGCGCCTACTCCTTCCGCACGACAGCCCGGGCCCTCGCGCAGTCCAGCGCACAGAACACCGCGACCGCCTCCACCTTCGAATCCGGCCCGCGCTTCGACGTCACCTTCACCAAGGCCCACACCTTCGCCGCCTGGAGCGGTAACGGCAGCACCGCCGAGACGCTCGTCGGCCTGCGCATCTCGATCGCACCGCGCTGACACTCCAGAGCACATCACAAGGGGCGTCGTGTTCGTCAAGAACGCGACGCCCCTCGCGCTGCTGAGCCGCACACTCCGGCCGGTGCAACGTCCGGTCAGAGCAGGCCAGTTCGGTGAGCGATGTCCTCGGCGTCCTTCATGCGCTGGTGCGCGTCCGGGCCGAGCAGGTCGAGCACCGCGGAGATCAGCGTCTCGATGAGCGCCACCGTCGGAGTCAGGCTGTCGTACGGCGAACTGGACGCCACCTGGTTGATGAGCACGACGTCGGCGTGCGCGGACGCGGGCGAGAGCCAGGGATCGGTGAAGACCACGACTTTCCCGCCCCGCTCATGGACGAGTTCGGCGATGAGGGTCATCTCCGCCTCGTATCGACGGTAGTCGAAGATGACGACGACGTCCCGGCGGGTCAACTGGGTGAGCACGGAGGTCCGCTCCACGTCCCGGTCCGGGACGAAGGAGACCTGGTCGCGCATTTGCATCAGGTGCAGACCGAGATACTGCGCGAGTAGATGCGTGAAGCGGCCGCCGACAAGATGAACCCGACGCCGGGCGTCGCTCAGCAGCTCGGCCGCCGTCTCGAACTCATGAGGGGACACCTCATGGAAGGTCTGCGACAGGGCCTGCTGGATCAACGCCACACGCCCCTGCAACCGCCCCTCGTCCCCAGCGGCCTCCTCCGCCTCCCCGCCCGGGCCGGTGTCCGCTGACTCGTACAGGGTGATCGGCGAGGCGTTGCGGGCATCCAACTCGGCGCGCAGCGCGGCCTGTAGGTCGGGAAATCCCCGGTAGCCGAGGCGGGAGGCGCAGCGCAGAACGGTGGGGGTCGACACGGCCGCACGCTCCGCGATGGTCGCCACCGTCTCGAAGACCGCGGCGGGGTACCCGGCCAGCAGCACCCGGGCGACCTTGCGCTCGGCGGGGCTGAGGTCACCCAGACGGCTGCGGATTTCGTCGGCCAGCGTGCCGCTCATGACACGGTCCTCCCCAGAATCTTCAGGTCACGGCATCCTGATGCCCCTCGCAGCGGCCCGCCGCACATGAGGCGATACAACGGGACGGATGACGCAACTCAATGTACCGCCCGTTACGGGAGCAGAGGTAATCATCGGCGACCGGTGGGAGGCAGTTCCGGCCCAGTGCTCGAACCTGACTGCTGCGCCGTAGCTGTCATCGGCCTCGCCCGCGATGCTCTCCGGCGGTCGTCAGGTCTCAGTCGGCGGTTGCCGGAGCCCGGTGGAAGAAGCGCCCGGCCAGGTCCGCCCCGATGACGGTGCCACGGGCATCGCGGGTGAGGAAGCCGCGCTGGCCGGCCAGGCCGCCGCCGGTGACCAGGTACTCGTCCCCGTTGCCGGGCAGCAGGCCGAGCTCGGCCGGCGGCATGTCCGCCGGCAGTTCTGTCTCGGACGCTGCGCGGATCTCCGGTTTGATGCGGCATTCGACCGTCATCGCGGCACCGTCGGTGTCGATGGTCAGTGTCATGAATGCGTTCTCGTACTGCCCGGTGATCTCCCGGGCGCGCTCGGGATCGTAGGGGAGCAGTCGGTGTGGGCGCTCGACCACGCCGAGGTAATGCTCAAGGGTCCAGCGGACCAAGGCCTGGTTGAACTCCAGGCCGCTGTCAGGCCCGGCGTTGGACACGGCGACGACGGCGAAATCCCGCTCCGGAACCAGCAGCAGATCGGCGAACTGGCCATTGGCCGATCCGCCGTGCCCGACGGTGCGCACGCCGTCCACATCGCGCAGGAACCAGGCGAGGCCGAGGGCGTCCCCGAGCGTGGAGCCGTGCAGTTCTGCCGTCGGCTCCTGCATCCGCCGCGTCAGGTCATCGTCACCGAGGTGGAATCGGGCCCAGCGAAGCTGGTCGGCCACCGAGGACACCAGGCCGCCGCCCGGGTTGTTGCCGCGGGTGTCCTTCCAGGTGCCGGCGACCTTGAGCGTCCCCTCGCTGAGATTGTGGCCGACGGCGAATCGGCGGGTGATGGCCTGGGCGGCGGTGAAGACGCTGTCGGCCAGGCGGACCGGCTCCAGGACCAGTGAGGCGACGGCGGCCTCGTAGGTCTGGCCGGTGACGTTCTCGATCACCCGGCCGAGCAGGTTGTAGCCGAGCTGGCTGTAGGAGGCACGCCCGCCGACGGGGCCGATCAGAGCCACCTCAGCCATCTTGGCGACCTCACGGGCCAGTGCGTCGTCTCCGTCTCCGCTGTCGAAGACCATCCGGGTGTCCAGGCCGGCGGTGTGGTTGAGCAGGTTCAGGACGGTGATTCGCGCCGCCGACTCCTCGTCGGGGAGCCGAAGTTCGGAAACATAGCGACGTACCGGCGCGTTCAGATCGACCCGGCCTGTCTCGACCAGGCGCATGATCGCGGTCGCCGTATAGGTCTTGGTGACCGAGCCCAGGACGAACAACGTGTTGCGGTCGACGGGCAGAGGGTTGTCGATACTCGTCACGCCATGGCAGGCGAACAGCTCCTGGCCGTCCGCCCATACCGCCACCGCGGCACCTGGAATGTCGAGTTCCATGGCCTTCGCCTCGACGTACTTCGCCAGTGCGTCCCGCGCCATCTCGGTTCCCTCCCGTTCGAAGTCGCGTGACGGCAAGGTGGTCCGCCCGTCGTCGCCGCGACTTGCACTGTGTTCAAGTGGACGCTAACAACAACTTGAACACAGTGCAAGAGGTTATTTGAACGATGTGCAAGTCGACGGCTATCGTGCGTCCATGCCCCGCGACACGCTGACCCGCGAACAGATCGTCACCGCCGCCGTCTCGCTGCTGGACACCGACGGCCTGGAGGGACTGAACATGCGGGCGCTCGGCAAGCGGCTGGGGTCAGCGGCCACTGCGGTCTACTGGCACGTGGGCAGCAAGGACAACCTCGTCGTCCTCGCCGGCGACCAGGTGTGGCACGAGATCACCCTGCCCGACCTGGACCTGCTCGACTGGCGCACCGCCGCCACCGCCATGGCCACCGACCTGTACACGATGCTCACCCGCCACCCGTGGCTGCTCCAGGCATTCGGGTCCTTCCTGATGACCGGCTCGGGCAAAGCCCGCCACGACGACCATCTCCTCGCCATCTACGAGGCCGCCGGATTCACCGGGTCCGCGGCCGACCAGGCTGCCACGACCGTCTTCACCTTTGTGCTCGGCAATGCCCTGGGTCCCGCCGCGACCGCCTCCCTCACCCGCAAACTCGGCCGCGAGGGAAGTGACGGTGAGCAGGTCACCCGCGACACCATGACCGAAGCCCGCCAGATCGCCGCGCAGTTCCCCCGGCTGCGCGCTCGCCTGGACACACAGGGCGCGCACTACGGCGCCGCGCCCGACGACGCCTTCCAGTTCGGCCTCCAAGCCGTCCTCGACGGTCTCGAAGCGCGACTGCACGCGACGTGAGCGGTCGCTTTTCGGAGGGCCTGGGTCGGCGCCGGGCCCGGCCCCCCCCCCCCCGCAACACGTCGGTGTGCCGGGCGTCTGGCGTGTGGACTGCATCTGTACGGAAGGCCACGCCGGTACTCCGGGTGAACTCCTGCCTGCACAGACCAGCCACGAGGAACATCCGTGAATGCCACGCTGTCGACCCGTCCGTACGACGCCCTGCTCCTGCTGTCCTTCGGTGGTCCCGAAGGCCCGGACGACGTGATCCCGTTCCTGGAGAACGTCACCCGCGGCCGGGGCATCCCCAGGGAACGGCTGAAGGAGGTCGGCGAACACTACTTCCTGTTCGGCGGGGTCAGTCCCATCAACGACCAGAACCGTGCGCTGCTGGACGCGCTGCGCAAGGACTTCGCGGACCACGGCCTGGACCTGCCGATCTACTGGGGCAACCGCAACTGGGCCCCGTACCTGACCGACACCCTGCGCGAGATGACCGCCGACGGCCACCGCCGCATCCTGGTCCTGGCCACCAGCGCCTACGCGTCGTACTCGGGCTGCCGCCAGTACCGCGAGAACCTGGCCGACGCCCTGGCCACCCTTGAGGCCGAGGGGCTCGACGAGCTGCCCCGGGTCGACAAGCTGCGCCACTACTTCAACCACGAGGGCTTCGTGCAGCCCATGATCGAGGGCGTCCTCCGCGCGCTGGACGAGCTGCCGCAGGCCGTCCGCGAGGGCTCCCACATCGCGTTCTCGACCCACTCGATCCCCACGGCCTCCGCGGACACCTCCGGACCCGTCGAGGGCCACGGCGAGGGCGGCGCGTACGTGGCGCAGCATTTGGAGGTGGCGTCCCTGATCGCCGATGCCGTCCGCGAGCGCACCGGCGTCGAGCACCCGTGGAAGTTGGTCTACCAGTCGCGTTCCGGGGCCCCGCACATCCCGTGGCTGGAGCCGGACATCTGCGACCACCTTGAGGCCCTGCACGCATCGGGCGCACCGGCCGTCGTCATCGCCCCCATCGGTTTCGTCTCGGACCACATGGAGGTCCTCTACGACCTCGACACCGAGGCCAGGGCCAAGGCCGAGGAACTCGGCCTGCCCATGCGCCGCTCGGCGACGGTGGGCGCGGACCCGCGCTTCGCGGCGGCCGTCCGCGACCTGATCCTGGAGCGCGCGGCCACGGAGCGCGGCGAGCAGCCCACCCTCTGCGCGCTCGGCCGCCTGGGCGCGAGCCACGACCTGTGCCCGGTCGGCTGCTGCCCCGCCCGCGCCCCCAAGCCGGCCGCCGCCGGCGCCGACAGCCCCTACGCGTGACCGAGGCCGACGAACGTCTCGGCGAGGCCGCGGCGAAGCGGCGCGGGGAGCTGGTGGACCGGGTCGATCTTCTCGACCAGGTCATGGCCGTGACCTCCCGCGCCGACGCCGTCCGCCATGGGTGGCTGCACCGCATCGTGGCAGTGGTGTGCCGTGACGGGAGCGGAAGAATCCTCCTGGTGAGACGCTCCCCGCGCCATCCGCGCTTTCCGGGGCGGCTGGAGGCCTTCGTCGCCGGCGCGGTGAAGGCGGGGGAGTCCTACGAGCGGGCGGCTGCTCGCGAGGTGCTCGAGGAACTCGGGGTACGAGTTCCAGCACGGCGTGTGGACAGGTTCCTCAACCTGGACAGCCCCACCCCCCACTGGATGGGGCTCTACGAGTGCCAGATTTCGGCGACTTCCATCGTTCCCAATGCCAGCGAGGTCGTGCAGGTCAGCTGGCATTCGCTCGGAGCGGCCAGAACGCTGTGCGCCGCGGGGGTCCTGACGCCGGAGAGCCGGCCGGTGCTCCGCCGGATCGCCGCCTGACGGCCGAAGGGTGTGGGGCAGCGGGAACGGTGTCCGATGCCGGGTGTCAGCCGGCGTACTGGCCGCGGACGACGCTGTCTCCGGAGTGATCGGGCTTGCCGTTGTAGGGCTGGACGGAGACGTCGACCACGGAGTACTCGCGCAGGTCGATGTTGTTGGGCACGGGCAGGGTGGCCCGGCCTTTGGAGTCCAGGACGCCCATCGACACGAGCTTGGTGTGCGTACGGTCCATCAGCCACACCTCGAAGTAGCCGGACGTCCGCGGCAGGCCCTTGACCGTCACGGTGAGAGTGCGGTGCCCGCTGGCGCCGTTGAGCCGTGCGTACCCGGCCGAGTTCGCCTGCAGAGAATCCAAGCGCCTGCCGTCGGCGACGGACACCGTCGTGCCGTCCCGGGTGACCCACCAGGTGATGGTGCTGCCCGCGGCGGCGCCCAGGAGGGCGGCGCAAGCGGCAAGTGTCACGCTCAGGCGGCTCAGGCGCCGGGACCTTGTCCGGGCCGGCCTCGGCGAGGGGGCCTGGCTGCCGGTCCGGTCCTGCTCGCCGGCGTTCACTCCTGCGCCCTCATGCTGATGAGGGAGGCCCAGCTCGCTTGCGATGGAATCCCAAACGTCGGCTGGAGGGGGGAGCAGCTCACCCTCCTGGGGAGGCTGTCCCTTCATGGTCAGGACGACGTGGCGCAGGGCGTCGAGCTCACGCGCGCAGTGCGCACACGTACGCACGTGCTCTTCGTCCGGAGGGGACGGATTCTCTCCGATCGCCATGAGCGCCAGTGCTTCTTCGTCAGCGTGCTCCACCGTCCACCTCCAATCGCTTCTTCATGCGCATCAGCCCGCGCCGTGTGTTGCTTTTGACGGTCCCCAGCGGAAGTCCGGTGCGCTGGGCGATCTGCGCCTGGGTGAGATCCTCGTAGAACGCCATCTCCAGGACGGTCCGCTGGTGTTGGGGAAGGCGGTCCAGTTCGTCCGCCAGCACCACGAAGTCGACCACGGAATCCGCAGGGGCATCCTGCCGGGACACTTCCGCGGCGCCTGCCACGGTGACCGCTTCGATGTCTCTTTGATGCCGAGAGCGACGGATCAGCGCATCGGCCACTTTTTTGTGGGTGATGCCCATCAGCCAGGTCTTGAGGGAACCACGCTGCGGATCGTAACTCTTGCGACCGCGCCACGCACCGACGAAGACCTGCTGAGTGACGTCCTTCGCTTCCTCGGTATCTCCCAGTCGCTTCGTCGCCACGGTGAAGATCAGCGCACCCCAGCGGCGGTATGCCTCATTGAGGCAGGACTCGTCGCCGTCGGCGAATCCCTGGCCGAGCTCCTCGTCCGAGCGGGTGCTCATGACGGCAACAGTAGCCGCAAGTACCTGGGAGCCGCCCCATCCCGTCGTCACGTCGGCGCCTCCACAGCAGTGACGACAAGGTTGTTCTGATAGCCGCCCTTGTCCGCGAGGTAGGGGCCGGCACAGGTGATCAGGGTCAGGACCGCCGGCCCGTCTCGGCGGAACGCTCCGGATGCTGCCAGGTCCCGTTTGCCGATGGTGCGGCGCGAGCTGACGCGGTACTGCACCTCGCCGCCGTCCTTCTGCCGTACGAGCACCCGGTCACCCGCGCGGACGTCGTTGAGGGCCACCAGCACCCCCAGTCCGCGCCCTTTGGAGTCCACGTGGCCCACGATGACCGTCGAACCTTTCGAGGAGCCGGGTTCCGGCGAGTAGCGGTACCAGCCGACCTGCTTGGGGTTGTCGGGTATCTCGATCTGACCGTCGGCCGCGACACCCACTGCCTTGACGGCCGCCCTCACGTCGAGGCGGGGCAGGACCAGTGACGCCGGTTCGCTCGTCCTCGCCTGCCTCGGTGCTTCGTCACCGCGCGCCATCGCGGCGGACGGCTCCTTAGTCGGGACCCGCGGTGTCTGAGGGGAGGAAACGGGGCCGGCGCCCGACGTCGGACCGAAGTCCCGGGCACCGGCCGACGGGCCCCCGAACCGGGCATCGACGAGCAGCAGCGCGGAGACGATGAGCCCCACCAGGGCTGCGGACAGTCCCGTGAGCAGCAGAAGCCGTGACGAGGGCTTGCGCATGCAGCGTTACCTCTTCTCCGGGAGAAGGGCAGGGTGCCGCCGGACCGGCAGTGGCGGCACCCCGATGGGCGTGGGTCTCAACGCGCGGTACGGCGCAGTCGCACGAGGAGTCCCGCGGCGGTCAGCGCCGACACCGCGCCCAAGGACAGAGCGCCGAGCGGAAGACCCTCGTTGTGAGCGGCGGCCGCGCCGGTCTCACCGGCCGGGACGCCGCTCGGCGCCGAGTGCATTCCGGTGAGTGACTGCGTCTTGAGCTGCAGGTTCTTGTCAGCGGCGCTGCCCCAGGCGTAGACCACCGTGTTGGTGCCCTCGGCCAGGTTCAGTTTGGCGGGTCCGATGGCCACGGTGTCGGTGCCGGCGAGTACCACGTCGGCGGAGACGGTGCCGGCGGCGACCTCGCCCTTGGCCTCCTTCGGGTTCACCAGGTCCTTGAAGACGGGCGTCCCGTTGGCCCGCACGTCGACCGCGGGCGCGGCGGCCACGTGCCGTACGGTCAGCCGGGCCTTCCCGGCGGGGATCTTGGACATGTCGTTGACGTACGCGTCAAGCGTGGGCTTGCCGTCGGCCGTGAGGTGGGCGACCAGCGTCGCGTTCGCGCCCGCGGGCACGTCCACCTTCTTCTCGATGGCCGGGGTGCCGCTCGGACCCTCACCTTCCTTGAAGATCTTTATGTCGTAGGAGCCCGCGTCCAGCTTCATCGGGTCGGTGAGCGTGCCCGGTTTGAAGTCCGGGATCAGCTCCTTGTTCCCGGCGTAGACGTCGACGGTGAGGCCGGGCACGGCGTGAAGTACCGACACCATGGCCTGATCACCAGAGGCTTGCGGTTGAGCCGACGCGGAGGCCCCGGCAGTGACGGACAGGGTGACGGCGATTGCGACGGCCACGGTGGCGCCCGCAACACGTGTGTTCATGACGGTCTTCCCTTTCGATCGAGACCTGCTTGAACCTTCGTGGCAAGGCATTCCGTCGACGGGCGGAGGATGGTTTCACCCGGTGGCACATCTTTTTTCGACCTCGCGTTGTCGGGCAGCCGGAAGGTCCCGCCGGCGATCACCGCTGGGGTGCGTCAGTCCCACCAGAACGTCGCGTGGACGGTGAGTAGGCGCCTGCCGGACGACGGGATCTTCGGAGAGGAGCTTGTCGGCGCGGCTCGCTCCCGGCCTGCCGAATGCACCTGTCCGTGCCCCTGGATCGAAAAGGTCGAGGATTTCCTGGCCGATCTCGAGGCAGAGTGAGCTGGAAGTCTTCGACGAGGGCGAGGAGGACGGAGACGTCTGCCGTTGTCGGTGACGACAAGGCTGAGGCGTTCGGTCTGGGACGGCGGGTAGCGCTTCCGTCGCCTGCTGCCTGGGGGCTTCCTGGGGAGCGAAGTGAAGCTCCTGGTGGACGAGTTAGGACCGAGATCGACCTGTCCACCAACGCTCGCCGCCGCAAGGGCGGCGGGGAGCAAGCGAGGGGTTGCTTATGCCTGCTGCTTGCTCATACCTGCTGCTCGAACTCCAGGCCTTCGTAGCGGCGCTCTGCGATGTCCTCGCGGGTGCCGACGATCAGGGTCTGGGTGTAGACGTTGTAGTCGATCGACTGGCCGTGTATCTGGGCCAGGAGAACGAGGTCGCCCTCGTCCGGTGCCGACTGCCAGGGGCTCGAGAAACCGCCCAGTTGGACAGAGACTCCGTGCGAAGCGCCGCCCGCCGTCACGTCCCGGACGGCGTCCTCGAACTTGTCCAGGATGTCGTACTGGTCCGCCCGGCCTTCGAGGAACGCGCTGGCCGCGGGAGCGTCGTGCCAGTCGGGTCCGGTAGTGAGTCCCGGGACCGGATACAGCACGTTCGGTTGGTAGACGGTGACCTGTTCCGGTTCGCCGTCGAGTTCGTAGCTCGCCGAGCGTTCCGTGGTCGGCATGCCGGCGGGGACGTGGAGCACCGCCGATGACTCCGGCTCGTACTCGATCTCGACGAAGAACAACAGCTCTCCGTCGGGCGGCAGTTCAATGTCCAGGACATCATGAGGGAGCGCCGCGCAGTCGACGGTCAGCAGCAGCGGTTCGCGTCCTTCGGGCCAGTCGACGCCGTCCGGCAGGCTGGGGAGCCCTCCGGTGCGCGCGGCGGGACGGGCCCCTTCCTGCTGGGCGGGAGTCAGGTTCCCGAAGGGGACCAGGTGAAGGCACGGCCGGCTACCGGCGAGCAGCTCCTGTGCGACCGGCCCGGGGAGGCCGTGCGCCTCGGCGGTTCGCAGGACGAGCTGTTCCACGGTCGAAGTAGTCATGACCGCGATCATGCCAGGGCCCACTGACAACGATGAAGTACAACTCCTGTTCCATAGAGGGTCATTGCTCCGCCGTGGCGTGACGTCGGCCGTGCTTTCGACCGGTGAGACGAGACGGCCTCGCCGACGAAGTGCACCGTCACGCAGCAGAGCTGACGGGCAGTCGGACGAGTGGCCGCTAACCGACACAGGGCTCACCACCGTTGCCCAGGCTCCGTCGTCTATGCGCGAGTACGGCTGGAAGAGGGGTGCGTTCGAGATGTTCGCGGACACCCTGGATCCCTTCGGGCTCCACAAGGCCCTGGAGCCCTCTGCACCCAGCGGCAGCGTCTGCCCACCCGAGAACTGCGCCTGACAATGAGGCCGGTGCCCGTCGTGCGTCACGACGGGCACCGCGTCCCTCCCCGCACCAGCGACCATCAGCAACGCACACAAGGCAGGAAGCATGAGTGACGTCCCCGCGGAGCAGATCCCCTTTCTGCTGCTGGACCTGATCCCGGCATCCGCCGGGCCCATCGCAGAGACGTTCGGCCGGCTCGCCACGAGAGGCCGTCCTGACTCAGGACGCGGTGGTGGAGCTCTATGAACTGCTGGGCGAGTGCTTCACCACGCCGGTGTTGATGCCGCAACTGGAGAGCGAGCACCCGAATGCGGAACTGCTTGAGCGATGCTGGGACTTCGTCGAGCGCATCGTGGACCATTCCACGGACCATGTCAGCGGCGCCGTCTACTTCGAGGTACTCGAACAACTGCTGAACGTCGACGGCCTGATGGAGGCGGCCCGGCCCTCTATGAAGGCGAGGACACGGGCGCGCGCTCTGATGATGCTGGACACTTACGACGTCCGCCTGCCCGGGATCAACCGGCGGTAAGGAACACGTTGCCGATCCGGGTCAGGTGACGGCGTCGTCGACGGTGGGCCTTATGTCGAGGAGCGTGTCGGCGCCGGTGATCTCCAGGATGCGCCGCAGCTGTGGGGCGGGCGCGGCGATCCGCAGGTCGGTGTGGCGGTGGGTGTTCAGGAGCAGGTTGAGGAAGGTGGAGTCGGCGAAGGTGACGCCGGAGGCGTCCAGGACTACCCGCTTGTGCTGTGCGGCCGCGGTGTCCAGGGCCTGGGTGAGCCGGCCGATGGAGTCGAGGTCGTAGTCGCCGTGAGCGATGACGACCCAGGCCCCGCCGCGTTCGTACTGAACCACCCCGATCTGTCCGGGGGTGTGTCCGTTGCGCTCTGGAAGCGGTGTGTGGCCGCTGTCGGCGGTTGCCATGGAGCAAGTATGCCCAGCCGATGGTCACGCATGGGTTACGCCCTTCCCTCCGCGGTTACCCGGCTGGTGTGAAGGTTGGGAACACAGCCTCAGCGGCCGGGCCCGGCGAGGGGAAGTGCTGTGGCCCGGTCGCCGCGTACGGTGTGTCGGCATCCTGCAGGGCCCGTCCGGCAGGCGGGCCGCCACGTCGTTCCCAGAGCAGACGATCCTCCGCCCAGGCCCTGCCGAGAGGTGAGCCGGTGATTCGCTCGTTCGGCGCAGACTTGCCCGGCGCGGGCGGGGAAGTCGGTGATCACCTCTGGGACGCGTTCCTTCCGGTGCGTCCAAGGGTGAGTGAGGTGCGGGTGCCGCGGCCATCCCCGAGTCGGCCGCGGCATCCCGCGCACAGTCCGGCTGCCGCGTCCGGCGGGCCGGCCGGGCGAGCGGGCATGGGTCACGCGTCGAGAGCCTGCCGCAGCGTTGTGTGGCAGTCGATGACGGCGTCGAGGCCGACGATGCTGAGGGTGCGCATGACGGATGGGCCGACGGCGACGAGGCGCAGCCAGCCGTCGGTTGAGCCAAGGTCCTGGTGGGCGGTGATGAGAATGTTGATGCCGCTGGAGTCCATGAACGTGACGTCGCCCATGTCGACCACGATGCGAGGACAAGGAGTGCCCGGGGTGTCCAGGGCCTCGCGGAGCGTGTCGCCGGTGTGGTGGTCGATCTCTCCGGCCAAGGTCAGCACACGAACGCCCTCGGTGGTGGTGGCCGCGACCGACAGCCCGCCGGTCTGCTGCGGATGCTCGGTGCCCGTCATTTCTCCCTCTGACATGCCGGTGATCCTGACACACTCGAGCCCGTGTGCGCATGGCGCCGAGCATGCTACGAGGGGTGCCGTTGTGTGGCCGATCCGACATCACCGCGAAGGCGTGACCGGCGGTCACACGGGTACGGGCACAACCGTTGTTGAACGGGGAATGAATTGGCAGCAGCCATGGAAACAGGCTCGACGCCCGAAGAGGGCGTGGCGCCGGACAGACCAGTGATAGAAACCAACGTTGCCTTGGTCGGCGGCGGTGCGGACATCGCCCAGGCCCGCGACCTGGCAGTCGCATTCCTCGTCCGTGTTCAGGCCGACCATGGCCTGGACGTCTCCCAGCGCGCCATGGATCTCACTCAGCTGGTAGTCAGTGAGCTGGTCACCAACGCCCGCAAATACGCCCCCGGCCCGGTCCTGCTGGATCTGCGCATCCTCGGCGATGTGGTGGAGGTCGCGGTGTGGGACTCCGATCCCACCCTGCCGATGGCCCGGGCGGCGGATGCCGACAGGGTCGGCCAGCACGGCCTGGAGATCGTTATGGCCGTGGCCCAGGCATTCGAAGCCCAGCGCGAGCCGGTCGGCAAACGCATCATCGCCCGCCTCGCCCTGGCCGTCCCCTAGCGCATCTGAGGCTCGCCGGGGTGAAGATCACGGTGGCGCCACGCGCTCTCTGCTCTGGCGACGTGCCGCGTGGAGAGCTGCGTCGCTGAGAGGTCCGCCTTCCCGGCACGTCAATGCCGACGATGAGGAAACACGAAACAGGGGTGTTCGGCCGGCGGGTTCCTTAAGTCCGCGGATCGGGGTACCCGCGCGCTCAGCAGAGGGCAGCGCGGATCGCAGCGATTTGCGCGGGAACGAAGAGGAGGTGATCGCTGTGGCGGACACGCAGTCGCACTACACCGAGGCCGGCCGCAATACCGAACGCTCCGGCCAGGAGCCGGTGGGAGAGCTGGTGCAGCGTGCCTCGCAGCAGCTGACCGAGCTGGTGCGCGGCGAGATGAGGCTGGCCCAGGCGGAGATGAAGGAGAAGGGCAAGCGCTACGGCAAGGGCGGCGGCCTCTTCGGCGGCGCCGGAGTCGTGGGCTTCTTGATGCTGGAGGCGCTCGTCGCCACCGCGATCGCGGCGCTGGCGGTGCCGCTGTCGGTGTGGGCGGCGGCGCTGATCGTCACGGGGGTGCTCGGTGTGATCGCCGCGGTGATGGTCTTGAGCGGAAGGAAGCAGGTGCAGCAGGCGGCGCCGCCTCAGCCCGAGCAGACGATCGAGAACGTGAAGGCCGACGTGGCCGAGATCAAGGGGAGTGCTCACCGATGACCCAGCCGCCGCACGACGAGCCCACCGCCGCCACCCCCGAGGAACTGCGGGAACAGGTCGAACAGACCCGTGCCGAACTCGGGCAGACGGTCGAGGCGCTGGCCGCCAAGACCGACGTCAAGGCGCGTACGCAGGAAAAGGCCGCCGAGGTCAAGCAACAGGCCGCGGCGAAGGCTGCCGAGCTGAAGGAGCAGGGCGCCCACAAAGTGGACGAGATGAAGGCCAAGGCCTCCGGACTGGCCCACCAGGCCCAGGACAAGCTGCCCGCTCCGGTCAAGGACAAGGTGACCCAGGCCGCGGAGCAGGCAAGCGCCAAGGCCGGTCAGGCGGGACAGCTGTGGCAGGACAAGGCGCCCGAGCCGGTACGGCTGAAGACGGCCCAGGGCGTTCAGATGGCGCGGGACCACCGCAAGGTTCTGCTGGTGGCCGCTGGCGTGGCCGTGCTGGCGTGGGTGGCGTTCCGCGGCCAGGAGTGAACCAGGAAGGCATTCGGCATGGTCACGGGCGCGCTGTTCAAACGGTCCTGGGGTGAGGTGGGGCCGTGACCATCCTGCCGGGCGCCGTCTTTGACAAGGTCGAAGCGAGCGCCGACTCCGGCGATGCCATGGTCATCGACCGCCTGTCCGGAACGCGGCCGGGCTGACGTACCCACCAGGGGCGGGACGGCCGGCGCGACAGCGACCGGCCCCCGCCCCAGCCGGGCTGACGTACCCACCAGGGGCGGGACGGCCGGCACGACAGCAACCGGCCCCCGCCCCCTCACCCACGTCCGTCACCCATCCACTGAAGGCCCAGCCATGTCCGATCAGCATGCCGCCACCGCGCTCACCGCCGCCGCTGTCATCGCCGCGATCCTGATTGCCCGGGCAGCCGTCCTGCACCAAGACCACCGACGCCACCGGACCGGTACGGCTGAGCCACGTCAGCACGCGGCCTCGCCCACCCCGCACACAGCACCCCACCCAGCGACCGCCTGCATGGAGACCAACAGCGCTGTGCGCGAGGCCGAGGCGCACGTGCACAGCTGCTGGCAGTATCTCCAGACACCGGGCCGACCCTTCCCCATAGCTCCTTGGTCCAAGACCGACAAGGATGGATCAGGTTGACGCAGTGCGGACGAGGACGTCTGCTCGTCTTCGTGATGGTTGGGGTGCAGGCCGGGGGTACTCGGCGGCCATGGCAAAATTGCACCTTTCTGGACATAAAAACCATTCCGTCGATAGTGAAGCACCGGAGCGAGAGGGGGCTGGCCTGGGACCGGAGGTGGAGCGGCGCGCGCCCGACGGTCCCAAGAAGCTGCCGAAGGGCGCCTGGCGTGCGGTGCTCAGGGGCAGCCTGCGGGAGTTCAAGGCCGATGAGCTGACCGACCGGGCCGCCGCGCTGACCTACTACGGGATCCTCGCTCTGTTCCCGGCGCTGCTGGCCCTGGTCTCGCTCCTGGGTCTGACCGGGAAGTCCACCACGGACAAAGTGCTGAACAACATCAAACAGTTCGCTCCCGGTTCCGTGCGCGACATCCTGACCAGCGCGGTGCAGCAGCTGCAGGGCAATGCCGGCATCGGCTCGCTCATGGCCCTGGTCGGCCTGGCGCTGGCGATCTGGTCGGCGTCCGGCTACGTGGCGGCGTTCATCCGCACGGCGAACGTCGTCTACGACATGCCCGAAGGCCGTCCGGTGTGGAAGATCCTCCCCGTCCGGCTGGGAGTGACCATCACCCTCCTGATCCTCGCGGTGCTCAGCTCGGTCATCGTGGTGTTCACCGGTGGCCTGGCGCGCCGGGCGGGCAACGCGCTCGGGCTGGGCGACACGGCCCTGACCGTGTGGTCGATCGCCAAGTGGCCGGTGCTCGTCATCCTGGTCACCATCATGATCGCGATCCTTTACTGGGCGACCCCCAACGCCAAGGTGAAGGGCTTCAAGTGGATCACCCCGGGCAGTTTCCTGGCCCTGGTGATCTGGCTGATCGCCTCCGCCGCTTTCGCGTTCTACGTCTCCAACTTCGCCTCCTACAACAAGACCTACGGCACGATGGCGGGCGTCATCGTCTTCCTGATCTGGCTGTGGATCTCCAACCTCGCCATCCTGTTGGGCCTGGAGTTCGACGCGGAGGCCGCCCGCCAGCGAGCCATCGCCGGCGGCCACTCTCCGCAGGACGAGCCCTACACCCAGCCCCGCGACACGCGGAAGTGGGACGAGCAGGACCGGCGCCGCCTGAAGGAGATGTGACGCGTCGGCCGGCTGGGGCGGGCGTGGGCGGTGATCTTCGGGACACCGGCACGGCACCCGCCTTGTGCCGGCGCCTGTCAGCGGTTCCCGCGGCGCTGGCCGCCAAGCCCCGACGCTCGGCCTCTCCAACGCCACTCGATGGGTATGTCCACCGCCGGTGCATGGAACGCCGCTGCGGAAGCATCCGAGAAGGCATGGAATGTGTGATCTACCGTGAGCGAACAGGCGAAGGCGACACCATCGACGTCGGGCAGGGTGACGGAGAGCGTGAGGGCGCCCTTGACCGCTTGGCGGTACTGAAGCCGGACGAGTTCGCCTGGATCCGGATGGAAGACCCCCGCGAAGAGGAGTTGCAGCGGCTGGGCGAGCATCTGAAGCTGCATCCGCTGGCGACCGAGGACGCCGTGCAGGCGCACCAGCGGCCGAAGCAGGAACGCTACGGTGACGTGCTGGCGGTCGCTGTGAAGACGTTGTGGTTCGTGGAACAGACAGCAGATGTGGAAACCGGCGAGGTCATGGTCTTCCTGGGCCCGTCGTTCGCGCTGACCGTTCGGCATGGTGCCGCCGACCCGACCGTGGAAGCGGCCCGTCGGCTGCGAAACGCCCCGCACATGGCACGGCTCGGCCCGGTCAGCGTCCTGCACGCCGTCACCGACGTGATCGTGGACGATTACGCCGAGGCCGCGGCCCAGGTGCGCGCGGACCTCACCGACCTGGAGCGGTGCGTGTTCTCGTCCGCCCGCGACGACCTCACGGAGCAGATCTACTCGCTCAAGCGGGAGGTGGTGGAGTTCCGCGACGCCGTCCAGCCCCTGGTGCCCGTCGTCCAGCACTTCACCGCTGCGCACGACGACTGGCCACAGCAGATGACGCCGTACTTCCGTGACGTCGCCGACCATCTCAGCCGCACCGACACCGAAGTCCGCGCCCTCGACGACCTGCTCGGCTCCGTCCTCGACGCCCACCTCGCCAAGGTCGGTACGTGGCAGAACGACGACATGCGCCGCATCAGCGCCTGGGCCGCGATTCTCGCGATCCCCACCATGGTCGCCGGCCTCTACGGCATGAACTTCGCTCACATGCCTGAACTCGACTGGCGCTACGGGTATCCCTGCGCACTGGTCGTGATGGCCCTTGGCGCGGGACTGCTGTACCGGGCCTTCCGCCGCAACGGCTGGCTCTGACCGCTCCGCTCACTCCCCACCGCGTGGCTCGCCGCCGACTCAGCCCGGCGCGGCAGCCGCTCAGATACGGGAGACGCGACACCAAAGGAACGCGCGCGCGAGGGGAGCCATATGACGAGCACACCCGGCTCTCGGACATGGTGGGGCAGTACCCCGCCTCGTCCGGTCCTGAGTGCCGAGAACCCTGACCGGGACGAGGCGGGGCTCCAGGAGGTCACCCAGGCCATGGCCGTATCCGCGGACCTCTGGATCCTCGTCTCCTACTTCCGGGAGCCCGGCCGCGCGGAGGCGGAGATCGAGCCTGACGCACGGGGCCGGCTCCCGGGCTTTTGCGCCGCCCCGTCCTCCGACGCCGTGCCCGCCCAGGTCGAGCCCGACCCGCGCGTCGCACAGCGGCCGGTTGTCGCAGGTCTCGTCCGAACGGCGCTTGGCCTTCGACCGTTCGGACCGGCTACCGTCTCGGCCGCGCCAGAGCGTAGGCCGTGGTGCCGGCGCCCGTGAGGACGAGGACCGCACAGATGCCCCGCGGCAAGGCGAGCGGCACCGGCTGTCGATGGATCTCAGGCTCCACACCCTGAGTGCACCCGCTGACGCTGGTGAGTGTGTGGGTCAGACTCCGCGTGATCGCCGCTGCAGTGTGGTCAAGGACCGCGGCGACCCGGACGAGGGACCGGGACCCCCAGGAGGGCGTCGGGGGAGAGGACGCCCACCAAGGCTCGGCGCGGCAAGCAGCCCGGTGCTGAGCCGGCCGCGCGCCCGCCGAGCGCGCCTTGAGGCATCGATCCTCGTCCCGTCGCGCCCGTGATGTGCCGGGCGCGACGGCCGCGAGCCGCGCCTTCGACGGGCGCGTGCGACACAAAGCCGACGTCTGCGTCCTCCGGTCGAAGTCCGCGAAGCGACTCGGTGGAGTGCCGAGGTACTCCTGTGGCCACTCCTCTTGTGCCACGCAGCTGACAGCGGCGTCTTCCCCTCGTTTGACACCGGTCCTCACCGCACTCAATATGTGAGTGAGCGCTCACATGCTTTGGAGGAGTCATGAGTGTGATCAAGACGGCTGGACTCACCCGCCGTTTCGGCGAGGTCACGGCCCTGGAGGGGCTCACGCTGGAGTTGCCGCGAGCGGGGGTGATCGGCCTGGTGGGCCCCAACGGATCGGGTAAGTCGACGCTCATCCGCATGCTGCTCGGCCTGATCTCCCCTACATCGGGAACCGCCGAAGTCCTGGGCGAGCCGATCAGCGCACCGGGCCGCTACTTGAACCGGGTCGGAGCGCTGGTGGAGAACCCGGCGTTCGTGCCCGGCCTGTCGGCGAGGGTGAACCTCATGTCCCTGGCCGGCCTGCGGGGTCTGCCGGCGTCACGCGTGGACGAAGTCCTCCAGATCGTCGGCCTGAACGGACGAGATGCCGAACCGGTCAAACGTTTCTCGCTGGGTATGAAGCAGCGCCTCGGCATCGCCGCCGCCCTCCTGCCCGACCCGGAGCTGCTGATCCTCGACGAGCCCACCAACGGGCTCGATCCGTCGGGCATCGTCGAGATCCGAGGACTGCTCGCCGATCTGGCCCGGGCGGGCCGAACCGTCATCGTCTCCTCGCACCTACTCGCCGAGATCGAGACGGTCTGCGACTTCCTGGTCGTCATCCGTTTCGGCCATCTGATCTACTCCGGCCCCGTCACCGACCTGCTCGCCCGCGCCAGTCGGCGCATCGAGATCGCGGCGGAACACGCGCGGGACACCTCGTCACTTCGCGCGCTGCTGACCGCTGACGGATGGCAGGTGCAGCACACCTCCGAAGGCCGGCTCAGCGTCGTCGCGGACGAACGCCAGGGTGCCGACCTCAACCGTCTCGCCGCTCGAGGCGGCATCACCCTGGCATCGATGACACCGGTGCGCGGCAGCCTGGAGGAAATCTTCCTGGAGATGACCGGGGGCAGTGACCACGACCTCACGGCAGCCCGCGCCGCGGCTGCGGAACGGAAGGCATCATGATCAATACCGTGCGCAGCGAACTCCTGCGGACACGCCGCAAGAGTGTCGTACTCGGCTGGTTCGGTCTGACCATCTTGTTCACCGCCATGATCAATATGGTGATGTCGCAGGTCGTCGGCTCATCCCAGGCACAGCCGGACGGCGGGCCGGGGGTGTCCTTCCCGACACTCGAGCAGTGGCAGGCCGCGGACGGCATCACGGCCGGCCTGTCCTCGGCCGCCAGTATGTACGGAGTCGTCGCCTTGTCGTTCTGGGCGATCGTGATGGCCGGCGACTACAGCAGCGGCCTGATCCGGCTGACCGCCTCCGCCCAGCCCGACCGCGTGCGACTGCTCCTCGGCAAGGTGGGCGCACTGGCCCTGTGGACGGCCGCCGTCACGACCGTCGCGCTCATCGCGAATCTCGTCATCGCGCCCATGGCAGCCAAGAGCGCGAACCTGGACGTTTCAGCCTGGGGGCAGAACATCCTGCCCACCCTGGCCGGCGCGTGGTTCAACCTGTTCTGCACCCTGCTCGTCTGGGGCGTCATCGGACTGGTGCTGGCTCTGCTCACTCGCTCCGCGGCCATCTCCATCTCTGTCGGCGTCGGCTACGTCCTGGTGGTCGAAGCGGTCATCACCGCTGCCCTCGACAGCCTCTCCGACTGGACCCCCGGTGCCACCCTCACCGCACTCGCCCAGGGCGGCACGCACAACATCCCGTACGACACCGCCCTGGCCCTCGGCGCCCTCTATACCCTTCTAGGCTTGGGCGTCGCGCTCTTCGTGTTCAAGCGCCGCGACATCACCGACTGACCGAGCCACACGCCTTGAAGGGGAACGTGCCATGGCCGCACGCGGCGCCGCCACACGGACCAAACTCGTCGACACCACGATCCGGCTCGTCCGCGAACTCGGCTACGCCAAAACCACCACTCGCGCCATCGCACAGGCGGCCGGCGTCGCCGAAGGCACCCTCTATCGGCACTTCCCCGACAAGGTCACTCTCTTCGCCGAAGCAGTCCTGCAGCAGAACCAGCACATCGTCGACTGGATCGACACCCTGCCCGCACGCGCAGGTACCGACACCGTCAAGGCCAATCTCACCGACTGCCTCACTCGGCTCGCCGCCCTGCGCGCCGACATCCTGCCCCTCGAAATGGCCATCCTCACCGACCCCGAACTTGCCCGCGTCGCACCACCCCCGGGTGCCCTGCCGGGCCCCCCAGGACGGCTCGCCGAGTACCTGCGAGCCGAACAGGCACTGGGCCGCCTGCGTGCCGAAGTCGATCCCGACCACAGTGCCATCGTCCTGCTCGCCCTGCTGTTCGGCATGGCCATGAACCCGCCCATGACAGCGGGAGAGCATCCTCTCCCGGCCCTGCCCAGCATCGCCGATACCGTCGACATCATCCTCAAGGGCCTCGCACCCCGCTCGGAATAGCACGTAGGAGAACCGAGCACCGCCCAGTCATGAGCTAGCGAGCAGCTCCACCCTGCGTCGGTGCGTACAGCGGGCGCCACGGGGGCTGGGCCGGCGTCGCAGTCCCGGGCCACCCCGCGGCACCTGACCGCTGCCGGCGGAACGCGTCCTCGGCGCTGTGACGAGCAGTGAGACCGATGGGGAGCACGACCTGCGCCGTCGTGGTGGCGCTTGATGTGGCTGAGGGACGCACCTGGATGCGGATCCCGTGCCGGGCGGCGAGGCGGCCGGCCGTGTAGATGCCCATGCGGTGAGAGTTCACCAGGGTGTCCGAGGCGGCCGGTTGGGCGAGCTGAGTGTTGATGTCGTGATAGCCCTCGGCCGTGAACCCGAGGCCCGCGTCGTGAATCTCGATCAGCAGCGGGTTGTCCGGGGTGAGGGACGCGGTGATGCCCACCGTGGTCTCGGGTGGGGAGAAGAGGGCGGCATTCTCTATGAGCTCGGCCAGCAGATGGACGACGTCGATCACGGCATGGCCGTGCACAACCGCCGTGGGGATGTCATGGAGCCGGACGCGCTCGTACTGTTCGATCTCGGCGACCGCGGCGCTCAGCACGTCGGTGAGCGGTACAGGACGGCTGAAGTGACGCAGGGGCTTCTCGCCGGCGAGGGCGAGGAGATTCTCGCTGTTGCGGCGCATCCGGGTCGCCAGGTGGTCGAGCCGGAAGAGGTCCTTTTGCCGCCCCGGGTCTGCCTCACCGTTCTCCAGGTCGCTGAGCAGGGCCAACTGGCTGTCCAGCAAGGACTGGTTCCGGCGCTCGAGGTGAAGGAAGACCTCTGTGGTCTGGTTCTGCAGCATCGCCTGCTCGACGGCGAGTCGTACGGCTTCACGATGGACCTGCTCGAAGGCGCGGGCGATCTGGCCGATCTCATCGGATGTCACGATGGGGATGGGTGAGATACGGGTGTCGACGCGGCTGGGATCGGTGCGCGAGAGCTCGTCGACCAGCCTGGGCATGCGTTCTTCGGCGATCTCGACCGCTGTGTCCCGCAGCAGCCTCAGCGCCGCAGACCTGCTGACCACGGAGGGTCGGATCCGGGCCACCCGGTTGCCGGCGGCCTCGATGATCTTCCTGGCTTCCGCTTCCGCGTCCTCAAGGCGCTTGGCGGCATCCCGGGCCGCCGCCAGACGCACCTGCTCGGCCTCCCCCCGGACACGATCGAGGTCGGCGAGCCGCTGCTCGGTGACGCCGGCGGCCCGGGCCAGTCGCAGCTGCTCTTCCGCCGCCTGCCGTCGCAGCTCCTCACGTTCCGCCTGGTCCTGGGCCGCAGCGAGCTCCGCTTCCAGTTTCACGCACCGGCGTTGTACCGCTTCGCGTTCGTGGACCGCCTCCTCCACAGCGGCCGTCAAGGTCTCGACCGCCTCACGGAGTCGTTCACACTCCCTGGCGAGATCGTCTCGCTGCCGCAGATACAGATCCACTTCCGCCCCCGAACCACGGCACGGAGCACCGGCTTCCAACTGACCGACTTGCAGCTTGCGTTCCTGCAACTGCCGACTTCGGAGGCTGAGTTCACGGCGCAGTTCCTGGATCTGCAGCTCCGCCTGCTCGCACTGCAAGATCGCATCTTCCAGACGGTCACTGGCCATCTGCTCGCGGTACCGGGCGGGCTGACTGGTGGCCAGAGCCTCCCGATGCAGTCGGTAGAGGTGACTCTGCACCTCCGCGGTGACCTCCTGACCGTGTGCCTCGCACGCAAATCTGATCAAGGCGTCAAGGAAGTGCTTCTCCGGGAGCCGCTCACCGGCCAGGTACCGGGAGACCGTGGAAGCCCCGAAATGCGAACGAGCGGCGAAAGCGCGCAAGGAACGCCCCTGCGCCTTGAACAGCCCCCGCAATGCGAGAGCCAGATCGCGGGTCTCGGGCGCGAGTTCTTCCGACAGCCTCTTGAAGCCTTCGAGGTCTTCCGCCTCCGCGAAGGGAGCACCTTCTGGGCCGAATCCGTCGCCGCTCATCGCATCTCCATGTGCCGATCATCCCCGGTCTGCGCGCTGTTGAGAGCGACGGTCGGTGCCGAACGATCCGACCAGTGCGCGCCTTTTCGGTCGGCATCAGTCGATGAGCGCGTTGAAAAACGCCACGGCGGCACCGAGGCCCGCCATGCCGGAGAGAACCGCTTCCGCCCAGCCCGTCCCGGTGAGGGCTGTCAGCACGCCGGCCACCGTGCCGCACAGGACGCCCAGCAGGAGGATCAGAGCGGACCGGACACTCAACAACGACGCACTGCGCACAGTGAACCTCCTTGCTCGACGCGGCACACGGCCGCACGTGACGGCCATGCGGTACGGGGAGCAGCCTGCGGGTAATCGTGGCTGTCCCGGAACGGGAACACTCGGTGTTCCCGACGGTCGGGGACACGCGGATCGCGCTGCCCGGTTGTTCCCGCCCGGGAACACCCCCTGATCGGTTGCAGCGGCACGGGTTTTCTCATCAGCCCTCAGCGTGGCCGATGAATTTTCGACTTCCGGCCGGTCCATGCTCGTGACACCTCAGGAAAGGACACTGCCATGTCAGAGCTTCTCGTCGACTTCATCACCTCGCTCGACGGTTGCGCGTCGGGCGAGGGGTGGCCCGGGTTCTGGGGCCTCGAGGGCCCGGAGTACCTCGCGTGGCTCGGCGAGCAACCCGAGGCCACCTACCTGATGGGAGCCAACACCTACCGCCTGATGTCGGGCTTCGCCGCAGGCGAGGTCCCCGATGGCCAGGACGAGTTCAGGCCCGAAGAGGAGGCGTCCCTCGACGAGCTCACGCAAGCGTCCAAGGTGGTGTTCTCCTCCTCACTCGAGGAGCCTCTGACGTGGGCCAACTCCACGCTCGTCCGCGACGACGCCGTCGAGGCGGTCCGCGCCATGAAGTCGAGTGGCTCCGGGCTCCTGAGCACGATCGGCAGCCTCAGCCTGTGCCGGTCCCTGCTGCGAGCCGGACTCGTCGACCGCTTCCGGGTCGTGATGTTCCCGGTGATCACCGGGGCCACGGGCGAAGAACGCATCTACGACGGCTATCCGGATGTTGCCCTCGAGATGATCGAGCATCGCACCGTCGACGGCCGCATCCAGCTCGTCGAGTACAAGCCTCGCGTGCTCGATCACCCGCCCCTCGGCGTCCGTGCGTGACGCCGCCCCGCCCGCCGGTCCCGACAGCCGCCATGCCTGACACGGTCGGGCGGGGGCAAGACCTCACAAGGGAGTGAACGGCCAACGCCCGGACGCCCTGCCCACCGTCGCTGTGGGGGCGTTGCCGCGCCCGCACTTACCGGCCCCGGCCGGGACCCACGGGCGGCTGGGCGGCGACCTCGTCCGCCGGCAGGGATGCCGGCTGATCCGATGGCCGGGGGAGGGGAGAGCCGGGGTTCGGGGTACGGGCGGTGGCTTGTCCGGTGCGGGGCTCGCCCGTCCGGCGGGTTCGGCGCAGGGCCAGGTGCAGGGCCGGGATCAGGAGGCAGGTGACCACGGCGCTGTGCCACAGCAGGTCGTCGAGCCGGCCTGCCGCGAGGTAGGCGCCCGCGGCGACCGCCGCCAGCGCACATACCCCGCGGTCCACGATGCTTTCCACGGACAGCAGCGTGGCGCGTGGCGCGTCGGCCGGGACGGCGTCGTTGACGAGCTTGCGTTGCACCGGGTAGACGAACCCGGTGATCGCGGCGAACGCGCACAGCAGTGCGATGACGAGCCACGGTCCGCCGAGGGTGGTGGCCGCGAGGGTCATGGCCAGTGCCACGCTCAGCAGGGACACCCACTGGGCGGCGGACAGCCGGCGGCTCAGCCAGCGCGGACGCGCCGAGGCCACGGCCTCGGCCACCGTCATGGCCGCGAGCACGCTGCCGCTCGCGCTCTCCTTGATGCCGTGGTCCAGGAGGACCGGCTGGAAGAGGTTGACCTGGCAGATGCGGGCGAGCGTGAACACCGCGACGCCCTGCACCATGAGCAACGGCAGCCACGGTGAGGCGCGCAGGGCCCGTAGGGCGGCCCCCGTGTCGTGCAGGAGGGTGCCGCGCCGTCGTCCGCCCGCGTCGGGCCCGGCGTCCGGGCGGTGGGCGAGGCGGGGCAGGGCCAGCGCGCACACCAGCGACCCGGCGGCGCAGGCCGCGCTCAGGACGTACGGGGTCGGCCGGGCCAGCGTCATCAGCGGGCCGACCAGCGGCCAGCACAGGACCTTGGCGGCCAGCCCGAGGGAGCGCGCGCTGCCCTCGGCGTCCAGGTAGTGCGCGTCGGCCCCTTCGGCGCGCAGCGCGTCGTAGAGGTAGGCGCTCGCCGCGCCCGACGCGAGGGAGCGCCCGGCGGCGATGGCGAGGAAGTGCACGAGGAAGCCGGTGTAGGAGGGGGCGAGGACGGGCGCCAGGTTGGCAGCCGTCATGACGACCGCGCCGGTGCGCAGGCAGTTGCGGGCGCCGATGCGGTCGGCGATCACTCCGGTCGGGATCTCGAAGAGGCAGAACGCGGTGTAGTAGATGCTCTGGATGCCGAAGATCTGGCCGTCGGACAGGCCGGCGTCGCGCTGGTAGGCGTAGAAGACGGGCATCCACCACAGCAGGTTGAACAGCAGCTGGAAGCCGTTGTTGAGGCGGATGACGCGGCGCGCGGCGGGGGAGGGGGCCGGGCCGGCGCGGCGGGCGGCGCGGGCGGGCATCGGGCGGCTCACCGGGCGTAAGGGCGGATCTGGACCAGCCGGAAGTCCCCTTCGGCGGTCATCAGCCACTCGATGTCGAGGGCGTCGTCGGGGTCGCCGGAGCTGAAGTGGGACTGCAACAAGCGCCCGGCGAGCGCCAGTCGGGCGAGTGCCGCGCGGGTGGGGGCGGGCAGGTCCTCGCCGGCGGTGCCGACGTCGAGGGTGCGCCCGCCGCCCTCGACGGTGTTGTACAGGTACTGCTGGGGCAGCACGGAGCCGTCCACGACGTGTTCGGGCGAACCCGGGGCGCAGTTGACGTACACGTTGCGGAAGTCCTCCCGGCGGGTGGGGTTGCAGGTGACCAGGACGCCGCCCAGGTGCGCGGGCAGGTACTCCTGGACGATCACGCCCATGTAGGTGTCGTCCAGGCAGATGCCGACCTCGTGCCGCAGGCGCACGCTGCGGGGTGACAGCAGGGACGCCCACACCTGCCGTACCGCGTCCATGAGTTGTTCCGCTCCTCGCACGGTGGTCACGGAGTCGTAGATGCCGGCGGCCGAGAAGCCGGGCAGGTCCTCGGCGTTGGAGGAGGAGCGCACCACCATGCGGCGTCCGTCCGCGAGCAGCCGCGGTACCGCGGAGGTGATCGCACGGTTCACGTCCGGCGGTACGGGCGTGGCCCGCACGAGCTGCTGCAGGTTGAGGCACAGGGGGTCCACGAGGTCGAACGCCTCGAGTTCCAGGGCCATCTTCAGCTTTCCGATGCCCTGTTGGAGAGCGGGCGAGGAGGTGAGGAAGAGGTGGTGCAGGCGGAAGGGCAGCGCCACGCCCTCGGGTGCGCGCACGGTGTCCGCGACGTACTGGGCGGCGGCCGCCCTGAGGCGCTCGGGCGAGGCGTCCCGCTCGCCGAGTCGGGCCGCCAGGTGGCCGAGGAGGTCGCGGCGCGGAGGGCGCGGCCGGGCGTGGAAGACCGTCAGGTCGGCGGTACGGCTGTCGAGGACGTGGTGGAGTTCGCCGAGGTTGGCCGCCTTGGTGCCGTAGCTGTCTCGGTCGGCGCGCCGCAGCCGGTGCAGGGCCAGCACGGGGGCCTCGTCGAGCAGGGGCGTGTCGATGCGGATGCGCTGCTGGTGCCAGGCGGGTTTGGTCAGCCGGGGCGGCGTCGCGAGCGGCTCCAGCGTGACGGCGTCCTCACTCACCCGGTAGCGCACCCAGGTGCCGTCCAGGCCGCCCCGCCCGTCGAGGGTGCCGGGCTCGTCCAGGGCGTCGAGGTCGCGGACGATGGCGTTCGGGATGCCCCAGCCGGAGGCGAGCACGTTGGTGTGGGACAGCGGGGTGATGGGCGTGGTGTTGATGAAGCCGGCCACCCGGGGTACGTCGTCGGGCAGGCGGGGCATGGCGACGATGTCCGCCCAGCCGAGGTCGGCGGCCTCCGCCTCGTACGCGGCCATGGTGCGGAAGTGCCGCAGACGGCCCTCGGCCTGCCCGGGGTTGAGGCAGGTGCGGGTGCGGTCGCCGAACAGCTTGTGGCTGAGGACGCGGGGGACGACCGCCTCGGGGATCGAGGCGAGTTCCGCCTCCTGCCCGTGGTTGGCGGGCTTCAGCAGCAGCGGGAGGCGTCCGTCCAGGCGCCCGCGCACATAGAGGTAGAACTCCTCCAGCAGGGCGCCGTGCATGGTGTCGGCCTCCGTGGTCTCCAGCACCAGGAAGGGACACTCGGTGCCGTCCGCCGCCCGGTCGGTGTGCAGGGACAGCACGCCCAGCAGGAAGCGGCGGTCCGGGTCGGCGTACACGGACGCGTTGAACGTGTCGAGGTCGGCGTCCAGTTCGTCCACCGTCATGCCGAGGATGCGGGTGGCGATGTAGTTGACGTGGAAGGGGTGGACGCGGGTGTCGAGGAGGTGCCAGGTGCAGGTGTGCCGGTCGACCACGACCTTCAGGTAGGGGTGCCCGGCGAGGACCCCGGACAGGGTGCGGAACAGCGGCAGCGTCAGGTTGGCGCCGACGACGGTGCGGTCGCCACCCGTCTCGGCCGGGTCGGTGCGGTCCAGGGTGGAGGTCATGCCCGCGCTCCTTCCGTGGCGTGACGGGGCAGGAGGTCGGGCAGGGCGTCCACGAGGGCGGTGAAGTCGCGGACGACGGCCTGCGGTCGGTCGGCGGACAGCAGGCACAGCGCGGCCATGGTGTTGGCGCCCGCGGCCGGGTCGTAGACGGGGACGGGGGAGCCGTCGGGCAGCGAGCTCTCCTCGACGACGCGCAGCCTGCTGTGCGCGTCCACCGGGGCGGACCGGACCACCGCGGCGGAGTCCCACAGGTGCCGGCTCGGCCACGGTGCGCCCGCCCCGTCCACGGCGAGGACGACCAGGGACCCGGCCGCGCCTTGGGCGTCCGCGGGTGTCAGCGCCCTGGGCGGCCAGTCGGGCGTGGCGCCGAGCAACTGGTCGGTGAACAGGCCGACCAGGTCGATGCCGAAGACCTCCTCGATCTGCGGGACGGTCATCGCGCCGCCGAAGCGCGCCGCCGTCTCGATCACCCACATGCGCCCGTCGGCTCCCAGCTTGATCTCGGTGTGGGTGCCGCAGTCCTCCAGGCCGAGTGCCTCCACGGCCTGCCGGGCCAGTGCCACGATCGCGGCCTGCGCCTCGTCCGTGACGGCGGCCGGGGTGATGCCGGCCCGCTCGGTGAACGGGGCCACGGTCGGCATCCGGCCGCTCACGCAGACGGGCCGGAAGACGCCTTGCGCGACCACGCCTTCGACGCTGACGTAGTCTCCCCAGCCCGGTCCCTGGAACCACTCCTCCGCGCAGCCGGTGACGATCTCCTCCACGATGAAGTCCTCGCCGGCGTCCGCGACATGGAGCTCGGCGTATCCCAGGCGCGCCGACTCGGTCATGACCGCGCGCGAACGGGCCCACGCGGCCGGGGCGTCGGCCGGGGCCGAGATGATCTGGTGCGCGGTCGAACCGGCGCTCCAGGCCGCCTTCAGCAGGAGCGGGGACTGTAACTCACTCGTGGCGCCGCGCAGTTGCTCCAGCGTGGCGACGGGCCGGAAGTGCGGCTGGGGGATGCCCCGGTGTTCCCAGGCCGTGCGCATGAGCCGCTTGTCGCGGGCGAGGGCCGCGGCGGGGCCGGCGCCGCGCAGTCCGAGCAGACGGGCGGCCTCGGCGACCGCGACGACCGCGTACTCCGAGAAGGTGACCACCGCGTCGGCGCCGACCTCGCGGGCCCGGGAGGTGATGGCCGTGACCAGGTCGTCCGCCCCCGCGTCCCCGGCGGCGACCTCGGAGGTGCACCACGCGCGGGTGCGCGCCGCGCTGTGGGCGGGCAGTTCGCTCAGTGCCAGCAGGTGCACCTCGGCCCTCGCGGCCACCCTGGGCAGGGCGTACCCGACCGGGGGACCACCCTTGGCGTGCACGTACAGCACCTTCGCCATGGAACTTCAACTCCTCTTCTCGTTCAGCGACTTGCTCGGTCGTCACTTCGCGCGGACGGCCAGTGGGACAGCGCGGCGACGAGCGCGAGGCGACGAGGCGGCGGGGTTCCGGTGCGCCGTCGCTTTGCCTGCGCCTGCCGTACGGGCCGCCGTCCGGCCTGCCGTCCGCGTGCTGCCGTTTGACGATTCCCGTCCAGCGAAGCAGTCGAGTTTCCCGGCTCTCGCCGCTTCGAGCGCGCTCGTGTCAGGCACATGCCTGAGTGAGCCCGCCGGGCGGTGCCAGGTCGAGCCGGGGGCGGGCCGCATGGCTCGGCGTGCACGGGACACGGATGAGATGTCACACACCGTTACATCCGTACGCGATTCAAGGAGTTGGGCTGTGGACGAGGCCGATTTCAAGACACTGCTCGCCCGTCTGCCGGTGTCCTGGTGGGAGACGGACGCCGATTCGGGGCGGCTCCGCAGCGGGGGTGGTGCCTTCACCGACGAGCACACGGCACACCGCTTTTTGAAAGCCCTTTCCGCGGAAACGGGAGGTCTGCCGACCGCCCGGCGGGGTGACGGCGCGCGGCTCGAAGAGGCTGCCCGGCCCATTGGCGGTGCACCGTCGGAAGAGCGCCCCCGACGCACCCGGTTCGAAGGCCGCACCTTCGACGTCACCTGGTCGGACCGGCGTGGCGACGCCCGACGTCGCGGCAGTCGGGGCGTGGCGGTGGAGGTGGGCGGCGGCGCCCCGGCGGGAGCCGGTGCCTACGCTTCCTTCGCTGATCTGAGCCCTGCGGCGATGTTCGTGCGCGACGCCGCCGGGTGCTACGTGTGGGCCAACCACGCCTACGCCCACCTGTACGGCACCACGCCCGACCGCATGGTCGGCCGACACCTCGGCGAGTTCGACGCCCCGGACGACGCGGCCCGGTTCATGGCGCTCGACGACGAGGTCCTCACCGGAGGTCACTCCCTGCGCCACACGCTCACCTACCGGCGCCCGGACGGCTCGCCCGGCCACGCGGCGGGATACCGCTTTCCGGTGTCCTGGGGTGACCAGCGCTGTGTGGCGGGCACCTACGTGGACGTCAGCGAATACACCCACGCCCTGGACGGCAGGCGCCGGGCCGAGGAGGACCTGCGGGCGCTACGGGACCACAGCGGCCTGCCCTGCGTACGGCTGTCCGCGGACGGTGTGGTGGACGAAGCGAGCGCCGCGGCCGCCGAGTTGCTGCGCCTGCGGCTGTGCGACCTGGTGGGCTCCCCGGCCGACGCCCTCCTGGCCGAGACCCCGGAACGCGCCGCGCTGCACGCCGTCTGGGGCGAACTGACCGGCGGGCGGCGCCGGAACGCGCAGTCCAGTGCCGTGCTCGTCGACGGGGACCGGCGACTGCGCCGCGTGTGGGTCCACCTGAGCGTCGTCAACCCCTCCCGCGGGCGGGAGCCGGGCGTGTGGGCGGTGGTCACACGGCCCGGCCTGAGCCACGAACCGCATCCCGCGCTCACGCCGGCCCAGGTGCGGATACTCGCCCTGCTGGCCGCGGGCCACGACAACGCCGGTGTCGCCGCGGCGCTGCGCCTGTCACGGCAGACGGTCGACTACCACCTGGCCCGCCTCCGACGGCTGCTGGGCGCCGCCACCCGACCGGCGCTGGTGGCCCGCGCCTACGTGCTCGGCATCCTCTCCCCGCACTCCTGGCCGCCCCGCTCCACCACGGCAACGCACCCCCTCAGCCCCGCCTGACCGGCCGTGTTCCCGATGTGCTTCGGGCCGGTCATCGATGTGTGCCCCGGCGGTGAAGGACCTGTGGGGGAGTTGTCGGACCTTGGAAAGGGGTGTAGCGCTGGCGGGCACGTCTGCGGTTCTGTCGTGTACACCTCTCCAACCCCCCACATTCCATGGAGACTTCATGTGCGTCGCTGCCGTCAGGCCGTCCAACGTCCGAGTGGCCATGGGTCACTCGACGAGACCCGGCCCGGCCGGAAGGCCGTAGCCGCCGGGGCACGCGGCCCCCGTCGACCGCCCGGCCACCCGGCCGCGCGTCACCGGTCGCCCGTACCTCTGGCCGTACACACGCCATCCCTTCGCGAACGCACTCGGCGTCGACCGCCAACGTCCCGGGCACCGCGAGTTGTTGAAACTTGTCATGTCCAGAACAGCCCTGCCGTCCACGGGCATCTCCGTGGGCCAGGCAGCGGCGCCACATCGACCACCCCCCACGCCCAACCGGCGGCACCAGCCGCTCGGACCACCCCCCACACCCCTTCAGAGGAGTTTGAGTGACCTCCCGTTCCCAGCGTCACCAACACACCCTGCTGGCCCTCGCCACCGCCGTCGCGGCCGGAGCGCTGCTGAGCACCACCCTCGGCGGCCCGGCCACGGCACAGCCGACCGCACAGGACCGCCCCGGCGCGACTGCGGTCGCCCTGTCCGCCACCGCCCACACCGCCCTCCTCCGGCAGGCCCGGACCTCGACCGCCGCGACGGCGAAGGCGATAGGACTCGGCGCCCAGGAAAAGCTGGTCGTCAAGGACGTCGTCAAGGACGCCGACGGCACCGTGCACACCCGCTACGAGCGCACCTACGCCGGTCTGCCCGTGCTCGGCGGCGACCTGATCGTGCACACGGCGAAGTCCGGCGAGCGCGAGGGCGTGACCAGAGCGGTGCAGGGCTCACTCAAGCCCGCCTCGCTCACGCCGCGCATCGCCCCCGACCGGGCCGAGCACCAGGCCCTGGGCGCGGCGAAGGCCGCCGGCTCCGAGAAGTCCCGCTCCTCCCGGGCACCGCGCAAGGTCGTCTGGGCCGCGTCCGGCAGGCCCGTCCTCGCCTACGAGACCGTGGTCGGCGGCCTCCAGGACGACGGCACCCCGAACGAACTGCACGTCATCACCGACGCCGCCACCGGCCGAAAACTGTTCCAGTACCAGGGCGTCGAAACCGGCGTCGGCAACACCAAGTACAGCGGGAAGGTGGACCTGACGAGCACGCAGTCCGGCTCGTCGTACACGCTCACCGACGCCTCACGTGGCGGCCACAAGACGTACGACCTCGCCCACGGTGAATCCGGCACCGGCACCCTGTTCTCCCAGGACAACGACACCTGGGGCGACGGGACCACGGCCTCGGCGGCGACCGCCGCCGCCGACGCGGCCTACGGCGCGCAGGTCACCTGGGACTTCTACAAGAACACCTTCGGCCGCTCCGGCATCAAGAACGACGGCGTCGGCGCCTACTCCCGCGTCCACTACGGCAACTCCTACGTCAACGCCTTCTGGGACGACAGCTGCTTCTGCATGACCTACGGCGACGGCGAGGGCAACAACGACCCGCTCACCTCGCTCGACGTCGCCGGCCACGAAATGAGCCACGGCGTCACGTCCAACACCGCGGGCCTGGAGTACTCGGGTGAGTCCGGCGGCCTCAACGAGGCCACCAGCGACATCTTCGGCACCGGTGTGGAGTTCGCCGCGAACAACTCCAGCGACGTCGGCGACTACCTCATCGGCGAGAAGATCGACATCAACGGCAACGGCACGCCGCTGCGCTACATGGACAAGCCCAGCAAGGACGGCGGCTCGGCCGACTACTGGTCCGCCGACGTCGGCAACAAGGACGTGCACTACTCCTCCGGCGTCGCCAACCACTTCTTCTACCTGCTGTCCGAGGGCAGCGGGAAGAAGACGATCAACGGCGTCGACTACGACTCCCCGACCCAGGACGGCTCCACCGTCACCGGGATCGGCCGGGACAAGGCCCTGCAGATCTGGTATAAGGCCCTGACCACGTACTTCACGTCCACCACCGACTACGCCGCCGCCCGCAAGGGCACCCTGTCGGCGGCCGGCGACCTCTACGGCGCCGACAGCGCCGAGGCGAAGGCGGTCGCCGCGGCCTGGACCGCGGTCAACGTCAAGTGACGCAGCACGCCTGACGGGCGGCACCCGGGATTCTCCTGGGTGCCGCCTGGGTTTCAGAGCTCGTAACACGATCTTGGTGGCGAGATGGGTAGGACGGATGCGGCTGGGATGATTGCGGCCATGACCCCGGACTGGTCCCATCTGAAGCACGCCTACGGATCCGCATCCGACCTACCACGGTTCTTTGACGAGGCCGGTGATCCTGAGCTGGCCGAAGTGGCGTGGGAGGAGCTGTGGGCTTCTCTCTACCACCAGGGCTCGGTGTACACGGCCAGCTTCGCCGCCCTGCCCGTTCTGGCAGACATCGCTGCCGGTCGCAAGCCGGGCGATTGTTGGCAGGCCCTTGGGCTGGCGGGTCGCATCGTCGTCCAGGAGCAGCAACTTCACGAGCCCGGTTACGTACAGCGCTGCTACCCGTCTGCGATGAGCGAGCTGCTTCAGCTGACGCAGAAGCAGGTGATGGCAAGGCCCTTCGAGGGCGATGAAGACGACTTTCTGTACTGGCTGGAGCACCTTCTGGCTTTCGAGGGGGTGCCCATATGGAGGCGCAACTTGGGCCGCGGTGCTTACCGTGTGGTGTGCCCCTCCTGCGCAGGGAGCTTGGAGGTCGACCTCTCCTACAAGCTTCGAGGCACTCGCCGTCGGGATCCGAACGCGCTTTTTCGGGTTGTCGGCCGCGAGGGACCCGTACTCACCGCGGTCCTCCCGGCGGCCCCCGCGGACCTGCCGCCGCTGGCGTCTCGGCTGCACGATCTGGCCGTCAGGGCCGGGCAGTCAGCCGCCGCAGACCATCTGACCCATCTGTTCGGCCTCACGACGTGTCCGGACTGTGCTTCCAAGTTCTCGGTACCGGACCAGATCGCGGCCTTCGAGGCATAGCAGTGTCGGTGATCTGGATCGGCTCCCTTGCGGCGTCTCCAGCAAAGGAGGCTGCAGGCAAGGGGGACGAGGGCGTCGTCGTGCAGGTCGAGCCGCCGCTCCGCTCTTGGACCACTACTTTCGCTCTGGTCGAGCTCCCTGGAATGCTCGCATCTTCCCGAGCTCAGGGCCCGCGCGGGCCAAGCTCGTCACCCGTCGCCTGCGGGCAAGCCCGGTCGCGGCATTCCGTATTGCGTGGTGCTCACGATCGACCTCAGCTCGCGCTTGGCAGGTATCCAGGCGCGATGAGGCCGGCCATGACCCGCAGTCTTGCGTAGTACGACCTGCAGTAGTCGTCAGCGATGACCGGAAGGACCTTGTCGAGGTCTGCGATGCAAGCCCACAGAGCCGGGATATCGTCGTCGTCCAACCCGCCGCTCAGCTCTCGTAGGGCCAGACCAGCCACGTATGAGTCGAGCAGGGTCAGCTCTACGCCGGCGATGCTTACACCGCGGAACCGGCCGGGAAACGGCGCTTGCCTGTGCTCCTCCCAGAACGCTGGAAGCCGGCTATCCGGTCGTGGCAGACCCATGCCGAGATTATTGCCGCCGACGCAGTCATCAGAAAGCGGATATGGCCACCCCGTGGGTTTTGCCCGCAAGGACGCGGCTCGGAGTGCGTGGACAAAGATGCCGACGCACGCTGAAGCCATGGCAGCCGGATTCCCGCAGGTCCTCCGGGGGGTCTACTCAGAGCGCCGGACCCCTCGCGCGCGGCCCGATCGGGGCGCCCCCCGGAGCGTCCTGATCCTCTGGGGTGGCCCTGGCCGGGGTGCTCGTCGGCGTGCTGATCGGTGTCGCGGATTTCAGGGGGAGAGGGCAGCATCTCCGGGGCGACCGTCACGCAGACGGTTCCTGCCACGCGTGTGTACGGGGCAAGCTGGTGTTCCCCGTTCCCGGCGGGAAGCGGCCCCAGTCTGTGCTCTACGCCCCGGAGGGAGTGGCCGAGCCGAGGGAATGGGCGGTTCCCAAGGGATGGGACGGGGGGCGAGCGCGTCACCGATGCAGCTGCCGAACACGCGCCGGCAAGCAGACCCGGGGCCATGCCGAACCGTCCCGCGGCTTCGCGCCATGCTTGTGCGGACCGCTCCGTCCTCGACGAAGGCTTCCGGTGCACAGTCGTTCTTGCCGGTGGGCACCAAGCGTTTGCCGGGAGCCGGCCGTGGCCTCCGGGCGGTCCTCGTGTGACGTGTGCGTATGTGCCGGAGTGCGCTCGGGCTGTGAGGCGCGGCCCGGGCGGGGCCGGCTGCCATGGGCTCAGCGTGCGGTGCCGCAGGTGAGGGGGGTGTGGGGGTCGGTAGCGGAAGGGCTCGGCGAGCGGACTGGTCGTTGGAGTCCGCTGATGATTTCTGCGCGCGTTCCGCCGGGCCGAGCCGCCCGCATTGAGAAGCTGCGGCGCTGAATCCGATGATCCTCACTTGTTGGACTTCAGAATCGTCCGCGAGCATGGTTGACGCATGACCCACGTTGCACATCCTGACCGCTACGACGGCACCATGCGCTACCGGCGGACCGGCCGCTCCGGTCTCGACCTCCCCCTGCTCTCTCTCGGGTACTGGCACAACTTCGGGGACGACCGTCCCTTCGAGACCCAGCGCGAGATCGCGCTGCGCGCCTTCGACCTCGGGATCACGCACCACGATCTGGCGAACAACTACGGCCCGCCCTACGGCTCGGCGGAGATCAACTTCGGTCGGCTGATGAAGCAGGACCTGGCGCCGTACCGCGACGAAATGGTGATCTCCACCAAAGCCGGTTGGGACATGTGGCCCGGCCCGTACGGTCAGGGCGGCGGCTCACGCAAGTACATGCTCGCCTCGCTCGACCAGTCCCTCACCCGTATGGGCCTGGACTACGTCGACATCTTCTACTCCCACCGCCTCGACGCCGGCACGCCGCTGGAGGAGACGATGGGCGCGCTCGACACGGCGGTGCGCCAGGGCAAGGCGCTCTACGTCGGCATCTCTTCATACGACGCCGAGCGCACCCGTCAGGCGGCGGCCATCCTGCGTGACCTCGGCACGCCGCTGCTCATCCACCAGCCGTCGTACAGCATGCTCAACCGCTGGATCGAGACGGACGGGCTGCTGGACGTCGCACAGGAGGAGGGCTTCGGCATCATCGGTTTCACCGCCCTCGCGCAGGGGCTGCTGACGGGCCGCTACCTCGACGGCGTCCCGGAGGGCTCGCGGGCCGCGGCCGGCACGTCGTTCGACACGGCGTGGCTGACGGACGAGATGCGGGGCAGGCTGCGCGCGCTGAACGACATCGCCGCCCAGCGCGGGCAGACGCTGGCCCAGATGGCTCTGGCCTGGGCGTTGCGAGACGAGCGGGTCACCTCGTTGGTCATCGGCGCCTCCCGCACGGAGCAGCTGGAGCAGAACGTCGCCGCGCTGGAGAACCTGGAGTTCAGCGCCGAGGAACTGACCGAGATCGACAAGTACGCCACTGACGGCGGCGTCGACCTGTGGCGGGACGCCCGGCAGGGCAACCTCGGCTGACGCGTCTGCCGGACGCGGTGCCGGGCGCGTGGGTCGGCGCCCGGCACCGCGGCGCACCCAGTGGGGCCCTGACCTTGAGGGGTTGCTGAGGGCGTCGTTCCGTCGCGGATCGCATGGGCGATGGTGCCGAGCATCGGCTGCGGCACCAGGCCGGGACCGAGCCCGGTGGGTGGGAAGTTTGCTCGTCCACGGGCCTGTTGGGGCTCGTGCAGGGACCTTCGCGTGGCACGCCAGGACTATTCACGACAATGCCCTCGACGACCTGCCCGGATCGCAGCTTCGTCCGGATCCCTGCTGCCCGGTGGACGGGGCCGCTGTCTTTTGCGTCCTATCCGGTAGCCGACCGCAGTCGGGACCAGGAGCACGACACCCGTGAACGCCCCGCTGAACAGCCAGCTGACGGGAGTGCCTTGGGCTTTCTCCGCACCCCAGAACACCAGCGAGAGCAGACCCCATCCGACCACCCAGTAGAAACCGAGACGGCCGAGGGCTCGTCTGAGGTCGTCTGGACGAGGAGGGCGCGGGTGCAGCGGATTGGCGGTGGCGTACCCGACGTGCTCGTAGTGCAGCTGGGTCAGGCGCTCCAGTCGCAGCAGCAGGGTGAAGAACAGCATCAGGCCGATGCCCAAACCGACCGCCTGCAGGAAGCGGGTCGGATCGGTGAAGGCGCCGAAGGTCGAGCCGCCCAGGGCTGCGAGGGGTACTGCCAGGACGGTCGCGGAGCGCAGGGGGTGGCTGGCGACGCGGACGGCGATGGGCGCCGGAGGCCGGTATCGACCGCCCATGCCGAGGCGCCGATCCGCTTCGAGGCTCGCCGCCAGCAGCAGTGACTCGGCCTTGCGCAGCACTCGCAGCATCCGTTTCAAGAGGTCCCTCACACATCGCAATGTCCGCCACAGGATGGACCATCGGCAACGGCTCAAGGTTGCGTTCGCTGCGCTGGGCAGTCTGCAGCGGCCTTCGTGGCGGACCAACGAACGGGCCTTTCTCGCGCCCTCGTGGCGCTGTGAGGTTCGGCGCCCACACAAACGCCCTTGGATGTGTTGCAGCGGGTATCGGTGGCGCCCCACAGCCCATAAGATACGGACCTACCGGTTTTCTTCGCCCCTTCCTGCGGGGCGAAGGGTCGACCGGGCGGGCTGCTGACGAGGGAGGTGCGGTTTATCGCCCAGTCGCCGGGTCTCGGTGACGTGCGGGGGACCTGGGCGGGCTGTCAGGAGTAGGGCGCAGGGGTGCGTCGATGTTCCGACGGGGGCGTCTGAGGGGGCGCGGAGGAGCGGAAACCCGTTACGCGGTTTCTTTTCGAGTCGTGCGCGAGGCCGGGGCTGGCCGGTTGTCGTGTTGGGGTCTCAGCGCCCTCCTCTCATCTTGTTCTCACAGCCCCTGGCCAGTGTTTGTCGCAAGTGTCCTGTACATCTGTTTTGTTGTTGTTCTGGGGGAGAGCCCGTGGTGAACACGTCCTTGCGTGTCCTGCGTCTGGCGGCTGTCGATATTGACGGTGTCCTGCTCGATGACAGTTTCAGTCCGGTGATTCATCGTCTGGCGGTTCGGTTCGGGGTGGAGTACACGCCGGAGTTCGAACGAGCTGTCTTCTCCCGGCCGCGGATGGAGGCGGCCGAGTACTTCGTGCAGGCCGCAGGTGGCGCCGCGTCGGCGCGGGAGTTCATCGACGTCTACTTCGCCGAGCGTGAGCGGTATCTGCGCGCACATCCGGTGCGGGTGGCCGAGGGTGCGCTGGAACTCCTGCGGCGGCTACGCGCCCTGGGCCTGCGGATCGTGTGCTACGGAGGCCTGGACAAGGAGCACTTCGATTCCCACCTGGGTGCCTGGGCGTCGTATTTCGCCGGGCCCGGGTATGTGTGCACCAACGATTTCCGTCCGGGGATCGAGGAGATCACCAAGGACGTTTTCGGACTTCGCTACAGCCAGGTGGTCTTCATCGACGATGTGGCGAGTGTGGCGGAACGCGCCAGGGACCTGAACGTCCCGTTCATCGGCCATCCGGGCTCGTTCCGGCACGGTCATCAGCGCCGGCTCATGGAAGCGGTGGGGGTACGGCATCTGGTCGACTCGCTGTCCGCCATCGACGAGGAGCTGCTGGTTGCCGTCGACCGTGAGGCCTCCGAAGGTGGCAGTTGGCCGTGTCCGGACAGCGATCGGGCCGCCACAGTGTCCGAGCAGGGGGTGCGGTGAGAACCGGGGGCAGGGCGCTGTCAGGCAGCCGGCAGGGGTCTGCTGGGCACCGGTGCAGGCAGCGGCATGGGGCCGTGGGGGCCGGCGTCGTCGTCGACCAGAAGGCGCCCCAGCCCCGGTCACGCTGCTTTGGCCGGCGAGAGCTACGTTCAGTTCGACACCGTTGACGGGAATGCGCCGCAATTCGGGCATGGCAAGGCTCCAGGTGTGGTGAGGAGGCAGACCGGTGGACCGTGAGCGACTCGGCAAGCAGTAACCGCGCTGCTCATGCGCCAACTCCTGACCGTGGGCCGTCCACGCTCGCCGGAGCGGGCGGACGGCCTGGTGGCGTGCGGCTTCGCGCAGGAAAACCACACGAGGAGTTCAGGCGCCGAGGGTTGAGGTTTTGACGAGGGGTAAGATACGTAACGTTCGGTTTTTTTATTGCTCGGGGGAGGGACTGTGGCGCGTCAGGAGCGGGCGATACGGACCCGTCGTGCTGTTGTTCTCGCTGCGGCGGGGGTATTCGCCGAGCGGGGTTACACGGCTGCCACGATCGCGGAGATCCTGGAGCGGGCGGGAGTGACCAAGGGGGCGTTGTACTTTCACTTCGACTCCAAGGAGGCGCTGGCCCGTGGAGTGATCGAGGCGCAGATCAGCCGTGATCATGTGGTGCCGCGTGAGCTGAAGCTGCAGGAGTGGGTGGACGTCGGGATGACGCTGGCGCATCAGATCCCTGAGGATGTGGTGCTGCTGGCCGGCATTCGGCTCTCTGCGGATCTGCACGTTCAGCGTCGTATCGGCAGCGCTTGGCCGGCGTGGACGCAGTTGTCGACGGCCTACCTGAGCCAGGCCAAAGAGCAGGGCGAGGTTTTGCCTCACGTGGTGCCGGCAGAGACGTCCGAGTGCTTCCTGGCCGCTTGGCTGGGCACCCAGACCTATTCCGAGGTGACCTCGCGCTGGGCCGACCTGAGCGAGCGGGTGTCCGTGTTGTTCAACCACATGCTGCCGGCCATCGCCACGCCTGCGGCTTTGATCAGACTGGACACAGCGCCGGATCGCGGTGCCCGCGTGATGGCGGAGGCGCGGCGTCTGCGGCAGCGCGAGCCAGCCCCGGTGGACGCCTGACGTTCGTCGGCGGCAGCCGCAGGGAATCTCTGGCGGGCTCGAGGCTCCGGCAGGAAGCGCTGTACGGGGCGCCGTTGTGGAGGTTCGGGTTGGCGACACCACTGGTCGAAGCGGCTAGGTTGAGGGCGTGGACGAGGAAGCGATCACCATCCGGCTCTCGCGGGATCAAGCCTTTGTGCTCTCGGACTGGCTCTACCAAGTGATGTTCCGCTCCGATGACCTTGCGGGGATCGTGCACGACTCGGCCGTCTGGTCGCCGATCTATGCGATCTCAGGAGCGTTGGACACGACGCTGAGCGAGGTCTTTATGCCTGATTACCGCACGCGGCTGGAAGAGGCTACAGAGCGTCTTCGCGCCAGTCTCCACGGCGGAGCCGACGAGTCGACACCGCCGGCCGAGGACACGACCGCCGCACCACAGGTGCACCAGGCCGCGACTGGACCTGCGCAGAGTCGCGGCGAAAGCGGTCACAGGTGATGAGTCCTGGCGCCGGGCAATCGTCAGTCGGCCTGCGCGAGTTCCGCGGAGGTAGCGAGAAGCCGGTGGTTCGGTCTGGGTCAACCGCTCGCATTCACCGTCTCATCGGCGACACCGACCCCGGCATTCACCTGCCCCTCGACCAGCGACCTGCTTGGGAACCCGCAGTCCGAACGCGGGTTCACCAGCATCGCGTCGCCTGGATGAGGTTTCCGTCCGACGAAGCGAGCGAGCCCATGAGTGACGATGTCCTCTCTGTCATTCCGACCGACCCGCATTGGCAGCCGGAGCAGACCGCGGCTGAACGTACTGCGTCGATCGTGGAGGACCTGGCCCCTGGGCTTCCCGACGGCGTGGACCTCGAGATCGACGTCACCTGGCACGACACACTCACCGCTGTCGACTGTGGTGAGAACCTGCAGAAGATCGGTTCTCCGCACTGCTGCGCGTCGATCGACCTCGAGTGGTGGGCCGGTCTGCTCGAAGCCCACTGCGACGACGGCCTCGCAACCCTCGCTGTGGTGGTTCCCTGCTGTGGCACCGCGACGTCGCTGGATGTACTGGACTACGACTGGCCGTGTGGCTTTGCTCGGTTCGAGATCGCCATCTGGAATCCCGAGCGTGGCTGGTTCAGCGACGATGAACTGACTGTCATCGGGGACGCCCTGGGACATCCAGTACAACAGGTCAGGGCCCACATCTGACGTACGCGCCTGCGAGGATCCGAACCCCCGAACTCCAGGAGGCCGGTGTCGGCGTCACGCATCACCACCCAACAATGGTCGGGTGACCGGCGACCGGCGCTGATGCACCAGCTGCGCGACCGCCACGCGAGTCCGCGCGGGCACCTTGGTGTGCGCCAATTGCGTTGAGTCGGCACCCTGCGATCGTGTTGGCTTGCTGCACGGCACCGGACTGTCACTGGCGCCGGTGGCGCGTGGCTTGAGCAGGGAGTTGAACGTGACCGACAGTGTTGACGACCCCGTTGCCCACAATCGAGCAGCATGGGACAAGTACGTCGAAGAGGGCAACGAATGGTCGAGGCCAGTGAGCACAGAGGACATCGAGCGCGCCCGCGCGGGAGACTGGTCGGTTGTTCTCGTCGGGTATGAGCCAGTGGACCGCTCTTGGCTGCCGGCGGACCTGACCGGCAAGGACGTGTTGTGCCTGGCGTCCGGCGGTGGCCAGCAGGGTCCGATCCTGGCGGCCGCAGGGGCGCGGGTCACCGTGTTCGACAACTCACCCCGCCAGCTCGGCCAGGACGGGATGGTCGCGGCGCGCGACGGACTCGACCTGCGCACCGTCCTGGGCGACATGCGCGACCTCAGTGCCTTTGCGGACGGGGTGTTCGACGTCGTGTTCCATCCGGTCTCCAACCTGTTCGTACCGGACGTGGCAGCGGTGTGGCGTGAATGCTTCCGCGTCCTGCGGCCAGGCGGAACGCTGCTCGCGGGCTTCCTCAATCCCGATGTGTACTTGTTCGACCACGAGGCGCTCGACGAGCGCGGCGAGTTGGTCGTCGTGCACAAGTTGCCCTACAGCGACGTCACGCAGTACTCCGCCGAGGAACGCGCCCGAAAATTCGGCGCGGATGCCGCTCTGGAGTACAGCCACACCCTCACGGACCAGATCGGTGGGCAACTCGCCGCGGGGTTCGTCGTCACCGGCTTCGCGGAAGCGCCGCACCAGTCCAACGCCTCCGGTGCATACCTGTCGCACTACTTTGCGACCCTGGCGGTCAAGCCGGGCTGAACCACATCCTGGCTCCATCAAGAACTCCTGACGGAATGACGCTTTGAGGTCGGCTCCTCGTAGCGAAATCCCGTCGGGATGCATTCGGCGATGGACGTCGTTCTCGTCTGCTGCAATTCAGCAGGCGCTGTCTACCGATGCGAGACGTCATTCCTGTGCGAGCTGGAGGCGTCCGAGAGAGCGCTCATCGGCGAGCCACTCATCGGCCTCATGGTCGGCGATGAGGCCACGCAGTCCCGTCCGCAGCGTAGGTTCCAGGTGATCGCAGGCGGCTGCGAACGACCGCAGGTCGTCGGCGCTGGCCAGCAGGGTCAAAAGCTGGAGAACCTGGCCACTGTGGTCACGCGGGATGTTCAGGAGATCGGCGGCTGCCAGGACGGTGCCGCTGACAAGATCCTGGCTGGGGAAGCGCTCCAGGGCGCCGTAAACGGCTTGGTGGGCGCCGTAGCCCTCCTCCGCGCGGAGCGAAGCGATCAGGGCGCAGACGGTGTGGGGACCCTCGGTGCCGTCGACCATGTCCGCGAGCGCGATGTATCGGTCGTAACGGCGTCCTGCCTCGTCGTCGGAGACGGAGGTGTCGCCGTCCTGGACAAGGTCACTCGTGGCCAGCAGCTCTTGCCGCCATGCATCGAAGTCACCGAACTGCATGACTGCTCCCTCCCCATGGCTGCCCGCAGGACCACGGCGGGCTCGACCTCGGACTTTACGAGCGGTCGTTCGGCGGCCTGCCGACGGGTGCACCATGGAGAGCTGTTCCGGTCGGCGGGCCGGCGTGAGCGGCCCGCCGACTCGGGCGCTCACGAGCCCAGGCGGACGCGCAGCCCGGGTTGCAGGAGGTCGCCGTGGGCGGTGACCATGTCGTCGCACAGGCGCCAGATGTCCTCGACCGGCAGGGCCGCGGCGGTGGCGGGGTCGGTCATCGCCGCGTGCCTGATGTGGCGCGGTTCGTCCTCGATGGCCGCCCGCACCACCAGGTCGTTCGCGCTGAGGTAGGTGCGGTTGAGCGCTGCAAGCTGGGGCGGGAGGGAGCCGACCCGGGTCGGCTGGACGCCCAACGAGTCCACCAGGCACGGCACTTCGACGACACCGTGCGCGGGCAGGTTGTCGATCAGCGCCTGGTTGGGGACGTTGCCGTAGATGGTGCGCGGGGTACCGGTGACCATGCTGTGGATGACCTGGGGCGCGTACTCCATCGTCCCCTCGACGGCGACGGGTGTCCCGGAGGCCAGCGCTTCGCGGGTTCTTTCGTAGGTGGCGACGTTCTCGTCGACGATCTTGAGGTACTCGCCGATCGGCAGCCGCAGCCGTTCGACCTCGCTGCTGTGGTGCAGGTACCACGGAACGTACTCAGAGGAGTGCTCGCTGGTCTCGGTCGGGTAGTAGCCGAGCCGACGGTACATGTCGACCCGGACCCTTCGGCGCAACTGGCTGTCGGAGGCGATCAGTTCGTCCAGCTTCGGGTAGAGGCTCCTGCCCTGGTGCTCGAAGCGCAGGACCCACGCCTGGTGGTTGACGCCCGCGGCGTGGTAACTGATCTCCTCGTAGGGGACCTTGACCAGATCAGCGAGGTCGCGCATCGTCCAGTAGACCGAATGGCACAGTCCGACCACCCTCGTCAGGCCGGTGGCCTGCGTCAGGTACTGGACGTTCATGGCCATGGGGTTGGTGTAGTTCAGCAGCCAGGCCTGCGGGCAGACCTCGGCGATGTCCCGCCCCAGCTCGTTGAGGAACGGGAAGGTGCGCAGGGCGCGGAAGATGCCCCCGATGCCGAGGGTGTCGCCGATGGTCTGGCGTACGCCGTAGCCGGCCGGTACCTCGAAGTCGGTCAGGGTGGCCTCGCCCATACCGATCTGCACGATGTTGATGACGAAGTCGGCGTCCGCCAGGGCCTTGCGGCGGTCGGTGTCCGCGGTGACGGTGGGACCGGCGCCGAGGGTGTCCGCGATCCGGGCGGCGGCGGCGTGTGCGGTGGCCAGACGCTCGACGTCGATGTCGTGCAAGGCGATGTGCGCCGACTTCAGTTCGGGGAACGCGAGGAGGTCGGCGAGCAGTCCCTGGGTGAAGACGACGCTGCCCGCGCCGATGAACGCGATCTTGGGGGTGGTCATACCGGGGTTTCCTCGGTCTCGGAGAGGCGGGCGAGGACTTCGTCCCGCGTGGGCTGTGCGGTGGTGCCGCCGTGAGCACGGGTGGACAGGGCTCCGCAGACCGCGGCGAAGCGGAGGGCCTGCGGCAGAGGTGTCTCGTCGAGCAGGGCGGCGATGAAACCGGCGTCGAAGCTGTCCCCGGCGCCGACCGCGTCGACGGGCTGGACCCGGATGCCCTGGGTGATGAAGAGCCGTTCGCCGTCGTGGCACAGGGCGCCGTCGGCGCCGTTCTTGACGGCGGTGACCGGACCCCCGCGGGCGAGCCGTGCGGCAGCCGTGGCGACGTCGTCGGTGTCGAGGCGGGCCAGGCGCCGGGCCTCGGCGGCGTTCGGCAGCAGGAAGTCGGTGTGGGCCAGGACCGCGTCCAGGCCCGGGGCTTCCCATCGGCCTGACGGGTCGTCGTTGGTGTCCAGGGAGGTGCTGGCGCCGTGCCGGCGTGCGGTGCGCAGGAGTTCCGGGAGCGCGACGGCGAGCTGGGGCATCAGGAAGTAGGAAGCCGAGTGGACGTGCCGCGCGGCTCCCAGCAGCGTCGCGGGCACGTCGTCGGCCGTGGTCGCGCTCAGGGTGCCGGGGGCGGTGATGATGGCCCGGTCGTCTCCGCGGGTGAGCACGACCGTCATGGGGGTGGGCCGGCGGGGGTCGAGCCGCAGCGCCTCGGTGTCGACGCCGTGGGCGACGAGCCGGTCGCGCATGTAGCGGCCTGCGTCGTCGTCGCCCACCCGCCCGGCGAAGGCGACCCTGAGGCCGAGGCGTGCGGCCCCGCAGGCGACGATCGCGCCGGATCCCCCGACGGTGAGGGTGCCGGTCGGCACCAGCTGTTCGCGCTGGCCGAAGGCGAGCGGGCCGTCGAGCGGGCCGATGACGACGTCGGGGTTGGCGTCACCGATGACCAGCAGGTCGAACGAGTGCGGCATTGATGGGTTCCTGCCTGAGGGGTGTGTCGGGGCGAACGGGGTCAGCCCTTGAGACCGGTGGAGGTGATGGACTGGATGAACGCCTTCTGCGCGCCGAGGAAGGCGAGCAGGACCGGCACCACGGTGATGACGTTCCCGGCCATCACGGCGGCCCACTGGGTGTGGTGCTGTCCCTGGAAGGTCGTGAGGCCGAGCTGGAGCGTGTACCGGGTGTCGTGATTGATGGCGATCAGGGGCCAGGTCAGGTCGTTCCAGGTGCTGAGGAACGTCAGGACGGCCACCGTGCTCAGGGCCGGCCGGGACAGCGGCAGCACGATCCGCCACAGCACGTGAAGCCGTGAGCAGCCGTCGATCCAGGCGGCCTCCTCCAGCTCGCGGGGCAGCGAGAGGAAGAACTGCCGCAGGAGGAACACCGAGAAGGGCGTGACCAAGGACGGCACGATCAGCGCGCCGAGGGTGTCGATGAGGCCGAGCTGCCTCATCACCAGGAACGTGGGGATCATCGTCAGTTGGAACGGGATCGCCATCGTGGCCAGCATCAGGCCCAGCAGCAGCCGGGAGCCGGCGAACCGCATCCGGGCGAAGGCGTAGCCGCCGAGGGTGCCGAGCACGAGGTTCGCGGTGACCGTGACGAGGCTGACGAGGAACGAGTTGGCGAACCAGCGGGGGAACATCGCGTTGCCCACTACGTAGCGGTAGCCGCGCAGGTCCAGACGTGAAGGCCACAGCGCCGGCGGGAACCGGTTGATCTCTGCGTTGCTCATCACCGAGCTGAGCGCCAGCCAGATCAGGGGGACGGCGAAGAGCAGGGCCATCGGCGCGAGCAGCAAGTGCCAGGCGCTGAAGGGCAGTCGGGGGTGGCGTCGTCGCACGTCGCGGTGGGGTGCGGAGGAAGGCGCCTGCGTGGCATCGGGAAGGGCGGAGAGAGTGGTCATACGGAGGCCCCCTGGGCGCGGCGGCGGAGGAGCTGGAAGATCAGGCCGATCAGGCCCAGGGATGCGGCAAGGACGTAGGCCGAGGCGGCACCGTATCCGGCGGTGGCGTTCTGGAAGGCCTGCTGCCAGATGAAGTAGACGATCACCGTGGTGGAGCCGAGAGGGCCGCCCTTGGTCGTGACGTACACGAGGTCGAACGCCTGGAGGGACTCGATGGTCTGCCACAGCAGCAGGAACACCGTGACGGGCCGGAGAGCGGGGAGCGTGACATGGCGCAGGAGCTGGAGGCGGTCGGCGCCGTCCAGCCGGGCCGCCTCGATCAACGAGGCCGGCACGTCCTGGAGCGCCGCGAGGTAGATCACCAGGCAGAAGCCCGTACCGCTCCACAAGCTGATCGCGACGAGTACGGGAAGAGCCTGGGAGGGGTCGGTGAGGAAGCCCTGGGACGGGATGCCGAGGTGGTGCAGGACGGCGTTGGCGGCGCCGAACTCGGGGTCCAGGATGAACGAGAACAGCACGCCCTGCGCGGTCGCGGAGACGACGAACGGCACGAAGAACAGGGTGCGGTAGAGCCCGACGAAGCGGATGCGCCGGTTGAGGGCGAGGGCGAGGAGCAGGCCGACCACCATGCTGGCCGGCACGTACAGCGCCGTGTACAGCAGGGTGTTGCGCAGCGCCTGGCTGAAGTGCGGGTCCTGGGCGAGGGCGCGGTAGTTGTCGAGGCCCACCCAACGGCTGGGGGTGACGAGGTCGTCGGCCTGGAAGGACAGCAGCAGCGACCAGATGATGGGTACGACGCTCAGGCCGATGATGATCAGGACGGCGGGCGAGACGAACGTCCAGGCCATGGCGGCTTCACCGGCTCGTCTGCGGCGCAGGGCACGCCGGCTGGCCGGGGGCCCGGACATGGTGATCGGGGTGGGCAGTCGCGACATGACGAGGCTCCTCAACGCGGAATGAGCAGTGCGGCGTTGGCGTCGGCGGCGCAGCCGCGCAGTGCCTTGGCGGGGCTGCTCCGACCCAGCAGCACGGCGACGATGGCCTGTCCCAGAGCCTGCGAGATCTGCGGATAGGCGGCGTGGACGGGGCGTGCCCGGGCCGTGTCGAGGGCTTTGGTGAACACCGCCAGTCCCTCGGTGCCGCTTTCCTTGTGCTGCCAGGCAGGCAGAGCGCGGGTCCGGCGGCTGAGGGGCAGGCTCCCTGCGTCGATGTCCCACCGCACGTCCTGCGGGGGCTGCATGAGCCAGGTCACGAAGGTCTTGGCGGCTCGTTTGCGGGCGTCGCCGTTGTCGAACACGGTCCAGGTGTCGGGTCCACTGATGGTCACCGGCCGGCCGGAGAAGCTGGGCAGCGGCACGACGTGGTAGTCGATCTTCGCTTGGTGGATGTCGGGCAGCTGCCACGGTCCGGTGACGACCATGGCCATGCGGCCGGACTGGAAGACCTGGTACATCTGCTCGCTGCCCGGCTTCGGGTCGACGTAGACGCTCTTGTCGCGGACCAGCGCGGCCACCACCTCCAGGGCGCGGGTCCCGGCGTCGGCGAAGCCGATGTGCCGTCCGTCGGCGGCGACGACATCCCCGCCGAGATCCCAGATCATGGGCCAAAGCCGCCAGACGGTGTCCTCGTCGCCGACGCCCGGCCAGCCGGTGCCGAAGCGGCCGCCGCCGGTGTCGGTGAGCGCCTTGGCGGTGGCGACGAAGTCGTCCCACCGCCAGCCGGCTTCAGGCAGCGGCAGGCCGGCCTGCCGGAACAGCTCCTTGTTGCAGACCACGGCGAGCGAGTCCAGCAGCGCGGGCGCGGCGCGGACCTGGCCGTTGACGGTCACGGCCGCGCGTGCCGGTTCCCAGTAGGTCCCCCAGGGAGTGGGGGCGTGTCCGACCATGTCGGTGAGGTCCACGACCTGTGGGCTGCGGGCGACGCTGGCGAGGTCGGAACCGAAGATGTAGGCGACGTCCGGGTAGGAGCCGGCAGCCAGGGCGGCCGTCACCTTCTGGAGCATCGAGTCGGCGAGCACTCCGCCGCCCAGCTCGACCCGGATGCGGGGGTGGCTGCGCATGAAGGCGGCGGCCAGGGATTCCAGGGCCTTCTTCCCGGTGTCGGTCTGACCGTGCCACATCTCGATGGTCACGGTGCCGTCGGCGCTGACGCCGCTGTCGCCGCCCGCCGCGCAGCCGGCGGCCGACAGGCCCGCGGCCGCCGCCGTGGCCCAGGCCGCGCCGGCACGTAGCACGTCGCGGCGTGCGGGCGGCGCGCTGCGGGGGACCGCATGCATAGGTACCTCCGGTGTGGAGCTGTGGGACACGCGTTTTCGCGCAGGGTGTTCGTTCGGTGTGCGGCGTTTCGGCCGGGGCCGGTGGCTGCGGCTGGTGGGGCTGGGGGCGCGGCCGGTCTTCGTCAGCTGTGGCGTGGAGGCGGGTGGCGCTCAGCGCCGCGGGTGCTGCGAGTCGTACGGCGGTCGTGCCGCCGGCGACGGCACCGCGCGGCCCGGGTGGGGCGGGGCCGGTGGGGTGCGGGCCTCGCGGGACCGGGTGGGCCGATGCGCAACAGAAGTGCGTCCGGGCGCGGTCGTCGTGTCGCGGAGGCCGGGGGAGTCCTGCGAAGGAGGGTCATGTCTGGGCCCCAGAACCTGGTGGGCACGACCCCGCCTCGGACCCCTAAGGGGTCCTGGCGACTCAGTCCGGACTTCTGGCGCGTGGCCAGCTACCGGCTGGGCGTACCTCTGCCGCCGAGTGCTTCGACTGTGGCGTTGGCCAGGAGTTAAACGACGGTGCAGGGCGGCTGTCAAGAGGCAGTAGTGCTTGGATCTGCTTGAAACACCGATGAAGCGCGCATGATTGAGCATCGGTTGGGGGTGTGTGCGACGTCTGCCTGTGACGGCTCGGTGAGCCGTCACAGGCAGACGCGCGCTCAAGAGGGTCGGGCGATGTCAACTGCGGTTCGACCGCGCCCCCAAGGGGGCGCGGGGGAACTGCGCGACCAGCCGCGATGGCGCCGCAGACGACCCACGACATGACGCGGCGCTTGCAGCGGAGCGATCAGCAGGTCTTGCGGACGTACCCGCTCGTGCCGACCGGTGAGACGTCCACGTCGCGCTGGACGATGCTCAGCGTGCCGCCCCACCCCTTGCACGCCTTCGACCTGCCGGTGTCGGTGTACTCGATCACGATCACGTTGTTGCCGAAGGCGCTGGTGTAGTCGCCGCACTCGTCGTACTGGCCGCACTCCTCGGCCACCGCGAAGTCGAGGCCGTTGGCCTTGCGATTGCCGGCAAGCTCGGAGGTGTTCTTCTGGGCGATGGCCAGGCCGTTCGCGTGCGCGCGGGCGGAGAGCAGCTTGATGAATGCCTGTGCGTTGTTCGCCGTCAGGCGGTTGCCCGAGCGGGTGTAGCTGTCGTAGTTGTCGGGCTCGACGGCTTGGAAGCCCTTCGCCCGGCAGCCGTCGATCTGGGCTCCGATCGTGCCGGCGATCCGCTGCCGCTTGGCGTCCGTGCTGACGTCGAGGAGGGCCTCGCCCCAGTCCTTGTCGTAGACGACCTTGCCCGCGGAGTCGCGCAGCAGCAGGTCCGCGTCCCAGTCCTTCTCGGCGCCCGGCTGCGCCTGGAAGGCGTTGACGTAGCAGATGTTGTACAGGCCCGCCGCCGGGGAGGCGCTGTGGTCGCGAGTGACGACCTTGACGCCCTTCGGCGGGGTGTAGGCGCCGCCGATCTGGTAGTCGAAGGCGGCATGTGTGGGCGGCAGGGTCACGGTCGCGGCCTGCGTCGAGGGCGCTTGGACGAGCAGAGAGCCGGTCAGGGCCGCAGCGCCGAGGGCCATGCCGGTGAGTTTGCGGGAGGCGGTGTCGAGGTTGCTCATGCGGTGAGCTCCAGAGGAAGCGGGCACGTCCCCGCCTCGGACACGTGGGGCGTCCTGGCGACTCGGGCCGGGCTCGCGGCGCGGGGGCCTGCATACCGGCTGGGCGTGCCTCTGCACGCGGAGCGTGGCTCCGGCGTTAGCCCAGGAGTAAAGCGACCACCTGTGAGGATGTCAACGCGCTGCCCAAGCCCCGTCCACACGGGGCCAGTCGGGGGTTTCGCGCGAGTGTGCGACAGCCGGCGGACGGTCACTGTGTCGAGCAATTGCGGTGTACGCCGGGGCCGATCTCAGGTGGGGCGATCTCAACGCGAGCACTTGAGCGTCCCTGGCCCGGCCGCGTACCCGAACTCCGGTCGGCGCAACGGCGACGACGTCCGAGGGGAAGAATGCTCGAAGACGCTCGATATGGGCGTTGATAGAGCATGTTCAAGCATCTATGGTCTTGGGTGCCACCGTCGAGCGCAGGCGGGGTGGTCGGCTCCGAGTGCGTCGTGGTGCCTGTCCGCCGTGCCCCGTGCGGGCTTTGTCGTCACAGTGCTCCCGCTCGCCGGCGTGGGCTTCGACCGCCGCCTCCCTTGCCCAGACATCAGCGCCGTCTCCCCGTCTCCGATGAAGGGCTGTTCCATGACCAGTGATCCGATCGTGCCGGAGTTGCGGGTCGGTGTCGTCGGCACGGGCCAGCGAGCCGCGCTGGCCCTCCTGGCAGAGCGGCCCGGCTCGGCCCGCGTCGTGTCCTGCGCCGATACGTCCGAGCGTGGCCGCGCCGACGCCCGTACTCTCTTCGGGGCTGGTGTCCAAGTCCACGAGCGCTACGAGGAGATGCTCGCGGACGGTCTGGACGCCGTTTTCGTCCTCACCCCGGACGATGTCCACACGGCTCCGGTTCTGCACTTCCTCGAAGCGGGTGTCGCCGTGTTCGTCGAGAAGCCTCTGGCCGTCGACCTCCACGACTGCGATCGGATCCTGGCCGCCGCGGCCCGCACCGGCACCCGGCTGTACGTCGGGCACAACCTCCGCCATCTGCCGGTCCTGCGCACCATGCGCGGGCTCGTCGACGACGGCGCGATCGGAACCGTGCGGGCCGTGTGGTGCAGACATTTCGTCGGCCACGGCGGCGACTACTACTTCAAGGACTGGCACGCCGAACGGGCCCGGACCACCGGCCTGTTGCTCCAGAAAGGCGCGCACGACCTGGACGCGATCCATTGGCTGGCGGGCGGCTACGCCCGCACGGTGACCGCACTGGGCGACCTGTCCGTCTACGGTGCCAGTCCGCACCGCCGTACTCGACCACAGGGTTCGGCGCGGGTACAGGACTGGTTCGACGAGGGCGTCTGGCCGCCGTCCGCGCTGCGCGATCTCAACCCCGTCATCGACGTGGAGGACATCAGCATGGTGCTGACCCGCCTCGACAACGGGGTGCTCACGAGCTACCAGCAATGTCACTTCACCCCCGACTACTGGCGCAACTACACCGTCATCGGCGACGAGGGCCGGATCGAGAACCTCGGGGACGGTGTCGAGGGCGACGCCCCGGTGATCAAGGTGTGGAACCGAAGGCGCTCCGGCTACCGCCCCGAGGCAGATCTGACCCTGACTCCCACCGAAACGGCCGGCGGCCCGCACGGAGGCGCGGATGAGTCCCTCGTAGACGAGTTCCTGCATTTCGTCGCGTACGGCGGTGCGACCGAGACATCGCCGGTCGCCGCCCGCGAAGCCGTCGCGACCGGCATCGCGGCTACTACGTCGCTGCGTTCGGGCGGCACTCCGGTGGAGGTCCCCGCCCTCGACCCGCACCTCGCCGACTACTTCGCCCGTCATCAGCCCGGCTCCCGGGCCCCGACTTTCCGGAGCGACTGAGCGCCTCTGCGTTCACAGGTGCTGGATCTCGTTGCCGGTGGATGGGATCGACTCACCCTGCTCGGGGCGTGGCGCCTCCTGCAGGCGCGCTCAGCGCGTGCGGTCGGAGCGCAAAGGCCCGGCCGTCATGGGGCACGGCCGGGCCTGGTTCAGGTGGCCGGGTGGTTACTCCCAGCCGCCGAGCAGTCCGGAACTCAGCTGCGCATCGCAGATGTTGTAGCCGCCTGACGCGTGGCCCTTCTTCGTCTTGCCGTCCACCGTGACGGAGCAGTTGATGTCTCCGGAGCCCTGGAGCTGTGCCATCACGTTGTAGTACATGGCGTCCTTGTTCAGGGGAAGCGTGGCTTCGAACTTTCCGTTCTTGAAGGTGCCCTTGCGGGTGTCGGAGTCCGAGCCGTACGTGATGTCGAGCGAGCCGAGGGCGCCGGCGGGGGCGGTTCCCCACACCTTGAAGACGACGGTCTTCTTCTGCGCCTTCTTCGTCTTGGTGGGGCTGGCCTTCGGCTCGCTGCCCTTCGGCTTTCCGGTGCCGGCGGACTTGCCGCTCGTGGAGGGGGCTGCGGCCTTGACGTCATTGGAGCTGCTGGACTTCTTGGAGTCCGATCCGCCGCTGATGAGGGCGCCGATGATGCCGATGACCACGATGAGTCCGACGATGCCGAGGCAGCCCAGGCCGATGATCTTTCCGGGGCCGGTCTTTTTCGGGGGCTGCGGCGGGAAGGGGGGCTGCCCGTAGGGCTGCTGGCCCCAGCCGGGCTGGGGCTGCTGCGGATATTGGTTGCTCATGGTTCCCCCTGAGAGGCGCTTGATGTCGTGCGTGTGTGTGACTGGTGAAGAAGATGTGTGGTTGCCTCGCATTTCTCATCTTGATCTGATCGTGACAAAACGGCATGGCGAGCATCTTCAGCGCCAGACGCGCGCTCTCGGCCTTGATCGGCACCAGCGGGCCGCTGGGCCCGCCGATGCCTGCCCAGGGTTGCCGCAGTGAGTTCCGCGAGCGCGGGTGGCGGCGCTGGTCTCGCGTCACTGGCCCCGTCGCCGGGCCGTGTCGGTGAGGGCGGCTCGGTGCCGCACGGGTCGTGTGTGCCGCTGATCCTCCCCGCGAACGCTCACGGCCGAATCCAAGGACTCCTGCTGAACACCGCGCTCCAGCGGCAGCGGGCCGCGAAGCCATGCAGGTGGCCGAACGAGTGAGCTTCGTGGTGACCCGACGGTGCCTGACGCGGCATCAGACCGACCGCGCGGTGGAGGCCTATGGGCCCGATCACTCGGCGATGAACGTGCACGCCACCGTCTCAGGGGACATGGGCCGCGTCTCTTACCAGGTGAAGGGGCTGCCGAAATTCGATCAGGAACGGCAGCCTTGGACGCTTGAGGGCGGCGACTGGAAAATACGACGCCTGCTGATCCTCGACGGACGCACGGCTCCCGTCGACCGATATCGGCGGGGGCTGCGTCAAGCCCCGCGAGTTGCCGGCCCAAGATCCTTCCGCGCCCGAAGGTTCTTCCGGTGCGACCTCAATCGGGACTCGAATCGTCCGTGCCACCGGCACCGGCACCTGTTCCTCACATCAAGGGATCCCCGAACTGTTCGAGGAGAACGTCGACCGGTGCGTCGTCCGCGGGGCCGGGCGCGCCGTCGTGCAGCATCTGCTCCGCCCAGATGACCTTGCCGTGGGACGTGTACCGCGTCCCCCACCGCTGTGCGAACTGCGCCACGAGGAACAGCCCTCGCCCGCCCTCGTCCGTGGTCGCCGCCCGCCGTAGCCGTGGCGAGGTGCTGGAGCCGTCCGACACCTCGCAGATCAGACTGCGTCCGTGCAGCAGGCGTACCTTCACAGGGGGCGATCCGTAACGAATCGCGTTGGTGACCAGCTCGCTCAGGATCAGTTCCGTGGTGTACGCGGTCTCCTCCAGCCCCCACCCGCTCAGAACCGTCCTGCACTCGGCCCGCACCGAGGGCACCACAGCCGCGTCCGGGGGCACATCCCACTCGGCCACCGACGAGGACGGGATCCGCCGGGTCCGCGCCGCCAGCAGTGCGATGTCGTCCGAGAGACGGGCCGGCTTCAACGCCTCGAGCACCGCCCGGCAGGTCTCCTCCGGCGTACGCTCCCCAGCCCCGTCTGCGCCCAGCGCCCGGCGCAGCCCTTCGAGACCGACGTCGATGTCACGGGTGGCGTTCTTGACCAGACCGTCGGTGTAAAGGATCAGCTGGGAGCCCTCCGCCAGGTGCACGTCGGCGGTTTCGAAGGGGTAGCCCCCGAGGCCGAACGGGGGCGAGGCCGGCACGTCGGGGCAGACGATGGTCCCGTCCGGATTCACCACCACGGGGCCGGGATGCCCCGCACGGGCCATCGTGCAGATCCCTGCCACCGGGTCGTAGATCGCATACAGGCAGGTCGCTCCGGTCAACCCTGCCCCCTCCTGGTCGTCGGCGGCAGCGCCGGAGTCGTCCTCGTCGTCCAGGCGGACGACCAGATCGTCCAGCTTTCCGAGGACTTCGTCGACGGGGAGGTCCAGCGTGGCGAAGTTGTGCACAGCGATGCGCAGCCGCCCCATCGTCGCCGAGGCGTGCAGCCCGTGGCCGACCACATCGCCTATCACGAGCGCCACACGTCCGCCGGGCAGCGGAATGACGTCGAACCAGTCCCCGCCCACTCCCGCCTCCGAGGGCAGGTAGCGCCAGGCCACTTCCAGGGCGTCCTGCTCCGGCTGTCCTTGCGGCAGCAGACTGCGTTGCAGTGTCACCGTCATCGCGTGCTCGCGGGTGAACCTGCGGGCGTTGTCGATGGCCACCGCCGCCCGCGCGGCCAGCTCTTCCGCGAAGGCCACGTCCTCCGGCTCGAACGCGGGCGAGCCCTGCGTTCGGTAGAAGTGCGCGAGGCCCAGGGGGACCCCCCGCGCCCGCAGCGGCATGGTCACCAGGGAGTGCAACCCGAGCTCCAGCGCCTTTCGAGCGCGTTCCGGATCCTGTTCCTGCCAGGCGGCGGCCTGCCGCAGGTCCGCCTCCAGGACACCCCGGCCCTGTTCTAGCGCCAGCATCTGCGGAGTGTCGGGCGAGAATGTGATCACCTCACCCAGCCGGTACACCGGCAGCATCCGCTGATCGCCGCTGATCGCGCACCGCAGCAGGTGGCGCCAGCCCTCCGTCGTCGGTTCAGAGCCGCGCACCACCGAGTCGAGCAGATCCACCGCGACGACGTCGGCGAACCGGGGCACCGCGACGTCGGCCAGCTCCTGGGCCGTGCGCTCCACATCCAGCGTCGTCCCGATCCGCATCCCCGCCTCGTACAGCAGCTTCAGCTGCCCCAGCGCCCCTTCGGCCCGCCCCGACACCACCGCCAGCTCCGTGGTGTCCCGCAACGTCACCACGCTGCCCGCATGGTCGGCCTCCGGGAACGTCGGCCGCTTGTTCACCGCCAGCAATCGGTCGTTGGCGAGGTACACCTCGTCGGTGACCTCCTCCGGGGAAGCGAGCACGCGCGCCATCTGATCGGGAAGCCCCAGCTCCCGCACGTGCCGCCCCTGTGCGTCCGCCGGCAGACCCAGCAGCCGCGTCGCCTCGTCGTTGGCCAGCAGCAGCCGTCGGTCCTCGCCGGTGATCAGCACCCCCTCCCGCACCGCGTGCAACACGGCCTGGTGGTGCTCGTACAGCCGCGCCAGCTCCGTCGGGGCGAGCCCATGGGTCTGCCGCAGCAGTCGCCGGGACACCGCGGTCGTCCCCGCCGCGGCCAGCACCAGCATGATCGCGCCGATGCCCAGGACGATCGGCAGCTGCGGCATCCACAGTTGGGACACGTTCTTGACGGTCTTCCCCGCGGAGACCAGGCCGACGACCGTGCCGCGCGCGTCGGTCACCGGGACGATCGCTTGGACGTCCGTCCCCTTGCCGGCCGGCAGAGGGGGACCGCCCGCCTGCTCGATGACGGTACGGCCTTCGAGTGCCGGCTGGATATTGCCGACGAATTTCTTCCCGATCTCCGCAGGGTAGGGATAGGTGTACCGGATTCCGTTCGTGTTCATGACGATGATGAAGTCCATGCCCGCCCGCTTGCGGGCCTCCTCGGCTCGCGGTTGCAGCACGGCGGTCGGGTCCGGGCTGCGCAGCGCCAGGCTCACGCCGGGGGCGCTGGCGAACGACTGGGCGGCCACCACCGACTCCCGACGTCCCTGCCGCACTGCGTCGCGTGCCGCCTGCAGCATGATGCTCGCCACTGCGACCACCACCAGCAGCACCACGATCGTGCTCTGGAGGAGGAACACCTGCCCCGCCGCGGTGCGCGGACTCAGTCCGGACAGCCGCCCAGTACGTCGGTCACCGGTGGGCGGAGGACGTGAGGTCCGCGATCGGCTGAGATGTCCCTGCATACACCCTTGATAACACCGCTGCGCAGACTGGGGATGCCTTACGGCGCCCGTCGGGAGAAGCGAACCCGCGGTGGGAGGGGGGAACCGGGGGACAGCCCTGCGGACCGGCGGTGAGGGGGCCGGGGGCCGCGAACCGGGCCCGGCGTGCGCCTTTCGGCGGCCGGACGGCGACGCATCCTGCCGCACGCGCCCTGATCGTCGGCCATGAGCCGCGTCTTCCATTCAAGGTCGATGCGTGTTTCTTGTCGTTATGATGCCTTTTGTGATCGGGTCTGGGCGGCCGTGGCGTCGGCATCCTCTCCGCGGCGGCCGGTGGGAAGCGGCCACGCTGTCACCGGTGATCCTCACCGCCGTGATCGCCGTTCTGGCGTTCTCCACCCCACGGGAAATCGCCTTCAGCCGTCTCCTTCCCACCGCTCCCGCCCTCGCCGCCGCCATGTGGCCCGTGCTTCCCACGCTCCTGCTCGGACTGTTCTGCCTCCTGGTCATGATCGGCCTCAGCTTCGTCTACACCGACCTGGGAACGCCCTACACGGCGGCAGCCATCGTCGCGGTCACCCTGGCGGCCGCCTACGCCAGCCACGTCCGGCTGCAACGCGAGGAGACGCTGTTCCATGTCCGGCTTGTCGCCGAGGCCGCCCAGGAGGTGCTGCTGCGTCCCCTGCCGCGCCGCATGAACAACATAGAGATCGAGGCCCTGTACCTGGCGGCCCAGGAGGAGGCCCGGATCGGCGGCGACTTCTACGAGGCGGCCGACACGCCGTATGGGATCCGGCTGCTCATCGGCGACGTGCGCGGCAAGGGCCTGTCCGCGGTCGGAGCGGCCTCCGCGCTGATCAGCTGCTTCAGGGAGGCCGCATACGACGAGCCCGACCTCAGCGGCATCATTCACCGCCTGGAGGTCACCATCGCTCGTCACAGCGCCGCGTTCCCCCTCCTGGACCGGCCGGAGCACTTCGCCACCGCCCTCATCACCGAGATCCCGCAGGACGGTGGCCAGGTCAGACTCCTCAGCTGCGGGCATCCGCCTCCTCTGCTCGTCCACCAGGGCAAGACCCGGCTGCTGGAGGCCACCACTCCCTCGCCGCCGCTCAACCTGACGACGCTCGTCGGCGAGCACCACCGCGTGGACACCTTCGACTTCACCCCCGGCGACCAGATGCTCCTCTACACCGACGGGGTGACGGAGGCCCGCGATCACACCGGCACGTTCTTCCCTCTGCCGGACTGGACGCAGCAGCAGGGCCAGATGCCGCCCCGCGAGCTGCTCGACCGGCTCCACGCGGCCCTGGTCCACTACAGCGGCGGAAAGCTCGACGACGACGTCGCCGCGCTTGTCGTACGCTGCCCGGACGCCGTGGCCGGGGAGTACCGCCTGTAGGTGCGACCGGGGTCGCGAACCGGCCTGCGAGGGCGACCGGTGGCGCGGTGCTGCGCGGGACGACGGCTGCCGGGTTACATGAGGCGGAGTCCCGGCGGCGGGGTGATCGACGGCAACCCCCTGGCCGCAGGGCCGGCAGAAACGAGTGCGAGAAGTCGCGGTCGCACCCTCGGCACGTCGGTGCGAGTCGAGCCACACCGACAATCCCGTCTGACAACTGCTCGCACTCCAAGGGCGTGTGGTGGCGTTTCAGTAGCTCATCGGTGGGTTCTCTCGTTGTCGGCCGCCTGGCACAAGGCGTGGACGGTCACGCCGTTCCCTCCTCCTGAGGCGTTCTGCCGCGCCGCACTGCGAGCACGGCTGACATCGCGGTCAGGACGAGTACGGCCGAGACGGGACCCGCCAGCGTGAGCACGTGCTGGAGGGAGGAGGCGGCCGCGTATCCGACTGTTGCCTCCGCGCTCGCCCAGACGCACGCCGCGGTGACGCTGTAGGGCGCGATGCGGTGGTACGGGAGATGGGCGGCGCCCGCACAGTGGGGGGCAAGGGTGCGGACCACGGGGATGAACCGGGCAAGGAAGACGGCCCGGCCGCCGTAGCGGCCCATCAGTGTCTCCGCGCGTGACCAGACGGCGGGCGGAATGCGCCGGCCCGCGGGGCCGGTGCGCAGCCGGTCGGCAAGGAACCGGCCGGTGCGATGGGCGAGGAAGTCACCCGCCACGACGGCGCCGGCCGCCGCGGCGATGATCAGGAGCAGGCTTATGTGCCCGGTCCGGGCGAGTGCGCCCGCGGTCAGCAGCAGGGTCAGTGTGGGGATGAACGCGCCCACCAGCAGGACCGATTCGGCCAGCACCGCCGTGGTCACACCCGCGTAGACCGCGACCGGCGGAAGGTGGCCGAGGAGACCGCAGATCGCGTTCACCGTCGTGCCCCGGAGAGACGCTGCGCGGAGGAATCCGCGGGCACGAGGGGGCGGCGCAGGTGCCAGACATGCGCAGGGGGCAGGTTGGCCCAGACCGTCCAGCGGCCGGTGGCGTAAGCGCGCTGGTATGCGGCCATGACCTCGTCGACCGCGGCGTGACGGCGGGCTTCGGCCCGGGAAGCGGTCAGGGCGCGCGCCTTGCGGGTGCCGACGTAGGCGAAGTAGGTGAGCGTGCCGCCAGGATGCAGCAGGTCCATGGAGCGGGCCATGATCCGCTCCACCTGGTCGGGGGCGAAGTTGGTCAGGGGCAGGCCGGAGACGATGACGTCGTAGCGCTGGTCGGTGTCGAGCTGCTCGACGAATATCTCGTGCACGCTCACCCTTCCCGGAGCGTCGGCCAGGTCCGGGTGTGCGGTGACGAGGCGGCGCAGCTGGGCGGCGAAGCGGGGATTGGCCTCCACGATGTCCAGGCGGCTGCCGCCGGACAGTTGGGGGATCAGAGCCCGGGTGACCGGGCCGGTGCCTGCGCCGACTTCCAGGACGGCCAGCGGACGGGACGCCTGGCTCCGCACGGGATCGGTCAGGGCGCGGGCCAGGGCTTTGCCGCTGGGGGCGATCGCGCCGGTGGTGCGCAGATCACGGGCTGCTTCGATCAGAAACATCCAGCCTTCGGCTTCGCGTTGCGCCAGGACACGTTCGTGGGAGGCGGTCCATTCATCCATGCCTATGACGCTAGGAATCGCCGCCCAGCGGCAGATCCGCCGTTCTTCGACGGCTTCCCCCGACGAAAGTAGGGGGTGGGCGTCGCCGATCGTCGAGGGACGGCAGCCAGGGGCCTGCCTAGGATGCTGACGGTGAACAGCAGCAAGATCCAGGCGAGGGTGGTGGCCCTCGGGCGCGGCGCGACCGTGACGTTCTTCGCCACCATCGCCGCAGTGAACGGCGCGCAGCAGATCAGCGATGGCAGGTATGCGATTCCCATCGGTGCCTCGGCCGTGGCGTGCGCGGTGGTGCTGCTCGTGCCGCGGCTGCGCTGGCCCGTCGCACCCATCGTGGTCACCGCGTTCACCGCGTGGTGGGGCTGGATCGGCACGCTGCTCCTGGCTCTTGTCCTGTACGACCTGGCCGTGGCCCGCCGGACGCGGGCGGCGATCGTCTGCGTCGCCGCCGCACTGTGCGCCAACCTCGCCGGCTATCCGCCGACCCGGCTGTGGGGCCATCAGGAGTACGTCACCGCGCTGTTCCTGTGGGCCTTCGCGTATGTCGTCGGCATGTGGATCGGCAGCCGCCGGCGTCTGGTGCGCGCGCTGGCCGCGGATGTGGAGCACCTGCGCGTCGAGGCGCAGCTGCGCGAGGAAGCCGCCCGGGTCGCGGAACGGTCCCGGATCGCGGCGGAGATGCACGACGTCCTCGCCCACCGGCTCAGCCTGATCGCCCTGCACACGGGCGTGCTGGCCACCCGTAGCGACACCCTGCCCGGACCGGTCGCCGAACGACTGGCCCTGCTGCGGGGCACCTCCACGGAAGCGCTCGCCGACCTGCGGGACGTGCTCGGTGTGCTGCGTGCTCCGGGTGCCGCACCGAACGGTGCCGGCGTTGTGCCCGCGCCGGTGCCCGGCGACGTCCAGCAGTTGGTGGACGACGCCCGCGCCGCCTCCCAGCCCGTTGCCATCACGATCCTCGGCCGACCGGAGGACGCGCCCACCACCCACCGTCTGGCGGTGTACCGCATCGCGCAGGAAGCCCTGACCAATGCCCGCAAACACGCCGACGGCACCCTGGTGACCTTGGCGATCGACTACCGGTCGCCGGCCACCCTGGTGGAGGTCACCAACCCCGCCGGTCGTCCCGGGCAAGCGGCCGCCGTCGGCTCCGGCTACGGACTCGTCGGCCTGCGCGAACGCGTCAGCGCGCTCGGTGGCCATCTGCACGCGGGACCGGCCGGCGCCGGCTCCTGGCGTCTGGCCGCCCGCATCCCCCACCCGGCCGGCACACAAGAGAACGGCACGCCCGCATGATCCGCGCAATGATCGTCGACGACGACGCCCTGGTCCGCCTCGGCCTGGCCGACCTCCTCGACAGCGACCCGGAGATCGAGCTCGTCGCCCAGGCAGCCGACGGCCTCCAGGCCATCGAGCAGGCCGGCGCCCACCGCATCGATGTGGCCCTCGTCGACGTGCGCATGCCCCGCATGGACGGCATCGCCGCCACCGCCGGGCTGAGGGCGCTGCCCCACCCGCCGAAGGTCATCACCCTGACCACCTTCGACCTCGACCAGTACGTCTACGACGCCCTCGGCGCCGGAGCCGACGGCTTCCTCCTCAAGGACACCGAACCGGCCGAGATCCTGCGTGCCGTCCACCTGGTGGCCGCCGGTTCCGCGATGCTCCACCCCACAGCGGCCCGCCGCCTCATCGACCGCTACCACGCCACCACCCGGCCCCAGGCGGTCCAGGCCCAGGCCCGCATCGACCGACTCACCCCACGCGAGCGCGACGTACTCGCGCTCCTCGCCCGCGGCGAGACCAACGCCGAGATCGCCGCCCGCCTCACCATGCGCGAGAGCACTGTCAAAGCCCACGTCAGCCGCATCCTGACCGCACTGGACGTCAGCAACCGCGTCCAAGCCGCCCTCCTGGCCCGCGACGCAGACCTCACCGCATGAGCCGACCACGACGGCGAAGTCGCCCCCCAGCGCAACGACGCTCGCGCCGCTCCGAATCCAGTCCGTATGCCCGACGGGGGGCCGGTCGGCCTGCACAGTCCAGTGGCCACCCTCCACTCCGACGACCACTTCGGCCGCAACCCCGCCGCGCACGACGGCACCTTCGTGACAGGGGCGCCGTAACTCCGTACAGGGCAGCGCCCTTGCCCATTCGGGCGCCCGCGCGGAGCCCAGACCAGCCACCCACCCGGCCCCTGCCCCCGGCCACTGCGGCCCGCCTGGCCTTTCGAGCAGCGCTGCAGCTCACGCGACCCGGCGGCGCCGAGCGTAGGCGATCGTGAGGGCGGCGACCAGTGGCCCCCAGGCCAGCAGCGGGGCATAGCAGACATCCATGATCACGCCCGCTGTACCGTGCGGGAAGTCGGGGTTGTCCAGCGGTCCTCTCGGCGCCAGGGTGACCGCCGCGCACAGCGCCATCACCGCGACGGCGCCCACTGCCGCGGGTATGACCACGGCCAGCGGTGGGATGCGGCGGCCGCCCCACCACGGAACCCAGCGCGGGACCCATTCACCCCAGGGCTTCACCAGGCCCAGCGTCAGGCAGGCGGCCGCCTGTGAGGCCACCGACAGGATCACTACGTAGAGCATGATCGACGCTCCCGCGTAAAGCGAACCGAGTCGGCCGGTGAAGCCGACATCGACCCCAAACCCGAGTGAGAGCCGCCACACACACGACGGCACCGTGCAAAGCACGGTCGCCCAAGCCGCCCGGACCGCCCACCGAGGGGCGGCAATCCGGGCGTTCGGCGACGGGAACGCACTGGCCATCACAAGCTCCGGAGTGGTGAGGCGAAAAGACCCCTCGACGATGTCACCACCCAGCAGCCGGCGGCATCATCCCACCAGCCGGACGACCTCCCCCACGCGGAGGAGCCCACCGGGGCATCAGCTCGCCCTCCGGTATGAAACGGCAGTGCTGGTCAGAGCGCCAACGAGTCGCTGCGACCGCCGCTTTCGCAACACTTCCTAGCCGTTCCTCGTGAAGGTGCCCAGACCGGTCGTGTCGAGGTTCTCGACCCGGACCTTGTCGGCGCGTCCGCCGGACCCGACGGTGAACGTCACACCGGACAAGCCGACGGCGTTTTCGCCGGTGGTGCGGTAGCTGAAGGTGTCACCGTCGTAGTGGTGCAAGACGAATCGTTGCTTCTTGGGCCCCAGTTGCATGGTGAGTTCGCCGCTCTGGGTGCTGACGGTCATCGGGCCGTAGTACTCATTGGCGTACGTCCCGGTGTAGGCGCTGGTCGCCTTGGCCGGTGCGGGGGAGGCCGGAGGCTTGTTGTAGTAGACCGGTGAGCGTTCTCCCTCCGCCGCCTGCTTGAGGATCGGTCCGATGAACGTCAGCCAGTCGACGGTCGGCCCGCCGGTCTGCGCGGTGTCGAGGAACGTGTTGGCGATCGCCTCGGGTACGCCGATGGGCTCGCCGTTGGTGAGGACGACGATGCCCAGCTTTTCCGAGGGCAACAGCGTGACGTTGGTGGCTGCGCCCAGCGCGAAGGCGCCGGAGTGGCTGAGCTTCAGCCTGCCCTGGTCGTCGTAGCCCACGTTCCAGCCGAGCCCGTAGAACCCGGCCCTGCCCGCGGGCGCGTGCGGCGGCTCGGAGACGATGTGGGGCAGGTGGGTCTGATCCAGCGCGTCGGCGTCGACGAGTTGCCGCCCCTCGAAGGTGCCGTTGCCCAGTTGCAGGCGCAGCCACTTCGTCATGTCCCGGACCGTGGAGCTGGCCCCGCCAGCCGGGCTCTGGGCATCCGCGTCGCGCACGTTCTCGGCACGCCAGGTGTCCCCGGTCTTCACATGCAATGAGGCCTTGTCGGCCGCCTTCTCGTAGTCGGCGAAGGAAGAGCTGGTGGAGTTCATGCCGAGCGGCCGGTACAGCTTCTCGGCGGACAGCTTCTCCCAACTCGTCCCCGCAGCACGCGCGACGGCGACGGCGGCTTCGGTCAGCCCGAAGTTGGTGTACGCGTAGTGGGCGCGGAAGGGGGCGAGCGGTTGGTAGCGGAGGTGGTTCAGGATGTACGAGCGGTCGTAGCCGAGGTCCTCCAGAAGGTCTCCGGCGTGATCGGGCAGGCCGCTGCGATGCGAGAACAGGTCGGCCAGCGTGACATGGCGCGTGACCCAAGGATCCTTGAGGTCGAAGCCCGGGTCGTACTTGACGACCGGGTCGTCCCAGGCGACGGTCTTCTCGCCCACCGTCGCGGCGACCACGGTGGACGCAAGGGGCTTGGAGACCGAGGCGAGTTGGAAGACGGTGTCCGCTCCGACCCGGTCCTTCGTGCCTGCCTTCCGCACGCCGAACCCCTTTACATACAGCACCTTGCCGTCGTGCACCACGCCCACGGCGACTCCGGGCACACCGGTGCGGCGCATGGCGTCCCGCACCGTGCCGTCCAGCCGGCTCACCGCGGTCTCGACCTCGGCCCGGGTGAGCTGTGACGGTGGCTGGGCAGGTGGGACGGTGGGCAACGGTGACGTCCGCACGGCCGCACGGCCGACGGTGGAGGTGGTGTCGGCGTCGGCCCCGGTGCAGCCGACGGCCAGCGCCGCCACCAGGCCCAGTGCCGCGGCGGAACGAACGGGCCGGTGGCATGCGCTGTCGAGTCGGGACATGTCTTCCATGGAAATCCCGCTCCCGGCACCTGTCGCGCCATGGCAGACCGTTTGGGGGCGGGCGGGTGCGTCACGCTGCCCCCTACAGGCCCGACGCTTCTGCCACACGCAGTCCTGATGATGCGGCACCTCCGCACTGCTGCCCTCGTGTCCTCAGAAGTCCGGGTCGTCCGATGAACGTGCTCAGGCTGTGGGGCGTGTCATGACCGGGGTGACGGGATTCGATGCTCGACGCTTTGGCTCTGCGGTCGTAGGCCGAATGACTGGCAACAGGAGGTTGAGGCGCATGCTGGTGCTGAGCCGCTCGCAGGTCGAGGACCTGCTCGACATGGACTCGCTGATCGATGCCCTGGTTCCGGCGATGGCAGACCTCAGTGCGGGCCGTGCCTCGGTGTCCGATCGCGTCGCCGCCCTCGTGCCCGAACAGGATGGATTGCTGGTGGCCATGCCGGGCTTCCTGGCGTCGGCCGGGACGCTCATGACCAAGCTGGTGTCACTCTTTCCTCACAACGACGGGGCGCAGATGCCGACCCACCAGGCGCTGATCGTGGCGTTCGATCCGGACACCGGCGAGCCCGCTGCCCTGCTGGACGGTACGGCCATCACCGCGGCGCGGACCGGCGCCTGCTCCGCGCTGTCCGTGCGGCTGCTGGCCCGAGAGGACGCGTCGGTGCTGGCCGTACTGGGAACGGGCGTGCAGGCCCGGTCCCACGCTCACGCGATCTGCCGGGTCCGCCCCATCCGGCAGATCCGTGTGGCCGGCCGGGACCCGGCGAGGGCCGCCGCCCTCGCCGAAGAACTCTCCTCCGTACTCGAGGCCGACGTGCAGGCTGCCTCCGGCTACGCCGAGGCGCTGGCCGGCGCGGACATCGCCGCGGCGACGACACACGCGGTCGAGCCCGTGATCCGCCGCCCCTGGGTGACACCAGGGGTGCACATCACCTCGGTGGGCTACAACCCGTCCGGCCGCGAGATCGACGACGCCACCGTCGCCGAGGCGCTCGTGTGCGTCGAGTCCCGCCAGGCCGCCCTCGCCCCGCTACCCGCGGGCAGCAACGACCTGCTCACGCCGATCCGCGACGGCCTCATCACGGCCCATCACGTGCACGCCGAGCTGGGCGAACTCATCGCAGGCAGCAAGTCGGGACGCACTGCGCCGGATCAGATCACCCTCTACAAGTCGGTCGGTGTGGCCGTACAGGACGCCGCAGCAACGGCCCTGGTCGTCGCGGCCGCCCGCGAGCAATCGATCGGCGAGGAGATCCCTCTGCAGTGACGCGGCAACGCGGGCAAGACCTACGGCGCCGTGGGGCAGTACAGCTTCTGCGCGCCGACAATCGAGGTCACCGCCGGTGACCTCGATTGTCGGCGCCGTCCCCGCCCTCACCGCTTCCACCCGCGACGGCAACCTCGTCCTGGTCCGGCAATGCCGACCCGGCCGCCCCGAGCACCATCGTGTCAACCAAGGCCAGAGCCCCGACGAGAACGTCGTTGCGATCCGCCACTCTGACTCCTGCTCGCCAGGCGCTCGGACGGCACCCGGGACAACGTCTGCTCAGCCAAGCCCCTCGCTACCGGCCGGTGACGATCCGCACAGCGAACGGCAAGCCGATCATCGAGACGTCGAACAAGAGTCTGCGGAATATGAAGGAGGCCGTGGTGACCTCCTTCCACGAGTCCTACCATCAGAAGCACCTGGCGTGTTTCGGCGACATCGGCACCGAGAGACCGAGGACTCTTCGGACAGATGGCGTGGTGAAGGATTTCCGTGGGCGGCCGGTAACGCCTTCCTCCGAATAGCTCGAACGCCTCGGCCCGTTGAGCTGGAGTCCCACAGGGCCGCGACGAGATCGAATCCCCTTGCGGCCAGCCCAGCCGTGCCGACCACCCCAGCCCTTCAGAGAGGTTTCCACTTCATGACCCGGCCCTACGACCAGCACCACCGCGAGGCCCTCGGTGCTCAGCTGCACTTGCCTGTGACGGAACGAACCTGCCCAATCTGCGACCGCACGACCATGCGTGTCTACCATCACACCAAGTACGGCCGGAGCGAGCCTTCATGGATCAACTACCTGTGGTGCGGCAACTGTCATGCCTACTCGTCGTCCTTCACGGGTGCCGGCCGCAAGACGGTCGAAAGCGACCCGCTCCTTGAGCAGTACGGCGACCGGATCGCCGAGATCTTCCGTGACCCCGAGCGCCTGCTCAAGATCCTCGATGGCTACTGGAAGACGGGAAAGCTCCCCCAGGTGATCTCCCGCCGCTCCCGCGCAAGCTGACATCCCGACGGAGTTCGTGGAAGGGGGAGCGGTACGGGACGACGCCCCTGAGAACTCCTAACAAAGTGAGAGGTTGACCAGCCGTCGCCAGCAGATGATGGCGCAGGCCAGGCTGAGGAAGGCTTCGTGGATGTCGTCGCGGATCTCCCAGCGGATGCGCAGTCGGCGGAACCAGTGCAGCAGCGCGAAGCTCTGTTCGACCACCCTGGCCTGGATCAGGGGGATGAGCTGGGTGACACGTTGCGGTTTCCGCCGGTCAGCGATACCGCCAGCGGGATGCCGTGCCCTTCGGTGATCAGATGGTGCTTGGAGCCTGTTCGGGCACGGTCGACCGGGCTCGGTCCTGTTTTGGGCCGCCTTTGAGCGCCCTGACGTGCGAGCCGTCGATCACCGCCCTCGACCAGTCCAGCGCGCCGGCGGCGTTCAGCTCGGCCAGGAGCGACTCGTGCAGACGCTGCCAGACTCCCGCGTCGTTCCAGTCACGCAGACGCCGCCAGCAGGTCATCCCCGAGCCGAAGCCCAGCTCCTGGGGCAGGAACTCCCACGGAATGCCGGTGTACAGCACGAACAGGATGCCCGACAGCACCTTCCGGTCGTCCAGACGCTTGCGGCCGGGGTGATCCGTTCGGTGCGGCACAACCGGCAGCAACGGCTCGATGCGCACCCACAGCCCATCCGGCACGATCCACGGCGGTTGCTCACCCCTTCTCATCTGAAGGCTAACAACCCATCAGATGTCGACATTCCAAGGTGAGTTGCAGCAATTCTGTTAGGAGTTCTGAGTCAGCGAATGCTTTTGAGCGACCACGACACCACCACCGACAACCCCCCACGACCAACCCCGGCCCCACCGTAGGCGACGGGACACTGTGGCCGTCACTCGATCCAGCGGGCAGCGGCCTCGTAGATGGTGGCCGGGGTGGTGTTGAACGCGATGGCCGCCTGCGGTGCGTACCGCCGCACCATGTTGATGACTTGCTCGAGGAGTTCCACTTGATCGTCTGAGTGCCGCAGACCACCGCCGACGGTGACGCACTCCCACGCATGGGCTCGCAGGGCATTCCCGACGACCACTTCTACGTCGTCACTTCCATCAAGGCCGATGAGGCAGGTCTCGACGGACACGTCATGTTCGGCGAACTTGGCCAGTCCCGCCTTGATCCCTTCGGCTACCGGCTCGGGATCCCACGGCCCCGGCAACCGATACGGATCAAGCCCGATGACAAGGACGCGGGGGGAGGCAGTGGTGTCCATGTCGGGACGATACGCGCCGATCGCCCCGGTCGGGAAGGGACACTCAAGCCGCGTGACGCGCTAATTGACGGCCATCCAGAAGGGCAGGTTGTTCACCTGCAAACGTCGCGGCCGAGATGAGGAAGCGACGCCATCCGGCTCTCACGTGATCAACATGGCGGACCTGATGGCTCGTCTCACCAGCAAGAGAACCGTCTTTGGGGCTCGTCCGTTGGCGATTGGGCATGGACCTGCCGCGAGGGGGCAGACGTCGCAACGCTGGAATCATGCCGATCGCGCCCATGGGGGGCGCTCGTACGTCAGGAAGACGTGCGTATGCGACGCATCCGGCTCAGATCCGTACTCGGTGCCCTACTCCTAGCCCTGTTCGCCGTCGTCGGCGCCGCACCTGGGGCGACGGCAGCCCCGGCGGTCACGACCACCACCCTGCCGGTCGAGTACCACGCAGACATGGCCGTCGACGTCGTGCACCAGCGGCTGTACATCGCCGACATCGTCACCGGCTCCGTCGTGGTCACCGACTTCGACGGCCGCGTCACCGGGACACTCACCGACCTGCCGGGTGCCGCCGACCTGGTGCTGAACCCCGATGCCCGCACCCTGTACGTGGTGCTCAGCCGCGGCGACGCCATCGCCGCTGTGGACACCGCCACCTACCGGACGACGGCGCGCTACGCCACCGGGGCCGGCACCGCCCCGCTCCGCACGGCGTGGGTGGACGGCACGTTCTGGTTCGCCTACGGCGACCAGTGGGAGAGCAGCCTCGGTTCGCTCACCTTTGGCGCCTGGCCCCGGGTAAGGCTGGCCCAACTCCCGGAGGGCACCTGGCCCGGACCGCCGATGCTGGTGTCCGCCCCCAGCGCCCCGGTTCTGGTGATCGCCGCCGATCAACACTCGACCGCGGGCACGGTCACCGTGTACGACATGACGTCCGGGACCCCCGTCGTGCGCGCCACGCAGAACAACCCCGGCGGCATCTCCGACGTCGGTGACCTGGCGCTGTCGCCCGACGGGCCGACACTATTCGCGGTGAGCGGTGCGCCGTACCACCACCTGGCCTTCCGTCTCGCGGACCTGTCGGTGGAACGCATCTACCCCGCCGACGCCTCCCCGGACGCGGTCGCTGTCGCACCCGACGGCACCGTCGCTGCCGACATCGACAACTCCTACGGCCCCGACGTCTACCTCTTCTCCGCGGGCGCTGACGCGCCTTCGCAGATCGTCGACCTCGACCCGGGCAGCGGCCTGAGCCTGCGTCCGCACGGATTGGCCTGGTCCCCAGACGGCAGCCGACTGTTCGCCCTGACCGGGAAGTACGGCGTCGCGCTCACCCTGCACGTGATGGACGTCTGACCGGACCGGTCCCGTCGAGGCGGGCGGCGACCTCCGCCCGCCTCCTGTGCCCGCCGGAGTGGCGCGAGGTTCTGTAGGCATTCCGGGTGCTCAAAGGCGCTGATGCACTCCAGCCAGTCCGACTGCCCGACCGGTGAGCTTCGGCAGGATGCGCCGGCGCATCGAGCACGACTGCCGCGAGCGCAAACACGGTGAAGAGAGGCAGGACCCACGTGCCCCACTGGCCGCCCAGGGACCGCCAACGCCCTCACCACACATCAGCCGTTCGGCGACCCCCCACCGTCCAGATGCCCGTCGTTCATCCGGCCTGCTCAGAATCTGCACGTCCCACGCGTGCACCTTTCTGCCGTCCGCCGGAGTTGAGCATGAGTCACGGCCACAGACACGACCACGGTCACCATCACCACCACGGCAGCCACGAAACCTCCTCGCTGCCGCCCGCCCTCGACATGTCGGTCCCCGACGAGGAGTTGACCCCCAGCCAGCTCTCGCGGCGCTCCATGCTGCGCCGCACCGGACTCCTCGGCGCGGGCCTCGCGGCCGGCAGCGTCCTGGGCGGTGCGGGCCAGGCCGCAGCCGCCGTACCCGCTGTCGTGGGTTCCCACGACGACCGCTCCGGCGGCTACCTGTGGCTCGCGGGCGACCATCACATCCACACGCAGTACAGCTCGGACGCCAAGTACCGCGTCATCGACCACGTGCGGCAGGCCAACGCGCACGGCTTGGACTGGATGGTCATCACCGACCACGGCAGCGAGACCCATGCCAAGATCGGCGTCGAGAAAGTCAACCCGGACATCGTCGCGGCCCGCGACCAGATTGATGACACACTCGTCTTCCAGGGCCTGGAGTGGAACATTCCGGCCGCTGAGCACGGCACTGTCTTCGTCCACCCGGACAAGAACGAGGTCGCGGTGCTCAAGGAGTTCGAGAACTCCTTCGACGGCGCGGTCAAGGGGGCCGCCGCCGGCACCGCGGCGAACGAGGCACTCGCCATCGCGGGCGTCAACTTCCTTGCCGAGCAGGTCCAGCGCCGTAAGGTCAGGGACATCCTGTTTCTCGCCAACCACCCCGCGCGCAAGGGCATCGACTCTCCGCACGAGATCCGTGGCTGGCGCGACGCCCAGCCCACCATCGCGGTCGGCATGGAGGGTGCCCCCGGCCACCAGGCCGCCGGCATCAAGGCGCCGCAGGGCCCCGGTTCCGGCCGTGGCTACTACGACAACAGCCCCAGCGCCGACTCCTTCGGCGGCTACCCCCTGGAGAGCTACCGCACCTGGGGCGGCTTCGACTGGATGACGGCCACTGTCGGAGGACTGTGGGACAGCCTGCTCGCCGAGGGCAAGCCCTGGTGGATCACCGCCAACTCCGACTCCCACAACGTCTACGCCGACACCGCAGTGCGCGGCTCCAACAGCGACTTCAACGGCAACGGCCGCTACAACGACCCGGTCTACGGCGGCGGGCTCAACCTTGCCGACGGCGACTTCTGGCCCGGCCAGTACTCCCGCACCCACGTCGGCGCCGCCTCCTTCTCCTACAAGGCGGTCATGGACGGCATTCGCGCCGGCCGCGTCTGGGTCGACCACGGCGGTCTCATCAGCGGCCTCGACGCCCAGCTGCGCTCCGGCGGCCGAAGGGTGACACTGGGCGACACACTGCACGTCCGCCGCGGCAGCAACGTCGACCTGATCGTCGAGATCAGCCTGGCGAACGGCCCCAACTGGGCCCAGTTCGTGCCGCAGCTGGCCCGCGTGGACGTCATCCAGGGTGACGTCACCGGCCCGGTGTCCGACAAGGACGCCTTCAGCACGCCGAACACCAAGGTCGTGAAGTCCTTCCAGGTGAACACCGTCACCGGTTCCGTACGGCTGACGTACTCGCTCGGCCGGGTCGACAAGCCGGTCTACGTACGCCTGCGCGGAACCGACGGCAACCGCAGCGCTGTGGGCCTCAACGGCGCCGCGGTCGATCCGGCGGGTCCGGCCATGGACGTCCTCGGCGACGCGGACCCGTGGAAGGACCTGTGGTTCTACTCCAACCCCATGTGGGTCCTGCCCGCGTGAACACCGCTGACGACGCGCCCGGCGTCCACTCCGTCATCGGGGTCGACGCCGGGACGGTGAGCCTGCGCGAGGCCGACCACCTGATCCATGACCTGGTGAACCGGCTAGGCCTGCCCTCCGGCACGATCGCCTGCACCCACCTGATCCGCACCGACGAACGCAGAGGTACGGCCGTCTCCCTCGCCCTGCCCGACACCGGAGCGGCCCGTGCCGCGTGGGCGCACATCGCCGCCTTGGCGGAGCTGAACGCCGGTGCCGTGCTGGCCGACGACGTCTACGGACCCCGGCCACTGACACACGCGGCGGCGCTGGCCGCCCGCGAACACGCACGCCGAGAGGGCGGACGAGCAGTGCTCTATCCGGGCGTCGAACACCTCACCGGCACGGTCACCACCGCGGACCTTCTGGACCTGACCGCGATCGAGCGGCTCGTCGTGGTGGGCACGCCTGCGGCGGAGACTCCCGCCGTGACCACACCGGTACTCACTCGTGGCCACGTACGTCCCGAGTGGCGAGCCGGGGACCTGACCCTCGCCCTCGTTCCGGCGGCGGGAGGCACCCTCGCGCCCTTCGAGGTTCCCGACCCGACCCCGTGCTGCGCCGACCACCCCTGACGACACCCCCGCTGCAATGCGCGGCGGGGCTCTCGGCCGGTCGTCTTCTGGGCGGGGTGGCCGAGGTGAGCGGGCTGAGGGGGTGGAGCTGCCGAGCGGACAGGACGGGGGCAGTAAACGGGCCGGCCCATAGTTCGTACTCGGGCCGGAGGGTGCCGTCAGCTCGCACCCAGATCAGCCTTACCGGCACTTCCTGCGCACCGGCCGTCCGCGGTAGGTGCTGACCGCCCCGTCCGGTGCCGCGGTTGATGGGCTTCTGGCGGGCGCTTCCTACCGGTGTACCCCCGCCAGCGCGGCGAGCACGGCGTCGTTGGCCTGCCGGCTGCCGACGGTGAGCCGTAGGCCCTCGCGGGGGTAGTGGCGAGCCTGGACATGAGCAGCGGTGAGTGCTGCGGCACCCTCGTCGACCGGGTCAGGGGCAGCGAGCCAGACGGAGTTGGCGTGGCCGGGGCGTATCTGCCACCCTCGCTGGAGGAGTTGGGACTGGAGCCGTTCGCGTTCGGCGATGACGGTGTCCACGCGTCGGCGCAGCTCGTCGGCGGCGCGCAGCGAGGCCTTCACTGCCGCAGTTGCCACCGCGTTGATTCCGAAAGGCAGCTGTTGTCGGCGTATTCGTGCCACCAGGCCGGTGGCGCCGATTCCGTAGCCGACCCGCAGGGCGGCCAGGCCGTACGCCTTGGAGAAGGTGCGCAGGACAAACAGGTTGGGGTGCTGAAGCAAAAGGGTGGGCGTGTCCGGCAGGTCGGGGTCGCGGGCGAACTCGACGTATGCCTCGTCGAGGAGCACGGTGACGTGCCGGGGGACCTGGCGCAGGAACGCCGACAGCGCGTCGGCGGACACCAGGCTCCCGGTGGGGTTGTGCGGATTGCACAGGACCACCACGCGGGTGCGATCGTCGAGCGCCGCGAGCAGGGCGCCCAGATCCTGGCATCCGTCCGGGGTCAGGGGTACGGGGACGGGCTGGGCGTCGACCATGGCTGCCAGCAGGGGATAGGCGTCGAAACTGCGCCAGGCGTAGACCAGTCTTTCCCCGGGTTCGATCACGGCCTGCAGCAACTGAAGGGCCACGCCCACCGAACCGTTGCCGACCACGACGCCGTCGGGGCTCACCTGGCACCATGCGGCGATTTCCTCCGTGAGTTCGTCGGGGTAGAACGGCGGGTACCGGTGCGCCTGTGCGACAGCACGTCGCATCGCCCTACGGACCGACGGCAGCGGGGGGTACGGGCTCTCGTTCAGCGCCAGCCGGTGCAGCACGGGGATGTCCATCTGTCATCCCCGCCCGCCGTGCCAGCGGACCGCGGCGGCACCGGCGAAGTCGCCCGCGTGGGCGAATCCGCCGAGCACCACCAAGTCGCCGTCCTCGACCTGCTGTGAACGGATCGCGTGGTCCAGAGTGATCGGGATCGCCGCTCCGAACAGGTTGCCGTACTCGTCGAAGGTGTTCAGGTGCCGTTCGGCGGGCAATTGCAGCGCCTCGCGCCAGTTCCGCAGAAAGGTGCGGTTGGGCTGGTTGGTGATGAGGACGTCGATGTCGGCGGTCGCCATGCCGAGTCGCCGGCACAGGTCTGTGACGACTTCGGGGACGAGGCGGTTGCCGCGTGCGAGGACCTTGGCGACGCTGGAGTCGGTGAACCCGATGCGCAGTTGGGACTCTCCCGGCTCCCAGTACTTTCGGCCGTCGTCGACCGCCACGGTCATGTCCCCGGCGTAGTCGCCGATATGCCGTGTTTCCACGTCGAGTACCGGACTGTCGGCCGACGTCGTCACATATCCCACGCCGCAGCCGTCGCCCGGGATCGCGGCCTGGGCGAGCCGGCGCACCTCGGACTGCGTGAACCACTGGCCCGCTGCGCTCTGCGCATTGCAGATCAACGCGGTCCTGGCGTCGGTGGTGGTCAGGATCTGCCGCGCCAGCTTCAACATGTACACGAACGACGCGCAGCCCGCGTTGGCCACGTCGACCAGCCATTCCGGGTTCAGGCCCAGTCGGCGTGCCACCTCGGTGCCGGCGCCCACGAACGGCAGGTCCGGGAGCTGGCTGTGCACCAACAGCACGTCCACACCGCGGATCTCGGCCCTTCCATGCCGTTCGATCAGGGGCTGTACGGCGCGCTCGACCATGTCCGCGTTGGTCTCGTCCGCTGCCACGTGGTGCCGAAGCGGCGGGACCTTGAACATGGGGTGGCTGCGCAACTTGTCCTCGGCTCCCGGGTACTCGGTGTAGAAGGCCGCGGGGACCGGCTCGCCGGGCAGGTAGCTTGCGACGTCGCTGAGACTGACCGTGGTCACCGAGCCACCGCCTTCACCGGAGCCACGGAGACCGGCAGGCCATTGCGGTGGCGGTGTTCCAGGATCGTCTTGAGGTTGTTCATCTCCACGGTGTGCCCTGCGTAGAAGAGGTCCCAGAAGTCGCCCACCCAGGGCCGGTCCGGGCGGGGAGTGATGTCGGGGTGCGGATTGTCGTCGTAGTAGGGGTGGCGGCAGTTGGTCCAGGTGATCACCGCGCCCGGCTTGTCGAGGACCAGGCGAGCTGGTACGACGCGCATCAGGTAGATCATCCACAGCCTGTCGCCCTGGTCCCAGGAGCAGTGGTAATCCACGGTCATGGCCTCTGGGTTGGCGGCCACCTTGCAGTAGATCCTGGTGTCGTCCTCGAGCCGGTCGTAGCCGGCCCACAGCCCCGGTGTGCCGGTGGGCGCGAAGTCCCGCAGGGTGCAGGTCCACTCCTCCAAATGGTGGCCCTGGCGCAGGTAGTCGTAGGCCTGCTCCGGGGGGCAGTCGACGTACTCGTGGATGGTGCAGTACTGCCCGTAGACCTGATGATGGGGGTAGACGGCATGGGTGAGTTCCATGCAGTGGGCGGTCAGCTCCTCCTTGCCGGTGTTCTCGATCCGCATCAGACCGGGGATGTCAGCCAACGTGGATGACGCCTCGCTCATGGGAACTCTCCTCGCTGTCGGTGGTTTCGGTGGCTCGGGTGGCTTCGGTGAAGGACTGGAAGGGGAGGAACGGGGGGATCTCAGCCGGCTCGCAGTCCAGCGCGATGAACGCCGGGCCGCCGCCCGCGTTGCTGCGTAGCAGAGCCCTGTGCAGGTGTGCAGCGTCTTCGGCCCCGGTGACCTGCAGTGTCGGGAAGGCAGCGGTCATCCCGGCGGCGAGGTCGGTCCGGGAGAAGAGGTCGTCGCTGCGGATGCCGCCCTGGAAGAACTCCTCCCGCACCGCGCACATGGCGTGAGCGTTGTTGTTGAAGATGACGAAGGTCACGGGCGCGGCGTGCTCCACGGCCGTGTGCACTTCCATCCCGTGCATGAAGAAGGCCCCGTCCCCGGCGAGTACGTAGGTGCGTCGGCCAGTGGCGAGCGCGGCGCCGATCGCGGCCCCGAAGGTGTAGCCCATGCCTCCCATGCCGACCGCCACGACGAAGCGGCCGTGGCGCGGTGCCGGGAGGAGGTGGATCGCGCTGGCCCCTGCGTTGCCGGCGTCCACGAAGACGTGCGCGTCGTCGGGGAGCGCCGCCTCCACCGCGGCGAGGGCCTTGGGGTACGGAATGGTGCGGCCTTGGGCGCCAGGGGCCGGGCTCGGCATGACGGTGGGAAGGGGGCCGGAGTGCTGTGGGCAGGCGCGTCGTCGCGGCGGGAGGAGGCCGGTCACCTCGCGGAGCGTGTCCGGCAGGTGTCCGAGCAGCGTGGTGCCCGGCACGAACGGCGGTTCGGCACCTAGGCAGACGATTTCGGTGGCGGCCAGGGCCCGGTCGAGGCCCCCGCGTGCCAGGAGCGGCAGCCTGGTGCCGACCAGCAGGCACACATCGGCCTGCCGCAGACACTCTCCGACGTTGGCATGGCCCATCACCCCGGCCACGCCTGCGAATCGGGGATCACTGTTGTCGAAGACGTCCTTGGCGTCAGGGGTGACGGCCACCCACGCGCCGAGGCGTCGGGCCAGTTCGGCCAGTTCCGCGCGTGCGTCCGTGGCGGCGACGTCTTCACCGGCGATGACGAGGACGCGATCGGCACCGCGAAGGGTGTCCGCCACGGCGGTGACGGCCACGGTGTCGAGCCGTGCGGCTGCCGTCGGGGCCGACGGCAGCACACGTGGCACCTTGGCCACGCCGCGGCCGGGCAACTGCACCGGTGCCTGCTGCACGTCCTTGGGCAGCAACAGGACCACCGGCCCAGGTGGATCGGCCCGTGCCGCCGCTACGGCACGAGGCAGCAACTCCGTGAGCGAGTCCGCGTCATCGACGCGCGCGCAGAACCGGGAGACAGGTGCGAAGACCTCCCTGGCGTCGAAGGAGCCCGCCCTGCCGCTGGTGTCCTGGAACGCCCCGTGGCCTTCCTGGCGGGTCGGAGGCTGGCCCACCAGAGCCAGTACAGGCACCCGGGAGGCGTACGCCTCGGCGAGGCCCGGCAGAAGATTCATGGCACCACCGCCCGAGGTGGCGGCGACGACGCCGAGACGTCTGGTCGTACGGGCGTATCCGTCGGCCATCGTGACGGCGGAGAACTCGTGTTTGGCGACGACGCCGCGTATGACGCCGGCGCGGTGAACGGCGTCGTACACGTCCTCGATGTTCGCGCCGCCGACCCCGAACACGTGGGTAACGCCGGCGCTGGCCAGTTCGCCGACCAGGTAGTCGACCAGACGCACCGTTCCTGCCTCGGGTAAGTCCGCGTTCTGTGGGGTCATACGGGGCTCCTGTCCGTCTCGTGGTGCGGGTCGATGAAGCCGGATGGCGAGATGAGCTGAAAGCGGTGCCGGTATTCCGTCGGGGTGAGTCCCAGCGTTCTCCCGAAGGAGCGGAAGAAGGTCTCGGGGGCGACGAATCCGCAGCGGCGCGCTATCTGGCTGATCGTGAGGTCGGTGGTTTCCAGCAGTTCGCGGGCGCGGGCGATACGGGTCCGCTCGATGTACTGGCCGGGGGTCGTGCCCGCCTCGCGCCTGAAGACCCGGGCGAAGTTGCGCAGGCTCATGTTGGCGCGCCGGGCTATCTCGGCGACGGGTAACGGGTTGTGCAGGTTGTCCAGAATCCACTCCTGCGCGGCACGGATCGGCGGATGGTCGGCCAACTGGGCGTCGAGAACGGCGCTGAACTGCGACTGGCCACCGTGCCGCTTGAGGAACAGCACCAGAAATCGTGCCGTCTGCAGCGCGCACGCCGAACCGTGGTCGGCCTCCACGAGAGCAAGCGCCATGTCGATCCCCGTCGACACGCCGGCGGAGGTCACAAAGGGACCGTCCCAGACGAAGATCGGCTCGGCGTCCACCGTCACGTCCGGATAGCGGCCCGCCAGGGCCTCGCTGTACGCCCAGTGCGTGGTCGCGCGTCTGCCGTCGAGGAGGCCCGCCTCCGCGAGCAGAAAGGATCCGCCGCATACGGAGGCCACTCTGCGGGACCGGGCCGCTGCCTGACGGATCCAGGAGACCAGCGCCCGGTCCTGAAGCGCCCCGTTCAGGCTCCATCCGCCCGGCACGAGGAGCGTGTCGATCGGACCCTCGCCCGCCTCCAGCGGCGCGGCTTCCACCTTCATCCCGGAACTCATGCGCACCAGTGGCGCTTCGGGGGAGACGAGCTCGATCCGGTACGGGGCGCCCTCCGGAGCAAGGAACCGGTTAGCGGTATCGAACACTTCCATCGGTCCGGTGATGTCCAGCGCCATTGCGCCCGCGTACACCACCACCACAACACGTCGCTCAAACACGATCACAGCCTGTATCGACTGCCGCACTGGCTGCAATGACAGATCATTGACGTATCCGGCCAACGAGCGGCTGTCGAGTGCGTAAGAGCAGTGCTGGCCATGCAGTTCGTGCCGTGAGCGGCTGGCGGCGAGTGAGGCAGCTCACAGGGTGCCTACTGCGCCACCACTCGGCTTAGCGGATGTGTACTCGATCTGCCCAGGAGGCACTGGGCGTCGTCAAAGCCATCAAGGCGAGTGCGAGCCCGGTTCCAGTGAGGCAGCCGTCAACGAGGTCCGGACGGTACTGGATCTTCTTGAGCCGGCGCTTCACGGCTCGGGTGCTCTGGCCGGGATCGGCCGTGGCGAGGTTGCCGATGTCGCGCTTGACCACAGACCAGATTCCCTCCTGCGGGTTGAGGTCCGGGGCATGGGTGGGCCATGGGAAGACGGTGAGCCACTCGGCGTTCGCGGCAATGAACTCCCCCACGCAGGCCATCAGGTGCAGCCGGACGTTGTCCCGCACGAGCACGACCGGGCCGCCGAGCTGGATGCGGGCACGGACGATCAGGTTGCGGAAGCCACGCCGGCCGAAGCCCTTCAGCTCGTCCTTGTGGCCCCGGTACTCGCGGATGGCGTAGATCCGTCGAGACCACTCGCCCGGCTTGTAGCAGGCCATGCCCGCCATCGACACCCGTCCGGAACCACGGCCCCAGGCAGCTGACGTGGCCGTGGGGTTCGCGGATCGGGCTGGAGCGGAGGCAGGCACGGCCTCCGAGTGATCATGAGGTGTCGAGTCCCTGATCACCATGTCGGTGGCCGGTGGGAATCCTCCAGCCGCGGCCACCGACGGGGAGTCGGGTGGCCGCGTGTTTCGCTCCCGTCGGTGACGGTCTCCGGTAGCTCAGGTGCGTGAACCCGTACTCGGCTGCGCTGAGGTCGTGCGGGCCCGGTTCTCACGGATCTCGTCGTGGTGGGCGGCGGCCCAGCCGACCAGGGACGTGGCGATGTCGTGGAGGCCGCGGCCGAGCGGGGTCAGGGTGTACTCGACGCGCGGGGGCACTTCGGCGTAGGCGGTGCGGGAGATCAGGCCGTCCTGCTGGAGTTGGCGCAGGGTGAGGGTGAGCATGCGCTGGGAGATCCCGGGGACTTGGCGCTGCAGGTCGGTGTAGCGCAGCGGGCCTGACTTCAGGACGGCGATCAGCAGCAGGCTCCACTTGTCGCCGACGCGGTCCAGGACCTCGCGGATGAAGGTCATGTGCTCGGCGGGGATCGCCGCGCACGGCCCGATCGCCGCCGCCCCGATCACGCCCGCCCCACCGGCCGTCTTCGCTTCGCGGGTCTGCTCCATCACGCACATTCCTCTCCGGCACGCACACGGATGTGCCTTTTGTATCGCCTTCCATACTGGTCCACCATGGCGTTACGAACAAGGAGTAAGAATCGGAGGTTCGTGGTGAAGGTGGACATCTGGTCCGAGGTGACGTGCCCCTGGTGCGGGCTGGGCCATCACCGTCTGCAGCGGGCCGTCGAGCGGTTCGCGCACGCGGGCGAGGTGGAGGCGGTCCACCACTCGTTCCCGCTCAGCAGCAGCTTCCCCGAGGACCGCACCTTCTCCGTCCGCGAGGCTCTGCTGCGACGGCACGGTGTGGGCGGCGGTAAGGCCGAGGCGTCGACCCGGCGGATCGAGGCACTGGCCGCAGCCGAGGGTCTGAGCCCCTACCGGGTGCTGGACAACCAGGTCGGCAACACCGACCTGGCCCACGAGTTCCTCGCCCACGCCTCCGCGCAGGGCAAGAACCGTGAAGCGTGGGACGCGATCTTCGACACCTACTTCGGCAAGGGCAAGCCCGTCTTCTCCCTGGACGACCTGCTCGCCCTCGCCGACACCCTGGGCCTGGAGCGCGAGCAGACCCGACAGGCCCTGGCCCAGCACCGCTACCGCGAGCATGTCCGCGATGACGCGGCCCGCGCCCGGCGCCTCGGCGCGACGGGTGCCCCGTTCATCGTCATCGACGGCCGCTACGGCGTCTCCGGTGCCCAGGACAGCGACACCCTGCTGGACCTGCTCCGCACAGCTTGGGACGACACCCACCCGCTCACCCCTGCCGGTGGCGACGCCCCGGCCTGCGGCCCGGAGGGCGGTGCCGTCCCCGTATATGGCTGATCCCCCCGCAGCCCCCCGTGATCCAAGAAACGAGGAGTCCGATGAACGTCCTGCTGTGGGTACTGCAGGGACTGCTGGCGCAGTGTTCGCCATGGCCGGCGTCATGAAGACGACCCAGCCGATCGACAGGCTCTCCGGCACTCTTCCTACGTCAAGGACCTCAAGCCAGGCACGGTCCGGCTGATCGGACCGGTCGAACTGGCCGCCGCACTCGGCCTCGTCCTGCCCGCCGCCACCGGCATTGCGGTGGTCCTCACAGCGCTCGCCGCACTCGGCCTCGCGGTGGTGATGGCGCTGGCCGGCACCTTCCACCTCCGCCGCCGGGAGTACAGCGCAATCGGCATGAACGGCGCGCTGCTGGCCCTGGCCGTCGGGGTGGCCTGGGGCCGCTTCGGCCCGTACTCCTTCTGACACTTCCGAATCCATCCCCTGCCCGCTCCCGCCGCCCGGCCCTCCGCCCATGAAAGGCGATGACTTCCCATGACCGACCTGCTCGTCCTTGGCGGCAGCGGCCGCACCGGCATCCACGTCCTGGCACAGGCCGCCGAACGCGGCCACCGCGTCCGCGCCCTGGTCCGCGATCCCTCCGCCGTTCACGCTCCGGCCGGTGTCGAGCTGATCCAGGGCACGCCCGCGAACATCGACGACATCCGCAAGGCCGCCCACGGCACTCGGGCGGTGATCAGCGTGCTGAACAACGCCCGCGCCTCCGACAACCCCTGGGCCAAGCCGGTCAGCCCACCGATGTTCATGACCGACGCCGCCCGCAACACCCTGACCGTCATGGCCGAACAGGGCATCCGCCGGATCGCCCTGACGTCCTCACAGGGCGCCGGCGACGACTGGGCCCGCCTCAACCCCCTGATGAAGGCGCTCATCAACCTGTCGAACATCAAGGCCGGCTTCACCGACCACACCGGCGTCGACCAGGTCGTGCGCGCCTCCGACACCGACTGGACCCTCGCCCGTGCCGTCGCACTCACCGACAGACCCGCCACCGGCCCCCTGCACGCCGCCGCCCCCGGCACCACAGCCCCCGGGCGCTGGATCAACCGGGCCGACCTCGCCCGCTTCCTCCTCGACGCCGTCGACGAGGAGACCTGGATCCGCCGCGCCCCGTTGGTGTGGAACGCCCGCGGCTGACCCACCACCTCGAACCCCTGCTGAACAGCCAGAACACCCCGAAAAGCCCGAGGAGACATCCCCATGCCCGACACGTCCAAGGTCGTCGCCGTCTTCGGAGCCGGCACCGGGCTCGGCGCCTCCGTCGCCCGCCGCTTCGCCCGCGAAGGCTTCCGCGTCGCCCTCGTCGCCCGCCGCAAGGACCGCCTCGACGCACTCGTCGAACAGCTCATCGGCGAGGGCATCGACGCGGCCGGATTCACCGCCGACCTCTCCAAGCCCGCCGAGGTACCCGCCCTCATCGACGTCATCCGCGGACGGTTCGGCCGGATCGACGTCATCGAGTACGGGCCGATCAGTGGTGAGCAGAGCTTCGCCCCCGCCACCAAGCTGGACGCCGTCACCCTGCAGAAGGACAGCCCTCTTCTCCTGTTCACGCCGGTCGAGGTGGTCCGCGCGGTGCTGCCCGAATGGGCCGAGCGCGGCGACGGCGCGTTCCTGATGACCACCGGTCACACCGCCGTGGCGCCGCGGCCCTACATGAGCGGCGTGGGCCCGCTGATGTCCGCCGCCCGTAACTGGCTGTACTCCCTCAACGGTGAACTCGCCGACATCGGCGCCTACGCCGGCACGCTGTCCATCGCGGCGTTCGTCGCCCGGAGCGAGATGGGAGAGCTTGCCGCCGCCTCACTGCCGGAAGGCGTGGGCCCGCTCGTCGACCCGGACGACCTCGCCGAGCACTACTGGGACCTGTACACCAAGCGCGACCGCATCGAGCAGATCCACCCCGAGCCGACCGCCGGGTAACCCAGCCCAGGCCCCTCGCCACCACGGCCCGGGGCATCCCTCGGCGACGATCACCCTGCGTACAGGCCAGTCCTCCGGTGGGAGTCCGACTGGCCGTCCGCGGGGACCGCCCGCCAGCGGGGAACCTGCGGCCTTACGCGGGGAAAGGATCTCGGCCGCTGTCATCACAAGGCGGAAGACCGTGCCTGCCCGATCATCATCGCCCATTCCCGCCGGCCTGGGCCGGCTCGCCACCGGCCGCCCTGCCGAGCCCGGGGAACACCCGCAGCTGCTGGACCGCCTCGCGACCGTTCCCGATCCACGCAGGGCCAAGGGGCGCCGCCACCTACTCGCCTTCGTCCTCGCACTCGCCGCGTGCGCGGTACCGGCGCGCAATCCCTGACCGCGATCGCGGAATGGGCAGCCGACGCCCCCGGCCGCTCACCACCCTGGGCGGCCCCAGCCGCGAACCCGCCGGGCCACCGCCCCGACCGAAGCCACCGTGTGCCGAATCCTGCAGCGCGTGGACGGCAACGCCCTCGACGAGGCGATCGGCACTTGGCTCGCCGCCCGCGACCCCGACCGCCCGCCACCCGACCATGATCTGGGCAGACGCGCCCGCCGCTCGCTGGCCGTGGACGGCAAGGCCGTTCGCGGCGCGCACCGCGCCGGCGGCACCCAGATCCACCTTCTGGCCGCGATGATCGGGACCGGCCTGGTCGCAGCCCAGCGTGAGGTCGGCGCCAAGACCGACGAGATCACCGTCTTCCGGCCGATGCTCGCCGACCTCGACCTGGCCGACACCGTGGTCACCTTCGACGCCCTGCACTCCCAGACAGCCCATGCCCGCTTCCTGGTGGAGGAGAAGACCTGCACCGTCACCCTCGGCCTCGACTTCCCCCACGCCGCCCAGGCCGTGCAGATCGTGCGCCGCCGCTGGACGGTCACCACCAGAAAGGTCACCCCGGAACGTGTCTACGCAGTCACCGACCTGACGGCGGAACAGGCCGATGCTCCCGAGAACGCGCACCGTGCACGCGAACACTGGGGCATCGAGAACAAGATCCACCACGTGCGCGACACCGCCTTCGCCGAAGACGCCTCCCGCGTGCGGACCGGGACCGCGCCCCGGGCCATGGCGGCACTGCGCAACCTGGCCATCGGCGCCCTCCGCCTGACCGGCTGCGACAACATCGCCGCCGGCCTGCGCAATCACAGCCGAGACGTCACCCGACCGCCGGCCACCCTCGGCAATGGACGCCTGACCGGGCAGAAGCCCCGCGGCGATTGCGTTTCGACGGTCTTCGAAATCTTTGCGGCGTCATCCAGCGCCACCTACGTTGAAATACCCAGCAATTCACCACAGCGCGAGCTGTTGGCCCACGGCACGCCGGCGCGGTGGCGCAGGGAACGGCACAGCGGGCAGTTCCAGACAGAGCGCGCCAGCCTCGGCTATCCACGACTGCGCCCGGCGAGCCAACACCGTGCCGAACACGGCGAGATGCCGACCACTGGCGAAAACCGGACAATGAGAGGTCTCAGATGCGTCTTCTCCAGCGCGCGGTCGCTGCCGTCTTCGTGGCCACCGCGGCTCTGACGGCCCTTGCCCCCCAGGCCGTCGCTGCTCCTATGCCGTGGGAGACCAGCAAGACCCCCACGACCACCACCCGCCATGTCGCCGCAACGACGGACGGTGAGCGCGGCATGGTCACCGTGCTGTGTACCGGCGGCTGCTACCAATAGGTCGATGTACGCCCTGGGTCTTTGGCCTTCCCCGGTTGCTGGTGAACACACCGCCGGTGCGTGAGCCGGCCATTGCGGAAAGGGGGGAGCGGCTTGCCTGTCGCGCGTGTCTGGAGCAAGGGCCGAAAATCATGCTCATCGCTGGAACAAGCGCCGGATAGAGCCGGTGACCCTGGCCAGGCCGGTGGGCGCAGTGCGACTGACAGCCAGCCGTGGCGGTATGCCCGCGGAGCGTGGCGTCCGCCGATCCCCGATGCCCCTTCATTCTTCGAGGAGTCCAGATGCGTCTGCGTAAGCGCGCAACAGCCGCCATGTTCGTAGCCACCATGACCCTGGCCGCTCTCGCCCCCCAGGCGGTGGCTGCCCCCATGCCCTGGGAGACCAGCACGAGCCCCACTCACCACATCGTCTCCACAGCGGTCAGCAGCAGCGGGACGGCCACCGTGCTGTGCGGCAACCCCTGCTACCAGTAGCGAGCCACCACCGAGAGACCTCAATGCGAGCTGGGCCCGGGGAACTTCGTATTCCCCGGGCCCGTCCCGGTGACCGATCCAGCCGGCGCAATGCGGCGAACCGGCGGGAGGCGAAGACCCCCGCGAACACGAGTGACTCTTCCGGACTGTCAGCGGCCCCTCGGAGACGGGATGTTATGGGGCTGATTTCTCCGAGGCGGGTGGGAGCCATGCCCGCTTCGCCATCCGCGACGAACTGATCACGAAGCACATCCGCGCTGCCTACCGGAGTCCTGCCGACGTATCCGCGCCGCTGCCGTAACCGCTCGACCGGAAGATCATGCAGAGCCTCTTGTGCACCGTACGGGGGGACAGTGCCGCGGCGTCTCGCCGAACCCCGGCAGCGGGCGGCGGCCTCCGTTCTCACCCGCCCGGCCGGCGGCTCGACGGCAAGATCACAGCTTCCCGGTGCGCTCTGACCGATGAGTTTCTCGGCGACCTCGGGTCATCACCAAGACGACGGAAAACCTGTCCGAGACCAGGGCAGGTCGGCTGGATGGCGCTGGTCCGCATACGTCATGGCGGAATGTGCCTGATTGGGGACGCGGCATGTTGAACGGTGAACCGGATGTTGCGCTGGGGCCCTTCTCGTCCCCAAGCGCGCGGGCGACGCCATGGGCGACGGCATACGCGCTGCTGGCTGAGGCGGAGGTGTTCTGGCTCTCCACGGTGCGGCCGGACGGGCGACCGCACGTGACGCCGCTGTTGGCCGCGTGGAGTCTGGGTGGAATGTGCTTCACCACGGGCGGCCAGGAGCGGAAGGCGCGCAATCTGGAGCGTAATCCACACTGCGTGCTGACGACCGGCACGAATGCTTTGACCGGTGTGGACGTCGTCATCGAGGGTGCCGCATACACAGTGGACGGCCGCTCCGAGCGTGAACAGGCTGCTGCGGATTTCGAGCGGAAGTACGGTGCACATCTGACCAGCCCTGACGGAGCCTGGTACAAGTTGGGCGAGGCCGTCATCGGCGGCGGCGTCCGTCTCTATCGAGTCGAGCCGACTGTGGGATTCGCGTTCGGCAAGCTACCGATGTCCAGCGAGACGCGCTACACATGGCCGAACCAATGACGATCATGTCCGCACTGCAGCGAGAGATTCAAAGTGTCCTGGACGAACTCGTCGATCGCGGGGCAGAAGCCGGCCTGCAGGTCGCCGTCTACCGCCATGGCGCTCTCGTCGCCGACGCTGTGGCCGGCGTCGCGGACGCTCGAAGCGGGCGCAGGGTGACTTCGCAGACGTTGTTCTTCAGCTTCTCCGCGGGCAAGCCCATGACGTCGATGATCGCTCACCTGCTCGTCAGGAGGGGAGCGATCGGATACGACACACCGTTGGTCGACGTGTGGCCGGAGTTCGGTGCCCACGGCAAGGAGAAGGCGACTTTTCGACACGTGCTGACCCACTCGATCGGTGTGCCGGCCATGCCGCGATGCATCGGCCCTGCTGATCTCTTCGACTGGCCGCGGGTGTGCAGCGCCATTGCCGACGCCGAGCCGCAGTGGCTGCCCGGCACCGAGACCGGGTACCACTCGTTCACCTATGGCTTTGTGGTCGGTGAAGTCGCACGCCGAGCCACCGGGAAAACGATGCGGCAGCTTCTGCGCGACTGGATCACCGTGCCGCTGGGGATCGACGGCGAGCTGTATTTCGGCGTGCCCAGCACCGACCTGCCCCGCCTGGCACGCCTTGAGGACACTGCACCCCCGCCGGCCACCGCACCCGATGGCGCCATCCTGGCGCCCTGGGAAATGCAACCGACTGCGGCTTTTGGGAACAGCCATCAGATCTTGCTGGCGGACGTCCCGTCCGTGGGCACCTTCACTGCGCGGGGAATCGCTGCCATGAATGCAGCCGCACTCAACGGTCAGCTCATGGACACAGCCCAGTTGGAGGAGCTGACGGCGGTGGCCTTCGAGGGAACTGACCAGGTTTTCGGCAACCACGCGCGACTGGGCCTGGGCTATCCGCTCGGGCGCCTCGGTGCCCCACCGAAGGAACGCTCGACCGCGTTCGGCTGGGTCGGAGGAGGCGGCAGCTATGTCTACGCCGACCCAGCCAGCAGCGTCTCCTTGGCCATGACCAAGACTCGCCTCACTCCTCATTTCGACACCGCGCAACGACTCGCTGACATCACCGCGGCCGGCACGGTTCAAGCTCGACCCCGGGATGGTTTGCCTGGTGTCTGAGTTGTCCAGTGAGGACCATGTTGTGTAGGAGGGAGAGTCCATTCACACCGCCGACACCGAGCCGAGCCGTGAAAGCTGTGTACCGAGCGAGAGTACGGCTCCGGCCTGAGCAGTGACGCAGACGCCCTGAGGGGGACTTGGGACGACGCCTCGGTGCGCTCTCGTGTTGCCGCGACGGCGCGGCACGACCCTGAGCATCGCCGCTTCGGCGCCTCCCATCGCCACTCCGGGCTTCACGCACCTCTGGGCCGGGAAGCGATCAGCTCTCCTTGTTGCCGGCAGGCTCGTTCAACAACCTCGCCACCCCGACCGGAGGAGCGGCGCTGGAGACCTCGACGTCGCCCGGGAGGCTGTCCAAGTGGACATCGTCCTCCGTGACCACGAGATCCACGATGCGGCGGGCGGCCTCCCTGACGCGTTACGAACCGATCTCGGACAGCGGCACGGTCATGTCGGTTGGTGTGCGAGCCTTCATTCAAAAGTACTGCGCATGCTGGTCGGTTGGGGTGACAGTGCGGTGCAGCCCCCTGTGCAGGGTCTCAACCACCAAGACTGCCTTTACCAGAGGCTGGGTCCCCTGCTGAGCAAAGCTCCCGCACGCTCACGTCAGGCCACACCCAGGGGCCCATTTATGGCTGGTGTCAGCCCCTATCCTGCTTCCGTCATGGTGTGAGGTGACCAGGGGGAGGCGTGCGTGCAGCCGTTGGAGAGCACGGATCCGGCCACGATCGGCGGCTATCCGCTTTTGGCGCGGCTCGGCGCGGGCGGTATGGGGCAGGTCTATCTGTCGCGCACGCCGACCGGCCGCCCCCTGGCGTTGAAGACGGTCCGGCCCGACCTCACTGCCGCTCTGGACTTCGAGCGGCGCTTCGCCCGGGAGATCCGCACCAGCGACCGCGTGCGCTCGCCGTGGACCGTTTCGGTGGTGGACTTCAGCCCGCCCGGCCATCGCCCGCTGTGGCTGGCCACCGAGTACGTCGCCGCGCCTGCCCTCTCCGACTGGGTCGCCGCGCACGGGCCGCTGCCGCCCGCCGCCTTGCGCGCCCTTGCCGCCGAACTCGCCGCGGCGCTGGCCGCCGTGCATGCCTGCGGGCTCACTCACAGGGACGTCAAACCGTCCAACGTCCTGCTCGGCCGCGACCGGCCCATGCTCATCGACTTCGGCATCGCCCGGGCCGCCGACGACTCCCGCCACACCGGCACCGGCGGTGTCATCGGCTCGCCCGGCTACCTCGCTCCCGAACAGGCCGCCGGGGGAGCAGTCACCGACGCCGGCGACATCTTCTCCCTGGGCGCGGTTCTGGTGTTCGCCGCGACCGGCACCGGTCCCTTCGAGTATCCCGGAGAGCAGCCCTCGGCCGCGTCCCTGCTCTACCGGATCGTCCACGAGCCGCCCGTCCTGGACGGCGTGCCGGCCGAACTGACTCCGTTGGTCCGCGATTGCCTGGCGAAGCGGTCAGAGGACCGGCCGAACAGCGCCGAGTTGGCGGTCCGGCTGCGCCGTTGGCGGCCCGCGGAGGACCCGCGGGCGGCCTTTCATGAGAGCGGGCCCGCTCTGGTGGCTGAGGCGTGGAAGAGCGCGCTCCCGCCCGGACTCGACGCCGACCTCGCGGCCCGCGAGAAGGAGATCGCACACCGGTGCGCCGTACCGCCCCATGGCCACGAGCAGGTGCCGTCGGACGCGGTGACGTCCGTCGGCGAGAGACCGACGGTGCCGGCGACCGCAGGGGCGGGGGCCCTGGCCCCATCCCTCGGCCACGCAACCCCTGCCACGTCGAACGCGCCTTCCCACGCCCCCACACCCTCCGGCCCGTTCACGCCTGACATCGGCCAGCCCCACGGCCCGTTCGCCCCCGGCGCAGCCGCGCCGGCCGGATTCGGGCCGTACGGAGCTCGCGCCCCCCACGGCGACGGAGCTGCGCGCCTCCGTGTTCGCTGGATCGTCGCCGGCTCCGCCCTCGCGGTGGCCGCCCTGGTAACCGGCGTACTGCTGTGGAACCCGTTCGGCAAGGAGGCTTCCGGTGACGGCTTCACGGCCTCGCCGTCCCCGTCGTCCTCCACGCCCGCCCTCTCCGCCGCATGGGCGGGGGTCTGGACCGGCAGGGGGCCGGGCAACCCCGACGCGGACGGCCAACAGCACCCGCGCACCGAGTCGTTCACCGTGACGCTCACCCTGCATACCGCCGAGGTGGGTGAGCTGGCCGGCAAACAGGTCAGCAACATCAAGGAGGTCGGCACCGGCCGCGAGGTCGGATGTACAGAAGCCCTGGAACTACGATCGGTGCGCGGCTCGACGGCCACGTTCGTCGCGGCCACCAGCCACCCGACCAATCGCTCGGACACCTCGCTGCAATGCGAGAGCGGGCACCTGTACGTGGTCCAACTGACCGCTGCCGACACCATCAGCCTCGGTGACGAGGGCAGCCAGTCCGCCGGTGCGCCCACGGCCCTGCACCACAGCCGCAGCACGTCCTGAGACCGACAGGGCGGCGCGGGACACGACATCGTGATTGGCGGGACGCCAGTGCAGCTGATGGCCTGTGGTCTCCCTGTCGAGAATGGTCACCTTGGCGGGCAAGATCGTCGGTCCAGACGATGGTGTCGAGGACGCGGTACCGGGGGTCACCGCCGCCGAAGGCAAGCCGACTCGATCGAGTGCCTGAACAGTTGTGCTCCTGCTCCGTCCTTGACGTCAGGGGTCGTAGAACCGCGTCTTCGTCAGCGGGGCCCCACAGTGACGACAAATGCGAGTGTCGTCCCGCATGCATTCGCTCGTCGATCTCTCTCGATATTCCAGGCAGGTGGTGCGCTGCAGGACGACATCGGAGAGCCTCACCCCGAGGGCGGCACATCGAATGCGCTCAACCATCCAGGCAGTGTCGGGGCCGTGGCACCGCTTGAGGTCGTCGAGGTCCGCCTTGGGCAGCAGCATGGCAGTCTCTTGAGAGGCACGCCGTTCGGGCTGTCGCGGCCACGGCCTCCAGCTTCTTTTGTCGCGCGCACGCTGGCCAGACGGATGCTTTCGGCGTGCTCCGGCACCCGCCTCCATGCCGCGCCGCACACGGGTTGAAGGGGCGGATGCAGCCCGTATTCGCATCGCAGACCGGAGGTCTTCGTCGCTGCCTGCTCCGATCGGTGATGGGCGGGGCGGCCGGGTCAGGGGTGTACTGCTGCCGCCTCCTCGAGGACCTCGCGGGCCACGGGGAGTGCCTGCGCGCGGTCCTCTGGGACCACGCCGATGCGGGTGCGGCGGTCCAGGAGGTCGGACTCGTCCAGGGCGCCCTCGTGCCGGACGGCCCAGAGGAGTTCGGCGCGGGTGACGGGGTGGCCGGGGAGCACCGGCTCGGCCAGCGCGGGGTCCTCGGCGGCGAGGTCGTGGACCTCCACGGCCCTCCGTGCCGTATCGGCGGACCAGGCGGCGGGGAACGGGCAGCGCGCGCAGCCCTTCGGGGGAAGCCGCACCGATCAGCGGCAGCCCGGCCGTGGGGGAGGGGGCGGCGCGCAGACCACGGGCCGCGACGGCGGCGTCCACGGCGTCCTGTGCCATCCGCCGGTAGGTGGTGAGCTTGCCGCCGACCACGGTGGTGACCCCGTCGGGCGAGGTCAGTACGGCGTGCCGGCGGGAGATGTCGGAGGTGCGGTCCGAGGAGCCGCCGGTGGAGGTGTCGAGCAGCGGGCGCAGGCCGGCGAAGGCGCCGACCACCTCGTCCCGGCCGACCGGCGCGTCCAGGGCCGAGCCCAACACGTCCAGCAGGAAGCCGATGTCGGTCTCGGGCACCTCCGGCACGTCCGGTATCGCGCCCTCGACGGGCTCGTCGGTGAGGCCGACGTACACCCGGCCGTCCCCCTGGGGCAGGACCAGCACGAAGCGGTTGGTCTCTCCGGGGACCGGGATGTGCAGGCCGGCCGGCAGGGCTCCGAGCCGCTGCGAGCGCAGGACCAGGTGGGTGCCGCGGGAGGGCCGGATGCGGATGCCGTCGGCGAGGGTGCCCGCCCACACCCCGGTGGCGTTGATCACGGTCCGGGCCCTGATCTCGCCCTCCTCGCCGGTGAGTTCGTCGCGGACGCGGGCGCCGGTGCCGGTCAGTTCCAGTGCGCGCACCCGGGTCAGCACGCGGGCGCCGTGCGCGGCGGCCGTCCTGGCCAGGGCCGTCACCAGCGCTGCGTCGTCGGTCACCTTGCCGTCCCACGACAGCAGTCCGCCGCGCAGGCCGGAGGCGCGGACGGCGGGCGCCAGGTGCCGGGCCTCCGTCGCGGACAGCCGGCGCGGCGCGGGCAGCACCGGGCGCGGGGTGCGGGCGGCCAGCCGCAGCATGTCGCCGGCCCGGAACCCGGCCCAGGCCAGTGCGGCCTGGCCCCGGGACACCAGTGGGGTCAGCGGCAGCACGAACGGCTGCGCGGCCACCAGGTGCGGGGCCGTGCGGGTCATCAGCACCCCGCGTTCGACCGCACTCTCGTGGGCGACGTCGAACTGCGCGGAGGCCAGGTAGCGCAGCCCCCCGTGGATGAGCTTCGAGCTCCAGCGCGACGTGCCGAAGGCCAGGTCGTGGGCGTCCACCGCGACGACGTCCAGGCCGCGGGCCGCCGCGTCCAGGGCGACGCCGGCCCCGGTGGCGCCGAGCCCGACGACCAGGACGTCGGCCGTCCGGCCGTCCGTGGCCTGGGCCAGTTCCCGGCGGCGCCGGCGTGCGCTCAAGGACGAGCCGGGCGCGGCCTCGGTGTGGCTCATGGCGTCAGGGTCCTCTCCAGGAGGGTGCGCAGTTCGCCGAGGAACGCGTCCGAGTCCAGCTCCGGGTCGTCCTCGTCCGTCATCGTGCGCAGGGACAGGGTGAAGGACTGCACGGTCAACAACAGCGCCCGCGCCTGCCGTTCGGCGTGACCGGGCCGTACCGAACCGTCCGCGTGGCCCTCGCGCAGCGCGTCGCCCAGCAGGCCCAGCAGCGCCTCCTGGCTCGCGCCGCGCCGGTCGAGGACATACGGCAGAAGCAGTTCCGGGTCGACATCGACGATCTTGCGGAAAAGGGGGTGGACCCGGAAAGCCTCGACCCCGGCCACCAGTCCGTCCACGATCCGGGTGCGCGTGCCGGTGCCGGGCACGGGGTCCGGTATGGCCTGGGTGGCCACGCCGATCCACTCCCGCGTCATCAGGTCGCCCACCAGGGTCCGCAGGTCCGGCCAGCGCCGGTACAGCGTCATCCGGGAGACCCCGGCGCGGCGGGCCACGTCGGCGAGCGTGGTGCGCCGCACTCCGACGGCCAGAACACAGTCGCGGACCGCGTCGAGGACGGCGTCGTTGTCCGATCCGCCGCCCGAACCGTTGTGACGAATAGGCGTCATGTGTCACAGTGTAACGCCTCGGGGCCGAGACGACACCGGCCTGGTCCCGACGGCAAGCCGACCCGCGCGGAGGCGGGCACCCAGGCAGGCCGCCCCGAACCGCCCCGACGAGACACCGACCTTGTGAGGACGACCGTTCAATGGACATGCTGTGGAACGGCTGGGGCGACCCGGCGAAGGCGGCACCGCTGCCCGAGACGGTGACCGGGCTGCTGCACGACCTGCTCGGCGTCCAGCCACGCAGCACCCCCGCCCTCGGCCTGGACGACATTCACCCACCCGCCCCCACGGCAGCCCCCGCAGCCCTCCGCGCCCTCGCCGCCGCGGTCGGTGACGAGCACGTACGCACGGACGCGGAGAGCCGCGTCCGGCACACCCGCGGCAAGTCCACCCCCGACCTGCTGCGCCTGCGCGCCGGAGACGTCAGCGACGTCCCGCAGGCGGTCGTCCTGCCCGCCACCCACGACGAGGTCCTCGACGTCCTGCGCGCCTGTGCCGAGCACGGCCTCGCCGTCGTGCCCTTCGGCGGCGGCACCTCGGTGGTGGGCGGACTCGCCCCGCAGCGCAGCGCGTTCGTCGCCCTCGACCTGCGCCGCATGAACGCCCTGCTCGACCTGGACCCGGTCTCCCGCACCGCGGGCCTCCAGCCCGGCCTGCGCGCTCCCGAGGCCGAAGCGCTGCTCGCCGCAGAGGGCTTCACCCTCGGCCACTTCCCGCAGTCCTTCGAATGGGCCACCATCGGCGGCTTCGCGGCGGCCCGCTCCAGCGGGCAGGCGTCCGCCGGCTACGGCCGCTTCGACGAGATGGTGCTCGCACTGACTCTCGCCACCCCCGAGGGCACGATCGAGACCGGCCGCGCCCCCCGCTCCGCCGCCGGACCCGACCTGCGCCAGCTGATCCTCGGCTCCGAGGGCGCCTTCGGCGTCATCACCTCCGTCACCGTACGGATCCGCCCGCTGCCCGAGGTCCGGATCTACGAGGGCTGGCGGTTCGGCTCCTTCGAGGAGGGAACCGCCGCACTGCGCCGGCTTGCCCAGGACGGACCCCGGCCGACCGTGCTGCGCCTGTCCGACGAGACCGAGACGCTCATCGGCCTGGCCCAGCCCGACGCCATCGGCGCCGACCTTGCCGCAGGCGGCGCGGGCTGCCTGGCGATCGCCGGGTACGAGGGGACGGCCGAGGACACCGCGTACCGCCGTGAGCGGGCGGCCGCCGTCCTGGCGGACTGCGGCGGCACCCCGGCCGGCGCCGAACCGGGCGAACGCTGGGCGCACGGCCGCTACTCCGCGCCGTACCTGCGCGACGCCCTGCTCGACGCCGGCGCCTTCGCCGAGACGCTGGAGACCGCGGCCTTCTGGTCCCGCGTCCCCGAGCTGTACACCGCCGTCCGCACCGCCCTGACCGACACCCTCAGCCAAGCCGGCACCCCACCCCTGGTGATGTGCCACATCTCCCACGTGTACGAGAACGGCGCCTCCCTGTACTTCACCGTCGTCAGCGCCCAGGGCGAGGACCCGGTGGCCCACTGGACGCCCGCCAAGCACGCCGCCAACGAGGCCGTGCTCGCGGCCGGCGGTACTATCTCCCACCACCACGGGGTCGGCACCGACCACCGCGACTGGTACGTCCGCGAAGCCGGCCCCCTCGGCATCTCCGCCCTGCGCGCCGTCAAGCGCCGTCTGGACCCCGAGGGCCTGCTCAACCCCGGCGTCCTGCTGCCCACCGACTGACCCACCCCATCCGACCGCCTGCCTCGGAGGCCCATTCGATGCGCCAGTACACCGCCGTCGTCAACCCCACCGCGGGCGGCTCCACCGGGGCGGCGACCCTGCTCCAGCTGGCCCGGCTGCTGCGCGCGGCCGGCGCCGAGCTGGAGACCGAGTACAGCAACGACCTCGCCCACGCCCAGGACATCGCCCGCGCGGCCGGCGAACGCGGCCGGATCGTCCTGGCCGTGGGCGGCGACGGCATCGCCGGCGGCATCGGCGGCGCCCTCAGCGGCACCGGGACCGTACTGGGCCTCGTACCCGCCGGACGCGGCAACGACTTCGCCCGCGCGCTTCACCTGCCCACCGAGCCGGAAGCCCTCGCCCAGATCCTGCTGCACGCCGAGCCCCGGCCCGTCGACACCATCGAGGTCGAGTCGGCCGTCCACCCGCGCACAGTGGTCCTGGGCAGCGTGTACGCCGGCGTCGACGCGCAGGCCAACCTGCACGCCAACAACGCCCGCCTGCTGCGCGGCGCCGCCTCCTACTACGCGGGCGGCCTGCGCGCCGTCACCACCTGGCGGCCGGCCGACTACCGGGTCACCGTCGACGGCGAGGAACACCTCCACCGCGGCTACACCGTCGTCGCGGCCAACTCCCCCTACTACGGCTCCGGCCGGCTCATCGCACCCGACGCGCGCGTCGACGACGGACTGCTGGACGTGGTGCTGATCCGCGAGGCCCCGCGCAGGCTCTTCTTCACCCTGATGAACGAGCTGAAGACCGGCGCCCACATCCGCCGCCCCGAAGTGCGCGTCCTGCGCGGCCGGGAGCTGCGCATCGAGGCCGGCCGGCCCGTCCCCTACGGCGCCGACGGCGAGGTGGACGCCACCCTCCCGGTCACCGCGCGGGTGCGGCCCGGGGACCTGTCGGTGCTGTACTGAGCGCGCGGGATCGTCAAATCGGCCGAGCGGACCAGCTGGTCCGCTCGGCCGATTTGACGATCCGGGGCCTTGCGCAGGCAACTCCATGCGTAGCCAAAGGGGTTCGGGGATGATGAAGGCCATGAGCGACCATTCGAGTGGGACAGCTCCCGGCAATTGAGGTCAGGGCGCTCCTTGAGGTCCTGAAGGGACAGCGGCGTCACGTGCTCGGCATCCTTGACGGGCTCGACGCGAAGGATTTGCGACGGCCCGTGCTGCCCTCCGGATGGCACTGCTTGGGGATGGTCCAACACCTCGCGTTGGATGTGGAGCGGTTCTGGTTCGGCGCGGTCGTCGCCGGAGACCAGGAGATCATCCGCGGCCTGACGAGCGGCGACGAAGCATGGAAGGTGGCCCCGGAAGTGCTGGCCGGCAACCTCCTCGACCGATACCGGCAGGAGACAGAACTCGCTGATGCCGTCATCACCGCCACGCCTGCCGACGCCGCGTTGGCCTGGCGGCCGCATGACCTGTTCGGCGAACCGCACCTGCACACTCTGCGCGACGTCCTGCTGCATGTCATCGCCGAAACCGCCTGCCACGCCGGCCACCTCGACGCAGCCCGAGAACTGATCGACGGCCGCCGCTGGCTGGTTTTGGCCTGAACGTCCCATGGCCGAAGACGAACTGACGGACAGAAACGGTCGCCGGCCGCTCGGCCCGACGGCGAGGGGCGGTCACGCCGTCGGGCTGCTCACCGAACGGTGACGTGAGCGTCGGCACGGTCCTCAGGGCGACAGGACGACCTTCTCGCAGTGGTCCTGCTTGTTCTTGAAGAGGTCGTAGCCGGTGGGTGCCTCGGTCAGGGGCAGCCAGTGGGTGATGACCCGGGTCGGGTCGATCTTGCCCTGCTCGATCAGGCCGAGTAGCGGCCGCATGTACTTCTGTACGTGGCACTGTCCGGTGCGCAGGGTCAGGGACCTGTTCATCCAGGCACCCGCCAGGAACTTGTCGATCATCCCGCCGTATACGCCGATGACCGACACCACACCACCGCTGCGGCAGGACATGATCGCTTGGCGCAGGGCGTGCGGTCGCCGTGCGTGGCTTCCATGCCGACCGCGTCGATGCATTTGTCGGGGCCCCGGCCGCCGGTGAGTTCGAGCAGGGCCGACCGTACGTCGGTGTCCTCGAAGTTGATGGTGGCGTAGCCCCGGGCGGCGGCCATGTCGAGCCGGTAAGGCTCCTTGTCGATCGCGATGACCTTTTCCGCGCCCAGGACCCGGGCGCTGTCCATGGCGAACTGACCGACCGGACCTGCGCCCCAGACGGCGACGACGTCACCGTCCTGGATGTCGCACATCTCGGCGCCCATGTAGCCGGTCGGCAGGATGTCGGACAGGAACAGGACCTGCTCGTCGGTGAGGTCCGACTCGACCTTGAAGGCATTGGCATCGGCGAGCACCACACGGGCGTACTCGGCCTGACCGCCGGCGAAGCCGCCGGTGAGGTGGGAGTAGCCGTAGATGTCGGCGGTGGGGTGGCCGAACAGTTTCTCCGAGACGCCGGCGTTGGGGTTGGTGTTCTCGCAGCACGAGTACAGCTGCGCGCGGCAGGACGCGCAGGCGCCGCAGGCGATGGGGAAGGGGACGACGACCCGGTCGCCGACGCGCAGTTTGGCGTCGCTCACGCCGGGGCCCACTTCGATGACCTCTCCCATGAACTCGTGGCCCATGATGTCGCCCTTTTGCATGGTGGGGACGTAGCCGTCGTCCAATCCTCGGCTCGCGTCGGCGAAGTGGCGCAGCCGTACGGCTGCGGCGTGGAGGCGGCACGGCGCCACGGGCCGCGTCCACGGTGGTATCGCGGCGTACGACGTCCCGGGCTGCACTCGGTACGCCGCTCCCAAGGGGCACTGGAGGGAGTTGGGTTGCGCGCCCGCGGGGGCGTTCGGCGAGCACTGACGATGCGCCGTATCCGCACCGCGGATGCCGCTTGGCGTCCGCGGGGGCGGTAGGTCGACCGGCTCGGGCACGGCGCGCGGTCGCGCGGCTCGTGGGTCAGCCCAGCACTTCTCCGATCGGGGCGTCTGCGTCCACGTAGCGTATGAGTTTGCGGTTCGCGAATTCCACGATGCCCAAGTCGCCCAGTTCACGCCCGTAGCCGGAGCGCTTGATGCCGCCGAAGGGCAGCTCCGGTCGGGACGCGGTCGGGTGGTTGATCCACACCATGCCCGCCTCCAGCCGGTCCGCCACTGCGCGAGCGCGATCCGGGTCGGCGGCGAATACGGCACCTCCCAGGCCGTAGGGGGAGGTGTTGGCCAGTGTCACTGCCTCGTCCTCGTCGGCGACCCGGTAGACCGTGCCGACGGGGCCGAAGAGCTCTTCGCGGTATGCCCGCATGTCTGGTGTGACATCGGTGAGGAGGGTGGGCTCGACGAAGGCGCCCGGCAGGTCCGGCCGACCGCCGCCCAGCACCACCGTGGCTCCCTTGTCCACCGCATCGTGAACCTGCTCCATCAGGAGTTCGGCCCCTGCCTCGGAGGACAGAGGGCCGAGCGTCGTGGCGGGGTCGGCCGGATCTCCCGGTTGCACCTCGCTCATCAGGTCACGCAGCCCCGTGAGGAAGGCGTCGTAGACGTCGGCAAGGACGATGAAGCGCTTGGCCGCCACGCAGCACTGTCCGGTGTTGCCCATCCGGCCGAGGAACGCGGCGTGCACGGTGCGTTCGAGGTTGTGAGCGTCCAGCACGACGAAAGGATCGCTGCCCCCCAACTCGAGGACGGACTTTTTGACATTGCGGCCGGCGATCTCGCCCACGCTCACGCCCGCGCGCTCGCTTCCGGTCAGTGACGCCCCCTGCACTCGCGAGTCATCGATGATCTTCCCCACGTCCTTGCCCCGCACGAAAAGGTTGGTGTAGACTCCGGTCGGCACACCTGCATCCGCGAACAGCTGCTCCAGTGCCAGTGCGGTCTGGGGGCAGCTACTTGCGTGCTTGAGCAGGATGGTGTTGCCGAGGACGAGGTTGGGGCCCGCGAATCGGACGACCTGGTACAGCGGGAAGTTCCAGGGCATCACACCGAGAAGGACGCCGAGCGGCTCGTTCACCAGCACAGCTGTGCCCTCGGGCACCGGCAGGATTCGCTCTTCCAGCAACTCGGGGCCGTACTCGCCGTAATAGGTGAGGATGTCGGACGCGAGGTCGACCTCAGCACGGCTTGAGTTGATCAGCTTGCCGACCTCAAGGGTGAGGAGGTGCGCCAGTTCCTCCTTGCGCTCTCTCATGCACCGGCCGGCGCGTTGCACGACAGCCCCCCGGTCGGCCGTCGACCGGGCACGCCAGCTCGCAAAGCCACAGTGCGCCGCTTCGATAGCGCGCCCTATGTCCTCCGCACTCAACGCCGGGAACTCACGGACCGTTTCACCGGTGTACGGGTTGACGGTGGCGACGGAGCTTCCCTGGGCAGTGACGTGGGCGTCCATGACGCCTCCCTGAAGTCGGGACACCCCGGGTTTCCATACGGGCACCGGCGCACACCTGCTGAGTCGTCCTATTGCGAGAAGTTTCGCGTAATTTAGTGGGTTCAATTCGAATGCGTAGAGTGCCGCACCTTCATCGAGGCCCGCCGGTCGCGGCTCAGGTTCGGCTACGCCGGCGTTCCCAAGACGGCGCTTTCCGCCTGTGGGCAGCTCAACCGGCTGGCGAGGCCGTGCACACGACGGTGCGATGAGGCCTCGTGCTGCGGGTCGCGCGGTCACCCCCGTCCGCGCGCGGGCGCGGGCCGGGCCGGCGTGGCAGGCTTGCAGGGGATCCGCGCCGTTCGTCGCAACACAGCAGCGAAGGAGACCGACGCATGGATGAGCAGGCTTTCATACGAACCGTCGCCGAGCGCACCGGACTGAGCCGGCAGGAGGCGGCGGACCTCACCCGGGCCACGCTTGAGACGCTGGCCCACAGGCTGAGTTCCGGGGAGGCCAGGCATCTGATCACCGAGCTCCCCCAGGGCCTCGCGGAAGCGGTGCGCCAGGGAGCCACGGACCGCATCGAACGCTTCGGCCATGCCGACACTGTGCGGCGCGTGGCCGAACGCACCATGCTCAAGGAGGAGGAAGCGGACCGGGGCGTGCGGTACGTACTGGCGGTGCTTCGGGAGGCGGTCAGCGAGAAGGAGTTCAACGACCTGATGTCGCAACTCGGAACGGACTTCTCGCAGGCCGTCGAATCCGCCGAGTGACTCCGGGGCTCTCGGCACGGCACCAGCGGCCCGGACGCTGCATAGGCCGGAGCACGGAAGGGTGCCACGCGCGGACGGCCGGTTCCTCGCGTGATGACGCGAGCGCACCGGAGGGTGTGATCATGACGGCCGATGAGACGTCCCCAACCTTCGCATGTACTTCGAACGGCAGGGCGGCCTCGGCGACTACCTCTTCCTGATCTCGTCATCGTCCGGTGCCGCCTGTGGACGACGGCTGCGTGAGCGTCACAGGGCGATGACGTGGAGGTCGACCAGGTCGAGCAGCGCCCGCAGGGCCGAGCTGGGGAGTCGGGTGGACGAAGTGCCGAGATGCATGCTCCAGCGGAGCACGGTGTCCAGGACGTCCAGGACGTGCAGGCCAGGGGTGCGGGCAACGGCGAACGCGGGCAGGAAGGCGATGCCCAGACCGTGCCGGAGCAGTGCCGCCCCCATGTCGAGGTCGGGCACTTCCAGCGCTACCCGGCGTACGACGCCCGCCGCCGCGAACGCCCGGTCGACCACCTCGCGGTTGCCGTAGCCCGGCGGGAAGTCCACGAAGGGTTCCCCCGCGAGGTCCGCAAGTGCCGGCGATTCCCGTTGCGCCAGCGGATGGGCCTCGCTCACCCGCGCGGGGGTTCTCGCCGTGTTCTTCGTCGTCGCCCACCTCGGAATGGGCCTGCCCTCCGTCCTCTTAGCATCGCCCTGCCGCACTTCGCCGTGCAAACCGCGATGATCGGCTTCGCGACGGTCCTCTCCTGCGGGGCCGTCGTGTCGGTGGCCGTCGCGCTGGGCGGTCGCACGCCCCGTTCCGGCGACCTGCCGGCGCAGTCCGCTCGCCCCTCCTGACCTCGCTGCGACGCACGCGACAGCGGTTGGCTGGAAGCTGCGAACGTGGGCACCCGGCGCGCGCGACACGTGTCCGCGGCAGACGGGAGGCCCGAGATGGCTGCGGAATCGTTCAGAACGATCGCCCTCCCCTCCGGTGAGAAGATCGCGGCCCTCGGGCAGGGCACCTGGTACCTGGGTGAGGACCCGGCCCGGCGCGAACAGGAGATTGCCGCGCTGCGGCTGGGCGTGGACCTGGGCATGACCGTGGTCGACACGGCGGAGATGTACGGCGACGGCGCAGCCGAGGAGCTCGTGGGGGAGGCCCTCCGGGGACGCCGGGACGAGGTCTTCCTCGTCAGCAAGGTGCTCCCCGGCCACGCCGACCGGAGGGGCACCGTCGCCGCCTGCGAGCGCAGCCTGCGGCGGCTGGGTGCGGACCACCTGGACCTGTACCTGCTGCACTGGCGGGGACGGTGGCCACTCGAGGAGACCCTCGCGGGATTCACCGACCTGATGGAGGCGGGGAAGATCCGGTACTGGGGCGTGAGCAACCTGGACGTCGCCGACATGACCGAGCTGACCACCCTTCCGGGCGGCGACGCCGCGGCCGTCGACCAGGTGCTGTACAACCTCTCCCGGCGCGGCATCGAGTGGAATCTGCTTCCATGGTGCCGCGAGGCCGGGGTGACGGTCATGGCCTACTCCCCGATCGAGCAGGGACGGCTCCTCGTGGTTGAGGCGTTGGGTGCCGTGGCCCGGGCCCTCGGAGCAACGCCGACCCAGGTGGCACTGGCCTGGGTGCTGGAGCAGGGGGTGGCCGCGGTCCCGCGTTCCGGATCACCGGACCACGTGCGGGAGAACCGCGGCGCGGTGGACCTTCACCTTCCCGCCGAGGCCCTCGACGAGGCGTTTCCGTCGCCGAGGGGGCCCGCGCCCCTGGAGATGCTCTGACGGAGTTCCCCGCGCGGGATGAGTCGCCCTCGCCTGACCTGGTCGCCTTCTACAACGAAGGTGTTCACCTCTACGTCCACGGACAGATGTCGACCCGCCGGACGACACACGGTGTCTTTCCTCGGTCGGCCAGGCCGCTCATCCGCGGACACCGGCACGGGCGGCACGAACCGCGGCGAGGATGGTCCGGGGGTTGGCCGGCACCGAGACGCCCTGGACGGCCACGGTCGGCGTTCCCCCCACACCCCGCTGCAGGGCCGTCGCCATCACATAGGAGCTCCAGTCCAGGTAGACGCCCTGCCGGACGCCCGCGGCGAACGGGCTGTCGGACAGTCCCACCGCGCGCCCGATTTCGATCAGTTCCTCGTCGGACAGGCCCGGCCCGCCCTCGGGGCGCTGGTTGGCGAACAGCGCGTAGAGGTACTCCACGAAGTGGCCGCCATCGGACGCGCAGCCCGAGGCGGCCGAGGCACGGGAGGAGTACCGGGTGGTGGACAGGTCATCGAGAAAACCCATCGGGTGGTAGATGAGACGGATCGCTCCGTCCGCCACCAGCTCGTCAAGGATCGGCCCGCTCGTCCCCTCGAACTGCTTGCAGAACGGGCACAGAAAGTCGATGAAGGCATCCACCTTCACCGGGCCGGTTCCGACGACGATGCCGTCGCCGCTCGGCGAGACACTGGCCGGAACGCGGGTAGGCGAGCTGATGTGAGGCGCGCGAGTGCTCATGCTGGGTTCCTCTGCCGTGGAGTCGATGGGATGCGCGGAGGAGCCGGCCCTCGGGTGTCGTCGACCGACTCGGTCTATGGCCGTACGGAGTCGTACGGGTCAGTGGTGTGGCCGTCGCCCTGAGGTGGCGGTCGCCAGTTGGGCCTGGTCGCGGGCAAGTTGCCGATAAAGCGCCCTGATATGCGGAGGCCATGCTCAGGGTGTCGAACCGGCGCAGTACTTCTTCCCGGCAGGCCCGTGCGGAGAGACGGCCGACGGAGCGGAGCGCGGCGGAGAGTTGCTCGGGCCGATCGCAGATGAAGCCAGCGTCCTGTGCAGTTCCGGATCCTCGATGTCGGTGACGCGTGGGACGCTCTCGCGCCAGGCACGCAGGCGGCGCGCCGGCCCGGCCTCGCCTGCCTCGACGGTCGGGTGGAAGACGTCGCTGACCTCCTCGCCCTCGATGCTGGGGCAGACGAGGACGGTGGCGTGCCATTCGCCGCGCGCCGGCAGCTCGGTCAGGAAGTCCAGCCCGTCCGGTCCGGCGCCATGTCGCCCGAGATGCTCGAGACGCAGAACGTCGGCCCCTCGACCAGTGTGGTGGTGGCCTCGGTGAGCACGACTGGGTTCCGTCTCCTGGATGATGGCGCCGACTTCGCCGCTCATGCCTCCTCCTAGCTCGTGGCGCTGACGAGAGCCTCGAAGTCCCGGGGAAGCTGGGAGATCACGTGGCGGAACTCGCCGTCACTGACCGCGTCCTTGAGCGTGTTCAACTCCGCCCGTACGCCCTCGCGGGCTTCGTCCGGACTTACCCCTGCCCGCTTGCTCACCCGATTGATGAATTCATCCAGTCCGAAGTCCTCGGCCTCGGGAGTGGGAGAGACCAGCGGCTCCTTGAGCTGTTTGGGCAGTTCGGAGGCGAGGTCCTGCGCCTCCCCCCTGGTGAGCCGCTCGGCGAGTGTTGTCAGGGTGGAGCGGGTGAGGGGGTCCGCCTTTTCCGGGGGGACGGGGGCGCGCCGGGTGACGGTGTCGAGAAAAGCGTTGTAGTCCATGAGGGGCCTTCTTCTGGAGCCGTGAGGCTGTCCTACTTCTGGATGCGTGAGGCTGTCCGGTGCCCGAGACCGCCACTTGAGGGTGTGTCAGCGTGAGGGGGCGGCGGGCTGGTGCGCGTCGTCGTGCGTACGCCTCGACCGAGGCCATTCCCATGCTCCAGGCTGGGGGCCACACCGCGCCTGCTCCCGGTGGGCGGAAAAACGACGAGCCCAATGGACCTCCGAGCACAAGTGCAGACGGCCTCCGCCGAGCCGAGGGGCACACCGGCGCCGGTCTGCTGAGCGCACCTCACAGCGCCCAGTCGGTAACCCGTGCTGCTCTGTCAGGGCAGGAAAGGGTGGTCTTTTTCGGCCTGGGGTGCGGAGGCGCGCGGCGGGCGGGCTCTGCGAATCTCGACTGGTAACGGCCGATGGCGGCGTTGCGAGAGTGAGCGTCGCCGTCCGGTTCCAGGTGAGGAGGCGAGAGTCATGACCGTGATGGCTGTGTCGAAGTTCGAGAGGTTCTTCCGCGCCGCCGCCGGCCTCGACGTCGACAAGAACGACTTGAAGCGGTACGGCGACTTCGTCGACGCCAAGCTCTACGACCTCCTGGTCGTCGGCCAGGCGTCGGCCAAGGCCAACGGGAGGGACACGGTCGAACCGTGGGACATGCCGATCACCAAGGGGCTCCAGGAGAGCATCCACCGATTCCGGCGGCTTGACGAGGACGTCGACCTGAAGCCGATCCTGGAACAGCTCGCCGCTCACCCTGCCCTCGACAGGACCCCGTCCCAAGAGACCGAGGACCGCTACCCTGAGATCATCGGCGGGCTCAGCGTCGCCCTTGCCGAGACGTTCAAAATCCTGTACCCGGATGTCAAAAATCCGCAGACCAGCCACTGGGACGGCGTGACCGCGGTCTTCGACCGGCTGCTGTAGCGGTCGCGCCTCGCTGTATGGCATCGACGATGTGAACCGACGTGCCGAGAGCCTCGACGCCGGTGCAGCCAAGGTCTCCTGGTGCTGCGAGCCCCGATGAACCAGGCGACGAAGGTTGTCCTCCACCCGGTCGGCAACTCCGCCTGACCGCACACACCTGGACGCGCCCCCTCCGATGCGACGTGCGGACCTCGGACCGGCGCAACGGGGTCCGGCCGGGCGTCCTTGCCGTTCGCGTCTCACAACCAGCGACTGGCGAAGGAGCCAAAGGCCATGGCACAGGAACTGCGAGGAATGCGGGTGGCGATACTGGCCACCGACGGGGTCGAGCGCGTGGAACTCGACCAGCCGCGCGGTGCCCTGCAAGGAGCAGGTGCGCAGACCGAGATCATCTCGCTCCGCCCCGGCGAGATCCAGGCCCGCCAGTTCGACCTCAACCCGGCAGGAACCTTCCCCGTGGACCGCCTCGTCGCGGACGCCTCCGTCGACGACTACCACGCCCTGCTCCTGCCCGGCGGCACCATGAACCCCGACCAGCTGCGCATGAACCGTGACGCGGTGCAGTTCGTCAAGGACTTCATGGCCAGCGGGAAACCGGTCGCATCGATCTGCCACGGCCCGTGGACCCTGGCGGAGGCGGACACGGTGCGCGGACGCCGCCTGACATCCTGGCCCAGCATCCGCTCCGACCTCGGCAACGCCGGCGCGGAGGTCGTCGACCAGGAGGTGGTCGTCGACGGGCAGCTGGTCACCAGCCGCGGCCCGGCCGACCTGCCTGCCTTCTGCGCCGCAGTCGTAGAGCGGTTCGCCCAGGCGCACCATCCCATGCCCGGCTGACCCAAGGGCCCGGTCACCGCGGGGCGGTCAGGTGGCGCACGGTGGGCAGGGCCCGGAGAGCGGGGCCGCGCGTCGCGACCTCGAACCGTGCCTCGCCTCCTGTCCTCACAGAGCGACCGGCGGTGTCACTTTTCGGCCCGCTGGGCGCAGGCGCAGTGACCAAGCGAACAGCCACTCTGGAGCCTGCCGGGACCTCTCGTCGGTCCGACGGCGGAGGGAGTGACCATGACCGAGCGAGCCCGCACGGCCGTCGCCTCGTACGCGACGTACCAGGACGCGGAACGTGCCGTCGATCACCTTACCGACCAGGGGTTTCCTGTCCAGAAGGTGGCGATCATCGGTCAGGACATGCGTATGGTCGAGCAGGTGATCGGCCGCATGGGCTACGGCGAGGCGGCCCTCCACGGTGCGGCCGCCGGAGCGCTGCCCGGCGTGCTCGTCGGCTGGATCTTCGGACTGCTGAACTGGCTGGATCCGGTCGTCTCCGGGCTGCTCCTGGCCCTGTACGGGATGCTCTTCGGAGCGGTCGTCGGCGCGCTGTTCGGCGTGCTGCTGCACGCCGCCCAAGGCGGCCACCGGAACTTCGCCTCCGTCCGCTCGATCGAGCCCAGCCGGTACGACGTCGTGGTGGACGAGAACGTCGCCGACGAGGCAGTCCGGCTGCTCGCCGGACTGCGCGACGAGGCCGGCGCGAACGCGGAGAGCGCCTCGTTGGGGGGCCGGCGCCCGCACAGTGATCACCCCGCCCCCAGCTGAACGAGTTTCGAACCCGGGCGGACGGTGCCCGGAGGACGGACGGTCGCCGACGGACGTCGGCCGCCGCGGAAGGAGTTCCTCATGGCCAAGGCAGTGGGCATCGACCTGGGCACCACGAACTCGGTGATCGCCGTGTGGGAGGGCGGCGAGCCGTCCGTCGTGCCCAACAGCGAGGGCAACCGCACGACACCCTCCGTGGTGGCCTTCACGGACACCGGAGAACGGCTGGTGGGTCAACTGGCCCGCCGCCAGGCGATCCTCAACCCCAAGGGCACCATCTACTCGGCCAAGCGGTTCATCGGCAGGCACTTCGACGAGATCCCCGACGAGGCCAAGGCCGTCACCTATGACGTCGTCCCGGGCGAGAACGGCGAGGCCCGCTTCAAAGTCCGTGACAAGCTGTACGCGCCTGAGGAGATCAGCGCCCAGGTGCTGCGCAAGCTCGCGGACGACGCCTCCAAGCAGCTGGGGGAGCGGGTCACCGAGGCGGTCATCACGGTGCCCGCCTACTTCAACGACGCCCAGCGCACGGCGACCCGTGACGCGGGACGGATCGCCGGACTGGAAGTGCTGCGGATCATCAACGAGCCGACGGCGGCCGCCCTCGCGTACGGCATGGACAAGAAGCAGCACGAGACGGTCCTCGTCTTCGACCTCGGCGGCGGCACCTTCGACGTGAGCATCCTCGACGTCGGCGACGGCGTGGTGGAGGTGCGCTCCACCGCCGGCGACAGCCACCTGGGCGGCGACGACTTCGACCGGCGACTGGTGGACTACCTCGCGGACGACTTCCAGAAGGAGAACGGCATCGACCTGCGCAAGGACCCGCAGGCGCTGCAACGCCTTTTCGAGGCGGCGGAGAAGGCCAAGACCGAGCTCAGCTCCGTCACCCAGACCCAGGTCAGCCTGCCGTTCATCACCGCCGACGCGTCTGGGCCCAAGCATCTCACCGACTCGATCATGCGGTCCACGTTCGAGCAGATCACCGGAGATCTGGTGGAGCGCTGCCTCGGTCCGGTCCGCCAGGCCATGGGCGACGCCAAGGTCAGCGACAACGACATCGACGAGGTGATCCTCGTCGGCGGTTCCACCCGCATTCCGGCCGTCCAGGCCCTCGTGCGCCGGCTGACGGGCGGCAAGGAACCCAACATGAGCGTCAACCCCGATGAGGTCGTGGCGCTGGGCGCCGCCATCCAGGCCGGGGTGCTCAAGGGCGAGGTCAAGGACGTCCTGTTGCTCGACGTCACCCCGCTGTCGCTGGGTGTGGAGACGCGCGGCGGAGTGATGACGAAGATCATCGAGCGGAACACCACCATCCCCGTGCGCCGCAGCGAGACCTTCTCCACCGCCGAGGACAACCAGCCCGCCGTCGACATCGTCGTCCTCCAGGGTGAGCGCGAGCGGGCCGCCGACAACCGGGTGCTCGGCCGCTTCCAGCTCACCGACATCCGCCCGGCGCCGCGGGGCGAACCCCAGATCGAGGTCACCTTCGACATCGACGCCAACGGCATCCTCAATGTCAGCGCGCGCGACAAGGACACCGGCAAGGAACAGGGCATCACCATCAGCGAGAGCTCCAACCTGGACCGGAGCGAGGTCGAACGCATGGTCCAGGAGGCCGAAAGCAACAGGGGCCAGGACCAGGCACTGCGCGAGGCCGTCGACGCCCGCAACGAACTCGACGCGATCGCCTACCAGGTCGAGAAGCGCGTGAACGAACTGGGCGACGCGGTGCCCGCGCACGAGAAGGCCCGGGCCGAGATGCTGGTGAGCGAGGCCCGCGACGCGGTCAAGAACGAGGCCGGCGTGGACCAGGTCAGGCCGCTGATCTCCGAACTTCAGCAGGTCTATGCCGGGCTGGCCGCCCACCAGGCAGGGGCGGCGGGCGGTGCGTCGGACACCACGCAACCGGACGGTTCCGGGCAGGGCGGGGTCGGCAGCGACGAAGACGTGATCGACGCCGAGTTCGACAAGGGCTGAGGTACCCGCCATGCCGATCCCTCCCCAGGACCGATCGTCCGACCCGCCACCCGAAGAGGCCGCACCATCGCCGCAGGGCGACCTGCCCGAGCCCGCGCCGCCGACCGCGCCGGCCGGACCGGGGCCCGCCGTGGCCACCGGTTCGGCCGGGGGCGAGGACGAGTACGCGGCCGCGCTGAAAGAGGTCGAGGACCGCTGGCGGCGCGCCCTCGCCGACCTGGACAACCTGCGCAAGCGACACGCCAGGGAACTGGACCGGGAGCGTGCGGTCGAGCGCGCCCGCACGGCCGCTGCCTTCCTTCCCGTCATCGACAACCTCGAACTGGCCCTGAACCACGCGGGTTCCGACCCCGGGGCGATCGTCGAGGGGGTGCGCGCCGTGCGCGACCAGGCGGTGTCCGTCCTTGAGCGCCTTGGTTACGAGCGTCACGCCGAGACCGGCGTCCCCTTCGACCCCTCCCTTCATGAGGTAGTCGGAGTGGTCCAGGATCCGGACGCCGAACCGAACACCGTGGCGCAGGTGCTGCGCCCCGGCTACGGGCAGGCCGAGCGGCAGCTGAGGCCGGCCGCTGTGACCGTCGCCAAGCGGGAGTGAGCGGCCATGGCACGCGATTTCTACGAGGTTCTCGGGGTCCCGCGCACCGCCGACAAGGACGAGATCCAGCGGGCGTATCGCAATCTGGCCCGCAAATACCACCCCGACGTCAACAAGGATCCGACGGCGGAGGAGCGATTCAAGGAGATCAACGAGGCCTTCAGCGTCCTGTCCGACCCCGACCAGCGGGCCCGTTACGACCGCTTCGGCGAGGACTTCCGGAAGGTTCCCGAGGACTGGGAGGAGCGGGTCGGTGCAGGCGCGGGTCCCGGTGGTGGCTTCCGCTGGTCCACCGGGGACGGCCCCCGGGTCCGGTACGCCACCAGTGGGTTCGGCGCGGAGGGCGTCGATGTCGACGACCTGTTCGGCTCCTTCTTCGGAGGCGCCGGGCGGACGCGGGTCCCCGGTGCGGACCAGGAGGCCGAACTGCCGCTCACCGTCGAGGAGGCCTACCGCGGAGGCCGTCGCACCGTCACCCTCGCCGGGCCCTCCGGGCAGCGGCGTTACGAGGTCGACGTGCCGCCCGGTGTCGTCGACGGGCAGCGCATCCGGTTGGCGGGCGAGGGCGGGCGCGGCAGCGGCGACGGCTCCGCGGGGGACCTGTATCTGCGGGTGCGGATCCAGCCGCACCCCCGGTTCCGACTCGAGGGGCGGGACGTGTACGTCCAGCTTCCGGTCACCGCCTGGGAGGCCGCGCTGGGCGCGACCGTTCCGGTGCCCACGCCGAGCGGGGGCACGGCCAAGGTGACCGTGCCGGCCGGGTCCTCCAGCGGCCGGCGGCTGCGGCTGCGCGGTGAGGGCATGCCCAACCCGCGCGGCACGGACGGCAACCTCTACGCCGAGCTCCGGATCATGGTGCCGCCCAGGCTCAGCGACCGGGAGCGCGCACTGTTCGAGGAACTCGCCGCCGTCTCCTCGTTCGACCCCAGGAGGACACGATGAGTGACCCACGCGGACGGGCGCGCCAGGCGTCCCGGCTGACGACACCCGCCCCGACACGCGTCCGCTACGCGCTCGTGCCGGTGCCCAGGCTCTCTCTGCAGACCGTGGCCCGCCGCTCCGGCGTCCATCCCGACCTCATCCGCCGGTTTGTCGCCCTGGGCCTGGTCGAGGCGGAGCGGGACGCCTCCGGAGGGCTGGTGTTCGAACCCACGGCACCGGCCGCCCTCGCCCGCGTCCAGCGGCTGCGTACCGGGCTGTGCCTCAACTACGCATCCATCGGCCTGGTGCTCGACCTGCTGGATCGGATCAGCATGCTCGAAGCCGCCCTGCGCCGCGTCGGTACGAGGAGTGAAACACCGCCATGGACATGAACCGTCTCACCCAGAAGTCCCAGGAAGCCCTCCAGGAGGCCCAGAGCGCGGCAGTCGGCTTGGGGCAGACCGAGGTCGACGGGGAACACCTGCTGCTCGCGCTTCTCGATCAGGAGGACGGTCTGATCCCACGGTTGCTGCAACAGGTCGGCACCGATCCGAAGGAGCTGCGGGCGGCCGTGCGCGAGGAACTCTCCCGTCGCCCGAAGGTCACCGGTCCCGGGGCGGCCCCCGGTCAGGTCTTCGTCACGCAGCGCCTGTCCCGCCTGCTCGATGCCGCCGAGCGGGAGGCCAAACGCCTCAAGGACGAGTACGTGTCCGTGGAGCACCTCCTGCTCGCCCTGACCGAGGAGGGCTCGGCGACCGCCGCCGGACGCCTGCTCAAGGAGCATGGCGTGACCCGGGATTCGTTCCTGAGCGTGCTCACCCAGGTCCGCGGCAACCAGCGCGTCACCTCCGCCAACCCCGAAGTGGCCTACGAGGCTCTGGAGAAGTACGGCCGAGACCTGGTCCTGGAGGCCCGGTCCGGGCGGCTGGACCCGGTCATCGGCCGTGATTCCGAGATCCGCCGCGTCACCCAGATCCTCAGCCGCAAGACCAAGAACAACCCCGTACTCATCGGAGATCCCGGCGTCGGCAAGACTGCCATCGTCGAGGGTCTGGCCCAGCGCATCGTGCGCGGTGACGTCCCCGAGGGACTGCGCGACAAGACGGTGTTCGCTCTCGACATGGGCTCCCTGGTCGCCGGCGCCAAGTACCGCGGCGAGTTCGAGGAACGCCTCAAGGCGGTGCTCGGCGAGGTCAAGGCCGCCCAGGGACGCATCCTGCTCTTCGTCGACGAACTGCACACCGTCGTCGGTGCCGGCGCCGCCGAAGGGGCCATGGACGCGGGAAACATGCTCAAGCCGATGCTCGCCCGCGGTGAACTCCACATGATCGGCGCCACCACCCTCGACGAGTACCGCAAGCACATCGAGAAGGACGCCGCCCTCGAACGCCGCTTCCAGCAGGTGCTGGTCGACGAGCCGAGCGTGGAGGACACCATCTCCATCCTGCGCGGACTGCGCGAACGCCTGGAGGTCTTCCACGGCGTGAAGATCCAGGACACCGCACTGGTCTCAGCGGCCACCCTCAGCCACCGCTACATCACCGACCGGTTCCTGCCCGACAAGGCCATCGACCTGGTCGACGAGGCGTGCGCCAGGCTGCGTACCGAGATCGACTCGATGCCCGCCGAACTCGACGAGATCACCCGCCGCGTCACGCGCCTGGAGATCGAGGAGGCGGCCCTGTCCAAGGAGACCGACGCCGCCAGCAAGAAGCGACTTGAGGAACTGCGCAAGGAATTGGCCGACCTGCGCGGCGAGGCCGACGCCAAACGCGCCCAGTGGGAGGCCGAACGGCAGGCCATCCGCCGCGTGCAGGAACTACGGCAGGAACTGGAGCAGGTCCGCCAGGAGGCGGAGGAGGCCGAACGCGCCTACGACCTCAACCGCGCCGCCGAACTCCGCTACGGCCGCCTCCAGGACCTGGAGCGCCGGCTGAAGGCCGAGGAGGAGCAACTGGCGGCCAAGCAGGGGCAGAACCGGCTGCTGCGCGAGGTCGTCACCGAGGAGGAGATCGCCGAGATCGTCGCGGCCTGGACCGGTATCCCCGTCGCCCGCCTCCAGGAGGGCGAGCGCGAGAAGTTGCTGCGCCTCGACGAGATCCTGCGCGAGCGCGTCATCGGCCAGGACGAGGCCGTCAAACTCGTCGCCGACGCCATCATCCGCGCCCGCTCCGGGATCCGCGACCCTCGCCGCCCCATCGGCTCGTTCATCTTCCTCGGCCCCACCGGCGTCGGGAAGACCGAACTGGCCAAGACCCTTGCGGCGGCCCTGTTCGACTCCGAGGAGAACATGGTCCGCCTCGACATGAGCGAGTACCAGGAGCGGCACACCGTCAGCCGGCTCATGGGCGCACCACCCGGATACGTCGGCTACGAGGAAGGCGGCCAGCTCACCGAGGCCGTACGCCGCAAGCCCTACTCGGTCGTGCTGTTCGACGAGATCGAGAAGGCGCACACCGATGTCTTCAACACCCTGCTGCAGGTCCTCGACGACGGCCGCATCACCGACTCCCAGGGCCGCACTGTCGACTTCCGCAACACCGTGATCATCATGACGTCCAACATCGGCTCCGAGCACCTCCTCGACGGCGTCACCGGCGAGGGCGAGATCAAGCCGGACGCCCGCGCCCTGGTGATGGGCGAGCTGCGCGGGCACTTCCGCCCGGAGTTCCTCAACCGGGTCGACGACATCGTGCTGTTCAAGCCGCTCGGTGAGCGGCAGATCGAGCGGATCGTGGAGCTGCAGTTCGATGAGCTGCGCCGCCGCCTGGCCGAACGACGCATCAACGTCGTACTCACCGAATCCGCCCGGGAGTTGATTGCCCATCAGGGATACGACCCGGTGTACGGGGCCCGGCCGCTGCGCCGTTACATCTCCCACGAGGTCGAGACGATGGTCGGGCGTGCCCTGCTGCGCGGTGACGTCCAGGACGGCGCGACGGTCCGCGTCGACGCCGAGGCGGGGGAACTGGTGGTCACCTACGACCAGTCCGAGGACGTGAAGGGAGCGCGGGCGGCATGAGCACGATGCAGGCGACGACTGTGCGTTGTCCCCACTGCCGGCGCACGAACCGGGTGCCCGTGGCCGCGGAGGGCCGCCCCAAGTGCGGCCACTGCAAGCAGCCCCTACCTTGGATGGTGGACGCGGGCGACGACGATTTCACCGAGGTCGCGGAGCGCGCCGACGTCCCGGTCGTGGTCGACCTGTGGGCCACCTGGTGCGGCCCCTGCCGCATGGTCAGCCCGGCACTGGAGAAGGTCGCCACCGATCTCGCCGGCCGCATCAAGCTCGTCAAGGTCGACGTCGACAAGAACCCCCGACTGTCGCAGCGTTTCGAGGTCCAGGCCGTACCGACGCTGCTCATCCTCGACAAGGGCGAGACCGTCGCCCGGCAGGCGGGGGCGGCGCCTGCCCCCGCTCTGCGCCAGTGGGTGGAACAGTCGATCACCGCCCGGGAAGGGTGATCCGGATGACCCTGCATGCAGACCCCCACCTCGCACTTGTCCGACCGGTCCAGCCGCTGACCCCGGAAGGGTGTCAGGAGTGTCTGAAGATCGGCTCCCCATGGGTCCACCTGAGGCTCTGCCTGACCTGCGGGCACGTCGGCTGCTGCGACTCCTCGCCGAACAAGCACGCGCGCAGGCACGCGGCTGCCGTCGCTCATCCGATCGTGCAGTCGTTCCAGCCCGGCGAGGATTGGCGCTGGTGCTACGTTCACGAGGCGTTCGTCTGATGTCCGGCGACCGGCCGCTGCCGGGCGAAGAAACGGTGCCGGACGAAGCGGACGAGGCCTCCTTCCGGGAGACCCCGGACATGTACGGCGCATACCCGCGCCTCACCGAGGACCAGATAGGACGTCTGGCCGAGCACGGAGAGCGCCGGACCACGGCTCCGAACGACGTGCTGATCCGAGAGGGAGAGCGCTGCGAGACGTTCTTCGTCGTGCTCGGCGGTACCGTCGCCGTCGTCGAGGACTACGGCACTCCCGAGGAGCACGTGCTGCGCGTGCACGGTCCCGGCCGATTCATCGGCGAACTCGGCCTGCTGTACGGGCAGGTGGCCTTCTACACCGCTGTCGCCAGGGAGGCGGGTGAGGTCCTTGTCGTCGCCCTGGACCAGGTGCGCCACCTGGTGTCCCAGGACTCCACCATCGGCGACACCGTGCTGCGCGCCTGCCTGTGCCGTCGCGCGATGCTCGTCGGACAGGGCGCGGGCTTCCGCATCATCGGCTCGCGCTACTCGCCCGACACCAGGCGGCTGCGGGAGTTCGCCGTTCGCAACCGGCTGCCGCACCGCTGGATCGACCTGGAGACCGACAAGGAGGCCGAGGAACTGCTGCATCGCTTCGGTGTCAGCCCTGCGGAGACGCCACTCGTCATCTGGCGGGACACCACCCTGTTGCGCAACCCCAGCAACGCAGAACTGGCCCGGCTCATCGGCCTGCCGTCACTACCTGCCGGAAACCGTCAAGGTGACCTCCTCATCGTGGGGTCCGGACCCGCGGGCCTGGCCGCCGCGGTCTACGCCGCCTCCGAGGGCCTGGGCACCACGGTGGCGGAGACGATGGCCACCGGCGGCCAGGCCGCCACGTCGTCCCGCATCGAGAATCTGCTCGGTTTCCCCTCCGGCATCTCCGGCGCCGAACTCGCCGAACGCGCCGTGCTCCAGGCCGAGAAGTTCGGTGCCCGGATCAGCATTCCGCTGGAGGCGACCGGCCTTCATCCCAAAGATGACGATCACTACGTGGTGGCGTTCGCCGACGGAAGCGAGATCGCCGCCCGGGCCGTCGTCCTGGCCATGGGTGCACGCTACCGCCGGCTCAAGGTGCCCGGCATCGAACGCCTGGAGGGAACGAGCGTGCACTACTCGGCGACCGTCTACGAGGCCCAGCAGTGCCGCACCGACCCGGTGGCCGTCGTGGGCGGAGGCAACTCGGCAGGCCAGGCGGTGCTGTTCCTCGCCGGATACGCGCCGAAGGTGTACCTGCTGGTCCGAGGATCCAGCCTCGAGGCCAACATGTCCCGCTACCTGGTCGACCAGGTCGAGCGCCATCCGCGGGTGGAGGTCATGCTGCACACCGAGGTCACCGAGGTCATCGGCCAGGAAGTGCTGGAGGAGCTCGACGTGGTCGACAACCGCACGGGCGGGCACCGCCGGCTCGCGGCACGGAGTCTGTTCGTGTTCACCGGCGCCGACCCCCACACCGACTGGCTCGCCGACGCCATCGCCCTCGACTCCCGTGGCTTCGTCCTCACCGGGCCGGAGGCCCAGGAAGCCTGCGTCCACCCTGAGGTGTGGCAGGGCCGCGGGCGCTCGTGCATGACCCTGGAGACCAGCCTGCCCGGGGTCTTCGCGGCCGGGGACGTCCGTAGCGGCTCGGTGAAGCGGGTGGCCTCGGCGGCCGGTGAGGGCGCGATGGCCATCCATTTCGTGCACCGGCACCTGGGGCACTCGGCCGCACCCGGCCCCACGGGCCCGTCAGCCGCCGCGGGCCATTCGGACGCCTCCCCACGCATACGTCACAAGGAGTCCCCATGGCTCGCATGACACATGGCGGGCGATGAGATCACAAGAAGGAAGAAGGAGGCGATGGCGATGGCCATGCCCGTCCGGCGCCACCGAGGTGGTGGTCTGCAGGAAAGGCCCGTCTGGACATCCACGCCCGGCAATCCCCTGATCGAGTTCGACGAACTGCTCAACCAGATGAGCGGTCTGCTGGAGTCGACGGTGGGCGCGGCACCCGCGGCCGCGTGGACGCCACTCGCGGACGTGTCGGAGTCCGAGGACGCGTTCCACATAGAGATCGAACTCCCCGGTGTGAAGGGCAAGGACATTGATGTCGAGTTCAACGGTCCCGAGCTCGTGGTCACCGGAGAGATCAAGGAGCGGGAACGCAAGGGAGTCCTGCGCCGCAGCACCCGCCGCGTCGGAGCCTTCGAGTACCGTCTGAGGCTGCCCGGAGAGCTGGACACTCAGAAGGTCAAGGCCGAGACGCGGGACGGCGTGCTCAGCATCACCGTTCGCAAGGCCGACGTCGCAAAGTCGCGGCACGTCGAGGTTACCCAGGCGGGTGAAAGCACCGAGAGCAGCGGCTGAGACACGAGCACCGTGGTTTCCGGGCACCCATCCGGCTGCGGCCGGGCCGGGCCGCAGCTGGACACCCCTCACGGCGGCGGAGACGCCAGGTGTGCAGCAGCCGAACGCGTAGCGGAAACAGCTGCTCGTCGGCGCATGTTCGCCTGATCCCGCGGTCGGGTGCCCGTGCGTGACGCTCGGCGTCCTGGGCCGTGGGACATGGCTTGCGTTCCCCCAGCTCCGCAGTCCCGTGCTCCGAGAAGCCGGCCCGAATGAGCCGCGACCGAGTCGGACAGGCCGTGGGCGGCCGTTCCAGGCGTTCCAGGCTTTCCGTACGGGAGTCCTTGCAAACGGCGACTGCGCGCCGACGGGCGGGCCCGGCCGCCGACCGCTTCGGACGATGAAGAACACACCGCGAGCTTGGAGGAACCATGCGGAACGGGACACTGGGCAAGATCGGCACACAGCTGTTGCGCCTGCGCCACGACTCGTCGCAGAGCTCACAGGACCGATCGGCGCCGGACGACTACGGACTGGACCACAGGCAGGTCGCCGCATTCGTCGCCGGCACGCTGGACGCGGAGGGCGAGGCGGCGCTCGCCCATCAGGTGGCGCGGTTGCTGCCCTTCCACTGGACGTTGCCCAATCGGGTCGCGAAGGAGATGTCGCAGATCATGGACCACGTCGGTGGTCAGCGTGAGCTGATGGCCTGGCTGGATCGGCACCCAGGTCTGCCACGGCTGGTGGCCCGTCTGTACGTCTTCATGGGCCTCCTCGACCGATACAGCGCGGTGCCCGCGGTCGTGACGGCGATGCGTGAGTACCGGGAGCGGACCCCGTATCCGCCGGGCCTGGAGTCCTACTTGGTGCCCGCCACCGATGACGACACGCTCGCGAGCATTGCTTTCAAGGTCGAGAAGCTGCTCGGCGAGGAGCGGCCCCGGGAGGCCGTCGACCTGGCACTGGCCACTGCGGCATGGCTTCAGCAGATCGCGCCGCGCGCGCGGGAACTCGATCCTGAGGTCGGCGACTTGAACGAATTGATGGGCCAGCCTCGTCAGGATGTCCAGGCGGCAGCAGCCGATATCTGAACAAGAGTGCGGATGGGACGGTGAACGGCATGACGGTGAAACTGAACGCGACGGCGTTCAACCATGCAAAGAAGCTGGCCGATGAGGGCCGGATCGTCCTGGACGACCGGGACGAGTGGAGCGAGCACCGGCCTTCCGCAGCGGACGAGAATGCCTACCTCGAGGACCACGGATTCAGCCAGTACGCCAGGTGGTACCTGGGCGTCGATGACGAGATGGGAGAGGAGACCAAGGGCCGGTACAAGTTCCCCTACGGCGATTTCGAGCGCGTCCACCGCCGCGGGGTGCTTTCTGCCGAGGTACGCCGGACAGCAGAAATACGCGGACATCGAGAACGCCACCGCGCACCTGCACGGCCTGCTGGACGGCAGGCGGGCCGGAAAGCGGCGACTGCGCCGGGAAGAGTGCGCCCTGACCCGGCGTTCGTCGGCGGGTCGTCCAGGCGCCCCGGTATGAGTTGTTCCCCGCACCCCGGCGGGCGCGGAGTGCGGCGTCAGCCGCCGGCGACGGCGCGCACCGCCTCTTCGACCGGGGTGGGCCCGCTGATCAGCTCGAGGATGCGTCCGGCGGTCCGGGGCTCGTGGAGCAGGGCGGCGAGTACCGCAGCCACGTCGTCGCGTGGCACTTGGCCGCGCTCGGTGTGCTCGGCGAGCGTGACGCGGCCGCTTCCGGGGGCCTCGGTCAACGTCCCCGGGCGCAGAATCGTCCAGTCCAGTCCCCGGCGGGAGGTGATGTCGGCGTCTGCCTCGCCTTTGGCCTTCAGGTAGGCGGCGAACCCCGGGTCGGTGCCGGGCGGCGGCGGGCCGGCCACGCCCATCGCGGAGATCACCAGGAAGCGGCGCGTTCCGGCGCGCTCAGCCGCGTCGGCGAGGAGGATGGCCGCGTCCCGGTCCACCGTCTGCTTGCGGGCCGCGCCGCTGCCCGGGCCGGCGCCCGCGGCGAACAGTGCCGCATCGGCGCCGCGAAGTTGGTCTGCTACCTCGTCCACCGAGGCGTGCTCCAGATCGCACACCACCGGTTCCGCACCGTCCGCGCGCAGGTCGTCGGCGTGGTCTGGGTTGCGGATCAGCCCTGTGACGTTGTCGCCGCGCGCCGACAGCAGCCGGGTCAACCGGCGCGCGATCTTTCCGTGTCCACCCGCGATCACCATGTGCATGGGGTCATTGTTGCCACACGCGACCGCTCACGCCGGGCAACGGGACCGCCGCGGCAGGTCGGGTCCCGCGATTGCCGTAAGAATCGGCGTACTCGCGCACCGCGCTGGTGCGCGGGGCCACCCGGCCACCGCGCCGCGCCGTAGGTGCTCCCACGCCTCATCCCGGCGGGATCCAGAGCCGCCGGTTCGACGTCGTGGTCCCCGGCACCTTGCTCTTGATGGTGCCGACAGCGGTCTACGTGTGGCGACGTGCGATGCGGCCGGGCCCGTTGGCTGTCGTCGGTCACCCACCCCCGTGCGCGGCTCCTGATCCGTCAGCCTCCGCCGCCACGGCGGCCCTTACCCGCCGCTCCTCGCGAGCAGAGCCGACGTCCCGTTCCAGGGGGGTGCGGCCGATGGCCGTCGAAAGGTCTTCCAAAGCCCGTTTCTGGAGTTCCGCCTCGCGCTGCACGACCGGGCTTCCATGGCCGGCGGTGGCGGACTCCCAGGTGTGGAGTGCGTCCTCGACGCGTCCCCAGTCCGGATTTCTGTGCTCACGCACGTCGAGTGCCGCCTGTGCGGTGTCCGCCTCCAAAGCCTCGGCGAACCGCTCCGCCTGGGGGGCGAAGCGGCCGTCGGCCTCGGGGACGTGGCTTTCCATGAGCATCGCCGCACGGCCGAACCTCTTGAGCGCCTCCTGGGCCTCCTGCGCCTCGCGCGAGGTCAGGCCCCTGGGGCGGACCGGTTCCTTTCTTGCCCGGTCGTATGCCTCCTGCCAGGTGGCACGTGCCTGCCTGCTCTCCAGCAGTGCCCTGCGCATGTCGGCCCGACGTTCTGGGGTCGGTTCGGCGTAGTTGCGGAGCACCGCGGTCGCGTACCGGCCGTTTGCGGCGAGCCAGTCGGCGAGCCGGCCCTCGCAGGCGGGGTGTCTCCCATGCGGGGAACACCACGTACGCCAGCATCGCCAGGGCCCCGCCGAGCAGGGTGAGCACCACCCGCTCGGGGACTGTCTGCTCCCACGCCTGTCCGCCCATGCCGAGCAGGAAGACGACGTATGCGGCGGTGAAGCACTGGGAGTAGGCGTAACCGGTGCGGTTGAGCGTGTACGACAGGCCCGCCGAGATCACCGCCAGCGCGGCGGACACATGGGCGTCCGGCCCCAGGCCCCGCACCACCACGGTGGCGAGCGCGACCCCCGCCAGGGTTCCGGCGAGACGGGCCACCGCACGCGCGTAGGTCCTGTGGAAGTCGGGCCGCATCACCATCACCGAGGCGATGGGCGCCCAGTAGCCGTGGCCGAGAGGGAGCTGGGAGGCGATCAGATAGCCGAGCGTGGGCACCGCCGCCAAGCGGACGGCGTGCCGGAATACGGGCGAGTCGCGGCGGAGTTCACGGCGCACCGCCCGCGTGACGACCGGGGCCAGCCGGAACATGGTCGGTCGCACCAGAAGTTGAGTCTCGCCGGGGGCACGCGGCGTGGGCATCGTCCCGGGCGTGCCGTCGGTCCCGGCGACCTCCAACGCTTCCCCGAGCAGTTCCACGAGCCGCTCGGCGGCCTGCCTTGCCGGCCCCTCCAGCACCTCGTGCTCCGCGTCGACGCGCAAGACGTCCATGCTCTCGGGTCGCACCTCGGCGGGAGTTCCGCGGCGGATCGAACGGGCGGCCGCATCCAGGACGTCCGCGGCCGCGTCCAGCAACTCCCGCGCGCGGTCCCGCCCAGGTCCCTCCGCCGGGGCGCCGACGTCCGGGTCGGCGAGCGCGGCGAGGACCGGCCGAATACGCTCGGCGAGTCCCCGGGGACCGTGGAGCACGGGGGGACGGGTTCGGGCCTGCGACGGCGTCACGGCGGCCGCGTCCCGGGCCGCCATCAGAGGCTCCGGGTCGAACGGCGCGGTCGGGTCGTGTCGAAGCCGTCGGGCGTAGTCCCCCACGGCGGCCAAGGCATCGGCGAGCGCGTCTCGGTGCGCCCCCCAGCGGCGGATCGGGAAGAGCCAGATCAGCAAGGCCTGTACCACGCCCCCGAGTGCGATGACGCAGGCGTGCTCCAAGGCTCGCTCGACGCTCGTGGGCAGGGTGACGGTCACCAGCATGCTGCCGACGGTGGTGGCTGCGACGATCCCGGCGGTCGTTCCGATGGCCCAGGCCATTCCCGCTGCGAAGGACCACGCGGCGAGCAGGGGCAGGAAGGTCACGAGTCGGCCGGCCGCCAGGTAACCCACGAAGGTGCTGAGGGCCAGACCCGCGCCCGCGCCGAGCGCGATGACCTTGCGTGGACGACAGGTGCGCTGGAAGGTGGCGCCGCCCGCGGAATAGGCGCCGAGGGCGGCGGACGCGGCGAACGCGGGGGAGACCAGCCAGAGCGCCGGAGCGATGACCATCGCCACCCCGGCGGCCGTGCGCAGGGCGAGCAGGGGCTCCAGCCGTGTCTCCTCGACCGTGAGCGCGGATCGCACGACGTCGACGAAGGCTCGAAGCCACGTCACGGGGATGACCCCGGCTGGAACGTCCCGCCGAGACACGTCGGCCAGGCTGGGGGACGGCGGCCGGCGGGCGAGGGAAGTCTCCTCCCGCGACGACCCGCGAACTGTCCAGCGGCCGCGGCCGCTGGACGGGGTGGTACGGCTGCGGACATCGCAGAGTCCGTCCTCGGGGGAGCGCGGACAGTCGCCATTGAGTGAGGTCCGACCGGAGCGCGGGCAAGTGCCTCGGCTCCGGCCGGAGGACCGGCAGATCGCCGTCCGTCGACCGGCCCGGTCCGGGAGACACGGACGGAAGACGAACGCGCCTTACCGCTTGTGGCCGTTGCCCTGCCCGTCGGGATGCAGGACCACCTTGGTCCAGCCGTCGTCACGGGCGTCGAAGTGCTCGTAGGCGGTGGGGGCCTCGTCCAGGCTGAGTTCGTGGGAGACGACGAAGCTCGGCTTCGCCTTCCCGCCGGCGATCAGATCCTGCAGCGCCCGGTTGTACCTCTTCACGGGCGCCTGCCCGGTCCCCATGCGCTGGCCCTTGAACCACATCATCCCGAAGTCGATCGGGACCTTGCCCTGCGCCTCCAGCTCCCCCTGCGCTTCCTCACCGCCGGGGTCCTGGGGCAGGAACACGCCGACCACGCCGATGTCACCCGTGAACCTGACCGAGTCGATGAGGCCGTTGAGGGTGAGGCCCGCGTCCTCGTGTCCCTGGGGGTCGTGCGCCTGGTAGCCGACGCACTCACAGCCGTTGTCGGCGCCCAGACCGAGGGTGGCCTCCTTGACGACCTCCGCCGGGTCCTGCTCGGCGGTGTTGATGGCAATGGCCCCGATCTCCTCCGCCTTGCGCAGCCGGTCGGGCTGGTGGTCGGCCACCCAGACGCGGCCGGCGCCCTTGAGCAGAGCGGAGTAGGCCGCCATCAGCCCGACGGGACCGGCCCCGAAGACGATCGTCTGGTCGCCCGGTTTGACGTTGGCCATCTCGGTGGCGTGATAGCCGGTGGGGAAGATGTCGGCGAGCATCACGTAGTCGGTCTGCCGCTCGGCCGCGTCCTCGCCCAGGCGCAGCGCGTTGAAGTCGCCGTAGGGCACGCGCAGCAGCTCCGCCTGACCGCCCTGGTAGGGGCCCATGTCGGCGAAACCGTAGGCGGCTCCCGCGAGCGCCGGTTCCGGCTGCATGGTCAGGCAGTAGTTGGTCAGACCCCGTTCGCACTGCTTGCAGAAGCCGCAGGCGATGTTGAAGGGCAGGACCACGTACTCACCGACCTGGACCTTGCGAACGGCCGAGCCGACCTCCACGACCTGGCCCATGTTCTCGTGTCCCAGGGTGCGGCCGGTCTCAAACGAGGTGCGGCCTTCGTACATGTGCAGGTCCGAACCGCAGATGTTGGTGGTGGTGATCTTGACGATGATGTCGCAGGGATGCTCGATCTTCGGGTCGGGTACGTCCTTCACGGTGACCGTTCGCGGCCCGTCGTATACGGCTGCTTTCATGATGCCTTCCCTCGGTGTCAGGCCACCGCGACGCAGCGGTGATCGAGGTGGCGTGAAGAGTCTGCCTCGCCGAAGTGCTGCGGCGGAGTTGGTGGCTCCGGCACGCCTCTGCGGGCCGTTCACCTCAATCAGGTGGGAACGGACGGGCCGCCGCCGGCCCGCCGAGCGGAGCTTCGGCGCTTTTGACGGCGTTTCGTGCGGGTCCCCGTCGGCCTCCGATACGAAACAGGCCATCACCAATCAATCGGGCGATTTTCCTCACCCGGCTCCTCAGCGGGCAAGGATGCATGTTCGACTACGGCACCGACCGGCTCCCGCATGGCATGAGGGGCCGCCCGGGGCGCCGCGGCACCTTCGAAACCGGTGCCGGTCCCAGTCAGTGCGCCGCTCAGCGCGGCGTGGGGTCAGCCGGGCCCTCCAGGATGATCTTCCAGACACGTGTCGCCACCTGCAGATTGAGCCGGGTCTCCACATTCGCCAAGTCGTGGTCGGTGATCTCACGGATGCGCTGCAGGCGGTAGCGCAGGGTGCTGCGGTGGACTGTCAGCACGGCGGCCGCATCGTCGTAGTTGCCTCCGCAGTCGAAGTAGCGCGAGAGCGTTTCCACCAACTGCGTGCCGTGCTCGGCGTCGTAGTCGATCAGCCGGCCGAGCCACTCTCGCACGAAACCTTCGAGTTCCCGGAGGTCATTGCCGGGTCCCAGGATCCGGTACAGCCCCAGATCTTCGAAGAACGTTGCGCCGCTGCGCTGACGCGAGTTCTGCCGCACCTTCAGGGCCCGCAGTGCCTCCTGGTAGCAGCGCGGAACCTCGCCAGGGGAGTCGCAGCCGGTGCTCACCCCGATCGCTCCGTCGGGTGCCCCCCGATCTCGGGCCAGCAACGTCTGTACGGCATCGTTGTCGGGCGTTTCTTCGGTCAGCAGGACGACCCGGTCGCCGCGGCGGGTGATCAGCGGACGGGCCGCCGGGGTGGCCGCCGCCTGTTCGACGGCCCGGGTGAAGGACTCGTCCGCGGCGCTGCCCGGCCGGTGCACCACGACCACGTAGTGGGTACGTTGCAGGTTGTGGCCGAGGGCTTCGGCGCGGGTGTAGGCGCTCGTCTCGTCAGCGCCTTCCAGCAGGTCGTCGATCAGCTGGCGGCGTGGCCTCAGTTCGGCCTCGGTGAGCTCACGCACATGCAGGAGTTCCTGAGCGAGCGAGCGCTGAGCGTGATCCAGGGCGAAGATGGTGTGCTCGCCGGCCGTCGATCCCGGGTCATGGAGGGCGAGTACGCCGAGGAGGTCACCCCGCGGCCGTACCAGGCAGATCAGCCGATCCTTGACTCTGACCGGGCCCGCCTCGTGCGTGGCCTGCCGCAGCATTTCGTCCTGGCGGGTCGGGGACCGCACCGGATAGGGATCGGGCCGGTCGGGACCGGCCCAGGACCTGAGGTTGCCGAAGCGGTCTTCTATGAGCGCCGACAGCCCGGTGAGTTCGTACAACGCTTCGGTGATGGCGTCCTCGCCACCGCCTCGAACAGCGACACGCGCGAGGGTGTCGTGCACGGTCTTCTGCAGGTGCAGGTCGCGGCGCATGGTCTCCAACTGCCGCAGTGCAGTGTCCCTTTCGGAACGGAGCCGGCTCAGTTCGTCGGCGTCGCTCTGGTGGGAGGCGCGCATGGCCGCCAGTGTGAGGGCCGTCGATGTGGTTCCCACGAGCGTCGAAAGGAGGACGTACCCCTGCTCATCCGGGTCTGAGTGGGAGGAGACCACGAGGTAGCCCAGCAGACCGTCGACCCCTCGCAGACCGAACGCCCAGGCCCATGACCGCTCCGGAAGAGATATGCAGCCGTCTGCCTCGCCCAGCACCGTCACCTGTGCATCGACCGCTGGTGCTCGCCCAGCGTGGCCGGGGACGCGGGACAGACCGTCGTCCGTCGTGAGGTATCCGGCCTCGGCGCGGTAGGGACCGAGGTCACTGACATGCCGCATGGCCAGTCTCACCATCTCGCTCTGCTCCATACAGGAGAACAGAGTGCGGGACAGGAGCAGCAGCCCGTAGGGGTCCAGCACCGCACCGGGGACGTCAGAGGCCACCCCCTGTGTCGGACGGCAGGCCATTGGATCACTCCGTTCTCCGGCCCTCGGAGGCGAACAAGCGAATCGGGGGATCTCCGCCTGCGCGGGCCCTGGGTACCCAGCGCGCGCCCACTTATTCAACCCGTCCGAATTCGGTCTTGTTCTCAGGGATAGGTGGCTGCGGCGTTTTTCGCCACCCGGGGGTTCAGCGTGGCGATTGTGACGGGAGCGGCGGAACGGGCCCTGCGCTGGTCAGCCGAGATCTGTCGTACTGCCCGTATCTGCCGAGGTCGGCATGCCGCGCGGCGCGACGTTACCTCGGCGGCATCCTGGGCACTTGCGATCGCCAGGGCAGTCGGCGAGGAGGGACCAGTCATGCGGGTGTCGTCCCAGGGCCATACGGTCGTGGCTCTTCTGGCAGATCCGGACGCGCCGACGGACATCGCGCAGGGCATCGCCCGGGCACTACCTGATCGCCTCGCCGAAAAATCAGGCCAGGGCCGACGGTTCGACATCGAGGTGGTCACTGAGCCGTTCACCTCGGGGACGGAGGACGTGGCCACCCTGATGTGTCGGATGATTGACCGGGGCAGTGCGGAGAACTGGGACATCGTCGTGGCCCTCACAGACCTTCCGTTGCACTCGCACGGGCGCAAGCTCGTGGTGGATCTCAGCCACGAACACGGGTTGGCGCTGCTCTCCCTGCCTTCCCTGGGAGGCCTTCGTCTGCAGACCAGGGCCAGGCGGGCTGTGGAAGAAGCCGTGCTCAGCCTGTCGGGCCCGCGAACCGCCGGCGCTGGGGGAGTTCGGGAAGATCGGCCGCTGGGGTCTTTCGCCGGGCCCCTCGCGCCGATCCATCCCGGCCAGGTCGATGAGGAGGAGACCGCCGATCTTCGATACGTTGTCAGCGGGCCACGTGGTTACCTGCGGCTGCTCGGCGGAATGGTCCGCGCCAACCGGCCGTGGCGGTTGGTCCCGGGCCTTTCCAAAGCCCTGGCAGCCGCACTCGCCACGGGAGCCGTCGCCACTGTGAACTCCACCGTCTGGAGTCTGTCCGAGGCCCTGAGCATGCCGCGCCTGGTGATCGCCATGGTCGGGTCCCTCGCACTCATGATCGGCTGGCTGATCGTGGACGCGAAGCTGTGGCATCGGTCGACGGAAGTCTCACCGGACGCGAGGAAGAGGACTGCTCTCTACAACGCCTCCACAGTCGTGACCGTGGGAGTCGGGGTGCTCGTCTGCTACGTGGGTTTGATGGGCATCAACTTGCTGTGGGCGCTGTTCATCCTGAACGATCAAGTATTCGCTTCCATGACACGCACCCCGCTGCATGCCACGGAGTTCTGGACGTTGTCATGGTTCGTCGCTTCCATCGCCACGGTGGGCGGCGCACTCGGATCGGGCCTCGAGAGTGACGACGCGATCCGGGCAGCTGCCTACTCCAAGCGCGAACAGGAACGTCGTCGCATGCTCCAAGACCACGACGGTGAGCAATCCTCTGAGGAGGCCGATGCTGGGGCGAAACAGTAGCGACGGTCCGCCCCGCTCGCCTGCACCCGCTGGTCAGGTCGCTGCCCTGGGCCGAGGAGGCGGGGCCTCACTCGTCGACAGCCGCTTCGTACCCTTCCTGTATCGACCGCAAGGGCGATGCAGGTGCTGAGTGCCAGACCCGCGCCCGCGCCGGGCGCGATCACCTTGCGTGGACGCCGGGTGCGCTGGAAGGTGGCGTCGTCCGCGGAGTAGGCACCGAGAGCGGCGGACGCGGCACACGCGGGCGGGACCAGCCACGGCGCCGGACCGACGACATGGCCCGGCAGCACACCGGTGACCGTCATTCCTCCCTCGGCGCGCTGGTGGGGCGTCAGCAACGGACATTGAGAACTCCCAGCACAGGAGCTGGCAGTGGGTGACGATAATGCGCTGCCCGGTACGACATCGCCACCTTCGGTCCGCTCACACTCGGGCGACTCGCTTTCGGCGCGGAGGTGCGCATACAGTTCGGGGAACTCGGCTCTTACCACGTGGATATCCCCTTGGGTGGCCACTTGGCGTGGCGGCAAGGAAGACACACCGCTGCAGTGGCGACTACCGGGAACGCCGCCGTTTTCCAGCCGCACGGCGACACCGCCCTCGCTCTCAACCAACAACTTGAGCGCCTTCTCGGCCGACCGCTGCGCGCCCCCGTCACTCTCCTGCCCGAACTCGACATCGCACACGGCGCGGGCCTGAGTTGGGTACGGATGGTCCGCGCAGTGTTCGACGAGATGCGGGTAGCCGGCCTCTTGACCCGGCCCATGGTCGCCCGCCCACGCAGGAGACCCTGCTGGCCGGGCTCTTCCTTGCCGCCGGCCACGGCTACCGCGACGAACTCGACCACCCCGATACCACCCTGCGCCCGGGCCCCGTCAAACGCGCTGTCGAAGCCATACACGCCATGCCGCAACACCCCTTCACGGTGGCGGAATTGGCCGTGCTGGCGGGCGTGAGCGCGCGGCGACTCCAGGAGACCTTTCAGCAGTATGTCGGCATGGCCCCACTCGCCTACCTGGCTGACGTCCGCCTGACCCGCATCCATGACGAGCTGCGTCTTGGCAAAGCAGGCGCAGTGAACGTGAGCGAGGTGGCCCAGCGTGGGGGCTTCGGCCACCTTGGCCGCTTCGCAAATCGCTACCGAGCCCGCTTCGGTGAGTTGCCCTTGCAGACATTGCGTTCGGCGTGATCACAGCCCAGGCCATCGCCCCGCGCTGTGCGGACAGCGGCCGCGCTCAGTGGATGGTGCGCTGCGGCTATCGCGCTCTAGGCTTGTTGTGTTCGCGCGCGTTCGCCTTTGGGGCCGCCGCGCGGACATGTGCCGGTCCTTCACCCCTGCGGACCAGTCGCCGCCCGTGGGTCCCCCATCAGCCGCGGGCGGGTCGGCAGCACACATGCGGACTCGATTCGCGGCGTACTGCCTGAGACCGGAGAAGGTCCGGGCCGGGGGCAGCGCCGGCCCGGACTTGACCGAACCGAAGGCACGCCGATACGGCAGAAACGTGGGCCGGGACTGAGACGGCGGCCTGCCGGGGGTGAGCGCCGGCGCACATTGTTGTCGGCGACGACACCGCGCAATGGCTGCCAGGCGAGGATGCCCGGGAGCGGTAATCATGCCTTCGACCCGTGCAAAGTCCCAAACGTGATCTCGTGCTCAAACAACGTCCCGTACCGGACGGGAACGGGAAGTGGGCCGGCCCGTGGGTCAGGCGGCCGGGCGGTCCCCTGGAGTGGTGCAGATCCGCTTGAACATCCTCGGCTCGCTGAGCCACTCGTCAGCCTGCGCCTCATGGCTGGCGCCGCGGGCTCGCGGGCCGGCTCAGGGTTCGGAAGGTTTTCGGTATGGGCGGGTCCTCTGACGGCGTCTGTCGCGCGGTTCCCGGCGTGATCAGGTAATCATGAACGGTGGACAAGGACGCGACCGACCCCTTCGTGCATGTCCGGGGCGCTGGTGAGAACAACCTGCGGAACATCGACGTCGACGTTCCGCGGGACGCGATGGTCGCCTTCACCGGCGTCTCCGGTTCGGGCAAGTCCTCGCTGGCGTTCGGCACGCTCTACGCGGAGGCCCAGCGGCGCTATTTCGAGTCCGTAGCACCGTACGCCCGAAGGCTGTTGCAGCAGGTCGGTGCACCGCACGTGCAGGAGATCACCGGACTGCCACCGGCCGTGGCCCTTCAGCAGCGGCGCGGATCGCCCAGCTCGCGCTCGACCGTCGGCACCATCACCACACTGTCCAATCTGCTGCGCATGCTCTACTCCCGCGCCGGTACCTATCCTCCTCGAGCCGCACGGCTGGAAGCCGAGTCGTTCTCACCCAACACCGCCGCCGGCGCCTGCCCGGACTGCCACGGACTGGGCGTCGTGCACGACGTCGCCGAGGACCTGCTCGTCCCGGACCCCTCGCTGAGCATCCGCGAGGGGGCGATCGCCGCCTGGCCGGGCGCCTGGCAGGGAGCCAACCTGCGCAGTGTCGTGAACGGCCTGGGGATCGACATCGACCGACCGTGGCGCAGGCTCAGGAAGAAGGACCGGGACTGGCTGCTTTACACGGACGAACAGCCCTCCGTGTACATCGAGCCGGAGGAGGACCGCATCGACTACGGCTACCAGGGCAAGTTCTGGAGCGCCCGCAAGCACGTCATGCACGTCCTCGCCGACTCCAAGAGCGAGAAGATGCGCGAACGGGCTCTCCGCTTCGTCAGGAGTGTGCCGTGCCCTGCCTGTCACGGCAGCGGACTGCGGCCCGAGGCGCTCGCCGTGACCTTCGCCGGACGTTCCATCGCCGAAATCAACGCGACGCCGCTCACCGAGGTCGTGGCGCTGCTGCGGCCCGTCGCGGGGCGGTCCGAGGCCGACGCCACCACATCGACCGCTCGATCCGGGGAGACCACCGAGGTCGCGGTCCGGATCTGCGGCGATCTGGTCGCGCGGATCGACGTACTGCTCGACCTGGGTCTCGGATATCTCAGCCTCGGGCGCCGGTCGACAACCCTGTCGCCCGGCGAGGCGCAGCGCCTGCGGATCGCCACCCAGCTGCGCTCGGGCCTGTTCGGCGTCGTCTACGTCCTCGACGAACCCTCCGCGGGCCTGCACCCGGCCGACGCGGAACCACTGCTGGACGTGCTGGAACGCCTCAAGACAGCAGGCAACTCGCTGTTCGTCGTGGAGCACGACATGGACGTCGTACGGCGGGCGGACTGGGTGATCGACATCGGCCCCGGTGCGGGTGAGGGCGGCGGACGAGTGCTGTACAGCGGTCCGGTCGCCGGTCTTGAGCGGATCAGGGAGTCGGCCACGAGCCAGTACCTGTTCGGGCGTGCCCGGTCGCTCGACCACCGCCCGCGCATGCCCCACGGCTGGCTGCAACTGCGCGGCGTCAGCCGCCACAATCTGCACGACGTGTCTGTCGACGTGCCGCTCTGCGTGCTGACGGCGGTGACGGGCGTGTCCGGTTCCGGAAAGTCGACGCTCGTGAAGCAGGTGCTAGGCGAGGTCGTCCGCGGCCACCTCGGGCTCGTACCCGATGAACCCGACGAGGCGCAGCTGGAGGTCGACGTCCAGGACGCGTCGGGGGTCGAGTCGTTCGACCGGCTGGTCCGGGTCGACCAGCGGCCCATCGGCCGAACGCCACGGTCCAACCTGGCCACGTACACAGGGATGTTCGACGCGGTGCGCAAGCTGTACGCGGCGACGGACGAAGCCCGGGCGCGCGGCTACTCGGCCGGGCGGTTCTCCTTCAACGTGCCCGAAGGGCGGTGCGAGACCTGCCAGGGCGAAGGATTCGTCGCGGTGGAACTGCTGTTTCTGCCCGGCACCTACGCGCCGTGCCCGACCTGCGGCGGCGCCCGCTACGACGCCGAGACGTTGGAAGTCACCTACCGAGGCAAGAACATCGCGGAAGTACTGGCGCTGTCCGTCGACTCCGCCGCCGAGTTCCTGTCCGCCGTCCCGGCCGCCTCCCGCAGTCTGGAGACATTGCGCGAGGTGGGACTGGGATACCTGCGGCTGGGCCAGCCCGCGACGGAACTCAGCGGCGGTGAGGCGCAACGCATCAAGCTCGCGACCGAATTGCAGCGAGCCCGCCGCGGGCACGCGCTCTACCTGCTCGACGAGCCGACCGCCGGCCTGCACCCCTCGGACATCGCGCTGCTGCTGCGACAGTTGCACCGGCTGGTCGACGCCGGCAATACAGTCGTCCTCGTCGAGCACGACTTGGACACCATCGTGACCGCCGACTGGGTCATCGACCTCGGTCCGGGGGGCGGCGACGCGGGCGGGCGGGTGGTCGCGGCGGGGCCTCCGGCCAAGGTGGCGAAGGCTGGGCGCAGTGCAACGGCACCGTATCTGGCGGCCAGGCTCGCGCGCCTTTGATCCGGATCCTCACCGCGGAACGCCGACAGCGGCACGTACGACGAGGGGTGCACCTTCTGGTACGGGAGTTGCTGGACCGTCGTCAGGGTGGCCAGGAGTTCTTCGTCGGTACTGGTCGAGGGTCCGGGTGGGGGCGAGCTGCACCGCTTCGACTCTTGACCGTCGGGGCGCTGGCCAGGCGCTGAACCGGTGTCGATCTGCGTCCACGGGCCCAGCATCGGGTGAGACGCTGGACGTAGACGCCGTTGCGTCACGCGGTCCACGCCATGCCCGACTACGACTGGTGCAGAGGAGGCATCGGACCCCGGCGGCGAGAGTTGCCTCGGCGCCCACGTCGATGCAGGGCGTCTGCGCCGGAGCAGGGGCGCCGGAGGAGGGGAGCAGGACCTGCTGAGTGCCCTCGAACGGGTGCTGGTCGTCAGTGCAGGACGCTGACGGCTCGGGCGATGACCAGCAATGAGATGAGGAGTGCCGCAATGCTCTGAACGCTCATGAGCAGCTTGGCGCGGGAGGACAGCGGCATGGTGTCGGTGGGGCTGAAAGCGGTGGAGTTGGTCACGGACACGTACAGGTAGTCCAGCAGCTTCGGTACCCAGTCCGAGCTGATGCTGGCGCCGTCGGCGACTTCTTGCACCGCGTCGTCGTTCTCGTCCTGGGAGAAGCGGAAGTCCGCCAGCGGCAGCTCGCCGCGGGGAAGCTGGGTGCGTGCGACCGGGCCGCCGCGGTCCAGTTCCCAGTACGCCAGACCGAAAGCGATGATGTTGGTCAGCCACACTTGCAGTGCGGCTACGAGGAGTGCACGCCCGTCCTTCACGCCTGCGTAGAGCAATTCGTGGATGAGGATTCCCAGGGCGCTGAGGTTGCTGGCGGCGATGATGAGGGTCAGGGCCAGGGACAGAAATCGGAAAGCAGTGGTCTGCCGAGTAAGCCGTCTGGGATTGATGGCGACGAGGGGGATCAGGAGCAGCACTTCGAGCGTGGGCACGACGTAGCGGGGCGCGAGCAGCAACTGCTGGGGGAGTGCCACGTACAGCAGGATGGCCACGATCGTGGCAGCCACGCCCGGCAACCGTGCCTCGCCGCGACGCTCGTGGCGAGGATGCTTCATACGCGCCTGCTCGCGGCTCTTGGTCATCTCATGCCTTTCCGTCCGCACCCGCTTTTCCTGCCATGGTCTCAAGAGGAGGTGGATGGCCCTGTGTGTTCCTGAGTGCCGTCTACCCGTACGAGTGGCACCTGCACGGATGCAAAGGGCCGATGTGCGGGCTTTCGTAAAGTCCGTTCATCAACGGGCCGGCAAGCCCCGTGATGAGAGCGTCGTCGTTTTCTGTCCCACGTCCGCTGGGGCGAACGTCGATGCCGCGCCCAGGGCCGGGGCGCGGGGTGATGCGGCGTGTACCCTCCCAATATTTTGAACGTGTTCAAATCTTCGGCTAGGCTCAGCTGGGACGAGCGAGGGGGAGACAGTGAAGGTTGTGATTCCCGGTGGTACCGGACAAGTTGGCACGATCCTGAAACGCGCCCTGGACGCTGCTGGTCATGAGACCGTGATTCTCACCCGCGAACCCAGGCGCCACGGCGAGGTGCACTGGGACGGTCAGACGCTGGGACCTTGGGCGGCGGAGATGGACGGCAGTGACGTCGTGATCAATCTTGCCGGACGCACGGTGAGTTGCCGATACACACCGACCAACCTGCGCGAAATGATGGACTCGCGGGTCAAGAGCGCCCGAGTGGTGGGTGCCGCGATCGCGGGCGCTGCGCGACCGCCCCGGGTGTGGCTCCAGATGAGCACCGCAACGGTGTACGCGCATCGTTTCGACGCCCCCAACGACGAGGCCACCGGCGTCATCGGGGGCACCGAACCGGGAGTGCCGGACTACTGGGCCTACAGTGTCGAAATCGCCAAAGCTTGGGAGCAGGCCCAGCAACAGGCTGCAACGGCCTCCACGCGCAAGGTGGCTCTGCGCTCGGCCATGGTGATGAGTCCGGACCCCGGCGGGGTCTTCGCCGTGCTGCTGGGACTGGCCCGTCTGGGCCTCGGCGGCCCGGTCGCCGGGGGAGCGCAGTACGTGTCGTGGATCCACGAACACGACTTCGTGCGCGCCGTGGAGTTTTTGATCGACCGCGACGACATCGCAGGGCCGGTGAACCTGGCGGCTCCCCACCCTCTGCCGCAACGCGCCTTCATGCGGGTCCTGCGCTCCGCATGGGGCATACCGGTGGGCCTCCCCGCGACCAGGTGGATGGCCGAAGTTGGCGGACTGGTTCTGCGTTCTGACACCGAACTGCTATTGAAGAGCCGTCGAGTTGTTCCGGGCCGACTGGCTCAGGAGGGATTCCAATTTGAGTACCCGCGATGGCCGCAGGCCGGGAATGAGCTGGTGGAACGGGTACGCAAACGTGCCGGATCCGGATCCGCCGCACGCCGGTGACGCTCACCGGATCTCCCGCGCCTCCAGTAGCCCCTCGAGCCCCGACGGTCACCTATGGCGCCGTCCGTCATCTCGCCTCCTCGAATGACTGATGGTCAGCGTCTGCAGGTCATCGGCCCGCTGTGCAATGCGTGGCTGCCCACGTCCAGCAGGGCGCGGCCCACGGGGTGATGGGAGAAGGTGGGGTCCTGGGTGGTATCGGGGACGATGACGTCTTCGCCCCCTTGTTGTGTACGGCGCAGGCGTGGGGCACGGCGGCGTCGTCCGCGCCGGACAGGGCGGCTGCTTCCTGTAGGACGGCCGTCGGAACCTGGCGTCGGTCGGCGTCTTCTACGGCGGTGGGGCCGTGACGAGTGCGGGAGCCAGACCCCGCAGGGGCCACGTTGAACTGCTGTGAAGCTGCCCACAACAGAGGGAAGGCGTCCGCCCATTGGGGCAGGTCGTCGCGGACCATGAGCATCCCTGGGCAATTCCGATGAGGCTGTCGGTGCGGCCCTTGCCCCGCAGCCCGAACACCTCACTGCGCCAGTTCCCGGCCTCGGTGGGTTGGGTGTCGCCGACTGCCCAGACGTCGCCTTCGCCTTGATGCGTCGCCCTCACCGACGGAACGTCATGTGCTGGGGCAGGGCGGCGAAGGCTTCGGCGAGCGTGTCGTAGATCCGTGCGCCGATGAGCTCGCCCCTGCTCAAGGACTGTCCGGCCGGCATCCGTTGGGGCCACCAGGTACACCGGTCGGTCGGTTAGGTGGTCCGTGAGCGCTGGAAGATGCGGCCTGTCGCCGCACTGATGAGATGCAGACCGGCCATCTCGAGCACCAGCTGTTGTCGCTGACGAGCGGCCTGCTGCAGTCGCTGCCGCAGTTCCTGCTCGAACTGGCCGCAGCTCTGGGCGACCAGTGCGCCGGTCCCGGCGATGATCGTTGCTGATTCGTCGAAGGCACCATGGTCAACGGGGAGCGGCCTCGTCTCGACACCCTGGACTGGACGTCACAGGCGGTGGGCCGTCCCACAAAGTGACGTCATGCCGCGCGCGCATTCACGGCCCTGTAGACCATTGTGGAGTCGGGTGCTGCCGACGCCCGACTCCACAACCTGGCCCTCGCTGGATGACAGACGTCCATACGGGACAACTTCCAGCCCGCGTTCCGCAGTGCCTCTCGATTACTGCTGAGCGAGGAGATCTTTCAACTGGCTGCGGGTGCCGGCACCTCGCCGGAGAGGACCTTGCGCTCCTGCAGCCGGGTCAGGCGGACGACCACCACGATGGCGAGGACCGCGGCCGCGATGTCGAGGCAGTCGGAGAACAGCATCGTCCCGGCTGCCTCGTGCAGTTCGTCCGCCGTCTGGGCCTGACGGGAACTGCTGTCGGCGAACCGGCCCACGAAGAGGCTGACGAGCCAGACCGTCCACCAGGCGTTGACCGGCGTGTGCCCGGACCGCGAGCCCCAGGGAGCGCTGGCGTCCCAGCTGTCCGCGACGATCCGGTGCGGGAACCACAGGTTCACCACCGGGCAGAACCAGGCGCCGATGGTCCAGCCGCGCTTCATGCGATGCCGGGAGGCGTCGAACACCTCGGCGTTCACCCGGATCCGCCACAGCCAGCACAGGTAGACGACAGCCGTGGCCACCAGCGCGACACCCTGCGCGATGCCGGCGATGGCATAGAGGGCGTCCGCTTGGTCTGCCCGGTCGATCACGTCGGCGCCGGTGACGCCGTCGGTCAGGTCGCCGGTGACGTTCCTCTCTCGCAGGTCCGCGTAGCAGGCGAACAGGTCGGTGGCGGTGACGAGGCCGAGCATGATGGCGGTGGCGCGGCTGAGCGCGGCCGGCGAGCGCAGCGAGGCGCCGGGCGAGGCGGCGTTTGGCGGAACCGGCATGGGCGTGGTCATGAAAAAGTCCCCCGAGAAGACAATCTGAGCCGGCGCGCGGTTCTTCCCGAACCGGCGCGGGTGCATTGGTGTCGGTGGCGCGTACGAACGCGTGCGGCCACCGGAACATACGGTCGGATGCCGTCGTACGTCCACTCGGTTCTCAGCCCAGCCCAGTCCGCCGGCTTCCTGAAGCCGGCCCAGGCGAGCGCTGGCTCGGCCAGGCCCCTCACCCTCTATGTACGACGACCCCGGCCAGTGGCTCGTCGACTCGACCGACGAGTATTCCTGGCTCACGCCGCAGGTCCTGCCAGGGCCTTGACGGCGGGGCGAAGCAACGTGGCGATGTGATCCGCAGGGGCCTCACGAAGCGCTGCAAGGCCGAGCAGCTGGTGGCCGATGGTCACGCCCAGCAACGCGGTGACAACCAGCGCAGCGCGTAGTTCGGGATCGTCGGGACCCGGCAGGGCGGCACCGACGCTGTCGATCTGCCGACCCAGAGCGGCACGCATGTGATCGGCTGCTGCCTGGTCCGTGAGCATCGACCGCATCATCGCCAGTGTGCCCTCGGGAAGCCCGCCGAGCTTGAGGCCGAGCGAGGCCAGCAACTGATCGACCAGCTCGTCGGCATCCGTGACAGGCAGCGGAGTGGGCAACGCCTGCACGGCTTGGCCGAACAGCTCCCGTTTCGAGCCGAAGTACTGCATCACCAGAGCCGGATCGACGCCCGCCGCGGCCGCCACGGCGCGGATGGTGGTGCGCTCGAACCCCTTGTCGGCGAACAGCTCCCGGGCGCCGTCGAGGATGCGTGCCTCGGTTGCTCGGCGGCGGTCGGCGCGGGACTGGCGGGGAGCGGACACAAATTCACTCTACAACCGTTGACCGAACTTCCGACCCGACCCTACCGTGATTGGGTCAACAAGTGTTGAGCGAATGGAGTGACCCCGTGTCACATCTCGATACACCTGCCGGCCGTACCCCTGCCGAGGTGTTGAGCTGCTACTACCAGGCCATGCTCGACAAGTCGCCCGACGAGCTCGCCGACCTCTACGCCATCGATGGGGTCCACGAGTTCCCGTTCACCCCACCCGGCTTCCCGGCACGCTTCGAGGGCCGTGAGGCCGTGCGCGCCGGCTACCGGGCGATCTGGGGCGCCAGCCCCGCCGAGGTGCAGGAGGTCAGAAGCATCGCGGCCTACGAGACCGCCGATCCCGAAGTGATCATCGCCGAGCACGTAGTGGTGGGAACACTGCTGCCCAAAGCCTCTACGTTCACCGTTCCCGGCCTTCTGATACTCCACGTCCGCAACGGAGTGATCACCCGCGCCCGCGACTACATGGACGGCTCAGGCGTCGCCAGCGCCAGGGTCTGACGGCCCCACCGCTCCAACCGCAGCCCGACCCAGGAGTTCAGCATGATCTAGCGCGGAACCCCGGGCGTTCACGCCCGGGAGGAAGTGCTTCCTAACGCTGCTCTGACCGGCGCGGGCGCACGGGTCTGCATTATTGACCTCAGCTGGGACGTTTCTGGTTTTCGATGTACTCCTTGATGACGGCGAGCGGGGCGCCTCCGCACGAGGCGGCGAAGTAGGACGGCGACCAGAAGTGCTCACCCCACAGGTACTTGCGGATGTGGCCGGGGAACTCCTGCCGCAGGCGCCGGGCGGAGACACCCTTGAGGGAGCCTACGAGCCGGGAAATGGCGACCTTGGGCGGGTAGTGCACGAGCAGATGGACGTGATCGCGTTCGCCGTTGAACTCCCGCAACTCCGCGCCGAAGTCGGTGCACACGTCGCGCATGACCTCTTCGCACCGCCGAAGGATCTCGTCGGTGAACGGTCCGCGCCGGTACTTGGGGGTGAAGACCAAGTGAGCGTGCAGGGTGTAGACAACGCTACGGCCCCTGCGGATATCGGGGTTTGGCTCCCAGCGTGGTGACATAGATCAATGCTACGATCACGCCTGTGAAGATCGTGACGCAGGTCAAGCTCATGCCGGATGCCGCGCAGGCATCCGCGCTTGAGCGCACCCTGCGCACGGTCAATGACGCCGCGAACTGGGTGTCGGAGGTGGCGTTCGAGCACGGCGTGCCGCGTGAGTACGCGCTGCGCAAGCACACCTACGCCGAACTCAAAGCCCGTGGGCTGGGAGCGCAGGCCGCGCAGCACGTCATCAAGAAGGTGCGCGACTCGTACACCACGCTCAAGGCCAGCATCCGGGCCGGCAACCTCGGCAAGGAAGGCTCCAGGCGTCGGCGCAAGGCCGAGTCCAAGCCCATCACCTTTCGCCCCGAGGCCGCCCAGCCGTACGACGACCGATGCCTGAGCTGGCAGTACGACCAGCGGACCGTGTCCATCTGGACCCTGGACGGCCGGGTCAAGAACATCCGCTTCGCCTGCTGCATCGACGCCCTCAAGGTGCTCCAGGCGCACCGGCAGGGCGAATCCGACCTGATCGAGCGCGACGGCGTGTTCTACCTCGTCGCCACCTGCGACGTGCCCGAGGCCGAGAGTTACGAGCCGGACGGCTTCATCGGCGTGGACCTCGGGATCGAGAACATCGCCACCGCCTCCACCGGCTACCTCGCGGCCGGGCGGGGGCTCAACCGGTACCGCAAGCGGCAGCTTGCCCTGCGGGCCAAGCTCCAGAAGAAGCGCACCAAGAGCGCCAAGCGGCGGCTCAAGGCCCGTGCTCGCAAAGAGGCGCGGCACGCCGCCAATCAGAACCACATCATCTCCAAGACGATCGTGACCGAGGCTGAACGCACCGGGCGCGGCTTGTCCCTCGAAGAACTCAAGGGCATCCGCAACCGGGTACGGCTCCGCAAGCCCCAACGGGTCGCACTCCACTCCTGGGCCTTCGCCCAGCTCGGAGACTTCATCGTCTACAAGGCCAAGCGGGCCGGTGTGCCCGTGGTCTTCGTTGATCCTGCGTACACGTCGCAGACGTGCGCCGAGTGCGGCCACGTCGACAAGCGCAACCGTGTCGACCAGGGGCGTTTCATCTGCCGGGGGTGCGGGGTCGTTGCCCACGCCGACCGGAATGCTTCCCACAACATCGCCACCCGTGGCGAGAGTGTGTGGAATGCGGGACGTGAGTCACGCGTCCCTGCCACCCCATAGGGGTGTCTGGACGGAGGAGTCCACCCCAGCAGCCAGCTGGGCACTACCTCCAAGCCCGATCCTTCAGGGCCGGGTCAAGTTGACGAAGCGAACTTCTCGGCCGGTCGCTCCATCAGGCGCCACCGGGGCGCCCGAAGCCAGCGGGCCCAACCAGTGGGAGCAAGAGGCGGTGCAGGCGACAGCGCATTCGTGACTCACAACCGGAGCTCTGGGGAGACCCCTGGGTCCGTCAAGCCAGGAGGACGCGTTTGCGCAGGAGGGCGACGCCTGTGCGGCTGAACATCTGGCGTTTGAGCATCTTTGCCCTCGTCGCGTTCGATGGCTCGTGTGGCCGGGCACCGCCCGCCAAGTGCGGGGGAGTGCCGTTGGGGCCCTGCAGCTGATTACAGCGATGACTGAGCCCGTCGGTCAGTCGATGCCTTCGATGATGCGGAAGTCGCGCTCGAAGCCGTCTGGGAGAGCAACCAGCGCCATCTGGTATGCCTCGTTCTGGTATGCCGCGACGGCCTGTTCAAAGCTGTCGAACTCGATCAGAACGACGCGTTGCGTGATTCCGGCCTCGTGGGCGACGACTTGGCCGCCACGGGACAGGACGCGCCCGCCCGCAGCTCGGACGGCGGGGCCGGCCAGCTTGTTGTAGGCAGTCAGCCTCTCAGGGTCGGGAATGGCGGGGTAGACACTGACCCAGTAGCCCTTGGCCATGGAAACCTCCTGTGTTCGGACATGTGCGACTTCGAATTGACGCTCAGGTTGCTCGGTCCCGGTGTCGGAGTACCGGCCAAGTGAGGGCTTGCTGATCCGGCCAGGTTCGGATCTGCCATCCGCGGCTGCCGGTTCGCGTGCAGGCGAAGTCCTCCTCGGCGCCCCGGGCGCCTTCGGCGACGAGGTGACGTGTCGGAGACGGAAACGGGGGCCTTGGGCGGACGGGATCGGCCATGACGGGGGTTCCAGCTCGCGGGCAGTTCCGTCGTGGGGGTGAAGAAGCGCACCCGGAGGACGGGCTGTCCATTCCCCTTCCTGTCTGCCGGATCGCGGTCATCCGACAGGTAGACGGCGTGCGAGGCGCCAACCAGGGCAGGCACGAGGCGGCGCTCGCCATTGGTTGACGGCCTGCCGGCCCGCCTCCAGGACGTCTCGTCCGCGACCGCCGTCGGGCTGCCTCCACGCCCCTCAGGCAGGCATGCATGGACGGTCGTGACGGGCAGGTCGTCGTGGCCGGCAGGCCGGGTAGGGCGCGTCATCGAGTGCGGGGTGGGAAGTCGGCGAAGCGTGGTGCGCCGGGTTCGTGCGGTATGCGAGCAGTGCGGGCGGCGAAGCTGACGGCGTGGTACCACCCGCTCAGCAGGAGCAGGTCGAGCAGTTGGAGCTCGTCGAAGACCGAGGTGAGCCGTGTCCACAGCGCGTCATCGACGTCGGAACGTTCATGCAGCATGTCGACTGCGAGAAGGAGCAGCCGTTCCGGCTCGGATGTCCAGCATTCGTCGGCGGGACCGCCGTGCACCAGCGAAGTCGCCTGTTCGTGAGTGAGGCCGACTCGCTCGGCGAAGGTCAACATGTGCACGCCCCACTCGTACTCGCAGCCGCACAGTGCGCACGTTCGGGCGATGACGATCTCGCGTTCCCGCATGGTCAGCGTCAGCTGCCGGCTCAACTGGTAGCGGCCCCACTCGTGCAGGGCGCCGGCCATCGGGAGGTTTCTGGCGAACATCCGGAACAGCCCGATCGGTGGGGTCTCTCCGGGCATCATGCGCGCGAGCAGTGCGCTGGCCTGGTCGGTATAGGGCGGTTCGAGCGGGGCTATCCGCGACATCGGCTCTCCCTCGAGCTCGTTTCGAAATTAGAAACGCCAGGTGGATGTTAGTGTTTCGAATAGCGAAACGCAAGGAGACGCATGCCAACGCCGCGCCCAGGAAAGCCGGTTCGTGGATCGGCGACCGGCCGACCGATCATGGCCGCGATGGACCTGTTCGGCCGCCGGTGGGCACTGCGGATTCTCTGGGAGCTTCGTTCGGGCCCGCTCGGCGCCCGCGCACTGCTGGCACGGTGCGATGGCATGTCATCCAGCGTCCTCTACCAGCGGCTCCGCGAACTCGCATCGAGCGGGATCATCGCCCCTTCGGCCGATGGCTACGAGCTCACTCGGCTGGGAACGGCTCTCGGTCACGCCCTCCGTCCGCTCGACGAATGGGCGGCGATCTGGGCGCAGGAGCAGGAACGCGAAGATCAGGAGCCGACGGAGACCTGACGGTGACGCCCAACCAGGTCGGCGGCGAAGTGGCGGCTCTCGACTCGTGGACACATGGGCTCACGCGGTCTGCGAAAACCTTCTGTCGCTGGCTCGTCGCCGCGTAGCGGAGTGACATCGATGTCCAGGCGGCATCGTCGGCGGGTTCGTCCTCTTCGCCGCCCAACGACGCAGACGTCGGACCATGCGCCGGCCCGCCGTCCCTTCGCTCGACGTCGCCCACGACGGCCGACTCTCCTTGAGCCGTCGCTCACTCACACCACCTGAGCTGCACCGCCGGCCGGACAGGCCCTCACGACCCGTGCGGACGCGACGCCGACCACGCCCGGCCCTCGAGAGTAATCGCTCGAATGGCGCAACCATGCTGCGCCGTAGGAGGCGAGGGTGCGTGAGCGATGTGACGGTGGTGGCAGGCATGGGCGTACACGCGGTGACGAGGAGGCGCGATGTCGGACGGATCGGGCGAGGGCGTCATGGCGTCCGCTGTCACTACGGGCGCCGGAGACCCGCCTGCCGACCAGTCCCTGAGCGCCTTCGAACAGTTGGGCGCTGTGGCCGACGCCGTCCTCTACGAGGGCTATCTCCTGTATCCGTACCGGCGGTCGTCGGCCAAGAACCGCGTCCGCTGGCAGTTCGGGGTGTTGTTCCCGCGGGACTGGGTGGAGGAGGACGGACCGGTCGTTCCCGGGGTGTCCGGCTCCGCCGACTCCTGGTACCAGCAGGCCGAGTGTCTATTGAGGATCCGGCGGCCCGACGCGCTCCTGCGGGTGAGGCTTCGATATCTGCAGATGCAGCGCAAACAGGTGGAGAGGGCCGACCGCGATGGTGGCCATCGCGCCGTCGAGTCGCTGCTGACCGATGACGGCACGATGCATCTGACCTTCGACGAGGCGGTGCCGTGCGAAGTCGACATCGCTGTCCCGGTGGACGACCTTCTTCAAGGCGAACGCACTGTTCCGACGGGAGCCGTGGCCAGCCTCGACGTCGAGGGACTGCAGCAGGACACCGGGCGGGTGGTGCGCCGTCGCGAGGAGGTACGGGCGAGCACCACCGTCGGCGTCGAGAGGCTCGGGCAGAACCTTTTCCGGCTTCGGGTGCGCACCGTGAACACCGGGCCCACGCCCGGTCGGCGGGTCCCGCGCGACGAGGCACTGCGCCGCGCCCTCATCGCCACCCACACCTTCATCGGCGGCGAAGGCGTCGAGTTCGTCTCCCTGATCGACCCGCCCGAGGACCTGCGCGGTCATGCGGACGCGTGCCGCAACGAATTCACGTTCCCCGTCCTCGGCGGCGAACCCGCAAAGAGCGATTCACCTGCCGGCACAGGCGCCGTCGGGCATGTCCTGCTGGCCTCGCCGATCATCCTGCCCGACCACCCGCAGGTGGCCCCGGAGAGTCCGGGCGACCTGCACGACGCGGGGGAGATCGACGAGATCCTCACCCTGCGCACGATGTTGCTGACCGACGAGGAGAAGCGCGAGGCACGCGCCACCGATCCGCGGGCCGCCGCGATCCTCGACCGCGTCGACACCATGCCCCCCGAGGTCTTCGAACGGCTGCACGGAGCCATCCGCTCCCTGTCCCCGGCCACCCCGCCGACCCCGTCCGCCCCACCCGCCGAACGCACCGCCTGGTGGCAGGAGGGCGCCGACGACGGTCTGTCCCCGTCGACCGACACGGTGCTCGTCGACGGCGTACCGCTGGCCGGGGGCAGCCGTGTCAGGCTTCGGCCTCGGCGACGGGGCGCCGACGCCCAGGACATGTTCCTGGCCGGACGGACCGCCGAGGTGGCCGCCGTCTTCCACGACGTGGACGGCAGCGTGCACCTCGCCGTCACCCTCGAAGACGATCCTGCGGCCGAACTGCACACCTGGTACGGCCGTTTCCACTACTTCCGCCCCGACGAACTGGAACCACTCGGTTCGACCGACTCCGACACCCCCCGCAGCGGAGGCCGTTGACATGACAACCCACAGCAGTACCACCGAGGTCAGCGGCGAACCCGACCGCGCCGAGGACCGGCAGGGCTTCGACGAGATCCACATCCTCTGGATCTCCGAGGGCATGAGCTGCGACGGCGACACCGTCTCCCTGACGGCCGCCGACCAGCCCTCCATCGAGGACCTGGTGCTCGGCCTGATCCCGGGCCTGCCGAAGGTGAACCTGGTCAACAAGGTGCTCTCCCCGAGCCTGGGCGGCGAGGACTTCCTCGCCCCCTACCGGGCGGCCGCTCGCGGTGAGCTGGCCCCCTTCATCCTCGTCATCGAGGGCTCGATTCCCAACCAGAACATCATCGAGGGCGACGGCTACTGGACGTCGTTCGGCAACGACCCCGAGACCGGTGAGCCGCAGACCCTGAACTGGTGGATCGACCAACTCGCCCCCAAGGCATGGGCGGTGGTGGCCGCCGGCACCTGTGCCACCTTCGGCGGCATCCACGCGATGGCCGGAAACCCGACCGGCTGCATGGGTCTGGCGGACTACCTGGGCTGGGACTTCAGGTCCCAGGGCGCCCTGCCCGTCGTGAACGTCCCCGGCTGCCCGATCCAGCCCGAGAACTTCATGGAGACCCTGATCTGGGTCCTCTACCACGCCGCCGGCTCCGCTCCGCCACCCCCGCTGGACCACATGCTGCGTCCGCAATGGCTGTTCGGAAAGACGGTCCACGAGGGCTGCGACCGCGGCTCGTACTACGAGCAGGGCACCTTCGCCAAGGACTACAACTCACCCAAGTGCCTGGTGAAGACCGGCTGTTGGGGCCCGGTCGTCAACTGCAACGTCCCCAAGCGCGGCTGGATGGCCGGCATCGGCGGTTGCCCGAACGTCGGCGGCATCTGCATCGGCTGCACGATGCCCGGCTTCCCCGACGCGTTCATGCCGTTCATGGACGAGCCGCCCGGCGGAACGCTGTCCTCCATGATCGTCAAACCGTACGGCGCCGTCATCCGCCGCCTGCGCGGCTTCACCAACGAGCTGGTGAACCACGAACCCAAGTGGCGCCACAACAAGCGGAAGCTGACCAGCGGTTACGACCCCCACTGGCGGCCCTGACCACGCGCGAGACCCATCCCACCAGCGACCGAACACCGACAGCAAGGGGCAGTAACAGCGATGACCACAACCGAGTCCCGGCCCACGGGACGCAAGCCGCCGCAGCTCGTGGACATGTCCTGGGACCCGATCACCCGCATCATCGGCAATCTGGGCATCTACACGAAGATCGACTTCGCCAACAGGGAAGTCGTGGAGTGCCACAGCACGTCGTCGCTGTTCCGCGGCTACTCGGTGTTCATGAAGGGCAAGGACCCGCGCGACGCGGGCTTCATCACCTCTCGCATCTGCGGCATCTGCGGCGACAACCACACCACCTGCTCCGACTACGCCCAGCAGATGGCCTACGGGGTCAAGCCGCCGCGGCTCGCCGAGCACATCGTCAACCTCGGCGAAGCGGCCGAGTACATGTTCGACCACACGATCTTCCAGGACAACCTGGTGTTCGTGGACTTCTGCGAGGCCATGGTCAAGGCCACCAACCCCGGCGTACTGGCCCGCGCCGAGCGCACGGACGCCCCCCGCGGCGACATCCACGGCTACCGCACCATCGCCGACATCATGAAGGCCTTCAACCCCTTCGAGGGCGAGGTCTACAAGGAGGCCCTGAAGGTCAGCCGGGTCACCCGCGAGATGTTCTGCCTGATGGAGGGGCGGCACGTCCACCCGTCCACGCTGTACCCCGGCGGCGTCGGCACACTGCCCCAGCCGACCGTCTTCACCGACTACCTCAGCCGGCTCATGCGGGTCATCGACTTCGTCAAGAAGGCCGTCGCCATGAACGACGACGTCTTCGACTTCTTCTACGAGGCGCTGCCCGGCTACGAGGAGGTCGGCCGCCGCCGAATCCTGCTGGGCTGCTGGGGCGCCTTCCAGGACCCCGATGTCGTCGACTACCGCTACGAGAACATGAACACCTGGGGCAAGGCGATGTACGTCACCCCCGGTATCGTCGTCGACGGCGAACTGGTCACCAACAACCTCGTCGACATCAACCTCGGACTGCGCATCATGCTGGGCAGCTCCTACTACGAGGACTGGGTCAACGAGAAGCCCTTCGTCACCCACGACCCGCTCGGCAACCCCGTCGACATGCGCCACCCCTGGAACCAGACCACCGTCCCCGTGCCGCAGAAGCGCGACTTCGACGACAAGTACAGCTGGGTGATGAGCCCGCGCTGGTACGACCGGCGCAGCGGCGACCACCTCGCCCTCGACACCGGCGGCGGCCCCCTCGCCCGCCTCTGGTCCACCGCGCTGAGCGGCCTGGTCGACACCCCGTACGTCAAGGCCACCGGCAACAGCGTGCGCATCTCGCTGCCCAAGGGCGAGTCGCTGCCGGAGACGACCCTGGAGTGGCGCATCCCGAAGTGGAGCAACACCATCGAACGGGACCGCGCCCGGCCGTACTTCGTCGCCTACGCGGCCGCCATGGCCCTGCAGTTCCTCGAAGAGGCCATGGGCCTCGTGCGCGCCGGCGACACCAAGGTGTTCGAGAACTTCGAGGTGCCCGACGAGGCGATCGGTTGCGGCTTCCACGAGGCGGTGCGTGGTGTCCTCTCCCACCACCTGGTGATCAAGGACAAGAAGATCGCCAACTACCACCCGTACCCGCCCACGCCGTGGAACGCCAGTCCCCGCGACAAGTTCGGCACCCCCGGCCCGTACGAGGACGCCGTGCAGGGCCAGCCGATCTTCGAGGAGAACGGGCCCGACGACTTCAAGGGCGTCGACATCATGCGCACCGTCCGCAGCTTCGACCCCTGTCTGCCGTGCGGAGTGCACATGTACGTCGGCAAGGGCAAGACGCTGACCACCCTGCACTCGCCGACCTACGGGGCGAACCATGGATGACGCCATCGCCGCCGAACGCCTCGCCGACCCGGCCGTGGAGTCCCGGCTCGCCCGTCTCGACCAGGTCCTGGAGGGCATCGAGTCCGCTCCCGGCCCGACCACCCGCTCCGCGATCGAGGCGGTACGGCTGCTCACCGAGGTCTACGGCGAGGCACTGGCCCGGGTGATGGACCACGCGGACTCGCAGCTGTCCGAACGGCTGGCCGACGACGAGTTGCTGGGTCACCTCCTGGTGCTGCACGGGGTCCACCCGGAGCCCGTCGAGCAGCGGGCGGCCCGCGCGGTCGAGCGGCTGCGGCCGGCCGTCCGGGAACGCGGCGGCGACGTGGAGTGGGCCGGCGTGGACGGAGGGGTGGGCCGCGTGCGGCTGACGGCCGGTGGCGGCTGCGGCTCCGGATGCGGCGGCGGAACGAGCGACGTGACCGCCGCGGTCCGCGAGGCGGTGCTCGCCGTCGCCCCGGAGCTGACGGGGGTGGAACCGGAGCCGACCACGGCGCCCCCGGCCTTCGTGCCGCTGACCACGCTCACCCACCGAGGCGCACCGTGACCACGGACGGCGCCCTGGCCCGCCTCATCCGCTCCTCGGCCGACCGCACGGCGGAGCCCGAGGCGGAGCGGTGTGACCTGTGCGCCGCGCCCGTGCCCGACGAGCACCCTCACCTCTACGACACCGGGGACGAGCAGGTGTGCTGCGCCTGCGGCCCGTGCTCGGTGCTGTTCGCCGACGGGAGTGCCGAGCAGGGACGCTACCGGCTCGTGCCCCGCAGGCGGATCCGCCTGCCCCGGGTGGACACTGATGTCCTGGGCGTGCCGGTCGGCCTGGTCTTCTTCGTGCCCCGGGCCGACGGCACGGTCACCGCCGAGGGTCCCAGCCCGGCCGGGGCCATGCGGTGGGAAGTCGATGCGGAGGCCTGGCAGCGGCTGGCCGCCGCGTCACCGCAGCTCGCCTCCGTGGAACCCGACGTGGAGGCGCTGCTCGTGAACACCGTCCACGGCAACGACCACCACTGGATCGTCCCCGTCGACGACTGCTACCGGATGGTCGCCGTCGTACGCCGGGAATGGCGGGGCCTGTCCGGCGGCGGCCGGATCTGGCCCGCCGTCGATCGGTTCTTCGACGACCTCACCGAACGGCCATGAGCCCGCACTCCGCGGCACGGAGGCGAGGAAGGAGAGCACCCATGGGCAGCATCAGAGTCGGCCGACCCCAGGCCAAGCCCGACTCGAACGGGCACGTGCGCGGTATGCACCAGGGCAACGCAGGGCCGTACGGCCACCAGACCGGGCATCACGAGGACGGCACCGCCGACGCGCGCCGCTCCACCGGGATCCATTGGAAGCGGCACGACGCCCTGCTGGACGTCATGCCGAACATCCCGCCGGGATGAGGAACAGCAGGGAGCCGGAATGAAGGTCCAACGAAGAGAGCGCGCACAGGACGGGACGTCGGGACGTCGGTTGCTGATGGCCGAGGCCGCCCTGGCCGGGGCCGTGGCCCTGGCGATGGTCATCCGCGAGTTCCCGAGTCTGCGGCGCGAGTTGCGGATCTACCGGATGGCCGGCGGCTTGCGCGCGGGCCACCGGTATCCGTGAGCCGGCTGTGCACGAGCTGTCGATCGCGACCGCGATCATCGAGCGGGCCGACGAACTGGCCCGGGCGGACGGGACGGACTCCGTCTCGGCGGTGACCGTCCGGGTGGGCGAGCTGTCGGGAGTCGTTCCCGACGCTTTGGACTTCGCCTTCGAGGTGGCCCGCGACGGCACGGCCCTCGCCGCCGCCCGGCTCGTGGTCGAGCAGGTCCCCGCGCAGGCCTACTGCGGCCCGTGCGCCGAGGAGTTCCCGGTGGGCATGCCCCCGTTCTTCTGGTGCCCGCGCTGCGACCGGCCCTCCACCGAACTGCGCAGCGGCCGGGAACTGGAGATCACCGGGATCGAGGCCCGGCGCTGACACCAGCGGGGGCCCGCCGACCCCTTGCGGGTCGGCGGGCCCCCGCTGGCGTCCTGGGTCAGCAGATGCGCGGCAACTGCTCACCGAGCGGCAGGTCCACCACCCGGGTGCCGCCGAGTCCCGTCGCGACCACGACCATGCCGGGGTGGTCGGCGACGCACTCACCGATCAGCGCGGCCCCGGCGCCCTGCGGGTGGGCACGCATCGCCGCGAGGACCTCCTCCGCTTCCGCAGGGGGTACGAAGGCCACCAGCCGGCCTTCGTTGGCGACGTAGAGGGGGTCGAGCCCGAGGAAGCCGCAGGCGTTCGCCACCGCGTCCGGCACCGGAATGGCACGCTCCCGCAGCCGGACGCCGGTTCCGGAGGCGCGGGCGATCTCGTTGAGGGACGCGGCCAGACCTCCGCGGGTGGGGTCGCGCAGGACATGGATGTCCGGGGTGACCGCCAGCATGGACGCCACCAGGTCAGCCAGGGGCGCGGTGTCGCTGGCCAGCTCGACGCCGAACTCCAGCCCCTCTCGGACGCTCATGATCGCCACTCCGTGCAGGCCGATCGGCCCACTGACGATGACGGCGTCACCGGGCCGCGCCCGCTGGGGGCGGATGTCCACCCCGTCGGGGACCAGCCCCACCCCGGCGGTGTTCACGTACACGCCGTCGCCGTGCCCGGACTCCACCACCTTGGTGTCGCCGGTGGCGATGGTGACCCCCGCCGCCTCGGCCGCCGCACCCATGGCGCGCGCGATCCGTTCGACGACGGTCAGCTCCACGCCCTCTTCCAGCACGAAGGCGGCCGACAGGTAGGCGGGCCGGGCTCCGCTCATCGCGAGGTCGTTGACGGTGCCGTTGACCGCGAGGTCACCGAGACTGCCGCCGGGGAAGAACAGCGGTCGGACCACGTAGGAGTCGGTGGAGAAGGCCAGCCTTGTGCCGCCCAGTTCCAGGACGGCGGAGTCGGCGAGCGCGGCGAGCGTGGGGTTGCCGTAGGCGGGGGCGAAGACCTGCTCCATCAGCTCCGCCGACAGCGCCCCGCCTCCGCCGTGTCCCATGACCACGACGGGCTGGTCGCGCAGGGGGGCCGGGCAGGTCCAGTTCGCGGGGTCGACGGCTTCGGCGAGTTCAGCCAACGGGGTTCATCTCCTTGTCCGCGGCCCCGGTGGCCTGCGGTGTTCCGGCGTTCATCCGGCGGTACAGGTAGTACGCCGCGCAGGCGCCCTCGCTGGAGACCATGGTGGCGCCGAGCGGAGTGCGCGGGGTGCAGCTGGTGCCGAAAGCGGCGCACTCGGTCGGCTTGATCAGCCCTTGGAGCACCTCGCCGGCGCGGCACTCGGCGGGTTCCTCGGTGCGGATGTCGGTGACCTGGAAGCGGTGCTCGGCGTCGAACGCGCGAAACGCCTCGGTCAGCCGCCAGCCACTGGCGGGGATGGGCCCGATGCCGCGCCAGTTGCGGTCGGTGACCTCGAACACCTCCTCGATCATGCGTACGGCGGCCGGGTTGCCGTCCTCGCGTACGGCACGCGGGTAGGCGTTCTCCACCCGATGCTCCCCGCGCTCGAGCTGGCGCACCGCCCGGCGGATGCCCTCGAGGATGTCCAGCGGCTCGAAGCCGGTCACCACGAGCGGTACGCCGAACCGCTCGGCGAGCCGCGGGTACTCGGCCGTGCCCATCACGCTGCACACGTGCCCGGCGGCGAGGAAGCCCTGCACCCGGCAGGAGGGGGCCGTCATGATGGCCTCGACGGCCGGGGGCACCCGTACGTGCGACACCAGGAGGCTGAAGTTGGTCAGGCCCAGGCGGCGGGCTTGGTGCACGGCCATCGCGTTGGCGGGGGCCGTGGTCTCGAAGCCGATGGCGAAGAAGACCACTTCCCGGTCCGGGTTGCGGCGGGCCAGCTCCAGGGCGTCGAGCGGTGAGTACACCACCCGTACGTCGCCGCCCTCGCCCTTGACGCGGAACAGGTCCCGGCCGGTGCCCGGTACCCGGAGCATGTCACCGAAGGAGCAGAAGATCACCTCGGGACGCGAGGCGATCTCCAGCGCCTTGTCGATGACCTCCAGCGGGGTGACGCACACCGGACAGCCGGGCCCGTGGATCAACTCCACTTGTTCGGGCAGGAGTTGGTCGATGCCGTGCCGGATGATGGAGTGGGTCTGGCCACCGCAGACCTCCATCAGGGCCCATGGCCGGGTGACGGTCGCGCGGATCTCCTCCAGCAGCCGCCGGGCCAGAGCAGGGTCGTTGAACTCGTCGATGTACTTCACGCGGTACCCGCCTCCTTCGCCGCCTGCTCCCAGGCGTCACCGAACTCCTCCTGCAGCAGCCCCAGTTCCTCGAAGAGCTTCAGGGAGGCCAGGGCCGATTCCTCGTCCAGGCGCTGGAGCGCGAACCCGACGTGGACGATGACGTACTCACCCACCCGTACGTCCGACACGTACTCCAGGCACGCCTGCTTCTGCACACCGCCGAAGTCGATCAGCCCGGTGAGCGGGTCGGCACTGTCGTCGATCGAGACGACCTTGCCGGGCACTGCCAAACACATGGGTCACTCCTCTTGTCGTTCGTGCGCCGCGACCACGAGTTGTCCAAGGGCCAAACCGCCGTCGTTCGGGGGAACTTCGCCGTGCCGCAGCACCGCGAAGCCGTCCTGGGCGAGAAGCCGCGTGCACTCCTCCTCCAGCAGCGCGTTGGCAAAGACCCCGCCGCTGAGCGCCACGGTGGCCGCACCGGTGTCTCGTCGCGCCCGTCGGCAGATCTCCGCCACGGCCCGCGCCACACCGCGGTGGAAACGCGCCGCGAGCAGGGGCACCGGTGCGCCACGCCGCAGGTCGGCGACCAGCGCGCCGAGCACGGGTGCCGGGTCGCACGTGCCGGAGGCGATGCCGAAGGCGTACGCCGAGGTGTCGGCGTTCCCCGCCGAAGCGGCCGCGGCTTCCAGTTCCAGGGCGGCCTGGGCCTCGTATCCCGCGCGGTGGCACACACCCACCAGGGACGACACCGCGTCGAAGAGCCGTCCCATGCTGGAGGTCGCCACGCAGGCCACTTCGCGCGTCAACTGCGCTTTCAGAACGGCGAGTTCGGTGGGCGAGCAGGCGGCGACGCAGGGCAGGTCGGAGTCCCACGGCACTCCCGCGGCCCACAACCGGGCCAGGGCCAGACGGCACGGGTTGGCCACCCCCGCGTCGCCGCCGGGCAGCGGCGCGGGGGAGAGGTGGGCGAGGCGCCGGGCCCCCGTGTAGTCGGCGAGCAGGATCTCGCCGCCCCAGACGGTGCCGTCGTCGCCGTAGCCCGTGCCGTCGAAGGCGACGCCGATCACGGGTGTGGTGCCGTCGAGGCCGTGCTCGGCCATCGTCGAGGCGATGTGCGCGTGGTGGTGCTGGACGAACACCGGTGCGGGCAGGGGAAGTTGGGCGGCGCGGCGGCGGGCCCAGCGGGAGGAGTGGTAGCCGGGGTGCCGGTCGGCGGCGACGAGCTCGGGGGTGACGCCGCTCAGCCGCCGCATGTGTCCCTCCGCCCGTTGGGCGGCCTCCAGCGTGGTCAGGTCGCCCATGTCGCCGATGTGCGGGCCGAGCCAGGCCTGGTCGCCCTCGCCGACGCACAGCGCGTTCTTGAGGTCGCCGCCCACCGCGAGCGCGGGCCGCACGGCCACCGGCAGACGCAGCGGGCGCGGCACGTACCCGCGGGAGCGGCGCAGCACTTGCTCGGTGCCGTCGGCGCGCACCCGCAGCAGCGAGTCGTCGCACGGGGAGGCGATGACCCGGTCATGGGCGAGCCAGGCGTCGGCCAGGCCGTCCAGCTGGGTCAGCGCCTCCTCGTCGTCCGTGACGATCGGTTCGCCCGAGCGGTTGCCGCTCGTCATGACCAGCACACGGGGACCCGGCGGGTCCCCGGGCAGCCCGAGCAGCAGCGTGTGCACGGGTGTGTAGGGCAGCATCACGCCGAGGTGGGGGCTGCCCGGGCACACTCCGGAAGCGAGTGGGAGACCCGCGAACTCCGGCCGCCGACGCAGCAGGACGATGGGCCGGCGGGGACCGGTGAGAGCCGTCCGCTCGGCGGCGGAGACCTCGGCGATCGACCGCACGGTGTCGAGGTCCGCGCACATCACCGCGAACGGCTTGCCGCCACGCTCCTTCCGGGTGCGCAGCGTGTCGACGGCCCGTGCGTCGGCGGCGTCGCAGGCCAGGTGATAACCGCCGAGGCCCTTGACGGCGAGGATCCGTCCGGCGGCCAGCAGAGCCCGGGCCGCCGCCAGGGCGTCGGCGTCCCGCGCGGGTCGCAGCCCGCTACCGGCCGCGGGCACCAGGCGCAGCCGGGGGCCGCAGTCCGTGCAGGCGACGGGCTGGGCGTGGAAGCGGCGGTCGGCGGGGTCGCCGTACTCCCGGGCGCAGGCGGGGCACATCGGGAAGTCGGCCATCGTCGTGAGCGCCCGGTCGTACGGCATCCCGGTGGCGATCGTGAAGCGGGGGCCGCAGTGGGTGCATGTGACGAACGGGTGCCGGTGGCGGCGATCGGCCGGATCGGCCAGTTCGCGCAGGCAGTCGGCGCAGGTCGCGGTGTCGGGCGGGAGTTGGGTGCGGCCCGGGGAGCGTTCGGTCGCTCGGATGGTGAAGGAGCCGTCGGTGCCGGTGGCAGGCAGGTCCTCGACGCCCACGCCGGTGACGGTGGCCAGCGGCGGGGGCTCGGTGGCGAGCCGGTCACAGAAACCAGCGACGCCCTCCGGCGGGCCCTCCACCTCGATGAGGACACCGCTCGCCGTGTTGCTCACGAACCCGGACAGAGCGAGTTCGGTCGCCAGGCGGTGCACGAACGGTCGGAAGCCCACGCCCTGGACGGTGCCGCGCACGGTGACACGGCAGCGCACCGCCTGCGTGGCGGGCGCTGTCACGAGAGACGGCCGGCTGCGAGGCCGGGGCCTTTCTGCACGTGCTGGTGGGGGTGTGGCGCGAGGGGCGGACGGTGCGGGGGAGCCCCGTCCCGCGCGGCCAGCACCCGTTCCAGCAGGGTGCCCACGCCGTCGCCGTCACGGGCGCAGGACCGTACGACCTCGACCCCGGGGTTGACCCGCTGCAGATGAGCGACGAAGGCGGCCTCGTCGAAACCGGCGGCCTCGGCCAGATCGGCCTTGGTGAGCACGACAAGATGGGCGGAGCCGAAGGCCGTGGGGTACTTCAGCGGCTTGTCCTCCCCCTCCGTCACCGCCATGAGGACGATGCGAAGGCTCTCACCGAGGTCGTAGGAGGCAGGACAGACGAGATTGCCGACGTTCTCGACGAACAGCACCGCGGTGTCCTCGGGCAGCCAGTCGTGCACATGGGTGCTCAGCTGCCGGGCCTCCAGATGGCACAGCCCGTCGGTCAGCAGCTGTTTCACCGGTGCTCCCGACCGGGCGAGCCGCTTGGCGTCGTTCTCGGTCGCGAGGTCGGCGGTGAGAGCGGCCACCGGAATGCGCCGCTCCACCGCCAGGGCCAGCACCCGTCCGAGCAATTCGGTCTTTCCGCTGCCCGGGCTGGACAGGAGGTTGACCACGGCTGCCCCGCGCCGGGTCAGTTCCTCGCGCAGGCTCGCGGCCAGTCCGTCGTTCTTCGCCAGAACGGCCTGGGTGACATCCTCCATGGACTCGCACATGGGCTGTGCTCCTCGCGGTCGGTGTGGGGGAGTGACCGGGTGTCGGTGCGTCACCGATCCTCGACGCCGCCGGGCACCGGCTGCGGGAGCCCGGCCGCGGACGGGCCGGTGGATTCGTCCGGGCGGCTCAACGGGGGCGTGGCCGCGGGGTCGGCGAGCAGCACCGGAACCATGGTGTGCAGAGCCGTGACGGCCCGTTCGACCGCGTCGCGGACCGTCGCGCTGATGCCCGGGGCGATGTCCTCGTCTCCGTGCGGCCGTACCTCGGGCTCGCAGGCCAGGACGAGGACGCGTGGCAGCGGCTTGTCGCCGAGGTGGGCGGCCAGGGCCAGCACCTTCGCCGGATCCATGCCGTGTGCTTCCGGCGGAGCGGCGTCCGTGCCGGCGTCCGGGAGGTCCGGCTCGATCAGCGACAGGGTGCCCGGCCGGTGGCCCCGCGCGGCCGCGTCGACGAGGACGGCTGTGTCGTAGCCGTCCAGCAGTTCGTAGGCGAGATCCATCCCACGGATGCCGAAGTCCCGCACCCGTACGTCGGCGGGCAGCGGTCGCCGGTCCAGGGCGCGGATCACCTCGGGGCCGAAGGCGTCGTCCGCGAGGAAGATGTTGCCGACGCCCGCCACCAGCAGGCGGGTTGCGGGCCTTGTCACAGGTCACCCCCGGCGATCGGGTCGCCCACCGCGGACAGGGGCCGGGCCGAGCTGCCCGGCAGCCTGCGGACGAACGCCGAGCGCAGGGCGTGGTACGGGGCGTGCGGATCGAAGAAGATGGCGCGCATACGGGCGAGTTCGGCCCGCCGGTAGTCGGCGAGGGGTCGTTGTTCCTCGTCCGCCGTGCGGGCCGCTGCCTTCGCGGTGATATGCCGCGCGAGGTCCGGGTCATCGGCGAGCGCGATCGCCAGGTTCTCGACCTCGACGGTGAACTCCTGGGCTGAGGCCGGCACCAGACGGTCCACCATCCCGAGCTGCGCGGCGGTGGCGGCGCTCACCGGCAGAGCCTCTGTCGTCAGCCGCCGGGCGGTCTCGGCTCCGACGCGGCGCGGCAGCGTGTACGTCCAGAACTCCGACCCGTACAGACCCATCCGCCGGTAGTGCGGATTGAGCACGGTGCCGGTGCGGCACCACACCTGGTCGGCGGCCAGGGCGAGCATGACGCCGCCGGCCGCCGCGTTGCCGCCGAGTGCCGCCACCACGAGGCGGTTGGTGGTGCGCAGGACCGCCTCGACCAGGTCGTCCATGGCGTTGAGGTTGGACCAGGACTCGCCCGCGGGGTCGGCGGCCGACTCGATGACGTTCAAGTGGATGCCGTTGGAGAAGAAGTCGCGGGACCCGCCGAGCACCAGCACCCGGGTGGGGCGGGTGAGCGCGTACCGGTAGGCGGCGAGCAGCCTGCGGCAGTGGCCGGTGCTCATGGCCCCGCCGGGGAAGGAGAAAGTCAGGAACCCGGCGTCACCGTGCTGCCGGTACCGGATGTCGGCCCAGGTGGTGCGGCCGGTAGGCAGCTCGAGCGGGGCCGCGATCTCGGGCAGCCGCGGAGCGGAGAAGGCGGCCAGCACGGAGGCCGCGGGACGGCGAAACGGCGCCGGGTCGCCGGAGTTCTTGCGGGGCCTGAGCTCCGGAATCCACACCGCGCCGTCCCGGGTGGCCCGGCAGAGCGCCCCGGCGCGCGTCGCGAGCAGTTCCCCGGGGTGGCCGCGTAGCCGGTCCTCGGCATGCCCGCCGTGCAGGAACACCTCGTGGCCGAGGAGTTCGTCCAGGACGCCCGGCTGAGAGTCGGCCCCGCGGAGCTTGCGCAGCACCGTATCGGTGTCGTCGGTCTCCCAGTCGATCCTGCGCTGCTCCTGGCGGAAGACGTCGCGCCAGACCACACGGACCGAGGGATCGCTCTGCGCCTGCGGCTTGAAGGACCCCTCGGCGTACCGTCGTACGGCCAGCCGGACAGCGGCCGCGGCGGCGTCGGAGGCCTCGTTGCGGTACAGGCCGCTCTTGCCGACCGGCGCGATCGGGAAGGACTGGGACGCCCACACGTCGCCCGCGTCCATGCCCGCCTCGGCCTGGAGCACGGTCACTCCCCACTGGGGCACATCCTTGGCGATGGCCCAGTCCAGGGAGGACGGGCCGCGGTCGCCGGGCGGCCCCGGGTGTACGACGAGGCAGGTGTGCGCCTGCCAGACGTCTTCCGGCAGCGCTGTCTTCAGCATCGGAGCGATGATCAGTTCCGGACGCACTTCGTGTACGGCGGTCCGGACCGCCTCGGCGCCGTGCGAGGCGAGAACGACGTCGACCCGGTGCCCTTCGTCGGACAGTTCCGCGTACACACGCTGGGACAGGCTGTTGAACGCGCTGGCGACGAGCAAGATGTCCATGACGGGGCATGTTCGTCGGTTCACCGGAGGTCGAGAAGGACCCCGGCGGCGTTTCGTCGTCCTCCGTGAGGTCTCTTCCTCCATCCGGATCGCATTCCGCAGGTTCTCCAACGGCTCGCGGCCTCGTTCGGCCCGCTCTGAGGGACTTTCAGAAAGGCGGCGATCGCGTGGAGGGGAGGGCGGGGGGATCGGAGGCGTACGCGGAGAAGTGATCCGAATCGGCCGCGCCGCGGGCCGGCCCTCACCACCCCACCGATGCACCACCGCCATCCCCGGGACCGCCCCGTCCTCCGCCCTCGGCGTGCACGGCGTCGGTGATCTTGTGCCGGCCGGCTACGTGGGCATCGGTGTAGATGCCCGGGGTCAGCAGGTAGCCCTGGCTATCGTCGGAGGGTTGGTGCCGTCGGTGATGATCAGGCCATCGAGGCCCGCTGCCGGTCGTACTCGACGTCGAGGTCGCTGGGTGTGCCGTCCGCCTGGGAGCGGCCGCGGGTCATGGGTGCCATGGCCAGCCGGTGCGGCAGTTCCTCGGCCCCGAGGGTGAAGGGGGTCCAAATCCGCTGTCGCGGTTCGACCTCACCGTGCGTACAGCCTGTCCAATGCCGACCGGCTCGCGGCGTCCGCGGGGCGGCAGATCATCAACCGTTGGTCCGGGTCTTGGAGTGGCGTGAGGACTTCGAAATCCACGGCGATCACACCGGCGCCGGGATGGTCCATCACCTTGCGCCCGCGGCCATTGGCCGAGTGCCCGACGAACACACTGCCCTCGCCCGCACCGAGGTGACGGTCTTGCTGGGCCGGCGGCGCGTCCTAGCCGTCGACGCTGGTGAAGGTGTAGGAGATGCATGCATGGGGCGCCGGGGCGTCGTCGCCGTGTCCGCTGCACACTTTCATGCCGATGCTGTCGCCCGGAGCCGCGTAGGCGCTGTTGGTAGGGGTGTCTGCCACTATCGGGCGGCTCCCTGATGGGACGTCATGGGGGCGTGGCGGATGGGGGACTTCAGCTGCCCAGCGCCGCCTTGCGCAGGGATCGCTCCGCGATACGTGCAGCCGCTGACGCGGGCAGCAGGTGACCGAAGACAAAGGCCTGGACAGTGTTGAGACGGCCGTCCACGACCGCCGGGCCCCGGCCGCGCAGGGCGGACATGACGGTGTCCGCCACGGAACCGGGCCCGCGCTTGCCCGGCATGCGCCGTGTGTTCATCGCCGTGTCGGTCGGACCGGGGCTGACTGCCACGACCCGCACTCCCGTTGCCCTCGTCTCGGCCCATACCGCCTGGGTGAAGGACAGCACGAACGCCTTCGAGGCCGCGTAGGCGGCCGCATACGGAGCGGGCGCGTACGCACCGGTGCTCGCGATGTTGACGATCGCACCTTTTCCTCGCGCGACCATGGGGGGCAGCAAGAGCGCCGTCAACTCCGCCACCGCGCCGGCATTGAGGTCGACCAGGCCCCGCACCAGCGCGGGATCGCTGTCGGCGACCGGTCCCAACAGACTGGCTCCGGCATTGTTGACCAGCACGTCGACCTCGGTTCCCGCATCCGCCAGCCACTCGGCCAGCCGGGAAGGAGCACCCTGGTGCGACAGGTCCAGAGCGAGCGTCGACACCTGGGCCCCGTGCTCGGCGTGCAGTCGCTTGGCCTCCGCCTCCAGGCGTGCGCCGTCCCGTGCGACCAGGACCAGGTGCATGCCCTGCCCGGCCAGCCGCTCGGTGATCGCGGCCCCGATGCCTGTCGCGGCGCCGGTCACGACCGCAGTTCGCCAATTCGCCTGTTCCTTCGTCTTCATGCTCAGAACCGTAAACTTTGACATTGACGTGAATGTCAAGCATGGATCGGTGGAGGAGACGGCGTGCGCATTGGGGAACTCAGCAAGGCCACCGGGGCCAGCACCCGTTCGCTCCGGTACTACGAGGCCCAAGGGCTGCTCTCCAGCCGCCGTCGCTCCAACGGATACCGGGAGTACGGTGAGGACGCCGTACGTCAGGTCGCCTTCATCCAGGACCTCTACCGCGCGGGGCTGCCTTCTCAGATCATCCGGGACATCCTTCCCTGCAGCACCGAACCGGCACCGCCCGCGGGCGAGTGCACACAACTCCTGGCCCGTGTCCGGCAGGTCCGCGACGAACTCGCCCGCCAAGAGCAGCAGATCGCTGAGCGCCGCGAGATGCTCGACCGGTACCTCACGGGCACGGCCGCCCCCGCGGGCCAACCCCACCGCTCCCCTTGAGGCGGCTGAAACGCGTGCGAGGTCGGCACCCTGGAGCAGACCGACCCTCGCGACGGGGCCGAGGGGTGAGCGCGGACGGGCTCGGGGTGCGCGGATTGCGGTCGCTCACCCCACTGCGGCGCACGCCTCCGCCTCTGCCAGGTACCGCGCCACCGGGCCCAGGGTCAGCATGCCGCTCGCGGCGCCGGCGTGTTCTGCAGAGGCATCGCGCAGGGCAGCCACACAGCGTGCGGCGATTTCGCGCTCGCCGAGGCGTACGGCGGCGCGGGCGGTCAGGCACCACATGGCCTCCTGCATGTGGTCCCGCGGTGGTTCGGGCACGGCAGCGAGGGCGGTACGGGCCTCCTCGCGGCTGTCCTGGGCGAGCAGTACAAGGGGTAGCGTCCAGGGCCTGTAGGGGCCCCAGCCGAGGTGCAGGTCGGTGGGCGCCGGCCGGTCGTGCAGCAGGCGCAGTCCCAGGAGGGCGAGCGGGAACAGGCCGCGGTGCAGCCCCGGCATTCCGGCCGTGCGGAGGGCGTCCTCGGCAGAGCGGTAGTGCGCTGCTGCCGTGGCGGCGGTCGGTCCGCCGGGTTCGGCGCTGCGGGCGGCTGTTGCCCGGGCCCTGAACCAGCCGGTGAGGACGGGGACGAGGGGCGCCTCGGTGGTGGCCGCGAGCTGGTCGGCTGCGTGGGCGTGCGAGGTCGCGGCGTCGAGGTCGCCGAGGGCCGAGGCGGATTGCAGACGGACGAGTCGGCCCAGTACGGCGAAGTTCGGCAGCTCGTGCCGGGTGGCCAGGTCGAGGATCTCCGCGCCGGTCCTGTCCCGTGCCGCCGCGAGCCCGGGACGGGTGAAGGACTGCAGGAACACCCCGTTGAGGGCGAAGGCCAGTAGGGCGGGATCGGCCAGGTGCCGTGCCAACTCCTCTGCCTGTCGCGCCGACTGCTCCGCGTGCTTCAGCTCGGGTTTGGACAGATCGGCGCTACGGCTCTCGACAGCGACCGTGGCCAGGAGGCGGACGCGCAGATCGGCGGGGCCTTCTGGGCCAAGCGCGGTGAGCGTGCGCTCGGCAGCAGCGACGACGGCGCGGGACTGCTCGGGGTCGTCGGCCCGGCTCCAGAGGGCGGGTACGTCGTAGGCGCCGATGGTTCTGGCGGTCAGAGAGAGGTCTCCTGTGCGCTCCGCCGCGTGGATTGCGGTGAGGCGGTCGCGCCGAGAGTGGACGAGGGCGTCGCCCCCCGCCAGCGCGAGGGTGCGGGCCAGGTCCATGGTGGTGCGCGGGCCGAGCCGGACACCATGGCCGGTCCACGCGGTACGTGTTTCTTCCAGGGGAGCGGCCCCGTTGAGGATGTCCGTCTCCAGGCGCTGAAGGTCGGCACTGGGGTCGAGTCCGAGCTGGTCAACGAGCATCGTGCGGGCGCGGCGGAGGACGGCCAGTGCGTCGGCCTGGCGGCCCGCGCGGTACAGCGCGCGGGCAAGCAGCTCCCAGGCCGGCTCGCGCCACGGGTGTTCGGCGACATGGGCACCCAGTTCGGCGACGAGGTCGGCCCCTTCGCCGGAATCGAGGAGGATGCGGGCGCGCAGTTCCACCCCCTCCAACCTCAATTCCTCCAGTCGGGTCCGCTCGCGCTGCGCCCAGGCCGAGCCGGTCACATCGGCGTAGGCGGGTCCGCGCCACATCGCGAGTGCCGCGCTGAGGTCGGTCACCGCGTCGGGGTTGCGGCGGGCTCGGGCCAGGGTGTCCTGGAACCGATGGACGTCCACGTCATCGCGCGGCAGGCGCAGTGCGTAGCCGGGACCTTCGGTGACGATGACTCGCGGCGGATTGCGGGGCGGCCGGTCGGGTTCGAGCGCGCGGCGCAGCGCAGCGACGAACGTACGCAAAGCACCCACGGCCCGGGCCGGCGGATCGGTCCACAGGTCATCGACAAGGGTGTCGGTGGTGACCATCCGTCCTTCGGCTGCGACGAGCCGGGCGAGTACCTCACGATGGCGGGGTCCGCCCAGGTCAACCGGGCTGCCGTCGTCGCGGAGGGCCCGCACCGCACCGAGCACGTCGATTTGCATGCCCCCATCCTCCGTGCCGGGGGCCGGTTGCGCCCAACCGTACTGATCGGCTGCTGATCGCAGTCGCGCAAGCTGATCCGGTCAAGTCCCCGACCCGAAAGGGGTGGTCCCTCATGACGCTCACCATTCCCGGCTTCGATCACGTGCGTCTGCCCAGTGCGGACGGTGTGGAGCTGGCTGCAGCCGTCGGCGGCAGTGGCAGCCCGGTCGTGCTGTTGCACGGTTTTCCCCAGACCCACCTGATGTGGCGACACGTCGCCGAGCGGCTCTGCGACGAGCACACGGTGATCTGTCCTGACCTGCGGGGTTACGGCGCAAGTGACAAGCCGGCGGCCACCGGCCCCGGTGTGTATGCCAAGCGCACCATGGCCGCCGATGTCGTGACCCTGGCGGCGGCGCTCGGCCACGAGCGCTTTGCCCTCGTCGGCCACGACCGAGGCGCCCTGGTCGCCTTCCGGGCGGGATTGGACCACCCTGAGACCATCACGCACCTGGGCATCCTCGACATCGTGCCGACGCTCGACATGTGGAACGTCCTGCATGGCGTCTCGGCGGCAGTCGGCTACCACCTCTTCCTGATGGCGCAGCCGCCGGGCCTGCCGGAGGCGATGATCGCAGGCAGTGCGGAGGCGTTCTTCGGCTCGTTCCTCGACGCCTGGGCCAACGACCCGACCGCCATGCCCGCCGATGTGCGTGCCGAGTACCTGCGCGCGAGCGCCGCGGCGGTGACGTCGATCGTCGCGGACTACCGGGCCTCGGCGGACATCGACGTGGCGCACGACCAGGCGGATCTGGACGCCGGGTCTCAACTGGCCATGCCCGTGACGGTCGTCCAGCAGGACTGGGGCGCGCAGCTGGGCTACGACGCTGCCGGGGTGTGGAAGGCGTGGGCGCCGGACCTGGACCACCGGCTGACCCGCGCCGGGCACTTCATGGCCGAAGAGGCACCCGACGAGATCGCGTCGGCGATCAAGGGCCTGCTGGCCCGCTGAGCGTCCCGCTTGGACTCGTCGGGGGTTCGTCGATCTGAGGGCGCGTGTTATCGTCCCGCTTCTCGCGGCGGGGCCCTGCTGGTGCCGGCTGCCACGGCGTGGCTGGTGCACCGCACGGGAAAGACAGCAGTCTTCGCGACGCCCCTTCCCGCGGCAGCGAAGTACAGCACGGCAGTTCCGACTACAGCCCAGAACTACGGTTGCCACCCTGAGGATCAACACGAATTCTCTTCTCAGCCGCCATGGAGAGGACCCGCGGGCGTGGAGAGCAACGGGTGCGGCAGGATGTCGACTGATGAAGCAGGCGCGGCGTTCGACTACCAGGGGGACAAGTGGGGCGGAACCGTTCCTTACACAGTGCGGCTGTCGGCTGGCTGGCCGCCCTGATGCTCCTCGCGACAGCCGGGTGCGCACACCGCGGGCAACCCAGACCAGACGATGACATATCGCCGACGGCGCACGCCTACCTGACGAAGGCACTGGACACGATGCAGAAGCACTCCCTTCTCACGCATCGCATCGACTGGCGGGCCCTGCGCGCCAAGGCGTTCACACAGGCACACGGCGCGCGGAAGCCGGCCGACACCTACCGGGCAATCGAAGGGGCGGTGGCGTCGCTGGGCGACCAACACAGTCATTTCTGGGAGCCCGACGAGGCCAAGGATCGCTACGGATTCTCCGCGACGGCCTTCGACGGTCTGGAAGGCCGCGCGCTGAAGGGGGGTCCCGGCTACATCTCTCTGCCCGGGGTGCAGGGTTCTGGCAAGACCTACGACGCGTATGTACGGCAGGGCCGGGCAGCCCTGGCCAAGGCTGAGCGGGACGGTGCGTGCGGCTGGGTGGTGGACCTGCGCTCGGACACGGGCGGCAGCATGGACCCGATGTTCGCCGTCGTGGGACCGATCCTTGGTGACGGCAACGTCGGGATGTTCGTCGACGCTGACGGGACAAAGAAAGGCGTCTGGTCCGTGCGGCATGGCGACTTCTCCGTGGATGGTACGTCGGCCGGCTGGGCCGGCAACCGGCCCCTGTCGGGGCCCACACCGCCCGTCGCGGTGTTGACCGGCAAGCAGACGGCCAGTGCCGGTGAAGCCGTCGCGGTGGCCTTCCGTGGACGCCCGCACACTCGGTCCTTCGGTGAGCCCACCTACGGGGTCCCCACAGGCAACAATCCCTACCACCTGTCCGACGGAGCCGTGATCGTGCTGACAGTGGTCAAGGAAGCCGACCGCACCGGCCGGACCTACGACACCTCGATCCCTCCGGACCAAGAGATCGTCAACGACCCACGGCCAGTAGCCCGCCACCAGGACGAAACCCTGGACACGGCGACCAAGTGGCTCCTCCGGCAACCCGCGTGTCAGCAGTGAACCACGCCAGGCGGCCTGGGGCTTCGTCAGCCGCGAGCGGGGCTGAGCAAACGCACCGTCACGCAGCGTCCGGGACCGTCCGGGCGTCATCACCCAAATGGCCAACGGCCGGGCTTACGTGAGTGCGTACACCGGCGCCCGCCTGAACCAGCCCTCGACTACTACATCGCCACGTCGAGGGGCACGTGGGCGGACACTTTTCACGTCGTTCCGGGATGGTACTGATGACCCAGTCGTACAAGAAGCGCCTGTGCACAGCGGCGGTAGCACTGGCCATGCTGGCAGCGGCAGCCGTCACCTGGTGGCTGCTGCGGGATCCCTCCCCGTACTCCCTGCACAAGACACCGTCGGTGACGGTCACCGTACAAGCGGCCAAATCGCAGTACCCCGATGCGAAGCAGATCGCCGGTGACGTCGATCTGCTCGTCAAGGTGTACGTCCAGCGTCTGAAGGCCGGCGACGCCACCGACCTGGCTCGCATCGGCGCCCCCTGGTACACCGGACGGACACAGGCCGCCCGAACGCTGATCGCCCGATACGGCGCACACGCCGACGAACCCGTCGAGGCAACCATTCAGGACCCCGTGGTTCCCTACCTCGCCCAAGTCGAACTCCGCTTCAGAGATGGGCAACGGCAAACGGTGGACCTCAGCCGCGACCACGATCACGTGTGGTGGCTGCAACTAGGCGACGGAGACCCCGTGGCCCCGTAAGCGCCGGGTTTGCCTGCGAAAGTGCCAGGAGCCGCTCGTGAGAACTTCGCTCGCGGCTCTTCCTCGTCACCGGACAAGCGCGTAAGGCCCTTTGGCGGCCTGGAATGCCCCCTCGTCGGTGGCACAAGCGGCAGCAGTCGCCTGCCAGGCGCAACGGCTGGGCAACCGCTCAGCGTTCTGCCGCCGGGACCGGAGCTGCTGTCCACGGCGACCGGTCCGGAGTCGTCTGGGTGGTGCCCGTGGCCACTGGGGCAGTGCCTGTGGTCAGAGGCGGGCCCGCTGTCGTCAGGGGCGGAGCACGACAACGGCCCGCGGGAAGTGGTGCTTCCCGCGGGCCGTCCGTCATCGGCCTATCGGCGTCTCACTTGCCGAGGTAGGCGTTGTAGATGGTGATCGCCGACGTGTTGCCCTTCTTGTCGGTGATCTTGGCGCGGAACGAGATGCCCTTGTTCTTCGCCGGGCTCTTCACGGTGATCTTGCCGCCGCGGACGGTGACCTTCTTGAAGGTCTTGCCGTCGTAGGAGACGTACACCGAGAAGGACTTCAGGTTGCCGCCCGCGGCCGCGCCCTCGACGGTCACCGGGAAGGTGACCTTCTTGCCGGCGTCGACCCGGCTGTCCAGGCCGGTCGTGGCGCCGAAGTGAAGGGCGGACACGGGGAGCTTGGCGATACCGCCGCCCGACGGCTTCTTGGAGCGGAATGTCCAGGTGGCGTCGATCCGCGAGGAGACCGCGGCGACGTCCGGCGAACGCTTGACCGAGGTGGTCAGCTTGTACGCGGCGTCGGCGGAGGGGACGTTGAAGGGCTCGCCGAACAGCGGGTCGTGGTTGGAGGCGACCTTGCTGCCGTTGCGGTACAGGGTGGTGTTCACCGAGCTGAAGAGCGAGGAGCCGGCGTGCTTGGCCCCGTCGGCGAACAGCGGCAGCATGCCGTAGATCTGGTTGCCGTCGCGGTAGACACCGAAGTCGGCGTTCAGATGCGGGCCGAAGACCGCGGTGTTGAACGTCTTCGTGTACGACTTGCCGGCCGAGTAGGACTGGGCGCCCAGGGCGTAGCCTGCCTCGCCGATCGGGAAGCCGTCCTGGTCGAGACCGCCGTCCTGTTCGAATTCCAGCTCCCACTTCACGCCGCCCTTGGCGGCCAGGTGCAGGGTGCGGGTGCCGGGCAGCTTCTGCGGGATGGAGACGGCGGAGGCACCGGAGGCGCCGGGCAGCCAGCCGAGGGCGGCGACGGAGCCCTTCTTGCCGCTCACGGAGGCGCCGAGCCGCGCCTTCACCGTGGCCAGTTCACTCGCCTTGTAGTGCTTGGTGTAACCGGTGGCGAGCTGCCTGACCGGGCCGCCGGAGGTGACGTCGTACTGCTCGGTGGCACCCTTGGTCCAGTGGCCGTCCCACTGCTGGGTCAGCGTACCGGCCGGCAGCTGCGGGCCCAGGTGGGCGGTGTGGAAGTTCTTGTACGTGGCGAGGAACCAGCCGAAGCCGTACTGGCCGTCGCCGATCGTCACGTCCCACTCGGGCGAGGCGAACACGGACTTGGCACCCGAGGCCGGGACGGTGATGTCCACCGGCTTGGCCTTGCGTGCGTCGATCGTGATCGTCTGCTTCTTGGCGACCGTCAGTTTCGGCTGGGCGATCGAGTCGATGCCCTTGCTCGCGTCCTGCGGGTCCCCGTAGACGGCGGCGTTGAGGATGTACGTGCCCTTGGGCGCCCGTACCTTCACCGTGCCCGACTTGTCGTACCCGTTCAGCTGCTGGCCGTTGGCCAGACCGGCCACACCGATCAGATCGGCGTTGTAGTACGGGGCCGGCTTGCCGTCACGACCGACGAACTTCAGCGTGACGTCGTAGGACTCCACCTCGCGCTGTACCGCGGCGGCCGTGCGGACGGTCTGCCCGTCGCCGGTCGCGGTCACATACGACGAGTAGGCGCCGTCGGTCGTGCCACCCAGCTTGGTGTCGGCCGTGAAGCCGACGGCGGCCTTGCCGTGCGCCGGGACGGTCACCGAGGTCGCGGCCAGCTTGAAGAAGCCGGCCGGGGCGGCATGGCCCTTGGGGTCGGTGGCGGTGCTGGTCAGCTTGAGCGTGACGTCCTTGTCGCCGAGGTTGCGGTACGTCAGCTGCTTGGTGACCGGCTTGTCGTCGGTGTGCGGCCATTGCTGCACCCCGAAGCTGACCGAGACCGGGTCGGCGATCACGGACTGCTTGATGGCCTTGTCGACCGCGATACGGCCCGAGCCCTGCTGGAACGGCGTGTACTTGCCGCCCTTGGCGGAGCCGGTCAGCGCGCCCTTCAGCTCGGCGTAGCCCCAGTCGGGGTGCTCCTGCTTGAGGATGGCGGCGGCGCCCGCGACGTGCGGGGTGGCCATCGACGTGCCGGAGATGGTCAGGTAGCCCTCGGGCTTCTCGCCGACCTCCTTGTCGATGACGCTGCCCTTGGCGGCTGCGGCGGTGATGTCCACGCCGGGCGCGGTGACGTCCGGCTTGATGGCGCCGTCGCCGGCCCGCGGACCGGTGGAGGAGAAGTCCGCCAGCTTGTCCTTCTTGTCGACGGCGCCGACGGTGAGCGCGGCGTCCGCGCTGCCCGGCGAACCGATCGAGTGGGGGCCCTCGTTGCCCGCGGCGATCGCGAACAGGACGCCCTTGTCGGCGGAGAGCTTGTTGACCTCGGCCTCGAGCGGGTCGATCTCGGGCGTGTCGTAGCCGCCCAGGCTGAGGTTGATGACGGAGGCGCCCTGCGCGGCCGCCCACTCCATGCCGGCGAGGATGCCGGAGTCGTCACCCGAGCCGGAGTCGTCCAGGACCTTGCCGTTGAGGATCTGGGCGTCGGGTGCGACACCCTTGTACTTGCCGCCCGACTTGGCGCCGGTACCCGCCACGATGGAGGCCACGTGCGTGCCGTGCCCGAAGTGGTCGGTGGCGTCGGCGGCCGCTGAGAAATTCTTGGACGCGACCACCTGGCTCTTGAGGTCCGGGTGGGTGGTGTCCACACCGGTGTCCAGGACGGCGACCTTGACGCCCTTGCCGGTGTAGCCGGCAGCCCACGCGACGGGGGCGCCGATCTGCGGCACGGACTTGTCGAGGGCGGCCTTGCGGACGCCGTCGAGCCAGACGTGCGCGATGCCGGAGGCGGCCCTGTCCCCGTTGGTGACGGCGTTCCACAGCTCGGCGGTGTCCTTGACCGGAGTCTGCACGGCGTCGGCGTTCAGCGCCTTCAGGCTGCGGCGCAGGGTGCCGGCGTCCCGGACGTCGGTCCTGGCGTCCGCGGCGGCGCCGCTGTAGCCGACGATGACCTTCAGGCCGTTCTTCTGGGCCTTGCGGATGGCGGCCTTGTTCAGCTCGGTGACGTCGAACAGGCGCTGGTCCAGCGTGCCGGAGGCGACCAGGCGGGCCGCGTCGGCCGGGACGACCAGCGTGTGGCCGTGGGCCTTGCGGACCTGGACGGGTATGTTCTCCCGGCCCTTGGCCCGACGCAGGCCGACGACGCGGCCCTTGGCGTCGACGTCGACTCGGTCCCCGGTGATCAGGGTGACGTGGTGCTCGGCGGTGAGTGAGGAGCCGGCGGCGTGCACTTGCTGCGCGGGCTTCGCCGACGCCGGGTTGGTCATACCCGCTGCGAGGGCGACGGCTGCGGCGGTGGCCACTGTGGCCGCAGCTGCTCTTTTCACTTGTCTGCGCAAGATCTCCCCCTGGAGATGAGGTATCGGGCGAATTCCCCGTTCACCCGACCGAGGGGTATCTCGTACAGCTGTACACCGACCCCCCGGACGACGAAGTATGCCGGGGGTTGATGAGGCGACTCAAGAGTTGAGGGGACGGTGTGAAAGCGCTGCCTACAACTGTTACGCGCCCGGGCAGACACCGTTACAGAATCGCGAAGTCCCGCCCACCGCAACGGTGTTAAGCGACGTCAGGCACCCGCGTTCTCGTGCATGGTGATCTTCCCCGCGCGGGACCTCGTGCGCGATCGTTGAGTCGGAGGTGGCCGCGATCAACGGCAGCCTGTGCGCTCTCGGTTGCCCGCACGGCAGTGCTCTTACTGGTTCCAACAAAGGCGCTTGATCATGTGACTGTCGGCTTGATCGCTCGTAGGTGAGGGCATGGGGAAGGGTCAGTCGCGGCCGTGGATCGTGTCGGACGAACTGTCGTCGCTGATCGAGCCGTTGCTGCCCGCACCACCGCCCAAGCAGGTCGAGGGGCGGCCGCAGGTTCCCGACCGGCAGGCTCGGTGCGAGATCCCGTTCGTGCCACACCGGCATCCAGTAGGAGCACCTGCCCCAGGAGCTGGGCTTCGGCTCGGGCACGACCTGCTGGCGCCAGCTTGTTCAGCAGCAGTTGGTGCAGCTGGTCCCAGACACCCGCTTCGTTCCGGGCCGCCAGGATTCGGCACTGCGCGGCAACGTGTCTTTGGGTGAACGGACGTACGAGGAGCAAAGGGCGGCTCAGCACGAAGATCGCCTCGACAACCTCACCACCGGCAGCGGCCTGGCGGTCTACGGTCTCGTCGGGGTGACGATCGTATGCTGCGGGCTGCGGCGGCGAACAGCGTGAGGAGGAGGGGGCGGATCGTGCGGTCAGGTTGCGCTGTTCGAAAAGCAGCAGTGCGTGCAGGGCCTGCGTGGTGACGGCCGGAAGGCGGCGCCCGTCTCGCCCAGGCTGCCGCGCAGGCGAAGCCCACCACCTTGCAGAACCGGGACTGCAGTCCGGGACGCGGTATCGAGGACTGGCGCGGGGCGTCTGTGGTGTTCGGTGCTTTCTGCCCCGCTTCTGCTTCGAGATCGGGCAGAGCTTACGGAGCCCAACCTATCTTGCAATAGCGCGGGTTGACGCCGCTCCTGGCGCCGATGAGCTCGTCAGTACAAGCCATCCGAGGACCGCCGCGAGGCGTTCGTGCACCGGTTGACAATGGGAGCCGTCCTTCAGTGTGAGTAGTCCGTCCGCCGTCGCCAACCTGCGCCTGGCCTGCACTCGGCGGCCCCTCCACCTCAGTCATAAGCCGTAGCGGTAGGTCTGCTTGTCTGAGCCGGCGCCGCGTAAGGCTGTCTGCCACGCGGCTGGCCGTTTCGGCGCTCATGGGTAGGGGTTGCCTGCGGAAGGGCCGGCAAGGGGTAGCTCCGCCCAGATGACTTTCCCGTCTCCCGTGTAGCGTGTGCCCCAGCGCTGGGCGAATTGAGCGACGAGAAACAGGCCTCGCCCGCCTTCCTCACCGACATTGGCCCGCTGTAGATGGGGAGAGGTACTGCTGTGGTCGGAGACCGCGCAGATCAGCCGGTTCTGTGTCCGGATCAGGCGCAGCGCGACGGGGCCCATGGCATGGCGGATGGCATTGGTGACCAGTTCGCTGACGATCAGTTCTACGGAGAAGGTCAGCTCCATTAGCCCCCACTGGGTAAGGCGGTCGCTGGCCAGTTCCCGGGCTCGCCCTACGGCGGCTGGATCGAATGCCAGCTCCCAGGTGGCGACGTTCTCAACGGGAAGTGCGCGGGGGCGGGTGACGAGGAAGGCCACGTCATCGTGTGCGCGGGCGGGCAGCAAGAGGCGTTCCATGGTGTCGCAGATTTCCTCCAGGGGTCGGTCGGGGTGGGCGAGTGCGAAGCCCAACCGTTCCAGACCGGTGTCCTCATCGCCGTCGGAGGCCGTAAGCAGGCCATCGGTGTAAAGCGCCAGGACGCAGCCCTCGGGGATCCTCACCTCGACCGATTCGAACGGCAGTCCGCCTACGCCCAGCGGGGGCCCCGCCGGTATGTCGAGGAATTCCACCGCCTTGTCCAAGTGGGCGAGAGCAGGGGGCGGATGTCCAGCGCGGGCGAACATGGCACGGCGCGTTACCGGGTCGTAAATGCCGTACAGGCAGGAAGCGCCGAGCACGCCCTCGATTCCGTATGGGTGCGCAGCTTCGGCCTCCGCAGCCAGGCGGCTGACCAGGTCGTCGAGATGGGTCAGCAGCTCGTCGGGCGGCAGATCCAGGTCGGCCAGCGTGTGGACGGCGGTACGCAGCCGTCCCATCGTCGCCGCGGCGTGGATGCCGTGGCCGATGACGTCTCCGACGACCAGCCCTACCCGTGCGCATGCCAGGGGCAGCACATCGAACCAGTCACCGCCTACTCCTGCCTCAGTGTCCGCGGGCAGATAGCGGTAGGCGGCCTCCACGGCTTCCTGGGTGGGTAGCTCGTGGGGCAGCAGGCTGCGCTGCAGGGTGAGCGCGCTCTGGTGCTCGCGGGTATACCGACGTGCGTTGTCGATGCACACGGCGGCGCGGGCAGCGAGCTCCTCGACGAGCAGCAGGTCCTCGGCGGCGAAGGGGTCCGGGGTGCGCCAGCGCATGAGGGTGGCCACCCCCATGGTGACTCCGCGGGCACGCAACGGCACCACGAGGTGGGAGTGAATACCCAGCTTGCGCAGGCGCTCGCCGCGCACCGGGTCCTCGAGCAGCCACGGTAGTGACAGGTCCAGGACGGCGTTCAGGACGGGTTGTCCGCTCGTTAGACACTGCCAATGTGGGGACCCTTGCGAGTAGCCGACCCGCTGCCCAGGCGTGACGACGGCCTCGGGCAGGTCTTCCCTGACCGAACGATGAGCCACCCGGCAAAGGTCACCGGTCCTACGGGCGGACCGTGCGTCGGGTTCCCGTCCGGCCAGTACGTCGCCGAGCAGGTCGACAGCGGTGAAATCAGCGACACGGGGGACCAAGACCTCGGTCAGTTCCTGGACTGTGCGGTGCAGGTCCAGGGTGCTTCCGATCAGGACGCTGGCCTCGTTGAGCAGAGCCAGCCGCTGCTGTGCCTGGTGCAGATCGGTGACATCCACCGACTCCTCGCACACTCCCAGCGGTCTGCCGTCCGCATCCTGCAGCCGGTAATAGGACAGGGACCACACATGTTCCCGATCGGGGTCAGAAGGGGGGCGCCCCCGGTAATGCACCCCTGTAACCGTCTGTCCGGAATCAAGAACTTTGCCCATGAGCTGCGTGATCGTGGCGGGATACTGCGCTGAGACTATCTCGCTCCCCGGGTACAGCTCGTCCTCGCTGCGCCCGACGTACTGGGCGAACGCCCCGGGGAGCTCCTGCCGGGCTGCGGCGTTCGCCCACGCCACGCGCAAGTCCGGTCCGTAGATGGTCATCCCGACCGGGGAGTGCGTCGAAATGCCGTGCAGCATCGCCTGCTGCAACTGCCGGTCCCGCACGTGCTCGGGGTCCCCGAGGAACACCACCGTGGTGGGGCCCACCACGGTGGCGGGCAGCTGACGGCACGCTGCCGCCAACCGCAACAGGCGGCCGGACCGGTGCCGGAAGACGACGTCAAGCCAGCGTTCTGGTCCTGATTGAGTGAGCCGTTCGCCCGCTCTCTGCCCGTCCACGTGCACCGAAAAGTTGTCGACGGGCTGCCCAAGGGCCTCCTGTGCACGATAACCGAGCAAATGTTCGGCCTCGGGACTCCAGCCGGCCACGAGCCCTTCGCTGTCCAGCATGACTGTGGCGACCCCCGGCACCCACGAAAAACCGCCGAAGCCGGCGGGTGCAGGTTCACTCGATGGCGCACTCATCGCATCCGTCCTCGCCCCGCGTCCGCCGTCCGGCAGACCGCCCTTACCTCAAGGATCAGCCCAGCGCGGGTGTGACACAAACGTCAGCGCACCGTCACAATGATCAGGCAGCGGCATTTGCATCCTCGTCTACCGCAGGCGCGCCATCCCGTCGGGTGTTCTTGCCGCGCGAGGCTGTACCAGGGCTGACTGCCCGCCGGTGATCAGGTGGTGTTTGGAGCGGGCACCTCCTGGGGCGACCGGCGAGGGCCCGTGTGCCGCCTCCACTCAGAGCCTGCGGGGGAGGAGTCGACCACACACCGGGACCTGGCGGCCGGCGACGGTGCTTCAGGCCCACAGCACCTTGATGTCGGCGGCAATGGCACGGCCCTGGCGACGTCCGGCCTCCGCAGCGGCCTGCGCACGGTGGGGGTCGTAGGGATTGGGGCCGATCGCCTCGCGGCTGTCCTCGTCCGGAATGGCCAGGTAAGTGAAGGCATCCTGACGGAGACGGTCGACGTCGTCCTGGGCGCTGGGGATACCTGCGTACCCCTCGTGCATGGGGGCGAGGACGACGATGCGGTCGTGCCCGGCCGCGAGAGTGGCGTTGGCGGCGGAGACCATGCCCGCGTCGATCCACTCATGGCCGTTGAACGGGACGCTGGGCCAGATACCGGGGACGGCGGCACTGGCCGCGGTGGCGGTCTCGATCGAGATACCCGAGTCCGGGCCCAGCAGTTCCAGGCGGCCGGTGTCGGCGTCGGTCACAGTGACGCGCACGTTGATCGGCCACTGGTCGGTCCGCAGTCGGGCCCGCACCATGCCACTCCGGGTCTCGGTATCGACGTTCGGGGCGAACTTACGGGCCACGCGGCCGAATCCTGCCCCCACTGCTTCGGGATCGCCCGCACCGGAGCGGAACGCCTCGGCCCAGCCCGCGTACACGGCGGGATTGGTGCGCACGACCGGCTCGTGGTCGTCGGCATGGGCCTGGTCGGCATAGAGAGCTTCCCAGTCCGTGCCCGAGGCGTAGTTCGTGCCGATGAACGAGCCGGCAGACGTTCCGATCACCGTGTCCGCGTCGCGCAGGTCGACGCCCTCGTCGAGCAGACCGGCCAGCACGCCGATCTCCCATCCCATGCCGGTTACGCCGCCGCCGCCCAGGACCAGTGCTCGGGTCGTGCCCTTGGAAGCCATATCAGCCCTTTACGAGAACCGTTATTTTCGATAATCGACGTTATCATATCGACATGCAGAACGTGCCCCGCGGCCGCCCCCGCCGCTCTGACATCGATCGCCTGGCCCTCGAACATGCGTTGGGCCTGCTGGAGGAGCGCGGGTACGACGGGCTGCGGATGAAGGACGTGGCTGAGTCGGCCGGGATCGGACTCGGCGCTCTGTATCGGCGTTGGGCAGGCAAAGAGGAGCTGGTCATGGCTGCTCTGCGGGCAGACATGACGCAGCACGAGGAGGCCGAGAGCGGCGACCCGCTCGCCGACTTGGACGCCGCCCTGGGGCGCATCGCCAACGCCCTGCCGAACGGCCTTGGCCGCCTGATCGCCGCCTGCCTGAGCCAGCCCGACTCCGAGCTCGCACGCGTGGTGAGGAACGCGAAGCTCGCGCCCATGGCGGACGGCCTCACCGCCCGCCTGGAGAAGGTGATCGGGCCGGTGCCGGACGCTCGACAGCGCGCCGAAAGCGGGCTGGCCTACCTCATCTGGAGTGCGGCCGTCGCGCGGGAGCACAGTGATGCACAATCCCTGCGTGACCAGGCCCTCAGCATCATGGGAGTGACCTCGCCGTAGGCGGACAAAGCAGGTCTGACGAACAAAGCAGGTCTTGTATTCGCAGGTTGGCCGCGTGCGGAACGCGACCACCTCTCAAAGGGGGGCCTGCCCTGACCATCAGCAGCCCTGCGGCGGCTATCCGGCGCCCGGGTTCCTGCTGGCAGCGCGAGGTTCTGTTCGGCAACGGCAACGGCAACGGCAACGGCGTGCTGGGCGCGGCCGGCTGACGGGCACCAGGCGGCCGCGGAGCAATGCTCAGGACCTGTGGATCGGCTCGGGGAAGCCGTACCTTCCCGGGTGATTGATCGATAGATCACGTCGAGGTAGAACTTGCTGCTGCTGTTGTTGTCGACCGGGTGGTGCCTGCCGGCGTAGCTCTGGCGGCTTTCGCTGAGCTGCTCGGCCGCGGGATCAGCCCGCTTGGAGGGCGCGCTCCGGCCGCCGTTGGGCAGGTACTCGAAGTCGTGCTCGGCGTAGTCGTCCGCCATGGGGGCCTTGAGGTCGTTGAGGGTGAAGAGGGGTCTAAACACGGACTCCCGTGAAGGGTGGCGCGCCGGTGAGGAGTGCGCAGAGGACGCAGCCGAAGGAGTAGAGGATGCAGCGGGCGTCCACCTGCTTGGCCTGGCACCACGCCGGCGACACGTATGCGAAGACACCCATGACCTGGTAGTTCGGGGCCAAGCCCGTAGTGGAGTCGGACGAATACGCGCTGCCGACATCGTAGATCTTGATGCGCCCGTCCGACTGGAGGAAGAGGTTTGCCGGTTTGAGATCGCGGTTGACGACACCCCCTCATGCGTGGCAGCGACGGCCTCAAGGGCTCGGCGAGCCATATCGATCACACGGCGGATCGGCAGCCCCGTTGGGTCGCCGCGCAGGACGTGTGCCAGGTCCCTGCCCTTTAGCAGTTCTACGACGCAACAGGGCGGCGCAATTCCTGGTCCTCCGCGCGCCCGACCTCACCGTGTCCTTCACTCCGAGCGCCTCGACAATTGATAGCGCCCGCTCAACAGTTCACGGACTTCAACGCACTCTCAGGTCCCCCGCCCTGCGCTGTCCGCCGTCACTCCCCGATGATGGCAGGATTCCAGGCCCTCCGTCCTGGGGGCCGCAGCACCTTCGAGGAGATGCGGGCCCGTACCTGCCCGAATGCGGCGCGGCCAAGAAGTGGCTTCCCACCGCGGCCTCGAGTCAGCGGTGTGTATGTGGACACGCGGAATCCGAGTGACCGTCAGTTGACCGGAGGGCGGCGCGCGTGTTCCTCGGAAATGGCGGTCAGGTTGGCGGGCGTCTGCCCGTACTGCTTCTTGAAGGCGCGAATGAAGTGGCTGCTGTCCGAGAAGCGCCAGCGTGCCGCAAGTTCCGAGACGGTCGGCCGGCCCAAGGGCGCGAGCAGCTCCTGTCGGGCGCGCTCCAGCCGCCTGCGGCGGACGTACGCCGATACCGACTCCTCCGCGGTGGTGAACGCCCGGTGCAGGGTGCGCACGGAGACGTTGAGGCGACGGGCCAGTGTCGTGGGGGAGAGCTCGGGGTCGGTGAGGTGCTCGTCCGCGAGATCCATGGCGGCACGGGCGAGCGCGCGTGCCAGCCGGGGTTCGGTGTCGTCGAACTCGCGCCGCAGGACCGCCCTGACGAGTTCGATCAGGGCGTCACGCGCGCCGCGCAGGCCGACGGGGCTGACTTCGTCCGCAGTCTCGCGGACCATCGCCGCGTGGGCCGTCAGGAGGCGCATCTCTCCGGAGTCGGCCGGACCGACGACCGGCCTCCCGCCGGTGGCCCGGCCGAGCACATCGGGAGGCAGGAGCAGAACGGTCGCCTCGGTACCGGGCCGCACGTCGAACAGCAGGGGCGGGTTGTTGCGACGGGCGATGAACGTCCCTGCCGAGACGGTGACGTCGTCCCCTCGCCCGCTGGGTGAGGAAAAGCGCCAGGAACCGCGCCGCACCAGGTGCAGTTCGAACCGGTCGCCGCTCTCCCGGGCCACCGTAGGCTGGCCGAGGAAGTGTTCGCTGTGGACGTCGGAGATCAGCGTGTCGTGCGCGACGGCACCGCGGACACTGATCCGAAAGCCTCCGCGCTTCCCGAGGTCGAGCGAAGGCAGGGGCCAGGGCTCGCCGGTCTGCGCCTCGAAGGACTGCCGGAAGGCGTCGAAGCCGTCCCTGCCCGTCCGTGCCCCCGTGACGTCCAGGGTGAACGTCCTGTCCTGCCGACCCGCCGCCTGAGCCTTCTCCACGCTCTCCTCTTCCATCAGGCAGGGAGATCCACCGGCGTGACGCTCAGGTCCAAGCGCTCCCCGCACCGAGGAGATGAAACTACAGCTTCCAACTACACGTCAGTTGAACGAGGTTCCCTTTCCATGACTGAAACGACCCCCCACCAGGCGACGGACGAGACCACCGCCGATCCGGCAGCGGACATCGCGAGCCTGATCAACCTGATCGGCGGCGGAGTCACCGTGCAGACCCTGCACGCGGTCGCCGCGCTCCGCATCCCCGACCATCTCGCCGCCGGGGCCCGTACGGCGGGCGAGGTGGCCGACCGTGAGGGCTGTGACGAGCGGGCCGTCTACCGGTTGATGCGTGCGGCCGCCTCCCTGGGCGTGCTCAGCCATGAAGGGGGTGGCCGCTTCGGCCTCACCGGCCGGGGCCAACTGCTGCGTACCGGCGTGCCCGGCTCCCTGCGTTCCCTCCTCCTCGAGCAGGCCGGACACGCACACTGGCAGTCCCTGGGCCTGCTGCCCGAGGCGGTACGACGAGGCACGAGCCAGACGAAGAGCGCGCTGGGCTCGGACATCTTCGACTACCTCGCCCGGCCCGAGAACGCGGACCAGCCCCGGCTGTTCGCCGAGGCGATGGGCGAACTGTCCGAGGCGGTCACCCAGGGAGCTGCCGCGGCCGTCGACACCGACGGCGTGAGCAGCGTGCTCGACGTCGGCGGCGCGGACGGACACTTCGTCCTGGCGCTGCTGGCGATCGCCCCCGAACTGAGCGGTGGAGTGCTCGACCTGCCACATGCCGTGGACGGCGCTGCCCGTGAGGCCGAGCGGCGCGGCTTGACGGACAGGTTCTCCGCAGTGGCCGGCGACTTCTTCACTGAGGTGCCCGCCGCCGACCTCTACCTGCTCAAGACGGTCCTGCACGACTGGGACGACGAGCGGTGCCTGGCCATCCTGGGCAACTGCCGTGCCGCCGCCCCCGCGGGCGGACGTGCCCTGGTCGTGGAGACCGTCGTCGGTGAGATCGGCAAGCCCGACTTCGCCACCATGTCGGACATGGCCATGCTTGCCATCACCGGCGGCGTCGAGCGGGACCTGGACGAATTCGGCGTGCTCTTCGCGGCCTCCGGCTGGCGCCTCGACCGCACCTACCCCGTGGGCGGCGGGTACTTCGGCCTCGAACTCGAAGCGGTCTGACCGGCCCTTTACCGGTCGCGCGAAGCGAGCGCGGCTGAGCCGCTGCGGGACCGTGGGAGACTCTGACGTCTCCCACGGGCTGAAGTGGCTCGGCGGCGCCGGCACCACCACCGCGCCGGACGACACGCTCCCGGGGGACGTCCTGGTACTCCCTCAGGAACATCGGCAGCGGCGCCTGCGTCGACGCCCGCGCCGCTGCCACCGCCTACAGCACCGCGATGCAGCAGTACACCTGCACCGGCGCCCAGGCCCCAGCAAGTTCCGGCTCGCCGCGACCGACAGCAGATACCGGCGCATCGGCGGCCCGAGCCCCCAGGTCATCGACGTGACCGACGCGTCCGGCGCCGACAGCGCAGCGCTGCAACTGTGGGCGTACACAGGCGGCCAGAACCGGCAGCGGCTCCCCGTGAAGGAAGCCGCGGGACGCTACGACTTCACCGGCCGCCACAGCGGCAAGTGCCTGACCGCGGCGGCCACTGCCGTGAACAGTACGCAACTCACCCAGCGCACGTGCGACGGCTCGGCCGCACAGAGCTTCACGGCGACCACCGCCTGACCCGACGCCGGGCCGGCCGCCGGGCGCGGTGTCGGGGAGCGCCGTACTTGGGGTACATGCTGGAGGTGCCAGGTGACCTGCACCGAATGAGGGGCGCAGGCCTCCTGGAGCTGTCAGCGGCGGCGAGGGGAAGGACCAGTCGGTATGGCACGTACGCGTGCGGAGGCGAGCATCAGGCATCCCCGGCACGAACGCAGGGGCGAGGCACGGCTGCCCGCGGTCGTCGCGACGCTCACCGCGATCGCCCTGTATCTGTTCCTGCCGGAGCGGCTGCTCGTCGCCCCACGGTACGTGCTGCCCACCTTGGAGTGCCTGCTGCTCGTGCCGCTGGTCGCCATCAACCCCAGGCGTCTGACCCGGCAGACGAAGGCGTTCCGGGTGCTGTCCCTCACCCTCGTGGGCATCATCGCCGTCAGCAACCTGGTGGCGCTGGTCATCCTGGTCCACGAGCTGGTCTACGCCGGGGTCAAGGACGGCCGGTCCTTGCTGGTGGCGGCGCTGCAGGTATGGCTGACCAACATCATCGTCTTCGGCCTGGCCTACTGGGAGCTGGACCGCGGCGGCCCGGTCAGCCGCACCCAGCTGCCCCGCTCGGCGCTGCCGCTGGCGGACTTCCGCTTCTCGCAGGACGAGAACGACGACGCCATTCAGGAGGTGGCCGACGGCGCCAGCGGCACGTCGGACTGGGTCCCCACGCTCGTGGACTACCTCTACGTCTCCGTCACGAACTCCACGGCGTTCAGCCCGACCGACACGATGCCCCTGTCGACCCGCGCGAAGCTGTTGATGAGTATCCAGAGCGTCTCGGCTCTGCTCACCTCGCTCCTGGTGATCGCCCGGGCCGTCAGCATCCTGCACTGACGGCCCAGCCGGCGCGGAGTCTCCGCACAGCCCCGGCGGCCCGGCCCAGCCGGTCCTCCGTGAAGGTGTGGTGGGGGGCCAACTCGCCGTAGTGGAACGGTCGGTGACATTCGGGCGGATGCGTAGCAAGCTCGCGGGCAATGCACACGGTCGCCCATGGGCCGTACAGCGGGCGAGAGTACAAGCCCGCGCATCCGCCCGGGGAACCGGGCACGACCGCTGGGGGAGACCAGGCAGATCCGCGCCGAGCCACCCGTACCACCCTGGTCGGCCTGGCCGCGCCGGCGGCCGTCGCCAGCCTTGCCGCAGCCGCTGTCCCGGCCGTCCGCCAGGGCCGGATGGGCACCTTCAGGGACGCGCAGGTGGCGGAGTTCAAGGCGATGACCGTCACGGCGGTGAACAAGCTGTACTGAGCGGCTCAGGCCCGGGGGCCTGCCCGGTGGCGCCGCCGACCACCGGGAGCCCGTCGTCGCGCAGACGGGCTCTTGGCGCCGACCGGTGGGCGTTCAGGCGACCGCCGTCACCACCTGGGGCGCGATCAGACGCCGTTCGTCCATCCCTCACGGTCCCGCGCGGATGACACCACGAGTGTGGCCGGGCTGCGCCACCGTCCGAGACGCCCTTTCGACGAGGATCGAATACATTGCCGCACCCCTCGGGCATGGGCATGATCGCGACGAACTGGACGGGCGACGGGGCCGGCCCTGCCGGCGCCGTCGTCGACACTCAAGGGAGAACAGTCGTGCGTATAAGGACTGCCGTCATCGCCGCACTGGCCGGCGCTCTTACGCTGAGCATCCCGGGCGCCGCTGCCGTGGCGGCGCCGGCCGAGACGACCTACACCGTCGTGCCCTACACCAACGTGAACGTCCGCAAGCTGCCCACCAAGGACAGCGCCTACCTGACCACCCTCACCGCCGGCCATTCCTACCAGGCCTACTGCTGGACACACGGTCAGACCATCACCGACAACGGCTACACCAACGACATCTGGATCGGCTTCGTCGACGGCTACGCCAGCGCGGTGTACCTCCGCGGCAACGAGTACGCCAACCTGCCGGTTTCCGCGCAGTGCTGACCTCTCGCCAGCACACAGGGGAGCCGGAGTGTCAACTGTGACGACGCACCTGACAAAGGCCATGGCAGCAGCCGCCGGAGTGCTGCTCACCGCCGGACTCCTGGTCGCCGCCGCTCCCGCCGCCTCGGCGGCCACGCCCGCGGCACCGACCACCGTCCGTTCGCCTGCCGCCGCGTACACCGTCGCCCCCTACACCGCGCTGAACCTCCGCTCGGGGCCTGGCACGGGATACCGGTCGATGAGCACCCTGCAGCCCGGTCACACCTACACGGCGTACTGCTGGGTCTACGGCGAGACGGTCGTGGACAACGGGTACCGGAACAACATCTGGATCTACACGTTCGGCGGCACGGACATCGGTTACGGCTATGCCAGCGCGGTTTATCTGCGCGGAGACGAGCGCGCTGGGCTGCCGGCTTCTGCTCAGTGCTGAGCCCTCCGCAGCTCCGCGTCGAAAGGGGGTGGTGTGCGACGGGGGCCAGGTCTACCGGGCGCGGCACGCCGGACCGTCGCCTGCGGCCCTCGCCGTACAGGCGTACGTAGTCCACGGTCATCGTCGCGGGGGAGGGCGTGGCGTTGTCGGGAGGGCCGGGCCAGTCGCCTCCGACGGCGACCTCGAGCAGGAGGTACAGGTCCTGTTCGAGGACCCGGTCGTCCGGCCGGGGCAGCTTCGACGAGGTCAGTGTGAAGTACGGCTTTCCGGCGACGGACCAGGCATCCAGATCGCGGGCAGCAGCCCTGCGCCGATGGGCAGTTTCGCGCGGATCTCCGCCCGTCCACGGGTGAGCGCGCCCCTTCCCCTCCTTGGTGAACCGGGCGGAGGTCCACAGGCAGGACTCCTGGGTGTAGCAAGGCAGTCGTGCTCCTGCGGGGCACGCCGTGCCGCGATCAGGAGGTGTCCTGCGCCGTCGAGAGCGAAGTTGGCCGCGTCGTCCGTCTAGTACTGCAGCTCGTTGTTGCCCCGCTCCTCGGCTTCCCCGTTCCCGGTCTCGGCGTTCCAGGACCCGGCCGACGGACGGGTACCGGCCCCTCCTGCAGGGTGGGGGACACCAGTGTGACGGACCCCTGTACGAGCACGGCGACGGCGAGCACGACGCCGTCGTCCGTCCCGGAGGCACCGAGGCGGTGTACCGCAACGCCTCGGGCGGCCACCCCCGCGATTCGGCCGCCTTCGAAACGTTGGTGGCCTCCCGCCCGAAGGACCTACGGTCCTACGCGTCAGCACGTACGGACCACCGCGGCACATCTCGTCGCAGCGGGACGGTCCAGGGAACACCCGCCGCAGGGCGGACAAACGGAGGGACAGGTCCATGCGCAGGATCACGCGGGGCGCAGCCGCGCTCGCACTCGTCACGGCCGCCGTGGCAACCGTCGGCACCGGTACGGCACAAGCCAGCGACAAGCCCGTGTACGGCTGTCCGGGCGGTGCGGTGTGCATCTACCCCGAGGGCGCGGCCACGGAGTCGAGCACCCCGACGGACATCTTCTACAGCTACGGCGCCCACAACCTGAGCAACCAGTACGGCTACCACGTGGTGCTCAACAACCAGTACGGCGGCGCCGGCGCCACCGCCCAACTGTGCACCGGCTACAACGGCGTGAACTGCGTGGCCACCATCCAGATGAACTACAACGTCAACTACAACCTGACGCCGATCAACTCCATCGTCCTGAACCGCCCGTAGCGGGCACGCCGGCCGCGCTCCACCACTCAGCGGCGGGGCGCGGCCGCACGGGCGGATGATCTCCGACGAGGTTCGCCGATGTCGCCAAGGTCGCCGGCCGGTCGCACGTTGCGCCGGCGCCCGACCGGCGACCTGCACCGGGGGTGGGAGCAGGGGGCCCGCACGCGGACCGAGACCGGCGCTTTCCGGCAGCCGTCTCGGGAGCGGCCGGACGAAAAGGGGGGCGAACGCGGATAGTGCCCGGACGTCCTGACGAGAGCACTGTTCTAACTTCCCCGATCCCGGTAGCCCTTGCGGATCGCGGCCCGACGTCCCAGATCCGTCTTCGCCGCGCTCATGGCCGCACTGCTGGCCGTGCCCGGTCTCACCGCGTGCTCCTCGGCCGCCCGCGCGGCCGACGCGGACGTCGCGGTCAACGCCCCCTTCGAGTCCGGTCTGACCCGGGTGGACCTGCACGGCACCTCGGTTTCGACTCGCACGCCGCCTGCCGCGCCGCCGCGGGCGCCGACAGGTTGTCCGGGCCGTGCCGCCGAGAAACGGGATGGCCGGCCGGCGAAGGAAGGCCGCGGCGACGCCCCGGCGGTCGCGCGGGGTGTCATGCATCCGGCTGACGGGAGTCACTGGAACGGGTATCCGTCGGCTGTTCGGGCACCCGAGACATCATGCACGGACTACATGCGCGCCCCACCAGCAACGGTCTCCTCGGCCAGACCTCCGCAGACGAAACACCGCCGCCCGGTCACGACGGCGCCAAGCACTCACGAGGCCGGTGCACCGGCCGCCTGCGCCGCCGCGTCCTCGCCTACCGGGCAATCGACTTCCTGTCCACGCACATCCCGGACGACCCGGGCCCGGGCGAGGAATGCCTGCTCCTCGTGCACACGCGCCAGGTCGTCGGCCAGGTCCGGTATCGGATCTGCACTGACTGCGCCCAGGCTGTGATCACCGCCGTCGTCATCGACGAGCGCTTCCACAGCACTGGCCTGGGCACTCGGGCGCTGTCACACCTACGGTCCCGCCATCCGGGACTGACCTGGCGCAGCACGCTGCACAAGCGCACCACCCGTGGTCTCCTGCGCCGGATGCGTATTCCCACCACGACCTCTGGCCCGCTCTGCGCCCATGCTCACCAGACACTCTCCGCCCCGGCCGGCACAGCCAGCGGCTGACCCCGATGCACCGCGCCGCGCGGCGGAGCCGGCATGGGTGAGGGGTGGCAGGGCATCCGAGGTGAGGCAGTGGGCCAGCCGCGCTTGCGGTGCCGCCCGTCGACGTCAAGAGCCTTTTAGGAGTGAGTAGGTGAAGGGCTTCCGCAGCTTCATCCTGCGCGGCAACGTGGTCGACCTGGCCGTGGGCATCGTCATCGGGGCAGCGTTCACCGCCGTGGTGAACGGCTTCGTCAGCGCCTTCCTGACACCACTGGTCGGGTTGGCCACTGGCGCCACCGGCGACATGAACCACAAGACCTTCACCGTAGGCGCCACCAAATTCCCCTACGGCACCTTCATCAACGCGGCGATCAGCTTCCTCCTCCTCGCCAGCGCCCTGTACTTCCTGGTCGTGCTCCCGATCAACAAGCTCCACGAACGCCTCGCCCCGCATCAAGACGTCCAGGCCCCCAAACGGGACTGCCCCGAATGCCTCAGCCCCGTACCCGCCCAGGCCCGACGCTGCGCCTCCTGCACCGTCTCCCTGCCCGCCGTACCCGTTCAGGCCGGGGAGACAACCCAGCGCGCCGGGTGACCTGGCCTCTCCATGGCCCGCCCTGAGTTGCCGAGCCGGCTGCGGGGCTTCATGACCGGCGCCGCGGCGGCCGCCCTCGCCGACGATCCCTGAAATGTCGGCTTCAACGGATTTGTGCGGTTTCGCGCGTCCTGCTCCACGCGCTGCCCGCTACGGCTGCCGTCAGCCGCGCCTTCGACCGGGCATGTACTGGGCGGCCCCGACGTCCGTGCCGCCCTGCTCGGGTTCGTGGTCCAGCTGGGTCTGCTGCCGCGCCAACGTGGCCAGGCCGTCCGGGCCGTGCCCCTCACCCCGCGCTTCGCCCGGCCGCCGCTGGGAGAAGACCACAGAGCAGCGTCGCCGCGTCGCTCGCCCGCTCCTTCGAGAGGCGGAGCAGAAAGAGGACGGGATGGGGATGTCCCTGGACGGGGTAGACGGGCGGGACGATGCGGGGCGGTCCGGCGCGCTGCTTGAGGGAAGGTGAACGCATGCAATTCGACGACGATGCTGCTCTGGACACGTCCGAAGTCGAGGACGGTCGGGGAGGTGCGCTGGGCGGGGTCCCGGGCGGCGGGAAGACCGTCGGCGGGGGACTGGTCGGGCTCGTGGTGCTGGTCGCGTCCGTGATCTTCGGCGTCGACCCCGGCATGTTCGACTCCGGCAGCAGCGACACGTCCTCGTCCGGCAAGTCCGCCGCGGACCTCGCGTCGGACTGCCGGACCGGTGCCGACGCCAACCGCCAGGAGGAGTGCCGGATCGTCGCCGTGGTCGACAGCGTGCAGGCGTTCTGGAAGCAGACGGAGACCGCCGCCGGCAAGCCCTACCAGCAGGCCCCGACGTTCCTCTTCACCGGCAGTGTGAACACCGGCTGCGGGAACGCGACGTCCGACGTCGGCCCCTTCTACTGCTCAGCCGACGACAAGGTCTATCTCGACCTCGGCTTCTTCAACGACCTGAGCAGCAAGTTCGGAGCCCAGGGCGGCCCGTTCGCCGAGGCCTACGTCATCGCGCACGAATACGGCCACCACTTCCAGGACCTCAGCGGAACGATCTCCCGCGGCAGCGGAAAGGGCCAGAACAGCGGCTCGGTGAAACTCGAGTTGCAGGCGGACTGCTACGCCGGAGTGTGGGCCCACCACGCCACCACCACCCCCGACCCCAAGAGCGGTGAGCCGCTGATCACCGACTTGACGAGGGACGACATCAACCGCGGGCTGGACGCGGCCGCCGCCGTCGGAGACGACCGCATCCAACAGCGCTACCAGGGCAAGGTCACACCCGACACGTGGACCCACGGCTCCGCGAGCCAGCGCCAGCAATGGTTCTCCACCGGCTACCGCTCCGGCCGCGTCGCCGACTGCAACACGTTCAGCTGACCACGCTGACAGGTGAACTCATCGTCCAGTGTGGAGACCCAGGCGCCTGGATCGCCGCGCAGCGGGTCGGATGGGAGCAGCTGACGCCCGGGCAGCGGGGCCCAACCGCCCTGCTTCGTACCATGGTTGCTGCGCGCTGGTTCTTCGCCCAGACCTCGTGGGGAGGACGTCTCTGCCCTAGGTGTACTCGGTCATGACGTTGGTGAAGCAGTCGGCTGATCGGTGGCTGGCCGCCGAGCGCGGTGTGTCGGCGGCCAGTGTTGTAGAAGTCGAGCCAGGGTGCGAGTGCTCGGGTGCGTTGGGCGTTGCTGGTGAAGACCTTCCGGTAGGCCCATTCGGTTTGCAGGGTGCGGTTGAACCGCTCGACCTTTCCGTTGGTCCACGGGCAGTGCGGGCGGGTGAACTTCTGCCGTGCGCCGAGTGCTTGGCAGGCGGCCTGGAAGTCGTGCGAGAGCCGGTAGTTCTTGGCGTTGTCGGTCATGACCCGCTCGATACGGGTGATGCCGTGGGCGTGGAAGAACTCGGCCGCGCGGGTGAGGAAGCCCGCGCAGGTTGCGCCCTTCTCGTCGGGAAGGATCTCGGCGTAGGCGAGGCGGGAGTGATCGTCGACGGCCGCGTGAACGTAGTCGTAGCCCAGGCCTCGAAGCGATCCGGGCCGTTCGCCTCTGCCATGAGCGCGATGGCCGCCGCCGGCGGGGATCTTGCCGAGTTTCTTGACGTCCACGTGGATCATGTCGCCGGGCCGGGAATGTTCGTAGCGTCGGCCGCTGGCTCTGGTGGCACGGATGACCTGACCGGTCAGCGGGTCGCAGGCGGCGAGCGGCGACATCTGGTGGCGGCGCAGGATCCGACTGACCGTCCGGGCGGGAACGCCGGTGTGCTCGGCCAGGACGTCCGGTCCGCGTCGCAGGGCGCGGCGGGCCTTGAGCACGCGGCGTTCGACGGGTGCAGGCGTGCGGGTGGGACGGCGGTGCGGGCTGCTGCTGCGGTCGTGCAGTGCGGACCAGCCCTCGGCGCGGTAGCGGTTCACCCAGCGGTGGGCGCACTGGCGGGATACGCCGAGTTCCTTCGCGACGTGAGCGACCGGACGCCCGTCGAGCACGACGCGACGCACCAGCAGACATCTGCCGTGAAAGGTCAGCCGGGCATTAGCGTGGGCCACCAGGACCTCCGAGGTGAGTGAAGACGGCTATCTCCACTACGCCCGGAGGTCCCTCCTTGATCAACTACCGACGGCTACGTGTCACCAACGTGACGGCCGAGTACACCTAGACCGCAGTGGCCGGCGGGAGGCAGTGGCCGTGCGTCCCACATGCCGTGCCACGGCGAGTCCTGCCTCCCACCCGAAGGCCTGCATCGACCACACCATGCCGAGCGTCTCGAGCCCGGTGATACGGCTGGCCTCAAGGGTGCCGGCGGCGTAGTAGCGGCGCTGATCAGCGAGGCACACGCCCAGGGGATAACCGCGCCCCAGTGCTGCGGGGCGACGTTCACGTACGGCACCCGCAACTCGATGTTCCGGGGTTCTCGCTGAACCGCAATCCCCAGCCGCCGCCGCGCCCACCCGTCTGCTAACCGGCTCCCACCAAAGGCCCACGTCACGGGATCGCGTAGCAGTTCCCCTTGGCGAAGCCGTTGCCGACGAAGTGCATCGTGCCGAGGGTCAGTCGGCTGATCTTGAGGTCCATGCGTTCGCGCTGCGTGTACTGCATGACCAACTAACCCATGGCTTCGAGTGCGCTCGAGGCGAGAGCGTCGGGGAGTGTCAAGGAACGCCAAGGGGCGGGAAAGACGGTTGACATGGACCGCTCCGCGGTGATTATCTGCTGCTACAGAGTTTGAGGCTTCAAGTTATTTTCCGGTTTTGCACGCATAAGACGTTTGGAGCGCACCATGCCCCCCACTGCCCCCGCCCGCCGGGCCGTCGTCGCCCTCCTCGCCGCCTCCACGGTCCTGGGTGCGGCCGCCGTGCCCGCCGTGGCGGCCCCGCACGGCCCGGCCGCCGGGCAGACGGCGCACGGCTATGGCGGCAACGCCGATGCCGCCCGCCTCGGCTACCAGAAGGCCGTCGCCATCGCCGTCGCCAAGGGGGTGTTCGAGCGCGGGGACACCACGGTCGTCGACCGCTTCGTACGGGCGGACTACATCCAGCACAACCCGACCGCGGCCGACGGTTCGGCGGGCCTGAAGGCCCTGGGCACCTCGATCCACAAGCAGTTCCCCGACGCCCGGTACGACGTCAAGCGGGCTGTCTCACAGGGCGACCTCGTGCTGCTCCACTCCAACGTGGTGCTGGTGCCGGGCACCAAGGGCGCGTCCGTCATCGACATCTTCCGCTTCCAGGGCGGGAAGCTGGCCGAGCACTGGGACGTGATCCAGAACGTGCCGGACACCACGGCCAGCGGCAACGACATGTTCTCCACGCTGAGTTCACCTCAGGTCTCGCAGCCCCTGGACCACCGGCTCACCCAGGCCAACCAGGCGCTGGTGACCAAGGCCTTCGACGAGCTCATGGTCCACAAGGACCTGACCGCCCTCGACCGCTACTGGGACCCCGGCTACCTCCAGCACAACCCACAGATGCAGAGCGGCGTGCCCGCCGCGAAGGCCGGCCTCGGCGGTTACTTCGCCTCGGCACCGCAACTGACGGTCACCCCGAAGCGGATCATCGCCGAGGGCGACCTGGTGGCCGTCCACAGCCACTACGTCAACTATCCGGGAGACCGGGGCGCGGCGATCCTGGACCTGTTCCGGGTGCGAAACGGCAAGATCGTCGAGCACTGGGACATCATCCAGAACGTCCCGGAGACCTCGACCAACGGCAACGGCATGTTCTAGAGGTCGGGGCTCCGCCCGTCAGCCCCGTGTCGGTCCGTCGACGTGCAAGGTGGCGAACACCGCCCGGGCGCGGGTGTCGTCGGCCACCTCCCAGGCCCCGCTGACCTGGCCGGCCGTCGTCTCGGAGCGGGTGTCGGGTGCGGTGGGGTGCACGACGTGGTGCAGCGCAGGGCCCTGCACTCCGCGACTGTCAGGACGGTGCTCCTCTCGCCGTCGGTGACCTCGACGTGCCACGAGGGGGAAGGGGGAACGGCGCCCGCGCAGGGACGGGTGACCTCGTGGTCGGGGGTGTCGGTGCGGCTCTGAGTCTCTGCCTGGCCGCGGCCCTCGATCGGCGCGAGGAGTTGGGTGTACAGCACCGGGTCGTGACAGCCGTCGTAGGCCCGGCGGGGGCCCAAGACGCCGGGAAGCAGCTACCGCAGCGTGCTCACCAAGATCGGTCGCAGGCTGGACGCCGAACACCCCAGATCACTGAGCCCAGTCACTCGAAGCCCGCGTCAGTCCTTCCCAACTGTGCAGCAGAGCAGAGGGTGTTCGCGCGCGAGGCGTTCGGACGCGGCGTTTCCGTAACGCCGTTCCGCGCCCCCCGTCGCTGACGACATGCCCGCACCTGGCAACGGTCCAAGCGGTACACAGCCGCCCTCGACCGCTGCCCCCACCGTCCGCGACCTGCCATATACCGGGCACGCCGCTTGCTCGCCACACTGCATCGCGATGACTCGTTCATGGGTCTGCTGACGTCTCCGCCGCCATCGTCTGCGGCAGTGGACCACCGCACTCCTGGCAATACAACCGAGCCGTCCTGTCAGTCCCCACAACCCAGATGATCCAGCCGTACACACCTCACGGCCAGGGATCGAAAACACCCACTGGACCGACGACCGTCATATGGAGCCAAAGGCAGGCTCCCGCGGCGTCCGAAGCCCGTGACGGCGGTCCCGATCAAGGGCAGGAACTTACGCGTTCGCGTCGCGGAGCGTGCGCAGGATGCGCTCGAGGTGGCGGCGGTCCTCGGCTGAGAGGGGGCCGGCGAGGTGGTTGCGTAGGTGGGCGACGTGGGCGGTCAGTGCGTGGTCGAGCGCCTGACCGCCCTTGTCGGTCAGTACGGCGAGTGCTGCTCGGCGGTCGGCAGGATCGGGGTCGCGGCGGATGAGTCCTTCCTTTTCCATCCGGTCGGCGAGCCGGGTGAAGCCGCCCGAGCTGAAGGACACGGCCTCTGCCAGGTCCGTCATGCGGAGTTGGTGGCCGGGGGTGCGGCCCAGGCGCAGCAGCACCTCGAACCAGCTGTGTGGTACTTCGAGATCGCGGTTCACCAGGGGCTTGATACGGCTGTAGGCCTCCACGAAGAGACCGAAGAGTGTCACGTCGTCGTCGTTCAGCAGTTGCTCGTTCACTCCGTAAGGGTGACAGAAGGACACGACTGGAAGAAACTGCTGTTGCAATATCTGCTTCGGCAGATATATTGTCTGCATCGGCAGATACTTCTTGTGTCCCCCCAGATGTGGAGTCCGCCCCATGGGAGAGCGAGTCTTGGCCGCGTTGGGCGTCGCGGCTTCCATGGACGGCGTCCTCGCGGCGCGCCTGTCTGGTGCGCCTACTTCGGCGGACTCCGCCCCCTCCACCGCCGAACGGACCGGCTCAAGCGAGAAGGCCCGGTTGTGGACGCTCTATCAGGAGGCCGTGGCCGAAGGCGGCCGGCTCATTGTCTTTACCGGTGGTGACAGGTCTTGGCAGGACGACTACCTCAAGAACGCGTGTGCGAAGACGTTCCCCCAGGCGGAGGGCCGCATCGTCGTCGGGGCACGCAATCGCGCTCGCACGGACATCGCCCCGCCCGCCGGCCGCAAGGGCACCTTCGACCCCGCCACCATGAACCCGCTCGGCCTCGGCCAGTTCGTGAGCGACCGCGCTGCCCCCGAACCGATACAAGGCCCGCCTCAGCCTCTGCATCGGCGATGGACACGGCGCCGACTCATCCGACCCCACGTCCTCTGCCTCCACTCGATCGACCAAGCAGGGCACCCAGGGCTGAACCCCCCTCGACACGGGCTGCCCGCCTCGACCCGGTTCACGTACACCTCGCCGCGAGGCGATTTCCCCGACCATCACCCTTCACCCGAGGAAGCACGCATGAGCACTCTCTCTTTCAAGGTCTGCGATCTCGACTTCCCGGCCGGGTCCAGGAACAAGACGGCCACTCTCGTCACCGGCGAGCGTGAGGCCCTGCTGGTGGACGCGGCCTTCACCCGCGCCGACGGCCACCGCCTGGCCGCCGAGATCCTCGACTCCGGCAAGACGCTGACCACCGTCTTCGTCTCCCACGGCGACCCCGACTTCTACTTCGGCGCCGAGGTCATCGCCGACGCCTTCCCCGACGCGAGGTTCCTCGCCACCCCCCTCGTCATCGAGCACATCAAGCACTCCTACGAAGGCAAGCTCAAGGCCTGGGCCGCGCTCGGCCCGAACCTGCCCACCCGCCTGGTCGACCTGGAGCCGCTGACCGGCGACCTCACCCTGGAAGGCCACACCTTCCAGCTCAAGGGCGGCCCGGCCGGCCTGCCCGACCGCCACTACCTCTGGCAGGCCGAACACCGCGCCCTGCTCGGCGGTGTCCTGCTCTTCCAGCAGGAGCACGTCTGGGTCGCCGACACCCCCACCCCCGGCGACCGCGCCGCCTGGATCGACCTCCTCGACGAGATGACCGCACTCAACCCGCACCTGGTCGTCCCCGGCCACCGCCTGCCCGGCACCGCCGCCGACGCCTCCGCCATCACCGCCACCCGCGACTACCTGACCGCCTTCGAAGAAGAGCTCGCCAAGGCCCCCGACGGCGCCACGCTGAACGACGCCCTGATCAAGCGCTTCCCCGACAACGGCATGCTGATCGCCGCCCAGATCGGCGCCAAAGTCGCCAAGGGCGAGATGAAGTGGGGCTGACCATGAACGAGTTCGCCACCTCCACCGCGCCCGCCGACGTCGTCCGCCGCCAATACCTGGCCTCGGCCGCCGGCGACCTCGACGCCCTGCGCGCCACCCTCGCCCCCGACGTGGAATGGACGGAGATGGCCGGCTTCCCCCTCGCCGGCACCTACCGCACCCCCGACGCCGTCACCACAAACGTCAACAACTCGGCCAGGACTGGGACGACTGGACCGCCCACGACGACACCTACATCGTCCACGGCGAGAACGTCGTCGTCCTCGCCCGCTACACCGCCACCCACAAGACCACCAACAAACCCATCGACGCCCGCGTCGCCCACCACTTCGTCGTACGAGGCGGACTCATCGTCCGCTTCGAACAATTCGCCGACACCGCACTCATCCGCGACGCCATGAACAACTGAGTCGTACCGCACCCACCGCGAGGCAGGAGACAGACATGTCCGCTGCGGACAACAAGGCACTCGTGACCGCCTTCTACGAGCAGGCATTCAACGACTACCAGCCCGAGGCGGCCGCCACCGCACACCTCGGCGAGAGCTACACCCAGCACAACCCCGAGGCGCAGGACGGCCCGCAAGCCTTCGTCGGCTATGTGCACTGGCTGCGCGGGCAGTTTCCCGATTTGCGCCTGGACATCAAGAGGGTGATCGCCGAAGGGGACTTGGTGGTCACCCACAGCAACCTGCACCTCAAGCCCGGCGACCGGGGCATGGCCGTCGCGGACTTCTGGCGCGTCGCCGACGGAAAGATCGTCGAGCACTGGGACGTGATCCAGGAGGTGCCCGAAAAGAGCGCCAACGACAACACCATGTTCTGACCCCACAGCAGCAGCACGGCACTCGTGCCGTACCCGGATGCCGTGCTGCTCCGCTGCCGCGGTCCAGGCGCACCCCACAGACAACCGAACAGAACAGTCAGAGAGGCTCCCCCCACCATGACCAGCCTTCCCAGCCGACGCCGCCTGCTTGCCACCGGAGCGGGCGCAGCTCTCGGTCTCGGTGTCGCCGCTGCCTCCGTCACCCCCGCTCAGGCCGCCACCGGCCAAGCCTCTGCGGGCCGCGTGGCAACGGGCGGCGCCGAGGAGAACCGGACTCTTGACGAGCTCTACCAGGCAGCCCTCGCCGAGGGCGGCAAGCTCGTGATCTACGCCGGCGGCGATGTCTCCAGCCAGGCGGACGGGATCCGCAACGGCTTCAAGAGCCGCTTCCCGGACATCGACCTGACGGTGGTCGTCGACTACAGCAAGTTCCACGACGTCCGCGTCGACAACCAGTTCGCGACCGACACCCTGATACCCGACGTCGTACAGCTCCAGACCGTGCAGGACTTCGTGCGCTGGAAGGAGCAGGGCCGCCTGCTCGCCTACAAGCCGGCCGGTTTCTCCAAGCTCTACGCTCCCTTCAAGGACCCGCACGGCGCGTGGGTCGCCGTCCAGGTCAGTGCCTTCAGCTACATGTACGGTCCCGCCGCGGTCGGCTCCGACATCCCCAGCGGTCCGCTCGACCTGGCCGACGCCCGCTGGAAGGGGAAGATCGCCTCCTCCTACCCGCACGACGACGACGCGGTCCTCTACCTCTACACCCTCTACGTGGAGAAGTACGGCTGGGACTGGCTCGCTCGACTGGCCACCCAGGACCTTCAGTTCGCCCGCGGCAGCTACACCCCGAGCGCGGCCGTCACCAGCGGCCAGAAGGCCATCGGCATCGGCGGGTCCGGCGCGCCGCTGTCCACCGGGCCGGTCAAGTGGGTGCTGCCCGAGCAGGTGCCGTTCATGTCCTGGGGACAGCGGGCCGCGATCCTCAGGCAGGCCAAGAACCCCACCGCCGCCAAGCTGTACCTGAACTGGCGGCTCTCCGTCGAGCAGCAGAAGGCCGCCACCAACGGCTGGTCGGTCCGCACCGATGTCACCCCGCCGAGCGGGCTGAAGCCCATCTGGGAGTACCCCAACGGCAACCTCGATGGCTTCCCTCGCTTCATGGCCGACCGCGCGGCGATCGAGCGCTGGAAGCAGACCTTCGCCCTGTACTTCGGCGAGGTGAAGGGCGACCCCTCACCGGGCTGGCTCGGCCTGCACCCCGGAGCCTGACCGCCGACCGGTGCCGCCCGGCCCCGCACTCTCCGCGCGATGGGCCGGCGGCCCGGCAATTCCTGGCCGCCTCACAGGCGACGGACAGACTCGGCGACTCCGGCCCTGCCGCCTGGCTGGGTCCGCTGCCCGTCCCATCTGCTCACCCCTGGCCAATCTATCGACCGCCACTGACAGAGGCGGAGGCTACGGCGGCGCCGACGGCTCTGTACCGGTCGCCTGCTTCACGGAGCTGGGTGACGGCGATGACCTGGCGGGGCGTCAAAAGGGCTTGGAGGAGTTCGGGGTCACATCTCGGGGGGAGTCGGTGTTGGGTGGTTGCGGGGCGGTGGCATGGAAATTGTTCGACGCGTTCGGCTCCCTGACGAGATGATGGGGCACATGTCGTTGACGGAATCAGCAGAGCGCGAACTTCAAGACCGTGCCGTTCTGTGGAGCATGCGCGAGATCCCGGCAGCCGATGTCGTCGCTACCGCCTGTGATGCACTCGTTGCCGGCCTGGACAGTCCTGCCCTGCGGATCCTGGCCGCGTGCACACGTTCGGAGGCGGATTACGACGTCCCCGACCTGCTTCCCCCGGCACTCGACGAACTGGGCCTCGTCTTCCACCCGGCGGGAAGCGTTGCCGGACAGGAAGCTGCGGTTCGAGCACTGGCTGCCCGCATGCTGGCCGGCGAGCTGACACCACGTGAGCTGACCTTGCAGATCCACCATCGTTTTGGGCATGAACTCGCTGTGGCCGAACAACTCGCCCTTTTGGACGACGAGTACGACATCCTCGAGTACGGCGACAGGACACCGGTACAGGTCGACGCCGACGTTGTCACCGAAGCTCTTCGGCTCACTCAGCTTCCTCGTGTTACACACACACCCACGGATCCACCGACCTGAAGCACATCGACAGCTTCGTCGTTCCCGCTGAAAAGACCTCGGTTGCGCTGGACCAACGGTGTTCACGGGCCGTGGAACGTGGTGCAACCAATTAACGCTGACTCGGTGATCGTGGTTCGGCCGATTGTGGGTGCGCTGAGGCAGGCTGTCGTACCGCCTGCGTTGCCGTTCGTGGCCGTAAGCAAGCGGTGCTGGCCGCCGCGGTCGAAGAAGTAGCCGCGGCATCCTTCAGTTGCCCGCTACGGCGGCGTTGACCTTCTCGGCATCGACGAACTCGGCTACATGGAACTCGACCGGCGCGGCGCTGAGCTGCTGTTCAAGGTGCTGACCGAGCGGGAGGAAAGAAAGCGTCGCGATCGCCTTCACCGAGTCCTTCAGTTGCTGGACGAAGACATTCACCGACCCTCGGCTCTGCGCGGCGATCGTCGACCGCCTGACCTTCAACGGCGCGATCATCCAGACCGGCACCGAGTCATACAGGCTCGCACACACCAAAGCACAAGCCCAGCAAGCCGCAGCCGGCTGACGCGATCGCCCAATCGCATCGACCCGTCCGGGAGGGAAATCCCTGGCTGGCTCAATCTCCACAGCTCCAACCGGCTGCGCGCTCTCGATGGTTGTAGAATTTTCCAACGAGTGAAGACCAATGCAATGAAGGGGTGATCGATGAGCACACAGGGCTCTGGTGCACCGACCCGGCGGTGGCACGGTGTGCATAAGGCGCTCGCCGATCCCCTGCGCATCCGGCTCCTGGAGGCGTTGTGGGAGATGCCTCAGTCCGCACGCGAACTCGCCGAACGGATCGACCTGCCAGCTGACAGGCTCTACTACCACCTCAATCAGCTCGAACGGGCCGGGCTGATCGAGGTCGCCGAATACCGGCCGCTGGCCCGCGGCAAGGTCGAGCGTGTGTATACCCCCGCGGTCACAGAACCCCCCGGCGATGCTGCGAACCCGGAAGAGATGGCCGAGTTCCTCGGCTCGATGCTGGACGCAACCCGGGCCGACATCAACGCTGCCTACCGGTCCAAGCAGACCGGAGGCCGCCGGGAAATCGACCTGCATCGCGGTGCGCTGCGACTGACCGACGAAGCCCTCGCCGAGCTGCGCGGTCACATCGAACAACTCGCCACTCGATTCGGCGACCGCGACGCCCCAGGGGTCTGGACGCGGGTGGTCATCGCGGTTGTCGACCTGCAAGATCGCCCGTCCCCGGACACCGCTACCCCCGCCTGAGAGGCCGCCATGAATGACAGCGAGGAGCACACCACCAGCCCCGCGTTACGAGCCTCGGACGCCGAACGAGATCAGGTCGAAGCACAACTGCAACACCACTACGCAGTTGGCCGACTGACACTTCCCGAACTCGAAGAACGCGTGGCCGCGGCCTACGAAGCGCGCACCCGCGAGCAACTCCATGCCCTCTTGAGGGACCTGCCAGGCGAGGCGGAACAGCCTACGTCACACACTCACGTGATCGATTCCCGCCTGCTGATCGTCCTGCTGTGCGTCTCGCCACCTGCGGCGCTCATCTACTGGCTCATCTCTCAACGCGCGGCACATCGAAGAGACCCACGACCCCAGGCCGTGGAAGGGCTGTCCAGTAATGATCTTTTGGTTGGAGGCAGAGAGGTCTTGCCTCAGCAGCATCGCGCTTGATGCCCTCGCGCGCCGGGTATCGCAGGCGCATGCAGGCATGGGGAGAGGCCGTGTGGGCGGGACCCCGGTGGGAGAGTTTTCTGAGGGGTGTGGTGAAGCGGGCGCTGGCGGGAGAGGAGCCGCAACCGTGGTGGGTGCCGCGGCGCGTGCTGACCGTGGTGTCGGCCGATGTCGACGACACTGCCGGTGTCGGGGCGATCTGGATCCTGTGGCGTCCGAAGTCGTCGCGGATGCGTGAGCACATCGTGCTTCTTGAGTGGTTCGGCAAGCAGTGGCGGTACGTCGGGGGCGGCGGCGGCTCGGGAGACGACCCTGTCGACGTTGATGTGCTCGACGTGTGCAATGGCGGGGGCGTGCTCAGCCTCACCCGCAGCCTTGACCCTCCGCACTCCCTCGCTGCGGCCCCATGGATCAGTTGCGTCAAAGTACGCCTCGGACAGGACGTGGGCCAGGTCCTTATCGGTGCCCGCCGGATCGAGGTTTCCTCGCAGCGCCGTCTCGTTGCTGTATGGAAGTCGCCCCAGAGCAGCCGTGGAGCCCGTCCCGTCATCGTGGCCTTGGGACGCGACGGCGCCGAGCTCTCCCGCATGGGCCCCCATGACAGCCTGGACACTCATACCTGGGCGCGACTGAGAGAGGAGTCGTAGCCAACCTGCTGCGGTCCCGCCGCCTTGCGGTCGAGCCGTGAACGACGGCAGTAACGGGGCAGCCAGCTCCCAGAGCTCGTCAGGAACCGGAGGCTTCGACAGGCCGGCACTTACGGCTGGCATCATGCCGCTCGAACATCACGTCACGCCGCACAGCCTTCTATTCCTTGACTGATGCGGCCGATCTGGCGGCCTGCTCGATCTTCTTGCAGTAGGCGGCGCGGGCTTCCCCGTCGATCTTAACCTCGTGTTCGGGACGCATCCCGGTTCGGCCATCGACGCCTTCGCGCAGAATGTCGGCGTGCCCGGCATGCCGGTTCGTCTCGCCGAGGACGTGGATCAGGATGGCGAACAAGTTCGTGTCCGTATAAGGCTCAGGCCACCACGGCACGCAGCCGGGGGCATCGAGGGGAAGCTCGTTGATCGTCGCGTCCGAGTGTTCCCACGTACGCCGGTAGAACCCGATGATCTGATCGCGCGTCTCGTCCTCGGTCGCCCACAGATCGCTGCCGTCATGGTCCTGCCACCGGGGCAGCGGTTCCGGGGACGGCCGGTCGAAGACCTCGCCGAAGTACCTGGCCTCGACGCTGGCCACGTGTTTGATCAAGCCGAGGAGGTTGGTCCCGCTCGCTGTCAAAGGTCGGCGCGCGTCGTATTCGGACAGGCCGTCGAGCTTCCAGAGCAGCGCCTTGCGGTCCCGCCGCAGTCTCCCGTGCAGGTTGTCCTTCGCGAATTCGTCGATCATGCGGTAGGAGCCTGCCACGGGCTGCTCACGGCCTCAAGATCCCGTACGTGGACCGCAACGACCGGCAGAGCTTAACGTGGCATGGCCACGGCCCTGAGCCGCTACAAAGCGGTGTCGTGGAACTTGCCACGTGAGACAACTTCTTGGCCACTTCTTGGCCGTGATTTTTCGTGGAGGTTTCCTGGTCATCCGAGGGTCCACCATTACGTGTTCATAGCGTCGCCGGCGAGCTGGGCAGTATCTCCGTGACGTACTGAGCCTTTTCAACCACAGGCCCATTCGATGTGCAGCACGAGGACTGTCCGCACCAGGCCGGTGTCGCGAGTGGCGCTGCACAGCAGTCTGCGCAGGAGACGTCGCTTGTGTTTGCCACGGAGGGGTTCTCGGTCACGCCGCCCACCACCCGCACCTGGTCCGACGCGGGCGCACCCCCGTCACCCGGGTGCGGGGGCGTTCTCAGCGCCGCCTCTCCATTGCCGCCCTTGCCTGTTACAGGTTGGGCGAGCTGTCGCGGCTGAACGTCCGTAAGAACGCCCGGATGCGGCAGTTCGTCGACAGCCATGACTGGATCAGCTGCTACTTTATGCTGGCCTCTGCATCCGACCTCAACCCCGTCGAGGGCATCTGGTGGCTGCTGCGATGCAACAGCCAGGCCAACACCGCCTTCACCGACCCCGACCACCTCACCCGCACCCTCCGCCGCGGCCTCGCTCACATCCAGCGTCATCCCGATCTGCTCGACGGTTGCTCAGCGAAACCGGACTGCCCCTCGCACCAGGCCACCCGAAGGCAATCCGAAAAGGTCAGTAGTCTGCGGGCATGACGGAGCACCTCGGGTTCGGCGCGATGCTGGCGCGGCTGGCCGAGCACAGAGAGCTCGGCGCGCGCGAACTGGCCGATCGCGCTGGGCTGAACCCAGTCGAGCTCCGCGCTGTGCTCGCAGGGGACAGCCCCAGCCAGGAAATCCTCCGACGGCTCGGGTCCGCACTGGGCTTCCATGCCGTCGATCTGTTCATCCTCGCGGGGCTGGCGGTCCCGGACGACATGGCGCCGCTGGACGCCGGAGCCGCGATCTGGGTGAAGAACATGGTGGCGAAGGCGGTGCGTCTCCCCGCAGCCGGACGCCGCGACCTACTGGGTCTGGTCCGCTCACTGCCGCAGGAGGAGCGGCATTCCAGCTTCGCCCCAAAACCGATCATGCCCCTCGCCGGCGGCCCGGGTGCTTGGGTCATCCGCATGCTCCAGTACCGCAATCTGAACTGGACGGGCATGGCGATGGCTCTCGCGTTCATGACGCCCACGTATCTGTCGGCGGCCACTTACGGTGTGATCGGCTCTGGCCGCAAGGAGTTGACCCCGCGCTTGGTGACGGACTTCGCTGCCCTGCTGGGGATCGAGACAGGCGACCTGGCCGCGCTGACGAGCGTCGATCTGACCGAGCTTCCGCCGCCTCCGTCATCGGAGACGGCAGATGCCGCAGCACTGCTGTGGGAGGCACGGCGTCTGTCCGATGCCCAGGCACAGCACGTCTTCGAATTGGCCCGCTCCATGCAGGCCGACTCCCACGACACGCATTTTTCGGAACCGCCCGGATCCGACACCTGCTGATGGCCCTGGCGGACCAGATGATCTGAGATGCCCGGGCGAACCGGGCGGACCATATGAGACGGGGACCAGGTCGACGAGACGGGACAACCGGACTGTTGCGGCGACCTGCACCTCTCCGCCCAGCTGAGCACGGTGGTTGTCACCGCTTGGGCGCAGAAGTCGTCACCCGCCGTCCAGCGAGGACGTTTCACCAATGCCCGCCGGCAATTGGAACGGCCATTCCGGGTCGGCTTGGCCGATGGTCAGGCCGACCCATAGCTCCGAGCTCGGCAACCGCCACACCTGCATGCTGCTGGCGACACCGCAGAGGAAGCACAGTGGGCCGCGACTCGTGGCAGTTGAGTCGGGGTCGTCGAATGCGAAATAGGGCCACAGGTCGACAGCTTCCGGGGTGCCCCAGCGTTCCACGAGGCTGACCGACAGCGCGGCAAGGTCGGCTTCCAGTTCCCGTTCGGCTGCCTGAACGATCTCGGTGCTCCGTTCCTCCCAAAGTCCTGACTTTCACGGAGTACGGCCAGGTGAAAGCCGGGTCCGCTTCACTGACCGGCCGCTCCCGGTCGGCCGTTCTTGTCGGGGAAGGGCTGTGCGCTCAGGCTGTCGATGATCGACAAGTCACGTCAGCGTGATCTCTGGGCTGGTGCTGAGGCGGCATGAACGGAGCCTGGCTTCGCGACTCCGGACGGGACTTGGTCGGCTCGCTGAAGCCCGTCCACTCTCGCCAAGATCGTAGCCCGTGAAGGGCGCCGCGCCATCCACTATCAGGCGCCAGTCGGAGCCGCAGGTCACGCGGATGCGGTCATCGACGTCGTCGACGAGTCATGTCTCCAGCAGGTTGGCCGCGTCCTCGGAAGCGTGGCGGTACCAGGCGGCGGCGACCTGCTGCACACGTCGTCCCGTCAGGCGGACGGGATCTGCCCCCGATCCATGAAGCGAACAACCGTGTGATTCCGTCGGTGTCACCCGCAGCCCCTGTCCTGCGCCCACGCAGCAGTCACCGAGCTTGAGCACGAGGAACGGGAGGCAGTCTTCTACAGCACGTAGTACCTCCCGGTAGGGTGGCAGCCGAGCAGGAAGGCGGTGAAGCAGGTGGGCGACCGAAGGAGCGGGGACGGCGGCGGGGTGACCGGTAGAAGGGCACGAGGGGAGCTGGAGAGCGGTGTTCTCGCCGCTCTGTGGGCGGCGAAGGAGCCGCTGACCGCTCGGCAGGTCATGGAACGGCTCCCTGGGGACCTCGCCTACACGACGGTACTGACGATCCTGTCGCGTCTGTACGACAAGGGGATGCTCGTACGTCACTCCGTGGGGCGCGGCAACGCCTATGCGCCCGTCCGGGACGAGGCCACGGAGACAGCCGTACGAATGCACAGCCTGCTGGAGCGTGGCTCGGACCGAGAGGCGGTTTTGTCCCGCTTCGTGTCCGAGCTGTCGCGGGAGGACGAGCAGTTGCTGCACCGTCTGCTCGGCGAGCAGGACGCCGGCCGCGACGACGGGCAGTGAGCCGGTGACGATCAGCGTCTATGTCCCCCTCGTGGTCACCGCGGTCCTCGCGGTCCTCGCTCCTCGGATGGTTCGGCAGCGCGCACCGCGGGCCGCCGCGTGGTCCCTGGCGTGCGCGGCGGTCGTGACGGTGATCGGCTGGCTCGGCTCGCTGGCCCTGTTGGCGTTCACCGGCTTCGCGCAGATCCCGGAGGTCGCGGAGGAGGGCCACTGGTCGGTGGCCGCGCTGCGCACTCACGACCCGGTCCTCCTGTCCGTCGCGGCCGTCAGCGCCTTGGCCCTGGTGGCCGGGCTGATGTCGCTGGGCGTGGCGGCCGTACGGCAGGTCCGGCACCTTGTGTGGGCCCGCCGGGAATGCGGCCGGGTGCCCGGAGACACCGAACTGGCGGTGCTCGACGACGACGTTCCGCACGCATTCGCGCTGCCCGGGGCGCCTGGGCGGATCGTGGTGTCCCGGGGGATGCTGCGCTGCCTCGGTGACGCGGAGCGGGAGGCGTTGCTGGCGCACGAACGGGCCCATCTCCGGGGCCGCCACCATCTGTTCCAGACCGTGTGGCGGCTGACGGCGGCCGTCAATCCGCTGTTGCGACCGTTGGCCGAGGCCGGCGGGTTCGCCTTGGAGCGTTGGGCCGATGAGGAGGCCGCCGACCGCGTCGGCAGCCGTACGGTCGTCGCCCGCGCCGTCGGACGTGCGGCGCTCGCGTCCGCGGCCGTGACACGGCCTGCCGCCCTGGCCGCGACCGGCGGGGCGGTGCCTCAGCGGGTGCAGGCCCTGCTGTCTCCGCCGCCTCCGCGTCGCTCCCTGCCCTTCGTGGCGGGCGCACTCCTGCTCACGCTGTGCTGCCTGTGCCTGGCCAACGCCGCCTCGGACAGCGAGAGCCTGGTCGACACCGCGGAGCGCGCCCAGTGCACCACGGACGCCGGGGCGACCGGTACGGGCGGGGCCGGGTGCCGGCTGCATGAGCCGGAGCCTTGTTGTGATCATCATGGAGCCGATGATCACTGAAGGCATGCGGAGCCGCTGGGGGAGCCCTCGGCGAGGCGCCGGGGCCACGCCGAATGCGCCGACCGGACCTTTGGCGGGGCGTCCGGCGCGTCGGCGGGCAGGTGTTGCTGGAGGTGAACGAGCAGGGTAGCTGAGATCAGCAGCGGACCGGCCAACCCCCGCACGTCACAAGGGGCGTCTTGTGTCGGGTTGCGGGCGCTCGGCCATGAGCATGGCCGGAAACGCTTCATGCAGGGCTTCTCGCCAGTCCCGGATCGGCTGTACCTCGGCGGCTGCCCAGCGGTCGTGTCCGAGGACGCTGTAACTCGGCCGGGGGGCGGGGCGAAGGTAGGTGGCGCTCGTTGTCGGGCGGACTCGCCCGGTGTCCGCGCCGAGCAGTCCGAAGATCTCCCGGGCCAGGCCGAACCAGGTGGTCTCACCGCCGCTGGTGCCGTGGTAGATCCCGGCCGGGGCGAGGCCGTCCAGGGCGGAGCGGCCGAGGCGGACGAGCCGGTCGGCGAGGTCGACGGTCCAGGTGGGCTGGCCGCGCTGGTCGTCGACCACGTCGAGGGTGTCCTTGACGCTCTCCAGTCTGATCATCGTACGGACGAAGTTGCCGCCGCCGGCTCCGTACAGCCATGCCGCGCGTACCACGTAGCCCGTGTCGGGGAGGGCGGACAGGACGGCCTGCTCGCCGACGAGTTTGGTGCGGCCGTAGGCACTCCGTGGCGCCGTGGGAGCGTCTTCCGCGTAGGGCGAGTCGGCGTCGCCCGCGAAGACGTAGTCCGTGGAGACCTGGAGCAGCGTGGCGCCGGTCTCGGCGCAGGCCGCTGCCAGGTTGCGGGGGCCGTGGCCGTTGATCCGCAGGGCCTCGGCCTCCTGGGTCTCGGCGTCGTCGACGGCGGTCCAGGCGGCGCAGTTGACGATCACGTCCGGCCGGTGTTTCGCGACGGCGTCGTGCACCGCGTCCGGATCCGTGATGTCGAGGTCTCCGCGGGTCAGGCCCACGACCTGCTCTCCGTCCGCCGCCAGGCGGTCCATGAGGTCCGTGCCGAGCATGCCGCCCGCGCCGGTGATCAGCCAGGTGGAGGTCACAGTGCCGCGCGCTCCTTCAGGGGCTCCCACCAGTGGCGGTTGTCCCGGTACCAGGCGACGGTCTCGGCGAGGCCGGTGGCGAAGTCCTTGCGGGGCTCGTAGCCCAGTTCCGTGCGGATCTTGGTGCAGTCCACGGAGTAGCGGCGGTCGTGGCCCTTGCGGTCGGCGACGTACTCGACGCTGTCCCAGCCGGCGTCACAGGCCTGCAGCAGGAGCGAGGTGAGTTCCTTGTTCGACAGTTCGGTGCCGCCGCCGATGTTGTAGACATCGCCGGCGCGTCCCCGGGTGCGCACCAGGTCGATGCCCTGGACGTGGTCGTCGATGTGCAGCCAGTCGCGGACGTTGCCGCCGTCGCCGTAGAGCGGGACCGTCTTGCCGTCCAGCAGGTTCGTGATGAAGAGCGGGATGACCTTCTCGGGGAAGTGGTGGTGCCCGTAGTTGTTGGAGCAGCGGGTCACGCGTACGTCGAGGCCGTGGGTGCGGTGGTACGACAGCGCGATCAGGTCGCTGGAGGCCTTGGCCGAGGAGTAGGGCGAGTTGGGCTGCAGGGGGTGGGTTTCGGGCCAGGAGCCCAAGTCGATGGAGCCGTACACCTCGTCGGTGGAGATGTGTACGAACGTCTTGATGCCGGCGCGGTGCGCGGCGTCGATCAGTGTGTGGGTGCCGACCACGTTCGTACGGACGAACTCCGCGCCGCCGTCGATGGAGCGGTCCACGTGCGACTCGGCCGCGAAGTGCACCACCTCGTCGTGCTCCGCCATCAGCTCGCCCACAAGTGTGGGGTCGCAGATGTCGCCCTGGACGAAGGCGAAGTCCGGGTGGTGGCGGACCTCGTCGAGGTTGGCCGGGTTGCCCGCGTAGGTGAGCTTGTCCAGCACGGTGATCGCCACGTCGCCGGGGCCCTCGGGGCCGAGGAGGGTGCGGACGTAGTGGGAGCCGATGAAACCGGCGCCGCCGGTCACCAGGATTCTTGTCGTCATGAGGAGATCTGTACCTTGCTGTGGTCGCCGAGGACGAGACGGTGGACCGCCGGATTGCGGGGCGCGGGGGTGACTTCGACGTTGCGGCCGATGAGCGAGGTCTCCACGCGCCGGACGCCGGTGATGGAGGAGTCACGCAGCACGATCGAGTACTCGACCTCGCTGTCCTCGATCCGGCAGCCCTCGGAGATGGAGGTGAACGGGCCGATGTAGGAGCCGCTGATCACCGAACCGGGGCCGATGACGGCGGGGCCGACGATGCGCGATCCGCGGACCTCGGCGCCCGCGTCGATGCGGACGCGGCCGATGATCTCGCTGGAGTCGTCGACGGTGCCCTCGACGTGGGGCTCGAGCGTCTCCAGGACGGAGCGGTTGACCTCCAGCATGTCGGCGACGTTCCCGGTGTCCTTCCAGTAGCCGGAGATGGTCGTCGAGCGGACGTCCTTGTTCTGGTCGATCAGCCACTGGATGGCGTGCGTGATCTCCAGCTCGCCGCGCCCGGAGGGTTCGATGCTGCGGACGGCCTGGTGGATCGCGGGGGTGAAGAGATAGACACCCACCAGTGCGAGGTCGCTCTTGGGCTGTTTCGGCTTCTCCTCCAGCCCCTTCACGCGGCCGCTGCCGTCGAGTTCGGCGACACCGAACGACGTCGGGTTGGGCACCGGGGTCAGCAGGATCTGGGCGTCGGGGCGATCCGCACGGAACGCGTCGACGAGACCCGTGATACCGCCGACGACGAAGTTGTCGCCGAGGTACATCACGAAGTCGTCGTCACCCAGGAACTCGCGTGCGATGAGCACGGCGTGGGCCAGACCGAGCGGCTTGTCCTGCGGTATGTAAGTGACGTCGATTCCGAGTTTCGAGCCGTCACCCACGGCTTCCCGTATCTCCTCGGCGGTGTCGCCGACGATGATCCCGACGTCTGTGATGCCGGCATCGGCGATGGCCTCCAGTCCGTAGAACAGCACGGGTTTGTTGGCGACGGGCACCAGTTGCTTGGCCGATGTGTGGGTTATGGGACGCAGGCGCGTGCCCGAACCCCCCGACAGTACAAGGGCTTTCATTTGCGGCATGTTAGATCCAGTCAAGTCATGGCTCCGTCTGCTGTGTCATAGGTCGCCGAATCATGTCCGGATATTCCATGATTTTCATGAGTAAGAGTCCGGTATGACATCACTTTGATGTGATGGCGATGGGTCGGCCGGGGAACGAGCCGGTGTCGGAGAGGCCAACTGAACACTACAACATGTAGTAGGTTCGTTGGTGGGAAGGCGGAGCCGCTCCGGAGCGGTGTCATCAAGGCTGTCATCGAACCGACGGACGAACCGTTGATCAGGCAAGAGCCCGTACGGGTGGTCCGGGCCCTCGCCCGCATGGAACTACCGACGATCTCGTTCCGTCTGCACAAGAGTGTTTGTGCATCGTCCGGCAGGGCGGCGGCCAGAGTCTTCAGCCGTACGGGGCGAGGAGTCCGAGATGACCGTCACGAAGTCGCTGAGTAGCGGAGGAGCGGAAAGTCACGTGCCGATCAAAGTGAGCGTGGTGATCCCGGTGTACAACCCGGGCGTGTACATCGAGGACTGCATCGCCTCTCTTCTGCGGCAGAGCCTGCCGGACGACGAGTACGAAGCGATCTTCGTCGACGACGGCTCCACCGACGAGACCCCCGAACGCCTGGACCGGCTCGCCGCCGAGTATCCGCACATGCACGTCATCCACCAGGAAGGGTCCGGGTGGTCGGGCAAACCCCGCAACGTCGGCATGGCCGCCGCCAAGGGTGAGTTCATCCAGTTCGTGGACAACGACGACTGGCTGGGCGACGAAGCCCTGGAGCGGATGTACGACTACGGCGTGGCGAACGGCGCCGACGTCATCGTGGGCAAGATGGCCGGCAAAGGGCGTCCGGTCCCGCGGGAGCTGTTTCGCAAGAACCGGCCGTACGCGAATGTCGAGAACGCCCCGCTGATCGACAGCCTCACCCCGCACAAAATGTTCCGGAAGGCATTCCTGGACAAGCACGACCTCCGCTACAAGGAGGGACGCCGCCGCCTGGAGGACCACGTCTTCGTCACCGAGGCGTATCTGCGGGCGGACAACGTCGCCGTTCTCAGCGACTACCTGTGCTACCACCACGTCAAACGCGAGGACGCCTCCAACGCGGGCTTCCAGCGATTCGAGCCGGTCGGCTACTTCAACAACCTTCGGGAAGCCCTCGACGTCGTCGAGGAACTCACCGAGCCCGGGCCGCTGCGCGACCGGCTCTTCCGCCGCTGGCTACGCAACGAGATGGTCGAGCGGATGCGCGGACAGCGTCTGCTGAAGCTGCCCGCCGACTACCGCCAGGAACTGTTCGACCAGATCCACAAGGTGGTCGTCGAGCGGTTCGGACCCGGAGTCGCGGCCGGTCTGCCGACCACGCAGCGGATCGTCGCCGACCTGATCGCGGCCGGCCGCCTCGCCGACATCGAGGAGTTCGCCCGGTGGGAATCGCAGGTCAAACCCTCCGGCGTCCTCGATGACCTCGCCTGGAAGGACGGCAAGCTGACGATCGGTTACACCGCCGAGTACAAGTCCGGCGGCGAGCCCATCGTCTTCCGTACCGTCGACGGAAAGGACCTGCTCGTCCCGCCGTTGCCGCAGGCCGGCCCGGACGCCGTCGCCCCTCTCGGCGCGGACACCCCCGCCCCGCTGGCCAAGTCCAAGGTCGACCTCGTCATGAAGGATCGTGCGACAGCCGCGGAGTTCTTCCAGCCTGTCGAGTTCACCCGCGAGAAGGTCCCGGTGCAAGGCCGGCAGGGACACTTCCGGCACCTCTTCCGAGCCACCTCCCGGGTCGACCCGCTGTCGGCGGCGAACGGCGCAGCACTGGACGCCGGCATCTGGGACGTCTTCATCCGCATCACCTCCTGCGGATGGACCAAGGACACCCGCCTCGGTGCCGTACGCAGCGAAGGGGCCGGACAGGGACGCCGCGCCGCCGTTGTCGGCTCCCCGGCTCGTCTCTTCCTGCCCTTCTGGACCGATCCGCACGGCAACCTCTCGCTCGAGGTCGAGCAGCAGACCGAAAGGATCGCGTACGAGTTCGCCGGCCTCACGTCTGCCGACGTCACCGTGACAACGGATCCCGGCCGCCTCACCGTTGCCCTGCCGTTCCACGTCCACGGCGAGAGCGAGGCGAGCCTGAAGCTGACGGATGCTGCGCACAGCCGTTCGATGGAACTGCACGGCACGCTGAGCGCCCACGGGTTGGGCGAGGCCGAGCTGAAAACCGGCCTTCCGCTCGAGAAACTCGCGGGAGCACGATGGCGGCTGGAGCTGATCCTGCCGTCGACCGCAGGCGGCAAGCCGGTGGCGCTCCCACTCGCGCTCGATGTCCGCGCCAGCGGAGATGTCGTGGTCAAGCGTCTCCCCTCCGCGGCCAGGAAACCCGCGCGGAGGCGGTCCGCCTTCCCCGGGTCGGCGTTCTTGCGCCGCGCGGCGGGCAGGCTCCGTCGGACACTGAAGAAGTAACCGAATCACGCGAACGAGGATCACCACGTGCGACCACTGGACATCGAAGGCGCTTGGCTACTGGAGCCCAAGGTCTTCCCCGACGACCGCGGCAGCTTCCACGAATGGTTCCGGGGCGCCGATTTCCGTGAGGCGACCGGCCAGGACCTCAACCTGGCGCAGGCCAACTGCTCCGTCTCCCGGCGGGGCACCCTGCGCGGCATCCACTTCGCCGACGTCCCGCCGAGCCAGGCGAAGTACGTCACCTGCGTGCGCGGCGCGGTCATCGACGTCGTGGTCGACATCCGCGTCGGCTCCCCGACGTACAAGCGGTGGGAAGCCGTCCGGCTCGACGACCAGACCCACCACGCCGTCTACCTGTCCGAGGGCCTCGGCCACGCCTTCTTCGCCCTCACGGACGACGCGACGGTCGTCTACCTGTGTTCCGAGGGCTACGCCCCCGAGCGCGAGCACGGCATCCATCCGCTGGATCCGGACCTCGCCATCGAGTGGCCCTCCGGCATCCGACCGCTGCTGTCCCCGAAGGACGAGCAGGCGCCGTCGCTCGCCGACGCGGAGGCACAGGGCCTGCTCCCGGCGTACGAGGACTGCGCCGCCTACCGCAGGACTCTCACGGATGACTGACGGCTGACCACCGAAACCTGGTTCGGAGCGCGACGGGCCCTTCACACGGAGACGCGGAAGGGCCCGCTCGTTTGTTCCATGAGCTTTTCTTGGTGAACGCACAAGGGTCGCCCAACATCTTCCTGGTGACAGAGAGACCACGGGCAAGGAAACCGGGACTGAGTGGCATGGGTTTGACCAGCAAAACAACCGTGTACGTGATGGCGCTCCTGGCCGCCCTCTCAGTGGCGCTGTTGGTCTGGCTCTGGCCACGGCTGGCCAGGCAAGGCCTGTGGCAGGTGCTCGGACGGCTGGCGGCCGTAGGCGTGACCCAGGTGACCATCATCGCGACGTTCGCCTGCTGGCTGAACTCCTCGTACCAGTTCTTCGGATCGTGGGGCGAGCTCTTCGGCAACGTCGACACCGCTCCCGTCGGCGTCACGCAGGCGGCCGGCCACAACGGCGACGGGACGGTCACCGGCGTCTCCGTGAAGGGTCCCCTGGTACAGCCCGCCGGCGGGCAGCAGCTGAGCCGGGTCAGCGGACTGCCCACCGGGCCCGCCGCGGTGAACGGGCGGGTCGAGTCCGTGAAGGTCATCGGGCGCCGCACCGGCGTGGTCGACCCGGCGTTCGTCTATCTGCCGCCGCAGTACTTCCAGAAGGCCTACCACAGGCAGCGCTTCCCGGTGATCGTCGCCCTCAGCGGCTACCCCGGCAGCATCTTCAACCTCGCCCAGTACTTGCGGGTGTCGCAGACGGCCGGACAGCTGCAGAAGAGTGGCCAGATGCAGCCGACCATCATGGTGATGATCCGGCCGACGATCGCCCCGCCCCGCGACACCGAGTGCGTGAACGTGCCCGGCGGGCCCCAGACCGAGACGTTCCTGGCCAGGGATCTCCCCGACGCCCTGAAGTCCACCTACCGCGTGGGCCACGACGCCAACTCCTGGGGGGTCATGGGCTACTCCTCCGGCGCCAGCTGCGCCCTGCAGCTGACGATGCGCGACCCGCACGCGTACACGACGGCCGGTGCCCTGTCGCCCGACTACAAGGTCAAGGACGACCCCACGACCGGAAACCTCTTCGGCAGCGGGCTGGGCCGCGTCAACCGGATCAACGGGCACGACCTGATGTGGCGGCTCAAGCACCTGCCCGTACCCCAGGTTTCCGTCCTCGTCGCCGACAGCAAACACGGCGAGAAGGGCTACGCCCAGACGCTGGCCTTCATCAAGGCCGTCAAAGCACCCATGCGCGTGGTGTCGATCCTCCCCGACCAGGGCAGCCACAACTTCCCCACGTGGACGCGGGAGATGCCGGCCACCCTGAAGTGGATGAACCAGCAGCTGACCTTCCCCCAGGACGTCGTACCCCGCCACCACCACGCACCCGCCCGAACCACGGTGCGCGCCTCGGGCGCCGAGCCCTCACGAGCCGCACCCCGGCCCAGGTGAGATGAGCGGGACGCGCAGTCAGAATGCGTTCAGGTAGGTCCTGGCAGGGGCAGGCCTCATGACCTACGAACTGTCCGAGACACCACAAGCCGCGACGGCCACACCACCGGGCCCCTGCGGCATGTGCCCCGCCTCCGCCTGAACAAGGTTTCCGAGGTCACCGCCTGCTTCTGGATCGTCAAGGTCCTGTGCGCGAGGGTCGGCGAGACCGCCTGCTCAACGAGGAGGCCGGTCTCGGCCTGACATCTCTCGGTGCTGATGAGCGCCCCTCCTCGCGGTCGTGCTGGTCGTCCAGTTCCGCGCCACCGCCCACCGGGCGGGGGCGCTGTCTCGGCGTCGCCCTGATCAGCGTCATCGGCACCCTGATCAGCGACAACCTCACCGACAACATGGGCGCACCGCTGACGCCGTCCGCTCCCGCGTCCACGCTGGGCTTCGATGGGATGGCGACGTCTTACGTGTGGCATGACGTGCAAGCCGGTCAGCTGCGGTGCTCGACCGGCTCCGTGGCCGCGGACGAGCTGCCTTTCAGCGGCGCCTACCTGCCCTCGGGCAACTCGCCGCCATCGTCGAGGGTTTCCTTGGCGATCCGGAGCCGGGCAGCGCCGCCTGGGCGGACCTCGAAGAGGGGGCGGACGCGGAAAGAGGCCCGTGCGTCATGGATGGCCGCCTTACCCGTCTGGGTCTGCGGCGTTGGCCGTATCTCACACTGACCCGTGCTGCTGTCTCACCCAGCCGCCCGTAGCCGCAGCGCTGTGACGGACCAGTCGATCAGCGGGGCGAGGCGTTCCGGTGGCGGCCAGTCGTTGATCAGCGCGAGCAGTTGGAAGTACTGGTCCCTGCGTGGATCGCCGGCGGCTTCCAGGCGGTGCAGCAGCCATCGGTACAACTCGGCGTCATGGGGCCGGTGGTAGACGCGCGCGCACCGGTGGGTGAGCGCCGCGACGACGGAATCGGCCTGGGACGAATCAGGGTTGATGCCGGACGCCACGGCCGGCGCCACGAGATCACGAGCGATGGCGAAGATGTCCGGGCGCGGAGGGGTGGGAGTGCCGGCGGCCAGGCGAGTCATATGCTCGTCGGCCAGGCGCCGCTCACTGGCGCGGAATTCCTGATCCAGGGACAGTTCGGCCAGCTCCACCCATGCCCTCAGCTGCTCGTCGGTGGGGTTGTCGGGGAGCTCGGGCGTCATGGAGCGCCGAGCTGCGGCCAGCGGGGAGCCGTTGGGCGGGCCGTCGAAGACGGTGTCGAGGAAGTCGTCGATCAGGTGTCGGCGCTCGGCTTGGGACAGCGTGGCCAACTGGTGCATGAGTTCCATCTCCTTGGGTGTGGGCTCGCGTCGTGCGGCGGCCGTCAACACCGCCCGTCGCAGGCGCAGGATGCGAATCTGAACGTCCAGCGCCGAGGCGTGCTCCGCGGCGACTTCGCCGAGCGTGAGTTCCTGATCCACGACCCGCCGGATCACGTCGAGGCCGAGTCCCAGTTCTCGCAGGGTCCGCACATACGCAAGGCGGGCGACGGTCTCCGGGGCGTACCGTCGGTAGCCGGCGTGGCTGCGGTCGGCCGGCGTCACGATGCCGCGATCGGAGTAGAACCGGATCGTCTTGACCGTCAGCCCGGTGCGCTGGGCCAGTTCACCGATCGAGTAGAGGTAGCCGCCGTCCATGAGCCCACTTTCCTGTCTCCCCCTGCAGGAGACTCAAGTCTGCCCTCCACGTCTCCGCGCTCCCGACTGCCCAGGACCTCGATTGTGCCGCGGCTGCGGTGGCCCCCTGATGCCGACGGCACGACCTGGGGCGGCAGTGCGGCGGCTTCGATCATCGCGGGGCGCCCGCGTCAGTGGCCCCGGGTTCCGTCCACCGGAGCGTCGGCAAGAGTTCACCGCTCGTACGTGCTGCGGCTGATGGCCGGGTCTGCCTGGGGCGTCAGACTCCGGCCGGGCCGATCACCGGCTGCGGTCCGCGCCTGTCGCGGGCCGCACCGATGCCCCCATGCCGGCCGTTGAGTTGTCGTGTCCTCGGCCCGCCCGGGCCGCTCGTCCCCGAGGGAGAATCCCATGAGATCGTGGCGCCACATCGTGTCGGCCACCGCGGCCCTGAGCCTGCTCACGCTCGCCGTGTCCGCCGAAAGCGCCTCGGCCGGTCCCCGCGCCGCCGACACCATCACCGGCACGCACGACACTCCGTTCACCTTCGCGGTGATCGGCGACATGCCCTACGGCGACGCCGAGATCGCCGACTTCCCGCATGTCATCAGCCAGATCAACGCCGACCCCGACGTCTCGTTCGTCTCCCACCTCGGAGACATCAAGAACGGATCGACGGTGTGCAGCGACTCGTACTTCCAGATGATCAAGTCGGAGTTCGACCAGTTCGAGGACCCCCTGGTGTACACGGTGGGCGACAACGAGTGGACCGACTGCCACCGACCGAACAACGGCTCCTACAACCCGCTGGAGCGCCTCGCGAAGATCCGCCAGGTGTTCTTCGCCCGCCCGGGCTTCACCCTCGGCCACAACAGCGTGCGGGTGACCTCGCAGGCCGACGAGGGCGTCCCGGAGAACGTCCGCTACACCCGTGCCGGCGTCGCGTTCGCCGCGTTCGACGTGGTGGGCAGCAACAACAGCATGGCGCCGTGGACCGGCAACACCCAGCCCACTCCCGAGCAGGCCACCGAAGTACTGTCCCGTACGGCGTCGGTGATCGAGTCCATCCGCGACACCTTCGCCGCGGCCCGCCACCGTCACGACCGTGCCGTGGCCCTGATGATGCAGGCCGACATGTTCGACCCGACCGTCAGTGACCCTTCGTACGCCGACTACTACGCCTTCCAGCCGATCGTCGCCGCGATCGCCCGCGAGTCGGTCGCCTTCGACGGTCCGGTCTACCTCTTCAACGGGGACAGCCACCTCTACAACAGCGACCAGCCGCTGGCCGCCGGTTCGCCGTGGCTGTCCTTCTACCACCTCGCCGACGCCGTGCCGAACCTGCACCGCATCACCGTCGACGGCTCCAGCAACGCCAAGGACTACCTGAAGGTCACCGTCCAGCCCCACAACTCCCAGGTCCTCAGATGGACCCGGGTCCCCCTGGCCGGGTCCGGCTCCTGACACAGGGAACGTCAAGAGGGGCAGACAAGGGCGTGGGGTCCCGGACTTGGCCGGGGCCCCAGGTTCGGTTTCAGCCCGGTCGAGCGCGCACGCCCGGGCAGCAGTAACACGTCATCAACGACGGGGGCATCCCGCTCGCGGTGTCACTGATCGGCGACAACCGCAATGACGTCACCCAACCCCTACCCCTGCTGGACGAGATCCCGGCCGCGGCCGGACTCGTCGGGCGACCGCGCAGGCGGCCCGACATGCTCTTCACCGACCGCGGGTACGACCACGACAAATACCGCCGGATCCTACGGCGACGCGGCATCCGGCCAGCGATCGCCGAACGCGGCCAGTCACACGGCACCGGCCTGGGTACCTTCCGCTGGGTCGTCGAGCGCGATCTCCTGGCTGCACGGCTTCCGCCGCCTGCGTATCCGCTGGGAACGACGCGACGACATCCACGCAGCCTTCCTCGGACTCGCCGTCTGCCTGATCATCCACCGCCACGTCCAAAGGCTTTGTTGGGCCAGTAGGGCTTGCGTCTTTGGACGTAAGCTGCGACGCAAGGGGGGCTGGTCCTTACCGTCTCCACCCTGCTGGAGCTGCCCGAACGGCGTGCCGATACTGCCTGGTGCGGCTGGACCCTCCAACTCGCCGCTCCGCCCGGCGATGCCCTGTGATTCCTGCCCCGGTCTGCCCCGTCGCCATGCGGCGGAGTCGGACGAGACCGCGCTGTCGGAGAGCAGGTCGGGCCGGTACTACCTAGGGCGGTGAGCATCGCACGGCCGCCCTCGGGCACACAGGCGGTAGCCTGCCGCCGGGTGCACTCGACCTCTGCACGAGACTGTCGGACGCTCCGGTGCCCTTGAGTACGAGGTGCCGACGGGGGGCGCTTGCATGTCCCTTGAGCCGAGAATGACCTGTGCGGCTGGGGTGGTGCGACGATGATCTCGACGCCGTAGCCGGTGTCAGCGCCGATGCCCAGGACGGTGCGGCCCTCGAAGCGGCGGGGGAGGGGGCAGCCCCCGGCTACAGGCCGGGCTTTGCTCAACGGAGCAGTGAGTTTGCGGACCATGAGGCTCCCCGGTCTTCGGTGGCCTGCCACCGCTGGCGGGTCGCGCCGGATACCCTCGACGCGACTGACGACTTCGTCGGCGGCGGTGAGGTGGCGCGGCGGGTCCATATGGGTGCCGAGACCGAGCCGGGGGCCGTGAAGGCCAGGTCGGCACGGAAGAATGAGAAGACCCGGGACCCCATCTCGCGGCGTTGGATGCCGCGGGCCGGAGTGTGCGAAGCGATGTCAGCGGATCGCGCAAGCGTGTGGCGCCACCCATCCGTGGGACGGGACGGACAGCGCCACACTTCCAAACCGGAAACCTATCCCGGGAACGGCTTGCTCGCGTCGTCGTCAGCCTTGATGCACGCGTCGAGCTTCCTCTGAAGGGCCGCCGCGTCGTTGAGCGCCTTCTTGGCCGCCGCGGTTTCCCCCAGCTGCTTCAGCTTCGCGGCCTTGATCTTGAGGTTGGCGATCTGCTGGCGCATCTGGCTCGTGTTGCAGGTGACGGAGGCCTTGACCGACACACCCGCGTCGGCCGGGGTGGCGGCCTGAGCGGGCGCCGACGTGATGAAGAAACCACCGACGATGGCCGCGGAGACGGCCAGGACGGAAAAGCGCTTGGTCATGAGTTGCTTCCCCCATATTGGGCTTACATGGTCGAAGTTGATCTTACAGGCACTTGTACTCGCCAGTAACCAGGGCTGGGAACTCGCCGACCAAGGGCCCTGCCGAATCTGGAGACCAACCGCGACCGCCCAGGTTGCTCCGCAGGCCGCCCCCGGCTGGTTGAGCGCCCCTGTGGGATGTCAGGGGAGCCAGCTGTCCTGCCATGCCGGGTGCGGCTCGAACGGCAGGGCGACACCTCAACACCCAGCTCAACTCGGTCGAGTCGACACTCGACGTCATCGCCGACTACACCGACGCCGACGCCCGCCCCGCCGTCTTTGAGGGAGGCAACGATGCCGCGCAGGCGCTGCTACCCCTCTGACACCTGGGACGACGAATGGGCGCTGATCGAACCACTGCTGCCGGTCCCGGCCTGGGAGACCCCGGCCGACGGCCGTCCGGAAAGCACCCGCTGGGACTGTCAAACAAGTGGTGTAACCGGGGTAGTTGTGGAGGCTACTGGCGGGCCGCCGCCAGGCGGCCGCCGAAGGTGATGTCGAAGGCGTTCAGCGCGGTCTTCCAGCGCATGGTCCAGCGGGCCTGGCCCTTGCCTGTGGGATCGAGGGACACCGGACAGAACACCGCACACGGCTTACACGGCACTTGCGGCGAAAAGTGGACAGGCCCCCGCGGCCGCGACACGAGCTTGTCAGCGAAGTGCCACCCACAACGGCCGGTCGTGGCGGTCAACCCGTCGCTCACTGCACGGCACGTCCATACGACGTCTCGCTCACCGGCCGGCGTCACGAGCAGCACGTCCAGTCTGCGACGGTCAGTAGCTGCCGCCGCCTCCCGACCCGCTTGAGGAGGGACTGGGCACGGAACTGGTGATCGGGGTGCCGCTGGGACTGACCACGTACCAGGCGCCTCCGAAGGCTGTGCTGCCCTGGCCTGTGGTGTCACCGGGCTTGGCGTCTTGGAAGAAGCGGTAGAGAGGGTGGCCGTTGTAGGTGACCTGGGTGGTGTGGTCGCGCCGGGTGGTGGTGCCGACCATGGTGGCGTTCAGGCCGTGGGCGCTGGGGTGTCCGGTGGTGATGTCGGGTGGCCAGGCCTGGGCGCAGCTGCCGTAGCAATGCGAGGTGGTTCCGCTGTCGGCCTCGAACACATACAGGGTCCGGCCAGATCCGTCGACGAGGATCTGGCCGAGGGGGGAGCTGTGTGCCTGTAGCGTGCCGGAGCCGCCGGTGGCGGGCGCGGAGCTGATGGGCGGAGGCGATGAGCTGGTGGCTGGAGACGACGAACCTGTGGTGCCGGAGCTTCCGCATCCGGCGGCGAAGGCCGCGACGGCGGTCGCAGCCGCAGCAATGGTGGCGGTGCGGTTCATGACGGTTCTTCTTTCCGCTGGGACTTCCTGCCGCGACGGGTGCGGTAGGGCTGGTCCACGAGCCCGCGGTGGGGCGGGTCTGTAGTTCGATACGTCCGTTACGCCCATTTAATTCACTCATGCCCTTGTCTCGTTTGGCGGGCCTCCGGCACTCCACTGCCGAGCAGGGCAGTGGATGAACATGTGGTATCCAATGCGCGTATATCGGGTAAAGCGACTTTCCGCCCACAGGTGGCTGTTCGGTCGGCAGGGGGACGGAGGTGGGGTGACGATGCGATGACGTGTCGCGAGAGCCTCGCTCTCGGTGCCTACCTGCTGGGGGTGCTCGAGCCGGCGGAGCACTCAGGCTTGGAGCGGCACATGGTCCGCTGCGCGGAATGCCGCGCCGAACTGATGGAGCTGGAGCCGCTCGTCGGACTGCTCCAGCGTGTGCCCTTCGAGGAGCCGCCACGGAGAGCTCGGGCCGTTCCGACATCGACAGCCCCGGGTGCCGCGCCCAAGTCGGTCGGGACGGCTCAGGCCATGTCCCGCCTCGTACGTCGGGCAAGGGGCTGCCGGGTCCTGATCGCGGGCGCGCTCGCAGCCGCGGCCGCCCTGACGGGTATGGGCATATCTCTGAGCACGCACAGCAATCAACCGGCTGCAGTCCGCTCGGCGGTCACCGTCTCCGCCACCGATCCGGCCACACACGTGACCGCCTCCGCCGCGCTCACCCCGAGCGCCACGGGTGCCTCGATCCGGCTTCGCCTGTCAGGACTCCCCCCGGCCGTCTGCCGACTGGTGGTACACGCCCATGACGGCCACACCGAGACGGCGGCCACCTGGACGTCCGGCTACGGCACCGCGGTCGGTGTCCCGGGATCATCCTCGCTCGGTGTGCGCGACATCGCCCGCATGGATGTCGTCACCAGCTCTGGCCGAGTCCTCCTCGACCTCCGGCCCCGGTGAACGCGATCAACCCAGAAACCCGGCATTGAGGATGAACAGTGAAGTGTCCTGATACGTACCCCTTGAAGGAGGGCTACGCATCCAGGGAGGCGCCCCGTGAAAACCAAGGCACCTGCACCACGCGTACCGTTCCAGACGCGGCGGACACTCACCTTGGGCGCCTGTCTGTGGGTGCTTCGCCTGCTCACCGCCGCCGGTCTGGCGGTGGACGCCTACGTGCACGCCGACCTCGCCGCGAATTACGACGCGGTCACCAAGGCGATCAGCCAGGGAGATCTGTTCCGCATCGAGGCCGGCGCCGCGGCCCTGGCGGCCCTTTTGGTGGTCCTCCTGGGCACGAGGCCCCTCGTGTGGATCTACGCGCTGCTGGTGGCTGCGGCCGGAGTCGCAGCCGTGCTGCTCTACCGGTACGTCGACGTCGGCTCGGTCGGGCCACTGCCCAACATGTACGAACCCGGCTGGTATCCGGAGAAGACCGCGTCCGCTGTCGCCGAGGCGGCAGCGATGGTCACCGCTGCCGCGGGGCTACTCCTGGCTCATCGCCTGCGAACGAACTCCCGTGAGGGTGGGGCGGTCCCGGCGCTTCTCGGTACGCGATCGAAATGACGCCTCGTCACGCGAGGTGCGCGCCGCTCAGGAGCAGGAGGGCGACGTCGGAGGCTGCCAGGCCCAGGCACAGGAGGAAGGGCGTGCGGCTCCGCCCGGCCGGCCACAGAGCGACGATGAGCGAGAGCGCGCAGGTCATGGCGAGCCCGGCCAGTTCGGGCATGCCGACGGGTCCCGACGGGCCCAGGACCAGCGCGGCCGAGCCGGCAGCGAGCGCCGATGCTGCCAGCGTCCGCGCGCCGCGGGGGCCGAGGCGTTGCGGCAGGCCTCGGATGCTCACCGCGAGGTCGTCCTCGATGTCCGGCAGGACGTTCGCGGCGTGGGCGCCCACGCCCAGCAGCGCGGCGCCGGCCGACGCCCACCAGTGCGGCCATGGGGCACCGGGCAGTGAGAGGGTGACGAACGCGGGCAGCAGCCCGAAGGCGACCGCATACGGCAGCCACGACCAGACGGTGGTCTTGACGCCGAGGTTGTAGCCCCACGCCGCGGCCACACCGATCAGATGTGCGCCGCCCGCCTGCCATCCGTTCGCAAGAGAGAGCGACACACAGGCCACGAGGGCGCAGGTCGCCGCGATCCTTACCGCCCGCGCCGAGACCGCTCCGCTCGCCAGGGGCTTGTCGTGGCGTGTGGCGGCCACATCCCGGTCGACGTCGATCAGGTCGTTGCTCCAGCCCACCGACAGCTGCCCACTCAGCACCGCTGCCGCGATCAGCACCGTACCGGCGCTGCCCCGCCCGGATGCGGCAGCCAGCGCGGTGACCACCGCGGTCACGGCCGCCGAAGGCGCAGGGTGTGCAGCCTGAAGGAGGCCGATCACGCGCCCGGTTCTCCGGCGGCGAGGCAGCGCGGTGGCCGGGGTTGCCGAGGTTTCGACGCTGTGCACGCCCCGAATGCTAGGCCTGGCCGGACCGCTTCCGCTGCTCCCACACTCACGAAATGCCGGTGATGCGCAGCTTACGGGGATTATTCAATGATCGTCCTTATTCTTGCCGGATGACGCGTATCGCGGCCGTCCACGGAGCGCTACCCGCTCACCGCTACCACCAGCGCGAGATCACCGATGCGCTCGCAGCGATGCGCCTCCCGGCAGCCACAGCCCCGGAGCGGGACCGTGGTGTGCTGGACCGGCTGCACGCCACAGCCTGTGTCCGCACCCGCCACCTCGCCCTGCCGCTGGAGCGCTACGCCCTGCTGGACGGCTTCGGCCAGGCCAACGACCTGTTCATCGAAGAGGGCCTGCGGCTCGGCGAGGAGGCACTGCAAGCCGCTCTGGACCACGCCGGGCTCGCCCCGCACGACGTGGACCTCATCTTCGCGACCTCGGTCACCGGGATCGCGGCCCCGTCCCTGGAGGCCCGGCTGGCCGGGCGCATGGGGCTCCGCCCGGACGTGAAGCGCGTGCCGATCTTCGGCCTGGGCTGCGTGGCCGGCGCCGCCGGGCTGGCCAGGCTCCACGATTACCTGAAGGGTCACGCGGACCAGGTCGCGGTGCTGCTCTCCATCGAGCTGTGCTCCCTCACTCTGCAGCGCGGTGACACCTCCGCGCAGAACATGGTGGCCGGTGCCCTCTTCGGCGACGGTGCCGCCGCGCTGGTCGCCGTCGGTCGGGACCATCCCCGCCTTCAGGAGTACGCCGGACCTCAGGTGGTGGCCACCCGCAGCCGCCTGTACCCGGGCACCGAGGACGCCCTCGGTTGGGACATCGGCGACAGTGGCTTCACGATCGTTCTCGGCGCCGAACTGCCCGAACTGGTCCGGCTCCACCTGGGCGAGGAGGTGCGCTCGTTCCTGGCCGCACATGACCTCAAGCCGGACGACATCACCGGCTGGGTCTGCCACCCGGGTGGCCCCAAGGTCCTGGAGGCGCTCCAGGACGCACTCGGCCTGGGGCCCGACTCACTGGAAATGACCTGGCGCTCTCTCGCAGAGGTCGGCAACCTCTCCTCCGCCTCCGTGCTGCACATCCTGCACGACACCCTCGCCCTGCGCCCGCCCCCGGTCGGCAGTCCCGGCCTGCTGCTGGCGCTCGGGCCGGGCTTCAGTTCCGAACTCGTGCTCCTGCGCTGGTAGGTGAGGGATGACCGGTTACACCGTGCTGATCCTGCTGGTGGCCGCCGAGCGGGTCGCTGAGCTCGTCGTCGCGCGCCGCAACGCCTCTTGGAGCCGCGCGCACGGCGGCGTGGCGTACGGGGACGGTCACTACCCGGTGATGGTCGCCCTGCACACGGGCCTGCTTGTCGGCTGCCTCGCCGAGACCCAGCTCGCCCCGCGCCCCTTCCAGCCGCTGCTCGGCTGGCCGATGCTGGCCCTCACGCTCGGAGCGCAGGCGCTGCGCTGGTGGTGCATCAGCGCCCTCGGACCGCGCTGGAACACCCGCGTCATCGTGGTACCCGGCCTGCCGCTGGTCAACGCCGGTCCCTACCGGCTGCTGCGCCACCCCAACTACCTCGCCGTGGTCGTGGAGGGACTCGCCCTGCCACTGGTCCACGGAGCATGGCTGACCGCGACCGGCTTCACTCTGCTCAACTGGCCCCTCCTGACGGTCCGGCTCCGCTGCGAGAACACGGCACTGGCTCGGTCCGCCCCACCTGCGGCCGCCGCGACCCCGCCATGCTCGACCTCCTGATCGTCGGCGGCGGGCCGGCAGGACTCGCCACCGCGATCCACGCCGCCCAGGCCGGACTTGACGTGGCCGTGGCCGAGCCCCGGACGACGCCGGTCGACAAGGCCTGCGGCGAAGGCCTAATGCCGGGCGCGGTACGAGCCCTCGCCGAACTGGGCATCGCCCCGCCTGGACATCCTCTGCGCGGCATCCGCTACGTCGACGCAGCCGACGCCCGGCAACGCGCCGAGGCGGGCTTCCGCCACGGACTCGGACTGGGCGTGCGGCGTACGGACCTGCACGCGGCGCTGGCCCGGCGGGTGGCGGAGGTGGGCGTCCCCGTGCGCCCGGTCAAGGTCGACGCAGTCACGGTCCGGCAGAACGCGGGCAGCGTCAGCGCGGCCGGGCTGACGGCGCGATACCTCGCAGCCGCCGACGGCCTGCATTCGCCTGTCCGCCGTCACCTCGGCCTGGACCTGCCCGATCCGCGCCCACCTCGTTACGGGCTGCGCAAACACTTCACGGTCGCTCCCTGGAGCGACCACGTCGAGGTCCATTGGTCCACGCGAGCGGAGGCCTACGTCACCCCGCTGGCGCCCGAGCTGGTCAGCGTGGCCATCCTCACCAGCGAGCGGGCACCCTTCGACGTACAACTCGACGGCTTTCCCGACCTCGCCGCCCGACTGGCCACCCACTCCTCGTCAACCGTCCGCGGCGCAGGACCGCTGCGGCAACGAGTCAGCGGCCGGGTGGCCGGCCGAGTCCTCCTGGTGGGCGATGCCGCCGGCTACATCGACGCACTCACCGGCGAGGGCATCTCCCTCGCCCTGGCCGGGGCAGCCCAGCTCGTCCGCTGCGTCCGAGAAGACCGGCCCGAGGACTACGAACTCGCCTGGCGCCGGGCCTCACTTCGCCACCGTCTGCTCACCGACACCCTGGTACGCCTCCGCGCTCACCCCCGACTCACCCGCCTGATCGTCCCCACCGCCGCACGGCTGCCCTCGTTGTTCGCCGGGCTGGTCAACGGCCTGACATGAAACCCGCCAGTGGCTGCCGTCGTGGTCGGCCATTTTCCTCAGAGATAGTTGGCCACCGCGGTCTCGACTCCGCCGGGAGGCGGGGCGCGGGATGGTGCGAGGTTCATCCCAGTCCCGGCAGGCTGCGCAGTTCCCCGATCCGCAAGATCCGCGCAAAGAGCAGGAACAGCAGGACCATCGCGATGCCGCCCGCGGCCAGCGAAAGCGCCGGCGTCCAGGAGGCCGATGCCAGGCCATGGTTGCAGGAGCGGGCGATGAGCCACCCGGCACCCCCGGCGACGGTGGCCGCTGTGGTCAGTTTTGCGTAGGTGCGACTGATCCGCCGGCCGTCGAGCAGCCCTTCCGTGCGTCGCCGCAGGCGCGAGGCGGTCAGCAGCAGGCCGATCGCGTAGGACAGGGCGTAGGCGGCCGCCATCCCCGTCACGGCCCAGTGCGGGGGCAGCAGGAGATGGCAGGCCGCGGCGAGGGCGATGTTGATACCGCTGATCCACAACGCCATCCGGAACGGCGTGCGGGTGTCCTCGAAGGCGTAGAAGCCGCGAAGCAGGAGGTACTGGGCAGAGAACGGGATCAGTCCCAAGCCGAAGGCTTGCAGCATGTGCCCCAGAGGGACGGTGGCGGTCGTGTCGGCAGCGCCGTGGGCGAACAGCAGTTGAGCGATCTGAGGGCCGAAGGCGAGGAAGAAGAAGGCAGCCGGGACGATGATGACGCCGCTGACCCGCAGCGCGCGGGACAGGTCGGCGCGCAGGTCGTCGAGCCGGTGCTCGGCCACGGCCCGGCTCATGCGCGGGAGCAGGGCCGTCACGAGGGAGACGGTGACGATCGACTGGGGCAGCATCCAGATCTGCTGGGCGTAGCTGTAGGCGGTGTAGCCGACGCCATCGTGAGGTAGAGCGGCGTCGGCGTCGGACGCCAGGCGGGTGACCACGGTGCTCGCCACGAGATTGGCCAGTACGAACAACAGGGTCCAGCGGGCCGCGTTCACGCTCTTGCGTAGTCCGGTGCCCCGCCAGTCGAAGCGCGGTCGGAACCGGAAGCCGGCAGCGCGGGCGTAGGGGACCAGAGCGAGAGCCTGGATGGCCAACGCGAGTGTGGTTCCGACTCCCAGCAGCCTGACCTGGGCGTCGGTGATGTCCGAGACCTGTTCGGGTGCGGTGACGAGACCGAGATAGAGGCCGAACATAGTGATCAGGACGACGTTGTTGAGGACCGGGGTCCACATCATCGCCCCGAACCGGTTCCGGGCATTGAGGACTTGGCCGAAGATGCTGAAAACGCCGTAGAAGAAGATCTGCGGCAGCAGGAAGCGGGCGAAGACCACGGTCAGCTCGAACGCGTCGTGCGTGGCGGGTGTGTCGCGCTGGTAGACGCTGATGATCTCAGGGGCGGCCCATGTGGCCAGCGCGGTCCCCACACCGAGGACGCACAACACCAGAGTGACCAGGCGTTGCTCAAAGGCGGCCCCGCCGTCTGCGTCCTCTGTACGGGCCCGTACCAACTGGGGGACCAGGACAGAATTCAGTGCGCCGCCGATCAGCAGGAAGTACAAACTGGTCGGCACCGTGTTGGCCTGGTTGTAGGTGGTGGCCAGCAGCCCGGTGCCCAGCGCGGCGGCCTGCAGCACCTGCCGTATCAGACCGGTGGCGCGCGAGACCACTGTGCCCGCCGCCATCAGCGCAGACGAACGCAGCAGTCCCCCACCTTTCGCCTGTTTTGGGGCAGCGTGCCTCCGTCTTGTGGATCGCTCTAATCGCCCGGGCGACGTCTCCTCGATCATGGGCCCAATCTACGATCCAGACCTCGCCCGTCGGGAGGGGCCTCGGGCTTCGAGGCCTAGGGTTGGCCCAGGGTCCGTCTTCAAACAGATCTTGCCCAGAGCAGGAACGATGCGAGGGTGACCGCTGCTTCATAGGAAGTGGCGGTCTTCCCATGTCTGGTGGCGATCCCGCGGAAGCCCTTGAGCCTGGTAGGCACGGAAGCCGCGAGAGTTGTAATCCTTGTCTGCGATGACCTGGTCGGGCCTGCACCGAGGTCGGCCCGGGCCGGTGCGGGGAACGCGGTACGTTCCAGCAGAGGACGTGCGCAGACACTGTCGTGGCGTTGGCCGGGCGTCACCAGGGTCGCGAGCGGGCGGCCCTTGCCGTCGCGGGCAAGGTGGATTTGGTGGTCAGTTCGCCTCGGGATCGGCCGAGGACGTGATCGTCCGGTTCGTCCTGCTGGTGCCGCCCCCTTTTCGGCCGGTGGCGGCGGCATGCTGATGGGCGCGGACGATCGTGGAGTCGATCTGGACCAGCCAGTCGATGTCGCCGGCCGCGTCGGCGTGGGCTTGGATCTGCTGCAGGGCTTGGGTGAACACGCCGTCGAGGGCGTAGCGGCGAAAGCGGGTGTACACGGTCTTCCATGGCCCGTAGCGTTCTGGCAGGTCACGCCAGGAGATCCCGGTGCGGATCTGTAGACCATCCCGTTGATGACCTGCCTGTCTTCCACGCGAGGCCGCTTCCCGGTCGCGGCCCGGGGTATCAGCGGAGCGAGTAACTCCCCCTCCCGGTCAGTGAGTTCATGACGTCGTACCACGACAGCATGATCTACCACCCTGGTGATCTTTGAAGACGGACCCTGGCGCAGGACACGAGCGCGGGTGAGCGAACAACTGGCTGACGATCGCGCCTCAGCCGCACCGATGCCGAGGCAGGTGGGCGACGTAGCTTTGGCGAGGGCGGGGTGGGGCGGCGGACCTGGCCGAGGAACGGGGCCCCGGCAGCGAAGTCGTGGATGCCTGGCGGTGACCGTGGGGGGCAGGATGAGACCGAGGGCGGCGGTGCGACGTGCACTCTGCGCCCGATGATGATCTCCGCTGGATCGACTCTCTGGTTCTCAGCGGGACGGTGGCAGAGATCTGAATGCTCAGGCCGGCGGTGGGCTGGTCGAAGATGCCGTCGGCTTCCCCTCTGGCGAGGTAGTCGAACGCGGTCTGCTGGGGCAGGTGGCGCGAGGGGATGCCGGTGCGGGCGAGGTAGAGGATCGCGTCCAGAAGTGCCCGCAGGTCGTGGGTAGGTTCGCGGATGCCGGTGGACGCGGCTCGTCATGGCTTCGGCGCGTCGGTATGGCGGCTGAGGAAGGCGAAGGCTGCGGGGTACAAGCGGGTCCAGGTGTTGTAGTTGTGGCCGCCGGTTGGCAGCACCACAACCTGGGTCTGGACGCGTGTGCCTGCGGCCGCCTTCGCGAACTGTTGGAGGTAGTACGGCGGGCTGAGCCGGTCCTGGGCCGAGGTGGTCAGAAAGATGCTGGCCGCTGCGTTGCTGTGGGCCACCATGTACGTGGGGCTGGTGCGCAGCCGCAGCACTGGAGCCGGGATCACGCTCTTGTCACCGGTCAGTGGATCGGGGTTCAGCGCCGCACCGGCGCCAAAAACCTTGGGGTAGGCGAGAGGAAGCCGCGCGGCGCAGAAACCTCCGGTGGAGAAGCCCATCAGGCTCCAGCCCCGGGAACCGGGCAGAGTGCGGAAGGTGTGGCTGATCAGTTCCGGCACGTCCCGCGCCATCCAGGTGGCGACCTTGCGGTTGGGCTGATCGGTGCAGTCGGTGTCGATGCCTCCCGGATCGACCACCGGCATGACCAGGATGAACGGGTGCGTGGTGCCGGCGTTCATCAACGACTCGAAGTCCTGTGGCATGCCCCCGTGTTCCACCCAGGACGCGGGGCCGCCCGGCACTCCGTGCAAGAGCAGCACCACGGGGAAGCGGGTGTGGTGGTGGCGGGTCTGGGTGTACTGCGGCGGAAGCCACACCTTTACCTGCCCCGACAGTTTGGAGTGCCGACCGCGGAAGTACGTGTCCAGCAGTCCTGCCCCACCGTGAGTGAACTTGGCGCGTTTGGCGGGTGGACCCGGCATGGCGACCACACCGCTGTTCTTTCCCAGCAGGTCGTTCCACGAGGCGTACAGGCCGTAGTCGTTGTTGATCCATGTGGCGACCACCGAGATCGCGGTGAGCTGACAGAGACCGATCATCAGCAGCCGCAGCAGCCAGCGCAATGGTTGGGGGCCCCGAAGCCGTGACCACAGCAGCAAGGTGCCGATCACGCACAGCACGGTGAACGCGATCAGCGTCACGAAGAATGGCATCCCCGTCAGACTCATGGTCAAGCCCCCGGCTGGTCGGTGTACGGCTCCGTGTCACGGAACCACACCGGCACGAGTTCAGGCACGCCGACCCGCGCACCGGCCGCGTACGCCACCCCTCGCGGTTTGGCGAACCCTCACGAGAGATCGACGAGTGAGGGTCCTACGTCCCCGCCCTCAGTGCAGCAATGGGTAGAAGGCACGGTCACGTGGCTGCTACAACCTGGCTTGGACCTTGCCCAGTTGTGATTGGAGAGACATGGAGGACACGCCGGCTCCGCTCCCACCCGCTGCCGCCCTCCTCGCCGCTGCCGAAGTGGCCTTCAAGGTGCATCAGCACGTGGAGATCCGCTCCGGAGCGGACATCCGGACCCGCACAGGTTTCACAGAGGAGAACATCCAGAACTCGCTGAAGACGGTGGCATTCACCGTCGGCCCTGATCACCTTGTGTTGGCGGTCATCCCGGGCCCCACTCGGATCCGCTATGGTCGGCTCGCGTCCGTTCTGGGCGTGCCGCGATCATCCCTGAAATCCGCTGACGAGGCGGCCCTGCGGAAGCTGAACATGGAACGCGGCGGGGTCGGCCCCGTCTGCGACGCGCCGGACGTCACCGTGGTCTTCGACGCCACCGTGCCTGAAATGGGCACAGTGCTGTGTGGGAGTGGCCAGCCGCACTGCACCGTGGAGGCGAAAGCAGCGGACATCATGCGAATCCCGTCGAACCCCGTGGTCGCCGACATCACCTCTCCCTGAGAGACAGTCACCGTGGCTGACACACCGACGGCATCTGCCGCCACTGCAGACAGGCTACGGCAGGTGCACGGGCAGCATAAGACGAGCCGTGTGACGACGGCAGCCTGCGTCTTCGAGGTGATTTGATCACTCCGGAACCGATGACCCGGGGGAGGTGGCGCGGCCGAAGTGCCTCGCGCAGCTCAGCCGACTCGCCCGACGCCGTCGCGGGCCTGGCGCCCTCAGCGGTGTCGGCGTGGCGCAGCCACTTTGACAGCGTGATCGGGTGGACGCCGAAGTCGGCGGCGATCAAGTTCAAGCGTGATGCCGGGCTCGACCCTGCCCGAGAGATTCCGCACGATGATCCACTGGGCGATGGCTAACAAAAAGTCCCCGTGTACGCCGACACCTGCGCGGGCGGGGGAGATGGTCGGCCCGGACATGGCATCAGGTCGTTGGAACCATGCCCGCGCGTGCGGGGAGTAGTGAAGGTTGCGATACGCGCAGGCAGCGGCTGCTCCGCGCGCGGGCGGGGATGGCCCCAACACGGGCCGCACCGTGTCTGCTGGTGCCTACCGTCGGCCTGATGGGCCGGACGAGCTCCGGCGTCCGGGCGCCCCCGCACGAAGTCCGTCCATGACGATGTCCAGCAGGCGTGTCGCCTGCGGCTGCCAGTCATCGTGCGGGGCGAGCTGCCACAGGCCGGCGATGGCCAGCATGAAGTCGTCGGCCGTGACGCCGGGACGGATCACGCCGGCCTCCTCGCAGGCGTGGAGCAGGAGGCCGGCAGCCTCGGTCACTGGGGTGTGGCCCGGTTTCGCCGCCTTCCCGGGCGAGGTGCTCAAGGCCTGGCGGATCGCTTCCGCCAGGCCGGCCTTGGTCATCGCGAACCGGGCGAGGTGGTCCATCCATGCCCGCAGCGCTCGGTCGGGTTCCATGGTCTCCAGCAGCACGGACGCGGTGTCGGCGATCTGCTGTACTCCGTGGCGGTAGAGCTCGAGGACGAGCGTCTCGCGGTTGGGGAAGTTCCGGTAGAACGTGCCCTGGCCGACGCCCGCCTTCTTGGCGATCGCGCTCAGCGGGGTGTCGGCAGCCTGGGAAAGCTCGGTGAGGGCCACTTCCAGAATGCGTTCGCGGTTGCGTTGCGCGTCCGAGCGCAGGTGCGGGTCGTTCCTCTGCCGCACTCGTCCTCCTCGCCGACTTGTGTCCGAAAGCGGTCCTTGAGAACCGGACAGCTGTCCACTACGTTCGACCGATAGCGGACAGCTGTCCGCTTGAGCTCACTCTAGCGTCGGACTGACGCTCCGGCGTGTCCAGGACACGTGAAAGAAGGCTGAACATGGCCCCAGCCCCCTCGTCAACGTCCAGCGACATCACCCTGACCATCAACGGCGAGAAGCACAGTCTGCCCGTCGACCACCGCACCACCCTGCTCGACGCCCTCCGCGAGCGCCTCGACCTGACAGGCACCAAGAAGGGCTGCGACCAGGGGCAGTGCGGCGCCTGCACGGTACTGCTCGACGGACGCCGGGCGGTGTCATGTCTGCAACTCGCCGTGGCCGCCGAAGGACGCGAGATCACCACCGTCGAGGGCTTGGCCGAGGGCGACCGACTGCACCCGGTGCAGCAGGCGTTCCTCGACCTGGACGGCTACCAGTGCGGCTACTGCACCCCCGGTCAGATCTGCTCGGCGATCGCGGTGATCGAGGAACACGCGGCCGGCTGGCCCAGTGCCGTCACCGACGACGTCCGCCCCGAGGCTGGACCACCACCCCTGAGCGCCGAGGAGATCCGGGAACGGATGAGTGGGAACCTGTGCCGCTGCGGCGCCTACGTGTCGATCGTCCAGGCCGTGGCCCAGGCGGCGGAAGCGAAAACCGAGGAGGCGGCAGCGTGAGGGAGTTCGCCTATGACCGGGCCCTTGACGTCTCCGGGGCCCTGGCCCTGCTGGACGCCGACCCCGACGCCCGCTTCCTCGGCGGCGGCACCAACCTCGTCGACCTGATGAAGACCGGCGTCGAGCGGCCCACCCGTCTGGTCGACGTCCGTGAACTGCCCCTGGACGGCATAGAGGTGACGGCGGACAGCGACCTGCGCATCGGCGCCACCGTCACCAACAGCAACCTCGCCGCCCACCCCGAGGTCCGCCGCCGCTATCCAGCGTTGGCACAGGCGGTACTGGCCGGCGCCTCCGGCCAGCTGCGCAACATGGCCACCGTCGGAGGCAACCTGCTCCAGCGCACCCGCTGCGGCTACTTCGCCGACGTGACCAAGCCCTGCAACAAGCGTGTGCCCGGAAGCGGTTGCCCCGCGATCGAGGGCGAGCACCACAACCACGCCATCCTCGACGCCTCCGAGCACTGCGTGGCCATCCACCCCTCGGACATGGGCGTCGCACTGACCGCCTTCGACGCGGTCGTGTCGTACGAAACCGCCGACGGCCCCGGCGCATTGCCCCTCTCTGAATTCTATCTGCCGGTCGGTGACACCCCGCACCGCGAGACCGCTCTGCCGCCGGGCGCGCTGATCACCGGCGTCACCCTGCCGCGCGCTCCGGTGGCCGCCCGATCCCGCTACCGCAAGGTGCGCGAGCGTGCCTCGTACGCCTTCGCCATCGGCTCCGTCGCCGCCGCGCTCGACGTCCGGGACGGCGTCGTACGCGACGTACGCCTCGCCTGCGGGGCGGTCGCATCCCGGCCGTGGCGGGCGACGACGGCCGAAACCGTCCTCACCGGAGCGCCTGCCGACGCCGAGACCTTCGCCGCCGCCGCGGACGCCGAACTCGCCGCGGCGAAACCGCTGCCGCACAACGCGTACAAGGTGACCCTCATGCGCAACCTCGTCGTGGCCGTGCTGACCGAACTGACCGAGGAGGCCACCCGATGACCACCACCCCCACGGCACGCAAGAACGCCGTCGGCACCGCGCACACGCGCGTGGAGGGCCGCGACAAGGTCACCGGAGCCGCCCGCTACGCCGGTGAAATCCCGTTCGCCGACCTTGCGTACGGCTGGCTGGTGCTGTCCACGGTCACCCGCGGCCGCATCCGTTCCATCGACACCGCCGACGTCCTCGCCATGCCCGGTGTGATAGCCGTCCTGCATCACGGCAACGCCCCGCGGGTCGAGACGGGGTACGTCGGTGTGCTGGGCGTTCCGGACCCGACCGCGGCCGTTTTCCAGCACGACAGAGTGCCGCACGCCGGCTGGCCGGTGGCGCTGGTCGTCGCCGACACCTCCGAACGGGCCCGGGAGGCCGCCGAAGCGCTGGTCGTGCACTACGAACAGGAGCCGCACGACGTCGACTTCACCAGCGAGCACCCCGACGCGTACCCGCTCGACAGCCATGGGCCGGCGGTGATCGAGAAGGGCGACCTGGAGGCCGAACTCGCCGCTTCCGCGGTGGTCGTGGACGCCGAGTACACCACCCCCGAAGAGCACCACACCATGATGGAGCCGCACGCGGCGACCGCCCGCTGGGACGGCGGCCGTCTCGAAGTCGTCGACTCCAACCAGGGCACCTTCTGGGTCGCGAGCGAACTCGCGCAGATGTTCTCGCTCGACCCGTCCGCTGTCCGGGTGCGCTCCGAACACGTCGGCGGTGGCTTCGGCAGCAAAGGCATCCGCGCACACCAGGTGGCCGCCGTCATGGCCGCGACCGAACTGCAGCGCGCGGTCCGCGTGGTCATGACCCGCCGCCAGATGTTCTCCCTCACCGGCTACCGCAGCCCCACCCGGCAGCGCCTGCGGCTCGGCGCCGATGCCGACGGCCGGCTGCGGGCGCTGGAGCACCGTTCCCTCAGCGCCACCTCCACCGTGCACGAGTTCATCGAATCCGCCGCTGGCCCCGCCCGGACCATGTACGGCGCCGACGCCCACCACACCGCCAACCGGCTCGTCCGGCTCGACGTGCCGACCCCGACGTACATGCGCGCGCCGGGCGAGGCACCGGGATCGTTCGCACTGGAGTCGGCGATCGACGAACTCGCCGAGAAGTGCGGTCTCGACCCGATCGAACTGCGCGCCCGCAACGACCCCGCGGCGGGCCCGGTGTCCGGGCTGCCGTTCAGCGGCCGCAACCTGACCGCCTGTTTCCGGGAAGGCGCCCGCAGGTTCGGCTGGGCCGACCGTGACCGGCGCCCCGGCCCTGCGCCGCGAGGGACGCTGGCTCCTCGGCACCGGCACAGCGGCCGCATCCTTCCCGGCGGGTGCCGGCCCGTCCACCGCGGCCGTGACGGCGGAGGCCGACGGCACCTTCACCGTGGGGGTCAACGCCGCCGACATCGGCACCGGCGCCCGGACCGCACTCACCCTGATCGCCGCCGACGCCCTTCAGACCGCGACGGAACACGTCCGGGTGCGCATCGGCGACAGCGACCTCGGCCCCGCGTTCATCGCCGGCGGCTCCATGGGCACCCGCTCCTGGGCATGGGCGGTCATGGCCGCCGCACAGGAGCTGCGGGACAGGCTCGCCCTCGGCGCCGACATCCCGCCGGAGGGGCTCACCGTACGGTCCGACACCACGGAGGCCCTCGGCGCCCTCGCCAGGGCGGAACGACACTCCTTCGGTGCCCAGTTCGCCGAGGTCGCCGTCGACCCCGCCACCGGCGAGGTCCGGGTGCGCCGCATGCTCGGCATCTTCGCGGCCGGCCGGATCGTCAACCCGCTCACCGCCCGCAACCAGCTCGTCGGCGGCATGACCTGGGGCATCTCCATGGCCCTGCACGAGGAGGCGGTCCGCGACCGTGCGCTGGGCAGCCACTACGGCGCCGACCTCGCCGGCTACCACGTCGCCTCCCACGCCGACGTTCCGGCCATCGAGGCGGACTGGATCGACGACCCGGACCCCGACGACCCCGTCGGCATCAAGGGCATCGGCGAGATCGGCGTCGTGGGCGCCGCCGCGGCCGTCGCCAACGCGGTCTGGCACGCGACCGGCGTACGCCACCGGGACCTGCCGATCCGCCCCGACCGTGTCCTGATGGCAGGCGTCCGTGCTTGATCTCGCCGGGGACCTGCACCGCTGGATGGAGGAGGGCCGCGCGTTCGCCGTCGCCACCGTCGTGGCCGTCGGCGGCAGCGCCCCGCGCGGCCCCGGCGCCGCTCTAGCCGTCGACAGCGAGGGCACGGTGATCGGCTCCGTCTCCGGCGGCTGCGTGGAGGGAGCGGTGTACGACCTCTGCCTCCAGGCGCTGCAGCACGGCAAGACGGTCGTCGAACGGTTCGGATACAGCGACGAGGACGCCTTCGCGGTCGGTCTGACCTGCGGCGGGATCATCGACATCATGGTCACCCCGGTCGGCACGGACGCGCCTGGGAGGCCGGTGCTCCGGTCGGCCCTGTTGGCTGCCGTCCGGGACGAGCCGGCAGCCCTCGCCCGCGTCGTACGCGGCCCCGCCGATCTCCTCGGCACGGCCCTGCTGGTGCGGCCGAGCGAAGCGGAAGGGGAGCCATCCCGGCCCTCCAGGGCCAGTTCCTGCGAAGGCGGACTCGGCGGGCACCCGGAACTGGACCGTGCGGCGGCAGGCGACGCCCGCTCCATGCTGGGCGCCGGCCGCACCGGCACAGTCGAGCTGTCGGCGGACGGCTCGCGCTGCCCCGGTGGACTGACCTTGCTTGTCGAGTCGAGTGTGCCTCCGCCCCGCCTGATCGTCTTCGGGGCGATCGACTTCGCCGCGGCACTCGTACGGATGGGCAAGTTCCTCGGCTACCACGTCACCGTGTGCGACGCCCGCCCCGTCTTCGCCACCACGAACCGCTTCCCCGAGGCCGACGATGTCGTCGTCGACTGGCCACACCGCTACCTGCGCGGCACCGCGACCGACGCGCGCACTGTGCTGTGCGTGCTCACCCACGACGCCAAGTTCGACGTGCCCCTGCTGGAAGTGGCCCTGCGGAGGCCGGCCGCGTTCGTTGGCGCGCTGGGCTCACGGCGTACGCACGCCGACCGGGAAAGACGGCTGCGGGAAGCGGGCCTGACCGACGGGGAGTTGGCCCGGCTGAGATCGCCGATCGGCCTCGATCTCGGTGCCCGCACACCCGAAGAGACGGCCCTGTCCATCGCGGCGGAGATCATCGCCACCCAACGGGGCGGAACGGGCGCGCCCCTGACCGGGTCAAGCAGACCGATCCACCACAAGGAGGAGACGCACGTCGCGGGGACGCGTTCTGGCCCCTGGACGCGGAGCACCGCGCCGATGCGAACGTCCATGCCGAGCTCGCGGTAGTCGCCAGGGCCATGCGCCGCGACTTACGTGTGGACCGTAGGGTCCGAGCCGCCCCGACGGCGCACGGCCGACGCGCGGTCCTGACGTCGCCGTCTCCGGAGTGGAGCGACGGGCACTGAGCGCACGGCTTGGCGCCCTTCGCGAGCGCGACCTGGTCCCTTCGTGACACACACCTTCGAAGAGCTCCTGGAGATGCAACGCTCCGCCGACCGGGCGCACGCGACCGTGCAAGCCCTACGCGACCGGCGATCCGCCCGCTTACGAGACCGCGTGGCAGGCATGGCGCGACCTCGCACGAGATGTACAGGCCGCGGTCACCGAGCCAAGAACAAGAGGAGTGGGTGGATCAGGCCCGGGCGGCGCGCGAGGGGATCGGGCGCCGCGCGTGGTTCTCTCCGGCGCAGTCGGCCCCCTGAAGAGCTCCGCAGGCATCTGACGGGTGGGGGTCGTTGGCCCCGCTGGGAGGGCGCCGACCGCCACGGGCACGCTATGATCGATCTTGAGTCGATCGCCCACTGTGGGCCTTCGAACATGCGTCGGTGGTCTAAGGAAAGACGCCCCGCTTCCTGCGGGGAAATGCAGGTGCAAGGCCTGCCCGGCGCTCCACTGCGCGAGCCCCCATCTCGCCATCACCGGTATGGCGAGATGGGGGCTCGCACCGTTTTGCGGGGCTCAACGATCGCGAGCGGGCGCCGCGCTTCGCCGCGGTACCTCGCACGGTAGGACCGGACGATCGTGGGGCAGCATCTGCTCAGGCGTCGCCCGTCTGTGAGGGATCGTCATGGGTCCTACCCACCGTGTTGCCGCCCGCTCTGCTCACCTGCCTGCTGCTCGCGGGCTGTTCGTCCGTCCAGCTCGGCAACCCAACAGCATCCGCTAGGAAAAAATGACGCCGCCGCAGCGGCACCCGCCACGGCCGGGCGGGGCGGCAGGGGAAGGCGATTCCGGTGGGCGCGGGCTCACGCAAGCACTACACCGTCCAGCACCAGCCGCCAGCCGGCTCGTGTCACTACCGCTACGAGCACGGCGAGCCCTTCGAGGACCGCAAGTGCACCCCTGGCGCGCTCTCTCCGGCGGTGACGCAGGCGAGTCTGAAGTCGACGATCTGCCGCAAGGGTGATTGCACCTCCGGTGTACGCCCCTCCGCCTATGTGACGGGCAAGGAGAAGAGGCTGAACGCCGCCTCCTACGGCTACACCGGCCGCAGGGCCGATGCCGAATACGACCACCTCATCAACCTGCAGCTCGGCGGCGACCCCAACGACCCCCGCAACCTGTGGGTCGAACCCGCCGACCCCGGCCACCGCAAGGGCGCCGGGGTGAACAACCGCAAGGACCCGGTGGAGACCAAGCTCCACACCGCGGTCTGCGCCGGCCAGATCACCCTCGCCGCCGCGCAGAAGGCCGTCGTCACCGACTGGAACACCGCCCTGACCACCCTCCACCTCGGCTGAACCAGAGTCGCGGAGCGCCACACGCACGAACAGGACGCCCCAGGTTGGGCGCGGGACGGCAGATGGGGGAAAGGCCCCGGCTGGACGGGGGAGACCAGCCGGGGCCGGGCGTGGTGGCGTGCGGAGGGCGGTCGCCTTTCGGCTGGGTGCTCCATGGGGCTTCAGCCGGACGATCGTCCCCATGGGCGGAAGGTGAGGCCCGGGGGCACTGTCCCCTCCGCAGCCACGTGTTGATGAACGGTCAGCTCCCCCGAACTGTTCCCGGCCCGCCACGTTTGGTGTGCGGTGCGGCGTCATGCACCGTCAGCGGCGTGCCAGTGGTGGTGTCCGCCGCGGTGGTCGCGGTCGAGGCGCCCCCAGGAGACGGCGTCGATGAAGCGGCCGTGGTCGTTGCGCAGGGTGGCGGTGTCGCTGTAGTTGTCCCATACGTACGCCTGGCGGTCCTGGTACACGTCGGACTCCACGTCCCGGCCGATTCCGGTGTGCACGCGGACCGTGGACCGGCCGTCCAGCCACATGTGGCGGAAAGTGTAGCATTCCCGGTTCAGCGACCGGTTGGAGCGGTCGTCCCATCCCGGGGAGTCGGCCTGCACACCGCTGATGTACACCGCCGCGTGGCGGGGGTAGCTGGAGTGGTGGTCGGCGGCCGCGGCCGGCAGCGCTACGGTCCCCATGGCAGCGGCCGTGACGGCGGTCGATCACCGGCAGGTCATCGACGCGATCGCGTTCAAGTACCGCACCGGGACACCGTGGACGGACCTGCCCGGACACTTCGGGTCAGGTCGGACGGGTGGTGTTCATCCAGCGGGTGTACGCGGGCGACCTCTCCAGCCGCACCATCGCCGAGCCGGTGCGGTGCGTCGACGCACCCCGACGAGGACACTCCGACGCCGCGCTGGAGCGGACGGCGCAGGAACGCGACCGGCTCTTGGAGCACGTCACCGACCTCGTCCGGACGAGGGACGCGCTCGACGCCCTGATCGCCACGGCACGGCGGCACCGCGCGATACTGCGCACGGCGACGGCCGGGTGGCCGCGTGGACCACGGGTCACGCCGGATACAACTCGGCGGTGCCGGCCTGCGGTTCGGGGCGATGCCGGGCGGCCGGGCCCTCGGCGAAGGCGCGCAGGACGTTCTCCGTCGCGCGGGTCACGAAGGCGCGCGTGCGGGCGTCCATGCCGTGGTCGCGGCCCAACTCGCCGGTACCCGCCACCAGGGCCTCCACCCAGCGCATGGTGCCGGTCGCGAACACTCCCGCACCGCCGGGCACGGTGTAGTACGCCGAATCGCTGTGACTGGACCGGCCCTGGCACACCAGCGGCGAGTGGGCGGTGACCTCCAGCATGCGAGGCGTCGGCGCGGACGGTGTGACGCGGTCGTACTCGACGCCCACCAGGTGCGCGAAGGCGTCGCCAGCGCGTACTCCGGTGCCCTCGTGGATCCAGTGTCCGGGCCGGTGGATGACGTAGGGGGCGTCCACGGGATACCCCTCGTAGAGCACACCGGTCAACGACGACTCGGGGTTCGGCGCGGGAGCGGTGCGGAAGTCGGTGGTCACCAGGGCCGGCCGGGACGGGTAGCAGGGGTCGGCCCGGTAGGCGGACTTGTAGCACACCACGGTGCGGCCGGCCGGCCCCGAAGCGGGGTCGAGACGGATCCGGCGGAAGCATGTGTTGGCGCCCAGGAACGCGATGTTGGTGCCCGCGTCCCGGGCCCGGGTGACGTGCGCGCGCTGCTCGGGCGTCCAGTACTCGTCGTGTCCCAGGCACACGACGGCCGCCGCTCCCTCCAGCACTGAGGGGTCGTCGTGGACGTCGAGGCCGGTGCTGTAGGCCAGGGGTATGCCCAGCCGCTCCGCCAGGACCACCGCGGCCCATTCGTAGACCCGGAACTTGCCGGCGCCGTCGCCGGCGTAAGGCCGATCGAAACTGACTGCCAGGGAGCGGGTCTGGTACGCCCCCGACGATCCGGTGTAGAGGCTGGCTCCGCCCCACCGGTTGTACGCCTGCCAGGTGGCCGGGGCGTGCACCAGCACCGTGCGGCCCATGCCCCGGACCGAGCGCACGATCAGCGGAACGTGTCGCTGGTGGCCGGTATCCGCGTCGAGCCGGAGCAGGTACGCGCCCTCTGGCCATCCCGTGGTGTCCAGCGGCAGGCTGCGTCGCCACCCCGCGTACACCGTGCGGGTCTCCGGCAGGACGAGCGGGGCCGGCTGGGCGCGGCCGGGCACCGGCGGCGAGGTCCACACCCGCCGGGCCAGGGCACCGCCGTACCAGCCCACCCGGAACGCCGACACCCGGAACGAGGCGGCCGTCGTCGACACGAACAGGCCACACTCCTGCCCCGGCACCACGCTCACCCGGTCGGTGTAACCCGCGATCGCCTCAGCGGGGCCCTGGGAGGTGATGCGCCAGTCGGGGCTGCCCGGCGCGTCGCGTTCGGCGTCCGGGCGCTGACCGGTGGCCCCGTCGCGAGGGCGACGGCGCTCCGTGGCGTGGTCACAGGCGGCGGCCCCCAGGGCCGTGCCGGTGCACAGGCAGAGGAAGCGGCGCCGTGACACCCCGGTCCGGTCGCCGTGCGACGTGTGCTGTGCTGGAGCCACACCGCCTCCTCGTCGCCCCTTCTCGGTCTGCCGGCCCTAGCCTCCCGGCGCCCCCGCGCCCGCGCAACCGCTGACGAGGGCCGGCCGCGGTACCGGGAGGTCGCCGAGCAGCCGTGTCTCAGGCCGGCCCGAACACGCGGAACCCGTTGCCTTCCGGCCGGCCATCACCTTTTAGGGGAAGTCGCTCCGGCCCGCGTCGGCGGACATCGCGCCGAGGGTGGTCCAGCGGGCCACCTCCGCCGTCTGACGGTGAGCGTCGACGGGGCGGGGCCTCAAATCGAGATGGAGGCAGTGCCGCAGGTTCTTCAGGCGGGGCGTGCGGAGAACTTTCAGGTACGGCCCGGCGCCCTCGATGTCGCCAAGGTATCTCTTTGGTCAAGGTGGGTGAGGCTGTTCCAAGGTGCCTGGAACGATGTGCTCGTGCCTGTTGATGATGAGGCCGTGGCAACGGGAGGGAACGGACCGGAGTGGACGGGTGCGGTCAGTCAGCGTCTCCGTTGCTGCGTCTGTGGTGGGTCGACTGATGGCGCCGAGGACTACGTGCTTGTCGAACTGACGGCGAAGTGCTCTGACGCGCGCCAATGGCTGGGTGCGCATGCGGAGCACCTGAACTCCGTCCTTGCGGAGGGGTTCTCCGTTGAGGTTCACGACATGTAGTGCTGCCGTTGGGGCCTCCGCGATCTCGGTTTCCAGGCAGGCTTGTTGCTGTCACCTCGTTCCGGTTGTCCGAAGTTCGTAGAAGGTGCCGTCTCTGAGCATGGCGAACAGGACGTCGGCCCGGCGTCGGGCGAGGCAGAGCAGGGCCTGGGTGTGGTGCTTTCCCTGGGCAATCTTCTCGTCGTAGTAGGCCCGCGATGCCGGGTCGCCCAGGGCGGCGAATGCGGAGAGGAAGAAGGCTCGTTTGAGCTGTTTGTTTCCTCTCCGGGATGGCTGTTCACCGCGGATCGATGAGTCCGAGCTGCGGGTCGCCGGGGCGAGTCCCGCGTAGGCGGCGAGGTGGCCTGCGGTCGGGAAGGTGCTGCCGTCGCCGACCTCGATCAAGATGCGGGCTCCGGTCCTGACGCCGATCCCCGGCATCGAAGTCAGGACCTTGGAAAGTGGGTGGGCCTCCAGGAGTTCCTCGATCCGCCCGGCCAGCAGCTTGCGCTGGTCAAGGACGGCAGTCAGCGAGGCCGTCAGGCTCGGGACGATCAACGCGCCCGCCTCGGTCCCCGGGACCGTCACGGTCTGCTCGTCCAGAGCGGTGAAGATGTCCTCGACCAGACGCTCGGCCCTCCTGGGGACCTTCGGCCGCAGCAGGGTGACCAGCCGCCGACGTCCCGCCTTGCGGATCTGGGCCGGGGAGCCGAACTGTTCCAGCAGGGCCAGGACGGCCGGGTGCTGCAACCGCGGCCCCAGCACCCGTTCCAGCGAGGGATGGATCTGGGTCAGCAGGCCGTGCAGCCGGTACGCAACCCGGGTGGCCTCGCTGGCCAGGTCGTCGTCGAACCCGACGATCATCTCCAGCTCGGCGATCGTCTCGTCCTCGCTGTCGACCGCCCGCAGTGTGTGCGGCATCGCGCGGGCCGCGTCGGCGATGATGAACGCGTCCTTCGCGTCGATCTTGGCCTCGCCGGAGTAGAGGTCGGCGATCCGCCGCATCATCAGGCCGGGCAGATAGGCGACCGGGCAGCCCATGTCGCGGGCGACGGCCAGCGGCAGGGCGCCGATCGAGGCCGGCTGGTCGACCACGACCAGCACCGTTCCGCACTTGGCCTGGAGTTGCGATGGGCCGTCTTGTTGCCGCAACGTCCTCGGGCATCGACGGCCGCGGCTGCCTGCTGAGGCGCCTGCGCCTGCCCGGTGCGGTGTCAGGGGTACCAGCCGGTCCTGTCAGGCGGAATGCACGACCGGCAGCACCGGCTGGGTGAGTTGGCCGCCCTTGACCGGCTGACCGCCGCCGGCGGAGGGAGCGTTCCGTCCCGGCCGCCGAGGGGTAGATCGTGGCTATGCTCCCGATGTGTCCACCGCACTCGTAATGGCGGACTCCCTGGTCCCCGCCGGCATGGCCGTTGTGACGCGCTACCTCGACCTCGCCGGGGTCTTCTCCTGTGCCGTGCTGGGCGGTGCCGTGGCCCGGACTGCCGGCCTCGACCTGTTCGGATTCCTGGTCGTCGGCATCATCTCCGGACTGGGCGGCGGCCTGATCAGGGACGTGCTGCTCCAGCACGGCACGCCGGTCGCCCTGACCGACTACGCGTACCTCACGACCGCGGTGGCCGGCTCGGTGGTGGTGTTCCTCATCAAGATCAGCGTGGAGTCGTGGAACCGGCTGTTCACCGCGCTCGACGCCGCGGTGATCGGCTTCTGGGCGGTCACCGGCGCCAACAAGACCCTCGCGGTCGGCCTGGGCTGGCTGCCCGCCGTGCTGCTGGGCACGATGACCGCGGTCGGCGGCGGCGCCCTGCGCGATGTCATCCTCGGGCGGGTCCCGGCGGTGTTCGGCGGGAACGGCCTGTACGCCACCGTCGCCGTCGCGGTCGCCGGGGTCACGGTGATCTGCTCCTACCTCGGCCTCCCCGCGCTCGGCGTGGCTCTCGGCGTCGGCCTCGCGCTGGTCTTCCGTTTGGTGTCTGTGCACTACGGCTGGAACCTGCCCAACGGGCTGGACTGGGAGCCGCAGTCCAAAGTGGCCTCCGCGGTGCGCCGCCGCATCGGCCCTACCCCCGGCAACGGGGGAGAGCAGTCCCAACCACCCGAGGAATCATCATGAAGGACCGTGCCTCCATCGTGCTGTCCGGTCTCGACGGCATCCGCTCTGGTCTGGAGGACCTCTACAAGGACCTGCACAGCCATCCCGAACTCGGCTTCGGCGAGCACCGCACCGCGCAGAAGGCCGCGGAGGCCCTGCGCGCGTGCGGCTACGAGGTCACCGACGGCATCGGCGGCACCGGCGTCCTCGGGGTCCTTGCCAACGGCGACGGCCCGGTCGTGATGGGCCGCGCCGACATGGACGCCCTCCCGGTGCGCGAGCGAACCGGCCTGCCCTACGCCTCCACCACGACCGTGACCGGCCGGGACGGGGCCGAGCAGCCGGTCATGCACGCCTGCGGGCACGACGTGCACGTGACCTGCCTGACCGGCTGCGCACGACTGATGGCCGGGTCCAGGGACGCCTGGCGGGGCACGTTCGTGGCCCTCTTCCAGCCCGCGGAGGAGAACGGCGACGGAGCCCAGGCCATGATCGACGACGGATTGACGTCCCGGTCGCCCACCCCCGACGTGGTGCTGGCCCAGCACGTCCTGCCCTATCCGGCCGGTTACGTCGGCACCCGCCCCGGTTCATTCCTGTCAGCTGCGGACAGCCTGCGCATCACCGTGCACGGGCGCGGAGCGCACGGCTCCATGCCCCAGGCGGCGGTCGACCCGGTGGTGATGGCCGCGATGATCGTCATACGGCTGCAGACCATCGTCTCGCGGGAACTGGCCGCCACCACGCCCGCCGTGCTCACCGTCGGCAGCATCCGCGCCGGCTCGGGCCCCAACGTCATCCCCGACAACGCGGTCATCCAGCTCAACGTGCGCACCTACGACGACTCCTCCCGCACCCAGGTCCTGAACGCCATCGAGCGCATCGTCAGGGCGGAGTGCGAGGCGTCCGGCGCGCCCGAGGCACCCGAGATCCAGCGCATCAACTCCTTCCCGCCCACCGTCAATGACGAGGAGCCCACCCGTCGCGTCGCCGGCGCCTTCGCCGCCCGCTTCGGCGACGACGCGCACACCATCGACCTCCAGACCGCCAGCGAGGACATGAGCGAGATTCCCAAGGCGTTCGGCGTGCCGTTCACCTACTGGGGCATCGGCGGCATCGATCCCGCCCGCTACGCCGAGGCCGCCCGCAACGGCACCGTGGCCCAGGACGTCCCGGTCAACCACAGCCCCGCCTTCGCCCCCGTGCTCCAGCCCACCCTGGACACCGGCGTGAGCGCCCTGACCGTCGCCGCCCTGGCCTGGCTCGGCGTCTGAGCGATAGTCCCCCGAGCGGGCGGCAAGCTGCGGAACATGCCAAGGCAGCCGAGTAGGGAGACCACCACGCTATGCCGATGGCCTCTGGTCTTCGAGGGGGAAGACCAGAGACCAACTGTCATGACAAGCCGACGATCGGGATGCCTACGCGGTGCCCGAGCCCACGCCGGAGAAGCTGTAGCCCGCAAGGACACGTTCGATGTCCGAGTGTCAGCTGGCCCAACGCGCGGGGGTCGGTGCGGTCACGCTGCCGTCAACCTCCATCTCAGCCTGGATCGGCATGCCCTTGCCTGAGGCTCCGCTTGCAGGCCTCCGGACACCGGTGAAGCGGTTGAAGATCATGTGGCGGCGTCTTTAGTCACTCCTTGTCGGCGGGCAGTGAGATTCGGGGCCGTATGGGCGGGTGGTCGGGCCGAATGGCCCTGCCCTTGGTCGGCCCGTGCCGGGCATCCTCGAAGGTCTTCAGTGTTGGGTCCGCGGTGTTGAGGGAGCGGCCATGAAGAGTGAATCCGCTGCCGGTACCCGTGCCGCCCGGATGATCGAGCTGGGGCGCGAGGAGTGCCTGGCGCTGCTGGCGGGTGTGCCGTTCGGCCGGGTCGGCTTCACCCGTCAGGCGCTGCCGGTGATCCGCCCGGTCAACCATCTCGTCGACGGCGGCACTGTCGTCATCCGTACCCATCCCGGGTCGGCGCTGGCCTGCCACACCACGGTGGACGAGGTCGTGGTCTATGAGGCCGACGACCTCGATCCGCGCGCCCGGACCGGGTGGAGTGTGATGGTCACCGGCCGGGCCCGCCTGATCACCGCGCCATGGGAGGCCGCCCGCTACCGGGCGCTGCTGATCCCGTGGACCGACCGGGACGTCGACGAGATCGTCCGCATCCAGGCTGATCTCATCACCGGCTACCGCCTCACCCGCTGATTTCGAATGAAGTCTGCTTCCGCCCTTCACGGAGAAGGCCGTGGGTATCGTCAGTGATCTGGCCGCCTTCCTGCGCGCCCGCTGGGACGAGGAAGAAGAGGCCGCTCTGCTCCTCCACGAGCTCGACTGCCTCGCTCTGCAGGCCGGACCGCACACAACGTGCTCATGCCCGTGTCCGGCCGGGATCCGTGCGCATCTGGCGACGCAGCGGCGCATCCTGGACGACTGCGTCCAGCGCGTCCAGCGCGTCCAGCGCGAACGGGCCGCTGGCCCGTGCTGGCCGGTGGACTCCATTCTCGCCTTCACCGTGATGAAGGCCTTCGCGCTGCCCTTCGAACTCCACCCTGCCTGGCAGGGCATCTGGTACCCCTGATGAGCCGCCTGCTGCGCGGGCGAGCAGCGTCCAGCTCGCCGACTGGCTCACCAAGGTCAACCCGCGCATCCACCGCACCTTGCAGGCCCGCCCGGCAGACCGGCTGGAAGCGGACCGCTCCCGGATGCCGGCTTCTGCCGCCGATCGCCCCGCCGGGCTGGTGGGAGGCCTCCCTGCGACTGCCCCGGGACCACTACGTCCGCCTGGACACCTGCGACTACTCGGTGCATCCGCTGGCGGTCGGCCGCCGCATCGAGGTCGCCGCCGACCTGGACTAGGTCCTGGTGACCTGCGACGGCGTCGAGGTCGCTCGCCATGCCCGCAGCTGGGCCCGCCACCAGACCATCACCGACCCGGACCACGCGGCCGCTGCCGCGGCCGCCCGCAAGACGGCTGCCGGCACGAAACCGGCGCCACTGGACGTGACCGAGGTCGAGGAGCGGTCGCTGGAGACCTACGACCGGATCTTCGGCGTCATCGACGGCGGGCTGAGCACGGGTGAAGGGGCGGCGTGATGAGCACGAAGAACGGCACGAACCAGGCCAGGACCGCCCGCGACGTCGGCTCCGAACTCGTCTATCTGACCAAGGCGTTGAAGGCCCCGGCCCTGCGGGACGCTGCTGCCAGGCTCGCCGAGCGGACCCGGCGGTGATCGAGGCCGCACACGAGCGCGCGATCGAGCTGGTGCTGGAGTGGATCGAGGCCGAGGTGGCGGTGATTCGCTACGGCAAGAACGGCATCTACCGGGTCGGGCCGCCCGGTGGTCTGATCGCCGCACGCTTCCGCCATGACGAGGCACGTTCCGGCATGCCACTGCTCCACGACCATCTACTGCTGTCCGTGAAAGGGCAGCGCCTTGTCCACGAGAATGGGCAGCAGATGTCCACCCACTTCGGGAGGCACCTGGCGCGTCGTGGATTCGAACAGCGGGCAGGCGGCCATGCGGTGCCCCTTCTCTTGTTCAGGCGTCCGGCAATCAGGCCGAGAAAGTGTCGACGGCCCTTGACTATCCCTATGCAAATCAGCTGCCGGGGTGTGCGGCCGTCTTCAGCTTCCAGCCGCTGCCGCTGCAGCCGTCCTGCAGGGGAGGGAAGCGGTGTGCCTGCGTCCTGGGCTGGCTGTCGCGCGGCGGAGCCGGCATGGGTGAGGGGTGGCAGGGGCGTCCGAGGTGACTGCGACGGGGGAGGCCTGGGCAAGAGGCGGATGTGCTCGCAAGCGAGTAGGTAGCGCAGGGCGGATACTTTGCGGGATACTATGAGTATGGCTGAAACCACCGTCAAGGTCGATACGAGTACCAGGGACACCCTGCAGGGCCTCGCCGCTGCCGAAGGCCTTTCCGTGAAGGCCTACCTGGCCAAGCTGGTGGGTGAGAAGGAGCAAGAGCGGGCCTTGCAGACGGCGACCGCCGCTTTCCGCCGCGCGATCAACGAGCCCGGCGTGATGGATGCCTTCGATGCCGAGTTCGGCGGGCTGCCGCCCGTTATGCACCACACCTCGCGGGCGGCCTGACCTGTGCCTCCCGTCGTCTACGTCGACTACCGGTGGTTCCTTGAGCGTCAGGAAGATGTTCTGCGGGACGACCTCACCGTCAACGACTTCTCGGTGCTCGTCGGCCTGGCCCAGCGCCATCGGGTCGACCCGCCCCGGCACGATCAGCACCATCCCGACGCCTTCTGGCGGGCTGCGGTGATGTTGGAGGAGTGCGTCCTACTGCGCCCCCTCCCGGCCCGCAATGAGGTGTACGGATACGGGATCGCCGTTGCTTACCTGGAAGCCTCCGGAGAACGCGTGGACACGAAATTCGAGCTCTGGCGGGAACTGATCTACGACATCCGAGAGCTACGGCTGGACTCCTACGGCATCGCCGAGAGGATGCGTTCCTGGCGCCAGGCTTGATCTTGATCAGTGCCGCTCCTTTGACGCTGGAAGAGAGGGAGCAGGTCACCGACGAGCCTGACGTATCGAGGCGCTGAACTCATTTGGCCCGGCGTCTGCATGCTCGCTCGCAGAGTTTTGCCCGGGCCCAGCCAGGTCCGGTCCGCGTCTCCCACCGCGACCAGGTGTTTGATGAGTAGCATCGGGACCGGTACAAGTGACGAGTGACAGACCCTCTTGCTCCTCTCCCGGATCGCCGCGTCGCCTCGAAGCCGGGAGGGTGGACCCGACAGTCAGCAGGTGCGATGTTCGCCGCCCTCGCAGCTTTTCTCGTCACTCGCGACGTCACGTTCGGGTTCTTCATGCGCACGCTGCCCGACTGGGCGTACGAGGCTACGTTCTTCACGGGACTACCTGTGTCGGCTGTTGCTTACGGCCTTGCCGTGTTGTGGCTCAGGCGATTGCCCTAGCAGGGCTCACGGGAGGCTTCAGCGTTGCTGCACGGGCGTCCGGTTCCTGACAGTGCGCCGGCTTGGCGATCATCCCGGAGTTGACAGGCACAGGCTCCCAAGATCATGGAGTCCTACCTTTCAAGCGCGGGTTTCTGCTGGTTATTCGTAAGGTCGGTGGGCCCAGGCGCTCCGGGTATGGCTGTCATGGAGGAGCCGATCGGATGGCTCATAGAACATGGCCGGCCGCCCGCGACGACTCGACCGCCAGTTGGGATGCGCGACTTGATCGCTGTAGGACCACGTCGGCGAGGTCGTCTGCGGGATGGACTGCCGACTTCGCGCCTGGTCAACCCTTCGCTCCGACGCTGCCGTACCGCTCTGGACGCCAGTGGATCCGGTTGCAATCGAGACCACAATTGAGACCACGCACGGTCAGGGCGACGGGTCCTGCCCACCCGGCATCGTCAGTGGCTTCCTGCGTCCGGCCGATAGCGAGATCCACAGCCGACCTCGCGATCAGGCACAACGCCGTAATCTGCGGCGGCATCCGCCACGGGCCGCACCGGGCGGGGCGGGGCCGGCAGTGTGAACTCTCTTTGCCAGAAGCCGACTTCGTGCCACTCCCCGTGCTTGAAGCCGGCCCTCCGCAGGGTGGCGCAAGGGGTGAAGCCGAGGCCTTGTGCAGGCGCACGCTGGGGTCGTTGGGCAGGCCGATGACAGCGATCACGCTCTTGAAGGCCCTGCGCCTCCAAAGTTTTCAGCAGATGCGTGTACAGGGCCAGGCCCCGGCGCTGGTGGCGGTGGGAGACGTAGAGGCTGGCCTCGGCCGTCCAGTCGTGGGCGCGCCGGGCCTTTCAGGGGAAGGCGTACGCGATGCCGGCGATCTGGCCGTCCGCCACGGCGACCAGCGGGGGGTAGCGGTCGCGCAGGCGGGTGAAGTCGTCCAACACTCCTGAAGAGTTTGCAGCTGCGTACGGAAGTTGATCCGTGCTGGTCGCGATGTTTGACGAGGTCGTAGACGGCGGATACGTCCGCCTCGTTGGCGGGACGGACGCAGACGGGGGTGATTCCGCACTGACGCGGTTCCTTCGTTCGGTTCCCTCTGTGCCGTACCAGAGCCGTCCCCCGGGCCATAACGATCCTGGATATCATGGGACTTGACGCCTATCGCCGACTATCTTCACATCATGTCCACGCCACCCGAGGCTTCGCAGCCATCTGATCAGCCAGGCATCCCGGAGACGCCGGAGACGCCGAGCGCGTATCCGCACCCCAAGCCGCAGTCCCCGAATCCGCAGCCCGCGACTCCGGGTGCGCCGGGATCCGACCCGCCGCCGGCTCCCGCGCCCACAGCGGCCCAGCCGAACTTCTACGCCCAGCCCACCCTGGTCGGCCAGCCAGCGCAGCCCCAGCCCCAGCCGGGCAACCCGTATGCCGCGCAGCCCTACTACGGCCCCGTGCCCGTCCCAGCGGCCCCGGGGGGCGGTGGCGGCGCCGGGCGGGCCGTGCTGTGGGCGGTCGTCGGCGCGGTGGTCGCCTCCGCCGCATGGGCGGGCGGCGTGTTCCTCCTCGGCCGGGGCGACAGCGCCGACCTGCGCGGCTACAGCACCCCCTCGAACCTGTGCACAGGCGCGGACTACTCGTCGTTCAAGGACGAGTACCCGAATGACGACTCCTCGCCGCTCCGCAACTCCCTCAAGTCCAATGCGCTGGACGAGAGTTACTGCAGCCTGAGCCTGAAGAAGACCCCGTCCAGCTACGGGGACGCCTATCTCACCATGCAGATGGACCTGCACAAGAGGACCGATCCGGCGGCGGAGTTCACCGCTCTGTGGAAGAACTACCGCAAGAGCCACTCGGGTTACGACGTGGAGATCGTCAAGGGCATCGGTGACGAGGCGTATCTCGTCAGCAACGACACCACCAGCGGCACGACCAGCGGATCCATCTATGCCACTCTCGCCGTCCGGGACGGCTGGATGACGTACACCATGGGGTTCACCGAGTACCGCACGACGTACGACAGTGACACGAGCCCGCCGGATCTCAGCGAGGTCCGTGACTGGCTGAAGTCGGACACCAAGTCCACACTGGAGCAGACCAAGGACTGAGCGCCGGTGCGGTGGCCGGCCGGCGAGCACCACCTCGACGGCCGACCTCGGACAACGGACGCATGGAGCCCCGATCCGTGGGTTTTCGCGGATCTGCACCTGATCGCACCGCGACCCGTGATGAAGAAGGGCACTACACGCTCATGGCACACCTGGCGGTTCGCTCCGGCCGGTGACGCTCGGCGCCACCGGCAGGGAACGGACCGTCAGTGAACGCTGCCGAGGCTCTGCGTGGTGTAGGAGCACTCGGTGTAGATGTAGCCGGAGCTGATCTTGGCGGTGTCCTTGGCGGGCGACGCGGTGGTTCGGTTCTTGGGCTTGTGGACGAAGTAGGTGGTGCCCGCTGGCAGGCTGATGGTGCGCTGGGGGTAGCTCTTGCCGCTGGAGCAGGGCTTGAAGCCGGGGGTGATGGTGTCGGTGAAGGAGTAGGCCTTGCAACTGCCGCAGGCCTTGAGGGTGAAACTGCCCGTGACGGGGCCGGTGTAGAGGACGGTGATGTCGTCGGGACTGTCGTTCTTCACCGTCACCGAGATGCCGCCGCCGGAGGCGGTGGTGGGCAGCTTCTTGCCGGCGGCCGGGATGGTCTGGGCGATCTCAGCGGCTATGGCGATCTTCTGGGCGCGGGCCCGGTTCTTGTCGTGCTTGTGAGCGGAGGCGAAGTTGGTGAGGGTCTGCTGGGCCTCATCGAAGTCGCCGTGCTTGTACTGGTGGACGCCGCAGGCGTAGTCACCGGCGTCGGCCTTCGCGCCCGCCCGGTCGGCGTCCTTGTCGAGGTCGCTCGACTGCTCGCCCGCGCTGCCGGACAGGTCGCCGATCTGGGTCTTCAGCTCGCGCAGCTGGGAGACGGCGGCGCACGGGTCGTCGCCGTGTACCTCCTTGGTGGCGGCGTCGACGGCCGAACTCACCGCGGGGGCGACCTTCGCGGCCGGCTCGGAGTCGGGGAAGGTGTCCAGCAGGTTGCCGTACTGCGTGACCCAGTCCGAGTCGCCACCGGACATCCGCTGCGAACCGCACTCGTACAGCGAAGTGGCGAGCCGGTCGTCGGGCCATGTGCGCAGAGAGCCGATGGCGTCCTTGGGCATGGTGTCGGGCACCGTGCGCAGGTACTCGAGCGGTGCGACGGCGTCGCAGTAGTTCTTGTGGCCGTAGGCCGCGCCCACCGTCGCGTAGTAGGTCCTCATCCGGTCGGGGACCTCGGCCGCCGCGCGGGACCCCGAGTGGTGGATCGCGAGATTCCGGTAGGTCTCGAGCGCCGACCTGTAGTCGGACTTGCCGCTGCCGAACGAGTCCCGGCCGGCCGCCGTCACCAGGTCGTCGGCCTTCTGGAGCCGGTTGAGGAGGGCCTGCTCGATGGCCTCCTGGCGGGCGTTGTCGTACAGCACGGACCCGCCCACCGGTACGGCGAGCAGCGCCACGCCCAGCAGGATCGCGATCGGCGACCGTCCAGGCCAGGCCAGGCGCGTGCGCAGTGCGACGACGGCGCCGTGGACGGCGGTCAGCACCAGGAACACGACGTACAGGCCGAGCGCGAGCCCGGGCACGCCGTCGGCGTCCGCAGGCAGCGCCATCAGCAGCAGGACGACGGTCGCCGCCCAGCACACGGCGGCCAGGACCCAGCGGCGCATCAGTGCGTAACCCAGGCCCAGACCGCTGAGGTTGAGGAGGGCGACGGCGACGGCCCGGCCTGCGTCCGGCGGCGCGGGCGGAGGACTCGACGGCATCGGCGGTACGAATCTGTTCTGGCCGTAGAAATCCCCAGACATGGTGGGCTCCCCCCCGTCAATACAGCCCGCTTGCTTATGAATTGGCAGTGTACGGCCAATGGTGAGGAGCCGACAGGCCAGATCCTCGCGAGCGACCAGCCCTGGTCCAGCGCCTACACCCGGCAGACGCACCCAAGCCCCTGGAGGACCTGAAGAACATCCAGCCCTGCCCCATGAATCTCATGGCTGGTGAGGATGCGGGGCCGGTTGAACTAGAACGGAGCTCGGCCGTACAGGATCTGGCCTTCGACCCACCACACCTCACGGATGCCCGTAGCGGTATCCGTTGCGCGTAAGGCCGTCCCTGACCCGTGCGGCGTCGTCATCCAGGTCTGCTCGGGACCGATCCAGCCACGTGACCTCCAAACGGAACCGGTCGTCCGGGGTACGGGGGAAAACGTGCACGTGAAGGTGGAAGACCGTCTGATCGGCCACCTCGCCGTCGGCGAGAAACACGTTCACTCCCTCACACGGCAGCCCGGAGCGCCGCAGTGCCCGCGCCAGCAGATGGACGACCTGAAACAGGTGCGCCGTCAAGGTCTGGTCGATGTCCTCCAGGCCTGCGGCGTGCGCCTTGGGAATGACGAGGAGATCTCCGGGCGCGGCCGGGCGGATCTCCATGAAGGACAGGACCCGGGCGTCCTCGTACACCCGGCTGGCGCGCACCCGGCCTGCGACGATGCCACAGAAGACGCAGGCCGCCGGATCCGCAGCGAACAACCCCATACGGCCAGCATGCGACATCGCCCCTCCCCCCTGCCCCCTCGTGCACGAGGGGGGTGAGAGCCAGTGCCGAGGATGATGCGGCCGACCGTGTCCCACAGCGGTACCGATGCGGATACCGGCGTTCCGCACCCGGGACTGCCGGCCCCCGCTCAGGCGCGGCGCACCCGCCAGAGCCATGTCGGCGTGCTGGCCAGCGGGCCGTCGACGGACGGCGCGCCTAAGGTCCTGCCCCAGGATCCACACGTGTGCTCGGCGGGGTCGGTGGTGCGGGCCGTGATGCCCGCCGCGCTCAGGTGCGGGGCGGGGGAGACGGCCAGGTCGCGGTGGACGACCGCGCCCTGCCACTCGTCACGGAAGGACCGGGCGACCTGACGGGAGAAGGAGGCCTCGCCGAGCGTAGACGCGTCGATGTGCAGCAGATAGGACATGGAGAAGTCAGCCTTTCAAATCGATCAAGGGTGGATCGGGGAGTGACCGCTGGAGGTCAGCTGCGGGCCGGTACGGCGCAGCCGTCGGGGCCGCAGACCGCAGCGTCGGCGCCGGTCGCGAGGGTGAGCGGGTGGGATGCGTCCCAGGCCGTGCGCAGAACGTCGAGAAGGCCGTCGCTGTCCTGCGCTCCGGGGACGCCGTACGTGCCGTCGATGACGATGAAGGGCGCGCCGGTGGCGCCCAGGCGCTGGGCGCGGTCGGCATCGTCGCTCACCTGCCGCTGGTAGCGGTGCTCGGTGAGCGCCCGGCGGGTGCCCTCGCGGTCCAGGCCGATCTCCTGGCCAGGTCGAGCCGGTCGTCCAGGCTGAAGACGGGGCGGGTCTGGCCGAAGTAGGCGCGGAAGATCGCGTCCCAGGCTTCGCGGTTCTTGCCCTCGGCGGAGGCGTGGGCGAGGAACTCGTGCGCCAGGTCGGTGTTGCCGACCAGGTTGTCCAGCACCCTGTAGGGGGCGAGTCCCTCGGCCTTGGCCAGCGCCTCGAACCGTCGCGTGGACGCCTCGGCTTGGGAGCCGCCCATGCCGTGCACCTATGTGCCCCAGCCGGTAGCGGCTACGGCACGCGGCCGAGAGGGCAACGGGAAGCCTGAGCCGCAGAGGGGTCGCCGCAGTCAGCGGGTCAAGTCTGCTCGTCGCGGGCCCCGGCGGCAGCAAATCCACACCCTGATGCAGAAGACGGGTTCATGCACCCTGCACTGGTTGTGACACGCGGACGGCGTGTCAGTTCCCACCGTGGGACCGTCGGATAAGCGCTACGGCCACCCCACCCGCCAGCAGCAGTGCGCCGGCCGCCCGGGCGATCCAGCCGCCGCCGAATCCGGTGTCGGCCAGCGGTTGGGACCCTGCAGAAGGGCCGCCCGAAACGGAGCCGGACGCTCCGGCCGTGCCGCCGCCCGCGGAGCCGCCCTGCGCCAGCCGCAGGGTCAGCGCCGCGCTGTCGTTGGAGTCGTCGGGGTCGAGCCCCGGCATGATCTCCAGCGTGCGGACCCGGCCCGTGGAGACGGCCGGGGTACGGGGGCCGATGGCGACGGTGAACGACAGGACGTGTCTGTCCCCCGGGGCGGGTTCGCCGAAGTCGCACTGGTAGGAGGACCGGCCCATCCGGGGGCCGGGGTCCGACCCGTCGTCCGTGGGCGGCGGCTGGCAGTTGTCCGGGATCTTCGTGGCCTTCGTGCCCGGCGGCAGCTTGACGAGGACCGGGAGGGAGGCGTAGTCGTCTTGGACGAACTGCACCACCGCCGGCCCCCGGTCGATCACCGTGGCGTGCAGCGTGGCGTGACCGCCGCGCCGCCCGGTGACGGTGTCCCCGGTGACGGCGAAGTCGGCGTGGTTGATGCTGTTGACGTAGGTGGTGAAATACGGGGTGGTGTTCCCGTCGGACGGCATCGCGCCACTCGGGACCAGGCTCAGCGGGGTCCCGGGGCCGTTGGCCGGGGCGGCACTGGTCAGCGGGGTGAATTCGTAGAAGATCTTGTCGCGCCAGGCCTCGTCGCCGACCTTGACGCGCAGCGGCGACGACAACGCGTACTGCCGGCCGGGCTCCACCGGGGTGGGGAAGTCGCACAGGGTCTCGCGCACGATGTGCCCCCCGCGGCCGCTCGCGGACACGTCGCGGCAGTTGGCCCAGGAGCCCTGGAGGTGCAGCCCGGCGGTGGTGTCGATCCGCAGCTGCACCCCCTTGGCCGCGGGGAGTTGACCGTTGTTCCACACGTGGAGCGGATAGGTCAGCGTGTCGCCCGGCACCTGGTCCAGCTGGTCGGCGGACGCGCTCACCTTCAGCTGCGTCTTGCCGTTGGTCAGGGTGAGGTGGTCGCCGGTGACGGTGGCGTCCGACGCCGTGCCGGAGACGGTCACGGTGCCGCTGCTGCCGATGGCCGCACCGGGCTTCGGCACCAGCGTGATGGCGTGGAAGTCCGAGGTGGCGGACGCCAGGTCCAGCGTGCAGAGGTTGCCGTTGCAGTGCTGCGACGGTGCCGGCTCGGCGAAGTCGGCCACTTTGGACAGGTCGACGGTCAGGTGGACGTGGTGTGCCGTGCCCCCGCCGGCCACCTTCCACCGGTAGACCACGTTCACAGCGGCCGGCTCCGTCCCGATGAAGACCTCGTGCTCGGTGAACCGGACCGTCATCTCTCGTGCGGCGTCCGCCGTGTCGGCGCGGGCCGGACCCGTGCCGAACACCCACGCCACCAGCGCCACCGCGCCCGCCGCCGCCGTCGCGACCGCGCGTACCCGTGATCGTCGTGCCATCCGACCGAAACCTTCCCCATGCGCCGGGAGGGGCCCGGCCCGCCGTGCTTCACCGGTGTGACCCGCGAGGTGCGGAAATGGTTGCGGCGGAAGGAGCAGATCCGGACGTCCCAGGGCAGCAACGCCATGCTGTCCTTCAGGGCTGGCTGCAGGCCGGTGTGCCGGGACGGTCTGCTGGGCGCCAGCGGGTTTCTCGGGTTTGCCCGTGTCAGCGGTTTCGTCGACGTCAACCGGGTGAGGGCAGGGGCAGAGCCACCGGCAGGGCCGCTGGCCCGGTCCGTACCGGATCACGGCGACGACGAACCCTTGGGCGTTGGTTATGGTGTCGGCGTGCTCGTCGACGCGGGGGCCGCCGGCGCTGACGCACCGGCCGTGGTACCCGGAGGCACAGCCGGGGCAGATGCCGCGCTCGCAGGAGCACCAGCGGTGGAAGCCGTGGGGGTAGGCGTCGTCGACCTTGCGCAGTCCCTTCGTCCAGGCGTGCGCGCGGACCCAGGCGCCTTCCTCCTCGGTCATCGGGGAGGGCATGGTGGAGGGAATGGGGTCGAGGATGCCCATGCTCGCGGCGCCGATGTGACGCAGGCGGGTCGTCATGCTTCGTCTCCGAACAGCGTTGGGGTGGTGAGGAGTTCGTTCATCCAGGCCAGGAGGCGAGGGAGGTTGGTATCGGGCCTCAAGGCGAGGTAGGTGCCGTCGCAGCCGGTGCAGCCGAAGGCCTGCGCGATGCGCAGCCGCCGGCGGGAGTTGACGCGGCCCATGTGGACGGCCAGTCCGCGCTCCCGGGCCTCAACGGCCAGGCGGTGGGCGGCGGGGAGGTCTTCCAGTCGGTGCTGCCGGCGAGGAACAGCACGTCGATCGAGTCCCAGGGGATGAGGCCGTGCTCGCTGCCGTCCTGGGCGGCCAATGCGGCCGGGATGCCCAGGGCGCGGAGGTCTGGGCCGTAGCGGTCGACGGTCGCCGTCAGCCACGCGAACCAGGCCGGCTCGCCGGGCCAGCCCTTGCCGAACTTGCCGTTGTCGCACGCGTACAGGGCGCCGGGCGGGATCACATTTCCCTGGGCCGGGTCGTCATGCAGGCCAGCAGCCCGGCCTGCATGACGACCCGCCGTCAGCTCCGGATGGCGTGGCCACGTACAGCACGGCGGACAAGTGGGAGAAGGGGAGGAACAGGAGCTGAGGGCATGGATGCGCGCACGGGAAGTCCTTCCGAGGAGACGGTGAGGGTGGCTCAGCCGAGGGGGAGTTGGACGGCGGAGCCCGAGACGAGGCCGTCCCAGTGCTCCTCGAAGTTGTCGTCCTGCTTGTTGATCACGCGGGCGGGGGCAGTGGTGAAGAGTTCCTCCGCCATCGGCCAGCCCTTGGCTCGGGGACGGAGCCAGGCTCGGGCACGCCCGTACGGGGGGTCGTGCTCGAAGTCGACGCCGTGTCGCTCGGAGATGGAGATCAGCCGCTGGGCGAGCTGGTGCGGGCGGCCGATGTCGACGCCACCACGCGGCCGTTGGCATCCCCCCGGACGCCCGCCTTTGGCGGGCGGTCGCCCGCATGCTCGGTTTCACCCACGACCGTCACCTCCCCCAACCGATACGGACCAGCACCCACCTCGCCGAAGGATTCGCCCGCACCGTGCCCTGGGGCGCCGCCCTGAGCACCTTCATCAAGACCGAACGACTGCCCGGAGAACTCGCCAGCCGCTAAACCAGAAGTGACCGGCGACCGAAGGGGCCACAATTGCCCCCTTCGAGGTACCACCGCAGAACCACAGCGGCCATGGGCCCAACGAGCAACGCCATCTTGAGGCCTGTGACCGCGAACTATTCATGTCTTGTGTCCGGTTCGGTCGCGGAGGGGATGTGCCTCTACCTCCTCATGCCAGAGCCGACACCGAGGACGGCGTCTGCGAACGCAGCGACGCACGCATGGTCTGCCTCTGGGACCCCCAGACCGGGTTCCTGTCTGCTGGGGTGAACTGTGCGCCGAGCGGAGGCTGAGATGCCCTCCATGCTCGTCATCGCCATTACCGCCGTCCCCGATCGCCTACGCGGCGCCCGCCGCCGGTGGACCACCGAGGTGGTCCCGGGTGTCTTGGGTCGGCACCGTCTCGGTCCCCGTCCGCGACCAACTCCGGGGGGCCGTCACCCAGCTCGTCGGTGACGGCGCAGCGCGAGTGTGCCCCGCCCAGACCTGGCTGCTCCACAGATGCGTTGAGGCCGACGCTGTTGGAGGTATCAACAGGGTGCGTTTGCCCTACCGTTGCCCGCGCTCTACTAGCCTGCTGAGCTGGTTTTTGCTGTTGCCGGACGGGGGCACTGTGGCTATTGAGCTGCCTGAAGAAGTCGTTTCCTTCCTGCAGTTCATCGGTGTGAACTGGCCGAATGTGAACGAGGACAAGGTTCGTGAGTTCGCGTCCCACGTGCGGGACTTCGCGGAGAAGCTGGACGAGACGCACCAGGATTCCTCAGCGACACTCAAGCGGATGGCCGATGTGTACCAAGGGCCATCGTACGAGGCGTTGCTGACGAAGTGGTCGCAGTTGTCTTCCGGCCACATGTCCGAGTTGCTGACGGCCTGCCATACGGTTGCGACCGCACTCGACGTGGCGGCGGACGTGATCGTGGGCATGAAGGTGGAGGCGATCGCAGAATTGGCGGTTCTGGCCGCGTCGTTCGTGGCGGATCAGGCGGCAGCGGTGGCAACTCTCGGGCTCGCGGAGGCGGCCGAGGTGCTGATCGTGGAGGCCGCCGAGAAGCTGATGGACTACCTGGAACAGCAACTGGAGCAGTACATCATCGGGCAGGTCATCGAGGCGGCCGTGGAACCGCTGGTGGAGGTGGTCGGTCGGGCGGTGAGCGGACTGGTGTTCCAGGCGGCGGAGTCGGCAGCGGGTGTCGGCGGCGGCGACGCGGGGACGGGTTTCTCCATCGACCCGGAACAGGTGCACACCCGCGCGGAGTTGATGCACGGTCACGCGGAGAAGGTGACCGCGCACGCCGAGGAGTTCAAGTCCAAGCTGGCGGGGGTGAGCTTCGAGTGACCAACCAGATCGTCAAGGCACTGGAGCACGCCGCGGAGAAGACCGGCAAAGCCGTCGGAGAGGACGCCGGCAAGGCCGTCAAGGATCTCTATCACGACACCGGGAAACGGCTGAAGAGGGTCGCGGACAACCACCTCGAGACCGATGCGAAGCACGCGGCGGAGCTAGAGCGGATCGCCAAGCGTCCCAGAACCGAGGAGACGCCGGTCTACCACATGGCCGACGACGGAAGCATTCGCCGGTTGAACCCTGACCGCTCCCATTCGGACCTGACGGACGCGGACCGGGCGAAGCTCGGGCTCGACAGCACCTCGATCGGACGTCCGGTCAAAGGTGAACGGAACGCCAAGCTGAAGGACAGGAGCGAGGGGCGCACTGATCCACGGCCGAAGGCATCTTCCCAGCAGGTTCCGCTGGGCAGCACCGACCTCTCCCAGGCCACCCGGCTGGCCCGCCACGCGGATCGCAGTTACGGCACCCACAACAAGGACGGGGAGTTCACGAGTAACAACTACGCGGCCGCGCGGGTGCGCAGTGCGGACGGCAGCGAAGACTTTGTTCTCGTTGCCCGCAGCAATGGGCGCCGGCACTCCGAGCGGATGATCGGGACGCCGTTCCTGAGAGAGGGGGAACCGGCGCGAATACGCCATCTCTATACGGAGCGAGAACCCTGCAGTACAGGGGCGAATTGCAGCTCATGGATGGCGGAGAGATTCCCGGGAACCGAGGTGAGCCATAGCGTCGAATACGGCGACAAGGCATCCAGGGAACGCGGGAATGCCATCATGGAGAGCTATCTTGACCAGCTGAAACTAAGTAGATAAGATCTTGTGAGTTATCTACTTTCGGTGAGATTAGGGTAAATGAGTAGCAACCTCACTCGTGGCATGCTCGAGGCCGTGTTCGACCCGGGCGAGCTGATCAGGTCGCCGGAGATCATTCTCGGACCTGTGTCGGACGCGGATGCCCGGGATGTCCTGGGAGCGCTGGGTATTCCGGTCTGGGAGAACCCCTGGTTCGACCTGGATGACGGGATCGGCGAGCGACTGGAGCGGGTCGCGGAGTGGGACGGAGAACTCTCCGACCGATTCGACGAGGTCCCGCCGGGGGCGGACGGCTGGATCGGTCTGGGGATGATCCCCTATGACGATATCGCGTTCGACCCGGATACCGGCAAGGTCTACTGTCTGCCTCAAGACAAAGAGATCTATCTCCTGAACAGCGGGCTGCGGTCATTTGTTCATTTCCTGTACCTCCTCAAGTCTGAGAGCCCGAACTATGACTGGGAATCGCATGGAAAGGAAGAACTTGAGGCTGTACGCCTGCGCATCCGGGAAGAGATGAGTTCCGTGGATCCGGTCGCTCTGGAGAACCCGGATTCTTGTTGGTTCGATGTCCTCACCTACATCGTGGACCCGGAACATCACTTCGAATGAGAGAGCGCGGAATCGGTGACTGACGACGGAGACGTGCGGAACTTCGGGCCGGAGCTTGCCGGACTTTCCGTGCCGGTGCAGGTCGGGCCCTACTTCGTGACCGATCACAGCGACCCGGTGGACCTGGGCGCATACGCCGCCTCAGCCGGGCTCCGCGAAGCCCAGGAGGAGCACGCACGCTGGGCGCGGCTGGGCAGCGACGGCGGCTTCGAACTGTGCGCCGACACGGAGGGGACGGTGTGGGCGGTGCTCCTGGGCTACGACGAACCCAACCGCTTCGTCAACTCCTCGCCCGAAGCGTTCGCATCCGGCCTCACGGAAGCGCGCGAGGCCCTGCGCGTCATCCTGAGCACGGACCAGCCGCGGGTCGCCTCGGCGGCCTTCGACAGGCTGGGGGAGCGGTTGCGCGCACAGGATCCGCGCGCATTCGCCGAGCGGGAGAACTGGTGGCCCCTGGTCCTCGACGACATCCGCGACACGGCCGGCGCTGAGTGGTACGCGGCCTTCGAGTACGTCGATGCCAAGGGCAGCAAGCAGATCGTCACCCAGTCCGGCGCCATCGCACTGCACCCCGAAGAGCGGCTGTGGAACAGACTGAGCGCGGCCGGGATCGAGCCGGAACAGGTCCTGCGCATCCACACCGACCTGGCCCCCTGTTTCATGCCCGGCCACTACTGCTCCCTGTGGCTGGCGCAGGTGTTCCCGGACGCCCAGCTGACCCACCACTACCCCTACGGCGAGTCGGCCGACTCGCGTGCGGAAGGCATCCGGCTGCTCCGCGAGAACGAGGAGGCCGGCCAGTGAGCAGTCGGCTGGCGAGCACGGCGCCCGCGCTCGGCGGGCCCGACATCACGGTATGGCCGCCGCGAGAAGGGGTCACCGCGACCCACGGTCCGACGCTGCTGGACTGGGCGGCCGACACAGCCCCCGGCCGCGCCAAGATCTGCCTGATCCGTGGGGCCCGCGGCAGCGGAAAGAGCCACCTGCTGACCTGGTTCCTCCTCGGCTCAGCCAGCCACCCCCGCACCAGCGCGCACGCGACGATCCCCTCCGCCGGGCTTTTCACCGACGCCTTCGCCTGGGAGTTGGGCCGGCAACTCGGCTACGGCCCGCTCTCCCTCGATCTTCTGCTGGACCAACTCACAGCCGATCCGCGCCCCCTGCTGCTCCTCGTACCGGACCTTCATCTGGCCGGGCGCGGCCCCGCCGACCGACCACCGGCCGACCCGGCCGCCCTGACGCGTGAACTACTCGTTCCTCTCCTGCGACTGCCGCAGACGCGCGCCGTCGTGGAGGTCGGTGACATGGACCTCCACGACACCTGGACAGGCGCCGAAACCATCGACGTCGGCGACAGACCTCACGAGAGCTTCGTCGCGCCTGACCGCGCCCTCGGTGGCGGAGACCTCACCTCTCAGGTTCCCCGCAACGACGACGGCCGTCCGCGCTGGGACCTGGCCTCCGCACTCGCCCGCGAACACGCTCTGGACCAGGCGCTGCGCTCCCTGGACACGGGCCGCACCGTCCGTGCTCTGCTCACCGACCCGGGGTTTCTCGTGCACGGTTCCCCTGTGTCCATCGCGGCCTGCCTGGCCGACGAACGCATCCCCGCACCTCGTGGACTGCGGCAGGTCTGGCGGGAAGCAGCCCCTCAGTTGTCGGACACTGGACACAGCATTACCCAGCGCGCCGCCATCCTTCACACCGCCGCCCTGGGAGCAAGCCCGACCCTCGCTCAGTACCTGCTGCCCCTCGCCGAACAGCACCTGTTCACGGCCGTATGGTCCCGTCCGGACGCGGCGGTGACCGCTCTGACGCCGATGCCCGGCGAACAGGGAGGCCTGCTCGCCGCAGATCCGCTGGGCGGTCTCACGCTCCTCGATCCGGCAACCGGCCGTGCCACCGCCGCTGTCGCATCTCCAAGGACCGTGCTTCCCGATGGCATCGCCGTACGCCGTGACCACTCCGTGCTGCTGCTCACCGACACGGGCGCCCTGCAACCCGTCACCCTGGACGCCGAAGGAACGGCTGCCGGTGTCCTCGGCCACATCGCGGCCCGCCACGGACAACTCACCCTCAAACACCCCCCCATGCGACCGACGGCCCTTGGGCAGTGCCCCCGCAGCGGCATCACGGTCGTGGGTGACGAAGAGGGAAACGTGCATGTCTGGGCCCTGGAGACCTACCACCCCACTCCGCACTCACGAGCCTTGCACAAGGCCCCTGTCACTGCGGTGACCTGCCTGGGTCTTCCTGACGATCAGCACACGCTGGTCATGAGCGCGGCCATGGACGGCACTGTCCGGCTCTGGGCAACCTCCGCCGATCCCATGCCAGATCCGGTCGAGCAGCGGCCGGCCTTCGGCACCGCCATGGCCGCCGCACACACCGCCCACGGCCCGGTACTCGCCGTGGCCTGGAACGACGCGTCAGTGCATCTGTGGCATGTTCCCACCGGCCGCGTGCGCACGATCCCCCTTCTCGTACGGTGCCAGGCCCTCGTCCTCTCGCCCGGTCTGCACCTCACGATCGGCGGGCCCGACGGCACGTACACACTCCGCCTCGACGCATCGCAGCTTTGGGATTGACGAGACCGAAGTCCCTGCCTCCCGGAGCTTCAAAGTCAAGGCAGTCCGCGGTCTGTGCTACCTGCAAACATCAGGCAGGTGATCGATCGAAGGGCGGGCTCACCACCAGCGCATGACACGGAGGCGGAGTCGTCGAGTGGGGGCCGTGGTGACGGGTATCCCTCGGTGGTGGTCAAGTCGATGAAGTACGGCCGGTCAGGGATGACAATCCCGTTGCCGTGTGCCTCCCGGCTGGCCACCCGGGTGGTGGCTGCGAGCAGTCCCCGATGCAGCCCTGTGGGTAGTTGCTCCAGAATTTCCAGGATCTCTGCCAGTGGAGTGGCCCCCGTGATCTGGTTGGCGGCACGTCGTGCAGAGGGTGTTGGGCGAGTGCGGCGGATTGTGATGATGTGGTAGGCGTTGATGTATGGGCGACGTTCGGCGGGTTGGATGCCGCAGGCGATCAGGAACGTCACCAGTTGCGCGGGGGTGGCCGGCATGCCTTTGCGGTTGGTGATGCGCCAGGCGGTGGTGCGTGGCAGGGATGCGCGGCCGGGTGAGAGGCGGCCGTCGCTCGGGCAGGGCGCGCCGGCCCGTTCGTAGGCGGCGGCCAGGGCGGCGCCGCGGTCGCCTTCGGTGTGGATGAGGGCGGGGCGGGCGCGTTGAGGGTGCGCAGCCGGTCGCGCTGGGCGGCGGCCGCACCTGCGCAGAAGGTGGGCACGGGCCGTCTCTGCCGAACTGCCGCCGCAGGCGCGCATGCAGGCCTCGAGGACGGCTGCGGAGGGTGCTGCGGTGCCGGACTCGGCGCGCTGGACGGCGCCGCGGGAGATGTTGGCGGACTGGGCCAGGGCGCGCTGGGTCAGCCGCGCAGCTTGGCGCAGGGTGGTCAGGTACTGGGCGAGGCGGGAGAAGGCCGCCGGCCACCCGGCCGACCATGCCGGTCTCGCCCCGGCCATGCGGAACTCGGTCTCCTCGATCCGCAGCGAACAGCCGCCCCGAGGGAGAAACAAGCACCTGAAGCGGGCTTTCTCCTACTCGGCGTTCGCCGTCCTGGGCGCTCCGGCCTCGCGGCCCTACTACGACAGGAAGATCGCCCAGGGAAGACACCGCAACCTTCTGCATCGCACGGGTAGACCTCGGCGTCGTCAACATCGCCTCCACCGTGGCCCACGCCGGCACGGCCTTCTCCGCCCCCTGCACCGCCAGCAGATGGGCCGTGCCCGGGCCGACCAGGACGGCCGCGCTGGAGTTGGGGCGGGACACCATGCCGGTCAACTCCATCCGCCCCGGCGTCGTCTCCAGACCGCTGATCAACCACTCCACCGTCGGAGGCCGGCTGCCTATCGCCGACTTCTACTCGCCCGCTCCCTTCGCCACCGGCTCGGAATTCGTCTTGGACGGAGGCCTGTTGCTCGGACCTGACGACGATGCGGACCAGGCTGTACGAGAGGGACCGCACTTCTACCGCCCACTCGACGCGTTCGCCCGGGGGCCATCTCGTAGCTGCTGTTCCTCCGCAGGTAATCCTCCGGAATGTCGTCGACGACATCGAGCTCTGCACGGCCGTGGATGAGCTGGAGCCCTGGTGTCGATCTTCAGCGCGACCTGGGGGCCGCCCACTGACCCCCGGGGCCGATTCACCTTCGAGTGCGCTCCAGCCGCCACACTGATCGCTGAATCGAGTGCACAGCACAGAACGGCGGCTGCAGATGACGACGAACCAGGCAGGACACCCCCTGCCGTACGACACCTATCGTGAGGCGATCGGGCGGGAGACCTGCCGGTTCGCCGACGCGGTCCGGGGCACCGACCCGGCCGGCGCTGTGCCGTCCTGCCCCGGCTGGACCCTGGCCGATCTCACTCGGCACGTGGGAGCGCTGCAGCGCTGGTTCTGCGTCCTGCTGTCCCGGCGGGTGCAGGAGGTTCCCCGCGACCGGGACGTCGAGCTGGATCTTCCCGAGGACGTGCGGGACTACGCCGACTGGCTTACGGCGGGCGTTCCGGCGGTGGCGGCCGTGCTGCGGGACGCCGATCCCAGTGCGGTGATGTGGACCTGGGGCGCCGACCCACACGCGCGATTCTGGGCCCGGAGGATGCTGTTCGAGACGCTGGTGCACCGGGTGGACGCGGAGCGTGCCGTCGGCCGCGACGCCGATGTCGATCCGGAGCTGGCCGCGGACGGCATCGACGAGTTCCTGATGAACCTGCCGTATGCGGGCCTCTTCGCGCCTGGGGTGACCGAACTGCGCGGCGACGGCGAAGTCCTCGCGTTCGGGTGCACGGACGCCAGTGGCGCGGTCGGTGAGGAGTGGCGGGTAAGGCTGGAGCCGGACGGCTTCGGGCTGGTGCCGGGCGGCGGGAACGGCCCCGCGGCGGCGGACTTCGCGGCCGTCCGGGCTCCGGCCGCGGACCTTCTGCTACTGCTCTACGGCCGCCGGTCCCACCGGGAGCCGGTTTTCGAGGTATCGGGGGACACCGGGCTCCTTGACCGTTGGTTCGCACACACGGCGTTCTGACCGGGCGCCGGGGCTCGTGCCGGCTGGTACTCACCGAACTTCGCAGGTGCTGGCTCCTCGGCGGTGAGGCGGACGCCTTGCCGTTGGCGTGACCACTTGAGCCGCGCATCCCACGCGGGGCAGTTCCTTCAACCAGAGCGACTGCCCCAGCGCCCCCTGCCAAGGTTGCGGAGCAGCAGGATGCGGAGGGGGAATCGGGAAGCTTGAATCAGCGTTGTCCCGACATGGGTCATGTATCCCAGCAGGGCCATGATGAGTCCGGCCCGTCCCGCTTCCCGACCGCCCGCGCCCGCCTCGCGGCCGACCGCGCGGACACTCTCGCTCGGGCGGCGGCACTGAGCCGCGACTTCGACGGGATCGTCGCGGCGAACGCCTTGGTGGCGGTAGACGACGAGCACGATCCCGAAGGGGGCACCACCGCCTTCGAGCGAGCTCACGTTGTCGCCCTGCTGGCCCAGGCGCGCCAGCACCTGGAAGAGCTGGACCGGGCCCTGGAACGACTCGAACGGGGCGAGTACGGGCAGTGCGAAGTCTGCGGCGGAACGGTTCCCCCCGAGCGCCTGGAGATCCGTCCGGCAGCGACCACCTGTGTCCACTGCGCCCGGCCCAACCCACGCCGCGCTTGATGCCAGCCAGTGCCTGGTAGTCACCGCCGCTACCCTCAGCTGCCTGCGGTGACTGAAAGGCGCTGAGGCGGCCCCGCATGGGCTGGCGGCGGAGGTGTCCTGGCCCCGTCGTAGATCGCGGCCTCGCTCTTGGAGTCGCCGACGGCCATGGGGACGAGCAGCTCGCCGGCCCCGACCAGCTGCCGGGGAGGGAGAGGACGTCCTCGACGAACTCCTCGGCGAGGATCGGTCCTCCAGCGACCATACGTACGGCGTGGCGGGCTTGCCCGCGCTGTTCTGTCGCTGGACCGTCATGGCCCGGTCGAACCGGGGACCTGGTACGCGCGCGCCGGGTGCGGGTTGCGCTGCCCATGAGCGCCTGTTCGGCCCCCCACACCACCGCGGCCCGTGCGGTCAGGGCCGAGCCCCTCAGGTCCGAGGGCAGAGTCCGAGTGCGTCGGAGCGTATCGGCGAGCCGAGCAGCCCCGTGGACGATCGTCGCGTTCGCCACTTCGCGGCGGCCGACCCTGGTCTTGCGCCGCTGCCCCGTCCTACAAGGGGGATGCGGTGCGCAACGTCGGGCTGGTTGGCGAGTCCGGAGCGAGGTCGAAGTGGAGATGGTGGCCTCTGACGTCCTCGGTGGCCAGCAGTTTGACCTCGACGGTGTAGCCGACGACATCCTCGAACTGGCTCCCGGGTGTCGGCCGTGAATCGGAAGCCGGAAGTGAAGGACGGTGCTGCTGCGCGGGTCCAGCGTGAGCGGGATCGCGGCGGAGAGGGACGGGGAGTCCTCGGATTCAGGCACGTCTTCACGTACTTTCAGTTCGAACGCCGGTCGTCCCCTCACGTCCACCGGCCGCCAGGTGGCCCTTGACCGACGGTCACGGTGTGGGATCTTGGCGGCGCAGAACGGGGCGGAGAGCCTCGATGACGCTCGCGTTGTCCACGGTGGAAGGGATGGGCTCGTCGTGCCCGTCGGCGATGCCGCGCATCGTCTTGCGCAGGATCTTTCCCGAGCGGGTTTTCGGCAGGGCGGCAACGACCGCCACGCTCTTGAGTGACGCGACGGCGCCGATGCGGTCGCGCACGAGCTGGACGAGTTCGGCCTCGACCTCGCTCTCCGTACGGCTGGTGCCGGCTTTGAGGACGACGAAACCGCGCGGTACCTGCCCCTTCAGAGCGTCGGCGACGCCGATGACGGCGCATTCCGCGACATCGGGGTGAGCCGCCAGGACTTCCTCCATGCTGCCGGTGGACAGCCGATGTCCGGCGACGTTGATGACATCGTCGGTACGGCCCATGACGAAGACGTAGCCGTCCTCGTCGATGTGTCCGCTGTCGCCGGTGAGGTAGTAGCCGTCGAAGGCGGAGAGGTAGGAGGCGACGTAGCGGTCGTCGTCGTTCCACAGGGTGGGCAGTGCGCCCGGCGGCAGGGGGAGCCTCACGACGATGGCGCCGTCGACGCCCGGGGCCACGGGATCGCCCGAGGGGCCGACGACGCGGACATCCCAGCCCGGCAGCGGACGGGTGGGTGAACCGGGCTTGACGGGCAGGGCTCCGATGCCCATCGGGTTGGCGACGATGGGCCAGCCCGTCTCGGTCTGCCACCAGTGGTCGATCACTGGGATGTCCAGAAGGGAGCTCGCCCAGTGGTACGTCTCGGGGTCGAGGCGCTCGCCCGCCAGGAAGAGGTAGTGCAGGCCGGACAGGTCATGGTCCGCGGTGAGCAGACCCTTCGGGTCCTCCTTGCGGATGGCCCGGAAAGCGGTGGGCGCCGTGAACATCGACTTGACGCGGTACTCGGCGGCGACGCGCCAGAACTGCCCCGCGTCTGGGGTGCCGACCGGCTTGCCCTCGTACAGGACCGTGGTCGCGCCGACGAGCAGCGGGGCGTAGACGATGTACGAATGGCCGACGACCCAACCGACGTCCGATCCGGTGAACATCGTCTCGCCCGGGCCCACGTCGTACACCGCGCCCATCGACCAGTGCAGGGCCACCGCGTATCCGCCGCTGTCGCGGACGACTCCCTTCGGCTTTCCGGTCGTGCCGGACGTGTAGAGGATGTAGAGGGGTGCGTTCGCAGGGACGGGCACGCAGTCGGCCGGGGGTGCCGCGGCGACCAGGTCGGCCCAGTCGAGATCGTCGGTCCCCAACTCGGCCCGCTCCTGCGGGCGTTGCAGGATCACGTTCTTTTCCGGCTTGTGGGCCGCGAGTTCGATGGCCCGGTCGAGCAGCGGCTTGTACGCGATGACCCGCTTGCCCTCGATGCCGCAGGAGGCGGAGACGACCACCTTGGGGGCGGCATCGTCGATGCGGAGGGCGAGTTCGTGCGGGGCGAACCCGCCGAAGACCACTGAGTGGACCGCGCCGATCCGTGCACAGGCCAGCATCGCGATGGCGGCCTCTGGGACCATCGGCATGTAGATCACCACGCGGTCGCCCTGTCCCACACCGAGTCGCGCCAACCCTCCGGCGAAGGTCGCCACTTCGTCCCTGAGCCGGGTGTAGGTGTAGGTGCGCTTGGTGCCGGTCACGGGCGAGTCGTAGATGAGTGCGGGTTGATCGCCGCGTCCCGTTTCGACGTGACGGTCCAGCGCGTTGAAGCAGACGTTCAGCCGCCCGTCGGGAAACCAGCGGTAGAACGGGGCGCCGGAGGCGTCCAGGGCGTGTCGCGGAGCGACATCCCAGTCGATGTCCTGCGCAGCCGTCAGCCAGAAGCTCTCCGGGTCGTCGGTGCTGGCGCGGAAGACGTCCTCGTATTTTCCCATTGCGCACTCCTTCGTGGCACCCCCCGGGGGCTGGGGGAGGGAACAGCGTGCAGCATGCTCCCTCCACCCATACCTCATATTGGCCAAGACGGCCGAGCAGGATGCTGGAGACTGTATTCCTGGTCGTCGGCATCCCGGTAGGGCCGACGGGCCTCGTCGATGGGTCCTGTCCTGAGGCCCTGGTCAGGCGCCTGGACTAGGCGCTGTTTCTCGGATCATGTGCGGAGCCAGATGGTGAGTGCTGCGAGGGTGACTGTGCCGAGGTAGGTGTAGGCCCGTTTGTCGTAGCGTGTGGCGACGGCGCGGAAGCCTTTGAGGCGGTTGATGGCACGCTCAACGGTGTTGCGCTTCTTGTAGCGTTCGCGGTCGAATCCGGTGGGACGGCCGCCTTGGGAACCGCGGCTGCGTCGGTGTCTGCGTTGGTCGAGTCGTTCGGGGATGGTGTGCGAGATGCCGCGTCGTCGCAGGTAGCGGCGGTTGTCGCGGGATGTGTAGGCCTTGTCGGCCAGGACGTGGTCGGGTCGGCTGCGCGGTCGGCCGACGCCGTTGCGGGGCACCGACACCTGCTCCAGGACGGGCTGCAGTTGGGGGCCGTCACCGTAGTGTCCGGGTGTCAGGAGGAGGGCGAGGGGCCGGCATCGTCCGTCGGCTGCGAGGTGGATCTTGGTGGTGAAGCCGCCGCGGGAGCGTCCCAGACACTCGCCGATTGGACCACCTCCTCCAGCCGGACGGCCAGTTTCCGAAGAACCGAATCGACCTGGTTCGTCCGCGGAAGGGCCCCCCTTTGAGGGTCCGCGGGGGGCGGTGCCTTCCTCGCGCCGGCGGCGTGCTGGTGAGCCCGCACCGCCGTGGAGTCCACGGACACCTCCCAGTCGATGTGGCCCGCGGCGTCCTCGGCTGTCTGCACTTTCGACAGCAGCATCTGCCAGGTCCCGTCCGCTGACCAGCGGCGATGGCGTTTGTAGACGGTCTCCCACGGCCCGAATCGCTCCGGCAGATCCCGCCACTGGACCCCCGTGCGGACCCGGTAGAGCACACCGTTGATCACCCGTCGGTGATCGCTCCACCGGCCCCCACGTGCACCACCGCGAGGTAAGAACGACTCCAGCCGATCCCACTCCGCATTCGTCAGATCTCCGCGTCCCATGGAGTCAGCCTGCCCTCAACACCCCACCCAGGGAGGGAGATCCGAGAAACAGCGCCTAGGTCGCGGTGGGGCCACCGCCCCACCGCCCGATCGGCTCGTTCACCCCAGGCTCGGGCTCGCGCCGAGGGCGAACGAATGCTCACGCTGCAGCGCGCCCGGGGCACGAGAAGGCCTGGGCCGGTAGGTAGATCTCGGCGGGGGGCCGCCTCGAGTTTGCGGCTCGGTGTCCTGACGGCTGCACCTCCGCTCGCTTCACCTCGACGTGTCGTCCTCGGTCTGCGGGTGGGGTGCAGGTGATCAGGTCGAGGGTGATGTGGTGGCGGCGTTGCCAGGCGGTCACGTCTGCGTGGGTCCGGGGTACTGCCTGCAGGGCGATGTCGACGGTGGCGTGGAGGGCGACGCGGCTGGCGCCGGTGGCAGCGTGCACGGCGTTGCCCTCGCTGATCACCATGACGTAGCGGGCGAGGGCGTGGGGGTAGGTCTCGGCGGGGCAGGTCGCCTCGCCGGCGAGCACATCGGCTCAATGACCGGTGTCGAGATTTATGCCGACGGCGGGGCCAGCCAGATCTGACCACCGCAGTCGGCCCTTTGAACGCCGCCCCCTGGCCCGCCGGTCCCCGGAAGGCCCGCGGCGGACTTCCTAGACCCGTCAACCGCCGCGCGACCTGCGGCGGCTACGCCTGGCATGCTCGCTGGCCGCCGAGTTATTTGCCCAAGGGGTGTCGCCCGGCGCGACTGATCGGCCAGGCCGCCCGTAATTTTCATCCGACTCCAGATCTTTTATGGGGTGGCGGGCGTGGCCCTTGCGCCTCGCCGAGGGGGGTCGTCACCGCATGCATGGTCTGGTCGGGTAACCCGGATTCCTCCTGTCCGAGGCATGGACGATGCCCTCGACGCGGCCGTCGCGCTGAGTAGGGCCGGTGTCGGCGTCTGTCGACTACTTGGTGTCGACGTAGTCGCCGGCGGCGTTGGCAGACGCTGTGGTGGCGGTGCCCGCGAAGGCGTAGCGCCAGTAGCCATCGGCGGTAGCGGTAATGCGGGTACTCAGGGTGCCGGTGCTGCTGGTGGTGACGGTCTTGATCGTGGTGTAGGTGCTGGTGCCGGCCTTGCGGAACTGCAGCTTCACTGACTGGGTGGCATAGCCGTGGTACAGGTTGTCGCCCCAGTTCGCTCGGCTGAGCTTGCCTGTCACGGTCAGGGCCGTGCCCTTGCTCACGGGCTCGGGCGAGGCGTTGGTCGTGAGCTTGGCGTACCGCTTGACGAAGAACGGGTCCTGGTTGTTCCGCGTGACGCCGTCGTGGTCCTTAGAGGTGATCTCCAGGTAGGTCTGCCAGGCCCCGGCCTGTGCGTTCTTCAGCCCCGTCCCGTTGTAGCCCGGGTCCATGACGTAGCTCATCGAGCAGGTGGCGGTGGTGGCGTCGACGGCTTTGCAGCCCAGGTTGTCGTGGTAGCCGAAACCGGTGGCGGTGGCCGTGCTCCAGACGTCGGAGTAGGCCGCGTTGATCCCGGAAGTGTCGGTGGCGGTGATCGCCAAAACGAAGGTCTTCTCTGTCGTGGTGCCGACCACGACGGGTTTGCCACCGTTAATCGACACCTTCGTGATTGTCAGATCTCCGTCCCCGTTCACAGCCTCAGCGGCCGGAGCGGTCAGAGCCGACAGTGTCACCGCGCACGGCAACAGGATGCCGACGGCAAGCTTGCGCACGAAAAACCCCCCACAGGGCAGGCCCACCACCCTGATGCATGAGGTGGGATGAACAGGTGTGCGGAGTGTAAAGGTGCACGCGCAGGTCCATTCCGGCAGGGGGATGCAAGCTGACGGTGCTTCCCGTTGCGTCCGGCATTCCGTGGCAGGTGCGCAGGGGGCGCGTCTAGAACAACTTGAGCCACACGTACAACCAAACGCCCGTGGGGATGGTCTCCTGCACACCCGGACTCCACTCATGGAGATCCGGCTCACCGTTCCTGGAGAACCATGCACATCCGAACGGCCGCGGCCGCCACCGTCGGCGGCCTGGCGCTACTCACCCTCCTCACCCCCGCCGCGCAGGCAGACGATCACAACGGCGACATCGCATTCACTTCGGTGACCTTCAGCAGGACCACCGTCAATGTCGGCATCAGCGAGCCGCAGACGCTGACTGTCTCCGCCACCGCCAAGGATGACTCCGGCATTTGGGGCATGGTCGGTCTCAAGCTGGTCAGCTCCGACGGCCGTATCCAGTACGGGAAGTCGTCGACCTGCACGCGTCCCACGTCGACGACCATGAAGTGCACGTGGTCCTACAGCCTGGAGTCCGACCGCACCGACTATGCCGACCTCCGCAACAGCTCGGCCGGTACCTGGCACCTCGACATGGAGGCCCGCGGCAACGACGGCGACTACTACACCCTTGACAGCAGCGCCACGATGAAGATCAAGCGCTACGCCAAGCTGGCGACGGCCCAGGCGACGCCCGAACCGGTCGCCAAGGGCGGGACGCTGACGGTGACCGGCGCTCTGACCCGGGCCGACTGGAACACCAACACCTACACCGGCTTCGCCGCCCAGAAGGTGGCCCTTCAGTTCAAGAAGTCTGGCGCCTCGACGTACACCACCGTCAAGACGGTGACCACCGACAGCGCGGGCAAGCTGAAGACGACCACCACGGCGAACGCCTCTGGCACCTGGCGCTGGCACTTCGCCGGCACGGGCACCACCAGCACGGCGACGGCGTCAGGAGACGCAGTCGCGCTGAAGTAGGCACCATGAGCCTGCCCGGTGCGATGGATCGAAGGTCGGTCTTCAGGCGAGCAACTATCACAGCCGTCTCGAACATAAGGCCCTTGCGTTGCGGTGGAGATGGGTTGTGTCTGCGAGTCGCCTGACGGCGGTTCGAAGTGCCAGGAAGGCCGTCGCGGCCCAGTGACAGGACCGGCCGGCGGGGGTGGTGGCCAGGGGCGGCCGCTGCGGGCCGCCCCTGCCTGCGACAGATCAGGTTGCTTCCGCGACCCGGTTGAAGAGCCGGCCGGCGAGGTCGACGCCGGTGATGGCGCCGCTCGCGTTGCGGGAGAAGTAGCCGCGCTTACCTTTGAGGCCGCCTTCAGCGACGATGTACTCGTCGGCACGGTCAGGAAGGAAACCGATGGCTGCGACCGGGTGGTCCGGGGCATGTCCTCCTGTGATGCCGCGTGGATTTCGGGCTTGATTCCCACGGCCAGGGTGAGGCGGGTGCCGTCGGTGGCGATGTCGAGGTTGAGGGCGTCGATGTCGTAGCGGCCGACGACCTCTTGGGCCCGGCCTTGGTCGTAGGGGAGCGGTTCCGCCGTCTTCTCGACGACGCCGCGGTAGTGCTCGAGCGCCCATCGCACGACGGACTGGTTGCAGGTGTCGCCGTCCTGGCCGTTGCCCGAGCCGCCGTGGCCGATGGCGCGCAGGCCGTCCAGGTCGTGCAGGAACCAGCAGATGCCAATGCCGTCGCTGAGCGAACTGGCGCGTAGCTCGACCGTCTGCTCCCGCATGCGGTGCAGCGCTGCAGCGGGCAGCACGCCCTGGCCGTCGCTGAGTGGCTGTTGTTGTACCGATCTTGTGGCTTGTTGGTCGAAGGGGTGTCCAGCGGGTTGAGGACGTTGTGCCTCGAACAGCACCTCGGTTCTACGATCCAGCGTATGAGTAAGTTTTTCGTCACGGTGTGCCTGCCGCCGACCAGGCCACGGAAGCTTCCGGAAGCGATAGCGGCCGTCATGGCGCCGTATGACGCCAACCTCACCGACGACTGGAACCCGGTCGGCCAGTGGGACTGGTGGGTCATCTACTCCGATACGGTGAGCCCCTACCTCACCCGGCCCGAGCATGACGGCGACCGCAGGCTCGTCACGGCCTCCACCGTCCCCCGCAGGAAGGCCAAGCTCGATGCCCTCGGGCCGCTGGAGTGCTACGGCGGACCTCGGGACCTGCTCGATTTCGGCACTATGCGGCGGCGAGCGGCGACAAGGCATGATGCCAGGCTCGCCGCCTGGGAAGAACTAGCCGCGCTGTATCCGCCGGCCCGCCCGCTGTCCGACTTCGTCGCCCGCCACGAGTCCGATCCCGGTGGCTACTCCTTGGCGGACGCCAAGAGAGAGCACCTGGCCCAGCCGCTGGTGCAGGACGTGGCGCAGCGGGCCGTCTCGGGCGACCCGCACTTCGACACATCGTTCCTATTCAATGACCCGGTCGCGTACTTCGCGCAGGAGCACGAGGAAGCCCGGCAGTCGTCGGTCCAATGCGCTGTGCCCGGCTTTGCCCTGGTCACCCTCGACGGTGTGTGGATGGATGCGGACCGCGACGGCTACTGGGAGCAGGCCAACAATTATCTCGACGACCTCCATGCCGAAGCCGTCGTCGTCGACCTGCTCTGTCACTACTGATGTCCGTGGCCGTGACTTGCAGCCGCCACATCGATCACCGCTGTGACCAGCCGCCGAGTTGCACGGTTTGGTTATCGTCGAGCGCCCTTCCACGGTCCGGGGACAGTCTGGGAAGGCGCCCGTCGAACGGGAGTCCCGATCGGGTGGTCGCGGGCCGCTGGGCGCATACGAACAAAACCTCCTGAACAGCTCGTCGGTCTCGAATCACCGAGCGGTAGGAGGCCCTGGTGCAACAGTCTTGCGTGCCGATGGCCGGGCAGTCCAGCGCGGTCACCTGGGAGTGTGACTGCCTGGCTCGCGTAGCGGTGGCTGCCGGCTGAGCTGCGCAGACAACCTTGGCGTGCTGTCGGTGGTCCATGGTGTGTAGCGGGAGTCGTCGGTGGGTGAGGGATGGATGAAGCGGATTCGACGGGTGCTGCGGAAGACGGAGACGTTATTGCTGACGGTGGCCCTGAAAGCCGATCGGCATCTCGGTAGAACGCTCCGCCCGTGAAGTCCAAGGCCTTGCCATTTGCTTCGGCGGGCAGCCCGGCTACCAACTGCTCCTTCGAGACCGATCCCACCGCGACGTTCAGATCCCACCAGAGACGGTGGAACATGAAATCTTGGCCGGGCCAAGCGGCTCCCGGTAAGGCCTAGCCCCAATGCCGTGACTCTGCTGGTGATGTTGGCGGGTCCCTCAGGGGTCATACGGCGGCTGCGCACAGTGCGTGAAGGCGTGTGGTACGGCGGCGGGTTCTGGGGGTGCCGGCCATCCAGTCGGCGATTCGGGTGACATTGCAGGCCATCGCGGTGAGGACGTGTTGGACGTGCGTTCTGGCGAGTCCTCGGTAGCGGGAGCGGCGCAGGCCGTGGACGCGGACGTTCTGCGAGAGGGTGGCCTCGATGCCGGCGCGGATCGCGTAACGGTGCTGCCATTGTTCGGTGCGCTGGTCGAGCCGGTTGTGCATCTGGATCTCGTGCAGCGGCCGGGGCAGCACGGCGATGGAGCGGGGGCCGGTGGCTGACGTGGTGCACTGGGCGCGGTCTGGGCAGGCTCGGCAGTCTGCTTCGGCGAACCGGGCTTGCAGATAGGTGTGGTCCTTGATGTTCAGCTTGGTCCAGGACACGCTCGTGGCCCCGCGCGGGCAGATCGCCTGCTCGTTGTCCCAGTCGATGGTGAAGGGCCGCCTTGCCGAAGCCGGCACCGGCCTTGACCTGGGCAGCAAAACCCCCGACGGCGTCCTGCAGCAGATCTGGGCCATCTGCTGGTCCACCACGCGCTGCGGGAACTGATCGTCAGAAACCCCGCCCACCGTGCAGGAAGCTCTTGCCGCAGTACTGGACATCCTCGACGGACTTGAACACTCCCACGCGGCCGGCATCATCCACTGCGACATCAAGCCGGGCAACCTCGTCCTGACCCCCCGCAGGGCGGGTGAAGATCCTGGACTTTGGTATCTCCAGCATGAACGAATCCATCCATCAGGCTGGCGTCGTCGGAACAATCATGTACATGCCGCCCGAGAGCTTCTCGGGCGCGCCACCCCACGTCACGCGGGACATCTTCGGCACCGGGGCGGTCCTCCGTGAACTGATCAGGGACCGATACGTCCATCAAGGCGGCGGTTTGCTGGCTTCCACTTCGATGCAACCGCCGACTCGTCTCGCGACGCTCGCGCCTGATCTTCCAGCGGGCGTCCAAGCGCTCATCGAAAAGTCCACCGCCCCGCTGCCGGAAATGCGGTACTCGAGCGCAGCGGAGATGCGAGCCGAAGTGGAGCGCTACCTGTAACGAGACATTGCTGATGTGCCCGGGACAGCAGCTTCTGCCAGGCCCGGCTCCACCGTATGGGCGCAGTTAGGGATTTGCGCCGGCACCGCATGCTCCGATCCCCCTCCCCGTCCTCATCGTGCGCTGGTAGCCGGCCTCGGGACTGTCAAACAAGTGGTGTAACTGGGTAGTTGTTGAGGCTACTGGCGGGCCGCCGACAGGCGGCCGTCGAAGGTGATGTCGAAGGCGTTCAGCGCGTCCACCGCGGTCGACGACCTGCGCCGCGAGTCCGCCCAAGCCTGGGCCCACATCCTGGGCCTACGTCACATCCCCAGCACAACGGAGCCGACCGAGTGGCGACCCGTTGCGCCGGGCCCGCGAGACCCAGCTGTGCAGCGTCCTGGGATGGATGCCCGGATCCTCGGCCACCTCCGGAATCGGCTTTCCGGTCTCCGTTACGATCCGCGCCGCGCCCTCCCGGAACTCGGTGTCGTAGGTGCGCTTTCTGGATGTGCCATGACCCCTAACTATCCCTCCGGTCAGCGTCTCCACATAGGAGGGGAGGCGCATCCTGCACTGGTCCGCCTGGCGTCGTCACCACCCACACCAGGTCACCGAGGCCCACCGCCGATGGCACAACATCACCGCCGCCGGGACCATATGACCGGAAGTCAAACGATCAAGACTTGCAGCTGCCGTGACTGACAACGCCTGCGGCCGAACCCTTCAGCGCTGTCATGCCGTTGTCTGCCTGGCCTGAATGAGTTCATGGCCTGCAAACCATGATTTTGATCATATTGCTTTTGGTGCGGTCGTGATGGGGTCCCGGCTGTCCTGGACAAGTCATGAATCCGTAAAGGGGATTGAGGAAGTGAGATTCTTACGCGCGTCGGCATGGCGGCCTGCTGCCGCTGGTGCCGTGCTGGCGTTACTGACCGGGGTGGGCACCGCAGCGGCGGCGCCCACCCCACCTGCGCCCGGCCTGGGAGCTTCGCCCGCGGCGGTGGCGGCCGCCGGCCCGCAAGATCTGGCGGCGATCGCTGCTGGAGGCGAGCGGCCAGTGTCGGGTAAGACACCGTCGGCTGGCCCCAAGTTCTCCAAGACGGGCACCGTCTGGCGGGTCATCACTCCGGAGGCGGTGCTGCGGAACACGGTGACCGACGCGGACGGCGATACCGCGAACCTGACGTTCCAGGTTTACACCACGAACGCGGACGGCACCCCGAAGGCGCAGGTCGACCTCGACGGGTCCGGGCAGTTCGGAGTGCTGGTGTCGCCCTACGTGGCCTCGGGCGGAACAGCGAAGGTGACGGTGCCCTATGGCATCCTGAAGCCCGGCGTGCTGTACAAGTTCCGCACATCCGCCTACGACGGCAGCCTGTACGAGACGAACTGGTCGCCGTGGGCGGACTTCCGTATAGAGCCGTATATGACGTTTCCTGCGGCGCAGGCTTCGTCGACGATCGATCCGACGGTGCAGGCGATAGAGGAGCTCACTCGGTCCGATCCGGGGCCTGCCCTGCCGACGTTCGACGCAAACGGTGCGGTGAAGCGGGAGGCCACCCAGAAACGTACCTGCGGTAAGCAGGACGCCCAGGGACGCAAGCTCTGCATGGAGCTTTCCCCTCCCACCGCAGAGTCCAAGGCGCGTGCGAAGAAGCGCGCCGAGGCGCTGCGCAAGGCGGCGGAGGCCAAGGCCCGCAAGGCCGGTGGGTCTCCCGCTGCGGCAGCTGCGGGACCGGCTGTCGCGCCTGCCGTGGAGCTGGTCGGCTGGTGCTATGACAAGTCGGCGGGCAAGGACTACATGACCCGCACCGAGGCGTGCCTGAAGAACATCGGGTCAGGGAAGCTGATCTTCATCGACGCGGACAACAAGCAGATCGGCTTCGCCACCTTCGACTTCGAGCAGCGGATCAAGGCGTACCCGAACAAGGCCGCCTCTGGGTCGGACTTCGGGGAGTTCGACCAGCAGATCGTCATCGTGCCGGTCGCGATCGACCAGGCGCTGAAAGGCGTCACGATGAAGTGGTACGCCCAGTCGACGTGCTCGTCGTGCGTGACGTCGAAGACGCGGTGGGCCGACAACCAGAACAACCCCGCAGGCGATACCGCCTACTGGTCAGCCGACGACGCAAGCGTGAACAGCGGCCGGTGGGGGACCATCCAGACAACCTGGTCCGGCACGGGCAAGGAGACCATCGACCTGGGCTGGTCGGTGACCGCAACCGTGGACGCCAGTGACACCGCGATCGCCACGGCCAACTTCGGAACCTCCGGGACTCAGGCCAGGCGTGAGCTGGCGCCACGCTGCGACGACATCCTCAAGTCGTCCGCGCCGGGCTGCGTGCTGCCGTCCTTCGCGCTGAACTGGACGGTGGACACCAACCTGTATCCGGCTGCCGGGGCGTACTACTGGTACATGCAGCAGGTGATGCCCGATCATGCCGGCTCCAGGCGGTGGGACTCGCTGATGCACTATCTGGGTCCGGACACGACGGTGAAGAACAGCGCCGGTGGTACGTGGACATCGGACAACAGCCGTAGCCGCGTGTGCGACAGCACCTGGAGCGTGCACAAGTCGGATGCGTCCGTGGGATCGGTCGACTGCGATGAGTTCGCCATGGCCTCGACGCACGAGTCCGGCGGCTTCCCCAACAGCGTCAACCTGGTGACCTCGGGCAGCAAGTGCGCCCAGTTGTTCACCGACAAGATGGGAGACGGTTCGGCGAACTTCGGCATCCTCGCCGACACCCGCACGGCCACGAACGGGCCGAGCGGCACCGAGCGGTGCGGGCGCGCGGCGATCCCCAGCGTGCAGAATCAACGCGCGTTCAGCGGGTTCCCGGCTCCGTCCTGGCGGATGCTGGACGGTGACGGCTTCTTCGTGACCCTCCCGGGATTCGAGCACTGCACGTCGAGCGCGACCACTTGCGCGTGGAGCAAGATCAGCTGACGCAAGCCTGAGCGTCAGGCAGGTGGAGCAGGAGGGGGCCAGTCCGCAGGACCGGCCCCCTCCCTCCTGTGGGGTCAGTCGGCCAGCGGCTGCCACCGGTCTTCCTGCGCGGGATCGAGCCTGCTGCCCCACACCAGCGCCCCGCCCACCAGGCCGGGCTTGTCCCGCGTGGCCAGGGCGGGAGCTTCCAGCATGTCCGCGACGTTCTCCAGGTATGTCGCCAGCGTGTCGAGCTCATCGCCAGGACCTTCGTTGTAACGGGACCAACGGCCCAGATGGCCAGTCGCAGCGTCCAGATACAGGCCCGAGGTACGGTCAGCGACGCCATAGGAGACGACCGGGATCCAGGCCGCGTTCCACACAGTGATCCGGTCGTCCGCGGTACGGCGGCCGTTGAGGGCGTCCTGATGGGCTTGGGCGTCCATCTGCTGCCGGTAGAAGTCAGCTACGCCGTCCAGTGGCATCAGGGCTTGGTTGCCGGGCATGCATCCCGCACCGTCTACCCCGTCGTCGCCCGCGGTGAGAGACCACCAGGCGCGCAGGTCGGTGGGTATCGAGATGCCGAGGTCCTGCTCCAGCTCGGTGAGGGTCGCGGAGCTCGCGCCGTCGCGGAGCGCCGCGTGGGAGTCGGGGGCGTTGTGCTGGAGCCAGTGGGTGATGCGTTGCCAGGCGTCGACGATCTGCCGCCCGGCGACCGCATCAAGGCCGGGACCGGCAGGCTCGCTGTTGCTCTCGCCCTGACTCTGGCTCTCGGCGTTCGCGGCGCCCTCGTTGGCCGGGGCCCGGTTCACGTACCGGATCTCGATCCGATCGGGCTCGCGAATATAGCCGACGGCCAGGGCGGGACAGTCCTCGAACAGGTCGCCGTCGATCATCACGGTGAGGATGCCGGGCAGAGTCGAGGGCCGGCCCATGTCCGGATCGTCCGCCAGTTGGCCAGCCAGGACCCTCAGGGCGTACGGCGCGCCCGCCCCGAACTGTAAGACGGTGTCGCGCACGTGTGGAGGGATTTCAACGTTCACGGCCTGGTACTCCTTGCTGATCGGATGGAGGGCAGTGCCGTTCACACAGTAGGACGCGGATGCTGACGGCAGCCCGGCGCACATTGTCTGGTACAGCATGCGGCTGGCGCGGCGGCGACCACGCTCGGCTTCCGTCTGCAAGAGCGCTCCGCCACCCGCCGTGACTGGCTGGCCCAGCAGGCCCAGCAGGCCCAGCATCGCCAGGAGCTGCGGCGAGTGCTCGTGCGCTTCCTCGCCCGGCTCGCCGCGATACGCCGCCAGCAGCACGAGCACGATGACCAAGCTGCGCCGTAAGCCCGCTCTGCGTGGCGATCGTGGACCGGCTTCCCTTCGGCGGCAACATCATCGAGACCGGGACGGACTCCTGCCGGCTTGCCCACGTCAAGAGTCATGAAGCCCTCACCGAACCGCCGCCAGTAGCCCGGTCCCGTCTCCCCGGCTGGTGTGGGGGCTTCCTCGGCCGCGTGTCCCATCCCGCGCGGCAATGCGAGTTTGATGATTACCGATCCGAGGGCGAAGCAGCACGCGTTGACGGCGAGTCCGGTCAGGGGACCGAGCATAGCCACCAGGGAGCCGCCGACCGCCAGGCCGACGGCGATGGTGATGCCCCGCTGGGCCAGCAGCGGCCGTATTTCACCGATCGCACGTGTGATCGTCGAGCGATCTACGTCGAACCAGCAGGCCAGTACGTGGTGGGTGGCGCCATGACGGAGGTGAACCAACGTGGCCAGGAGCCGGTCGACGAAAACGAGCTTGTGCTTGGCACCGGCGCCGACGGCCCGTTGGCGGGGACGCGAGGCGAGTGTCGCCTGCTGCCTCTCATGCCACGGGCCGACCTCCGCTACGAGTTCGGCGATCACCTCTGAACTCAGTCCGGTGATCTGCTGACTCCGAAGGACCGCTGCACGCGTCCGGTTCTTCACCACGCAGACCATGATCGACGATCAAGATCTCGACGTGCCAGCGCCAACCATGCACGAGCTCGTTAGTCTGAAGGCGGCAGGTCCTTTTGTAGGCCAGTTCCCCGATGATCTACTCAGGACCAGAACGTGCCTGATGGAGCGGACGTGGCCTGCCCTTGTGCGACTGCTCTCTGTGAGGTCGCCCCTGATGATCCACGACCCACACCACGCGTGACGTCGCGGCCATCGCCGGGCATCGGTACCCGGCCTGGGCCGCTCGGCACACCAGTAGGGACATCAGGCCCCTGCCCCGATGATCACGTCACGAGTTGACTGAGCAACGCGGGCGCCACGCTCGCCGGGCCCTACCACCTGAGGGCTGCCTCGGCGCGCCGCCCACGGCCGCACCTTGGCAGATCTGCGACGTGTGCGGCCCCCGAAGAACACTGCGCCGCTCGGAAGCATGGGCGGCAGAACGGAGGGACGTCATGACCGACGCTCCGCTGCACTCCCACGCCTACCTGGTCGGCGGCGGCATCGCCTCGCTCGCGGCGGCCGTCTTCCTGATCCGCGACGGCGGCTTCCCCGGCGAGCACATCCGCATCCTGGAGGAACTCCCGGTCGCCGGCGGCTCCATGGACGGCAGCGGCGAACCCACCGGCTACGTCACCCGGGGCGGCCGGATGCTGGAGGAGGAGGCGTACACCTGCCTGTGGAACCTCCTGGAGACGATCCCCACCCTCACCGACGAAACGGTGTCCGTGCGCGCGGAGATCCGGGAGTTCAACGCCAAGTGGCCCACCGACGCCAAGGGCCCGCCTGATCGGCAAGGGCACCGCGATCCTGGACGCCGCCGACTACGGACTCGACGCCCGTGACCGCCTGGAGCTGACCCGGCTGCTCGTCCTGCCCGAGTCCGTGATCGGGGCCCGCCGGATCGAGGACTTCTTCTCCCCGCACTTCTTCGCCACCAACTTCTGGACGATGTGGCGCACCACGTTCGCCTTCCAGAACTGGCACAGCGCCATCGAGCTCAAGCGCTACTTCCTGCGCTTCATGCAGGAGTTCCCGCGCATGCACACGCTGTCCGGGGTACGCCGTACCCGCCTCAACCAGTACGACTCGATCATCCGCCCGGTGCGGTCCTGGCTGGAGGCCCGCGGGGTGCTCTTCGAGCACGGCGTACGGGTCACCGACGTGGACTTCAGCACCGAGGACGACGGCACCCGGCGGGTGCGGCGCCTGCACCTCGAGCGTGGCGGGCAGCCCGACACCTACGAACTCTCCGACGGCGACTACGCGTTGATCACCGTGGGCTCCATGACCGCCGATGCTGTCCTCGGCAGTACCGACAGCGCGCCCGAACTGGTCCGCGACAAGAAGGACGGCGGCTGGCGGCTGTGGGAGACCCTCGCCGCCAAGGCAGACGACTTCGGCCGTCCGACCGCCTTCAACGGCACCGTGGACGAGTCCAAGTGGGAGTCCTTCACCCTCACCATGCGCAGCCCGCTGCTGGTGCACCGCATTGAAGAGTTGTCCGGCAACCTTCCTGGCACGGGCGCGCTGATGACGTTCAAGGACTCCAACTGGCTGATGTCCATCGTGGTGCCGCATGCCCCGCACTTTGACGGCCAGCCCGAAGACGTCTACACCCTGTGGGGCTACGGCCTGTTCGTTGACAATGACGGCGACTTCATCGGCAAGCCGATGGCACAGGCGACCGGCCGGGAGGTCCTCACCGAACTGCTCGGCCACCTCGGCCTCTCAGACATCGAAGACGAAATCGCGACGACCACAACCGTCATCCCCGTGATGATGCCCTACATCACCAGTCAGTTCGCCCCGCGCACCGTCCACGACCGGCCACTGGTCATCCCGCGCGGCGCCGCGAACTTCGCCTTCCTGGGCCAGTACACGGAGATCCCCGAGGACGTGGTCTTCACCGTCGAATACTCCGTGCGTGGCGCCATGCACGCCGTCTACGGACTCCTCGGCCTCGACCACGAGATCCCCGGTATCCATCACGCCCTCGCCGACCCGAAGGCCGCCTTCGCCGTCCTCAAGGCGGCGCTGGGTTGAGCCGCACCCACGGCTGATGCCCGGCACTGGCCGCCGCCGTGGTGAGCGCGGTCGACCCGTTCACCACGGCTCGGTCGGAGCCCAGCGAACCCTGCAAGGTTTCACCGTCACGCAGACAGCGCCGCAGGCGGCGCGCCAACCACCGTGGGCTTCATCATGCACCGGGCCGGAGCCGGACTGCCCCCGGTGAATGCCGATGAGTGTGCCGTGAGGGCGGCGGTGCCCAGCCGCGAGGCTCCGATGACGGTCGACGAGGGACGAGAGCAGTCGGGCCCACTCATGTCAGAGCGCCAATTTCGCCAAGCTTTCTCAAAATCGCCCCACAGGCACTCGTTAGGCAAGCCTCACCTCATCTACGTTCGGGGTGTACTTCCCCGCCCATCCGACTGGAGTCGCCCCAGTGTCCAGCCCCCAGGTAGCCCTGCTCGGCGCCATCGCAGGGTTCACCATCTACCTCGGCCTGCCCCTCGGACGGCTGCGCAGCCCCAGCCTCCGGTTGCGCGCCGGCCTGAACGCTGTGGCTATCGGCATCCTGATCTTCCTGATCTGGGATGTATTGACACATGCCTGGGAGCCGGTCGATGGCGCGCTGGGCAAGCACGACTGGGGCACGGTGGCCTCCGGCAGCATGACCCTCGTGGCGGGTCTCGCAGTCGGTCTGATGAGCCTGGTGTACTACGACGGCTGGATCGCCCGCCGTGCGACCGCTTCCGCAGCACGGCCCGCCGGCCCCGGTGCCGCCGCCTCCGCCGAGCTGGCCCCTCAGGTCCGCAGCCAGGCGAGCTCGCTCGCGCTGATGATCGCCACCGGCATCGGCCTGCACAACTTCGCGGAGGGCTTGGCGATCGGCAACTCCGCCGCAAAGGGGGAACTCTCCCTCGCCCTCCTGCTGATCATCGGCTTCGGCCTGCACAACGCCACCGAAGGCTTCGGCATCGTCGCCCCGCTGGCCGCCGAGGGCGAGCGCCCCTCATGGGCCACGCTGCTGTTGCTCGGCCTGATCGGCGGCGGACCGACCTTCCTCGGCACCGTGGTCGGCCAGCACCTGCTCAACGACACGGTGTCGATCGCGTTCCTGGGCCTGGCCGCAGGGTCGATCCTCTACGTAGTCATCGAACTTCTGGCCGTCGCCCGCAAGGCAGCACTGAAGACCCTGACCACCTGGTGCATCCTGCTCGGCCTCGTCCTTGGCTTCGCCACCGACGCCATCGTCACCGCCGCCGGCGCCTGAAGATCCTTGCCGTTTCTGGCTACCGCCCGCTTCAGCCAGCCGCCTGACCTCAGTTGGGCGCTGTGTCGGCGAGCGCACGCTCTGCGGTAGGTCCCTTGAATTTGCTGGGTGTTTGGGTGCGGTAGGAGTGGCCGAGTTCCCGGCCGAGTCCGAAGTAGTGGCGGAAGTTGTAAATGAGAGGGCTCCAGGCGGCAGGGTCGATGTGGTCGGTGCCAGGAACGACGATGCGGGCGTCGGCGTGCACCTTGCACACGACGGCCTCGACGATGACGAAGTCCCCGGAGGCGTCCGGCTGCACCCGCTCGGCACGGGCCTCCAATTGGATCGGGCATCCGGCCACGCGAGGAGGCCGGACCAGATGGGAGGGCTCGCTGGTCACGCCTGCGGCAGCGAACTTGTCCGGTTCGAAGCGGCAGCCCTTGGGCTTGCTGGAGGGCACTGGATTCCGGCCGGTCAGTGGCGCCAGCTGCTCCACGGCCGACCACTGTGCGGGGGCCGGCAAGCTGATGACCAGGTCGGGGCGGCTGCCAAGGTTGTACGCGGTCTGTCCCTCACGGCCCAGCCCGATCACAACCGTCCGCCCGAGAGCCCATGCGGATGATATTGGGGCAAGGTTGAACGAGCCGTCCTGATTCTCCGTCGACAGCAGCACCACTGGAGTCCCGAAGTACAGGATGCTCGGATCGATTTCCAGGTGGGTGGCGACTGTCTGCGCGGGCTGGGTGCTGGGAGGTGCCGTGTTCATGGTGAGCACCCTAGGTTCCGGTTATTTCGGCCAGGACCGAAGTGTCACAGGGGACAATGGACCGCAGGGCACGCGGCGCGCGCATGTGGCCAGTCCCGACCTGACCAAAGTGGCGAGGCTTCTGGCCGACGTACGCGGGCAGGTTTCTGACTCGGCTCTGCTCGACAGCCGGGCTTGGACCGCTACGGAAATGGCACGTCATGTGGGGGTGGGACCCTCCACCGCGACTGAGCACTTTGCACACGCTCGTACGCGGAAACCTGCTGGCCGAGGAACTGCAGGGCTGCCACCGCTAGGTACGTCTGGCTGGTCCACACGTCGTCGAGCTGATCGAGAGCCTCGCCGCGATGGCACCCGAACGCACCCCGGCACCCGGTTCCCTGTGGGCGGCCGGCCGCCGACAGACCCTCGCCTACGCCCGCATCTGCTCCGACCACCTCGCCGCGACCGTCGGGGTCGCCCTCACCGATGCGACGCTCGAGCGAAGACTGCTGGGCCTGGAGCGTGGACTCGGGCTCACCAACGTCGGAGCGACCTGGCTTGAGGAACAGTGACGGTCGCCGTCCGGGGGCAGGGCGACGGGACCACACCGCTGGCTGCCTTGACCTGCGTGTTTGTCGAGGTTCATGAGCAGCGACCCAAACGTGCCCGGTCGCTGAGTCGATCGGTGAGTCGCTGCGCTGGGCCTTCAGTCGCTGCAGGATTGGTGCGGTGCCACCGTTGTTCCGCATGTGCTGCACGATCCCACCGCCCTAGTTCGCTAGTCTGCGTCCGTCGTTGAGTCGCTACTAGAGGGTGCGCATGTCCGCTGAGCTGCAGTTTTGCCGCAGCGACTCAAGAGCAGCCGCCAGCGACCGTCCTTCAGTCGCTGGCTCTCTGGCCCTGGCGCAGGTGTGCGCCCGTCGAGGCTGGCCCGTGCATCCCCTCGCCCGGGGCCGGAAGACTCCAGCAGCGAACTGCCCTCAGTGCCGCGAAAGCGCGCACGCCCCAGCCGACTGCCCCTGCCTGCTGGGTGATGGTCCCAGGCCGGAGAAGATCACCCCTGGGTCCGAAGGCGCCTGGTTCAGTACCCACAGGCCGATCAGGGTGGCCAGGGTGAACACCACGGCGATCAGCACGGCGAGCACGAGCCGGCGCCGGCGCTCGCGGCGCAGCCACTCGCCGCGCGCCGTGCGGTAGGCGTCGGGCGCGGCCCGCACCCCGCCGGCCAGGGCGGCCAGGGCCTCGCTCAACTCCCTTTCTGTGCGGTCCGGATCGGTGCCGCGCGACGGAGTCGTGTCTCGATGCGTCATCGGCGGGCCTCCATCGCCTGGGTCAGCGCGGCGAGGCCGCGAGAGGTGTGGGTCTTCACCGAGCCGCAGGAGATGCCCATCGCGGCGGCGATCTCGCTCTCCTTGAGGCCGAGCCAGTGCCGCAGCACGAGCGCCTCGCGCTGCCGGGCCGGCAACTGCTGCAGCGCGCCGATCAGGACACGCTGGTCGTCGCGGAGCAGGGCCGCGCTCTCGGCGGAGACGACGGTCTCCTCGGGTGGGTTCTCCAGGTGTCGGCGCGCCACTTGGAGATGGCGTATCCGCATCCGGGTCAGATTGCAGACCGTGGAGCGCAGGTAGGCCTCCGCCGCCTCGATGTCCCGCAGCCGGCGCCACTTGCGGTAGATCTGGTAGTACGCCTCGGCCACCACGTTCTCCGGATCGTCCGCGCCCAGCAGCACGGCCAGGCGCAGCATCGAGGAGTAGTGCACCTCGAAGAGCCGGGCGAGTCCGGCCTCCCGTTCCAGCTCGGCGGGGTCCGGCACGGCGGGCGCCAGGGGCTCCACGTACGGCTCCGGCACCGGAACGGCATGTCTGCGTCTCACGGTTGGTTCGCTCCCGTCTCGGGGTGCCGCCTGACGGGCAGGCGGGACGGCAGGTCGGTGAGGTCGGCGCCGCGCGGGACGCCGAGACGTTCGAGGACCGCGGTGCCGGCCACCGTGACGATCAGGTTCAGCAGGAGTGCGGCCAGACCGGCGTAGACCTGGAGCGGTCCGAAACCGAGTGCCACGATGGACGAAAAGCCCTCACGGACCACCATGCAGGTGCCGGCGGCCATGCCCACGGCCCATCCGGCGAGCAGCGCCCGCGGGTGCAGCCGGCCGGTGAACAGCCCGACGGCCACGGCCGGGAAGATCTGCAGGATCCACACCCCGCCAAGCAGTTGGAGGTTGACGGCGTCCTGGTCGCGCAGTCCGAACACGAACGCGACCGCCCCCACCTTCGCGGTGAGCGAGACGGCCTTGGCGATGCGGACCTGCCGCTTGGGTGTGGCCGTCGGGTGCACGTACTCGACGTACACGTTGCGCACGAAACTCGTGGCGGCCGCTATCGACATCACGGCGGCCGGGACCAGCGCCCCGACGGTGATCGCCCCGAACACCAGCCCCGCCAGCGGCCCCGGCATCAGCCGGTCCACCAGCATCGGCACGGCCGCCTCGGCACCGCCCTTCGGCGCCCGCACCCCCGTCGCCAGCGCCGCGATGCCCAGAAACCCGAAGAGGGCGAGCAATCCGGTCCAGGCGGGCAGTGCCACCGACACCTTGCGCAGGGTGCGCGGTCCGTCGGCGGCGAACCCGGCCGTCAGTACGTGCGGGTACATCAGGAGGGCGAGCGCGGAGCCGAGGGCGAGGGTGGCGTAGGCCGGCTGCTGGGCGGGGGACAGGAGCAGTGCCGGGCTGCCCAGGCGCCGCGCCGCTCCGTCGAAGACGGGGCCCGGCCCGCCGAGCCGCTTCAGCACCAGCCAGGTGACCGCGGTCAGCGAGACGAAGACGGCGACGGCCTTGAGCGCCGAGATGACCGCCGGCGCGCGCAGCCCGTGCCGGTAGGTGGCCACCGCCAGCCCGGCGAACAGGGCCACCATCACCAGGTCCCCGGTCGCGCCCCGCGGGTACACGCCTCCGGCCGTCAGCACGGCCCGTATGCCGAGCAGTTGCAGCGCCAGATACGGCATGGTCGCCAGGATGCCGGTGAGCGCGACGACCAGCGCCAGCGACGGCGAGCCGTACCGGCCCCGTACGAAGTCGGCGGCGGTGACGTAACCGTGCCGCCGGGCCACTGTCCACAGGCGGCTGAGCAGCACGAAGGCGAGCGGACAGACGATCACGGTGTACGGGACCGCGAAGAAGGCGGCGGCCCCGTTGCCGTACGCCAGACCCGGCACGGCGGTGAAGGTGTACGCGGTGAAGACGGTGCCGCCCAGGAGGAACCAGGTCCACACCGGGCCGAGGTTGCGGTCGGCGAGCGCCCAGCCCTCCAGGGACGGCAGGCGGTCGCTTCGGTGCAGGCGCCGCGCGGTCACGGCGAGCAGCGACGCTCCGCCGATCACGGCGAGGAACGTCGCGGTCATGGCGCCGTCGGCCATGGGTCACCGTCCTTGGTGTGCCTGAACCTTCGCGCAAGAGTTGCGCGAGGGCCCGGAACGGATGACAGACAACCGGCGGGAAATGTTCTCGACATTCGCTGTCAACCGGTTGTGGGAGGTGGGCAACTCTTGCACAGACCGACAGCGAAGGGGAGAGGAGCGCAGGTCATGGCACGGACCGGTCATCACCGGCTACGGCGTGTTGCGATCGCCGTACTGCTCCTCGCACCCGCCGCGGGCCTGCTGTGGGTTCCCTGGTACGCCGGCGCGGAGCCGCGGGTGGCGGGCACACCGTTCTTCTACTGGTACCAGCTCGCCTGGGTGCCGGGATGCGGTCTGTGCCTGCTCGCCGCGTACGCGCTGACGGACCGACATCGCCGACGCTGATCCACGCGCATCTTCCGTCACACCCTCGAGGTGAGGAGCCGCCATGCCCGAAACCGCCCTTAATACGCCCGAAAAGCGAGCTGAATCACGCATGTCACCTCGGTCGGTCCTGCTGTGGGCCACCGTCTCCGTGCTCGGCGCCGTCGCCTGGGGCGTCCTCGCCCTCTCCCGGGGGGAGAAGATCTCCGCGGTCTGGCTGGTCGTCGCCGCCCTCGGTTCGTACGCGATCGCCTACCGCTTCTACTCCCGCTTCCTCGTCCGCCGGGTCCTCGAGCCCGACGACCGCCGCGCCACCCCGGCCGAGCGACTCGAGGACGGGGTCGACTTCCAGCCCACCGACCGCCGGGTGCTGCTCGGCCACCACTTCGCGGCAATCGCGGGCGCCGGACCGCTGGTCGGCCCGGTCCTGGCGGCTCAGATGGGATACCTGCCCGGCACGCTCTGGATCGTCGCCGGGGTGATCTTCGCGGGCGCGGTGCAGGACACGGTGGTCCTGTTCCTGTCGATGCGGCGCGACGGCACCTCGCTCGGGCAGATGGCCCGCGACGAGATCGGCAAGGTGGGCGGGGCCGCGGCCCTGGTCGCCGTCTTCGCGATCATGATCATCCTGCTCGGGGTGCTCGCCCTGGTCGTGGTCAACGCCCTCGCACACTCCCCCTGGGGCACCTTCTCCGTCGCCATGACCGTCCCCATCGCCCTGTTCATGGGCTTCTGGATGCACCGCGTCCGCCCCGGCCGGGTCGTCGAGGCAAGCCTCATCGGCGTGGCGCTGCTGCTGCTAGCGATCGCCGGCGGCAGCTGGGTGCAGAACTCGTCGCTGGCGTCCACCTTCACCCTCAGCCCCACCACCCTCGTCTTCTGCCTGATCGGCTACGGCTTCGTCGCCTCCGTGCTCCCGGTGTGGATGCTCCTGGCCCCCCGCGACTACCTCTCCACCTTCATGAAGATCGGCACCATCGCGCTCCTGGCGGCCGGCGTCGTGGTCGCCGCCCCCGTGCTGCACGCGGACGCGGTCAGCAAGTTCGCGACCTCGGGCGCGGGCCCGGTCTTCGCCGGCTCCCTCTTCCCCTTCCTCTTCATCACCATCGCCTGCGGCGCGCTGTCCGGCTTCCACGCCCTGGTCGCCTCGGGCACGACGCCCAAGCTGATCGAGAAGGAGTCCCAGGTCCGGATGATCGGCTACGGCGCCATGCTGATGGAGTCGTTCGTCGCGATCATGGCGCTGATCGCGGCGGCGACCCTGGAGCCGGGGCTGTACTACGCCATGAACGCGCCCGCCGGACTTCTCGGCGCGACGGCCCAGTCGGCGTCCCACGCCGTCGCGGGCCTCGGCTTCACCATCACCCCGGAGCAGCTGACGCACGCGGCCGGAGCAGTGGAGGAGCAGACGCTGATCGCCCGCTCCGGCGGCGCCCCCACCCTGGCCGTCGGCATGTCGGAGATCTTCTCCGGCGTCTTCGGCGGCACGGCGCTGAAGGCCTTCTGGTACCACTTCGCGATCATGTTCGAGGCGTTGTTCATCCTCACCACGGTCGACGCGGGCACCCGGGTCGGGCGCTTCATGCTCCAGGACATGCTCGGCAACGTGTGGAAGCCGGTCGGCCGGGTCAACTGGAAGCCGGGCATCTGGCTGTGCAGCGGCCTCGTCGTGGCCGCCTGGGGCTACTTCCTCTACACCGGTGCCACCGACCCGCTCGGCGGTATCAACCAGCTTTTCCCGCTGTTCGGCATCGCCAACCAGCTCCTCGCCGCCATCGCCCTCGCCGTCTGCACGACGGTCCTGATCAAGTCCGGCCGGCTGCGCTGGTCCTGGGTGACCGGCGTCCCGCTTGCCTGGGTCACCGCGGTCACCTTCACCGCCGGCTGGCAGAAGATCTTCTCCGGCGACCCCAAGGTCGGCTTCTTCGCTCAGCGCGCGAAGTATGCCGACGCCCTGCACGCCGGCCAGGTCCTGCCGCCCGCCAAGTCCCTCGACGACATGCACACCGTGGTCACCAACTCCACGGTTGACGGCGTGCTCATCGCCGTCTTCCTGCTGCTGGTGGCCGCCGTGATCGCCAACGCGGCGCTCGTGTGCGTGCGGGCCGTACGCCGGCCGGGCGCGCTCCCCACGACCGAGGCGCCCTACGTCGAATCCCGTATCGACGCGGCTCCGGAGCTCGTGGAGGTGGGACCGTGAGGGCCATGACCTGGGCGCGCACGGTGGGCTGGTATCTGCGCGAGTTGACCGGGGAGGCCGAATACGACCGCTACTGCGAGCGCCACCGGCGCCACCACCCCTTCGCACCGGTGCCGACCCGCCGCGAGTACCAGGTGCTGCGCACGCTGCACCGGGAGATCCACCCGCAGGGCCGCTGCTGCTGATGAACCCGGGGCGGGCGCCCCGACCTATGCGCCCGCCCCGCTCGGCACCGGAGCAAGAGGAACAGGATCGATGTCAAGACGCCGCCCACCCCTGCTGATCCGCCCCGAACTCGACGACCGGGCGCTGCACTCCACCCTGAAGGAACTCCGTCCCGGCCGGCAGCTTCACGGTCTCGGAGCGGGCCGCACCCGTCCGCTCTGGGAGCCGGTCGCCGAGTTGCTCGCGGAGACGGGGCCGGACTGGGACCGCCGGGTGCACCGGCTCTCTGTGCTGGCACGCGCCCTGCCACCCTCCGTCCCCGAGCGCTGGGCGGCCGACCGGCCCGGCGACGGGGACGCCCTCGCACTGCGGGCCTGGGCGCGCTCGGTCCGCGCCGCGACCGAGGGGCGCGGCGCCGTCCCGGAGGCCGAGCGGGCATGCCTGCGGGCGGCCGAGTCCTGCCCACGGGACCCGACTCCCTGGCTGGCGCTGCTCGAACTGCTGCACTCGCTCGCCGTCCCCGCCCACGCGGCGGTTCCCGCGTGGAGCGAGGCCGTCACCCGCGCCCCCTGGCACCGGACCGCCTACCACCAGCTCCTGCGCTACCTGTCCCCGCGCGGCCACGGCACGGTCGCCGACATGCTCGACTTCGCCGCGCAGACCGCGGCTCGCGCGCCGCACGGCTCGCCGCTCGCCCTGCTCCCCGTAGCGGCCCGTGTCGAGCTCGTCGCCCACCGGCAGCGGCAGACGCCCCTCGGCGCCGACGGCCACTGGCACGAACCCCAGGCGGCCGAGGAGGTGACCGCGGCCCTGAGCGACTGGTTCGAGACCGCCGCTGCGCCGCACGCCGAAGTCGTCACCGACCTCAACCTCCTCGCCTTCGCCCTGATCCGCAGCCGTCGCGCGGCCGAGGCGGGCGCCGTCTTCGGGCGCATCGGCCCCTACATGACGCCGCAGCCGTGGGGGCTGCTGCCCGATCCCAAGGGCACGTTCCTGTACTGGCGGGACCGGTTCGGCCGGTGAGGCTCACACCGAGGCCGGTTCCACCTGAGCCGGGTCGTCCTGCGCGGCCGCCTGTCATGGCGGTCGCGCTGAGTGTGGGTGCGTCCGGCTGCCGAGATCCAGCGGAAGTTCGTTTCAAGCTCCCGCCCCGTGCTGCATGACGTCCGGCCACCGCACGAACGGTGACCGACTCGCTCTCGCGCAGGGACCGAGAACCTGGGCGGCCCGGCGCGCCTCGGCGACTGACCCAACGGTTGCTTCTCCGCACGCAAGTAACGAATCCTGCAAGGGGGTTCATCGATAACGCTCTGCGGGGGGGCGTCAGGCAATGTCGCGTGCCAGACGGTCCGCCCCTCGTCCTACGTGCCGCTGTCGGCGTTCCGCGGTGAGGATCCGGATCAGGGGCGCGCGAGCCTGGCCGCCAGATAGGGTGCCGTGGCACTGCGGCGGGCCTTCGCCACCTTGTCCGGCGGCCCCGTTGCGACCACCCGCCCACCCGCGTCGCCGCCGCCCGGACCGAGGCGATGACCCAGTCGACGAGACCGCCACCGCCGACAGCGGTCCCCTGCACGGCGAGCCGGAACCCGAGCACACCTCCGCCCGCGACGAGGCCCCGGCGGCGAACGTGGTCGGCGAAGGTGACGGCCGCGCTGCTGGAGCCCGCCTTCCTCGACCAGTTCGCCGACGCGCTCAAGGCCGCGAAGACGCGCGCACCGCCGCCGCGCGTGCCGAACTCGCCGAACTCACCGCTCGGCTCGCACCCGTCCGCGCCGAACTCGCCGCCAGCGCTGCCCCGCAACAAGAAGGGAACTGACCATGCCGTGCGCCTGCCAGAAGAACAAGACGCAGTGCTAGGTCGTCGACGCCGGAGGCAACCGCGTCTTCGGGCCCACCCCGTACAAGACCACAGCGGACTCCATGGCCGCGCGCGGCGAGGGCGGCACCGTCCGCGAAGTCGCAAAGAAGTAGGAAGGAACAACCGTCATGGGATGTGGCTGCGGCGGCAACCGCAACTGGCCTGTCGGCGCACAGCCCGCTGCCCGCCTGAGTAGGACGACGTATGAGGTCGTCCTCGACGGCGGGAACGGCCGCGTCGCCTTCACCACCAGCAACAAGCCCCTCGCGGACGGCGTGTCCGAGAACTACCCCGGCAGCATTGTCCGCCCGTTGGGTGCCGCCCCACAAGGGACGTGACAGCGCCCCGCTCTCCTGCGGCTTCGCTGGAGGGCCGGCACTTCGTCGGTCAGACGGTCTCGCCGGCTCCTGGCGGTCGAGCAGCTCCCGTTCCCCAGCGCGGAGCCGGGCCGTCCTTCCACCGCGTGTCGGCCAACCGGTATCCAGTCATCTGCCCTGAGGGTCACGCCCATTCGGCGTAAGGCGGGGCGCGTGTGATTGCCCGTCAACGGGAGCGGGTCCAACATGGTCGGACGCTGAACTGCTTATAAGAGCAAGCCCCTTGTGCCGCAGATGGCTGGACACCGCGCGACACAAGGGGCTGACGGAAGGACGAACGTGTCGATCCAAATCCACAATCCCATACGAGCCGGTACTCGGCCACGTGGTGGCATCTCAGCTGTCGTCGTGGTCGTGGTCATCGTGGTGATGGCCACGATCATGAGCCCCGATCGGATCGCTGCTGTTGCTGCCCTCGTCACCGCCGCAGTCGCTGCCGTGTCGAGGTTCGGGCCGAACAACCTCGTCAGTCAGCCGAGCGGGTGCGGCACCGCAGTGACTAACGCCTCCTGAGGTATGAACCCGAGGGCCTGGTCTTTCAACGACCAGGCCCTCTGCCATGGCGCGTAGTTCAGAGAAGGCTGGGCGCCGCCCATCGCCCCATGCCGACGGATGCCCGCCCTTGACGCCCAGGTCCCGCCATCCACGCAGCTAAGATGCCTCCTCCCGCTGCGGCCTGCTTGGCGGCGTCGATGCGCTCCTGCTGCTCCGTGCGCATGGACTCGACCCCGGAAGGACAGCGAGTGCATCACGTGGTGCCTGCACACCGGGAACGGCGCGTCCGGGGAGTGCGGCGACGGCGGGTGCAGGCTTGCTCGTTGCCCGGACGTGGCGGCCGCGTGCGCGGACCCGTTCTGTACGCCGCCCTAACCGCGGCAGCCGGGTACACGCTGCTCCTGCTTCTGCGAGGTGATGGCCACCAACCGGGAGTGCTACGAACTGGACCTGTCCAACCGGCCGGCGTGGGGCACGGACGTGCCCGTGATCTCGGCGTTCGCCGGGAGTGAGGACCTGCGGCGGCTCACCGTCTCCTTCTACGAGCGGGCGGAGCAGGACGGGGACCTGTCGTGCGCGGAGATCGCCGACCGCAAGCGCTGCGACCCGCTCGCCGTCTTCGAGGTCAGCTTCGTGCCCGCCGGGGAGACGCTCGTCCTGGACGGGCAGATCGGCCGCGCCACCGTGGAGTGCGGCGGCAACTGCGAGACGAGCACGAGAGTGTGGGGCGCCAACGGCGCCCCGCCCACATGGCCCACGATCGACTGCGCCAGCCTCTGCATCTGCCTGGAAACCGATGCGCTGCTGCCGCGGGCCGACGATGCGCGGCTGACGATCGGGGTCGCTGGGCGGGGGTACTGATCCCTGAACTGGCCGAGCGTGCCCATTCCGGGGCTCAGGTCTGTGCTCCTGGGGGCTGACCAGGTGGAGCGGGGTGGATCATCTGACTGAAGTCGTAACTGCAATTACCGCAGCGCATGACGCCCTTGCGGACCTTGTTGCCGCAAGCCGGACAATACCGATGGTGCGGCCGGGTAATCAGCCACAGGACTCCCAGAATGATGTCTCCGAGAGCCCAAAGCAGGATGATCAAACCGACGCCGATTCCGGTGCCCACGTTGCTGGCCTGGCAGTTCGTGAGTTTGTCCCCGGTCAGTCCATTGCAGCTCTTGCCTGTCGCGGCTCCTGAAATGGCCCAGATCAGCATGATCAGATTGAACGCGAGGATGACCCAGGTGAAGACGCGCCAACGGGGCAGAAAGTGTCTGCCCGTCTTGGGGCTACGGGGTGGTTGCGGGCGTGACGTCCAACCCTGGCCTGGATGGCCACCGGCTGGCGGATTCTGGTGAGCCATGGCGTTGACACCTTCCCTTGCAGCCGGGAGATGCGGTGTTTGGGCACTGGCCGAGTGCTCCAATTTTCAACGCTACCCCTGTGCGTGCGCATGCACCTGTCGAGGAGGCTGCTCCCGTACCACTAGCCTGATCACGCGCCGCTGGTTCTGGGCCGGGCCTCCTTCTGTGCTGAGGGTCCGTTGTCGTCGGCAGGTTGCGGGGTGTACTCCGCGTACATCGTGGACCGTGGCGGGGCGGTGGTGACGCCGGCGAACACGCTCGTGTCGGTGGAATGGACGAGAGTCCTGGACGACGTGAGCACCGCCCGCGTTGTGATCAACCCCGACGGGGACTGCTGCGCGAAGCTCGGCAAGGTCCGCACGTGGAGACACAAGCTGGTCCTCGCCCGGGGCGATGTCACCGTGTGGGAGGGGCCGATCATTCAGGCCGAGTGGTCCTTCGGCAGGGTGGAGTTGTGGGCGTCCGACGTCCTGGTGTGGCTTGACCGGCGCGTGACCCATCAGTCGATCGTGTTCGACGGCTCTGACCTTGGCGACATCGGGGCCTGGCTGATCGAGGACGCGTTCGCCCCGGACGACCCGGGCCACACAGTGGAGATGTCGGGAGGGGCTGTCAGGATGCGGTCATGGATTCTTCGGAGATCGTTCATGCATTGTGGGAGCGCATGCAGGCCCGGGACTGGGCCGGGTTGGGTGAATTGCTGGATGAGGACTTGGTGGTGGAGTGGCCGGTCAGTGGCGAGCGGATCGTAGGGCGGACGCACTACGTGCGCATCAACGCGGAGTATCCGGACGGGTGGTCGATCCGGGTGCTGCGGGTCGTCGCCGAAGGCGACCAGGTGGTCTCCGAGGTGGAGGTTCCGCACGAAACGATGGGCGTGCACCGGGTGGCATCGTTTTGGACGGTGCGGGAGGGAAGGGTCGTGGCTGGCCGGGAGTATTGGAGCGAGTTGGGTTCGGATCCGTCGCCGCAGTGGCGGGCCGCTCTGGTTGAGCGGTTGTGAAAGAGCCGCGCGACATGCGGGCGGGGGCAGCCGGCTGATGAGGATCCAGCAAATGGTGACGTACCTTCGTCACGCCACGTGGCCCGACTCCGACAGAGATTCGCATCGCCAGCTTCTTCTGATCCGCTCTCCCAACGACACACCCCCTCGCCTCCCACCCGCGGCACGTCGGCAGCACCTTGCACGAGTTCACTGGGACGCATGCGCTTACGAGAAGGACTCGTTACTGACCTTGCTGGCGTGATGTCGTCGGGGTCGACAAGCTGTGGTTGTCGCAATAGGCCGGTCATATGAGGTATCCGCAAGGGGGGGGCTGACCGCGGAGCGACGGGCGTTTCGCGAGCAGGTCCGGATGCAGGCGGCCGAGTTGTTCGCCCCGGGACACGACAATGCCACCATCGCCAAGCAGTTACGTGTCAGCGTGCGGTCGGTACAGAGGTGGCACCAGGCTTGGGAGCACGACGGAACACCGGCACTAGCGTCGAAGAGGCAGGCGTCCAGGCCCAAGCTGAGTGAGGCCCTGTTCGAGGTACTTGAGCAGGAGTTGGCCAGAGGGTCGGTAGCGCACGGCTGGCCGGACCAGACATGGACGCTGGCGCGGATCAAGACGCTGATTGGGCGCCGGTTCCACAAGAGCATGACACTGTCGGCCATCGCGCAGAAGCTGCACCGGCACGGCTTCAGCCACCAGGTCCCGGCCCGCTGCGCGACCGAGCGTGACGAGGACGCTGTCACGGGGTGGGTGAAGGAGACATGGCCCCAGGTGGAAATGCCGTGGCGGCGCTCGGGGCCTGGCTGTGCTTCGAAGACGAGGCCGGGTTCTCGATGACGCCGCCACCTCCCGCACGTGGGCCAGGCGCGGGCACACACCCGTCATCCGGGTGCGGGGACGCTCCCAACGCCGCTTCTCCCTCGCTGCTTTGGCCTGCTACAAGCAGGGTCAGCGCTCACGCCTGATCTACCGGCCCAAACAGCATGTCGACACAAGCGGGGCGGCAGACGCAGTTTCACGTGGGTCGAATGCCGCGGCTTACTCATCGCCGCCCACCAACAGCTCGGCGCACCGATCGTCCTCGTGTGGGACAACCTGAACGTCCACCGAGACCGCCGGCTTCGGGAGTTCTTCGACACCCATGACTGGATCACCTGCTACTTCCTGCCGGCCTACGCGCCCGATCTCAATCCCGTCGAGGGCATTTGGTCACTGCTGCGACGCAGCAGCCAGGCCAACACTGCCTTCACCGACGCCGACCACCTCATGAGCGCGCTTCGGCACGGCCTCCGACAGATCCAGTACCGCAGCAACCTCATTGATGGATGCCTCGCCGAAACCGGCCTCACCCTGACGACATCACACCGACAAGGTCAGTAGAGGCTATGGATCGGCGGCGCGGCGGTCTTCGGGCGGTACTGGCGCGCCTGTCGCCAGTATGCGCGGGGCTGATCGATGAGTTCCACCTGGGGAATCGCGCCGCTGCTCCTCGAGGGCGGGGGAGCGGCTGCTGGACTGTGTCGGTCGGCGGCTCCTGGGTGTCCGAACTGGTCGGCTCACCGACCCTCACGTCTTCCGCTATCCGCGCTAGCAGGCGGAAGGCCGTCGGCAGGCGCAGGACTACGCGCGCTCCATCGGAATCCCCGAGCCGCAGCTGGACTGGCAGGACTGACCCATCGGGCCCGCGTCTCCAGCGGGGCCCACTGCTGCTACGGCCACCACCTGGGGATTACGTGAACACGGGGGTGGGGAATTGGCTGACCGTCGACGGTTTCATCACTGTCAGTCCTGCCGAGTGATCGTGTCGCCCAGCCGGATCGTGCCGGGCTCGAGTACATCCAGGTACATCCCGAGACAGGCCAGACGCCCCAAGTCGAAGACGGGCAACCGGTGTTCGCGGGCGATCGCACGCATGATGCCAGGGTCTTCCTTCAGCTCGCCGTGGCCGAGGGTGGGGACCACACAGCGGGGCGTGGACACCGCCACACGCAACAGTGCCTTGCCCACCCGCAGCCGCCAGTCCTGCCAGTCATCCTCCATAAAGGCCGGCTCCTCGCCGGTGTCGACCACCAGGTTTGGCCGGAATCGACGCGGATCGAAATCGCCGTTGGGATAGACGGCCCGGAGCCTTGCCAGTGAGGAGGTGGTGACCAGGTGGACCTGGCCGTAGTCGAAGAACGTCCCCGCCGCGACCTGGCCAACGGTGATCTTCTCTCCGGTGCCATCCACGGATGCCGTGGCCCGCACAGCATCGGGGACACCGCCTTCGTACTCAGGCACCGCACGCTCCAGCGTGCTGTCAGCCGGCGCGCTCGCGGAGACGAACACCTTGCGATCCAGCAGCTCGGACAGGCGGGCATCCAAGTCAGGATCGCCGATGGTGCCGATCGATCCGTCGGGCAGCTCGACCTGGACGGCGCCATCGGTCAACCGGCTTCGGCACCTGAGCAAGCGCCCCCACTTACGCGGGTGTTTGACGCTCCCGATCGCGCCCGTCTCATCGACAACGGCGTGTGTCCGGTCCCCGGACAGTCCTGTGTGAGTCACCGCCACGGACACCAGAGCCTCGCCGAGCATGGACTTCACCGGATACCGGCATAACGCCGCCACAGTTCCCATAAGATCGATTATGGGGTTCCCTACCACCTCGCAGGCCAGAGTAAGAGCTGAGCCATCGTCTCGCAGGGCGGTTCGCCATCGTGCTCGGGTGTGTCAACTTAACGGCTGATCTTGGTTGTTGATGTGCCATGTAGACGCACTTCAACGCCGTGGCCTCCGAGGGGAAGTGGCCGCGAGCCCGCACGGCCTTGCGGATCCGGGCGTTCACGCTCGCAATCGCGTTCGTGCTGCAGATGACCTTGCGGATCTCGACGTCGAAGTACAAGAAGGGCACCATCTCGGCCCAGGCGTCGGACCACAGCTCGATTCTGCACGAGGTGCCGCCGCTGCTCAGTTGCGCTGAGCAGCGTGGATGGCGCTGCGGATGGCAGTGTCGGCGTGGCGGTCGTCTATCACTTCGTAGTAGAAGCGGGCGCCGTGCGGCTGGGCGCGGAGTGCGGAGGCGACGGTGGCGGCGGCGTGCCCGGTCAGGGTGGTCAGCCAGTCCCGGATGCTGTTGCGCGGGTCCCACCGGTCCCAGTGGCCGTCCCAGGCGCACATCCCTTCGACCGCGGCGTCGAGCATGGGCCACTGCTCCTCTTCTGCGGCCAGGCGAGCGACCTTGAGGAACCACCAGATGGCTCGGGTGGCCTCTTCCCGGGTGGTGGCCCAGTCGCCACCGTCGTCGGCTGTGTGTCCGGTCAGGGCCTTGAGGACGTCTGTCGTCTGCTTCCGCGCTTGCACCGGCTGAGGGCGTGCTGTGCGGCTTCGACCCTCTTGGCGGCCTTCGCCCCGTGGCGGGGGCTGGCAACGAACCCGCCGCCTGAGTCGGCGAGGACGTTCGCGATGCGGTTTCTAGTGGTACCGCCCCGACCGCAGCACGATCCGCCTGCACCGCAGTCTCGTCAGCCATTCGATGTGCCGCTGTGAGCGTGCGGGGGCTGTGCGTGGTGCAGGCGGATGCGGCCCTTGCCGGCGGCTTTGGCCGCGTACATGGCCAGGTCGGCCTGGTGCAGCAGCTGGTCCGGTGTGATGCCCGGTACGGCCACGGCCATGCCGATGGATGCCGACACCTCTGCCTTCACGGTGCCGATCGGGTACGGCTGCGTCAGCACGGTCAGGATCCGCTGGGCGACCTCCTGAGCACTCGAGGGATGTGCTCCTGCTTCCCACTCGAGGAGGGCCGCGAACTCGTCGCCGCCGAGGCGGGCCACCGTGTCCCCCGCCCGTACGGATGACTGGAGCCGACGCGCGGCATGCCTCAGGACCGTGTCCCCTGCCGCGTGCCCCGCCGAGTCATTGACCGCTTTGAAGCCGTCCAGGTCCATGAAGAGCACCACGGGCGGGGCCTCATCCGTGATCCGCTTCCGTAGCGCATGGGCGACCCTGTCGGCGAACAGAGCCCGGTTGGGCAGGCCGGTCAATGCGTCGTGGTAGGCCAGGCGTTCCAGCTGCATCTGCTGGGCAACCCGCTCGCTGACATCGCGACTGATGAAGATCAGTCCATCGGGGTGGTGGTTGATCGTCGATTCGACGTGGCGCCAGCTTCCGTCGGCGGCCTGCACCCGGCATGACACCCGGCGACCCGGCTCGCGGATGTCCGATTCGGCGTCCTGCCGCAGTGTCTGGACGGCTTGCATCAGCTTCTCGCGGTCGTCCGGATGGGTGTAGAGGGGCAGGCGAGCGCCCTCAAGGTCCTCGGGTCGGTGGCCGTAGACCCAGCGCGCGGCCGGGCTCACGTAGAGCACACGCTCGTCCAGGGAGACGATCGTGATCACGTCGGAGGTGCGGTCGACCAGCGTTCGGTAGTGATCCTCGCGCTCCGCGGTCTCATGCGTGATCCTGAGGTGGTCGGCGTGGATGACGCCCTGGCGGACGCCGAGCGCGAGAAGCACTGAACCCGCCAATGCCGACATCACCGTATCGATCGGTCCGTCGGCGATGGTGTGGGCCGCGATGGCCAGCGCACAAAAGACCACGGGCACGAACGCCGCCACCACACCTATGACGGGCATCATCCGCCGGCCGAACCCCACGACGCTCACCCCGCCGGGCAGCCACGGCGCCACGGCGACGAGGAGCAGCCCGACCGCCGAACTTGCCGCGCCGAGGGGGATCCCCTCCCATGAGCCCGGCTCTGGCGGCAGGATCCGAAGCACGTCGCCCGCGGCCAGAGCAACGAGCGCCAGGACGGCCACGGTGGTCGCCGTGCGCTGGGCGTGCGGCAGGCAGAACCGCAAGGCGACCAGCAGCCCGAACACGAGGATGTCCGCCCCCACACGGGCGAGGCCGAGGAATGAAGCCGATGCGTCATCGCCCCGGTCGGCGCGATGCAGCAGCAGGACCCAGCCCACCGTGAACAGGGATCCCGCGATCAGCCAGCCGTCCAGCAGTCGCCGTAGCCGGATCAGGGTCGTACCGTCCTCCGTCGCCGCCATCACCAGCGCGGCGACAGCGCCCCCCAGGCATGCGGCGATCCCGGCGCATGCCAGCACCCGGACGATGGGGGGAAAGACGCCCGCAGCGGGGCTCCCGGCATCCATCTGATCTACGAGGACATAATGCAGGCCGCCTGCGGCCACCGAGATGGCGGACAGCGTGAGACGAAGCCGGACTCGTCCCCCCACGGTCCGGGCACGAACGAGGAGAGAGGCCGCGGCTGTCCCGTGCGCCACCGGCACTGCGATGCCTGTCGGCACGACGACAGCCACCACCGCGCCCGCTACGACGGCGACGGCCACCACCGCGCCCTCAGACAGCGCCTTGCCGGCTTTCGTGACACACAGCCAGTCGAGGCGAGCAGTGCGGCCAGTCCGGTCACGACCAGCCGACGCCTGGATCATGTAAACCCCTGATGATGATCGAACCCGGAAGAGCAGAGCCCCCCGACGTCCGGAACTTCCCGGGCAGTTACGAGAGTAGGACGATCTTTTCGTGTGCCGCGTAGGCAGCTTGAGGAGTTTCACCTGAAGTAGCGAGAGCTCCGCCCGTTGAGCATGACGATGCCCGGATACGGGTAATTGGTGTCCTGCGTCAAGTTGATCGTTAGTAGTTGTGTGACTTCTTCTGCTGCTGCGTCAGTTCCCCGTCGCGGCGCGAAGCTGGAGCCGCCGCTGCTGTCTGCTGGGGAGCGGCCGGGTTGGAGCGGTGGACCCGCGCCTCCCATGTCCGGGTCTGCCTGCGACACCTGCTCCCCGCACCCGCGGGGATGGTCCCCCTGGCTCTCCCAGAAACCCAGCGCCTCCTGCCTGCTCCCCGCACCCGCGGGGTGGTGACGGGCCGGTCGCCTTCGGCCCGGCCCTGGGTGATGTAGCGGGAGAGGAGGTTGAAGCTGCCGGTGTAGCCCTGCTCCTGGACCTCCCGGAAAAGCTGTTTCACGGGGACTGTGGGGTCGGTCGCACGGCGTTCGCGCAGGTGGTCGCGGTAGGGGTCGACCAGGGTGGGCCGGTAACGGGGCGCCCGACGCAGGGCCTCGGGTTCGCGGGTGCGCGCGTATCGCTTGACGGTGTTGAGGGACAGGTTCATGCGGCGGGCGCATTCGAGCAGGCCGACGCCCTCGCCGAGGAGGTCGTGGATCTTGTGCCAGCGTTCGCGGGTGGTCTGCTCGTGGACGCCGGCCCGGGCGGGACGTGTTCGAGGTGGCCCAGCAGGCGCTGTGGGAGCGGACCTCGGCCAGCGTCTTCTCGCACAGGTTCTTCCACAGGTGCCAGCGGTCGCTGACCTGCACCGCAGCGGGCAGGGCCCGGCGCACGGCCTCCCCGTATGCGCCGGAGCCGTCGCGGCAGACGATCTCGACGCCGGCGTGCTCGCGTAGCCACCGTTCCAGAGCGTCGGCACCGCGACTCCGAAGTACGTCGATGCGTTCGCCGGTTTCGGCATCGATCAGGACAGTCGCGTAACGGTGGCGGCGTTTGAGCGCGAAGTCATCGACACCGAGGACGCGTGGTACCCGCACCACGGGCAAAGGCAGGCGGGCCAGAAGCCGCAGGGCGGTCGAGCGGGATATCGCAGCGCGTCGTAGAAGCGGCGCATCGACGGCCTCATGTCGACCGGTGCCGGATGCGGGCAGCGCCCCTGCGGGTCGCCGGACGCCGGGGCCGGCCATAGGCCGGGCGGAGATCTCGCCTGAGGAACGTCCGGCTCTGCTGGTTGGAATCCTCGACGAGCCCCCGCGCGTGAGAACGAGAAGTACGAGCGGCGCGCCGAGGACTTCACCAGCGTGCTGGCGCAGCACTGCGCCGAGTCCTCGGCGGCATCTAAGCGAGGACCGGCCGGGTGGACGCAGGCTTGCCGGTGGGGGCGCCCGGGTGCCGGGCGTGCGTCATGCCGGGTGTCACGCGGTTTGTGCGGTACGTGCTGACAGGCATGGACATGGTTTCCCCTCGAGCCGCCGTGGCCTGGCTGTGGCCGGAATGTTGGTGGTGGAGCGCCGAGGACAGTGAAGATACATACCACCCGGTTTAACTTCTGGAAGGAATGCGGGGTTCCCGTGGGCAACACGTAGAGCACCGCGTTCCCCGTCCGTCCAGGAGCGCTTGAGGCGCTCTGTGGAACGGGTGCCTGTCGTGCCCTCGCGGCGCGGTGGAGCCTGCCGGGAGCCCCGGGCTGGCGGGGGCGCCGTCCGCCGCCCTCTCGGGCCGTTCTCGGGCGGCCCGTCCCGGGGTGTCTTTCATGCGCGGGGCATATTCCCTGATCACGGCGGTCCGGGTGGGCCGGACGGGGCGGGTCGGCGGCTGCGGACCGGGTTGGGCGCTGCCGGTGAGGGGGCGCGGAGGACGCGGGCGAGGAGGCGCCGGCGGGCGGGGGCGAGGGGGCGCCGGGCGGGAGCGAGGGGGCGCCGGCGGTCCGGCTGTGACGGGCGGGCCGACCTTTACGGCCGCCGGTAGCCGTGAAACGGCATGTGGGCGGCCGTAGCTTCGCAAGACCCTCACGCTTAAAATAGAGACCGCCTGCGCGGTTTGTTACCATGCCTTGGGTGTCGATCGGCGGTGACGGCCCGCGGCGGGGTGGGAAGCGCGCGCGTGTGCGCGTTTTTCCGTCTCTGGTGTGCCGTGCGGTGCGGTCGGTGGACCGGCCGCGCTGGCCCGCCCGGACTCTTGTGGATCGGTGTGCGGTGGTGCGCGGGGGCGTATACGGTCCCGCGCCGCTCTGCCGTCGGCGTCTCGGCGTGTTGGTGCGGTGGTGGCGGTGCGGTGGGGGTGGTTGATGAAGCGGGTCGTGCAGGGGTGAGCGTGAGGGCCGGCCGGCTGGGCCGCGAGGGCAGGGGAGTTCGAGGCGATGGTGAAACAGGAGCGTGCCGCGCGGACGCGTCAGTCGTTGGTGCGGGCGGCGGCGGAGGTGTTTGCCCGGGATGGTTTCGTGCTGGCGTCGCTGACGTCCATCAGCAAGATGGCGGGGGTGAGCAACGGGGCGCTGCATTTCCATTTCGCCAGCAAGCAGGCCCTGGCGCGTGCGGTGGAGGAGGAGGCGGCCGCCGTGCTGCGGGCGATCGGTGCCTCGGTGCGGGCGGGTGGGCCGTATCCGCTGCAGCGGCTCATCGACGCCACGCATGCCTTGATGCAGCGCCTGGAGCAGGACGTGGTGGTGCGGGCCGGTTTCGAGCTGGGCAGCGGGCCGCCGCGCCGGGACGGGGCGGCGGACCTGCGCGGGCAGTGGCAGAGCTGGGTGGAGGAGGTCCTCAAGGACGCCGAGCGCGACGGGATCCTGGCCCCGGGTGTGTGTGCGGCCGATGCTTCGGTGACGGTGGTGGCGGCGACGGTCGGCTTCGAGCAGCTGGGTGCGGAGGATCCTGCCTGGACGTCGGCGCAGACGCTGGTGCAGTTCTGGGACCTGCTGCTGCCCCGGCTGGCCTCGGCCGAGATCCTGGGCGGCCTGCAGGCCGGCGGCACCCCGGGCACGGCCTCCCGCCAGGGATGACCGCACCCGCGCCCGCGCTCTGTCACGTGCCCGCGCCCGGCCTTGCCGGCCTCGTTTAGCCGACCCTCGGCCGACCGGCCGGCCAAGGACGGGTCAGGCGGCAGAGTGCGGGTGCTGGGCGGCAAGGCCGTCCTGGAGGGGAACCGTTGCGGCCGGGGTGGGGCTGTTCAGCGACGCTCAAGATGCCTATGTGCGGTGAGCTGAGGGCATGCTGTGCGCCGGCGGATGGGGATGCGTGTCTGGGCGACTGTGGTGTTCGTTGGAGGCGACACCTTGCCGGTGAGGAGGGCATGCGAAGGCCCTCCCGGCAAACTCTTGGCCGAGTCCGCGAGGGCCGTGAAGCGCGCGGAGGCGCTGGTGCTCACGGTAGAGGCGGAGGTGGTCAGGGTCGAGGCCCGGCTGAGAGCGGGCGGTCAACCACGTCGCCCTGACAGGCCGTCGCCGCCGCCTGGCCACCGGCAAGAACCTCGTCGACGAGGCCGCCGCCCGCGCCTGCGTGAGCGAGGTGGTCGGCGACTGAGAAACCGCTCTTGATCCCTTGGCCACTGCGAACCTCTAGGGTGACCCGGTGCGGATTGAGCTGCGGGAACGATGGGCGGGCAGCCATTATGGGCGAAATTTGTTCTCACGGTGTATTTGATCGGATTCCTCGAAGGATCCTGCGTCCACCTTTTCTATCTGGCCCGTGACGGCATCCATGCCTATGCGTCGTTTCCTCAGGTTCCCCTGCGGGTGTTCTTCGTCGGCTTGGCGATCCTCGATCCGCTGGTGGCCGTGCTGGTGGGACTGGTGTGGCGGGAAGGGATCTGGCTGGCGAGCGCCGTGATGGTGGTGGACGTCTTCGGGAACTGGTGGAGCAACCGGCACTGGCTGCAGGACGATCCTGCGAAGCTGCTGCCTCTGGTGCCCATCACCCTCTTCGGCCTGTTCGTCGTTGCATTCTTGCTCCCCTTGCATCGCACGGTTGCCGGCCCGGCTCGGCAGGCCCCAGGCGGCCCCTGACCCGAAGCGCCGCCTGGATTTCGTCTTCAGATCGATGGAGAAGCTGTCGGCGTCGAGGCCCGTATACGTTGGCGTGGGATCCGCCTTCGCGGCGGCTCCAGCCGGCTTCGTGGGCGCGCTCAACTTGGTTGCCGCAACCGCCGACTGGCCATCGCCGGACGCGCCCGGCCTCTCGACGACCTCACCCTGAAGCTCCTGGCCGAGCACCGCGAACCTCCACCTGTTGATCAACAACCAGACCGCCGACACGACCGGCCGGGCCGGCAACTACTGGATCAGCGCTCCGATGCGAGGCCAGGACGCCACCTTGGAGCGGCTTCGCGTGGACCGGCAGCTCGAAGAGGCCCTTAACTCACGGGCCTGGCCCACTCCATCTCGCGGAGGTCTTCGGGCTCGATGAGAAGGCCGCGATGCGCTACGCAGACTCTGCACGATTCCTGCTGGGACAGGCCGCTGAACAGCACCTTCGATGAAATCTGCTCGACCAGGACGCAGCCTGAGGGGAATCATGGGCGTGTGACGTCGACCGAAGCAGCAGCAATCGCTCTCCAGGACCATGCCGCTCTGTGGAGCATGGGGGAAATCCGCGCGAGCGACGTGGTGAATGCCGCCTGTGATGCGCTCGTCGCCGGACTCGACACCCCCGGCCTTCGCATCCTTGCCGCCTGCACGCGCGCCGAGGCGGACTACGACGTCCACGACCTGCTTCCCGAAGTACTCGACGAACTCGGCCTCACCTTCTATCCGGTCGCCGGCGAAGCTGGCCAGGAGGCCGCCGCCCGAGCCCTCGCACGCCGCATGCTCGCCGGAGAGCTCACGCCTCGGGAGCTCACCTTCCGGATGCACCAGCGCTACGGGCATGAGCTGCCTCTGACCGAGCGCCTCGCTGAACTCGACGACGAGTACGACACCCTCGAATACGGCGACAGAACCGCGGACCAAGTCGATGCCGAGGTCACGGCCGAAGCCCGCCGCCTCGCAGCCCACCCCACGGTTCCCGCCGCACCCGCGGATTCGTCAAGCTGACACACATGCAGCGACCCGCGAGTTCCCGCTGAACAGACTCCGGTTGTCCTGAACCCACGGGCCCGCCGGGGGTGAGTAGTTGAGGCACAGAAAATCCCGGTGAGAACATCATGGTCACCAGCTGAGCGCCGCAGCGTCCGGTCGGGGCCAGGGACGTCTGCGCTGTGGAGCGCAGCGAAGTCGGCGTGGGCCTGCTCGAGGGCCTCGGGATACGCCTCGCGCTTGGCGTGTTCGGCCAGCGCCCGGTAGACGCTCGCCACCGAGGGTTGTGTCCCTTGCGCTTGCCGATGGGATGGATCAGATCGGGCTGGACCTGCTCGACGGACCCGCCGCCCGCGCGGTGGCGCAGCACGGTGTGCAGCATGTCGTCGGTGATGACCGGCGGCCGGCCGCCGTGCTTGCCCTTGCGGGCCGCGGTGTCGAGCCCCTCCAGGGCCGCCTCGCGGATGTTCTCCCGCTCGGTCTCCGCCGAGATGAAGCCCTGGTCCGCGACGCCGCCGAACTCACCGCGCTCACCGACCACCTCACTGCCCACGGCCTCGTCCTGGAGATGCTCGCCGGGCCCCTGCCCGGCATCTACGACCCACCGGGTGCGACAAGTTGCTGTTCGCATATCTTCGCCGCGATATGCACGGTGAAGAGGACCCGGCAGTGCGGGGCGTGCGCCTTGACCTCCCGCGCTGTCCGGAGCGCCTCCTCGAACTTCGGGCGGACCCCTTCCGTCGGGGCGGGGCCCTGCCTGTTTCGTCGAGCTGAGCGGGGACGGGCCGGCAGGTCGCGTCCGGCGGGTCGGAGGGGGCAGGCCGGGCACGAAGCCTGACGGCCTCGCGGCGGACACGGCCCGCGGCAACAGCGCCGGCCGGCCTTGCCGCGGAACCTGGGTATCGGGCACACGGTTGCGGAGAGGACCGGCCGCGAGGCCGCCCGCCGGAAAGAGCGTCTTGTTGGGCCAGGGGCGTTTGATGAGGCGGCGAAGTCGAGTAGGTCACGGTCGCTCGAGAGGGTGGCACGTGGGATTCAATGCAGGTATGGAGAACGCCTTGTGGGACAAGGCTGTCCGCGGCCGGAGAGGGCAGGAGCCTGCGATGGCACCGAGCCTGCTTGGCTTTCTCGTCAGGCGTGGTGCCGGCGTGCAGGCAGTGCATCACCTATGTCGACACCAACAGCCCCGGCGCCGATCCCGGCCCGGTCGTCATTGCCTGTCACGACCAGCGCGTCAACTCCGGATCCGGGCCCGCTCCGCCACACGGGCTGGGACGTGCCACGCAAGGCCGCTGTACCTCACGTGTGATGAACTGTGGCCCGGTTTCGAGACGTTGATCTCGTCTCGAACGAGAGAGTGGGAGGGACCGTGGGCCTCGGTGGGGGGACGTGGCAGCGACTGACCGCCGTGGTACTCGTCATGGCGGTGGCGGGCGGGTGTACGGGGCAGGGCGAAGGCGCGGGCGGGGGTAACGACGAAGACCTGCTGCGGAATTACGACTGGACTCAGATGCCGGGCACCACCGCGCGGAACGGCATCCTGCGGGTCAGCGCATTGGATCGGCACATCGTGGAGCAGGACTCCTCCGGCGGCCGGCCCAACCCCCCGCTGAACCTGGCCGGCCCGCATCTTAGGTCTGATGGCGACTTCACCGTCATCGCGCGCATGTCCGGTGTGGGTGACGATGGCGGCGACTCATGGCTGCGGCTGTACGGACGTGTGCCGGTCATCTACGACGAGTGGCGGCAGGAGCGGCCCTCACTCCGCGTCGGCGTGACCGCTGACGGACACGTGAAGGTACAGATATGGGACGGCGAGGGCGATGAGCCGGCCATCTCCAAGGATTTCGACTGCGGCTGCTCCGGGACGGTGACGCTCGCCCTGTCGAGCATCGGTGACACCTTCCGCGTGAAAGCCGACGGGCGACGGCTGGGAACCGTGCAGGACCCGGGGGTGTTCGCCGAGGGCACTGTCTGGTTCGGTCTGGAGGCGGACGCGGGCGAAGACGAGCGCCGCGAGGGATGGCGTCTGACGCAGCTGATCGCGCGGGCAGAGAGCGGTGACTCGCTCCGCGTGATCAAGGCGCCGCAGCTACGCCAGGAGCAGTCCGATGACTCGCTGCGTGCGCGGGCCCGCAGACGTGGGGCGGCCGTTCGACGTCGGCGCCGCCCTGGCCGAGAACCCGCTGCTCACCGACTCACGCTACCGGGCGCTCGCGGGAAGCCAGTTCTCCATGCTCACTCCGGAGAACGCGTTCAAGCCACAGTTCCTCCACCCACGCCGGGGCGTCTACGACTTCCGCGACGCGGACCTGCTCGTACGCTTCGCCCGCGCAAATGACATGAAGGTGCACGCGCACACCCTCGTCTGGCACGAGGCTCTGCCCCACTGGATGCGGGGGAACGACGACTCCGAGGAGGTGCGCCGGACCATGCTCCGGCACATCGCCATGGTCGCCGGGCACTTCAAGGGAGAGGTCGCGGAATGGGATGTGGTCAACGAGCCCATGTCCGACGACGAGAAGAGCTACACCAACGGGGATCATGGTCTGCGCTCCGAGCAAAGCCCGTGGTTCGAGGCCATGGGCGAGGAGTACATCGACGAGGCGTTCAGGGCCGCCCACCGGGCCGATCCGAAGGCACAACTGTTCCTCAACGAGTACGGGATCGAGGAGGAAGGCGAGCGCTGGGAGGCCCTTTACGATCTGGTCAAGCGGCTGAAGGAACGCGGCGTACCGATCGACGGCGTGGGTTTCCAAAACCATGAGTACGCACCCGGCGACCGCACCGACCCGGAGACCTTCCGCGGCCATGTGCGGGATCTGGCGGAGCTCGGGGTTCAGGCGCGGGTCTCGGAGATGGACGTCCCCATTGGTGAGGACGAGGAGGACGGGCGGCAGACCCAGGCTGATGAGATGGCGGGCAAGCTGCGGGTCTGTCTGGAGGAGCCGAACTGCACATCGTTCTCCACATGGGGATTCACCGACCGGTACGGTTCCACCGCCGACACCAAGATCTATCCTCCGCGCACGGCCGATTCCCTGCCGTGGGATGCGGCCCTGCGGCCGAAGCTGGCGTACGAGCGCTTGCTCGAGGCCTTTGACGAGGCGTGAGAAATCAAGGTGCGACCTCTCGGTTCGGTGTCGATGGTAGCGAGAGTCAAATAGCGTCCTGTTGGGCCAGGAGCGTTTGATGAGGCGGCGAAGTTGAGTAGGTCACGGTCGCTCGAAAGCGTGGCAGGCAGCAGCTCGGATCGACGGCCCGCCCGGACTGCCGTACTCCAACTCCCGGAAGCCGCCGACGATGGGGAGTTTGTCGAAGATCACCCGGCCGAGCCTGCTGGGAACCGGGGACGAAAAGGCGGTGGTAGCCCCGGCCTGTGCGTGGGGGACGGGCGCGGGTGAGGGCTTGGGGGCGAAGAGCCCCGGCTGGGCGGTGCAGATCGGCCGCCGGTGCGGCCGGGTTCGCGGCGTCTGCTCGACCACGTCGCAGCGGTGTCCGGCCCGGCTGTGCTGGCCGTCGCGGTGTGCTGACGGGAGCCCGGGGGTGGGGGTGGGTTCGAGTGGTCCTTGAGCGGGGTTCGAGGGTGTGGGTGTGGGGGGATGGTGTACTGACGGCAGGGACCGGGTTCGGCCGCGCGCACCGGGGATCGGTCGTGGTGAGCGATGGGCTTTCGGGAGTGATCATGAGCAGCACAAAGAGCGGCAAGAGCACCAAGGCCGGCTCGTATGAGGGGTTTACGGCCGAGGAGCGGGCCGCGATGAAGGACCACGCCAAGGAGCAGAAGGCGGCGGCACGGCGTGGTTCGCAGGCGGACAAGGCGGCGCTGGCCGAGCAGGATGTCCTTGACAAGATCGCGGAGATGCAGGGTGCGGACCGGGTGATGGCCGAGCGGGTGCATGCCGTGGTCACCGCCAGTGCCCCGCAGTTGGCGCCGAAGTTGTGGTACGGCATGCCCGCCTACGCGCTGGAGGGCAAGGTGGTGTGCTTTTTCCAGAGCGCGGCGAAGTTCAAGGCCCGCTACGCCACCCTCGGCTTCAACGACGCGGCCCAGCTGGACGAGGGGTCCATGTGGGCGACCGGGTTCGCCCTGAGTGAGGTGACGGCGGAGGTGGAGGAGCGGATCGCGGAACTGGTCAAGCGGGCGGCCGGATAGGCCGGCGGGCGGGTAGCGCCGGCCACGGACGGCGGAGCGGGGCTGTGGGCGGCGCGGGTGTTCGCCGGTGCTGACCGCCCGGCGCGAGGGCCGCGGCGGCGGCCGTCTGGCTTCGGCCGCGGCGTCAGACGGCAGCGCATCCTCTGTCCGGTGGTGCATCGGCCGGTCCGCGCAGGGGCGCGCGGGCCGGCCGTCGGCTGCGAGAGGGCCGTCACCGTCTTCGAAAGCGGGGTTGTTACAGCGCCGGATGTTCTTCCTCATCGATGACCGGCGGGGGTGCCCGGGATTTCGTCAAGATGGCGCTCGGTGATTCCTAATGCGGTCTGTCAAGCCGCGAGAGCACTGGGCGGGGTGAGTTCGTAGCACCGCCCGTCGCGCAGGAGTGCCCAGAGGACGTTGACGCGGCGTCGGGCCAGGGCGAGGACAGCCTGGACGTGGCGCTTGCCCTCGGTGCGTTTGCGGTCGTAGAACCTGCGCGACTCATCGCAGTGTCGGATGCTCAACAACGCCGAGATGTAGAAGACGCGTTGGAGACGACGGTTGTAGCGCCGCGGACGCCGCAGGTTGCCGCTGATCTTCCCGGAATCGCGGGGCACTGGTGCGACGCCACCGAAGCCGGCGAGGCGGTCAGCGGTGCCGAAGACCACCATGTCGCCGCCGGTGGCGGCAAGGAACTCGGCGCCGAGGATGATGCCCAGACCGGGCATGCTCGTGATCACGTCGAAGGCGTGGTGGTCACGAAACCGGGCCTCGATTTTCTTGTCGAGATCGGCGACCTGCTGGTTGAGGACCGTCACCTCCTTTGCCAGCGTGTGCACCAGCTCGGCGGCCAGCTTCTCGCCGGGCAGGCTCGTGTGCTGCCGTTCCGCGGCCTGGACGGCGATCTCGGCGAGCCGGTCCGGGCGGACGACGTGGCGGTTTCGCAGCCAGGTCTCCAGCCGCTTGGCGCCGATTCGGCGGATGGCCGCCGGGGTCTGGTAGCCAGTCAGCAAGGTGAGTGGACCGGTGTTGGTCAGATCCAACTCCCGTTCCAGACCGGGGAAGACGCTGGTGAGCTGGGCTCGCAGGCGGTTGACGGTGCGGGTGCGGTCGGCAACCAGGTCCATACGCCGACCGGTGAGGAGCTTGAGGTCGGTGACGGTGTCGTCGTCGGCGCGTAGAGGGTGCAGGTCGCGTCGGACGCGGACCTGGTCGGCGATGACGGCGGCGTCCTTGGCGTCGGTTTTGCCCTCTCCTCGGTAGCTCTCGGAGGCGCGGTGGATGGCCCGGCCGGAGATGTAGTGCAGCAGCTGGTCGTGGTTGAGCAGGATCGCGATAGCGAGGGCGGCTCCGCCGTCGGCAAGGTCGATGCCCCAGGTCACCTCGCCGCCCAAAGCCAGGACGTCGGCGAGGAGTTCGAGTAGTTCTGGCTCGTCGTTGGTAACGCGTCGGGACAGCAGCCGACGGCCGCTCTCGTCTATGGCGACGCAGTGATGGTGGACTTTGCCCGCGTCGATGCCGGCCCAGATGGCGGCCATGTGATGCCTCCGTGCGGTGTTGTGCTGGTGCCTCCCGACGGACGACCTCGCTGTCGATTCCCTACCCAGCGATCATTCGCAGTTCCTAATTGGCAGCCGAGTCGTCGTGGGGTACCGGGCGGCCAATCACTGAGAGCCACAAGCGGCAGAGCGTTTTCAACCACACCCGGCACCCCTGGGTGGATGAACCATACGAAGGGCTCAACACGTCCCGCAGAACAACGTAGGGAGCGTTTTCGGCGTAGGCCTCGATACGAGGCGAGGGCTCCACCGTGTCGTCCGCGTCCAGGGGGCGCTCGTAGAGCTCGTCGCAGACCGTGCCGGTTTCGTCGTTGCCGCGGGCCGGCTGACTGCCCCCCCCACGGCCAGGTCATCACTGACGGCCGGATGCTCGCAGGTGGCGGCCCGGCTCGGGTCGGCGCCCCTCGTGGCTTTGTGCACGTTCGGCGGCAGCGTCTGGCCATCGGTTCCAGCAGTCATGGGTGATCCGAGGGGCTGGCGCATGGTCCCGGGGAACAGCGTCCCGGGTGAGTTTCACGTTGCCGCGGCGCCGCTGCTATCCGTCCGACACCTTCGACGACGAATGGGCGCTCATCGAGCCCCTGCTTCCGCCGCCAGCCTGGGCGTCCTCAAGGGGGACGCCCAGAGAGGCACCCCCGGCTCGAGATCGTCGACGCGATCCGCTACGTCGTCGACATCGGCTGCAAAATGGGGAGCCCTGCCCAAGGGTTCCCGCTCTGGTGGACCTGCTACGGCTTCATGGCCCGCTGGGCCGCGGTCGGCGTCATCGGACAGATCCGCGACCAGCTGCGCAAACGCATCCGCCGCGAGATGGGCCGGGCCCCCGGCGTGGTCGCCACCGTCATCGACTCCCAGTCCGTCAAGGCCGTAGAGACCGTCGGCAAGGACAGCCGGGGCTACGACGGCGCGAAGAAGATCAACGGCCGCAAGCGCCACCTTGTCGTGGATACCCAGGGCCTGACGCTGTTTCATGGTCACCCCGGCCGACATGACCGACCGCGACACAGCGAAGGAAGTCCTGTTCCGGCTGCGGCTCATGCACTTTGAGATCGCGATCGCCTGGGCGGACTCCGCCTATGCGGGCAAGCTTGTGACCTGGGCGAAGGATCACCTTGGTCTCACCCTCAAGACCGTCAGCCGTCCGAAGGACGCGACAGGGTTCGTCGTCCTGCCTCGCCGCTGGGTGGTGGAGAGGTTGCTCGCCTGGATCATGCACGCCTGCCGTCACGCCCGGGACTACGAACGGCTCGTCCAGCACTCGGAAACACTGATCACCTGGGCCGCGATCACCATCATGACCAGGTACATCATCCACCGGACCTCCCGCCGCAGCGGCCAGCCCGCTCCCAGAGAAGCAGCACGGGACTGATCGTTCTCGAAGCCAGCATCATCTCCTTGGCCCAACCTCGACACCTGCACCGATCCTCGCCCCGAAGAGACCTCAACGCGGGCTCAACCCAGACCTCGAAGTCAATGCCGCCGATCTCCAGCTGAAACCCGATGTCGCCCCGGGACGCTTGAAACGCGGTGACATAGCTGATGGGCCCCTTGAGGGCGATCGGAATTCGCTTGTGGTGATCTGATGGGGCGTCCTACGGTCGCCTCCGATGAACGAGACGCCCGAGGTTCTGCCGTTGCCGGACCGAAAACCAGTCGACGCCGCGGTGGCGGGCAGGTTGATCGCCGCGCAGTTCCCGCAGTGGTCCGACCTTGAGGTCCGGCCGGTCAACGCGCAGGGTTGGGACAACTGCACCTTTCGCCTCGGTGACGAGATGCTGGTGCGGCTACCGACTGCCGAGGAGTACGCGCTGGCGGTGGAGAAGGAGCACCGGTGGCTGCCGGTTCTCGCACCCTCGTTGCCGTTGGAGGTTCCGGTTCCGCTGGCCAGAGGCGTGTCCGATGAGAACTTTCCGCACAACTGGTCGGTCTATCGGTGGATCGGTGGCGAGCCTGCGACCCGTGCCGTCATCGAGGACATGACGGCGTTCGCCGTCGACCTTGCGGAGTTCCTCATATCCCTGCAGCGGATTGACCCGGCAGGCGGACCGGGCCCGGGACTACACAATTGGTTTCGAGGCGGACCACTGACGACCTATGACGGGTGGGCCCGGACAGCCCTGGAGACGTTGGACGGCCTGATCCGGTCCGAGGCCGCCGAGGAGATCTGGGAACGGGCGTTGCGAGCCTCGTGGGACGGTAAGCCAGTCTGGTTCCACGGTGACATGGCCTTGGGGAACCTTCTGGTGAAGGACGGTGTGCTCGCGGCCGTCATCGACTTCGGCACCTGCGGAGTCGGAGACCCGGCCTGCGATCTGTCGATCGCCTGGACGATGCTCACAGGCAAGAGCCGGGCCGCGTTCCGCGATCGGCTAGGGGTCGACAAGACGACCTGGGAGCGTGGACAAGGCTGGGCGCTCTGGAAGGACGTGGTCGTCTGCGCCGGAGCAGTGCGCGATGGCGAGGGCCTGCCGACGGATGCATCGTTCGTTCTTGATGAGATCCTCGCCGGCCATTAGCGGCTGGACCGAACGACAAGTTGATGACAAGTCACTTGAACAACGACATCTCTATTCGGTACCTACAAGCAATTCCACGATCAGGTCCCTGACACCTTCATAACTCGGTCCCGTCGTCGGCGTGATCCCCATGTCTGCAGCATCCATCCCCGCCTTCAAGCTCGTCTCCTAGCCCGTTCAAGGACAGCCGGTCGCTGAGTTAAGGCCCGTTCGATTTCTGAGCTGGTCAGACGCTCACCGAGGCTTAGAAAGAGGTACTTGGCCTGTCATTTAAGGTCCGGCATCGAACGTGACTCGAACTTGATCAGCGTTTTCGCAGTTCAGCGGACATGAAGGCGACCTCCGTCTGATCCTGTGCTCCGTCACAGAGGCAGAGGAACCAGCACGAAGGCCGTGGTCGTGAGTTTGGGGCATCAGGACGTCCTGCGGGATGCGTTCGCGGAAGTGTCACGCTTCCGGACAGAGTTGTACGGGTGTCTGACCGCGCGGGGCGACGCGCTGTTCGAGCTGGCGACGCGCTGCTGTGTACGGATGGGCCGGTGCGGACGCTGGTCGATCTGGCACTCGCGCCGGAGCACCGCCGCGGGCACGGGGCCCTGTACGGCGGTCTCAACCAGGGCCGGATCGACGTGGCTCGGCTGCGTCGCGCGCTGGGCTCGATGCCGTTGCCGAGGGCGGCGGACGGTCGGATCGTGCTGGCTGCGGACGTCTCGCCATGGCTGCGGCCGGACGCAAACACTTGCCCTGACCGGGCCTTTTGCCACACGTTCGGCCGGGGCGAAGGTAAGCACCAGATGGTGCCCGGCTGGCCGTACTCGATCGCGGCCGCGCTGGAGACGGGCCGGACGTCGTGGACGGCAGTCCTGGACGCGGTCCGTCTGGAGCCCGGCGCGGACGTCGCCGCGGTGACCACGGTCCAACTCCGCGAGGTCGTCGAGCGGCTCGTCGCGGTCGGCCAGTGGAAGCCAGGCGCCCCGGAGGTCCTGGTGGTGCTGGACGCCGGATATGACGCACCACGCATCGCTCACCTGCTGGGCGACCTGCCCGTCGAGATCCTCGGCCGGCTCCGTTCCGACCGCGTGATGCGTCGACCGACACCGCCGCGGGTCTACGACCCCAAGGGCGGCCGACCGCCCAAGCACGGCGGCGAGTTCGTCTTCGGCGATCCCACTACCTGGGGCACTGAGCAGGCCATGACAGTCACGGACACCCGCCTCTGCTTCGGTGAGGGTGAGCCGTTCGTACGGCGCAGCCGCTCGACGGTGTCGTCTCCGTGCAGAGGTCGGCGTCGTGCCGACGGGCCGGCCCCCGGAACCCGTCCTCATGCGGCTGGCGGCCTGGTCGGCCTTCTCCGGGATGACTGCCTTGATGTGGCGTTCGCGCAGGTGGGAGACCTGATGCGCGCCTGACGGTCCCTGAACTTCCCTTCACTTGCCCCGCAATGTATCTTGCAACGCATGGAACCAGGTGATTCGACCAAGCGGGCCCGGGCGGCGGCCCAGCTGCGCAAGGGCGTCCTGGAGTACTGCGTCCTCGCGCTGATGCGGGACCGCCCCCGCTATGGCGTGGACCTCCTCCAGGCCCTGGATGAATCCGGTGCCCTGGCCACCAGCCAGGGCACGGTCTACCCGCTGCTCTCCCGGCTCCGCCGCGACAACCTGGTCACCACCACCTGGCAGGAATCCGCCTCCGGCCCGCCCCGTCGCTACTACTCGCTCACCGACAGCGGCCGGGCCGCCCTCGACGAGTTCACCCGTATCTGGCCCGACTTCCGCAACGCCGTCGACGCCTTCCTGGACACCCCAAGCCCCTCCACCGGAGACCCCACGTGAAGACCTCTGCCGATCCCGTACGCGACTACCTCTCCGCCGTCGAGCGCGAGAGCTGTGCGCTCCCCGCCGACCGTCGCCAGGAACTCCTCGCCGACCTCGCCGAACACATCGAGGTGACGCGCACCGAACGCCCCGAGGTCGCGATCGGCCAGATCCTCGCGGAGCTGGGGGACCCTCGGACGATCGCGGCAACGGCGCTGGCCGAGTCGGGGTACGACACCGCCGGGACCCCGGTCCCCAGCGGTGCCGGCGCACCCGCCCGGCGCGGCAAGGTGCACCCCCTGGTCCCGCTCCTGATGCTCGCCCTCTCGCTGCCCTTCATAATGATCTTCCCCGACCTGCCCGGGCCGCTGTTCGGCGTCCTGTTCCGCGTCATCGGTGCGGTGCTTCTCTGCACCTCGGTGCACTGGAGCGCCGTTCAGAAGACCACCGGCGTACTGCTTAGCGCCGTCCTGCCGAGCACCGTCATCGCGGCCGGAAATCTGTCAGGCGCCGTGGCCGGCACCACCCCCGCCCTGGTGGCCAACCTCGTGACGCTCGCGCTGCTGGCCGGCACGGCGACATGGCTCTGGCGGGTGCGCCGCGCCTGAGCGGCGGCCGGCAGTCCCGGGTGCGGAACGCCGGTCTCCGCATCGGTACCGCTGTGGGACACGGTCGGCCGCGTCATCCTCGGCACTGGCTCTCACCCCCTCGTGCACGAGGGGGCAGGGGGAGGGACAATGCCGCATGCTGGCCGTATGGGATTGTTCGCTGCGGATCCGGCGGCCTGCGTCTTCTGTGACATCGTCGCAGGCCGGGTGCGCGCCAGCCGGGTGTACGAGGACGCCCGGGTCCTGCCCTTCATGGAGATCCAGCCGGCCGCGCCCGGAGATCTCCTCGTCATTCTCAAGGCGCACGCCGCCGGCCCGGGTGTGTTGGTGGCCGATGCCGTACTTGGCCTTGAGTGATCCTTGCAAGACAGTGACACGGACAGTCGCAGGGACGGGACCCTCGCCGGGTCCTGCGCGTCTTGACATCAGGACCGAGGCCGGGGACCGGCCCATCGCACGATCTTCGAGGCACGACCCGCAACGTTCGCGACGCTGCCCGAATGGAACAGGTCGCCAGGACTTTGCTCGATGGCAGCATGTGGAAGGCCACGTGTTCTCCGGCTCAGGGCATGGCGTCAGCGGCTTGGGCCTGGTGTACGAGGCTGTCGGGCCCGCCACCGGCAAGACGCTGAGCCGCGTCGGCTGACGGATCCCTCGCCGGCAGGCGTTGGCAGGGCGGCCGAGCAGGCGGTGCGGGTCCAGAGGGAGCGGACTGCCTGGCCATACCTCGACCGCGCCGCGCTGCTGCGTCGTGGCCCAGGTCATCGCGTGCTCTTCCGGTCGAACTACCCGTTCACCAGGGAGAGTTGCGCGATGGTCTGCCCTTGCTCAGGGAGCGCTCATCGCCGATGGAGGCACGCCCCGGGCAGATACCCGCGCGTTCACGACCCTGGGCCGGCTACACCACTCGGCGGGACACCATCCAAAGTTTAAGGCCCCACGTGAGTACGGCTGTCCCCGCCCGCCGGGGTGACGTGGCGTTCTTGTTCTGGTTGAGGGCCGGGCGGCGCGGCTCGATCGTTTCCCCGTTTGGCCGGCAGCCCCGACGGGAGTGCAGAACGAGACGAGACCAGCCAGACGGCCAGGCGGGCGGATGACACGCGACAGCGCGGAGCGGAACAGGGGGGCACAGGCCAGACCGGACACAGCGGCCCCCACGACTGACGGAGCGAGCGAGGCCGCACCGCGACAGGCGCCGGGAACAGCGGGAACCGACCCGGCGGCCAAGAGAGGGGGCTGGCACCAAACGGAGCGGGTACGGCCGGCCCGCGCTCCGCTCGGTTCCGGCGGCGGTTGATGTCCCGTGGCTGGTGGGGGCGTCGGTTGGTGGATCGGGCGGGGTGGTCTGCTTCTGGTTGCTTTTCCTGGGTGTTTGGTTGGGTGGGGGTGGGGGGTTGGTGTGGGGGTGGGGGGTGTTTTCGGTCGTTGGTGTGTGGGGGTGTGGGTGGCGTGGTTGTGGGGGTGGGGTGGTGGGGGTGGGGGTGGGATGGGGGGTTCGGTCTGGGGTTTTCTGGTGTTTTGGGTGGGTGGTGGGGGTGGGTGTTCGGTGGGGGTTGGCTGGTTCTGTTGGGTGGGGGCGGCGTGAGTCCGACCTCCATTGACAAACCGACTGTGCTGTTTTTTTATTGGTGGGGTCAGACGCAGCGGAGCACACGCGCCGGCGGCCACAGTGCTCGGGCCGTGTACCGGGCGGGTCTCCGGCCTGGACGGATGGGGGACGATGTGGACATCGAAGTGCTCGGGGTGCTGGCGATAGGGGAGAACGGGGTGTCGGTCGTGCCGACGGCGCCCAAGCCGCGGCAGGTGCTGGCGCTGCTGGCGTTGCATGCCGACCAGGTGGTTCCGGTGTCTGCTTTGGTGGAGGAGTTGTGGGGGAGTGAGCCGCCGCGCAGTGCGCGGACCACGCTGCAGACCTATGTTTTGCAGTTGCGGGATCTGTTGGCGCAGGCCCTGGCGCGGGGTGGGCAGGAGCGCTGCACGCCCAAGGACGTGCTGGCCACCGTGCCGGGCGGTTACCGGCTGCAGAGCCGTGATGGAGGGGTGGATTATCGGGAGTTCGAGCGGCGTGCGGGGGCCGGGTATCGGGCGATGGACGGGGAGGACTACGCCGGTGCCGCCCGGCGGCTGGCCGATGCGCTTTCGCTGTGGAGGGGGCCCGCGCTCACCGATATCCAGGCCGGCCCTTTGATCGCGATGGAGACCAAGCGGCTGGAGGAGGCCCGGTTGTGCGCGCTGGATCAGCGTATCGAGGCCGATCTGCGCCTGGGCCGCCACCGGGAACTGCTGCCGGAGTTGACGGTGCTGGTCAACCAGTACCGGATGCATGAGAGTCTGCACGGCCAGTTCATGCTCGCCCTGCACCGCTCGGGCCGGCGCGGCGAGGCACTGGACGTCTTCACCCGGCTGCGTTCCACTCTCGTCTCCGAACTGGGCCTGGAGCCGTCCTCGGCACTGAGCCGGCTGCAGCGCTCCATCCTCATGGTCCGCCCCGACACCCCCACCGCCCCCGCCCCCGCCTCCGCCGGCGGCGGGGCAGGGCGCCGTCTGGTGGCCCGCACCCACTGACATCGCCCCGCCCTGCCCGGTGTCCCCGTCCCCCCCCGGGCGTTGCGGTTTCCCGGCCGTTGTCGGGCAGGCGGTGGGCCTGCCCTGGTGGCCCGTACCCGCTGACATCGCCCCGCCTGGTGTCTTCGTGCCCCCGGGCGTTGTGGTTTCGGCTGCTGTCGGGCAGGTGGTGGGCCTGCCCTGGTGGCCCGTACCCGCTGGCATCGCTCCGCCTGGTGTCTTCGTGCCCCCGGGCGTTGCGGTTTCGGCTGCTGTCGGGCAGGTGGTGGGCCTGCCCTGGTGGCCCGTACCCGCTGGCATCGCTCCGCCTGGTGTCTTCGTGCCCCCCGGGGCGTTGTGGTTTTCCGGCCGCTGTCGGGCAGGTGGTGGGCCTGCCCCGCCGATGCAGCCGGCGGACTGAAGGAATGCGGTCGGTGTTGGCCGAGGCCCGGTCTCGCTCTGGCCGGCTGTGCCGGTGCCCGGCTGGTCGGTGTTTTCGGGGCGAGGGTCGGCCGGGACACGTTTCTGCGGTTGGTCGACGTTCTTCGTCAGCCCTCACTCGCGGTGGGTGCTGGTGATCCGCAGCCGTCATCGGATTTTCATGCCGTGGTGGTGTTTCCCGGTGGGTTCGGCCAGGGCTTCGAGGCGATCCTCATCTGCCTCGCCGACCACGTGGGCCCTGGATGACAAACGCAGCTGCCTCGAGGTCATCGCCCGTGATCTAGTGCCGGTCATGCCGTTGCTGATGCTGGATCTCGACAACACCCTGGTCGACCGCGATGCCGCCTTCCGGGACGCGGTGGCCGCATTTTTCACCGAGCATCGCCTGCCCGACGCCGATCTCACGTGGGTGATGGCTCTCGACGCCGGCGGTTATACCGCCCGCCGCGATGTCGCCGCGGCCTTGACCGGGCGGTACCGAGACACGGTGCCCACGACAGCCGTCCATGCCCTGCTCGACCATGGCGCTGCCGATCGCGTCGTCCTGGCCGACGTGTCCCGCGCGGCCCTGGGCAACGCAGTGGCCGGCGGCTGGACTTGCGTGATCGTCACCAACGGCCGCACTGCCCAACAGGAGGCCAAGATCCGTCACACCGGACTTGACCGGCTCGTCCAGGGCTGGGTGATCTCCGAGGCGGTCGGCCGCAAGAAACCGGAACCGGGAATCTTCCACGCTGCCGCGGATGCCGTCGGAGCGTCCCTCGCGGGTGCGTGGGTCATCGGCGATTGCCCGCATGCCGACATCGCCGGCGCCATCGCGCTCGGGCTTCGCAGCGTGTGGGTGTCGAACGGACAGACGTGGGCCCGGGACTCCTACCGGCCCACCCGTGTCGCCGAGGACGTCGCGACCGCGATCGACCACGTCGTCACAGCGACGAGCTAGGAGTTCCGGGCCGGGCATCGGTCGGTGCGGCACAGTCCATGGGTCTCTGCCCGGTCCCGTGGCCTGTGTCCATGGCCGCCGAGGACTACCTTTCGACGATTGATGTGTCGGCCGTGCAGCCGTTCCCGGAGCCGACCTACGTCGACGCCTTCGGAGGCGGTGGGCCAGAGCATCAGGTGCGTGTACTGCAGGGCAGTCGGGCTTTTTGGGATGACGACGACGGGCAGCCCTGGGGTGAGGCCGAAGCCGGACTGCAGGCCTGTCTCGAGGGGCTGGTGGCACGTCTGGCGACTCGATGGGGCCATGTGTTCGTCGTGGGCCTCGGTCCGTATCTCAGTGCCGGCTGCGGGGAAGGGCGCGTGCTTGAGCCACTGGACTATCTCGGCCAACAGGCCATGAGCATGCAGGTGTGGGCGCTTTCCGGCAGCGGTCGTTGGCTCGCATTGAGGATCGGCCAGGCGGCAAGGAGATGCCACTCATACTGTTCGTCGCGGTCGGCCATGCCGCCGCGCTCGACCACGTCGGCGAGGAGCGCGTCGAGCCCTGCCTGGATGAGCCGGCCGGATCCGACGTGCCTGCCGAAGGCTCGCTCGCGCGCGAGGTGGCTGAGCTGCTTGAGGGCGTCATCGGGGGTCATCAGCGTCTTCTCGGCCGGCGTCGGGGAGAAAGAGGCTCGCACATCCGCCGACGCTGCTGCATCGCGTTTTGCTTCGACCCGGCCCGACCCGGCTCGACCCGACCCGGCTCGACCCGGCTCGACCCGAGCCGACCCGAGCCGACCCGAGCCGACCCGACTCGACTCGACTCGACTCGACTCGACTCGAGCCGACAGGTGATCTCCTCAGGTGATGTTCATCGCGGGCTTCCTGCCCGGGGCCGGCACGGTCACTGCGCCAACCGGTCACAGCGGCTCTTGAGGTTCGATTTCACGGTGGCGCAAGCTCACTGAGTCCGCCCTTGACGCACGGCAACGTCCCGGCCGCTGCTATCCGGTGGTGTTGACGGTGGTGGGGCGGGGCGCTGCCTGAGGGGCCCGCACGCTTGGAGAACGCCCTTGGCGTGCCTGCGGGGTCGCGGCGCTGGCGGCCGCTGCTGGTGGTGCGACGGGTGGGGGAGTTGTGTGGCGGCCGGTGCCTGGTGGGGCGGTCCTCGTTTCCGGGCGGGCGGGGCCGTGGTGTCGGTCCGTCGTCCCGGCCCTGGCCTGCTGGCCCTGCGCGGTCTTGCCGTCGGTGCTGTGGTGTCTCCGGCGGCGGATTCCTGTCGGGCTTTGCCCCCGGCCCCGCCGCCGATGCCGCGTTTCTCGCCCCTGGGGTGCCGTGTTCCTGGCCCGTGGGGTGCCGCGTCCTCGCTTTTGGGGGTTGGGGGTTGGGGGTGGCGGGTTGGGGCCGGGTTGGGGGTTAGGGGGTGGTGGTGAGGATGGTTGCGGTGTTGTGGCCGCCGTGGCCGCGGGCGATGACGAGTGCGGTGGTCAGGTGGGGGTGGGGGCGGGGGGTGTTCAGGACGAGGTCGAGGTGGTGGGTGGGGGCGGGGTGGGTGGTGGCGGTGGTGGGGGGATGATGCGGTGGCGTAGTGCCATCAGAGCGGCGGCGAGGTCGAGCGCGGCGCCGCCGGCTCCGAGGCGGCCGGTCATGGTTTTGGGGGCGGTCACGGGGACGGCGTGGGGGCCGAACAGGGTGGTCAGGGCGGTGCTTTCGGTGTGGTCGGCTGCGGGGTGTGCGGCGGCGTCGGCGAAGACAACGTCGATGTGGGCGGGTGTCATGTGGGCGTCGTGGAGGGCGAGTTCGCAGGCTTGTTGCAGGCGGGGCTGGCCGGGGCCGTCGAAGGTGGCGGCGTAGCCGGCGATGATGCCGTAGCCGGCGTGGCCGCGCCGGGCGGCGTGGTGGGTGTCTTCGAGGACGAGGAGGGCGCCGCCTTCGCCGATGAGGTGGCCGTCGGCGTGGGTGTCGAAGGGCCGGTAGGCGTGGGTCGGGTCGGGGGTGGGGCTCAGGTGTCCGCCGGCGAGGTGGGCTGCCCATCCCCAGGGGCACAGGGTGGAGTCGATGCCGCCGGTGATCATCAGGGTGGCTCCGTGGCGGATGCGGCGTCGGGCGCGGGCGAGGGCGTCGATGGCGCCGGCCTGTTCGCTGATGATGGTGGAGGCGGGGCCGTTGAGGTGGTGGTGGATGGCGATCTGGGCGGGGCCGGCGGCGTGGAAGTAGGCGGCCGGCTGGTAGGCGCTGACGTGGGCCGGGCCGCGGCCCCATAGGGCGGCCAGTGCGCGTTGGCCGGTTTCGGCGCCGCCGGCGCTGCTGGCGGTGATCACTCCGGCGCTGTAGGGCGGGAGTGTGTCCAGGTCGGCGCCGGCGTCGGTGAGGGCCTCCTGGGCGGCCATCATCGCGATGCGGGTGATCCGGTCGGTCTGGGGCAGCAGCCGGCTGGGGATGTGCTCTTCGTCGACGAAGCCGGGCAGCTCGCCGGCGATCTTGACGGGGTAGGGGGAGGGTCGAAGCGGGTGATGGGGCCGATGCCGCTGCGGCCGGCCAGCAGTGCCTGCCACCAGGCGTCCACGCCCAGCCCGTTGGGCGCGGCCACCCCGATCCCGGTGACCACCACTCGCCGGTGCCGCCCGCCGCCCGCGACCGGTGCCGGGCCGCGGCTGTCTCCGCGCCGCCGCCCGCGCCGCCCGCGCCGCCCGCGCCGCCCGCGCCGCCGCGCCGCCCGCGCCGCCCGCGCCGGGGGCGCCGGGGCGCTGGGGTGGTGGGGGGTTCTCGCGGCGTCCGGGTTGTGGTTGCCGGGGGTGTGGTTGCTGGGGGTGTGGGTGTGAGGGTGGTGGGGGTCATTGGGTGGCCTGGAGGAGGGGGCGGGTGAGGAGGGTGGCCGGTGTGGAGGCCGCCGAAGCCGCTGGCGACGTTGAGGA